>NZ_JACXYX010000010.1 GCF_014779655.1 Nocardioides ganghwensis
AGTGGGCTGCTGAGTCCGACCCGGGTCGTCACCAGTACGCCGACGAGTTCGTCTTCAAGTTCAACCAGGACCAGGCCAAGGTCGACGAGATCATGCTGTCGGACAACGCCGACAGCCAGACCGCGGTGTCCACCAGCCTCGGCTCGGACAAGTACAACGACGCCAACTCGCAGCTGGGCGACCGCCTGGTGCAGCAGACGTCGCAGTGCGTCTCGACCCTGACGCCTGACTACACCAAGATCACCGAGATCGAGGTCCGCAAGGCCCTGGCCTACGCCTACCCCTACGAGGACGTGTGGATCGCCGGCGGCGAGGTGCCGGGCGTGACCCGGGTCCCCGCGAACTCGATCATGCCTCCCGGCATGGCGGGCAAGAAGGACTTCCAGGTCGACGGTGAGCAGATCACCTACGACCCGGAGAAGGCCAAGGAGCTGCTGGCCGAGGCCGGCTACGGCGACGAGCCCTACGAGATCACCATGGTCTACTACGAGGTCGACCCGCTGGCCAAGGCCACCCAGGACCAGATCACCAAGGGCTTCGAGGCATCCGGCTTCAAGGTCACCGCGATCCCGGTCCAGGAGTCGCCGTACAACATCTGGCTCGACCCCGACAACAAGGTCAACAAGAAGCTGAACCTCCGTGGCGTCAACTGGTGCTCGGACTGGCCGGCCGGCTCGACCATGCTCCCGCCGCTGCTCAAGGGTGGGGCCGTCTACAACACCGCGTTCTTCGACGAGCCGTCGATCAACGAGGAGATGGACGCCATCAACGAGCTCCCGCTCGAGGAGCAGGCCGACGCGTGGGGCGCGCTGGACGAGAAGATCATGACGGAGTACTTCCCGATCATCCCGACCGCGTTCCGCAACGACCTGTTCGCCTTCGGCACCAAGATCGGCAACCCGACGGGCGATGGCTCGATCGGTGCGCCGAACTACAAGGACCTGTACGTGATGCAGTGATCCTGGTCGCCCACCGGGCTCGGGCCCGGGGCACCACGTAGTACCCAGTAGCACAGCACTGACGGGTGGGGACTCCCGAACAACGGGAGTCCCCACTCGGCAGCCCGGACCCAGTAGGCTTCCTGCCTCGGGGGTCCGACTCATCCACCATCCCCGGAGAGTGACCAGCGATGTTTGCCTATGTCGTGAAGCGCCTGATCTCGGGAGTCCTCGTCGTGGCCCTGGTCTCGATGGCGATCTTCCTGCTGTTCTGGTACGGACCGTCGAGCCCCGCTCAGCCGATCTGTGACCGTGAGACCAGCAACAGGTGCACCCCCGCGCGGCTCGAGGTCTACGAGCGCACGCTCGGCTACGACAACCCCGTCTACGTGGAGTACGGCAAGTTCGTCTCGGGCGTCTTCGGTGGCCGGACCATCACGATCGCCTCCAGCGAGTACGAGTGCGCCGCGCCCTGCCTGGGCGTGAGCTACCGCACCAAGCAGCCGGTCAAGGAGGAGCTGGTCTCGCGCATGCCCGCGACCTTCTCCGTGGCCGTCGGCGGCGCCTTCCTCTACCTCCTCTTCGGCGTCCCCATCGGCGTCGCCGCTGCGAGACGCCGTGGCACCGTGACGGACAAGGCGCTGGTCTCGAGCTTCCTGTTCATCAGCTCGATCCCCTACTACCTCTTCGCCCTGCTGACCTGGCTCTACCTGACGATCACCTTCGAGGTGCCGCTGTTCAGCGACACCGGCTACTTCCCGATAGCCGACAACGGTCCGTTCAAGTGGTTCAGCGGGTTGTTCCTCGCCTGGGTGGCGCTCGGCATCTTCGGCTGCACCCAGTACACCCGCTTCACGCGTGGTGCGATGGTCGAGGCGCTGAGCGAGGACTACATCCGCACCGCCAAGGCCAAGGGCCTGCCGACGCGGACCATCGTCTACAAGCACGGCCTGCGTGCTGCCCTCGTGCCGGTGGTGACGATCTTCGGCATCGACTTCGGCACCCTGCTCGCCGGCACGATCTTCACCGAGCGGATCTTCGAGATCCAGGGCATCGGCTGGTGGGCCCTCGAGGCCGTCCAGGGCCGTGACCTTCCCGTCGTCCAGGCGACCGCCCTGTTCAGCGCTGTCGTCCTGATCATCTCCAACCTGCTCGTCGACGTTGTCTACAGCGTCCTCGACCCGAGGGTGAGGCTTTCGTGACCAGCGTTCCCGTGACCCAGTCGAGCGCCGCCGCGGCGGCAGCCGAGGCCGACGGTCCCTTCCTCCGGGTCGAGGACCTGAAGGTCACCTTCCCGACCGAGGACGGCCCCGTCACCGCGGTGCAGGGCCTGTCCTACTCGGTCGAGAAGGGCAAGACGCTCGGCATCGTCGGCGAGTCCGGCTCCGGCAAGTCCGTGTCGAGCATGGCCGTGATGGGCCTGCACGACGCCAAGTCGGCGCAGATCTCCGGCTCCATCCGCGTGGGTGGCACCGAGGTCGTCGGGCTGAGCGAGTCGCGCATGCGCGGCCTGCGCGGCAACGCGATGGCGATGATCTTCCAGGACGCCCTCGCCGCGCTGCACCCGTTCTACAAGATCGGCGCCCAGCTGGAGGAGGCCTACCTCGTCCACCACTCGAGCGCGTCCAAGCGCGACGCCCGCCGCAAGGCGATCGAGATGCTGGACCGCGTCGGCATCCCGCAGCCCGACCGGCGCGTGGACGACTTCCCGCACCAGTTCTCCGGCGGCATGCGCCAGCGCGCGATGATCGCCATGGGCCTGATCAACGACCCGTCGCTGCTGATCGCCGACGAGCCGACCACGGCCCTCGACGTGACGGTGCAGGCGCAGATCCTCGACCTGCTCCAGGACCTGCAGCGCGAGTTCAACTCCGCCGTCATCATCATCACCCACGACCTCGGCGTCATCGCCGAGATGGCCGACGACGTGCTCGTGATGTACGCCGGGCGCTGCGTCGAGTTCGGCACCACCAAGCAGATCCTCACCACGCCGGAGATGCCCTACACGTGGGGGCTGCTGTCCAGCGTGCCCGACGTGTCGTCGTCGACCGACGCACGACTGATCCCCATCCCCGGCAACCCGCCCAGCCTGCTGCGCCCGCCGCCGGGATGTTCCTTCCACCCGCGGTGCGTGCACACGGGCAAGGTCGCCGGTGACCTGTGCAGCACCCAGCTTCCCGAGCTGCTGCCGGCCAGCACGGGCACGGCCCATCTCAAGCGCTGCCACCTCGCGGACCCGGTCGGGGTCTACCAGTCCGAGGTGCTGCCCGAGATCGCCCCCGAGCTCCTCGAGGAGACCCGATGACCCAGGACCCCAACGCCCGAGCCGAGATCGAGCCGACCGCCGTCGGGGCCAACGCCGCCGAGAGCGGCGAGCGCCAGCTCGGCGACGGCACGAGCGACGCCTACGGCTCGCACGAGGTCAACGTCGGCGACCTCGACTTCCGGACTCTCGTCGAGCACGGCCACACCGCATCCGAGCTCGACCCCGACGCCCCCGCGGTCCTCACGGTCGACAACCTCAAGATGTACTTCCCGGTGAAGTCGTCGGGTCTCGTGCGACGCACCATCGGGCACGTGCAGGCCGTCGACGGCATCTCGTTCGAGGTGCCGCAGGGTGGGTCGATCGGCCTGGTCGGCGAGTCCGGCTGCGGCAAGTCGACCACCGGCCGCCTCATCACCCGGCTCTACAAGCCGACCGGCGGCTCGATGATGTTCGACGGCCACGACCTGGCCAAGCTCTCCAACAGGGAGATGAAGCCGCTGCGCCGCGACGTGCAGATGATCTTCCAGGACCCCTACACCTCGCTCAACCCGCGGCACACGGTCGGCACGATCGTCGGTGCGCCGCTCGAGGTCCACAACGTGGTCCCGAAGAACAAGGTGATCCCGCGCGTCCAGGAGCTGCTCGAGATCGTCGGCCTCAACCCGGAGCACTACAACCGCTACCCCAACGAGTTCTCCGGCGGCCAGCGCCAGCGCAT
Organism: Nocardioides ganghwensis; assembly: GCF_014779655.1. Classification (GTDB taxonomy): domain Bacteria; phylum Actinomycetota; class Actinomycetes; order Propionibacteriales; family Nocardioidaceae; genus Nocardioides; species Nocardioides ganghwensis. The sequence continues at coordinate 3,923 of NZ_JACXYX010000010.1, forward strand.
CGGCATCGCCCGCGCGCTGACGCTCAACCCCAAGGTGCTCGTCGCCGACGAGCCGGTCTCGGCGCTCGACGTGTCGATCCAGGCGCAGGTGATCAACCTGCTCCAGGACATCCAGTCCGAGTTCGACGTGGCGTTCCTCTTCATCGCCCACGACCTGGCCATCGTGCGTCACTTCTGCCCCGAGATCGCCGTGATGTACCTCGGCAAGATCGTGGAGATCGGCGACCGCGAGACCATCTACGGCAAGCCGCACCACCCCTACACGCAGGCGCTCCTGTCGGCCGTGCCCGACGTCAAGCAGGCCGCGGTCGGCGGTCGGCGTGAGCGCATCCGGCTCGAGGGTGACGTGCCCAGCCCGATCAACCCGCCCTCGGGGTGCCGGTTCCGCACGCGCTGCCAGTTCGCGCAGGAGATCTGCGCGAAGGTCGAGCCCCCGCTGCTCCAGATCGGCAAGCGCCACAAGGTCGCCTGCCACTTCGCCGGCGAGCTGGGCGCCCACCCGGCCACCCCGGTGACGACGGAGCTCCTCGGCGTCGACGACCAGGGCAGCCCGGTCCCCGGCGCCGTGCCGAGCAACACCCAGCTCACCATCCCGGGCTACGAGAAGACCTGGTACGACCTGAGGTCCAAGCAGACCACGGGGGTCTGAGTCAGCCGCCCGACGACGTCGGGGGATACTCACCGTCGTGGACGGCCTGTTCGAGATCCCGGGCGCGGGGCGACCCGCGCCCGGGTCCGACGTGCCCAGCGCGGGGTCGCTGGGCGCCAACACCCACGCGTCGGCCCCGCTGGCCGTCCGGATGCGGCCCCGCACGATCGACGAGCTCGTCGGCCAGCAGCAGCTGCGTGCGGCGGGGTCGCCCCTGCGGCGCCTGATCGAGGGCGACCAGTCGATGTCGCTCCTGCTGTGGGGCCCGCCCGGCACCGGCAAGACCACGATCGCGGCGATCGTCAGCCAGCAGACCCGTCGTCGCTTCGTCGAGGTCTCCGCGGTCGCCGCCGGGGTCAAGGAGGTCCGCGCCGCCATCGACGGCGCGCGCGCCGAGCTCGCCCGGGGCGGGCAGGAGACCGTCCTGTTCGTCGACGAGGTGCACCGCTTCACCAAGGCCCAGCAGGACGCCCTCCTGCCGGGCGTGGAGAACCGCTGGGTCACGCTCATCGCCGCCACGACCGAGAACCCGTTCTTCTCGGTCATCAGTCCGCTGCTGTCGCGCAGCCTGCTGCTGCGCCTGCAGTCGCTGACCGACGACGACGTGGCCGAGGTCATCGACCAGGCGCTCGCCGACGAGCGCGGCCTGGCCGGGGCGACGGGGCTCGACGACGACGCCCGCGACCACCTCGTACGCCTCGCTGGCGGCGACGCGCGCCGCGCGCTGACCTACCTCGAGGCGGCCGCGGGCGCCGCGGCGAGCAACGGTCTCGACGCCATCGACCTCGCCACCGCGGAGACCGCGGTCGACCAGGCCGCGGTGCGCTACGACCGCCAGGGCGACCAGCACTACGACGTGATCTCGGCGTTCATCAAGTCGATCCGCGGCTCGGACCCCGACGCTGCCCTGCACTACCTGGCGCGGATGATCGAGGCGGGGGAGGACCCCCGCTTCATGGCCCGCCGGCTCGTGGTGCACGCCAGCGAGGACATCGGCCTGGCCGACCCGACCGCCCTCCAGGCGGCGGTCGCGGCCGCACAGGCCGTCCAGCTGATCGGCATGCCGGAGGCGCGGATCAACCTCGCCCAGGCCACCATCCACCTCGCCGTGGCGCCCAAGTCCAACGCCGTGATCACCGCCATCGACGCGGCGATCTCCGACGTCAAGGCCGGCAGGATCGGGCAGGTGCCCGCCCACCTGCGCGACGCCCACTACGGCGGGGCCCGGGACCTCGGCCACGGCAAGGGCTACGCCTACCCCCACGACGAGCCGTTCGGTGTCGCCGAGCAGCAGTACCTGCCCGACGTCCTCGAGGACGCCAGCTACTACCGTCCGACGTCGCTCGGCGCGGAGGCAGGGGTCAAGGACCGCTGGGAGCGGGTGCGCCGGATCGTGCGGGGCCACTAGACAGATGGGGGAGAGCTGAGGACATGAGGGGGAGCAGGTCGCTGGTCGTCACGGCCGGCGCGGGCCTCGCGCTGCTCGCCGCGTGCGCGGGCGGCGGAACGGGGCAGGGGTGGGACGCACCCAGGGCCGGGGCCCATGCGCAGCCGGCCGGCGTGTCGGAGGACCCGACCCGTCGCGGCCCCGCGCCCGAGGTCGCGGGCGCCACCTCCGGTGGCACGATCACCGTCTTCCTCCCCGGCGCTCCGGGTCCCGACACGCTCGACCCCACCGGGGGGTGGTCGGCCACGGGCAACGCCATCCAGCAGGCGCTCGTCAGCCGTTCGCTGACCCAGTACGCCCGCGGCGCGGACGGGCGAGCGGTCCTGGTGCCCGACCTCGCGACCGACCTGGGCCGCCCCAACGACGACTTCACCGAGTGGACCTTCACCATCCGTGACGACGCCACGTGGGAGGACGGCGAGCCCGTCACCGCCGAGGAGGTCGCCTTCGGCATCTGCCGCTCGCTCGACTCGGGCACGTTCCCCTCCGGGCCCGGCACGGAGTACTCCACGCACTACTTCGCCGGTGCAGACGACTATGCAGGCCCCTACACCGGGGACGACCCCGGCTGCGACGACTGGCCCGGGATCTCGGTCGACGGCCAGGACGTGACCATCGCGATGGACCGACCGTTCCCCGACATGGACCACTGGGGAGCCGTGATGGCGATGGGGCCGGCTCCGCTGGGAGAGGCGTCCGACCCCTCGCAGTACGGCCAGCGGCCACTGGCCACCGGGCCGTACGAGGTCGAGAGCTGGGAGCCGGCGGAGGAGCTGGTGCTGGTCAGGAACGACGCCTGGGAGCCCGCGTCCGACCCCGCCCGCCACCAGTACGTCGACAGGTTCGTCTTCCGGTTCAGCCAGGACCAGGCGAAGGTCGACGAGATCATGCTGTCGGGCAGCTCCGCCGGCCGCGCCGCCGTGTCGACGTCCGTTGGCTCCGACCGCTACCTCGACGCGACCGCGCGGCTCGGGGACCGCCTCGTCCAGCAGGCCACGCAGTGCGTGTCCACCATCACCCCCGACTACACCAGGATCACCGACATCCGCGTCCGCAAGGCCCTGGCCTACGCCTACCCCTACGAGGACGTCTGGATCGCGGCCGGGGAGGTGCCGGGCGTGACCCGCGTCCCGGCCGGCTCGATCATGCCGCCCGGGATGGCAGGCCGGAGGGACGTGCAGGTCGACGGCGAGCAGATCACGTACGACCCGGCGAGGTCGCGGCAGCTGCTCGCCGAGGCCGGCCACGGCGACGAGCCCTACCCGATCACGATGGCCTACAACGAGCTGGACCCGCTCGCCGTCGCCGCCCAGAACCAGCTGACGACCGGCCTGGAGGAGGGTGGCTTCGACGTCACGGCCGTCCCCGTGCAGCAGTCGATCTACAGCGTCTGGCTCGACCCCGACAACGAGGTCAACAAGACGCTCAACCTGCGCGGCGTGACCTGGTGCCCCATGTGGCCGTCGGGCTCGGCGCTGCTCCCGCCCCTGCTGAGGAGCGGCGCCCCCTTCGACACCGCCCGCTTCTCCGAGCCGTCGGTCGACGAGGCGATCGACGACATCGCAGGACTGCCGGTCGACCGGCAGGCCGCCGCGTGGGGCGAGCTCGACGAGCGGATCCTCACCGACTACTTCCCGATCATCCCCACCGCCTACGCCAACCGTCTGTTCGCCTTCGGCGACAGGGTCGGCAACCCGACGGGCGAGGCCTCGTGGGGTGCGCCCAACTACAAGGACCTCTACGTCCTGCGCTGACCTGGCGGGTCCTCCGGGCTCGCCGAGCCGTCTACGGTGGGGGCATGCGCATCGGGTTCCACGCCTCGCACGAGCAGATCGCCCCTTCCCGCCTGCTGGCCGACCTCCAGCACGCCGAGCGGGCGGGGTTCGACATGGCCATGTGCTCCGACCACCTCTCGCCGTGGAGCGAGCGCCAGGGCCACTCGGGCTACGCCTGGAGCTGGCTCGGCGCGGCCCTCGCCACCACCGACCTCGAGCTCGGCTGCGTCTGCGCACCGGGCGTGCGCTACCACCCGGCGGTCGTCGCGCAGAAGATCGCGACGCTGGCGGAGATGTTCCCCGGGCGCTTCTGGACCGCGCTCGGCAGCGGTGAGGCCAGCAACGAGCACGTCACCGGCGTCCGCTGGCCCCCGAAGGAGGAGCGCACGCGGCGCCTGGAGGAGTGCGTGGACGTGATCCGACGGCTCCTGGCAGGTGAGGAGGTGACCCACCACGGTCGGGTCACGGTCGACCGGGCGAGGGTGTGGGAACGTCCCGACGTGCCCCCGCGCCTCATCGGTCCAGCGGTGTCCGTGGCGTCCGCCGGGCGCGTGGCTGCCTGGGCCGACGGCCTGGTCACCATCAACCAGCCGGTCGAGGTGCTGCGTGACATCGTGTCCGCCTACCGCGACGCTGGCGGGCAGGGGCCGCTCGCCCTCCAGATGCACCTGTCCTGGGCGCCGACGCTCGAGGAGGCGGAGGCGATCGCCCTCGACCAGTGGCGCACCAACGTCTTCACCGAGCCCGTCAACTGGGACACCGAGACGGCCGAGGCGTTCGACGTGATGGCCGAGCACGTCGGCATCGACGGCGTACGCCGCGCGGTCGAGGTGTCCGAGGACCTCGCCTGGCACCGTGACCGGATCGCCGAGCTCGCGGCGGTCGGGTTCGACGACGTCTACCTGCACTTCGTCGGCCAGGAGCAGGACGGCTTCATCGACGCGTTCGGTGAGCACGTGCTCCCCACCCTCCGGGGCTGACGCCGGGGCCCGCGGTCTGCTTGTGTAGGAGCGTGCGAGTCACCGACACGAGCGACCTGTGGTGGAAGAGCGCGGTCATCTACTGCCTCGACATCGAGACCTTCCACGACTCCGACGGCGACGGGATCGGCGACCTCGGCGGGCTCGCCGAGCGCATCGACTACCTGGCCGAGCTCGGGATCACCTGCCTGTGGCTGATGCCGTTCTACCCCAGCCCCGACCGCGACGACGGCTACGACCTGACCGACTTCTACGGCGTCGACCCGCGACTGGGCACCCTCGGCCAGCTGGTGGAGGTGGTCCGCACCGCCCACGACCGCGGCATCAAGGTCATCGCCGACCTCGTGGTCAACCACACCTCCGACCAGCACCCGTGGTTCCGGGCGTCGCGACGGAGCACGTCCAACCGCTACCGCGACCACTACGTCTGGCGCGACACCGAGCCGCCGGACACCTCGAAGCTGGTCGTCTTCCCCGACCGGGAGGACTCCATCTGGGAGCTCGACGAGCGCACCGGCGAGTGGTACCTCCACAACTTCTACAAGCACCAGCCCGACCTCAACCTCGCCAACCCCGAGGTCGTCGACGAGGTCCTGCGCACGGTCGGCTTCTGGCTCGAGCTCGGCTTCGACGGGTTCCGCGTCGACGGGATCCCGTTCCTCGAGCAGAGCTCGAAGAACTCCGGGGACCCGGCGCTCGCGGTCGACCCCCACGAGCTGATGCGGACGATCCGCGCCTTCCTCAACCGGCGCTCGGGCTCGGCGATGATGCTCGGAGAGGTCAAGAGGTCAACCTCCCGCACGCGCAGCAGCGGGCCTTCTTCGGCGGCGAGTCGGCCGACGAGCTGCAGATGCAGTTCGACTTCATCGGCATGCAGGCCTCCTACCTCGCCCTCGCACGCGAGGACGCCCGCCCGCTCGTCAAGGCCATCTCGCAGCGCCCTGCCATCGACGACACCTGTCAGTGGGCGACGTTCCTGCGCAACCACGACGAGCTGACCCTCGACAAGCTGACCGACGCGCAGCGCCAGGAGGTCTTCGCCGCCTTCGGTCCCGAGCCGGAGATGCAGCTCTACGACCGCGGCCTCAAGCGGCGCCTGCCCACCATGCTCGGCGGCGACCCGCGTCGGATCCGGATGGCCTACAGCCTGATGTTCTCCCTGCCCGGCACGCCCACGCTCTACTACGGCGAGGAGATCGGCATGGGGGAGGACCTCGAGGCCGACGGCCGGATGGCGGTGCGCACGCCCATGCAGTGGACCGCGGGGCGCAACGGGGGCTTCTCGTCCGCGCCGCCGGGCCGTCTGGTCCAGCGCGTGGTGCCGGGCGCCTGCAGCCCCGAGCACGTCAACGTCGTGGCCCAGAGGCACGACCCGGACTCCCTGTGGAGCTTCATGCGCAAGCTCATCAGCATCCGGCGCACCTGCCCCGAGCTCGGCTGGGGGACGTGGAGCGTGGTGGAGCAGGACCAGCCGCAGGTGCTGGTGCAGCGCTGCGACCTGGACGGGACGGCCGTCGTCACCGTCCACAACCTCGGAGCCGAACCCGCCACCGTCGAGGTACCGGTCGACCCCGGCGGGGACGGACTCGAGGCGGTCGACCTGATGGCTGACGAGGTGGTCACCGGGGAGTCCGCCGCCCGGGTCGTCCTCGACGGCTACGGCTTCCGCTGGTGGCGAGTGCGCCCGACGGGTGATCTCGCCATCCCGTGAGGCTTGTAGGCTCGGCGCCGTGACTTCGGAGCAGGTGTGGCTGGCGGCAGCCGGTCTGGTGGCGCTGGTGGCGCTGCTCGTGGCCGTACGCGCCCGCGCCCGCGCCGCGCGCGCCGAGGCGACTGCTGCCGCGCTCGCCGAGCGGGTCGCCCTCCTCGAGTCGCCGGTCGTCTCGGCGCCGCCGCCCGCGGTCGACCACGCGGGCGTGGACACCTTCGTCATCACCGGTGTCGGGACGGACGCCGCGGCGCCGGTCGCCGGCGAGCAGCGCCCCGTCGGTCGAGCCGCTGTCGCCGTGCCCATCGACGGGCGGCTGTTCACCGACATCGTCGCCCGCGAGACCGTCGTCAAGGCCGCCTCGTGGACCCACGGCCTGCGCCGGGCCCTGTCCGCGGAGAACCGCAACCGGATCCGCTTCCAGGTGCGCCAGGAGACCCGGCGCGCGGGTCGCGAGCGCCGGGCGGAGACCAAGCAGGCGCTGCGCGAGTTCCGCGCGAGGCAGCGTGCCGACCTCGGCGGACCCATCGGGGAGGACGTCGCCTGATGGGTCGCCCACTCTGGTTCGTCGCCGGGGCGGGGGTCGGGGTGTACGCCGCCGCCCGCGCCCGCCGTGCCGCCGAGGCGCTCACCGCCGACGGGATGCGCGACCGCGTCCGCGGGTGGCAGGTCGGCGCCCGCCTGTTCGCCGAGGAGGTCCACCGGGGCCGGGTCGAGCGCGAAACCGAGTTGCGCGAGCAGCTCGGGCTGAGGCCCACTGGCAACGAGACCGGGCCCCCCGAACTGACCACGAGCACCACCGAGAAGAAGGACCAGCCCTGATGGACACCGCCGAGATCCGCCGCCGCTTCCTCGCGCACTTCGAGGCCGCCGGACACGCCGTGGTGCCCTCCGCCTCGCTCCTCGCCGACGACCCCAACCTGCTGTTCGTCCCCGCCGGGATGGTGCCGTTCAAGCCCTACTTCCTCGGCCAGGAGACCCCGCCCTACGACCGGGCCACCAGCATCCAGAAGTGCGTGCGCACGCCCGACATCGAGGACGTCGGCAAGACCACCCGGCACGGCACGTTCTTCGAGATGTGCGGCAACTTCTCCTTCGGCGACTACTTCAAGGAAGGCGCCATCGAGCTGGCCTGGGACCTCATCACGAAGTCGCAGGCCGACGGCGGCTTCGGGATGGACGAGTCGCGCCTCTACCCGTCGGTCCTCGCGGGCGACGAGGAGGCCATCGGGCTCTGGATGAAGGTCACCGGGCTGCCGCGCGAGCGCATCGTGCAGCTCGGCCCCAAGGAGAACTACTGGTCGATGGGCGTGCCCGGCCCGGGCGGCCCGTGCTCGGAGATCCTCTACGACCGCGGCCCCGAGTGGGGCCCCGACTTCGACGCGGCCACCCTCGGTCCGGACATGCCGGTCGAGCTCGAGGACCGGCTGCTGGAGATCTGGAACCTCGTCTTCATGCAGGACGAGCTCTCCGCCGTGCGCTCCAAGTCCGACTTCGACATCGCCGGCTCGCTGCCCAAGAAGAACATCGACACCGGCATGGGCCTCGACCGCGTCGCGTTCTTGCTCCAGGGCAAGAACAACATGTACGAGATCGACGTGATGTACCCCGTCATCGAGAAGGCGGAGCAGCTCACCGGTCGCCGTTACGGCGCCGGCACACCCGGATCGGCCGAGGACGACGTGCGCTTCCGGGTGGTCGCCGACCACGTCCGCTCCTCGATGATGCTCATCGGCGACGGCGTCACCCCCGGCAACGACGGTCGCGGCTACGTCCTGCGCCGCCTGCTGCGTCGCGCCGTACGCTCCATGCGCCTGCTGGGCTGCGAGGACCGCGTCCTGCCGGAGCTGATGCCGGTCTCCCGCGACAGGATGGGGGAGACCTACGACAACCTGGTCACCGACTGGGCGCGGATCTCGCAGGTGGCGTACGCCGAGGAGGACGCCTTCCGCAAGACGCTCCAGGCCGGCACCCAGATCTTCGACGCCGCCGCGTCCGAGGTGAAGCACACCGGCGGCTCGATGCTCTCCGGCGAGCGCGCCTTCGCGCTCCACGACACCTACGGCTTCCCGATCGACCTGACGCTCGAGATGGCGGCCGAGCAGGGCCTGCAGGTCGACGAGCAGGGCTTCCGCGGCCTGATGGCCGAGCAGCGCGAGCGCGCCAAGGCCGACGCCCGCGCCAAGAAGGGCGCCCACGGCGACACGGCCGTCTACCGAGGGGTCTTCGACGAGTTCGGCCCCACCGAGTGGCTGGCCTACGAGACCCTCGAGACCGAGTCGAAGCCGCTGGCCCTGCTCAGCGGCGGCACGCCCGTCACGCGGCTGGCCCAGGGCGAGGTGGGCGAGCTGGTCCTCGACCGCACCCCGTTCTACGCCGAGTCCGGCGGCCAGGTCGCCGACGCGGGCACGATCGTGTTCGACGGCGGCATGCTCGAGGTCGTCGACGTCCAGCGCCCGATCAAGGGTCTGGTGGTGCACCAGGTGCGCGTGCTCGAGGGCGAGCTGGAGGCGAGCCGCGAGGTGCACGCCCGGGTCGACCCCGAGTGGCGCACCGGCGCCCGCCAGGCCCACTCCGGCACCCACGTCGTGCACGCCGCGCTCCGCGAGGTGCTCGGCCCGACGGCCCTGCAGTCCGGCTCCTACAACCGGCCCGGCTACCTGCGCCTCGACTTCGGGTGGACGCAGGCGCTGAGCCCCGAGCAGGTCCGTGACATCGAGCTGGTCTCGCAGCAGGCGCTGCGCGCCGACCTCCCGGTCGCCTGGGACTACATGACGCTCGAGCAGGCCAAGGAGTGGGGCGCGATCGCCCTCTTCGGCGAGACCTACGACAACACCAAGGTCCGCGTCGTCGAGATCGGAGGCCCCTGGTCGCGCGAGCTGTGCGGAGGCACGCACGTCGACCACTCCTCGCAGATCGGCACGGTCGTGGTGACCGGCGAGACCAGCGTGGGCTCGGGCAACCGGCGCATCGAGGCGCTCACCGGCGTCGAGGGCTTCGGCTACCTCGCCCGCGAGCGCGACGTGGTCGCCCAGCTCACCGGGCTGCTCAAGACCCAGCCCGACGACCTGGTCAGCCGGGTCCAGGGCCTCACCGAGCGGCTGAAGGCCGCCGAGAAGGAGCTGGAGAAGGCCCGCCTCGCCCAGCTGCTCGGCGCGAGCGCGGAGCTGGCCGCGGGGGCGACGCAGGTCGGCCCGGTCAGGCTCGTGGCCCACCGTGCCGACGGCGCGGCGGGTGGCGACGTACGCAACCTCGCGATGGACGTGCGCGGCCGGTTGCCGCAGGGCGAGCCCGGCGTCGTGGTCATCATCGGCACCCAGTCCGACGAGAAGGGGGGCGGCAAGGTCTCGGTCGTCGCGGCGACCAACGACGAGGCGCGCGAGCGCGGGCTGTCGGCCGGCGAGCTCGTACGCTCCGTCGGCCCGCTCCTGGGCGGCAAGGGCGGCGGCAAGGACGACGTCGCGCAGGGTGGCGGCACCGACGCCTCGCGCATCGACGAGGCGCTCGAGCTCGTCGCCCGCGAGGTCGCCGCGAAGGTCCAGGCCTGAGGATGCGGTTCGGGGTACGGCTCGGCATCGACCCGGGGGACGCCCGGATCGGCGTCGCGAGCAGTGACCCCTCCGGCTTCCTCGCCACGCCCGTCGAGACCGTGCGCAGCGGCAAGGGAGACGTACGCCGGATCGCCCAGCTCGTCAGCGAGCTCGAGGCGGTCGAGGTCGTGGTCGGCCTGCCGCGCTCGCTCAACGGCACGGAGGGTCCGGCGGCGGACAAGGCGCGCGCACTCGCCGGCAGGCTGGCGCGCCGAGTTGCACCCGTGCCCGTCAGGCTGTGTGATGAACGACTGACCACGGTCTCGGCCGAGTCGATCCTGCGCGAGCAGGGGCGGCGCGGAGCGAAACGCCGGGCCGTGGTGGACCAGGCAGCCGCTGTCCTGATCCTGCAGACCGCACTCGACACCGAACGGTCGAGTGGGCAAGCCCCGGGAGAGATCGTCGAGGTGACTGATGAGTGAGCACGAGGCCCGTCCGGACGAGGACCTGCGCCCCGACGAGCTCGAGGAGCTCGACGACCGCGAGTACGTCCCCGGCGGTCGGCGGCGCAAGGGGCGCGGGCTCAAGGGCTGCGTCGCCGTCCTCGTCGCGCTCGTCGTGCTGCTCGGCGGGTTCTACGTCGCGCTGACCCAGGGCGTCTCCTGGGTCGCCGACCAGTTCCAGGGGCCGGAGGACTACCCCGGTCCCGGCCGGGGCTCGGTGGAGTTCACCGTCAACGAGGGCGACACCGTCGCCCAGATCGGCCGCAACCTCAAGGCCGAGGGCGTCACCCTGTCCGTGCAGGCGTTCATCGACGCCGCCGCGGGCGAGCCCGACTCGAGCGGCATCCAGGTGGGCGCCTACGAGCTCCAGAAGGAGATGCGCGCCGCCGACGCGCTCGAGGTCCTCATCGACCCCGACAACCTCATCGGCTTCCCGACCGTGACCGTCCCCGAGGGCCTCCGGCTCACGGAGATCGTGTCGACGCTGGCCGAGAGCACCGACTTCCCCGAGCAGGCCTGGAACCGCGCGCTCCAGCAGCCCGACAGGATCGGCCTGCCCGACTACGCCGAGGGCAACGCCGAGGGCTACCTGTTCCCCGCGACCTACGAGATCAAGCCCGGCATGAAGCCCGTGCGGATCCTCAGGATGATGGTCGACCGCTGGCGGCAGGCGGCCGACGAGGCCGGCCTGGAGGAGCGGGCCGCCGAGCTCGGCAAGACTCCCGGTGAGCTGATGATCATCGCCTCGCTCATCGAGGCCGAGGGCCGCGGCGACGACATGCCGAAGATCTCACGCGTCATCTACAACCGCCTCGACGGTCCGGGCGACAAGGGCGGCACCAACGGCACGCTCGGCATCGACGCCTCGATCGCCTACGGGCTGGGACTGTCGCCCGGCTCGACCGAGCTGACCCCCGAGCAGCTGGCCGAGGACACGCCCTACAACACCCGCATCAACCCCGGGCTCCCGCCGACGCCGATCGAGGCGCCCGGTGACGACGCGATCGAGGCAGCGGCCAACCCGGCCGACGGCCCCTGGTACTACTACGTCACCGTCAACCTGGAGACGGGCGAGACCAAGTTCTACGAGGACTACGACGACTTCCTGGTGGGGCGCGAGGAGTACAAGACCTACTGCGAGACCTCCGACCGTTGCTGAGCCGTCGCTGCGGCGTGCTGGGCGACCCGATCGCCCACTCGCTGTCCCCGGTGCTGCACCGCGCGGCCTACGCCGAGCTCGGGCTCGACTGGACCTACGACGCGCACCGGGTGCCGGCGGGAGGGCTGGGGGAGTTCGTCGCCGGGCTGGGACCGGAGTGGCGCGGGCTGTCGCTGACGATGCCGCTCAAGCGGGAGGCGCTGCCCCTGGTGGACCGGCTCACCGACCGCGCCCGGCTGGCGGGGGCGGTCAACACGCTCGTGCTCGAGGACGACGGCACCCGCGTCGGCGACAACACCGACCTGCCCGGCGCGGCCGCCGCGATCCGGGAGCGTACGTCCGTCCCGCTGGCGTCGGCGGTCGTCCTGGGCGGCGGCGCCACGGCCACCTCGGTCGGTCTCGCGCTCGCGGACCTCGGCGTGCGGTCGATCGTCGTCGCGGTGCGGGAGGAGTCACGTGCGGCCGAGACCCTGGCTGCGTTGCGTGCCCATCCGGCCGAGCCGGAGGTCACGGTCGAGCCGATGTCCGGTGGACGGCTGAGCGCTGACATCGTCGTGTCCACGATCCCGGCCTCGGCGCAGGCGCCGGAGCTGGTCGGACGCTGCGCGGGCGTCCCGGTGGTCTTCGAGGTCCTCTACGACCCGTGGCCCACACCCCTGGCGGCGTCGGCCACCGACTCCGGCCGCACCCTCGTCGGCGGGCTGGACCTCCTCGTCCACCAGGCGGCGCTCCAGCTCGAGCTGTTCACCGGGAGGCAGGCCCCGCTCGCGGTGATGCGCGATGCCGGCGAACACGCCCTCGCGGCGCGCCATGCCGATTGAGCACGGGCCGGGTTGAATGCTCCCGTGAACGAGACCCTGCTCGCCGCGCTCCTCGCGGCCCTGCTCGCCGGGGTGGGCGGTCTGCTGGTGCCACGCCTCGTCGCCCGGGTCCCGGAGCCCGCGCCGAAGGCCGACGCGATCCCTGACGACGCGACCCCTGACGACGAGCCGGCCAAGACGCCGTACGCCGTCATCGCCGCGCGGCCCGGGCTGGGCCTGCGCAGCGCCGTCGTCTCGGCGGTGTCCGGGGCCCTCGTGGGAGCCGTCACCGGACTCGACTGGCCGCTGCTGTGGCTGGTGCCGCTGGTGCCGGTCGCCGTCGCCCTGTCGGTCATCGACTGGCACACCAAGCTGCTCCCGCGGGTGATCGTCATCCCCGCGACGCTCGCCGCGATCCTCCTCGTGACGGTCGTCGGTCTGGCCACGGACCAGCGGGACGCGCTCGTGCGCGCGCTGGTCGCGATGGTCGTGGGGCGGTCGTTCTTCTGGGTGCTGTGGTTCGTCCGCTCGGCCGGGATGGGCTTCGGCGACGTCCGGCTGGCCGCGCCGGTCGGCCTCGTGCTCGGCTGGGCGGGCTGGAACGAGGTGGCCCTCGGGCTGTGGGTCGGCTTCGTCTCCTTCGCCCTCCCCGCCGTGGGCCTGGCGATCGTGCGCCGCGACCGGACGATGCTCAAGAAGTCGTTCCCGTTCGGTCCCTTCATGGTGCTCGGGGCGCTCGCGGGTCTCGTCTGGGGGACTGCGCTCTCGTGGCCCTTCGGGCCCTGAGAGACTTCACCCATGCTCCGATGGCTCACAGCAGGCGAGTCCCACGGTCCCTCTCTGGTGGCGATCCTCGAGGGGCTGCCCGCCCACGTCCGCGTCACCTCCGACGACCTCGCCGACTCACTGGCCCGCCGACGGCTCGGCTACGGCCGGGGCGCGCGGATGAAGTTCGAGCAGGACGCGATCCGCGTGCTCGGCGGCGTCCGCCACGGTGAGACCCAGGGCGGCCCGGTGGCCATCGAGGTCGGCAACACCGAGTGGCCCAAGTGGGAGAAGGTCATGTCGGCCGACCCCGTCGACCCGGTGGAGCTCGAGGCCCTGGCCCGCAACGCCCCGCTGACCCGGCCCCGGCCCGGCCACGCCGACCTCGTCGGCATGCAGAAGTACGCCTTCGACGAGGCGCGCCCGATCCTCGAGCGGGCCTCCGCCCGGGAGACCGCCGCCCGCGTGGCGCTGGGCCGGGTGGCGTCCAACTTCCTCGAGCAGGCCGTCGGTGCCCGCATCGTGTCGCACGTCGTGTCGCTCGGCGGCGTCAAGGCGCCCGCCGGGCTGGTGCCCGCGCCGGACGACGTCGAGCGGCTCGACGCCGACGAGGTGCGCTGCCTCGACCCCGAGGCGAGCGCCGCGATGGTCGCGCGCATCGACCGCGCCCACAAGGACGGCGACACGCTCGGCGGCGTCGTCGAGGTCGTCGTGCACGGCCTGCCGCCGGGCCTGGGCTCGCACGTCCACTGGGATCGGCGCCTCGACGCGAGGCTCGCCGGCGCCCTCATGGGCATCCAGGCGATCAAGGGCGTCGAGGTCGGCGACGGCTTCGAGCTCGCCGACACCCCCGGCTCGGAGGCCCACGACGAGATCGTGTCCACCGACGACGGCCTGCGCCGCACGTCCGGTCGCTCCGGCGGCACCGAGGGCGGCATGTCGACCGGCGAGGTGCTGCGCGTGCGCGCCGCGATGAAGCCGATCGCGACCGTCCCCAAGGCGCTGCGCACCGTCGACGTCGCCACCGGCGAGGCGACGGTCGCGCACCACCAGCGCTCCGACGTGTGCGCCGTTCCGGCCGCCGGCATCGTCGCCGAGGCGATGGTCGCGCTGGTCCTCGCCGACGCCGTCGTGGAGAAGTTCGGCGGCGACTCGGTGCAGGAGACGCGCCGCAACGCCGAGTCCTACCTCGACACCCTCCGCTACAGGTGATCCCCGAGATGTCACCCCGGGTGGTGCTGGTCGGCCCGATGGGCGCCGGCAAGACGACTGTGGCCGGACTGCTCGGGGAGGCCTGGGGCGTGCCGGTGCGCGACACCGACGCCGACATCGAGGCGAGCACCGGGCGCGAGATCGCCGACATCTTCGTGGAGTCCGGCGAGGACCACTTCCGTGACCTCGAGGCCGCGGCCGTCGCCGCGGCGATCGCCGAGCACGAGGGTGTGCTGGCGCTCGGCGGTGGCGCCGTGCTGCGTCCCGAGACCCGCGAGCTGCTGGCCGGCGTGCCTGTGGTCTTCCTGCGCGTGGGGCTCTCCGACGCGGTGAAGCGGGTCGGCCTCGGCGTGGGTCGGCCGCTGCTGCTCGGCAACGTGCGGGCCCGGATCAAGGCCCTGCTCGACGAGCGGACCCCGGTCTACGAGTCGGTCGCGACCCACGTCGTCGACACCGACGGGCGCCTGCCCCTCGAGGTGGCCGCGGAGATCCAGGAGCTGCTCCGATGAGCGCCCCCCGTCCCGACAGCGTCCTCGCCGTCCGCGGCGCGTCCCCCTATGACGTCGTCGTCGGCCACGGGCTGTCCGGGCGGCTGCCCGCACTGCTGGGAGAGTCGGTCGAGCGGGTGGCGGTGCTCTACGCGGGCTCGCTGGGGGAGCTGGCCGACCCGGTCGTCGACGCCCTGGTCGAGCACTACGACGTGCTCGCGCTCGGGCTGCCCGACGGCGAGCGTGCCAAGACCGCGCCGGTCGCGGCGGACTGCTGGGAGGCGCTCGGCGAGGCCGGCTTCACCCGGTCCGACGCCGTCGTGACCATCGGCGGCGGAGCGACCACCGACCTCGGCGGCTTCGTCGCCGCGACCTGGCTGCGCGGCGTACGCGTCGTGCACGTGCCCACCACGCTGCTCGCGATGGTCGACGCGGCGGTCGGTGGCAAGACCGGCATCAACACCGGGGCCGGCAAGAACCTCGTCGGGTCCTTCCACGAGCCGGCCGGCGTGCTCTGCGACCTCGCGCTCCTCGAGTCGCTGCCGCGCGACGAGCTCGTCGCCGGGCTGGGCGAGGTCGTGAAGTGCGGCTTCGTCGCCGACCCTGCGATCCTCGACGTCGTCGAGCGCACCGACCCGGCAGCGCTGACCCACGACTCCGCCGAGCTGCGCGAGCTCGTCGAGCGGGCGATCCAGGTCAAGATCGACGTGGTCGTCGACGACCTCAAGGAGACCGGCGGGCGCGACGGCCACCCCGGCCGCGAGGTGCTCAACTACGGCCACACGCTGGCGCACGCGATCGAGCGCACCAGCGACTACACCGTCCGCCACGGCGAGGCCGTCGCGATCGGCTGCGTCTACGTCGCCGAGCTCGCGGCTCGCGCCGGCTCCCTGGCCCCCGAGGTCGTCGAACGGCACCGCGCCGCGTTCGGCCGGGTCGGCCTGCCGACGTCGTACGACCCGGCATCGATGGGCGCTGCCTCCTTCGACGACCTGCACGCCGCGATGAAGGTCGACAAGAAGGCCCGGGGATCACAGCTGAGGTTCGTCGTGCTCGACGACCTGGCCGCACCCCGGATCCTGGCCGGCCCCGGCGAGGACGACCTGCGGGCGGCGTACGCCGCGATATCGTCCGCCGGGTGACCGACACCTCGGGGGACGACGACACCGCCATCAGCGACTCGGGCGGGACGATGACGCGCCTGGTCGGACCCGCGACGCCGCGCCCCGTCGACCTGGACCTCCTCGAGGCGCAACGCTCGGTCGGCGCCGACGACGGCTGGCGTACGGACGGCACGCCCCCCTTCCTCGACCACGGCGACGTCCTGCTGTGGCGCTACGGGCCCCGGCTCGAGCCCGTGCGCGTGGTGCGCGACGACGAGCGTGGGCTGGTCGTGTGGCTGGCGGAGCACACCGAGGTGGTCACGTGGGTGCCCGTCGACGGGCGCCTGCCGCGGGAGATCCCGCTGGCCGAGCGGTTCCTGGCGGAGGGCACCACGGCCGTCAGCCGCTGGCAGGGCGGTGGGATCCTGCGGATCGCGCCGACGGGACGACCGTGGTCGGTGTGGCTGTTCTGGGAGGACGACGGCTCCTTCGCCGGGCACTACGTCAACCTCGAGCTCGCCCATCGCCGCAACGGTGCCGAGACCGCGACCCGGGACCTGGTGCTCGACCTCTGGCGGGACCCCGACGGCGAGCTGTGGCTCAAGGACGCCGACGAGCTCGAGGTCGCCGTCTCGTGCGGGCGCTACACGCGCGAGCTCGCGGACGAGGTGCGCGCAGCGGCCGAGTGGGCGCGCGCCGACCTCGTCGAGGCCGCGGACTGGCCCCTCGACGAGGAGTGGCAGGCGTGGCGACCGCCCGCCGACTGGACCGTCCCACCGCTCCCGGACACCGAGGACGTCCACTCGGCTCGCGCCACTACGCTGCCGACATGACGAAGGTCCTCGTCCTCAACGGCCCCAACCTCGGGCGGCTCGGCCGCCGGCAGCCGGAGATCTACGGCTCGACGACCCACGCCGAGCTCGCCCACCAGTGCGTGGAGTGGGGCCGCGACCTCGGGTTGGACGTCGAGGTGCGCCAGACCAACCACGAGGGCGAGCTCCTCGACTGGCTCAACGCCGCGGCCGACGACGGCAACCCCGTGGTGCTCAACGCGGGTGCGTGGACCCACTACTCGCTCGCGCTGTGGGACGCGTGCGCCCAGCTCGTCGCGCCCCTGGTCGAGGTGCACATCTCCGACCCGAAGCAGCGTGCCGAGGAGTTCCGCCACACCTCCGTCGTGGAGCCGCACGCCGTGGCGACGATCGCGGGGCAGGGGATCGACGGCTACCGCCAGGCGCTCGAGCGCCTGGTCACACCCGGCCCGTGACCGCGAGTGCGGCCCGGGTCGCCGCGTCGGCCGGATAGAGCGCCTCGATCGCGAGCTCGGCGACCGTCACGTCGCCGGGCGTGCCGAAGACCGTCGTGGTCGTCAGGAAGGACAGCACGTCGTCGCCGGCCCGCAGGCGCAGGGTCAGCACGATGCCGGGCGTCGGGTGGGGGCGCGGGACCGGGAACTCCGCCAGGAGGGCAGCCAGGCGCGGGTCGCCCGTCGTGTCGTGCTCGTGCCGGATCCGCGACATGATCGCCGCGCGCCACTCGTCGAGGTTGGCGATGCGCGGGGCCAGGCCGCGCGGGTCGAGGCTGAGCCGCACCACGTTGACGGGCGGTTCGAGCACGTCGGCCGGCACGTCGGCGAGCAGGCGGTAGGCGGCCTCGTTGGCGGTGACGAGGTCCCAGCCGCCGTCGATCACCAGTGCGGGATAGGGCTCGTGCCCGGCGAGGATCTGCTCGAGAGCCTCGTTGACCTCGGCCAGGGCCGGGGCGTCGAGCGGGAGCTCGGAGGTGTCCGGGACGAAGCCGGCCGCGGCGAAGAGACGGCGTCGCTCGCGCAGGGGCACCGACAGCGCCTCGCTCAGCTGGCCGACCATGGTCGGGCTCGGCCGCGCCTTGCCGGTCTCGATGTAGGACAGGTGGCGCGTGGAGACGCCGCACCGGTCGGACAGCGCCTGCTGGGACAGCCGGCGGCGCTGACGCCAGTGCCGGACGAGCGAGCCCACGTCGGCCGGCGCCGTGCGGTCCAGGGTCGTGGTGGTCCCCAAGGTCATGGTCGTCACTGTGTCAGCCCTGGTCAGCCCCTGCGTGCCAGCCACACCTGACCGGCGGCGAACACGCCCACCACGACCGCCTGCAGGACGGTCCAGGCGACGCCGAGCGTGGTGAGCCCGCCGAGGAGCGCGTAGTCCAGGCTGGCGACCACCCACACCACGTTGAGCGTGGCGAGGGCGGCGACGCCGCGCCGGGGGATCGGGCGTCGGGTGGCGAGGAGCGCCACACAGGCGGCGACGACGAGGAGGAAGGCGCCGAGGGAGCGTACGAGCGGTTCGGGGGCGCCGAACCAGTCGGCGAGCCAGCCGCCGGCGAGGACGTACGCGAGTCCGTTGACGCCGGTCATGGCGGCGTCGACGAGGAGGAAGGCGCCGGCGACCGGCACGGTGATGCCAGCGCGCGTGGTGGAGGCGGTGGCAGGAGCGGGGGCGGTGGTCGAGGTCTGCTGTGTCGAGGTCATGGCACAAGGCTGGTGGTGCGGGCGCCGGGAGACCATGACGTGAGAGGTCATGACGGCGCAGCCCACGCCTGATCGCTCGTCTGGTTGGATCGGCGCGTGCTTCCCTTCCGCCAGGTCGACGTCTTCAGTGCCGAGCCGTGGCTCGGCAACCCGCTCGCGGTCGTGCACGACGCCGACGGCGTCACCGACGCGCAGATGGCGGAGTTCGCGCGGTGGACCAACCTGTCGGAGACCACGTTCCTCTGCGCGCCGACCGACCCGGCCGCGGACTACCGCGTCCGGATCTGGACGACCGGCGGCGAGCTGCCCTTCGCCGGGCACCCGACGATCGGCAGCGCGCACGCGTGGCTGGAGGCAGGGGGAGTGCCGCACGGGGACACCATCGTTCAGGAGTGCGGCGCGGGCCTCGTCGACGTACGCCGCTCGCCCCGGCTCGGGTTCGCCGCGCCGCCGCTGCGTCGCTCGGGCCCGGTCGAGGCCGACCTGCGTGCCCGCGTCGTCCGTGCGCTCGGGGTCACCGACGACGCGGTCGAGGACATGGCCTGGATCGACAACGGTCCCGGGTGGGTCGGCGTGGACCTCGGCTCGGCCGCCTCCGTCGTGGCCGTCGAGCCCGACGTCGGCGCCTTCACGGACCTCAAGGTGACGATCCTCGGTCGATGGGACCCCGCTTCCGCAGCGGACCTGGGCGCCGACGTCGAGGTGCGCGCGTTCTACGCCGACGGCCGCGACTTCGGCGAGGACCCGGTCACCGGCTCGGCCAACGCCGGGCTCGCCCAGTGGCTCATCGGCACCGGTGCGCTCCCGTCGGCGTACACGTCCCGGCAGGGGAGCGTGATCGGCCGGGAGGGGCGCGTACGCCTCGAGGCGGCCGACGGACAGGTGTGGGTGTCGGGGGACGCGGTGACGCGGATCGTGGGCGAGGTCGACCTCTGAGGCGTCGCGTCCCCGACCCCGACGCGCGGGGAGTGCCGCCGTGGCAGGGCCGGATCGTCGGGGGAGCACGTCTGGCACACTCGGGTGATGGGACCTGGCCGTAGTCCGCACCGTGTCGCCGGGCGTCGCGGGCCCAGGTCGTGGGCGCTGCTCGGTGGCATCTCGGCACTCGCGCTGGTCGCCGGGGTGGCGGTGGCACTGCGGATGGGCCATCGCGAGGACGTCGGACTCGTCGTGCTGGTAGGCGTGATGCTGGTCGTCATCGTCGGTGGGGTCGTGGGCTCCACCGAGTCGTGGTCGTCCGCATCCGACCCCGACAACCGCCGCCCTGTTGTCGGACCACTCGGACGCGGCACCGACGCGGGGTGCGGCGGCGGCGACGTCGGCGGCTGCTGAGTCGTCATGGTCGCGCCTGGCCGGGATCGACCGGCACGGTTCGCGCCCCTCCCGCCCGATCCGGCCACGGGGCCCTGACTGGTCCAGACATGCGTAGTAATGCCGATGCCGGCTGTCGGACCGCCGAGCCACACTCGGGGGAGGCGGTCACGAGGTCGTGTCGCCGGGGGAGGGAACCATGAGGAGCGTCGTCAGCAGGAGCGCGCACGCCGACCAGCTCGAGGCCGAGGTCCGCGATGCCATGTGCTGCGTGCCGACCGACCGGTGCTGGGACTGCCAGGTCAAGCTGGGAGAGGTGCGGGCTGCGCGACGCGACGCGGTGCTCCACCGGCTCGGCACCGTACGCCCGAGGCGGTCGGTCCGGTGATCGTCCGCGACGGTGCGGCCGGGGCAGGCAGCGGGGGACGCGTGCCTCCGTCCGTCGTCGGCACCGGCAGGCGCGAGCGCCGCGAGGCCGCACGGGGGCGCGCTGCCCTCGAGTTCGGGGG
Source organism: Nocardioides ganghwensis (assembly GCF_014779655.1). Lineage (GTDB taxonomy): Bacteria > Actinomycetota > Actinomycetes > Propionibacteriales > Nocardioidaceae > Nocardioides > Nocardioides ganghwensis. The sequence continues at coordinate 24,368 of NZ_JACXYX010000010.1, forward strand.
ACAGGCTGCGGCGGCGCTCGACCTGCTGGAGCTGCTCGAGCTCGCTTGGCACGACACCCGCGGTGACATCACGCCGCCCGCGGAGGTCGTCGAGGACGTGTGGCGGGTCGCGGGGGGCGACCTGGGCCGGCTCGCCTCGGCGGCGCGGCTCGCCGTCACCGACCGGCGGGAGCTGCGGGTGGCCGCCGACCGGGTGCGGGCGCTCGTCCCCTAGAGCGAGGCCAGCCAGTCCTCGATCGGGACGTCTCCGTCGCCGAAGACCAGGGTCTTCCGGTGGGCGCGGGTGTCGCCCAGCACCGCGAGGGCGACCTGCGCGACGAGCTCGCGCGAGGTCGTGTCGCCGTCCTGGAAGCCGGCGCCCGGGTTGACCGACCCGGTGGCCGGCTCGGTCGTCAGGGAGCCGGGGGCGAGGACCGTCCAGTCGAGGCCGGAGGAGCGCAGGTGCTCGTCGGCGGCGATCTTGGCGTCCTGGTAGGGCCGGAACGGGTCGTCCTCGGGCACGAGCGCGTCGGGCGTCGAGCCGGAGAACGACACCATCACGTAGCGGCCGACCCCGGCAGCCTTTGCGGCCTCCATCGACCGGATCGCCGCGTCGCGGTCCACGCCGTACGTCCGCTCGGGGTCACCGCCGCCCGCGCCGGCCGACCACACCACCGCATCCTGTCCGGAGAGCAGGTCGGAGAGCGCCGCCGTGTCCGCGTCCTCCACCGACGAGACGAGGGCGGTCGCCCCCGTCGCCTCGACGTCCGCGACGTGGTCGGGGTTGCGGATGACCGAGGTGACCTCGTGACCCGCCTCGACCAGCATCGGAGCCAGGAGGAGAGCGATCTTGCCGTGTCCGCCGAAGATGGTGACTCGCATGGGAGCGACGCTAGCGCGGCTACGGTGAACCGGTGCAGACCTCGACCCACGGCCTGACCATCGGGGCGACCGCGCACGCGCCCGGCCTCGCCCCGCGGCCGCTGCGCCGCGAGGACGGGGAGACGCCGGTGATCGTGATGGAGCGGATCCCCGGCGATCCGCTCGGTCCACGCCCGCTGACGACCGTGCAGACGGAGGCCCTCGGCGCGTCGCTGCGCCGGCTGTACGGCGTACCGGTCGAGCTGGTCCGGGAGGCAGGCGTCGGCCCGCGACGCCACGGCGCCGCCGAGCACGCGCAGGTGATGCGGGAGTGGCTCGCCGGTGACCACGACCTGGGGGAGTGCCTGGACCCGGTGCTGGTCGGCGAGGCAGTGGACGTGGCGCGGGCCTTCGTGGCCTCAGCGACCCGGCGTACGAGCTCGCCGACCGCGTCGAGCACATCGGCAGCCGCCTGCCCGGCGTGTACGACGTGCGGGCCCTGGCGGACGCGGTCGGCCTGGACGCCGAGGCCCGGGAGCGCCTGGAGGCCTACCGCCCGCTGTGGGCCGCGTTCTGGCTGGTGATGCTCCTGCCGGGCAACGGCGGGTGGCGGCGCAACCCGCGCGGCACCACCGAGGGGCAGGCCCGGCATTTCATGGCTCTCGCGGCCCGCGACTAGACTGGCGCGTCGGCGCCGGCCCCTGTGGCCGCGGCACCTGCACCTTGACACCTGGACACGCGACGAAGGCGGAGATCGAGCACATGGCAAGCACCAACGACCTCAAGAACGGCATGGTCCTCAGGATCGAGGGTCAGCTCTGGGCCGTCGTCGAGTTCCAGCACGTCAAGCCCGGCAAGGGCCCGGCCTTCGTGCGCACCAAGCTCCGCAACGTCGAGTCGGGCAAGAACGTCGACAAGACCTTCAACGCCGGCACCAAGGTCGAGACGGCCAACGTCGACAAGCGGACCATGCAGTACCTCTACAACGACGGCTCGTCCTACGTCTTCATGGACACCAGCACCTACGAGCAGCTCGAGGTCTCGCCCGAGGTCGTCGGCGACGCCAAGAACTTCATGCTGGAGAACCAGGAGGCGATCGTCGCCACCAACGACGGCCGCGTCCTGTTCATCGAGCTCCCCGCCTCGGTCGAGCTGCTGATCGCCGAGACCGAGCCGGGGCTGCAGGGCGACCGCTCGACCGGTGGTACCAAGCCGGCCACGCTGGAGACCGGTCACACGATCGCGGTGCCGCTGTTCATCACCACCGGCGAGAAGGTCAAGGTCGACACCCGCGACTCGTCCTACCTCGGCCGCGTCAAGGCCTGACGCAGACGTGGCAGCCCGTTCCAAGGCCCGCAAGCGCGCGCTGGACATCCTGTTCGCCTCCGAGCTCCGCTCGGAGGACCCGGTGGTGGCGCTCGACCGCGCCATCGAGGCCGGCGAGGGGCCGACCAACGACTACACCAGCACGCTGGTGCGGGGCGTGGTCGAGCACCGTGAGCGCATCGACGAGGTGCTCACCACCTACAGCAAGGGGTGGACCCTCAGCCGGATGCCGGCCGTCGACCGCAACGTGCTCCGCATCGGCGTCTACGAGCTCCTCTGGGGCGACGACGACGTGCCGGAGACGGTCGCCGTGAGCGAGGCCCTGCAGCTGGTGCAGGACCTCTCCACCGACGACTCGCCCGCCTTCGTCAACGGACTCCTGGGCTCGATCCAGCGCGACCGCGCCACCCTGGTCTAGGGCACGCCGGCGCCGGGCTCACCCTCAGGGGTCGGAGGGCTCGCGGCTTCGGTCGTCAGGTCCTAGGTTGAGCCCATGAACGCCTCCGACACCGCCGAGCAGGCCCACGAGAGCGACTGGCTCGACCACGCGATCCGGGCAGGGCTGGTGGCGTACGGCGTGGTGCACCTGCTGATCGCCTGGCTGGCCATCCAGCTGGCCCTAGGTGAGAAGGCGGACTCCGCCTCCAACAGTGGGGCGATGCAGTACCTGGCCGAGCAGCCGCTCGGCGGGGTGCTCGTGTGGCTGGTCGCAGTCGGCATGTTCCTGCTGGTGGTGTGGCGGCTGTTGGAGTTCGCCTTCGGCTACCGCGACGAGTCCGACGAGACGAAGCGGTGGCGCAAGCGCGCCACCTCGCTCGGCAAGGCCGTCATCTACGGCGCGATCGGGTGGAGCGCGGTGCAGACCGCGACCGGTTCCGGAGGAGGCAAGGGGGGCGGCACCGGCTCGACCACGGCGAAGCTCATGCAGCTCCCCGGCGGCCAGCTGATCGTGGGTGCGGTGGGGATCGCGATCATCGCCTACGGCGGCTCCCTCGTCTATCGCGGATGGACCGAGAAGTTCCGCGAGCACCTCGACGCACAGGGGCAGTCCGGCACGGACGGCTCGGCGTACGTCAAGCTCGGCAAGGCCGGCTACATCGCCAAGGGCATCTCGATCGCCCTGGTGGGCGGCCTGTTCGGCTACGCCGCGATCACGCACGACCCGAAGAAGTCCGGGGGCCTGGACCAAGCGCTGCAGACCGTGCTCGAGCAGCCGTTCGGCCAGGTGCTGCTGATCGCGATCGGCCTCGGCATCGCCTGCTACGGGGTCTTCTGCTTCGCCCGGGCCAAGCACCTGTCGCGCTGAGCGACGCGGCTCAGCGTCCGGGCGCCGCACCTGCGGGGGCACCGGCCGCCAGGGCCAGCGCGGTGGCGACCATGTGGTCGCGGACCTGCGCGGCCGTGATGCGGCTGATCCGGGGGACGCCCGGCTCCTCCTCGGCGACCAGCATCGCCACCCGGCCGAGCTGGAGGGTGCCGAGACCGCTGGCGTAGAGCATGTTGGCGAGCAGCTCGGGGTCCTCCACGTGGAAGTCACCGCTGCGCGCACCCGAGGTGATGGTGCGGGTGAGCACCGACAGGCAGCCGCTGATCGCCTGGCCGAGCCGGTACATCGCGGACTCGCTGACCTCCTCGAGCAGGTCACCGCCGGGGCGTCGCATGATCGACTGCGCGCAGTCGACGAACGCCGGGTGGGCCAGGCCGTAGTCGACGAAGGCGTCCACCAGGCGTACGAGCTGCTCGCGCGGGTCGTCGGTCGTCGCCGCGGCGTCCTGGAGCGCCACGCGCAGCTCGTCGAGGTACTGCACCAGCGTGAGGCTGAAGAGCTCCTCCTTGCCGGTGAAGTGGCGGTAGATGATGGCGCGGTTGATCCCGACGGACTTTGCGATGTCCTCGATCTGAGCGTCGCGGACGCCGCGCTCGTCGAAGAGCTGCCGGGTCGCCGAGATGATCTCCGCCTCGCGCGCCCGGCGGCGGGCGGCCGCGGAGCCGCCGCGTCCGGGGGCCGCGCTGGCCGTGGGGTCGGTGCTCATGGCGGCCAGTCTAGGGAGGGCGGCGGCGGTGCCCGGTCTGTGGTGGCTCGGCCTGACGTGGCACAGCGTGTGGTTCCATGCCGACATGCCGCTTCTCCGAGCCCGTCGGGCCGCATCGTCGGTCGCGCTCGCCCTGCTGGTGCTCGGTACGGTCCTGTCGCCGCTCCCCACGTCGGCGGCCCCCACGTCGACCAGTGCCGACACGGGACGGTTCGCAGGTACGGCGCGGCTGCCCGGCTGCTCGGGCGCGCTGGTGCGCTGGCCGGCCGCCCTCGACACCGACCGCGGCGTCGTGATCACCAACGGCCACTGCGTGCGGTTCCCGTTCCTGGGCGCCCGGGAGGTCCTCGTCGACCAGGAGAGGTGGACGCGCGTCGAGCTGCTCGACGGACGCGGCGAGGTGGCGAGGGCCGCGCGCGCCGTGCGGCTGGACTACGCAGCGATGTTCCGCACCGACCTCGCGGTGCTCACGCTCCGCGAGACGTACGCCGAGCTGGCGGGCGCAGGCGTCGCGCCGCTCACGCTGGCCGAGGCGGGGCCGTCTCGCGGCGACCGGATCCGGATCCCGTCGGCCTACTGGACCGAGCAGCGGGTCTGCGCCACCCGCGGCACGGCCTACCGGCTCCACGAGCGGGCGTGGGACTGGTGGCGCTCGATCCGGCTCCCGGCGCGGGACGGGTGCGCGATCCGCGGCGGCTACTCCGGCTCGCCGATCGTGTCCCGCTCGACGGGCCTCGTCGTCGGCATCGCCAACACCGGCTACGTCGGCGGTCGCCGCTGCATCGACTCCGCGTGCGAGGAGGACCGGCGCGGGCGGGTGCGGATGGTGCCGCACATGAACTACGGGCAGCAGACGTCGTGGCTGCTGGGCTGCCTCGACGGTGGTCGCGCGTTCGACCTGGACACGCCCGGGTGCCGGCTCGCGAAGCCGCGGGCCTGACTGGGCTCAGCCGGCCACGTGGGAGCGCACCATCTCGATCGTGTCGGCCTCGTGGGGCGCCTTGTCGTCGCGGTAGCGCAGGACCCGCGCGAACCGGAGCGCGAGTCCGCCCGGGTAGCGCGTCGAGCGCTGGAGGCCGTCGAAGGCGATCTCGACCACCTGCTCGGGTCGGACGTGGACGACGTGCCCCTCGCGGTGCGTCTCGAGGCCGAGGAACCGCTCGGTCTGCCAGGTGAGCATCTCGTCGGTCATGCCCTTGAAGGTCTTGCCGAGCATGACGAAGCCGCTCGGTGACGTCTCGTCGCGGGCGCCGAGGTGGATGTTGGAGAGCCAGCCCTCGCGCCGGCCCGAGCCCCACTCGACCGCGAGGACGACGAGGTCGAGGGTGTGGACCGGCTTGACCTTGACCCACGCGGACCCGCGGCGGCCGGCGGCGTAGGGAGCGGACAGGTCCTTGAGCACGACGCCCTCGTGACCGGCGGCGACCGTCTCGGTCGCGAACGCGTCGGCCGAGGCCGGGTCGGCGGTGACGAGGCGGCGTACGCGGTGCTGCTCGGGCACCAGGGCGTCGAGCGCGGCGAGCCGCTCGTGGCCGGGGGAGTCGAGCAGGTCGCGGCCGTCGACGTGGAGCAGGTCGAAGAAGTGGGGAGTGACGTCGCTCTGCCTGTCCTGGGCGCTCTCCTGGGCCGTGCGGCTGGCGGTGTCCTGGAAGGCCATCGGTCGCCCGTCGTCGGTCAGCGCGAGTGCCTCGCCGTCGAGGACGAACCGCTCGGCGGGGAGCGAGCGCGCGACCTCGACCACCTCGGGCAACCGGCCGGTGATGTCGTCGAGGGAGCGGGTCACGACGAGCACGTCGTCGCCCTCGCGGTGGACCTGGATGCGGATGCCGTCGAGCTTGGCGTCGATGGCGACCTCGGTCGTCCCGTCGGGGGAGAGGCCGGCCATCGCGGCCGCGACGTCGGGCGCGCTGGAGGCGAGCATCGGCATGACCGGCCGGCCGACCTCGAGGGTGATCGCGGCGAGCGCCGCCTCGCCCTCGAACGCGGCCCCGGCAGCCGCGACGGTCGACCCGGCGAGCATCGCGGCGCGGCGTACGGCGGCGAGCGGCACCTCGGCCACCACCGCCACGGCCTCCTGCGTGACCGCGTCGAGCGCGCCCTGGCGCAGGTTGCCGGTGACGACGGCCTGGAGCCACTTCTGCTCGGCGGGGGTGGCCCGCGCGAACAGGTCGACCACGGCCTCCCGGCGCGCGGTCTGCGACCCCGGGCCGGAGAGCCGCGACATGGCCTCGAACGCCTCATGGACCTCGAGCACGTCCAGCGACGGCTCGTCGGCCGGCGGCGGCAGGTCGCTGACGCCGCGCCAGCCCAGGCCCGTACGCCGCTGGCGCAGCGCGCCTCCGAGGTAGGACACCACGACCTCGAGCTCATCGGGCTCGACCCGGCCCAGCAGCTCGGCGAGCAGGACGACCTTGGCCTTGCGGGACCTGGTGGCGGACACCTCGGCGGAGGTCGCGACGAGCTCGGCGAGCAGCATGGGTCCATCCTGCCGCCCGCCACCGACAGCCGCCGCGCCCGAACGGGCAGGATGGGCCCATGCCAGACCCGCAGCTCTACGTCCCGCGCCTCAACGTGATGGACCCCGACGACGTACGTCCGTTCGTCGCCGCGGTCGGCACCGCGCAGCTCGTCACCGTGGGCGAGGACGGCACACCGGACGCGACCTTCCTGCCGGTGCTGTGGGAGGGCGACCGGCTCGTCGGGCACCTCGCCCGCGCCAACGCCCACTGGCGCCGGATCGTCGGGGGCTCTCCGGCGCTGGCGATCGTGACCGGTCCGGACACCTACGTCTCGCCGTCCTGGTACGCCACCAAGGCCGAGCACGGCAGGGTCGTCCCGACGTGGAACTACACGGTCGTCCACCTCCGTGGTGCCGTCACCGTCCACGACGACGCCGAGTGGGTCCGCGGGCTCGTCACCCGTCTCACCGAGCACCACGAGCAGCCGCGCGACGACCCGTGGGCGGTCACCGACGCACCGGCCGACTACGTCGAGAAGAACCTCCGCCCGATCGTCGGCGTCGAGGTCGTCGTCGGGTCGGTCGAGGCCAAGGCCAAGCTCAGCCAGAACCGGTCCGACGAGGACCGCGCCGGCGTCGCCGCCGGGCTGGTCGCGGACGGCCGCGATCCCGACGGCCTCGTGGCGCCGTGACCCGCGTCCGCGAACGCTTCACCGGCCGCATCGCCGGTGTCGGCAGCACCAGCGGGGTGCGGGTCGTCGTCGGCCGGTGGGACGCCTCGCCGTGGGGCTCCTTCGCGGACGTGATGGTCGAGGACGCCGCCGGCCACCGGGTGCTGCTCGCACCGGACGAGCGCGTGCGGGACTTCGTCGCGGCGACCTACGCCTTCGACGAGCACGTCATCGAGCCGGTCGCGGTCGAGGACACCGCTGACGGGTGGGCGGTCTCCACCCCGTCTCTGTCGCTGCGGCTGGTCGTCGGAGGCCGTACGCCGCTGGGCGCCGCGCTCGGCCTGGTGCCGGCGCGGGTCGCGACGTCCCCGGCCTGGTGCGCCGTCGTCGACCCCGTCGCCCGGGTCGTGATGCGTGGCGTACGGACCAACAGGACGGCCGGCAACGACCGGCGGGAGTGGTACGGCGCGACCTCGGTGCACGCCGTGACGGCGCTCTCCGGTCGGTGGCGGGGGAGGGACCTGGGCGCGCTCGCGCCTGTCGACCCGCCGTGCCGGTTCGGGTTCTCCAGCACGCCGCGGCGGCCGTCGGTGACGGGCGTGGAGACGACGATCGAGCGGCCGGGGTAGGCGCCCTCGTCAGCGCTCAGGCGGCGAGGGTGAGTGCCCGGGCCAGGCGGAGCTCGGCGGGTGAGTGGTCGGTGGCGCCGCAGCCGGGGAGGGGTGGCGCGGTCGACCGGAGAATGCGAAGGTGCTCGGACACGCCGTGGACCTCGTGCGGGCCGGTGTCGGGTGTCGCCACCCAGGAGGTCCAGCCCGGACTCTCCTTGACGTAGTTGCAGCGCTCGCAGAGCCCTTGCCCGTTGTGGGCGCTGGTGGATCCACCGTCACTCTCGCGGACCACGTGGTCGTGGTGGCGGATGGCGGCGTTGCAGCCGGGCGTGCGGCACAGACCGCCGTCGCGGAGGTCGAGGAGCTCGCCCAGGCCGGCCGGGAAGGCGCGGCTGGTCGACTCCATCGCGACCAGCGAGCGGTCGGCGGGGCGTACGAAGAGACGCCGCAGGGTGGCCTTCGCGGCAGCCGAGGCTGCCCGGACCAGGTCGGTGCACAGGGCGGCGGGCAGCCAGCCGATGCCCGGAACCTGCGCCGGCTCGCTGCCTGCGCCGATCAAGGACTCGACCGACACGACCAGGTTGACCCGGACAGGCATCGGCTCGACGGGGTCGTGGCCGGTCAGCCGGTGCACGAGCACGTCGGCGCGGACCTGCCCGCCGGTGCGCTCGTCGCCGGCGGCTCTCGCCGCAGCAGCCTCCTCGTCCAGGACCGCACGCACGGCAGCGAGGTCCTCGGCGGCCACGATCGCAGTGATGCGGCCGGTGCCGTCGTCGAGCTGGCGGGTGGTCACGTGCCGGTCGGCCCGGGCGCGGCGGTAGCGACGGGTCTCGGCGTCCGCGGCGATGGTGAGGCAGGAGCGCCGCACGGCCTGGCGGAGCTTCTCGTCACCGAGACCGGCGAGCCTGTCGGGAGTGCCGGCCAGGTCGGCGTCGACGGCGGCTCGCTGAGCGGGGTCGAGGTGGGCGACCGCGCGGGAGACGGCGAACGCCTGGTCCTCTCGGATCTCACCACGGCCCAAGGCGGCGTGCACGCCGGGCAGGTGGTCCCGGAGCCGACGGGAGAGCAGGACCCGCTGCTCGCCCTGGTAGGGGCTGGTGCGAGCGGCCAGCGCCACCTCCGCGCCGATCGACAACGCGCGACGGGGCCGCCGCCTGCCGTCGGTGGGAGTGTCCGCTGCGGCCTCTGCCGCGTCGGCGAACGCAGCGGTCGCCCGCACCTGCGCCGCGGCCGCGGCGGACTTGATCCGCTCGAGCGCCTCGACCTGGTCGAGCATCGCCACGGGCCCCTCGCTGGTGCCGACCTCGGCGAGCATGTCCGCCAAGGCGTGCAGCTCATCCGCGGACCAGTCGGGCGCGGCAGCAGGGGAGTCGGTGCTGACAGTCATACTGGTCGCCACCCCTTCCTGGACCTCCGCCAGTGCGAACAGGTGTTCGATTATGACCGATTACGAGTACAGTTGTCAAGTGCGTGACGTGCTGCGACAAGGACTCCTACACTTGTCCGATGGCGGACCTCGACGCTGTCGAATCGCGGATCTGGCGGCTCCTCGAGCCCTACCGGGACGAGCTGGAGGAGGCGACCATCTACGGCATGCCCTCCCTGCGGTGGCCCGGGTCCGGCGGCCACGACTACTTCGCGGCAGTGAAGCGGAGCGCCAACAAGGTCAGCCTCTACGCGATCGCGGTGGACACGTGGCCGGAGGCACTCCAAGGCTGCACGGCGAGGTTCCGGAAGTGCCGCACCGGCAAGGCGACCTTCTCGTTCCCGTCCCTGGACGACGAGCTCGCAGCGGAGCTCGAAGCCTTCCTGGAGCGGCTCTACCGGCCGTACCGCGAGCACCACGCGGGCCGGTCCGCTACCTAGGACGTGAAACCGCCGCCGGCTTCCCCGACCCGTTGCGCCGCGAACTCCGTGATCCGCCCCACCACTTCCGAGTCAAGTCCTGCGCACAGAGCGTCGAGATCGTCGACCACGAACGACTGGGCCCCACACCAGTCAGACTTCACGACCACGCCGTCAACGCTCCAGTGCGCGTTGCTGAAGCGTCCGGCCAGGACGAGCTGGACGCGCTCGGCGTTCACGGTGGAACCGTCCAGCAGCTCCGTCGCCTCGAACCCGCGCTTGTGCAGCTCCGCCGTCTGTGGGTCCTCTCCGGGCTCGCTCTCGTCGAACTGGACGTACGCCACGGTGTCCTCGTCGCCGCCGAGCATCTGTGCCACAACCAGGTGCTCGCCGTACCCGCCGACCGCGTCGGCGAGCTCCGGCGCCAGCGTCCCGTCCACGTGGACGGTGCCATCGGTGTCGCGCGTCCCCGAGTGCTGGCTCTCCGAGCCAGGTGACTCGTACGTGAACCGGCTCCACCGTCGGACATCACCGTCGTGATCGACGAGATGGTCCACGAGGTACACGGGAGCGTCCTCACCCATGCGGAACACGGTGCGCGTCCGCATCCTCCGCGGCTCCACGTGGCGAAGGATGGCGCCGCAGCGTCCGACATCCCCGTCGACGAAGGCGTGGTACTCGGTCTTCACAGGGTTCTCCTCGAGGTCATTGGCTGGCGAGACATCGAGGTACTGGCAGCTCGAAGGCACCCGTTCCAACGTCACAGCAGCCCGAGGCCCCGCGCGTGCCGGCGTACGGCGTCCGAGTCGGCCGCCAGCACGAACGGCACGTCCGAGCCCCACGTGTCCGACACCTTCTCCACGCGGCCGTCGCCCGGGTCGAGACGGACCTCCCGGATGTAGACCGCGAGGACCCGACCGGGGTGCTCGCGCACGATGTCGGCGTAGATCTCCGGGTCGTGCTCACCGGAGTCGCCCAGCAGGACGAACGGCAGGTCGGGGTGGAGGTCGAGGACCTCCCGGATGCGGTCGTGCTTCTGCTCGCGGCCCGCCCAGGTGCCGAGGAGGTCGCGCAGCAGCACGGGCCCGAGCGGGAAGCCGCGGTGGCGCAGGAACCCCACGAGGAAGGCGTGCAGGTTCCACGGGCTCGACGAGACGTAGAAGACCGGGTTCACGCCCGCGGTGAGGTCCCGGTAGAGCTCGACCGCGCCCGGGAACGGCGTGCGGGTGAGGGAGGAGCCGGTGAGGGTCTGCAGGATCATCCGGCCCACCCGCTGGACGCCGGTCTGGAGGATCGTGTCGTCGACGTCCGAGATGATCCCGAACCTCGCTCCAGCCGGCGGCACGCTCACCTCCACCGGAGTCGTGTGCGGCTCGGCCACGCCGCGGTAGTCCCCGCGGAGCTCGACGGTGCCGCGGGTCCACGGGCTCTCGAGGGCCTCGGGCGTGGTGGGGACGCGGACCAGGAAGTAGCCCTCCGCGTCCGTCACGGTGTCGACGATCGTCCCGCCCACGCGGACCTCGAGCGGGACCCCGGGCAGGTCGTTGGTCAGGAAGTGGCGCAGGGTGCGGCGTACGGCGGCTCCCACGCCCTCGCCGTCCACGGCCTCGCTCGCCACGGGGTTGTCGAGGACGCGTCCGCGGACGACCGCACCGCGGGGGCCGCCGTGGCCGATGTAGGCCTCGATCCTGAAGTGCTCGGGGAGCCTGGAGCGGGCCCGGCGGAGGCGGGCTCCGTCCCAGGCGCGCTCGGCTGCGACGACCACCCGACGAACGTCCATGGCCCCACCGTATGCGTGCGCCCGATTCGACATGCGGGCGCGATCGTGTTCTGGTGGATGTGCCGCAGGCAGTGTCCTCGCGCTGTGTCCTCGCCGTGAGCGAGGCGCCTCCGTCGCGAGGTGACGCACGCCGCGGCCCGTCGCCCCCAACCCCGTGAGGTCCGAAGCACGTGCGTGCCACCACCACACCCGCCCTGTCCGCCCGCTCCCTTTCAGCCGGTCTCGCCGTGGCCGCGCTCACCCTGGGCCTCCTGCCCGGCAGCGCTGCCGCCGAGGAGACCCGCGACGCCGTCGCCGTACGCGTCAAGGTGGCCGACCAGCCGCCCGTCGACGTGGCGACCGTGCCCCGCGTGTGGCCCGGCCAGCTCCTCGAGGCGCAAGGCGTCCCCGTGGACGGCAACGACCTGGTCGACGTCGTCCGCGACGGCCGAGAGGTCTCCGGCAAGCGCAAGCGCCTGCGCGCGGGTGACGTCGTACGCCTCACCGACGTGGTCAAGGAGCGCAAGACCAAGCGGACGTCGGTCCGCCGCGGCCTGGTCGAGGTCCCGACGACGAAGCTGGAGCCCGGCAAGCGCAAGGTCGTGCGCAAGGGGCGGCCCGGCGTGCGCCAGGTCGTCGCGGTCAAGACCCTGCACAACGGCGAGCCCGTGAAGTACCGCGTCGTCAGGACGAAGCTCCTCCGCGACCCGCGCCCGCGCCGCGTGCTCGTGGGACGCAAGCCGTACGCCGTGGCAGGCGCCGACGGCCTCAACTGGGGCGCCCTGGCCAACTGCGAGTCGGGCGGCAACCCGCGCGCGGTCAACCCGGCCGGCTACTACGGGCTCTACCAGTTCGACCTCGGCACGTGGCGCAGCGTCGGCGGCTCCGGCCTGCCGACCGCCGCGTCGGCGGGCGAGCAGACCTACCGCGCGAAGCTGCTCTACAAGCAGCGCGGACGCTCCCCGTGGCCCACCTGCGGCCGCCTGCTCTGAGGCTGCGGCCTCACAGCGAGCGGGCGCGCACCATCCGCAGCACCTCTTCGGAACGCTCGGTGAGCGAGCCGACCACCACGGGCGCTGCCTGGGCGGCCGCCACGTCGCGAGCCCTCGCCACCCAGGCCTCGTCGACCGCGTACACCGGGAAGAGGCTGGCGGTCAGCGCGAGACCGGGGATCATCCCGCCCTCGTGCAGGGTGGGCAGCGCCTCGAGGTAGCGCTCGGCGTAGGGCGCCAGCACGTCCTCCTGCCCCGGTCGCCAGAAGGCTGCCGCCACGGTGCGGGCGGCCTGGATGGGCACGGTCCGCTCCACCATCGCGGTCCACGCCTCCTCCTTCGCCTCGGCAGAGGGTGAGCTCGCGCGCACGCCGAGCGCGCGGACCCAGGCGTCGGGGTCCGGGTCGCGCTCCTGCAGGGCCTGGACGGCGTCGGCGTCCACCTCGCCGAGCTCGGCACGGCGGTCCAGGGCGTACCACTGCAGGTCGAGGTCGTCCCCGGAGAGCTCACGGACCGCGGCGAGGTCGTCCTCGCCGGTCGCGGTGCGGACCAGCGTGCGCAACGCCGCCTGCCGCGACACCCCGGCGTCGACCAGGCGGCGGGCCGCGGCTGCGACCTGCGCCTCGAGGTCGAGCCGCTCGGACTCCGGTGCCCACTGCTGGGCCGCGGTGAGGGCGAGCTCGAGGCACGGCTCGGCGACCGTCTCCACGGTCTCGACCCTCAGCACGTCGGTGAGCGCCCCCACGGCCTCGGCAGCCGTGGCGTCGCCCCCGGCCAGCATGTCCCACACGGTCGCCATCGCCACGGCGCGGGCCAGGGTCGTGGGGAGGCCCGACGGGTGGCTGACCAGCACCTGCCGCCCGGCGGGGTCGGGCCGGGTGGTGGCGAACGTGGTGTCGTCGTGGTTGACGAGGTAGAGGTCGGCGTCGGGCAGGCCCTCGACCGCGGTGCGCCCGCCGACCACCTCCACGCGGGCGGAGCCGACCTCCTCGAGCGCCTCACCGGCGCGGCGGTAGGCACCCACGCCCACCACCTGCGGGTGGGGGGCGCCGTGGGCGCCGACGGCGGTGAGCACGAGGCCGTCGTCGGTCTGCTCGATGCCCAGCCGGTCGACGCCCGCGGTCTCCAGCCAGGCCGCACGCCACGGCTGGAGGTCGCGTCCGCTGGCCCGCTCCAGCGACCCGACGAGGTCGTCGAGGGTGGTGTTGCCCCATGCGTGCTCGGCGAAGTAGGCGCTCATGCCCACGCAGAAGGTGTCCTCGCCCACGAAGTGCATGAGCTGCTTGAGCACCGCCGCGCCCTTGGGATAGGTGATCGAGTCGAAGATCGACTCCGCGTCGGCCACGGTGCGCACGGGCTGGCGGATGGGGTGGGAGCTGGGTCCCTGGTCGGCGAGGTAGGCGTAGAGCTTGTCGCCCACGAGGTTGTTGGCCGCGGTGTCGCCGTAGGCGGTGGCTCTCTCCGCGGCCCACATGCAGGCGAACTCCGCGAAGGCCTCGTTGAGCCAGAGGTCGTCCCACCAGCGCATCGTGACGATGTTGCCGAACCACATGTGCGCCATCTCGTGCAGCAGCACGTTGGCGAACACCTGCCACTCACCGGTGGTCGGCTCGTGGCGCCGCAGGATGCTGTCGGACCAGGTGACGCAGCCGTAGTTCTCCATCGCCCCGCCGAACTCGGGCAGGAACACCTGGTCGTAGGTGCGCTGCGGGAACGGCATGCCGAAGCGCTCGCCGAAGAACTCGAGGCCCTGTGCGGTGAGCGTGAACAGCTGCTCGGCGTCGCGCTCCAGCGCGGAGGCCAGGGTCTGTCGGGCGTAGAGGCCGAGGTCGTGGCCCCCGGCCTCCTGCCGCACCTCGACGAACGGTCCGGCCACCACGACGGGGTTGTACGTCGACAGCGGCGGCGTGGGCTCGAAGGTCCATCGCCGCCCGCCGTCGACGTCCTCGACCAGCGGGTCGCCGGAGTTGCTGACCACGGTCCACGCCTCCGGTGCGACGACGGTGAAGGCATGGGGTGCCTTGAGGTCGGGCTGGTCGAAGCAGGCCCACGCGTAGCGCGCCTCGTCCGGCTCGAAGCTCGTCCACACGTAGACGTTGTCGTCGCCGGGGTCGACGGCGCGGTGCACCCCGCGCCCGTGCGTGGTGTCGCGCTGCACGGTGGCGACCACCAGCTCGTTGTCCTCGGCGAGGCCGTCGAGCGCGATCCGACCCTCCTCCGCCGCGGGCAGCGGCGTGCCGTTGAGCGTGGCGGCCTCGACCTCGGAGCAGCAGTCGACGAACGTCGACGCTCCGGCGGTGGCCCTGAAGCGGACGGTGCTGACGGCCCGGAAGGCGGGCCCGTCGACCAGGTCGGTGAGGTCGACCTCGATGTCGTACGAGGTGATCGCCAGCAGGGCCGCGCGCTCGACGGCCTCCTCCTGGCTGAGGCTGCGGACGGTCACGGCAGGCGCCTTCACTGCCCGATCCTCGTTCGCACCTCGTAGAGCTCCGGGAAGAACGTGAGCGAGAGCGCACGCCGCAGGAAGTCCACCCCTGACGACCCGCCGGTGCCCACCTTGTGCCCGATGACGCGCTGCACGACCTGCAGGTGGCGGAAGCGCCACTGCTGGAAGGCGTCCTCGATGTCGACGAGCTCCTCGCACGTCTCGTAGACGCCCCAGTGCTCGGCGGGCGCGGCGTACACGGCCGCGAAGAGGTCCACGAGCTCGGGGTCGGTGGTGTGCGGCTGCGTCCAGTCGCGCTCCAGCAGCCGCTGCGGGACGGCGTACCCCTGGCGTGAGAGGTGGGCGAGGAACTCGTCGTAGAGCGACGGCTCGTGCAGCAGCTCGGCGAGGCGGGTGCGGGCGGCCTCGTCGTGGGAGAACACGTCGACCATGTCGGCGTTCTTGTTGCCGAGGAGGAACTCGACCTCGCGGTACTGCGCGGACTGGAAGCCCGAGCTGGTCGCCAGGAACGGCCGGATCTCGGCGTACTCGCTCGGCGTGAGCGTCGCCAGCACCGACCACTGGTCGGTCAGGGTGTGCTGGATGTGCTTGATGCGGGCCATCCGCTTGAGCGCGGGGGAGAGGTCGTCGGTGCGCAGGAGCGCGCGGGCCGAGCGCAGCTCGTGGACCATCAGCTTGAGCCACAGCTCGCTCGTCTGGTGCTGGACGATGAAGAGCAGCTCGTCGTGCTGGGGCGGGTCCGACAGCGGCTGCTGCGCCGAGAGGAGCACGTCGAGGCGCAGGTAGTCGCCGTAGGACATGGACCTCGAGAAGTCCTTCTGGATGCCGGCCTCGAGGTCGCGCTTGTTCGGTGTCCCGCCCATTCCTTCTGACATGGCAGCAACCTATCCGTCGTCGTGGTCGGTGGCCTCGTCTACCGTCGCACCATGCCCGCCACGTCCGCCGAG
The DNA here is from genome assembly GCF_014779655.1 of Nocardioides ganghwensis. Taxonomy (GTDB): domain Bacteria; phylum Actinomycetota; class Actinomycetes; order Propionibacteriales; family Nocardioidaceae; genus Nocardioides; species Nocardioides ganghwensis. The sequence goes on from NZ_JACXYX010000010.1 coordinate 40,296, forward strand.
CGCACCCGCACCTGGGTGCCCGACTGGCCGTGCGCGCCCTCGCAGGTCCTGCGACCGCAGCGGCGCGGCGCGGGGGACCCGACGCAGCGGCACCTCGACGACGGCCGCATCTGGCGCGCCATGCGTACGCCCGCGGGGCCGGCGTCGCTGTGCGTGCAGCCGCGACCGTCGGCGGGCGAGGTCGTCGGCCGGGCCTGGGGACCGGGGGCCGAGTGGGCGCTCGACCGGATGCCCGCGCTGCTCGGCGCCGACGACGACCCGACCGGCTTCGAGCCCCACCACCACCCCGAGGTCGCCGAGGGCTGGCGCGCCCACCAGCACTGGCGCATCGGTCGCACCGGCCTGGTCATGGAGTCGCTGGTGCCCTCGATCCTCGAGCAGAAGGTGACCGGCAAGCAGGCGTTCGGCTCGTTCCGCGAGCTCGTACGCCGCCACGGCGAGCCGGCGCCCGGGCCGGTGGCGCCGCTGCGGCTGATGCTGCAACCGACTCCGGAGACGATCGCGGCGATCCCGTCGTGGGAGTGGCTGCGCCTCGGTGTCCAGCCGGCCCAGTCCCGCACCGTCGTCACCGCGTGCCGCCTCGCCCCGTCGCTGGAGCGCATCACCGAGGTGTCCGCCGAGGAGGCCGACCGGCGCCTCCGGTCGGTCCGCGGGATCGGGGTGTGGACCAGCGCGGAGGTGCGCCAGCGGGCGCTCGGCGACGCCGACGCCGTCAGCTTCGGCGACTACCACCTCGCCAACTGGGTCGGCTGGGCCCTCGTGGGGCACGACATCACCGACGACGAGATGGCCGGGCTGCTCGAGCCCTACCGGCCGCACCGGGGCCGGGCGGCGACGATGGCGGTCGCCGGGGGCCGGTCGCGCCCCCGCCGCGGTCCGCGGATGAGCGTCCCGACCCACCTTCCGACGCGCTGACGCGCAGGTCGGTGCGCCGGTCCAGACCCCCAGAAATGGTGTCGCAGCCCGACGCGGCCCGGGAGTAGCGTCGATCGTCATGGGCAACACGGACCCCGTCCTGCTGCTGGCCACCACGGACGAGGCGTCACGGGACGTCCTCGAGTCGGAGCTGCGGCACAGGTACGGAGGAGACTACGAGGTCGTCGTGTGCGCCGACTACGGCCACGCGCGCGCCGTGCTCGAGGGCCTGCGCCGGTGGGAACGGCAGGTGGCCCTCGTGATCGCCTGCTACGGGCCCGACGACCGCGACGGACTGGACTTCCTGCGCCGCGCCTACTCGCTGCACCCCTCGGCGAAGCGGGCCGTCGCCGCCATCTGGGGCGACTTCGCCAGCACGAAGGACGTGTTCGCCGCGATCGGTCACGGCCACGCCGAGCTCGTGCTGCTCCGACCGGAGCGACGGCGTGACGAGGAGTTCCACGGCGCCATCACCGACACGCTCGACGACTGGCACCTGGCCCAGGGCATCGGGTTCGAGGCGGTGCGGATGATCGGCGAGCAGCGCGACGAGCGCACCCACGCGCTGCGCGACCAGTTCGGCCGCAACCACATCCCGGTCGGCTTCCACCAGGTCGGCACCGAGTCGGCCAACCGGCTGCTGGCCGGGCTCGGTCTCACCGACCCGGAGCTGCCGGTGCTCCAGCTGGCGTTCACCACGCCACCCACGACGCTGGTCGCGCCGTCCGACCTCGAGATCGCCGACGCCTTCGGGCTGATGGGTCCGCTTCCGAGCGACCACGTCTACGACGTCGTGGTGATCGGCGCCGGCCCGAGTGGGTTGGCCGCGGCGGTGTACGCCTCATCCGAAGGGCTCTCGACGATGGTCGTCGAGCAGCGTGCGGTCGGTGGCCAGGCGGGCACCTCGTCGCTCATCCGCAACTACCCGGGGTTCGCCCGCGGGGTCAGCGGCGCTCACCTGGCCTGGCGTTCGTTCCAGCAGGCCTGGGCCTTCGGGAGCGAGTACTCCTTCCTGCGCGAGGTGCAGGGGCTGGGCACCGACGGTGACCTGCGAACCGTCTCCATGTCCGACGGCAGCGTGATCCGCACCCGCAGCGTCGTGATCGCCACCGGCGTCGACTACCGCATGCTCGACGTGCCGTCCCTCGAGCGGCTGGTCGGGCGCGGAGTGTTCTACGGGGCCGCGGTGTCCGAGGCGCCGTCGATGGCCGGGACGGAGGTGTACGTCGTGGGCGGTGGCAACTCGGCCGGGCAGGCGGCCCTCCACCTCGCTCGCTACGCCCACCAGGTCACCCTGCTGGTGCGTGGGCCGTCGCTCGCGGCGAGCATGTCGGACTACCTCATCGCGCAGCTCGAGGCGACCCGCAACGTCGCCATCCGGTATCGCACCGCCGTGCTCGACGGGCGCGAGGAGGACGGCTGCCTGGCCGGGCTGACCCTGGGTGACCCGCACGGGCACTCGCGCGAGGAGGTGCCGGCCGGCGGGCTGTTCGTGCTGATCGGCTCGGTGCCGCGGACCTCCTGGCTGCCGGAGGAGATCGCGCGCGACGAGGCGGGCTTCATCCGAACTGGTCAGGACGGTCGGCTGCTGCTGGAGACCAGCATGGAAGGGGTCTTCGCGGTCGGCGACGTCCGTTCGGGCTCGGTCAAGCGGGTGGCGACGGCCGTGGGTGATGGTGCCACCGTCATCGCCCTGCTCCACGGCTACCTCGCCGCGCACCCGGCCCCGACCGCATGACCCCTGTCACCGGGGCGATGCGGCGGTTGCTGGTCACCGCCGCCGTGCTCGTCTTCCTGGCCGGCTTCCAGCTCACGGTCTTCCCGACGCGGACGGCCGACTGGTTCGCGTGGACCATCGACGTGCCGATGACCGCGGTCTTCCTGGGCGCGGCCTACTGGGCCAGTGCCGTCCTCGAGGTGGCAGGAGCGCGCGCCGCGGGCTGGGGACGTGCCCGCCTGACGGTGTGGGCAGTCCTCGTCTTCACCACGCTGACCCTGGCGGTGACCCTGCTGCACCTCGACAGGTTCCACCTCGGTGCCGAGCACCCGGCCACCGCCCGTGCGGTGACGTGGGGCTGGCTCGCCATCTATGCCGGCGTGCCGGTGCTGATGGTCCTCGGCCTGGTCCGTCAGTCCCGCACGCCGGCGCGCGCCGAGGGCGTACGCCGTCTGCCGCGCACCCTGCGGGTCCTGCTCGGCGGTCTCGCAGCGGTGCTGCTGGTGTCGGGCGTCGCCCTCCTGCTGGCCCCGGAGTGGGCGGCAGGAGGCTGGGCGTGGCCACTGACGCCGTTGACCGGCCGGGCCGTGGGCGCGTGGCTCGTCGGGCTCGGCTGGGCGGCCGGGCACGCGTACGTCATCGACGACACCGACGACGTCGGCCCGCTCGGGCTCACGGGCGCCGCCTTCGTGGTCCTCGAGGCAGGTGCGCTGCTGAGGTACGGCGACGCCCTCGACTGGTCGGGGTGGCAGGCCGTCGCGTACGTCGCGGGCCTGGGGTGGATCGGCGTCGTGTCGACGTGGATCCTGCTGCTCAGAGCAGGGGGCGCAGCGGCGCGAGGAAGGTCTCGGTGAACTTCCGGTTGAGGTCGCGCGCCTCCCACTCGTCGAGGGTGAGCTCGAGGCAGTTGGACTCGTCGGTGCGGAAGACCTCCTCCATCACCGCGGCGAAGGCCGGGTCGATGACCTCGAGGTTGATCTCGTAGTTGCCCTGCAGGCTCAGCCGGTCGATGTTGGCGGTGCCGACCGTCGCCCAGCTGCCGTCGATGGTCGCGGTCTTGGCGTGCACCATCGCGTCGCGGAACCGCAGGATGCGCGCGCCGGACCGGAGCAGCTGGCCGTAGTAGCCGCGCGAGATCCAGTCGGCGACGATGTGGTTGGACTTCAGCGGCAGCAGGATGCGTACGTCGACGCCCCGGCGTGCAGCCTCGGCCAGCGCGTCGACGAAGTCCTGGTCCGGCAGGAAGTAGGCCGTGGTGAGCCAGATGTTGCGGCTCGCCCGGTTGATCGCCTCGAGGTACATGCTGCGGATCGGGAAGTTCCACTGCCGCGGGACGTTCTTGTGCACGCGGATCTGCGGGTCCCAGTCCGACGCCGTCTCGATCAGGAGCGGTCGCTCGTTGCGACGGAGCCGGTGGTGGCGGTTGAGGTTCCAGAAGTCGGCGAACGCCCGCTTCATGTCCCACACGCCCGGCCCCGTGATGCGTACGTGCGTGTCGCGCCACTCGGTGGCGTAGGCCGAGCCGATGTTGTAGCCGCCGAGGAAGGCGACCTCCTCGTCGACGACGAGAATCTTGCGGTGGTTGCGGCCGTAGCGGCGCAGGTCCCACACGCGCAGGCCTGCCGTCCACACGGGGTAGCGCAGGACCTTGAGGGAGGGGGAGAAGCGCTTGAAGGCGGGCGAGACCACCATGTTGGCGAAGCCGTCGTAGATGCAGTGCACGTCGACGCCGCGCGCGGCGGCCGCGGTCAGGGCGGTCTTGAACTTCCACCCGATCTCGTCGCCCTTCCAGATGTAGGTCTCGAAGAGGATCTGCTTCTTCGCGCCGTCGATCGCGGCCAGCATGTCGTCGTAGAGGTCGCGCCCGAACGTGTAGGTCGTGATCTCGCCGTCGCCGACCGGCACGGTGTCGGGCCGGGTGACGGGGAAGGGCTTCGGCTTCTTGCCCCGACGGCGGTAGGAGTCGACGAGCGAGAGCGCGACGGCCACGCCGAGCTGGAGCCCGACGAGCCCGAGCAGGGTGCGCCGCAGGGCGGTCAGCGTGCGGGCGACGGTCACGGGCTCAATCTAGCCACGGGACCCAGCGCACGACCCCCAGGCCCGGGCGCGCGCCCCGGCTGGCGGGCTGCCCGTCGGGCTCGTCGCCGGCGACCCGGTGGAGCGGGTCGTCACCTTCGACCGCATGCGCTAGCCGGCTAGCCCCAGCACGGCGTACCGCTCGACGTCGCACGGCTGGTCGGAGAGCACCCGGAAGAGCGCGGCACACAGCATCGCCTGCCGCTCGACGCCGTGGCGCCACTCCTCCAGCGCCGCGGCCGGCGCGCCGTGCCAGAGCACGGCGTCGAGCACGCAGATCGCCTCCGCCCACAGCGGTGGGCGCCACGCAGGGGAGAGGTCGATGACGAACGGCACGCCGGTCACGTCGAGCAGGACGTTGCCGGCGAGGTCGCGGTGGACCAGCTGCTCACGGCCGAGGTCGGTGCCGTCGAGCCCCGCGACCAGCGCGGCCACGAGGTCGGCGAGTCCCGGCTCGGGGCGGTGCGCGGTGGCTTCGAGGGCTGCGTCGGCGTCGTACGCCTGCCGCTCCGCCACCGTCCAGCGGTCGGTGCGGGCGTCGAGCCCGTCGGGACGGTCGGGGACGACGCCCGCGAGGTGGGCGTGCAGGAGGTGCGCCGTGGCCCGCAGCGTCGGCAGGTCGTCGCACGGCGTCGTTCCCGGCTCGAAGCGGGTCGCCGCCCAGCCGTCCACGGTCAGGCTGCCGTCGCGCGCAGGCACCGGCAGCGCGAGCCGGAGCGACCGGGGTGCCGCCTCGTCGAGGCGTACGGCCAGCCGCGCCTGGACCGGGGCCAGCCACGCCCCGGACCCGTCGTGCCCGGGGGACAGGACGAGGTCGCCGGCACGCCAGGTCGTGCCCTGGCCGCCCGGCAGCGGCTCCAGCACCCCCTCGGCCGCGAACAGGTCGAGCACGCGGTCCGGCGGCTGGGTGGGAGTGGGCACGGCTCGAGCGTAGGACGCCGTTGTCGGTGCCTGCCCGTAGGCTCGACGCATGCGTCCAGTCACCGATCTCCAGCGCCGGGTGGCCCCCTTCAAGGTGGTCTCCGACTACCAGCCGTCGGGCGACCAGCCGGCCGCGATCGAGGAGATCGTCGAGCGGGTCAACGGCGGCGTCCAGGACATCGTGCTCCTCGGAGCGACCGGCACCGGCAAGACCGCGACGGTCGCCTGGGTGACCGAGCAGCTGCAGCGGCCCGTGCTCGTCCTCCAGCCCAACAAGACCCTTGCCGCGCAGTTCGCCAACGAGCTGCGCCAGCTGTTCCCCGACAACGCCGTCGAGTACTTCGTCTCCTACTACGACTACTACCAGCCCGAGGCCTACGTCCCCCAGACCGACACCTACATCGAGAAGGACTCCTCGATCAACGAGGAGGTCGAGCGGCTGCGCCACAGCGCGACCAACAGCCTGCTCACGCGCCGCGACACGATCGTGGTGTCGACGGTGTCCTGCATCTACGGCCTCGGCACCCCGCAGGAGTACGTCGACCGGATGCTGCGGCTCAAGGTCGGCGAGGAGCACGACCGCGACTCGGTGCTGCGGCGGCTCGTCGAGATCCAGTACACCCGCAACGACATGTCCTTCACCCGCGGCACCTTCCGGGTCCGCGGCGACACCCTCGAGATCTTCCCGGTCTACGAGGAGCTCGCGATCCGCGTCGAGTTCTTCGGTGACGAGGTCGAGCGGCTGATGACGCTGCACCCGATCACCGGCGAGGTCGTCTCCGACGACACCGAGCTGCACGTCTTCCCCGCCACCCACTACGTCGCCGGCCCGGAGCGGATGGAGCGGGCGATCAAGGGCATCGAGCTCGAGCTCGAGGACCAGCTCGCCACCTTCGAGAAGCAGGGCAAGCTCCTCGAGGCCCAGCGCCTGCGGATGCGCACCACCTACGACATCGAGATGATGCGCCAGGTCGGCTCGTGCTCGGGCATCGAGAACTACTCGATGCACATGGACGGCCGCACCCGCGGCAGCGCCCCCAACACGCTCCTCGACTACTTCCCCGAGGACTTCGTGCTCGTCATCGACGAGTCCCACGTCGCGGTGCCGCAGATCGGCGGCATGTACGAGGGCGACATGTCACGCAAGCGCAACCTCGTCGACCACGGGTTCCGACTGCCCAGCGCGATGGACAACCGCCCCCTGCGGTGGGAGGAGTTCGTCGACCGGATCGGCCAGACGATCTACCTCTCCGCCACCCCGGGCAACTACGAGCTCGACCGCGTCGGGGGCGTCGACAACGCAGTCCAGCAGATCATCCGCCCGACCGGCCTGGTCGACCCCGAGGTCGTGGTCAAGCCGACCAAGGGCCAGATCGACGACCTGATCCACGAGATCCGCGAGCGCTCCGACAAGGGCGAGCGGGTCCTGGTCACGACGCTGACCAAGAAGATGTCGGAGGACCTCACCGACTACCTCCTCGACGCGGGCATCCGCACCCGCTACCTCCACTCCGAGGTCGACACCCTCAAGCGGATCGAGCTGCTGCGCGACCTGCGCCTGGGCGAGTACGACGTCCTCGTCGGCATCAACCTGCTGCGCGAGGGCCTCGACCTGCCCGAGGTGTCGCTGGTGGCCATCCTCGACGCCGACAAGGAGGGCTTCCTGCGCTCCGACAAGTCGCTGATCCAGACCATCGGACGCGCCGCCCGCAACGTGTCCGGCCAGGTCCACATGTACGCCGACAAGATCACCCCCTCGATGGAGATGGCGATCGGCGAGACCAACCGTCGCCGCGCGATCCAGGTCGCCTACAACACCGAGCGCGGCATCGACCCGCAGCCGCTCCGCAAGAAGATCGCCGACATCACCGAGATGCTCGCCCGCGAGGACGAGACCACCCAGGAGCTCCTCAAGACCTGGGCCGACGTCGGCCAGAAGGGCCGGGCCGGCGGCGTGAAGGCCGGCAAGTCGCCGACGCCCGCCCTGTCGAGGATCCACCAGGACGCCCCCGACACCGCCGGCATCCCGAGCAGCGACCTGGCCGTGCTCATCCAGGAGCTGACCGACCAGATGAAGACGGCGGCGGCGGAGCTCCAGTTCGAGGTGGCCGCTCGCCTGCGCGACGAGATCTCCGACCTCAAGAAGGAGCTGCGCCAGATGATGGAGGCGACGAAGTGAGGAGTGGTGCGCTCGGGCCGAGGAACGAGGTCTGTGGCGCACCCGACGAGCGAGGAGCAGCGCGAGCGCAGCGAGCGCCGGCGACGAAGTGAGGAACGAGCTCAGAACTCGTCCGGGCGCCGCCTGAGCTCCCTCTCCTGCTTCTTCTCCAGCCGACGGGCGTGCTCGTCGATGATGTCGCGCTTGTTCACGACGATCCGCGCGAGGTTCATCAGCGCGAATCCCACGGGGAAGAGCGGCCACGGGAACCCGCCGGGCGTCGCAACTGCCCAGATGGTCCAGAGCAGGGCGGAGAGGCCGATCACGCCCAGCAGCGCCTCCCGACGGTCTGCCTGCCACTTCCGGACCGCCTGCTGGCGGATGTCGGCAGCTCCTGACCGAGGAGCCCGGCTGACGGGCAGGTCCTCGACGAGGGGCACGAGGTCGCCGAGCGTACGGCTGGCGAGCGCGGCCTCGGTGCGCTCGTCGTACTCGGCGCGGGTGAGGCGGCCCTCGGCGAACGCGTCGGCGAGGACGGTCTCGATCACCGCGCGGTCGCGGTCCGACGCCCGGATCGACCGGTTGGCAGGACTCCGCGGATCGTGGTCGAACTGTCGCCACACCTCGATCTCCGGCACGTCGCCAGCATAGGCACGTCACACCCGTCCGGAGGTGTGCACTGGTCCGACTCGAAGGTGCTCGCTAGGTTCGCGGCATGAGCACTCCCATCGACCTGGGCAGGCCGGTCTCCGGCGACGTCATCGACCTCATCCTCGAGGACCACCGCCGCTTCGAGTCCCTGATGCGCCAGCTGCGCGACAGCTCCTCGGACCGCGACGCCGTGCGCAAGGCCCTCGCGGCCCTCCACGTCGCCCACGCCGAGGCGGAGGAGCAGCACGTCTACCCCAAGCTGCGCCGCAAGGACGCGATCACCGAGCACGAGGCCGAGCACGGCGAGGAGGAGCACGCCGAGGGCCACGAGGCCATGCTCAAGGTGCTGGAGCTCAAGGGCACCGACACCCAGGCCTTCGACGATGCCGTGGAGGAGCTCGCGACCGCGCTCAACCACCACCTCACCGAGGAGGAGCTGACGATCCTCAATCCGGCGCGCGAGGAGGTCGGCGAGCAGGTGCGCGCGGAGCTGGGCGTCGCCTTCGCGACCGAGCGCAACAAGCAGCTCGACGCCGACTGCGGCAGCATCGACAACGTACGCCGGATCGTGCGCGAGGCCGAGAAGGAGGGCCTCCTCGACCACGAGGAGGAGGACGACTGACGGCCGCTCGCCCGGATCAGCGCTGACGCAGGATGGTCAGACCGACCATGCGTGACACCACCATGGCGATGTAGAACACGCCCGTCATCATCTCGACCATGACCACCGACCTCGCCTGGACGCCCACGGCGACCAGGTCGGAGAGCCCGACGCTGGTCAGCACGGAGAACGAGAGGTAGAGCAGCTCGAACCACGAGTGCTCGAAGCCGCCCGCGTTGCTGAAGGACTGCGGCCACACCACCTGCACGGCCGCGAAGAGGTAGGCGAAGCCCCACGCGACGACGGTGAACGCGGCGCCGGTGGCGAAGTACTCGTCGGTCGTCACCTTGTCGTCGTGGAAGAGGTAGCGCAGCATCGCGTACGAGACGTAGAAGTAGAACGGCGCGTGCAGGAGGCCCGAGACGAGCACGATCGGGTCGGTGGTCGGGAAGACCGCCTCGAGCAGCGTGAAGACGATCGTCGGGGCGCCGAGGAAGAACACGACCCGGCTCACGTGCGGCGTACGCCGGACCGCGAGGACCGCGGACCCGACGGCCAGCATCCCGATGACGCCGAGGAACGCCCCACCCACCGTGGAGCCGCCGAGGAACGGCCAGGCGAGCACCTGGAGCAGCTGCGCGCCCAGCAGCATCGCGGACGGGTGCGCGCTCAGGTACTGGATCGGTCTGCTCACGACGATGCAGTCTAGGGACGCGCCGATCACCCGCACGGCGACGCTCCGTTGGGCTAGGTTCGCCGCGTGGGCGTACGAGCACGGAGCTGGGTGGCAGGCGGGCTCGCCGTCGTGCTCGTGGGCCTGCTCGTCGCGATCGGGCTCGTCGTCACCTCCCGCGACTCCGTCGACGCCGAGCTGACCGCTGCGCAGCAGGACGTCGCGGCTGCGGCCCGAGCCGAGGCGCTGGCCTTCCTCACCGTCGACCACCAGGACATGGACCCGCTCATCGACGCCGTGCTGGCGGGCGCGACCGGCGAGTTCGCCGAGCAGTACGAGTCGCAGCGCGAGACGTTGACCCGCGAGGCCGTCCGGACCGAGGCCACCTCGGTGCCCGAGGTCGTCGCGCTCGGCGTGGGCGACCAGGACGCCGACTCGGCCACGGTCCTGGTCGCCGCCAACAGCACCGTGACCAACACCGGCACCGGGGGCGAGGGACAGGTCCGCTACTACCGCCTGCGGCTCGAGCTCGTCCGCGAGGACGACCGGTGGCTGACCGACAACCTCCAGTTCGTGCGGTGACCGGACCATGATGACGAGCAGGCGTTGGATCGTGGGCCTCGTGGTGCTGGTGTGCGCGGCGACCCTCGCGCTCGTGTGGGTGCTGCGGGACCCCGGACCGGGGTCGGGCGCAGGGATCAGCAGCGCCGACGACCCGGACGTGTCCGTGGTGTCCGCCTCGGTGAAGGACGCCGTGCGCGAGCGGGCCGCAGAGGCTGCCGCCGCGGCGTACGGCTACTCGTGGGACACGCTCGCCGAGGACAAGGCTGCGGCGCGCGCCCTGATGACGACCGCGATGCAGGACCGCTACGACCGGACGATGGCGGGCGTCGCCACCTCGAGCCAGCGAGACCGTACGGTGGTCTCCGCCGACGTGGTCGACACCGCCCTCGTGACCGCCTCGGCGACCCACGCGCGGGTGCTGGTCTTCGTCAACCAGCGCACCTCCGGCGACGACCTCGCCGAGCCGACCCTCGACCTCGACCGCGTCCTCGTCACGCTGCGGCGCGACGGCGGGGAGTGGAAGCTCAGCGAGCTCGACGCCCTGTGACGGCAGACGGGGGACGGCAGACGGGGGACGGCAGACGGGGGACGCTGCACGGGGACACCGCGGACCGGCCCTTGTCGGCAGCCCGCCCGACCGGAAGGATCCGGGACGTGGACGACGTGACGACCGACCTGCTGATCATCGGAGCCGGCCCCACCGGCCTGTTCGCCGCCTACTACGCCGGCTTCCGCGGCCTGCGCGTCGCCGTGGTCGACTCGCTGCCCGAGCTGGGCGGTCAGATCACCGCCATGTACCCCGAGAAGGCGATCCTCGACGTCGCGGGCTTCCCCAGCATCAAGGGACGTGACCTCGTCGAGGGGCTCGTCGCCCAGGCCGCGACGGCCGACCCGACGTACCTGCTGGACCGCACGGCCACCACGCTCGACCACGGCGAGGACGAGGTCGTGGTCACCCTCGACGACGGCACCAAGGTCACGGCGGGGGCGGTGCTGATCACCTCGGGCATCGGGAAGTTCAGCCCGCGCCCGTTGCCGGCCGGCGAGGGCTGGGTGGGCCGCGGCATGGAGTTCTTCGTGCCCAGCTTCGCGCCGTACGCCGGCAGGGACGTGGTCGTCGTCGGGGGAGGGGACAGCGCCTTCGACTGGGCCCAGCACCTCGAGCCGATCGCCGCGTCCGTGACGCTGGTCCACCGCCGCGACGCCTTCCGTGCCCACGAGCGCACCGTGGCGGCGGTCAAGGACTCGAGCGTGGAGATCATCACCAACGCGCAGGTCACCGAGCTGCGGGGCGACGGCCACCTCGAGGAGGTCGAGATCACCGTCGACGGGCAGGAGCCGCAGGTGCGCAAGGCACAGGCCCTCGTCGCCGCGCTCGGCTTCATCGCGGACCTGGGCGCGATCCAGACCTGGGGCCTGGAGACGCAGAAGCGGCACGTGGTCGTCGACTCGTCGATGCGGACCAACCTCCCGCGCGTCTTCGCCGCGGGCGACATCACCGACTACCACGGCAAGGTCCGGCTGATCGCCGTCGGCTTCGGGGAGGCCGCGACGGCGGTCAACAACGCGGCGGTGGTCCTGGACCCGACAGCCCACGTCTTCCCCGGTCACTCCAGCGAGGGGTGAGGAGGCGGTCCGGCTACGGGTCGCCTACCGATGAGTAGGCATAATGACCGGGTGCGTATCGCCATGCTGTCCTACCGGAGCAAGCCCCACTGCGGCGGACAGGGCGTCTACATCCGGCACCTGAGCCGCGAGCTCGTCCGCCTCGGCCACGAGGTCGAGGTGTTCTCGGGGCAGCCATACCCCGACCTCGACGAGGGCGTCGTGCTCACGAAGGTGCCCAGCCTCGACCTCTACCGCGAGCCCGACCCGTTCCGGGTGCCGCACCTGCGCGAGTTCCGCGACCTCATCGACGTCGAGGAGTTCCTGACGATGTGCGCGGCCGGTTTCCCCGAGCCGAAGACGTTCAGCTCGCGCATCGCGCGACTGATGAAGGAACGTGCCGGCGACTTCGACGTCGCGCACGACAACCAGGTGCTCGGCACCGGGATCCTGGCGCTCGAGTCCTACGGCCTGCCGGTGGTCGCCACCATCCACCACCCGATCACGATGGACCGCAGGATCGACCTCCAGACCGCGCCGACCTGGCGCAAGCGCCTCACGCTGCGCCGGTGGTACGGCTTCCTGCGCATGCAGACCAGGGTCGCCAAGCGCTACCGCAAGGTGCTCACGCCGTCGGAGTCGTCGCGTCGCGACGTCGCCCGGGACTTCGGCGTCGACCCCGCCAGGATGCAGACGATCCTGCTGGGCGTCGACGACGTCTTCGCCCCCCCGACCGCGCCGCGCGTGCCGGGCCGGATCCTGGCGATGGCCAGCGCCGACGCCCCGATGAAGGGCATCGCCACGCTGCTCGAGGCCTTCGCCAAGCTCGCCGTCGAGCGCGACGTGTCACTGGTGCTCGTCACCCGCCCCGAGCCCGGCGGCCGCACCGAGCAGCTCGTCGACCAGCTCGGCATCGCCGACAAGGTCAGCTTCGTCAACGGCGTCAGCGACGCGGAGCTGGTGGACGTGATGGGCTCGGCCGAGGTGGCCTGCGTGCCGTCGCTCTACGAGGGGTTCTCGTTGCCGACCGCCGAGCTGATGGCGTGCGCGACCCCGCTGGTGGTGTCCCGCGCAGGCGCGATCCCCGAGGTGGTCGGCCCCGACGGCGAGTGCGCCGACCTGGTCACGCCCGGTGACGTCGGCGAGCTCGAGCAGGCGATCGCCGCGCTGCTCGACGACCCGGAGCGACGTACGGCGATGGGCGCGGCCGGGCGCGCCCGCGTCGAGAGGATGTTCAGCTGGCGTGCCGTGGCCGAGGCCACGGCCGCCGCCTACGAGGAGACCATCGCCGCCTTCCACGCCGAGAGGGCCGGCCAGAGGGAGGGCCACCGTGCTGACCGTTGACTTCGACCGGCTGGGCCTGCGCCCCGGCGACCGCGTGCTCGACATGGGCTGCGGCGCCGGACGGCACGCCTTCGAGATGTACAAGCGCGGCGCCGACGTCATCGCGTTCGACCAGGACGCGGACGAGCTCGCGACCGTGCGCGAGTGGTTCGCCGCGATGCGTGAGGCGGGCGAGGTGCCCGAGGGGGCCGAGGCCGACGTCAAGGAGGGCGACGCCCTGGCGCTGCCCTTCGCCGACGGCGAGTTCGACCGCATCGTCGCCGCGGAGGTCCTCGAGCACATCCACCGCGACGTCGACGCGATCAAGGAGCTCGTCCGGGTGCTCCGCCCCGGCGGCACGCTCGCGATCTCGGTGCCGCGGTGGCTGCCCGAGATCGTCAACTGGAAGCTCTCCGACGACTACCACAACGCCGAGGGCGGCCACGTCCGGATCTACACGACCGAGGAGCTCGTCGACAAGGTCACCAAGGCCGGCCGCTCCAACGACGGCACGCCCGGCGACGCGATGGTCTTCACCGGGAAGGACCACGCCCACGGCCTCCACACGCCCTACTGGTGGATCAAGTGCGCGGTCGGCGTCACCAACGACGACCACCCGCTCGCCAAGGCCTACCACCGGCTCCTGGTCTGGGAGATCATGGAGAACCCCAGGGCGCTCCAGTACGCCGGCAAGGTGCTCGACCCGCTCATCGGGAAGAGCATGGTGCTCTACTTCCGCAAGCCCGCATGACCGACGTCCTCACCCGCGCCCGGGTCGAGCAGACCGCAGCGACGATCGAGGCGATGCAGGAGCCCTCCGGCGCGATCCCGTGGACCCCAGGTGAGCACACCGACGTCTGGAACCACCTCGAGGCGGCCATGGCGCTGATGGTCGGCGGACGCCGCGACGCCGCGGAGCGCGCCTTCGCGTGGGCGCGGGAGACGCAGCGCGCCGACGGCTCGTGGCCGCTGAAGATCGTCGTCGGCGAGGTCGAGGACCACTCCGGTGAGACCAACATGTCGGCGTACGTCGCGGTCGCCACGTGGCACCACTGGCTGGTCGCGCGCGACGAGGCGTTCGTCCGGCTGATGTGGCCGACCGTCCGGCGCGCGCTCGACTTCGTGGTGTCGCTCCAGCTGCCGTTCGGCGGCGTCGCGTGGTCGCAGGAGTGGCACGACGGCGAGCCGGCCGTGGTCAACGAGGAGGCCCTCCTGGCCGGGTCGTCCAGCATCTACCACTCGCTGCGGGCCGGCGTCGCGCTCGCCGAGCTGGTGGGGGAGCCGCAGGTCGAGTGGGAGCTCGCCGGCGGCCGTCTCGGCCACGCGCTGCGCGAGCACCGCGACCAGTTCCTGGACAAGTCGACCTTCTCGATGGACTGGTACTACCCGGTCCTCGGCGGCGCGGTCCGCGGCGAGGCGGCGCGCGAGCTGCTCGCCGAACGCTGGGACACCTTCGTCGAGCCCGGCCTCGGGATCCGGTGCGTGTCCACCAACCCGTGGGTCACCGGCGCCGAGACGTGCGAGCTGGTGCTCGCGCTCGAGGCGATCGGCGACCGCGAGAGGGCCCGTCAGCTGCTCGCCGACATGCAGCACCTGCGTACGGACGACGGCTCCTACTGGACCGGCTACGTGTTCCCCACCGCCCCCGACGAGCAGGGCGTCAACTGGCCGGTCGAGCAGACGACCTACACGGCTGCGGCGGTGGTGCTGGCTTTCGACGCGCTCACCGACAGCACGCCCGGTGCCGACATCATGCGCGGCACGACCCTCGCCGCCGACTTCGCCGAGATCGGCCTGGAGTGCGGGTGCCGGTCAGGCGAGCGGGTCGCCGGCGTCGCCGGACGTACGGCGTAGCACCCGCATCGACCCGACGGCCTCCACCTCCGTGAACGCACCACTGGCCAGCGCCGGGAGGTAGATGTCCTCGTACGGCGGACGCCCTCCGTCGGCCGGGTCGGGGAAGACGTCGTGGACCACCAGCACGCCGTCGGCCGCGACCCACCGCGGCCACGTGCGGAAGTCGGCGCGGGCGGGCTCGACGCCGTGCCCGCCGTCGATGAACAGCAGCGAGAGAGGCGTGCGCCACCACGCACCGACCGTCTCCGACCGGCCGACGACCGCGACCACCTGCTCCTCGAGGCCGGCGGTCGCGATGGTCCTCCGGAAGGTCGGGAGGGTGTCCATCAGGCCGGTCGCGGCGTCCACCAGGGTGTCGTCGTGGTGCTCCCAGCCCGCCTGGTTCTCCTCGGAGCCGCGGTGGTGGTCGACGGTGAAGACGGTGCCGCCGACCTCGCGGGCGGCGCCGCCGAGCCAGATCGCCGACTTCCCGCAGTAGGTGCCGACCTCGAGGGCCGGGCCGTGTGGGAGGCGTACGCGGGCCCACCGGTGCAGCAGCCCACCCTCGTCCTCGGGCATGAAGCCCTTGGTGGCGCGGGCGTGCTCGAGCAGGTCCGCGGGCAGCGACCGGTCCGGCGCGGTCACCCTGCGTCCCTGTCGGCCTCGTCCATCAGGTCGATCTCCTCGGGCTCGACGCCGCTGTCGGCTGCGAGCCCGTGGCGCCAGGTGTTCCAGTGCCAGGTGAGGTAGCGGTCGACCGCCCGCACGGCGTACGTGCTGCGGATCGAGTGGAAGACGTCGAAGGCGTGCTGAGCGCCGGGGAGCTCGGCGTAGACCACGGACCTCCTCGACGTGCGCCGCAGCTCGGCGACGAACAGCCGCGCCTGCTCCACTGCGACGAGCGTGTCGAGCTCGCCGTGGACGACGAAGAAGTCGGGGGCGTCGGGCGTGATCCGCAGGATGGGGGAGGCGGCCTCGTAGACGTGCGGGGCGTCCTGCCAGGTCGTCTGCAGGACGCGCGGGCCCAGGAACGCGTCGCGCATCCCGATGGCGTTGGTGAGGCCGGTCGAGCCGGCGAAGTCGTAGACGCCGTAGAACGGGACGGCGGCCTGGACCGAGGTGTCGGCGTCCTCGAAGCCGGGCTGCCACTCCGGGTCACCGGGGGTCAGTGCCGCCAGCGCGGCGAGGTGGCCGCCCGCGGACCCGCCGGTGATGGTGACGTAGTCCGGGTCGCCGCCGTAGCGGGCGATGTTGTCCTTCACCCACGCGATGGCGCGCTTGACGTCGACGATGTGCGCAGGCCACGGGTTGCGGGGCGACAGGCGGTAGTTGATCGCCACGCACACCCAGCCCTGGGCGGCCATCCGGTTCATCAGGGGACGCGCCTGGTGCTCCTTCTCGCCGATCATCCACGCGCCGCCGTGGACCTGCAGGAGCACCGGGGCCCCGGTGATCGCGTCGTCCGTGGCCGGCAGGTAGATGTCGAGGTGGCCGCGGCGACCTGCCTCGGAGTAGGGGAGGTTCCTGATCACCCGTACGGCGTCGTCGGCGAAGTCGAACGGCCGCGCCAGCCGTCGCCACGACACCGCCAGGTCCGCGGGGTCGGGCGCCCGGTCGAGCTGCTCGACGTAGTCGACGCCGAGGCCCTCGACGAGGGCGTCCTCGAGCACGTCCTCGGCCCGGCGGCTCTGCCGGACCATGTGGGCCAGGCCGAGCGCGCTGGCGCCCGCGAGGGCCAGCGCGGCCTTGGCGCGTACGCCCTCGCGGCGGCCCTGGGTCAGGTGCGCGGCAGCATCGAGCGCGGTGAGCGCCAGCATCTGCGGGGCGGTCTCGCCGAACAGCCAGCCGGCGGCGAACGACGGCACCCCCGAGCGCTGGCCGCGCGGGGGACGCAGGGCGTTGACGGTGAGGGCGGCGATCACGGCCTGACGGCTCAGGAAACTCACGTGCCTACGTTACTCGTCGGTACTACGGTGCTGTCCGATGAGTGGGATGCACGCGGACGAGGTGGCCGTCGACGACGCGACCGTACGCCGGTTGCTCGCACCGCACCTCCCGCTGCCGATCCCTGCGCCGGTCGCGCTGGGCGAGCCGGGCGAGGGTACCCGTTCGCGTGGACCGTCGTGCCGTGGATCGAGGGGGCGAACCCCAACGAGGAGACCTTCGACCCCGAGGAGTGGGGGACCGCGCTCGGCTCCTTCGTCCGGGCCTGTCGTGAGGTGCCCGGCATGGACGGCCCGGTCACGACCCACGGGCGCGGCGGGCCGCTGACCGCGCTCGACGACTGGGTGCGGGAGTGGACCGGGCGCGCCGACCCCACGCAGGTCTCCCGGGACGCGGTGCTGGCCGTCTGGGCGGACGCCCTCGACGCGCCGGCGTACGTCGGCGAGCCGCGCTGGTTCCACGGCGACCTCCACGAGGGCAACCTGCTCGTGCGCGACGGGCGCCTGGCGGCCGTGATCGACTGGGGCTGCGCCGGGCGGGGCGACCCCGCGATCGAGCTCAACGCGATGTGGGGCTACGTCCCCCCG
The DNA here is from genome assembly GCF_014779655.1 of Nocardioides ganghwensis. Classification (GTDB taxonomy): domain Bacteria; phylum Actinomycetota; class Actinomycetes; order Propionibacteriales; family Nocardioidaceae; genus Nocardioides; species Nocardioides ganghwensis. The sequence goes on from NZ_JACXYX010000010.1 coordinate 57,867, forward strand.
TCGGCCGCGCAGGTCTACCGCGACGCCGTGGGCCTCGACGAGGCCGCCTACCGGCGTGCCCGCGGGTACGCGCTCGCGCCCGCCATCAGCGGGTGGACCTACTACCGCGACACCGCGCCGGAGACCTCGCAGGGAGCGCTGGAGACCGTGCAGCGGTTGAACGCCTCGTTGGACGACTGAGCATCCTGGCGCGGGCCTACCGCAACCGCTCGGCGAAGAACTCCAGGATCGCGTCGACCGCGACCTGCGAGCGCTGCTCGGTGACGGTCGAGTGGCCCTTCCCCTCGAGCTCGACGCGGATGAAGGCGTCGCCGATCAACGACGTCAGCGTGTCGAAGCGTGTCCCGACCAGCGGGTCGGAGGCGTACCGGATGCCCAGGACGGAGCAGCCGTCGGCCGCGCGCCGGCGCACGGCCCCGACGTCGGCGGGGGAGAGGTTGAGGTCCGCGGCCCGGCCGGGCAGTCCGATGAAGGGCGTGCTGGGCTGGCAGACCACCGGGGCGACGGTGGCGTCGTCGACCATCATCGCCAGCGCGAAGCCGCCGGTGAAGCACATGCCGAGGGCCCCCACGCCGGGTCCGCCGAGCTCGGCGTGGAGGTCGCGCGCCAGCGAGCGCAGCCAGCCGGCGACCGGCGTGGTCACGCCCCGGGCGAGCTTGGTGAGCTCGCGGCTGACGCAGATCCGCGGGAACGCGCGGGCGACGTCGAGGTTGCTGAACTCGCGGCCGACCGGCCCGAACAGGTGCGGCAGGACGACCGTGTGGCCGGCGGCGACGAGCTCCTCGCCGAACCTGATCACGCCCGCGGTCAGCCCGGGCATCTCGTGGATCACGACGACGCCCGGACCGGTGCCCTTGCGCCAGACGGGGTGCGTCGTCGGGCGCCCGTCGACGTCGGAGGTGTGCTCGCTGCGGGTCCAGGTCTCGAGTGCGTCCACGGCGGAAATCTGACAGCCGGGGCAGACCACGGGAAGAGGTTGTCCACGAGATCGCGACGAGGGCCTGTTCTTCTTGCTGGTCGCCCGGTTAGGTTGCTGCCTTCCCACGTCACACAGACAGGACATCTCGGATGCGACACTCCCGTTCCCTGCGGGGTCTCGTGGTGGCCGGCTCGATGGCGCTCGTCGCCACGACGCTCTCGGCCACCGCGGCGATCCCGGCCACCGCTGCGCCGTTCTCCCCGAAGGCCGCCGAGTGCGTCGACGGCCACTCCGACGAGCACGGCGACGAGCACGGCGACGAGGCCGCCGCCAACGCCCGGGTGCGCAAGGGCGCCAAGGCCAACGAGCCCAAGCCCTTCGCCGGCACCGGCGAGCAGTACCTCACGCTCGACAACGCCTCCACCCTCGCCGCGGGGTCGGTGACGGTCCCGACGTGGTTCCACATCGTCACCCCGACGACCGCGACCCAGGCCGACCGCGACCGCCTCACCCAGCTCGCGAGGGCGCAGCTCGACGTCCTCAACGAGGCCTACACGGGCCGTACGGGCACCCAGGCGTCGGCCGCGACGCCGTTCCGCTTCGAGCTCGCCGGCTTCACCTACCCCGTCAACGACGCCTGGTACACCGTCACGCCCGGCGGCGTGGAGAAGGAGATGAAGGCCGCGACCCGCAAGGGCGGCAAGGAGACCCTCAACATCTGGACCGCCAGCATCGGCGACGACCTCCTCGGCTGGGCCACGTTCCCCACCAGGAAGCTCAGCACCAACGACGGCGTGGTGATCCTCGACGAGTCGATGCCCGGCGGCACGGCCGGCAAGTACGCGCTGGGCGACACGCTCACCCACGAGGTCGGCCACTGGCTGGCGCTCTACCACACGTTCCAGGGCGGCTGCAACGGCAAGGGCGACCAGGTCGCCGACACCCCGGCGGAGGCCGGGCCGCAGTTCGACTGCCCCGTCGGCGCCGACTCGTGCGCCTCGCCGGGCGTGGACCCGATCCACAACTACATGGACTACACGCAGGACTCCTGCATGTACCAGTTCACCGCCGGCCAGGTCGCGCGGATGAGCGACGCCTGGAACCAGTACCGGGCGAGCTGACCCGGGGCCCGCACCGTCAGAACGTGTAGCCGAAGGCGTCGAGGTCTGCCGCGTAGACCTCGGCGACCTTCGCCCGCGTCGCGTCGGTGTAGTAGTCGCGGTAGCTGCCGTGCGGCGACTTGTTGCGGTGGGGGACCCGCTCGGGCTCCCCGCCCAGCCGCCGCTCGACCTCCGCCAGGTCCTCGGCGAAGTTCTCGGTGCGACCGACGAAGTCGACCTCGCGGTCGGGCGCCCTCAGGTAGTCGACCTGCGGGCGTCCGACCCGGGGCAGCTCCTCGGTCCCGCGGAGCACGAACTCCTCGAACCCCGAGTACGCCGCCGCGGCCCGCCACATGTCGTTGCCACGCATCTTCGTCGCCGCGGCGCCCTGCGGCCTCCCGCTCGACGGGCCCCACTCCCGGTCCCAGTCCTGGATCATCGCCCACCACGAGACCATGCGTGCCCACGGGTTCCGCACGAACGCGAACGACCAGTAGTCGACCGTCTGCGGCTCGGCCCGCAGGATCCGGGCGTACGGCGCGTGGCGGCCGAGGGGCGGAGTGACCCCGGGCGCCTTGCTGCGCGCGTCGGGGCAGCAGCGCTCGAACGCCACGCCCACCGAGACCCCGCCCGTCTTGGGCACGTGCACGAACAGCGCGCGCCTGGAGTCGGAGATCAACACGGGCGCGAGGCTAGCCCAGCCCGGCCCGACCCGGCGCATGCGGGATGATCGGCCGCGTGATGACGTTCCTCGAGCTCGGGCCCGGACGCGACTTCGTGCTGCTCGCCATGCCGAAGACCGCCAGCACGAGCCTCGAGCGCGCGCTCGCGCCGTACGCCACCGAGGTCGTCGGGTCGCCGCCGGGCCAGAAGCACCTGCCGGCGCGCGGCTTCGTCCACACCCGGGCACCGCGGCTGGCCGCGCAGGGACACCCGCGCGAGTCGTACGAGCTCGTGACGATGTTCCGCGAGCCGATCGCGTGGCTGGAGTCGTGGTGGCGCTACCGGGCGCGCGAGGACAGCCGGCAGTCGACGGCCGACATGACGTTCGAGGAGTTCGCGCTGCGCTTCCTCGCCGGTGACGGGGACGCGCCGGTGCCCAAGGGGAGGCCGGCGAGGTTCATCCACGCCCAGGGCGCGATCGCGGTGGACCGGATCTTCAGCGTCGAGCACCCCGAGGTCTGGTCGGCCTGGTTCAGCGAGCGGGTGGGCGTGCCGCTGGAGTTCGAGCGACGCAACGCCTCCGAGCCGTCCGAGGCCGAGCGCGGTGAGCTGGCCTTCGCCACCCGCGAGGCACTGGCAGCCCACTTCGCCCCGGAGTACGAGGTCTGGCGGCGGCTCGAGGCGACGGGGGAGTGGGCGGGCGCCCGGGGCACGCCGTTGGAGAACCCGCTTCAGTCGTAGGTGTAGCCGAAGAGCTCGATGTCCTCGGCGTAGACCTCGGCGACCCGCTGCCGGGTCTCGTCGGTGTAGTAGTCGTGGTAGGTCCCGTGCTTGGACTTGTTCTTGTGCACCGGCGTCGACGGCTCCAGTCCCAGCTGCACCTGGACCCGCTGGAGGTCCTCGACGAAGTTCTCGGTGCGTCCGATGAAGTCGACCTCACGGTTGTGCTTGGGCGCGCGGAGGTAGGTGATCTGCGGGGTCCCGACGCGGGGCAGCTCCTCGGTGCCGCGCATCACGAACTCGTCGAAGCCGGAGTACGCCGCCGCGGCGCGCCACATGGCGTTGCCGTCGCGCATCGAGCCGTGCTTGACGTCCTGGGGCTTGCCGCTCTTCGGGCCGTGCCGGCGGTCCCAGGCCGAGATCATCGAGTACCACGAGACCATCCGCGCCCACGGGTTGCGGACGAAGCCGAACGTCCAGTAGTCGACGACCTGCGGCTCGGTCCTGATGATCTTGCCGAGCGTGGCGTGGCGCCCGATCGGGACGCGCGCCTTGCGGGCGTCGGGGCAGGCTTCCTTGACCGTCTCCTCGACCGACACCCCGCCCGTCTTGGGGACGTGGACGAAGAGCACCTGTCGCGAGTCGCTGATGAGCACGCGGCGAGGCTATCCCACGCCTGTCGCGGGCCGAGCGCGTGCCGACCGGTGTCAACTGGTCCAGACCAGCAGTGCGGTATTCGTGCAGGGAAATCGCAGGAATCCTCAAGAAAACCGGGTACGTGTGTGTTCGCGCACGCGGGCCCCTAGTTTCGTCATCGGAGCCATCGTGGGGATGGCGCCTTCCGAGGAACGTGGGGGTTCCAGGCATGTCCCAGTACAACCGCAGGACGATCGTGCGCGGAGCCGCGTGGACCATTCCCGTCGTCGCCGTCGCCTCGACGGCCCCGGCCTTCGCCGCGTCGACCGACACGCCCGTCGTGCCGGGACCCGGCGCCTTCACGGTCTGCAAGCAGCCGGGCGGGCCCAACGGCCCGAACTGCCAGGGCTACAAGTTCTCGCTCAACCTGACGGTTCAGCCCAGCGACACCTGGACGATCCAGTTCACCCAGCTCACCGTCGACGGGACCAACTTCCTGCCGCAGACGAGCCCGCAGACCTTCCAGGTGACGGCGACCGCGAACCTCATCAACTTCGTCTTCTGCACCGCCTCGAGCCCGAGCCAGTTCAACCTGACGCTGCGCTACTCCGCCACCAACCAGAGGACCGGCGTGACCACGACGGGCCTCGGCGGCACCTACGTCCTCAGCGGCGTCCGGAACTGCGCCTAGCATTCACCGGGTGCCCGGACCCGAGCCCCGCGTGGGCTACCGCGCCTCGCAGAAGGTGCTGCACTGGCTGACCGTGCTCGCGGTCGCCGCCCAGCTGGCGGTCGGCTACAACCTCGACCTCGACGACGGGTGCGACCCGGCGGGGGAGGACCGCAGCGGCGGCGACACCAGCGACGCCGAGGAGGAGCGCCTCGACCGCCTCGAGGACGCGTGCGAGGCGCGCGCCGACGACCACGACCTGCTCGGGGGCGGCTTCGACCTCGCCGAGGTGCACCTGCTCCTGGGGCTGGCGGTGCTGGCGCTGGGCGTCGTACGGCCGCTGTGGCGTCGCGTCGCCGGCCTCCCGCCGTGGTCCGAGCACCTGTCACCCGCCCGGCGGCGTCTCGCGACCCGGACCGAGCGCGCCCTGATGACGCTTCTGGTGGTCGTGCCGCTCACCGGGCTCGTGCTCGTCGGCACGGGCGACGACGCCTGGGTGCCGCTGCACGTCGGCGCGCACGTGGCGTTCTTCGTGGCCCTGGCGGCGCACCTGTCCAGCAACCTGCGACCGGCGATCCTGCGCCGGATGTTCTGACGAGCCGGGGCCGGGTCAGGACTCGAGCGGCCACCCGCGCTGCGCCCAGCCGCCGGTGCCGCCGGCGACGTTGATGGCGTGCAGGCCCTGCGCGCGCAGGTGGTCGACCACCTGACGGCTGCGGCCACCGGCTTGGCAGATGACGAAGAACGGCTTGTCCTTCGGCAGCTCCGCGACGCGGCCGGGGACGTCGTTCATGGGGATGTGCACGGCGCCGGGCACGCGCCCGTCGGCCACCTCCTCGGCCTCGCGCACGTCGACGACGTACGCCCCCTGGCTGTGCGCGGCGGCGAAGTCGTCGAGACCGACCTCGTCCTGCGGGCCGTTGGCGGCGGCCTCCTGCGCGGCCTGCACCTCCTGGCGGACGGCGTCCATGTCGAGCTCCCGTGCCTGCTGGATCACCCCGGCCAGGGCCTGTGCAGGCAGCGCGCCGGCCTGGTTGAAGAGCAGCACGCCGTCGCGGAAGAGCATCAGCGTCGGGATCGAGCTGATCGCCGCCATCTGGGCCAGCTGCTGCTCGGCCTCGGTGTCGACCTTGCCGAACACGATGTCGGGGTTGTCCTCCGCCGCCTTCTCGTAGACCGGGGCGAACTGGCGGCAGGGACCGCACCAGGCGGCCCAGAAGTCGACGAGGACGATGCCCTCGCTGCTCACGGTCTGCTCGAAGTCGGCCAGGGTCAGCTCTCGCGTGCTCATGCACCCAGCCTGCCACGGACTACCAGCCGCGCTCGCGCCACTCCGCGAGGTGGGGGCGCTCGTCGCCGAGGACGCCGTCGTTGCCGTGGCCGGGGTAGAACCAGGTCTCGTCCGGCAGCCGGCCGAAGAGCTTGTGCTCCACCTCTCCGACCAGCTGCGAGAACTTGTCGACGTCGCCGAAGGTCGCTCCGACGCCCCCCGGGAAGAGGCAGTCGCCGGTGAACAGGTGCGGGGTGGGCGAGACCTTCTCGTCGTCGAGGACCAGGCAGATCGACCCCGGCGTGTGGCCGGCGACCGGGATGACCGCGAGCTCGCAGGTCCCCACCGGGACGGTGTCGCCCTCGCCCACGCGCCGGCCGACCGTGACGCCGGTCTGCTCCTCGATCGCATCGGCGTCGGGTGCGCCCGCCACGACGACCGCACCGGGGTGGGCGGCCGTGACGGCCGCCAGCCCGCGGTGGTGGTCCCAGTGCTGGTGCGTGGTCACGACCGAGGTCAGCGTCCGGTCACCGATGAGCTCCAGGAGCCGCTCAGGCTCGGCCGCGGCGTCGACCAGGACCACCTCGTCGGTGTCGCTGCAGTGCAGCACGTAGCAGTTGTTGGACATCTCCGGGTCGACGGCGACCTTGGTCAGCGTCAGGCAGCCCAGTCGGCGTACGTCGGGGTCGCCGCCGGGGGAGACGTCCCCGGTGTAGGTGTCGGTCACCATGTCTCCACCTCCGGGAGCTCGGTCGTGTCGGACGTGAGGCCCTCGCCGGAGCCGCGGCCGGTCAGCCACCAGCCGGCGGCCGCGGACGGCCCGGTCACCACCGGGACCGTGGCGCCCGCCTGACCGGCGGCCTCGCCGTACGCCCAGGTGCCGGCGAGGTCGGTGGGGCGTACGAGGAACGGCGCGGGATAGGGCCGCTTCGTCATCGAGTCGAGCAGCAGGGTGCGGAATCCCTCCGGCCAGTCCGCGGCGGTGTAGCCCGCGTCGAGGTCGGCGTGGTGGATCTCGACCTCGCGCACCCGCATCAGGGGAACGTTGACCAGTGCGAACTCCGGTCCTCCCGGGGTCCGCTCGAACCGGCCGTCCCAGTCACCGGCGTGCATCGCCTCCAGCGCCTCGGAGAACGTCGCGGTCGAGGCCAGGAACCGCTCGCGGATCTCCCCGGGGGTCGCCCCGGCGAGCTCCTCGATGTCGTCGTCGCGGGCCTCCGGGGAGGCGTACATCGGTTGCGGCCGACCGAGGTGGGCGCCGTGCAGCACCCCCGCCAGCCCCTCGGCGTTGAGTGCGAGGTGCGCCACGACGTGCGCACGGGTCCAGCCGGGCAGCAGCGACGGCTCGGCCCACGCCGCGTCGTCGAGCCCGTCGACGGTGCGTACGAGCGCCTGGTCGGCGGCCGGGAGAAGGTCGGGCGCGCGGCCCGCTGCATCGCTCACGGCACCCATGGTGCCACTCCTCGACCTCCACCCCCGAGGGTGACGGATGGGCCCGTTGTCGGTGGTGGGTCATAGTGTGGAGCGGTGCGTCGCCTTGACCGACGGCGCACGACGAGGCGAACATGTGTTCGACTCCGCCGATGCCATCTCACCGAGGACCACTGTGGCCGACCAGCTCATCATCCGGGGCGCCCGGGAGCACAACCTCAAGGACGTCTCCCTCGACCTCCCGCGTGACTCGCTCATCGTCTTCACCGGCCTGTCCGGGTCCGGCAAGTCCAGCCTGGCCTTCGACACGATCTTCGCCGAGGGCCAGCGCCGCTACGTCGAGTCGCTCTCGGCCTACGCGCGCCAGTTCCTCGGCCAGATGGACAAGCCCGACGTCGACTTCATCGAGGGCCTGTCGCCCGCGGTCTCGATCGACCAGAAGTCCACCTCGAAGAACCCCCGTTCGACCGTCGGCACCATCACCGAGGTCTACGACTACCTCCGCCTCCTCTACGCCCGCGCGGGCCGCGCCCACTGCCCGACCTGCGGCGCACCGATCGAGCGGCAGACGCCGCAGCAGATCGTCGACCGCATCCTGGCGCTCGAGGAGGGCCGCCGCTTCCAGGTGCTCGCCCCGGTCATCCGCGGCCGCAAGGGCGAGTACGTCGAGCTGTTCCGCCAGCTGCAGCAGCAGGGGTTCAGCCGGGCGCGCGTCGACGGCCAGACGCACACCCTCGACGACCCGCCGACGCTCGACAAGAAGCTCAAGCACACCATCGAGGTGGTGGTCGACCGGCTCGCCGTCAAGGAGTCGTCCAAGCGCCGGCTCACCGACTCCGTCGAGACCGCGCTCGGCCTCGCCGGCGGTCTGGTGGTGTTCGACTTCGTCGACCTCGACGCCAAGGACCCCGGGCGCGAGATGAAGTTCTCGGAGAAGATGGCGTGCCCCAACGACCACACCATCGACACCGACGACCTCGAGCCGCGCTCGTTCTCCTTCAACTCGCCCTTCGGCGCGTGCCCCGTCTGCTCCGGGCTCGGGACCCGGATGGAGGTCGACCCCGAGCTGGTCGTGCCCGACCCCGGCGCGACCCTCGGCGAGGGCGCGATCGCGCCGTGGAGCGGCGCCCACGTCGCCGACTACTTCCTCCGGCTGGTCAACGCGCTCGGCGAGGAGCTCGGGTTCGACCTCAACACGCCGTGGGACCAGCTGACCCCCAAGGCGCGCACCTCCCTGCTCGAGGGCCACAAGACCAAGGTCCACGTGGTCACCAAGAACCGCTACGGCCGCCAGCGCGCCTACTACGCCGCGTTCGAGGGCGTCCGCCCCTATGTCGAGCGGCGGCACCGCGAGGCGGAGTCCGACACGAGCCGCGAGCGGTTCGAGGGCTTCATGCGCGAGGTGCCGTGCCCGGCCTGCCACGGCTCCCGGCTCAAGCCGGTCTCGGTCTCGGTCACCCTCGGCGCCCGCGACCAGGGCGGCAAGAACATCGCCGAGGTCTGCGCGCTGCCGATCAACGAGGCCGCCCACTACCTGCGCACCGTGGACCTGTCCGTGCGCGAGCGCCAGATCGGTGAGCGGGTCCTCAAGGAGATCCAGGAGCGCCTGCAGTTCCTGCTCGACGTCGGACTCGACTACCTGTCCCTCGACCGGCCCAGCGGCTCGCTGTCCGGCGGCGAGGCGCAGCGGATCCGGCTGGCCACACAGATCGGCGCGGGTCTCGTCGGAGTCCTCTACGTCCTCGACGAGCCGTCCATCGGCCTGCACCAGCGCGACAACAAGCGCCTCATCGAGACGCTCCTGCGGCTCAAGGACCTCGGCAACACCCTGATCGTGGTCGAGCACGACGAGGACACCGTCCGGGTCGCCGACTGGGTCGTCGACATCGGTCCCGGTGCCGGCGAGCACGGCGGCCAGGTCGTCCACTCCGGGTCCGTCGAGGACCTGCTCGCCCACCCCGACTCGATGACCGGCCAGTACCTCAGCGGCCGCCGCGAGATCCCCGTCCCCGCCGTACGCCGCCCGCGCACCGTCGGTCGCGACCTCACCGTGCACGGCGCGCGCGAGCACAACCTCCAGGACGTCGACGTCAGCTTCCCGCTCGGCGTCTTCACCGCGGTCACGGGCGTGTCCGGGTCGGGCAAGTCGACGCTCGTCAACGACATCCTCTACACCTCCCTGGCCAAGCAGATCTACAACGCGCGCACCGTGCCCGGTCGGCACACCAAGATCACCGGCCTCGAGCACGTCGACAAGGTGATCCACGTCGACCAGTCGCCGATCGGTCGCACCCCGCGCTCCAACCCGGCGACCTACACCGGCGTCTTCGACCACGTCCGCAAGCTCTTCGCCTCCACCCCGGAGGCCAAGATGCGCGGCTACCTCCAGGGCCGGTTCTCGTTCAACGTCAAGGGCGGCCGCTGCGAGGCCTGCTCCGGCGACGGCACGATCAAGATCGAGATGAACTTCCTGCCGGACGTCTACGTCCCGTGCGAGGTGTGCCACGGCGCCCGCTACAACCGCGAGACGCTCGAGGTCCACTACAAGGGCAAGACGATCGCCGAGGTCCTCGACATGCCGATCGAGGAGGCCGCCGACTTCTTCGCCGCGGTGCCGGCGATCGCGCGCCACATGAACACGCTCCAGGAGGTGGGCCTCGGCTACGTCCGGCTCGGTCAGCCGGCCACCACGCTCTCCGGTGGCGAGGCGCAGCGCGTCAAGCTCGCCAGCGAGCTGCAGAAGCGGTCCACCGGACGCACGGTCTACGTCCTCGACGAGCCGACCACCGGCCTGCACTTCGAGGACATCCGCAAGCTCCTGCACGTCCTGTCCGGCCTGGTCGACAAGGGCAACACCGTCCTGGTGATCGAGCACAACCTCGACGTCATCAAGACCGCCGACTGGCTCATCGACATGGGGCCGGAGGGCGGCTCGCGAGGCGGCATGGTCGTCGCCGAGGGCACGCCGGAGGAGGTGGCGGCCGTCGCGGAGAGCCACACCGGCTCGTTCCTCGCCCCCATCCTCGAGGGGCGCGGTGCGCAGCAGCCAGGTGCGCCGCGCCGCCAGAAGGCGGTGGCCGCGACCTCCGCGCCCGCGCGCAAGGCGACCCGCACGACCGCCAAGGCACCGGCCAAGAAGGCACCGGCCAAGAAGGCTGCGGCCAAGACAGCCACCAAGGCAGGCCGGAAGGCCCCCGCGGCGAAGAAGGCTGCCGCGAGGAAGACGTCCTGACGGCCCTGCTGGTGCACGGCCGGTAGTGTCCTTCTCAACCACTTCTGGGCGAAGGGAAGCCGTCATGACGTCTGGGCCGATTCCGGGGATCAACCGCCGCCGCACCCTGACCGGCGTCGCGGCCGTCGCGGCCGGGCTGCCGATCCTGGCCGCCTGTGGGGAGGACGAGGCCGGCTCGACCGGCGGCTCGGGCGAGGACACCGGGACGCCGAGCCCCTCGGGCTCCGAGAGTGGGTCCGGCGGGAGCGCCGGCGCCGTGGTCGCCAGTACCGCCGACATCGAGGTGGGCGGCGCGGTCTTCATCGAGGACCCCAGCATCGTCATCACCCAGCCGGAGGAGGGCGAGTTCCACGCCTTCAGCCGGACCTGCACCCACCAGAAGTGCCCCGTCACCGACATCCAGGACGGGAAGATCCACTGTTCCTGCCACCAGAGCCTGTTCGACATGACCACCGGCGAGAACGTGGGCGGACCGGCTCCCTCCCCGCTGTCCGAGGTGGAGATCACCGTCGACGGGGACTCGATCACCCTCGCGTGAGCGCCGTCCGAGGCGGCTGAAGCGATGTGGGTGGCCGCCCGTAGGGTTGGCGGGTGGCCAGCCCGAGCTCCTACCGACCCGCGGCCGGGTCGATCCCGACCAAGCCGGGGGTCTACCGCTTCCGCGACGCCAAGGGCCGCGTCATCTACGTCGGCAAGGCCAAGAGCCTGCGACCCCGTCTGTCGTCCTACTTCCAGGACATCGGCAACCTGCACCCGCGCACGGCCACGATGGTCACCACCGGCGCGAGCGTCGAGTGGACGGTCGTCGACACCGAGGTCGAGGCCCTCCAGCTCGAGTACAGCTGGATCAAGGAGTTCGACCCGCGCTTCAACGTCAAGTACCGCGACGACAAGTCCTATCCCTGGCTCGCCGTCACTGTCGGTGACGAGTTCCCGCGGGTGATGGTCGGCCGCGGCGCCAAGCGCAAGGGCACCCGCTACTTCGGCCCCTACAGCCATGCGTGGGCGATCCGCGAGACCGTCGACCTGCTGCTGCGGGTGTTCCCGATGCGCTCGTGCAGCAACGGCGTCTTCAAGCGCTCGGCCCAGATCGGTCGCCCGTGCCTCCTCGGCTACATCGACAAGTGCGCCGCCCCGTGCGTCGGCAACGTCACCGCCGAGCAGCACCGGGAGATCGTCGACGACTTCTGCGACTTCATGGGCGGCAACACCACCGCCTTCGTCAAGCGCGTCGAGCGCGAGATGTACGCCGCCTCCGAGGCGCTCGACTTCGAGAAGGCCGCGCGGCTGCGCGACGACCTCGGCGCGCTCACCAAGGCCCTCGAGAAGCAGGCGGTCGTGCTCGGCGACGGCACCGACGCCGACGTGATCGCGCTCGCGGAGGACCCGCTCGAGGTCGCGGTGCAGATCTTCTACGTCCGCGGCGGGCGGATCCGCGGCCAGCGCGGCTGGGTGGCCGACCGGTCGGACGACAGCGACACCGCCGGGCTGGTCCAGGAGTTCCTGCTCCAGCTCTACGGCGGCGCCGACCCCGATGCGGGAGACACCATCCCGCGCGAGGTGCTCGTGCCCGCGCTGCCGCCCGACCACGACGTGCTCGAGCAGCTGCTGGGCGAGCGGCGCGGCAGCAAGGTCGCCATCCGGGTGCCGCAGCGCGGCGACAAGCGCGACCTCCAGGCGACGGTCGCCAGCAACGCCGCGCAGGCGCTCGCGCTCCACAAGACCAAGCGCGCCAGCGACCTGACCACACGCAACCGTGCGCTGGAGGAGATCCAGCAGTCGCTGGGGCTCGACGAGGTGCCGCTGCGCATCGAGTGCTACGACGTCTCCAACCTCCAGGGCACCGAGGTGGTCGCCTCCATGGTCGTCTTCGAGGACGGCCTGCCCCGCAAGTCCGAGTACCGCCGCTTCGTGATCCGCGGCGTCGACGGCCAGAACGACGTCGCCTCGATGCACGAGGTGATCACCCGGCGTTTCAGGCGGCTGCTCGACGAGCAGGCGCGCAGCGAGACGGTCTCGACCGAGTCCGGTCCGATGCTCGTCGATCCCGAGACCGGCCGGCCCCGCAAGTTCGCGTACGCCCCCTCCCTCGTCGTCGTCGACGGGGGACCGCCGCAGGTGGCGGCGGCCCGGCAGGCACTCGCCGAGCTGGGCATCGACGACGTCCCGGTGTGCGGGCTGGCCAAGCGGCTCGAGGAGGTGTGGCTGCCGGGGGAGGAGGACCCGGTGATCATGGCGCGCACCAGCGAGGGGCTCTACCTCCTCCAGCGCATCCGCGACGAGGCGCACCGCTTCGCCATCACCCACCACCGCAACCGACGCTCCAAGTCGATGGTCGAGAGCACGCTCGACGACGTCCCGGGGCTCGGCGAGGTGCGGCGCAAGACGCTCCTCAAGCACTTCGGGTCGCTCAAGAAGCTGCGGGAGGCCGAGGTCGACGAGATCGCGCTCGTCCCCGGCATCGGTCCGCGCACGGCCACGGCCATCAAGGACGCGGTCGCGAAGGCCGACACGACCCGCAAGACTGCTGCCAGCACGCCGACGGTCAACACCGCCACTGGCGAGATCATGGAGGACTAGGGCATGTCCCTCACCAACGAGCCGACCCCCGGCGAGCTGGTGATCGTCACCGGCATGACCGGTGCCGGTCGCAGCACGGCCGCCAAGGAGCTCGAGGACCTCGGCTACTTCGTGGTCGACAACCTGCCACCCACGCTGGTGCGTGACGTGGTGCGGCTCGTCGACGACAGCCGCGGCATCCACCAGCCGATCGCCGTGGTCGTCGACGTCCGTTCGGGCTCGTTCTTCGACTCCCTCCAGGCCAACCGCCACCAGCAGGTCACCGGCCGGCCGACCACGCTCCTGTTCCTCGAGGCCACCGACGAGGTGCTCGTACGCCGCCAGGAGGCCGCCCGGCGACCGCACCCGCTCCAGGGTGGCGGGCGCCTGCTCCACGGCTTGCAGCGCGAGCGCGGGGTGATGGCCGACCTCCGCGGCGACGCGGACGTGCTGCTCGACACCTCCAACTTCAACGTCCACCAGCTCCAGGACCGCATCGCCGAGCTGTTCGGCACCGCGGCGTCGACGCGGCTCAAGGTCACCGTGATCAGCTTCGGCTTCAAGTACGGCATCCCGGTGGACGCCGACTGGGTGGCCGACATGCGGTTCCTGCCCAACCCGCACTGGGTCCCCGAGCTGCGCCCGCAGAACGGCCGCGACCCGGATGTGTCGGCCTACGTGCTGTCCCAGCCCGGGGCCGGGCAGTTCCTCGAGCAGTACCTCCCGGTCCTCCGCACCGTCGCCGAGGGCTACCTCACCGAGGGCAAGCGCTTCATGCAGGTGGCGGTCGGCTGCACGGGGGGCAAGCACCGCAGCGTCGCGATGACCGAGGCGATCGCGGGGCTGCTGCGCGAGGCGGGCTACGACGTCAGCACCGCCCACCGCGACCTCGGCAGGGAATGACGTGGCGCGCGACACCGCGCAGGCCGCGGTGGCCCTCGGGGGCGGGCACGGCCTGTTCGCCACGCTCTCGGCGTTGCGGCGGCTCCACGACGACCTGACGATCGACGAGCTGACCGCTGTCGTCACCGTCGCCGACAACGGCGGGTCGTCTGGGCGGCTGCGCGGGGAGTTCGGCGTACTGCCTCCCGGCGACCTCCGCATGGCGCTGGCCGCGCTGTGCGGCGACGACGAGTGGGGCCGTACGTGGGCCGACGTCATCCAGCACCGTTTCGCCGGCCAGGGGGAGATGAACGGCCACGTCATCGGCAACCTCCTGATCGTCGGGCTCTGGGAGCTGATGGGCGACCACGTCCGGGCGCTCGACTGGGTGGGGCGGCTCCTCGGAGCGCACGGACGCGTGCTGCCGATGGCGACGACCCCGATGGACATCACCGCCCGGGTGCGCGGTGTCGACCCGGCCGCGCCGGACGCGGTCACCCTCGTACGCGGCCAGGTCGAGGTGGCGACGACCGAGGGCCGCATCGACTCCGTCGCGCTCGTCCCCGAGGACCCGCAGGCGTGTCCGGAGGCCGTCGACGCGATCCTCGCGGCGGAGTGGGTCGTGCTCGGTCCCGGCTCGTGGTTCAGCTCGGTGATCCCGCACCTGATGGTTCCGGGCCTGCGCCGGGCGCTGGCCGAGACGCAGGGGCGCCTCGTCGTCGTGCTCAACCTCGAGGCACAGGCGGGGGAGACCACGGGCTTCGGGCCCGCCGACCACCTCGCCGCGCTCTTCGAGCACGCGCCGGACCTGACCGTCCACGCCGTCCTCGTCGACTCCTCGGCGCTCGCCAACGACCACGCCCGGCTGGAGAAGGACGTCGCCGACCGCGGCGCCCGGCTCGTGGTCGCCGACATCGCCGTGCCGGGGGAGCCTCGCCACGACCCCGACCGACTCGCCGAGGCCTTCCGGCGGATCGTCGACGAGGCCTGAGCCGAGTCGACCGACTCCCTCCTGAGGGGTGGGTGAGGGGGATTTCGGTTGTTGACCAACGTGGCAGGATGCGCCCCATGGCAATGACGGCACAGGTGAAGGCAGAGCTCGCCTCCACCCAGATCACCAAGACCTGCTGCCGCAAGGCCGAAGTGGCCTCCATGCTCCGCTTCGCCGGCGGGCTGCACATCGTGAGCGGACGCATCGTCGTGGAGGCCGAGCTCGACACCGGGGCCGCCGCACGACGGCTCCGCAAGGACATCGCCGAGGTCTACGGCCACCCCTCCGACGTGGTGATGGTCCAGGGCAACGGCATCCGCAAGGGCAGTCGCTACATCGTGCGGGTGACCAAGGACGGCGAGGCGCTGGCCCGCCAGACGGGCCTGCTCGACCAGCGCGGCCGACCCGTACGCGGCCTGCCGCCCGCGGTCGTCAGCGGCGGCGGCTGCGACGCCGTGGCTGCGTGGCGCGGTGCGTTCCTCGCCCACGGCTCGCTCACGGAGCCCGGTCGGTCGTCCTCGCTGGAGATCACCTGCCCCGGCCCCGAGGCGGCACTGGCCATCGTCGGAGTGGCGCGCCGGCTCGGCATCTCCGCCAAGGCGCGCGAGGTGCGCGGCGTCGACCGGGTCGTGATCCGTGACGGCGACGCGATCGGCGCGCTGCTGACCCGCCTCGGTGCCCACGAGTCCCTGATGGCGTGGGAGGAGCGGCGGATGCGGCGCGAGGTCCGCGCCACGGCCAACCGCCTCGCGAACTTCGACGACGCCAACCTGCGCCGTTCGGCGCGCGCGGCCGTCGCGGCGGGCGCCCGGGTGGACCGGGCGCTGGAGATCCTCGGCGAGGAGATCCCCGACCACCTCCGCCAGGCCGGCCACCTCCGGCTCGAGCACAAGCAGGCCTCGCTCGAGGAGCTCGGCCAGCTGCACGACCCGGTCCTCACCAAGGACGCGATCGCCGGCCGCATCCGTCGTCTCCTCGCGATGGCCGACAAGCGTGCCGAGGAGCTCGGCATCCCCGACACGGAGGCGTCGCTGACCCCGGAGATGCTCGCCGAGGACGCCTGAGGCTCCGGTCGGGCGGCGCGGGCAACCGGGTGCGTCCCGAGGATTGGATCGATCCAAGGTTACCGGTCCGTACCGCGGGAGACTGCGGGTGGACCCCCGTCCGCCACCCGATAGGGTCGGAACCGGTCACCGAAGGCCAGATCGTCCACGAGGTCACCGAAGGCCCCACCCGAAGGAGACAATCACCATGACCGTCCGCGTAGGCATCAACGGCTTCGGCCGCATCGGCCGCAACTTCTTCCGCGCCGTGCGCGCCTCGGGCGCCGACATCGAGATCGTCGGCGTCAACGACCTCACCGACAACGCGTCGCTGGCCCACCTGCTCAAGTTCGACTCGATCCTCGGGCGCCTCGACGCCGACGTGTCGAGCGACGACACCTCGATCATGGTCGGCGACCAGAAGATCGCCGTGTCCGCCGAGCGCGACCCGGGCTCCCTCAAGTGGGGCGACCTCGGTGTCGACGTCGTCGTCGAGTCCACCGGCTTCTTCACCGACGCGACCAAGGCCAAGGCCCACGTCGACGCCGGCGCCAAGAAGGTCATCATCTCCGCGCCCGCCTCCAACGAGGACATCACGATCGTGATGGGCGTCAACCACGACCTCTACGACCCGTCGCAGCACACGGTCATCTCCAACGCGTCGTGCACCACCAACTGCCTGGCACCCATGGCGAAGGCGCTGCACGACGGCCTCGGCATCAACAAGGGCCTGATGACGACCATCCACGCCTACACCGCCGACCAGAACCTGCAGGACAACATCCACAAGGACCCGCGTCGCGCCCGCGCCGCCGCGCTCAACATGGTGCCCACCTCCACCGGTGCGGCGAAGGCCATCGGCCTGGTGCTGCCGGAGCTCAAGGGCAAGCTCGACGGCTACGCCATGCGCGTCCCGGTCCCGACCGGCTCGGCGACCGACCTCACCTTCGAGGCCTCGCGCGAGACGTCGGTCGACGAGGTCAACGAGATCGTCAAGGCTGCCGCCGACGGTCGCTTCCTGCGCTACTCGACCGACCCGATCGTCTCTACCGACATCGTGACCGACCCGGCGTCCTGCATCTTCGACGCCCCGCTGACCAAGGTCATCGGCAACCAGGTCAAGGTGCTCGGCTGGTACGACAACGAGTGGGGCTACTCCAACCGCCTCGCCGACCTGATCACGCACGTCGGCACCTCGCTCTGACGGCGATGACCGACTCCACCGCAGGGATCGAGTCGCTGGGTGACCTGAAGGGCAGGCGCGTGCTGGTCCGCTCGGACCTCAACGTGCCCCTCGACGGCACCGCGATCACGGACGACGGCCGGATCCGGGCGAGCGTCCCCACCATCAAGCATCTGTCCGACGCGGGCGCCAAGGTGGTCGTCCTCGCCCACCTCGGCCGCCCGAAGGGCGCACCCGACCCGCAGTACTCGCTGCGGCCGGTCTCCGAGCGGCTCGCCGAGCTGCTCGGTCGCCCGGTCGCCTTCGCCACCGACACGGTCGGGGCGAGCGCGACGGAGACGGTGGCGGGCCTGCAGGATGGCGACGTCGCGGTCCTGGAGAACGTCCGCTTCAACGACGGCGAGACCAGCAAGGACGACGCCGTGCGCGGCGCGTTCGCCGACCAGCTCGCGCAGCTGGCCGACGCCTTCGTGTCCGACGGTTTCGGGGTCGTGCACCGCAAGCAGGCCAGCGTCTACGACGTCGCGCTGCGGCTGCCGTCGGCGATGGGCGGCCTGGTCGCGTCCGAGGTCGACGTCCTGCGGCGTCTCACCGAGCACCCCGAGCGGCCCTACGTCGTGGTGCTCGGCGGCTCCAAGGTGTCCGACAAGCTCGGCGTCATCGACAACCTGATCGACAAGGCCGACAAGCTGCTCATCGGCGGCGGCATGGTCTTCACCTTCCTCAAGGCCCAGGGCCACGAGGTCGGCAAGAGCCTGCTCGAGGCCGACCAGCTCGACACCTGCACCCGCTACCTCGCCGAGGCCGCGGACCGCGGTGTGGAGATCGTCCTCCCGACCGACGTGGTGGTCGACACGGCCTTCCCGTCGGGCGACCGCGAGCCCGAGCCCACTGTCGTACCGGCCTCCGAGATCCCGGCCGACGCCCTCGGCCTCGACATCGGGCCGGAGTCGGCAGCCGCGTTCGCAGCGGAGCTGGCCGACGCGCGGACGGTCTTCTGGAACGGCCCGATGGGCGTGTTCGAGGTCGACGCCTTCGCCGGCGGCACCCGTGCCGTCGCCGAGGCCCTCACCAAGGTCGAGGGGCTCTCGGTCGTCGGCGGCGGCGACTCGGCCGCGGCCGTACGCCAGCTCGGCTTCGACGAGGCCGCGTTCGGCCACATCTCCACCGGCGGTGGCGCGTCGCTGGAGTTCCTGGAGGGCAAGGAGCTCCCGGGCATCGCCGTACTGGAGAGGGACTGAACACCATGGCGCGCACACCCCTGATGGCCGGCAACTGGAAGGCCAACCTCAACCACCAGGAAGCGGTGGTGCTGGTCCAGAAGCTCGCCTGGACGCTCGCGGACAAGCGGCACGACTTCGGCAAGGTCGAAGTCGTCGTGGTGCCGCCCTTCACCGACCTCCGCTCGGTGCAGACGCTGGTCGACGGCGACCGCCTGGCGATCCGCTACGGGGCCCAGGACGTCTCGGTCCACGACGGCGGCGCCTACACCGGTGAGATCACCGCCGGGATGCTGTCCAAGCTGGGCTGCTCCTACGTCGTGGTCGGCCACAGCGAGCGCCGGATGTACCACAACGAGTCCGACGAGCTGGTCAACGCCAAGGCGCACCAGGCGCTCCACGCGGGCATGACGCCGATCGTGTGCGTCGGGGAGGGCCTCGACACCCGCCAGGCGGGCGAGCACGTGTCGTTCACGCTCTCGCAGGTCGACGGCTCGCTCGACGGCTTCACCGCCGAGCAGGTCGCGGGCCTCGTGGTCGCCTACGAGCCCGTCTGGGCCATCGGCACCGGCGAGGTGGCGACCCCCGACGACGCGCAGGAGGTCTGTGCGGCCATCCGCGAGCGCGTGCGTGAGGTGCACGGCGACGGGGCGGCCGACGGGCTCCGGATCCTCTACGGAGGCTCTGTGAAGGCCGCCAACGTGGGCGGGATCATGGAGAAGGCCGACGTCGACGGGTGCCTCGTCGGCGGCGCCAGCCTGCAGGTCGACGAGTTCGGCGGGATCTGCCGGTTCTACGACATGCCGGTGCTGTGAGGGCACCCGCCGGTTCCCGCGAGACGTGACGTAGGCTTCCGACCGTGATTCTGCTCTTCACCATCCTGCTCGTCATCACGAGCGCGATTCAGATCCTGCTGGTCCTCCTCCACAAGGGGCGAGGTGGCGGCTTGTCCGACATGTTCGGCGGCGGCGTCTCCAGCAGCTTGGGGGGATCGTCGGTGGCTGAGCGCAACCTCGACCGCTTCACGGTCGGCGTCGGCGTCATCTGGTTTGCCTGCATCATCGCCTTGGGCCTTCTCATGGCCTACCAGGGCAACTGATAATCCCCCTGAGCGTTTCTGAGAAGGAGTCGTCATGGCTGGTGCTGGGAACGCGATCCGCGGTAGTCGGGTCGGAGCCGGTCCGATGGGCGAGGCCGAGCGCGGTGACGCCGCGCCGCGGCAGACGGTGACCTACTTCTGCAGCCACGACCACCGCTCGGTGGTCACGTTCGCCATCGAGGCGGCCGTGCCGGACTCGTGGGACTGCCCGAAGTGCGGGCTGCCCGCCAGCCTCGACAGCGAGAACCCGCCGCCGGCGCCGAAGATCGAGCCCTACAAGACGCACCTCGCCTACGTGAAGGAGCGTCGCAGCGAGACCGAGGCCGCCGACATCCTCGACGAGGCCGTCGCCCTGCTGCGCAGCCGCCGCAAGGCCGGCGAGATCATCTTCTGAGCGGGCACTCCCGGCCCCGCCACACGCGCTGAGCGGGCACTCCCGGCCCCGCCAGGCGCGCTGAGCGGGCACTCCCGGCCCCGCCACACGCGCTGAGCGGGCACTTGCGGCCCCGGTGGGCAGACGGCGCTGTGGATGACGGCCGACGCTCTCGTCATCGGCGCGGCATCGTGGGTGGATGCCCTCGAAGCCCTACTGGTGTCGCGATGTCGTGCTCCTCGACAGCGATGCACCGATTCCGACCGACCGCCCGTTCACCACGGCCCAGGCGCAGTCCGCCGGCGTACCAGCGCGGCTGCTGAGCGACCTCGTGGCTCGAGGACTGCTGCGTCCGTTGCTCCGCGGCGTTCACGTGGCCGTGCAAGTGCCTGACTCGCTGAGCCTGCGGGTGGACGCCGCAGCGCTGGTCGTCCCGCCGCACGTCGTGCTGGTGGACCGCACCGCTGCTTGGGTGCACGGAGTCGACGCGCTGCCTCGCAGCGCGATCCACCTCATGCCGTCCCTCGACCTCTTCAGCACCTCTGGGAGTCGCATGAGACGCAGCGGGATCTCGAGCGGAACCCGGAACCTGCTCGCACGCGACGTCGAGCAGGTGGGCACGCTCGCAGTCACGACCCCGCTACGCACGACGTGCGACCTGGGACGACT
Organism: Nocardioides ganghwensis; assembly: GCF_014779655.1. Classification (GTDB taxonomy): domain Bacteria; phylum Actinomycetota; class Actinomycetes; order Propionibacteriales; family Nocardioidaceae; genus Nocardioides; species Nocardioides ganghwensis. Next base: position 78,527 of record NZ_JACXYX010000010.1, read on the forward strand.
GCTCTGGAGGTACGACGCGCTGGCCGCCATCGACGGCTTCCTGCGGCTCGGCGTGGATCCGGCGGAGCTCCTGCACGAGATCGACCGGTTCAAGGGCTATCGCGGGGTGCGCCAGCTCCGGTTCCTCGCGCCGCTCGGCGATGACGGCGCCGAGTCACCTCCGGAGAGCGCCCTGCGCCTGCACTGGTACGAAGCCGAGATCCCGGCCCGCCCACAGACCCAGATCTGGGAGCACGACGACGCGGGCGTCCCCGTCTTCAGGATCGATCTGGGCGATCGAGAGGTGCGCTACGGGGCGGAGTTCTTCGGCGAAGCCTTCCACGGAGTCGACGCCGAGAAGCACGACGAGGCAAGGCTGGCGTGGCTCGCCGATGAGCGCTGGTGGTCGATGGACGTCTTCACCAAGGCGGACGTCTACGGCAATGAGCTCGCCGCGTCGGACCGCCTGAGCCGTGGCTTCGAGAAGGCGCGTGCTTCGCTGGGCACGAGGGAGAAGCGCCACATCGACCTCGCACGCCGGGCGTCGTGAAGGAAGTGCCCGGTCGGCGCGCCTGGCGGGGAAGGAAGTGCCCGGTCGGCGTCTCTGGTGGGGACGGAAGTGCCCGGTCAGGGGAGGGCCGAGGCGGCAGCCTCGTCGAGCCACCAGACGGTCTCGTCACCGCGTACGCCGCGGGCGGGCGTCTCGGCCACGGAGCCGTCGTCGGCCAGGGCGCGGGCGACGGCCTCCGCCTTGCCCTCCCCGCTCGCGATGAACCAGACGGCGCGACAGCGTTCCATCGCCTCGAAGGTGAGGCTCACGCGGTCCGGTGGCGGCTTGGGGGAGTCGTGCACGGCGACGGCGATCGCGTCGCGGGCGTCGAGCGCGGGATGGTCCGGGAACAGCGAGGCGCAGTGGCCGTCGGGACCGATGCCGAGCATCAGCACCTCGAAGAAGCCGGCGCCGTGCTCGCGCAGGGCCGTGCTGTACGCCTTGGCCGCGTCCTCGGCCGTCGCGACCTGGTCGCTGGCGGGCACCTCGTGGACGTTGGCCGGGTCGACGGAGACGTGGTCGAGCAGGGCCGCGCGCGCCTGCCCGGCGTTGCGGTCGGGGGAGTCGGCCGGGACGAACCGCTCGTCGCCCCACCAGAACCTCACGCGTGACCAGTCCACCGACGAGTCCACGGCCCGCCGTGCCAGCTCGCGGTGGAGCTCCTCGGCGATCGAGCCGCCGGTGAGCCCGATGTCGGGGGTCTCCCCGCGCGCCTGCGCGGCCTCGATCCGGTCGAGCAGCGCCGATGCGACGTCGCCGACCAGGACGTCGGCGTCGTCGTGACGCCGGACCTCCGGGGCGTTCACTTCGCGCTCCTGAGCTTGACGAGCCGCGCGGCGACGTGGGCGTACACGTCGTCCTCGTCGAGGCGGCGCAGCTCCTCGGAGAGCAGTGCGGGGACCTCGCGCCGTTTCAGTGCGACCGGTCGGTCCGGCCGGTGGGGCGAGGAGAACGTGGCCAGTCGCCCGTCGGCGCGCGAGATCCGGATGGCGCCTTCCTTGGTGTCCATGCTGACCTCCGTGATGCCGGGTCCGTCCGAGGTGCCCCGGGTCACGTCGACCTTGAGGCGGTCGGTGAGCCAGGCGACGAGCAGGTCGGCGCTCGGGCTCACCCGCTCGGCGACGACGCGCGCGCCGGTGACCTTGAGGGGGTGCTGGTCGAGTGCGGCGGCCAGCAGCGCACGCCACGGCGTGAGCCGGGTCCAGCTCAGGTCGGTGTTGCCCGGAGCGTAGGTCTGGCACTGGTTGAGCATCGCCGTGGCCTTCCCGCGCGACACGGCGGCGGAGTCGGTGATGCGACGCTGCGCGAGCGCGCCGAGCGGATCTGCGGCCGGGTCGGCGGGCGCCGCGGTGGGCCACCAGATCGCGACGGGTGAGTCGGGCAGCAGCAGGGGCAGCACGACGGACTCGGCGTGCTTGACCACCTCGCCCTTGAGCCGGATGAGCGCTGTCTCGCCGCCCCACCCGTCGCCGCTGCCGACCTGCGCGTTGACCTGCGCGGCCCCGCGGGCGTCGCCGAGGATCACGCCGAGCACGCGGGAGGGGTGCTCGCGCGAGGCGCGCTTGGCTGCGGCCATCGCCTCGGCGGCGTCGTCCTCCGGGGCGACGATGATGAGCGTCATCACCATCCCCATCGCGGGGCTGCCGGCGCGGGTGCGCGCCTGGACGAACTCCGCGGCGATCTTCGACGAGTTGGTGTCGGTGAGCTCGATCATCAGGGCCTCCTCCACGTGCGGCCGTCGCGGGCCAGCATCTTGTCCGCCGACGCGGGTCCCCACGTGCCGGAGTCGTACGCCTCGGGCTTGCCCTTCCTGGCCCAGTGCTCGATCACCGGGTCGAGGATCTTCCAGGACAGCTCGACCTCCTCGTGGCGCGGGAACAGCGGCGGGTCGCCGAGCAGCACGTCGAGGATGAGCCGCTCGTACGCCTCGGCGCTGGCCTCGGTGAAGGAGCCGCCGTAGGCGAAGTCCATGTTGACGTCGCGGATCTCCATCGCGGTGCCGGGCACCTTCGAGCCGAACCGCATGGTCATGCCCTCGTCGGGCTGGACCCGGATGACGAGCGCGTTCTGGGTCAGGTCCTCGGTCGAGGTCTGGCTGAACGGCAGGTGCGGCGCGCGCTTGAAGACGACGGCCACCTCGGTGACGCGACGACCGAGCCGCTTGCCGGTGCGGAGGTAGAACGGCACGCCAGCCCAGCGGCGGGTCTCGACGTGCACGGTGATGGCGGCGAAGGTCTCGGTGGTGGAGGTCTTCTTGATGCCGTCCTCCTCGAGGAACCCGTTGACCTTCTCGCCACCTGCCCAGCCGGCGGTGTACTGGCCGCGGGCGGTGGTGGTGTCGAGTCGCGGCGGCAGCGTGGTCGAGGCGAGGACCTTCTGCTTCTCGATGCGCAGGCTCTCGGCGTCGAAGGAGATGGGCTCCTCCATCGCCACGAGCGCCATCAGCTGGAGGAGGTGGTTCTGGATGACGTCGCGCGCCGCGCCGATGCCGTCGTAGTAGCCGGCGCGGCCGCCGATGCCGATGTCCTCGGCCATCGTGATCTGCACGTGGTCCACGTAGTTGGCGTTCCAGATCGGCTCGAACATGTTGTTGGCGAACCGCATGGCGAGGATGTTCTGGACGGTCTCCTTGCCGAGGTAGTGGTCGATGCGGAAGACCGAGCCCGAGGGGAAGACCCCGGCGAGGGTCTCGTTGAGCTCGCGCGCCGACTCGAGGTCGTGGCCGAAGGGCTTCTCCACGACGACGCGGCGCCACTGGTCGGGACCGGGGTCGGCGAGCCCGTGCTCCTTGAGCTGGCCGACGACCGTGCCGAAGAAGGACGGCGGGATCGCGAGGTAGAAGGCCATGTTGCCGCCGGTGCCGCGCAGCTGGTCGAGCTCTTCGACGGTGCGGCGCAGCTGCTCGAAGGCGGCGTCGTCGTCGAAGTCGCCCGAGACGAAGCGGAAGCCCTCGGAGAGCTGGCGCCACACCTCCTCGCGGAAGGGCGTACGGGCGTGCTGCTTCACCGCGTCGTGCACGATCTGCGCGAAGTCCTGGTCGGCCCAGTCGCGGCGGGCGAAGCCCACCAGGCTGAACCCGGGCGGCAGCAGGCCGCGGTTGGCCAGGTCGTAGATGGCCGGCATGACCTTCTTGCGCGACAGGTCGCCGGTCACGCCGAACAGCACCATCCCGCAGGGGCCGGCGATGCGGGGCAGGCGGCGGTCCTGGGGGTCCCGCAGCGGGTTGGTGTGAGCCATCAGCCTCGGTTCTCCTGGTAGTAGGCGATGAGGGACTGCGTCGAGGGATCCTGCTCGGCAGCGACCGCGGCGTCGCCCGACACGGCCGGTCCGAGCTGCTGGGCGAGCTGCTTGCCGAGCTCGACGCCCCACTGGTCGAAGCTGTCGATGCCCCAGACCGCCCCCTGGACGAAGGTGATGTGCTCGTAGAGCGCGACCAGCTGGCCGAGCACCGAGGGGGTGAGGGCTGGCGCCATGATCGAGGTCGTGGGCCGGTTGCCGGGGAAGGTCCGGGCGGACACCAGCTCCTCCGCGACCCCCTCGGCCCGTACCTCGTCGGCCGTCCTGCCGAACGCCAGTGCCTTGGTCTGGGCGAAGAAGTTGGCCAGGAACAGCTCGTGCACGTCGATGCTCTGCCCGTCGGGACCGGTGTCCGTGAGGGCGTACGCCGGCCGCGCGAAGGCGATGAAGTCAGCGGGGACCAGCCGGGTGCCCTGGTGGATCAGCTGGTAGAACGCGTGCTGCCCGTTGGTGCCGGGCTCTCCCCAGAACACCTCGCCGGTGTCGTGGTCGACGGGGGTGCCGTCCCAGCGCACGCTCTTGCCGTTGGACTCCATGGTGAGCTGCTGGAGGTAGGCCGGGAAGCGGTGCAGCAGCTGCGCGTAGGGCAGGACCGCGTGGGTGTGGGCGCCGAGGAAGTTGGTGTACCAGACGTTGAGCAGGCCCATCCTGAGCGGCACGTTGGCGGCGGCCGGCGCGGTGCGGAAGTGCTCGTCCATCGCGTGGAAGCCGCCGAGCATGTCGCCGAAGTGCTCCGGGCCGATCGCCACCATCAGGGACAGGCCGATCGCGGAGTCCATCGAGTAGCGGCCGCCGACCCAGTCCCAGAAGCCGAAGGCGTTCTCGGGGTCGATCCCGAAGTCGGCGACCTTGTCGAGCGCCGTCGAGACCGCCACGAAGTGCTGTGCGACCGCTGCCTCGGGGTCGGCGCCGTCGGGGAGCCGGTCGAGCAGCCACGCCCGGCACAGCCGCGCGTTGGTCAGCGTCTCGAGCGTGCCGAAGGTCTTGCTGGAGACGATGAAGAGCGTCGTCTCGGGGTCGAGGCCGGACAGCGTCTGCCCGGCGTCGGTCGGGTCGATGTTGCTGATGAACCGGCAGGTCAGGCCCTCCTGCCGGTAGGGCTCGAGCGCCTCGTAGGCCATGACGGGGCCGAGGTCGGAGCCGCCGATGCCGATGTTGACGATCGTCTCGATCCGCCGGCCGGTGACGCCGGTCCACCCACCCGACCGCACACGGTCCGCGAAGGCGTACGCCCGAGCGAGCACCTCGTGCACCTCGGGCACGACGTCCTGCCCGTCGACGGTGAGCGATGCGTCCGCGGGCAGCCGCAGCGCCGTGTGCAGCACGGCGCGGTCCTCGGTGACGTTGATCCGCTCGCCGGAGAACATCGCCTGCCGCCGCCCGGCGAGGTCGACCTCGTCGGCCAGGGCGAGCAGCGCCTCCTCGACCGCGTCGTCGACGAGGTTCTTGGACAGGTCGACGTGCAGGTCGCCCGCGAGCAGCGTGTGCTTCTCGACCCACGACGTGGTCAGGGTCCCGCGGAGGTCCGCCTCGTAGGCGTCGGCGAGCCCGGCGAGCCGGGCCCACGCCGCGGTCGTGGTCGGGTCGACCGGCTCGCCGGCGCTCATGCCCGCGCGGCCTCGAGCGACGCGGCCAGCGTCGTCTGGAGCTCGTCCCACGCGACGACGAACTTCTCGACGCCCTCCTTGATGAGCACCGCGATCACGTCGTCGTAGTCGATGCCGGCCTCGGCCAGCGCCTGCATGTGGGCGGCCGCGTCGTCGTAGTAGGGACGGACCCGGTCTCCACGCACCTCGCCGTGGTCGGCGACCGCCTCGAGCGTCTTCTCGGGCATGGTGTTGACGGTGTTCTCGACGACCAGGTCCACGACGTACATCGTGTCGTCGTAGTCGGGGTTCTTGACGCCGGTCGAGGCCCACAGCGGACGTTGCCTGCGCGCGCCCTTGGCCTCGAGCGCCTCCCAGCGCTCACCGCTGAAGAACTCCTCGTACATCTGGAAGGCGAGCCGCGCGTTGGCGACGCCGGCCTTGCCGCGCAGGGCCGGGTCCGTGCCGGGGCCCTCGGTCGTCGCCTCCAGCCGCTTGTCGATCTCGGTGTCGACGCGCGAGACGAAGAACGAGGCGACCGAGTGGATGTCGGCGAGGTCGTGGCCGTTGTCGGCGGCCTGCTCGAGGCCGGAGACGTACGCCTCCATCACGTTGCGGTACTGCTCGAGGCCGAAGATCAGGGTGACGTTGACCGAGATGCCGGCGGCGATGGTCTCGGTGATCGCGGGCCAGCCCTCCTCGGTGCCCGGGATCTTGATCATCACGTTGGGCTCGCCGACGGTCTTGTAGAGCTCGGCGGCCTCGGCCACGGTCTGCTCGGTGTGGTGCGCCAGGCCGGGGGAGACCTCGATCGAGACGCGGCCGTCGACGCCGTCGGTGGCGTCGAAGACCGGTCGCATGACCTTGCAGGCCTCGCGCACGTCGTCGGTGGTGATCACGAGCGTGGCGCGGTCGACGTCGGCGCCGTCGGCCGCGAGATCGCGGACCTGGGCGTCGTAGCGCTCGCCGTCGGCCAGCGCGGTCTGGAAGATCGACGGGTTGGACGTGACGCCCACGACGCTGCTGGTCTCCACGAGGTCGGCGAGGTTGCCGGTCTCGAGGCGCTCGCGGGACAGGTCGTCGAGCCAGATGGACACCCCGGCGTCGGCCAGGGCCTTGAGGCGGTCGTTCATGCGGTTCCTCCCGTGGATGGGGTCCGTGGATGGGTCTGGACGGTCGGGATCGGTCAGGCGTTGACGACGGCGACGCTGTCGCGCGCGGCGTCGGCGACGGCCTGGGCGGTGATGCCGAACTCGGTGTAGATCCGGGCGTAGTCGGCCGACGCGCCGTAGTGCTCGATCGAGATGATCCGGCCGTTGTCGCCGACGACCTCGCGCCAGCCCTGCTTGACGCCGGCCTCGACGGACACGCGCGACTTCACCGTGGGCGGCAGGACGGTGTCGCGGTAGGACTCGTCCTGCTCCTCGAACCACTCCAGGCAGGGCATCGACACCACGCGGGCGTCGATCCCGTCCTCGGCGAGCAGCGCCCGCGCCTCGACGGCGAGCTGGACCTCCGAGCCGGTGCCGATGAGGATCACGTCGGGCGTGCCCTTGTCGGCGTCGAGCAGCACGTAGGCGCCGCGGGCCACGCCCTCGGTCGAGCCCCACTCGAGTCCGGTGTCGGAGTCGGTGCCGCGCGGGAAGACCGGGACGTTCTGTCGGGTCAACGCCAGGGCGGCCGGCGAGTCGGTGCGGCTCAGGATGGTCCGCCAGGCGGCGACGGTCTCGTTGGCGTCCGCCGGGCGTACGACGTCGAGGCCGGGCATGGCACGCAGCGCCGCCAGGTGCTCGATCGGCTGGTGCGTCGGGCCGTCCTCGCCGAGGCCGATGGAGTCGTGGGTCCACACGTAGGTGACCGGCAGCTTGCTCAGCGCGGCGACGCGCACCGAGCCGCGCATGTAGTCGGAGAACGTGAGGAAGGTGCCGCCGAAGACACGGGTGAGCCGGTCGGCCGCGATGCCGTTCATGATCGCGCCCATGCCGTGCTCGCGGATGCCGAAGTGGAGGACACGACCGGCGTACGGGTCGGTGCTCCACTCGCCGATCTCGGCGACCTCCGGACCGACGGACGGGGCGCTGGTGATCGTCGTGTTGTTGGAGCCGGCGAGGTCGGCGGAGCCGCCCCACAGCTCGGGCAGCACCGGCGCGATCGCGTTGATCACCTTGCCGGAGGCCGAGCGGGTGGCGACGCCCTTGGCGTCGGCGGGGAAGGTCGGCAGCGCCTCGTCGAGGCCGACGGGCATCTCCCGGCGCTTGAGCCGGTGCAGCAGCTCGGCGGACTCCGGGTGCGCCTCGGCCCAGGCGGCGTACTTCTCGTCCCACTCCGCGCCCCACGCGGAGCCGCGCTCGCGCAGCCCGCGGGTGTGCTCGAGCACGCCCGGCGGGACCTCGAAGGTCTGGTCGGGGTCGAAGCCGAGGATCTTCTTGGTGGCGGCGACCTCGTCGGCGCCGAGCGCGCTGCCGTGGGCCGCCTCGGTGCCCTGGGCGTTGGGGGCGGGCCAGGCGATGACCGTGTCGAGGACGATCAGCGAGGGCTTGTCGCTCACGCCGTGGGCCTTGCGGATGGCGGAGTAGAGGGCCGGCACGTCCTCGACGTACTCGGTGCCGCCGTTGGTCCAGTCGACCGTCTGGACGTGCCAGCCGTACGCCTCGTAGCGGGCGGCGACGTCCTCGGTGAAGGCGATGTCGGTGTCGCCCTCGATCGAGATCTGGTTGCGGTCGTAGATGACGGTGAGGTTGCCGAGCTTCTGGGTGCCGGCGATCGAGCTCGCCTCGGAGCTGACGCCCTCCTGCAGGTCACCGTCGGAGGCCAGGACGTAGACCTGGTGGTCGAAGAGGCCCTCGCCGGGAGCGGCGTCCGTGTCCAGCATGCCGTGGACGCGTCGGCCCGAGAGGGCCATGCCGACGGCGTTGCCCACGCCCTGGCCCAGCGGGCCCGTGGTCACCTCGACACCGGCGGTGTGGCCGAGCTCGGGGTGGCCGGGGGTCTTGGAGCCCCAGGTGCGCAGCGCCTTGAGGTCGTCGAGCTCGAGGCCGAAGCCGCCGAGGTAGAGCTGGATGTAGAGGGTGATGCTGGAGTGGCCGCAGGACAGCACGAACCGGTCGCGTGCGACCCACTCGGGGTCGGCCGGGTCGTGCCGCATGACCTTCTGGAACAGCAGGTAGGCCGCCGGGGCGAGGCTCATCGCCGTGCCGGGGTGGCCGTTGCCGACCTTCTGGACCGCGTCCATCGCGAGGACCCGGGCGGTGTCGACCGCGCGCTCGTCGACGTCGTCCCACTCGAGCGTGGCGGGCAGGGCGGACTTCTCGGTCAACGCGGTTCCTCTCGGGTGGAATGCAGGTGCAGGTCCGGTGCGGACCCGGTGGTGACGGGGGTGCAGCCCAGATCACAGGGGTCCGGGCTGCCTCGACTGCGAGCCTATCGCCGTGGCCGAGTAGACTCGACCCCGCCCGAGGGTCGTCCCGGACGCTGGTCGACACGGTTGTCGATGCCCCTCGGTGCCCCGTTGTCCGCGTTCCATCCGCCCACGTCCCCTGAGGTCTGCCACCGTGTCCCACGCCGGTCCGAACGCAGCTGCGTCCGCCCGGCCGTCGAGCGGTGACGACGGCGAGGCAGAGGGCCCCAAGACCTGGCGCGACGTCGTCGCCGCCTACGTGGGGCTGACCAAGCCGCGCGTGATCGAGCTGTTGCTGCTGACCACGGTGCCGGTGATGTTCTATGCCGCCCGCGGCGTGCCCGACCTGGCCACGGTCGTGTGGACCGTGCTCGGTGGCACCTTCTCCGCGGGCTCCGCGTCGGTCTTCAACTGTGTCTACGACCGCGACATCGACGAGCAGATGCGCCGGACCCGGCGTCGGGCGCTCCCGCGGCACATCGTCTCCCCGCGCGCCGCGCTGGTCTTCGGGTTCGTGCTGGGGGTCCTGTCGACCGTGATCCTCTGGGCGGGGGTCAACACGCTGTCGGCCGTGCTGTCGGTGACCGCGATCGCGTTCTACGTCTTCGTCTACACGATGCTGCTCAAGCGGCGCACGACGCAGAACATCGTGTGGGGCGGGATCGCGGGCTGCTTCCCGACCCTCATCGGCTGGACCGCCGTCACCGGCTCGCTCGCGTGGACGCCGGTGGTGCTCTTCATGGTGGTGTTCTTCTGGACGCCGCCGCACACGTGGGCGCTGGCCCTGCGCTACCGCGAGGACTACCGCAACGTCGACGTCCCGATGCTCCCGGTGGTCAAGCCCGCCCGCGAGGTCGGCCGGCAGGTCGTCGTCTACAGCTGGGTGATGGTGGCGACCTCGCTGCTGCTCTGGCCGGTCGCGGACACGAGCCTGGTCTACCCGGTGGCAGCCGCGGCGCTGGGCGCGGTCTTCCTCCTCGAGGCGCACCGGATGTGGTCGCGCACCAAGACGTCCGAGGCCCTCGGCGAGATCAACCCGATGCGGCTCTTCCACGCCTCGAACCTCTACCTGTCCCTGCTGTTCGTCGCCGTCGCGCTGGACCCGCTGCTCGGCCGCTAGCCGTACTGATCGGTCGCCAGACCCGCAGCCGAGAGCCGGGCCGGAGCGTCAGGCCGGGCGGGTCGCAGCGTGGGGCTGCGGCCCGCCGTCGGCCACCGCCTCGCGGTCGGCGCGGTGGGGGAGGACCGCCAGCGCGACGCGGGCCAGGCCTGCGGCCAGCAGTGCGGCTCCGAGCATGTGCAGCGCCACCAGGGCGACGGGCAGGTCCAGCCAGTACTGCGCCCATCCGAGCGCGCCTTGCAGGACCTCGACGAGGAGCACCAGCCCGGTCACCCGGGCCAGCCACTGGTGCCCGCCGCGCACCGCCACGACCAGCAGGGCCACCGTCAGCGCGATCAGCACGTAGACCGAGACGGCGTGCACCTGGGACACCGTCGCCGGGTCGAGGCCGTTGCGCGGTGCCTCGGTGTCGCCGGCGTGCGGCCCGGCACCGGTCACCACGGTGCCGAGGTAGAGCGCGACCCAGCCCGCGGCCAGTGTCGCCCACGCCAGCGCCCGGGGCAGCGGGGGAGCGGCTGCCCGGTCGGGGCTGCGCAGCTCGTCGAGGAGCGCCACGCACACCATGACCATGGCCATCGACAGCAGGAAGTGGCCGGCGACGATCCAGGGGTTGAGGTCGGTCAGCACGGTGATGCCGCCGATCACCGCCTGGAGCGGGATGCCGAGCCCGATGACGAGCGAGAGCCTGGTCGCGCGGCGGTGCATCGCGCCCAGCGCGGCCAGGAAGCACAGGAGCGCGACCGCCGCCAGCACGAACGTGAGCAGCCGGTTGCCGAACTCGATGGCGCCGTGGAGGCCCAGCTCCCCGTGCGCGACGTACGACTCGTCGGTGCAACGCGGCCAGGTCGGGCAGCCGAGCCCCGACCCGGTCAGGCGGACGGCCCCGCCCGTGACGACGATGCCGATGTTGGCGAGCAGGTTGGCGATCGCCAGGGGCCAGAGGTACGGCGCGAGGCGGTCGAGGATGGCGTGTCTCATCATTCCCACTTGAAGGTCCGTGCGGTCAGCACCGTGCCGAGTCCCGCCCAGGCGGCGAGCACGAGCAGCGACCGGGCGTCGATCTGTCCGTCCACGAGCGCGCCCCGCATCGCCTCGCCCAGGGCGCCGGACGGCAGCCACTCGACCAGCCCGCCCGCGGCACCGTAGGTGCTGGTCGGCAGCACGATGCCGCCGCCGGCCATGAGCAGGAGGTAGACCAGGTTGGCGAGCGCCAGCGTCGCCTCGGCGCGCAGCACCCCCGCGACGAACAGTCCGAGCGCGGCGAACGCCGCCGTGCCCAGGCCCACCGCGAGGACCAGGCCGAGCACCGTACGGACGGGGTGCGTGAGCGTGGGCTCCCAGCCCAGGAGGAGCCCGACGACGACCAGCACGACGAGCTGCAGGGCGACGACTATGAGCAGGGCCAGCGCCTTGCCCAGCAGCAGGCCGTGCCGCGGCAGCGGCGAGGCGCCGAGGAGCTTGATGACGCCGTAGCGTCGCTCGAACCCCGTGGCGATGGCCACCGACGTGAACGCCGTCGACATCACGGCGAGGGCCAGCACGCCGGGCGTGAGGACGTCGACCGCTGCGGCGCCGCCGAGGGTGCTGCCCAGGCGGCCGGCCGCGACGACGCCGCCCACGAGCACGATGACGGGGATGACGAGGGCGAGCAGGAGCTGCTCGCCGTTGCGCAGCATCAGCCGCGCCTCCATCCGTGCCTGCGCGAGCACCATCCGGGCCAGCGGTGCGCTGCCGGGTGCGGGCGCGAAGGTGGTCGGGCTCGGGCTCGTGGGGAGCGGGTTCACGGCGCCAGCTCCCGACCGGTCAGCTCGAGGAAGACGTCCTCGAGGGTGCGCTGGCCCAGGTTCAGTGTCTGCGGGAGCACGCCGTGCTCCTCGCACCAGCGGGACACCCGCCCCAGCGTCGTGGCGTCGGCGGGCCCGTGGATGAGCATGCTGACCTCGTCGAGCTGGCGTACCTCGGTCAGCGGACCGAGCTCGGCACGCAGGGACTCGGGGGCACCGTCGGGGAAGGGGCGGTTGACGACGAGCCGGATGGTGGCCGAGCGACCACCCCGGGTCAGCTCGGCGGGCGTGCCGCTCGCGATGGCCGTGCCGTGGTCGATGATGTGGATGCGGTCGGCGAGGTGCTCGGCCTCCTCCATGTGGTGGGTGGTCAGCACGACGGTCACCCCGTCGCCCCGGATCTCCTCCAGCAGCTCCCACGTCGTGCGGCGGGCCTGCGGGTCCATGCCGGCGGTCGGCTCGTCCACGAACACCAGCTCGGGGCGCCCGACGAGGGCCACGGCCAGCCCCAGCCGCTGGCGCTGCCCACCGGACAGCCGCCGGTAGGGCGTACGGCCGCAGTCGCCGAGGCCGAGCCGATCGACGAGCATCGCGGTGTCGAGCGGGTGGGCGTGCAGCGCGGCCATGTGCTCCAGCATCTCCACGGCGCGTACGCCGCTCCAGGCGCCGCCGTCCTGCAGCATCACCCCGATGCGGGGGAGCAGGGCGGTGCGGTCGCGCTGGGGGTCCAGGCCCAGCACGCGGACCGTGCCGCGCTGCGGCGCGCGGTAGCCCTCGCAGGTCTCGAGCGTGGTCGTCTTGCCGGCGCCGTTGGGGCCGAGGACCGCCGTGATCGAGCCGCGCGCCACGTCGAGGGAGAGACCGTCGACGGCGACCTTGTCGCCGTAGGCCATCACCAGGCCGTCGATCTCGACGGCGGGGGAGGCGTGTGGCACGCACCGATTCTAGGTGCGACATATTGACGAGCGGCTGTCGGTCCCCGCGGCTAGCGTGGACGCATGACGCGAGCTGCAGCAATCGAGGCCGACGGCCTCGTCAAGCACTTCGGCGAGACGGTCGCGGTCGACGGGGTGTCCTTCTCGGTCCCGGAGGGCTCGGTCCTCGGCCTCCTCGGCCCCAACGGCGCCGGCAAGACCACCACGGTACGGATGATGACCACGCTGACCAGGCCCACCGCGGGCACCGGGCGGGTCGCCGGGCACGACATCGTGGCCGACCCGGCGGCGGTGCGGCGCAGCATGGGACTGACCGGTCAGGCGGCGACGGTCGACGAGCTGCTGACCGGCCGGGAGAACCTCCGCCTCATCGGCAGGCTCTACGGTCTCGATCCCGGCTACATCAAGCGCGCGAGTGACGAGCTGCTCGAGAGGTTCTCCCTCGCCGACGCCGGTGACCGCACGGCCAAGACCTACTCCGGCGGCATGCGGCGCCGCCTCGACCTGGCGGTCAGCCTGATCGCCACGCCCCCGGTGCTGTTCCTCGACGAGCCGACCACGGGCCTCGACCCGCGCTCGCGCGTCGAGCTCTGGGAGGTGCTGCGCGAGCTCGTCGCCGACGGCACCACCCTGCTGCTGACCACGCAATACCTGGAGGAGGCCGACCAGCTCGCCGACAACATCGTGGTGATCGACCGCGGCACGGTCATCGCGGAGGGCACCCCGCTCCAGCTCAAGGACCAGTCCGGGGCCGCGGCGCTGGTGGTGACCGTGTCGCACGCGGCGGACCTCGCGGCGGCCGAGGAGCTGCTGCGCCCCTACGTGCGCGAGGTCCACGTCGACGCCGGCGCCCGCCAGCTGACCGCCCCGGCCGAGGGGCTGGGACACATGACCCGCGTCGCCGGGCTCTTCGACCAGAGCGAGATCGTGCTGGACGACATCGGGCTCAAGCGACCGAGCCTCGACGACGTCTTCCTCCACCTCACCGGCCACCGGGCCGAGGAGCGGACCGACGACACCGACGAGACAGCCGGCGAGCCGGCAGGGGAGATGACCCGATGACCAGCCCCACGACCGACCCGACGACCCACGCGACGAGCACGCTGGAGCGACCCGAGATCCGCACCACCGGTCTGCTCACCCAGTCCTGGGCCATCGCGCGACGCAACTTCCTCCACATCAGGCGCATGCCCGAGATGCTGATGGACGTCACCATCCAGCCGGTGATGTTCGTGCTGCTCTTCGCCTACGTGTTCGGCTCGTCGATCGACGTCGCCACCCCCGCCGGTTATCGGGCCTTCCTGCTCGCCGGGATCATGGCGCAGACCGTGGCGTTCGCGTCCTTCATCGTCGCGGTCGGGCTCACCGCCGACCTCGACAAGGGCATCGTCGACCGGATGCGATCGCTGCCGATCAACCCCGCCGCGGTGCTCGTCGGGCGCAGCATCTCCAGCCTGGCCCACTCCTCGATCGGCCTCGTGGTCATGTCGCTGACCGGCCTGGTCATCGGCTGGCGGATCCACACCAACGTCTTCGAGGCCGCGCTCGGCTACCTCCTGCTCCTGGGCTGGGGCTTCGCGATGATCTGGGTCGGCATCTGGGTCGGGTCGGCCATGCGGTCGGTCGAGGCCGTCAACGGCGTCATGTTCGCCACGATGTTCCCCATCACGTTCCTGGCCAACACGTTCGCGCCCACCGACCGCATGCCCACCTTCCTGCGGTTCGTCGCCGAGTGGAACCCGATCTCGTCGCTGACCCAGGCGGTCCGCGAGCTGTGGGGCAACGACCAGCCGCTGGCCGAGGGGGCGGCGTTCCCGATGCACCACCCGATCCCGTTCACGATCGGCTGGATCATCCTGATCACCGCCGTGGTGGCGCCGCTCGCGATCCGCACGTTCCGCGCCCGTACGGCCGACTGAGCGCGTCCCGAGGCTGCATCTGGGCGGGCTCCGGGTGACTTAGGTGACCCTTGCTTGAAGGGTGGACCGCAATAACGTCACACTGGCGTTGTGGAATTCACCAGGACGGCTGCGACCCTCGACGGGGACGCGCCCACGCGCGACCGCGTGGCGCGCACGATCCTGGAGAACGGCCCGTCCACCGCCGCCGACCTGGCGCGCCGCCTCGACCTGACGCCGGCCGCCGTACGCCGCCACCTCGACCACCTCCTCGCCGAGGGCGTCGTGGAGTCGCGCGAGCAGAAGGTCTACGGCACCCGGGGCCGCGGGCGACCCGCCAAGGTGTTCGCGCTCACCGAGGCCGGGCGTGACAGCTTCGACCAGCAGTACGACGACCTCGCCGTGCAGGCCCTGCGCTTCCTGGCCGAGACCCAGGGCGAGGACGCCGTCGTGGAGTTCGCCCGCCGCCGGGTCGCGTTCGTCGAGCGTGACTACGCCGCCGTGCTGGCCCTCGACCCCGACCTGAGCCCGGCCGAGGCGCTGGCGAAGGTCTTCACCCAGAACGGCTACGCCGCATCGGTGCGCGAGCTCGCTCCCGCGACCGGCGTGAGCGTGCCGCAGCTGTGCCAGCAGCACTGCCCCGTCTCCCACGTCGCCCACGAGTTCCCGCAGCTCTGCGAGGCCGAGACCGAGGCCATCGGCGCGGTGCTCGGCACCCACGTCCAGCGACTGGCGACCATCGCCCACGGCGACGGCGTCTGCACGACCTGCATCCCCCAGACCCCGAAGAAGGAGAAGGCATGACCTCCATCGAAGAACTCAACCCGGAGCTCAAGGGCATCGGCAAGTACGAGTTCGGCTGGTCCGACTCCGACACCGCGGGCGCCACCGCCACGCGCGGCCTCAACGAGGACGTCGTGCGCGACATCTCCTCCAAGAAGTCCGAGCCGCAGTGGATGCTCGACCTGCGCCTGAAGGGCCTCAAGCTCTTCCACCGCAAGCCGATGCCGACCTGGGGCTCCGACCTGTCGACGATCGACTTCGACAACATCAAGTACTTCGTCCGCTCCAGCGAGAAGCAGGCCACCTCGTGGGAGGACCTGCCCGAGGACATCAAGAACACCTACGACAAGCTCGGCATCCCCGAGGCGGAGAAGCAGCGCCTCGTCGCCGGCGTCGCCGCCCAGTACGAGTCCGAGGTCGTCTACCACTCGATCCGCGAGGACCTCGAGGAGAAGGGCGTCATCTTCGTCGACACCGACACCGCGCTGAAGGAGCACGAAGAGCTCTTCAAGGAGTACTTCGGCACCGTCATCCCGGTCGGTGACAACAAGTTCGCCGCGCTCAACACCTCGGTGTGGTCGGGCGGCTCGTTCATCTACGTGCCCAAGGGCGTCCACGTCGACATCCCGCTCCAGGCCTACTTCCGGATCAACACCGAGAACATGGGCCAGTTCGAGCGCACGCTGATCATCGTCGACGAGGACGCCTACGTGCACTACGTCGAGGGCTGCACCGCGCCGATCTACTCGTCGGACTCGCTGCACTCCGCGGTCGTGGAGATCATCGTCAAGAAGGGCGGCCGCTGCCGCTACACGACCATCCAGAACTGGTCCAACAACGTCTACAACCTCGTCACCAAGCGCGCCACCTGCGACGCCGGCGCGACCATGGAGTGGGTGGACGGCAACATCGGCTCCAAGGTCACGATGAAGTACCCCGCCATCTACCTCATGGGCGAGCACGCCAAGGGCGAGACCCTGTCGATCGCGTTCGCCGGCGAGGGCCAGCACCAGGACGCCGGCGCCAAGATGGTGCACGCGGCGCCGCACACCTCCAGCTCGATCCTGAGCAAGTCGGTGGCGCGCGGTGGTGGCCGTACGTCCTACCGCGGCCTGATCCAGGTCAACGAGGGCGCACACGGCTCCAAGTCCAACGTGCTGTGCGACGCGCTGCTGGTCGACCAGATCAGCCGCAGCGACACCTACCCCTACGTCGACATCCGTGAGGACGACGTGTCGATGGGCCACGAGGCCAGCGTCTCGAAGGTCTCCGACGACCAGCTCTTCTACCTCATGTCGCGCGGCATGGAGCAGGACGAGGCGATGGCGATGATCGTGCGCGGCTTCGTCGAGCCGATCGCCAAGGAGCTGCCGATGGAGTACGCCCTCGAGCTCAACCGCCTGATCGAGCTCCAGATGGAAGGGGCCGTGGGCTGATGATCCGGTGCGCACCGCGACGTCGCGAAGCGGCGTCAAGGAGCGCACCGGAAGACATCACCGCCTGTAGCCGCGCCGATAAGAAGGAAGTGCCTTGACCGTCACCACCGATTCAGTCCGCTCCGCGCTGGAGCAGACCTCCGAGCTCGACCGGGTGGAGAGCCACCTGCACCCGGCCGGCTCGTTCGACGTCGCCGACCACGAGGTCCCGACCGGCCGCGAGGAGATCTGGCGCTTCACGCCGCTCAAGCGGCTCAAGGGCCTCCACGCGGACGCCCCGCTCGACGGCCGCAACACGAAGGCCACCTGGAACGCCCCTGATGGGGTGCGCGTGGACGTCGTCACCGGCGACGAGGCGACCGACCTGCGGGGCGTGAGCGGCTGGGCGCCCAACACGCGCTTCACCGCGCGCGTCCTCGCCGAGGTCCGGGCGACCCTTCTCGTCGACGTCCCGGCCGACGTCGAGGCCGGTGAGCCGATCGTGATCGACGTCGAGGGCACCGACGCCGACGTCACCAGCGGCGCCCACGTGGTGCTGCGATTCGGTCGCCACAGCAAGGCCGTTGTCGTCCTCAACCACACGGGCTCCGCCGCGGTGTCCGCGGTCGTCGAGGTCGTCGTCGGTGACGGGGCAGAGGCGAGCGTGGTGTCGATCCAGGACTGGGCCGACGACGCCGTCCACCTCTCGCACCACCAGGCGCGGATCGGTCGCGACGCGACCTACAAGCACGCCGCCATCTCCTTCGGCGGCGACCTGGTCCGGATGGACGCCAACGTCACCTACGACGGCCCGGGCGGCTCCGCCGAGCTCCTCGGCCTCTACTTCGCCGACGCCGGGCAGCACATCGAGCACCGGATCTTCGCCGACCACACCGCCCCGCGCACCAAGTCGCACGCCGTCTACAAGGGCGCGCTCCAGGGCGAGAAGGCGCACACCGTCTGGGTCGGCAACGTGCTGATCCGCAAGGTCGCCGAGGGCATCGAGACCTACGAGGAGAACCGCAACCTCGTCCTCACCGACGGCTGCCAGGCCGACTCGATCCCCAACCTCGAGATCGAGACCGGCGAGATCGAGGGCGCCGGCCACGCCTCGGCGACCGCGCGCTTCGACGACAACCAGCTGTTCTACCTCCAGTCGCGCGGCATCTCCGAGCAGGAGGCGCAGCGCCTGGTCGTGCACGGCTTCTTCAACGACCTGATCCGCCAGGTCGGCGTGCCGTCCATCGAGCAGCGGCTGCTGACCACGGTCGAGGCCGAGCTCGCCAAGAACGTCCTCAAGGACATCGGCTCGCTCGCCGCCTTCGGGTCGGACGACTGATGGCCTTCGAGCGCGCGTGCGCGCTGGACGAGGTCGCGACCGACCAGGCCCTGGCGGTCACCCTCGGCCGCTACGACATCGCCATCGCCCGCGACGGCGACGAGGTCTTCGCGGTCGAGGACACCTGCAGCCACGCCGAGGTCGCCCTCAGCGAGGGTGAGGTCGCCGACTGCCAGATCGAGTGCTGGCTGCACGGCTCGATGTTCGACCTGCGCACCGGCAAGCCCACCAACCTCCCGGCGACCGAGCCGGTCGCCACCTTCCCCGTCGACGTACGCGGCACCGACGTCTACGTCGACACCGAGACCACCCTGAACGGAGTCACCCCCGCATGAGCAAGCTCGTCATCACCGACCTCCACGTCACCGTCGAGACCGAGGACGGCCCCAAGGAGATCCTCAAGGGCGTCACCCTCACCATCAACGAGGGCGAGACCCACGCCATCATGGGCCCCAACGGCTCCGGCAAGTCGACGCTCGCCTACTCCATCGCCGGTCACCCCAAGTACACGATCACCAGCGGCTCGGTGACCCTCGACGGCCAGGACGTGCTCGCGCTGTCCGTCGACGAGCGCGCCCGCGCCGGCCTGTTCCTCGCGATGCAGTACCCCGTCGAGGTCCCCGGCGTCTCGGTGTCGAACTTCCTGCGTACGGCCAAGACCGCCATCGACGGCGAGGCGCCCAAGCTCCGCACGTGGGTGAAGGACGTCAACGGCGCCCTCGAGCGGCTCAACCTCGACCCGAGCTTCGGAACCCGGAGCGTCAACGAGGGCTTCTCCGGCGGCGAGAAGAAGCGCCACGAGATCGCCCAGCTCGAGCTGCTCGACCCCAAGGTCGCGGTGCTCGACGAGACCGACTCCGGCCTCGACATCGACGCGCTCAAGATCGTGTCCGACGGCGTCAACCGGTTCCGGCAGCGCGAGGGCAAGGGCGTCCTGCTCATCACCCACTACACGCGCATCCTGCGCTACATCGAGCCCGACTTCGTCCACGTGTTCGTCGACGGCAGGGTCGCCGAGTCCGGTGGCAAGGAGCTCGCCGACCAGCTCGAGGCCGAGGGCTACGACAAGTACCTCAAGGCCGTTCAGGCCTGACCTGCCGCCCACACTGCACCCGGAGAGGAGGACCACGATGGAAGGACTGCTTCCGGATCTCGACGTGATCCGCAAGGACTTCCCGATCCTCGAGCGCACGCTCGCGGGCGGAGTGCCGCTGGTCTACCTCGACAGCGCAAACACCTCGCAGAAGCCGCAGGTCGTCATCGACACGATGGTCGACCACCTCGAGCGGCACAACGCCAACATCGCCCGGGCGATGCACCAGCTCGGCGCGGAGTCGACCGAGGCCTACGAGGCGGCGCGCGACCACGTGACGGCCTTCCTCAACGCGCCGTCGCGCAACGAGGTCGTCTTCACCAAGAACGCCACCGAGGCGCTCAACCTGCTGGCCCGCACGATCGAGCTCTCGCCCGGTGACAACGTGGTGATCACGGAGATGGAGCACCACTCCAACATCGTGTCGTGGCAGCTCGCGTGCGAGCGGGCCGGCGCCGAGCTGCGCTGGTTCGGCCTGACCGACGACGGCCACCTCGACCTCTCGAACGCCGACCAGCTGGTCGACGAGAACACCAAGGTGCTCGCCTTCACCTGGGTCTCCAACATGCTCGGCACGATCAACCCGGTCGCCGACCTGTGCGCCCGTGCGAAGGCCGTCGGGGCGTACTCCGTCATCGACGCCTCGCAGGCCGCGCCCCAGCTGCCCGTCGACGTCCAGGCCGTCGACTGCGACTTCCTGGTCTTCACCGGCCACAAGGTCTGCGGTCCGACCGGCATCGGCGTGCTGTGGGGCCGTGAGTCGCTCCTCAACGAGCTGCCGCCGTTCCACGGCGGGGGCGAGATGATCGAGACCGTCACCATGGCCCGCTCGACGTACGCCAGGGCGCCGCACCGCTTCGAGGCCGGCACCCCGCCGATCGTCGAGGCCGTCGGCCTCGGCGCTGCGGTCGACTACCTCCGCCACGTCGGGCTGGACGCGATCCACCGCCACGAGCAGGCGATCACGGCGTACGCCCTCGAGGGCCTGCAGTCCGTGCCGGGCGTGACCGTGCTGGGCCCGCTCGACGCGGCGCAGCGCGGCGGCGCGATCTCCTTCGAGCTCGACGGCGTGCACCCGCACGACATCGCCCAGGTGCTGGACTCGCGCGGCGTCGCGGTCCGGGCGGGACACCACTGCGCCAAGCCGGCGCACGCCCGTTTCGGCGTGCAGAGCTCGACGCGGATGTCGTCCTACCTCTACACGACGCCCGCCGAGATCGACGCGCTCGTGGAGGGCCTTCACCACACCCGCAGCTACTTCAAGGTGGGATGAGATGAGCACCGATCTCGACGCGCTCTACCAGGAGATCATCCTGGACCACTACAAGAACCCGCACCACAAGGGGCTGCGCGACCCCTTCGAGTCCGAGGTGCACCACGTCAACCCGACGTGCGGCGACGAGGTGACCCTCCGGGTGCACCTGTCCGACGGTGCCGACGGCCCCGTGGTCGAGGACGTGTCCTACGACAGCGTCGGCTGCTCCATCTCGCAGGCGTCGGCGTCCGTGCTGACCGACCTCGTGATCGGCAAGCCGGTGGACGAGGCCATGACCATCCACCAGACCTTCCTCGAGCTCATGCAGGGCAAGGGGCAGGTCGAGCCCGACGAGGACGTCCTCGAGGACGGGATCGCCTTCGCCGGCGTCGCCAAGTTCCCTGCGCGCGTGAAGTGCGCGCTCCTCTCCTGGATGGCGTGGAAGGACGCGACCACCCAGGCCCAGACTGAAGGAGAGACCGCATGAGCGAGCCCCAGAAGGCCGACCACTCCGACCTGCCCGAGGTCCCCGAGGCCGCCCCCGGCGCCGGTACGTCCACCGTGACCGTCGAGGACGTCACCGAGGCGATGAAGGACGTCGTCGACCCCGAGCTCGGGATCAACGTCGTCGACCTGGGCCTGGTCTACGACGTCCACCTCGACGAGCACAGCAACGCCGTGCTCGACATGACGCTCACCTCCGCGGCATGCCCGCTGACCGACGTGATCACCGACCAGACCGAGTCGGCCCTCGAGGGCCTGGTCGGCGACGTCGCGATCAACTGGGTCTGGATGCCGCCGTGGGGTCCGGACAAGATCACCGAGGACGGCCGCGAGCAGCTGCGCGCCCTCGGCTTCAACGTCTGAGGTCGGGCACGCGCGCAGCGCGCGACGGTCGGGTCGACACCTCCGGGCTCAGCTCCCGGCCTTCGCCCGCACCCTGGTCACCCAGTAGTCGGTGGTCGGGGTCGCCGGCGTGGTGAAGCGCGCGTTGGGCAGGTAGAGGTGCGAGCCGAACTTCGCGACCGTGGTCGGCACGTCGAAGGACGTCGACGCGGGCAGGTCGCCGGCGGTGATCGTCCGGACCAGGCGTCCGGTGAGGCCGGAGCGCGAGAGGCGCAGCACGGCGACCTCGTTGATGCGGTTGCGCACGACGTAGAGGGTGCGGCCGTGGCGGAGCATGCCGTCGCCCATCGTCAGCGACGCCCCGCCGAGGTCGACCTGCGTGGCCTCGCCGGTGGCCGGGTCGACGCGGTAGAGCAGCCCGGTCGTGGAGTTCACCACCAGCAGCGCGCGGCCGGTCGGCGTGGTGCTGATGCCGTTGGCGCCGAACCCCGTGCCCTGTACCCACTCGCCCGTCAGGGGCAGCGTGGTGGTGGCCGTCCCGGGCTCACCGCCCGCCCCGCGGTCGACGCGGTAGAGCTGGGGCTGTGAGGAGTCGGTGAACCACGCCGCGGTGCGCGTCAGGACCACGTCGTTGACGAAGCTGGCGCCGGTCGTGAGGGTCCGGTCGGCCAGCACGGCGCCGGTCTCGGTGTCGATGATCCGGGCGGTGCCGGAGCTGCCACCGGCGACGTAGAGGCGACCCTGCCGGTCGGACTTCATCCCCACCGAGGGGGTGCCGGGCCCCTCGCTGATGACGGTGCCCTCGCCGGTGCGCAGCGAGACCTCGTAGATGTCGCCGTCGGCCCGGGACCCGAACCACGCCGTCGGTCCCGGGCCGAGGGCGATCCCCTCCGGCTGGAAGCCGTCCGGCAGCTCGATGCGGTCGGGGAAGGTGCCGGTGGGTGCAGCGGTCACACCGCTGGCGGTCGGGACGACCGGAGACAGGGCGACACCGAGGGCGGCGGCGGTGCAGGTGAGGACGAGGCGACGCATGTGGACCTCCGGTTGGGTGGGGGGACCTTCGACCGTAGCCCGCGGACCCCAGCCGGACCAGCGGCGCGGGACCGGTGCGCACGCCCCGATAATCCGTGGCGTCCGGGCGCGTACGGGCGCACACTCCAACCGTGCTGAACCCCCACCCGACGCGTTACGCCGAGCTCAACGGCGTGCTGCACGACCTCGTCACCGGCGCGCAGTCCGCCCTGGGCGAGTCGTTCGTCGGGGCGTACCTCCAGGGCTCCTTCGCACTCGGCGCGGGGGACCGGCACAGCGACTGCGACTTCCTCGTCGTCGTCCGCGAGCGACCCGACGCCGGGCAGGAGGCGGCGCTCCGCGAGCTGCACGCGGAGCTGCCCCAGCGTCCCGGCTTCTGGAACCGTCACCTCGAGGGGTCGTACGCCGTCGCGGGGGACCTGCGTACGCCGGACGGGCTCGGCCGCCAGTGGCTCTACGTCGACCACGGGTCGGACCGGCTCGAGTGGTCGGAGCACTGCAACCAGCCCTGGACGCGATGGATCCTGCGCGAGCACGGGATCACCCTCGTCGGTCCGTGCGCCGTCGAGGTCGTGGCCCCGGTGCCGGACGACGTGCTCCGGGAGAGCGCGCGCGCGGGGCTGGCGACGCTGGCCCACGACGTCCTCGACTGGTGTCCGCCCGCCGTCGCGTGGTGCCAGCGCTACCTCGTGGTGCAGGCGGCGCGCAGCCTCTACACGGTGCGCACCGGCGAGGTGGCCAGCAAGCGGGACGCGCTGCGCTGGGCGATGATGCACGGCGACCCCGGGTGGCGCCCGCTGCTGCAGCAGGTGCTCGCCGACCGCGACCTCGGCCTCGACCCGCTGGCCCCGCCGCGGCCCGGCTCGATGGAGGCGGCGCGCGAGTTCGCGGCGTACGTCGCGGCCGTGGCCTAGTCCGACCGGCAGGTCGATAGGCTGCGGCCATGGAGGAGCCCGAGGTCGACCTGTCCCTGATCGCGTTCGACCACGAGGAGCTCCGGGTCTTCTGGGACCTCGCCCGGTTCCACGCCAAGCTCAACGCGGCGCCGACCTACTTCGGCCCCACGACGCTCGAGTCCGTGCCGCCCCCCGCGTGGGCCTACGGCGAGACGCCAGAGGAGTCCGACGCGTTCGTCGCGCAGGTCCTCGCCGACGAGAAGGGGAGCACCACGGCGGCCGAGGCCGACTACGCCGGCGAGCTCCCGCAGAGCGGCGTGCTCTCGATCCTCTGCGACGGGTCGGGCGTCCCGCGGGCGCTCGTCGAGGTGACCGAGGTGGACGTGGCCGGCGACGAGGTCGTCGAGTCCTTCAAGGTCGTCTACCAGGCCTGACGGCCGGCCCGCGGCCGGTGTGGGAGAGTCCTCGCATGGCCGAGCGGATGACCTACCTCCTCGTCGACGGGGAGAACATCGACGCCACCCTGGGCACCTCGATCCTGGGCCGGCGCCCCCGCCCGGAGGAGCGCCCGCGTTGGGACCGGCTGCTCGAGTGGGCGGAGCGGGCCTTCGACCAGGACGTCACGGGCCTGTTCTTCCTGGCCGCGACCACCGAGCTGCCGACGAGCTTCGTCCAGGCCCTGCTGGCGATCGGCTTCAAGCCCATCCCGCTGAGCGGCGAGGGCAAGATCGTCGACATCGCGATCCAGCGCACGGCCGAGGCGCTCGTCCACCGCGATGCCGACGTGGTGCTCGTCAGCCATGACGGCGACTTCGTGGAGCAGGTCTCCGCCCTCTGCGACGGCAGTCGTCAGGTCGGCGTCATCGGGTTCACCGAGTTCGTCAACTCGCAGTTCCGCAACCTGCCGGGCCTGCGGATCTTCGACCTCGAGTACGACCTCGGCGCCTTCAACTCCGCGCTGCCGCGCACCCGGGTCATCCCGATCGACGAGTTCGACCCGCTCGACTTCCTCTGAGGACCTCCGTCACCGTGCCCCACGTCCTGGTCCCCGTCGCGCGCTGGGAGCGCTGGGTGGCCAACTTCACCACCGGTCACGGCGGCGCCACGCTGTCGGTGGCCGACGGCGCCCTGCGCGGGGAGGCCGCGGACGGCTCGCACTTCACCGCCCGACTGCCCTTCGGGGCGTCGTACGCCGGGGAGCCCGAGGCGGCAGCGTTCGCGACCGCGGCGGTCGCGCCGGGGGAGTGGGGAGTGCTCCTGGTGCGCAAGGGCGGGTTCGCCGTGGCGCGGCTGCGGGGCACGGACCTCGTCGAGCACAAGGTCGGCCAGCGGCACGTGCAGGGCCGCACCAAGGCCGGCGGCCAGAGCCAGCAGCGGTTCGCGCGGCGCCGCGACAACCAGGCGCGCCAGGCCTACGAGGCCGCCGCCGACCACGCCGCCCGGATCCTGGGCGCGGTGCCGGTCGTCTCCACCGGGGGCGACCACGCAGCGGTCGACGCGGTGCTGGCCGATCCGCGCCTCACCGGTCTCACGGTGGTCGAGCCGTGGCTGGCCGTGCCCGACCCGCGCCGCGCGGTGCTGGACGCGGCGATCGCCGACACGCAGGCGCTCCGCGTCGATGTCGTCAACGCCTGAGGTCGGCTAGGTTCACCACCATGGACGGGTCCGCCGCGACGGCCTGGCAGCCGGAGCCGGGGTGGCAGCGCCTCCCGGGGGCAGGGCCGGCCACCGTCGGGCTGTGGTCCGCGCAGATGGGCGGTCGCGACGTCGTCGTGAAGCGGCTCGCGCGCCCCGACCCGTACGACGCCCGTGGCCCGCTGGCGCCCGCCGACGTGAACTACTGGCGGCGTGCTGCCGACGTCGCCCTCAGCGGCGTCGTCGCGGACTCGCCCGGGCTCCGCGAGGCGCCGGTGGTGCGGGTCGACGAGGACGACGAGGGCCTCACCCTGGTCCACGTCCGGGTGGAGGCCGACGACGCTCCGGGCCTCTGGCTGGCCGCCTGCCTCGGGCGGTTCGCCGCGGCCGACCTCGGCACCCACCCCTGGCTCGCGCGCGACCAGCTCCGCAGCCGGCTGGCGCTGGTGGAGCGCCGCGGCGGCTGGCGCACCCTCGCGCGCACGCCGATGGCCGACATCGCCGACCACCTCTGGCGGCACCGGACCGTGTGGCTGGACCGGTGCGACGCGTTGCCGCAGGTGGCACAGCACGGCGACCCGTCCGCCGCCAACATCCCCGGACGGGTGCCCGGCGGCGAGGGCGCGATCGCCATCGACTGGGCCCACCTGGGTCGTGGCCCGGTCGGGGCTGACCTCGGCTACCTCTCCCTCGCCACCCGCGAGGACGTCGAGCCGCTCGTCGAGGCGTACGTCGACGCGCTGCCGGCCGGCCTGGCCTCACCCGACGAGGTGGTGACGGGCGCGCGCGTGATGGCCGTCTACACCGCCCTCACGCGGCTGGACTGGGCGCTGGCCCGGGTCGCCGACGGGGAGGGAGCGCTGGCGGGCAAGTTCCGCCACCCGAGCGTCGCTCCCTACATCTACGCCATGCAGCGCCAGGTCGGGCACATCGAGGCGCTGCTGGCCTGAGCGCCGGCCCGGGTCAGAGCTCGCTGGCGGAGAAGGTGTCGCACGACTCGAGCGTGCCCTCCTCGTAGCCGCGGCTGAACCACCCCATCCGCTGCTCCGACGAGCCGTGGGTCCAGCCGTCGGGGTCGACGCCCTGCCCGGACTTCTGCTGGATGCGGTCGTCGCCGACGGCCTTGGCGGAGTCGAGCGCCTCGGCGATGTCGCCGTCGTCGAGGGTGAGCAGCTCGCTGTCCTCGGCGTAGGCGGTCCACATGCCGGCGTAGCAGTCGGCCTGCAGCTCGAGGCGTACGGCGTCGGAGTCGGCGCCCTGCTGGGTGCGGACCTTGCCCATCGTGCCCATCAGGTTCTGGATGTGGTGGCCGTACTCGTGGGCGAGGACGTAGGGCTCGACGAAGTCGCCGCCCTGGCCCCCGAGCTGCTGCTCGAGCACTTGGGGGAAGAACGTGGTGTCGAGGTAGATCTGCTGGTCACCGGGGCAGTAGAAGGGGCCGACCTGCGAGGTCGCCTGACCGCAGGCAGTGTCGACGCCGCCGGCGAAGGTGTTGATCGTGGACGGCTGGAACTGGACGTCACCCTGCTCGGGCAGGGTCTCGCCCCAGTAGTCCTCGAGCGAGACCGCGACACCGAGGCGGGCGCAGTCGGGGTCGTCGTCCGCGTCCGCGCCGGTCTTGCAGTTGGCGTAGCGCTTGTCGCCGGTGTCGATGCCCTCGGGCTGGGTCTGCGAGCCGGAGCCGCCGGGACTGGGCAGGCCACCGCCTCCACCCACGCACTGCGTCAGCACGACGAACAGGATGATGATGATGAGGCCTCCGATCCCGCCGCCGGCCCGGGTGCCGCCGGGGATCGGGATCCGCATCCCGCCACCACCGCCACCGCCGCCGCTGCCGCCGACGTCGCGGACGCGGCCACCGCTGATGTCTGCCTTCGGGTTGAAGCGCATGGGAGTCGCCTTTCCGCGGATCTGGGGGGCTGGGGGAGCCTTTGCGCACAGTAGCGCGAACGCCGCCGATGGGGCTCTCGGAGCCACCCCTTCGTAGGATGGCGCCCGAGATGATCACCGCCCAGAAGCTCGAGGTCCGAGCCGGCGCGCGGCTCCTCATGGAGGACGTCACCTTCCGCATCGCCGCAGGCGACAAAGTGGGCCTCGTGG
Organism: Nocardioides ganghwensis; assembly: GCF_014779655.1. Classification (GTDB taxonomy): domain Bacteria; phylum Actinomycetota; class Actinomycetes; order Propionibacteriales; family Nocardioidaceae; genus Nocardioides; species Nocardioides ganghwensis. The sequence continues at coordinate 105,467 of NZ_JACXYX010000010.1, forward strand.
GGCGCAACGGCGCCGGCAAGACGACCCTCACCCGCATCCTCGCCGGCGAGGGCCAGCCCGCGTCCGGGCAGGTCCTGCGCAGCGGCGAGGTCGGCTACCTGCCCCAGGACCCGCGCGTCGGCGACCCCGAGGTCATCGCCCGCGACCGGATCCTGTCCGCGCGCGGCCTCGACGAGGTCGTACGCCGCCTGCGCGAGGCCGAGGTCGACATGGCCAGCGAGGACCCGAAGGTCCACGAGCGCGGGATGAAGCGGTGGACGCGCGCCGACGCCGAGCTGCACGCCGGAGGCGGGTACGCCGCGGAGTCCGAGGCCGCGCAGATGGCCGCCGCGCTCGGCATCGAGGAGCGCCTGCTCGCCCAGCCGATCGGCACGCTGTCCGGAGGCCAGCGCCGTCGCGTCGAGCTCGCCCGGATCCTGTTCTCCGGCGCGGAGATCATGCTGCTCGACGAGCCCACCAACCACCTCGACGCCGACTCGATCGTCTGGCTGCGCGACTTCCTCAAGGCACACCGCGGCGGCTTCGTCGTGATCAGCCACGACAACGCGCTGCTCGAGGCGACGGTCAACAAGGTCTTCCACCTCGACGCCAACCGGGCCGTCATCGACGTCTACAACATGGGCTGGCACAACTACCTCACCCAGCGCGAGGACGACGAGAAGCGGCGCAAGCGCGAGCGCCAGAACGCCGAGAACAAGGCGAAGGTCCTCACCGACCAGGCCAACAAGATGCGGGCCAAGGCCACCAAGGCGCAGGCCGCGCAGTCGATGCTCAAGCGCGCCGAGAAGATGATGGCCGGCATCGAGTCCGAGCGTCAGGCCGACAAGGTCGCGCGCATCGCGTTCCCGGAGCCGGCCCCGTGCGGCAAGACGCCGCTCATGGGCACCGAGCTGTCGAAGTCCTACGGCTCGCTCGAGGTCTTCACCGCCGTCGACCTCGCGATCGACCGCGGCAGCCGCGTCGTCATCCTCGGGCTCAACGGCGCCGGCAAGACCACGATGCTGCGCATCCTCGCGGGCGTCGACCAGCCCGACACCGGCGAGGTGGTCGCGGGCTACGGCCTCAAGATGGGCTACTACGCCCAGGAGCACGAGACCCTCGACGTCAACCGGACCGTGCTGGAGAACATGCACAGCGCCGCACCGGAGCTGACCGACACGCAGGCCCGCTCCGTGCTGGGGTCGTTCCTCTTCTCCGGCGACGACGCCCACAAGCCCGCCGGCGTGCTGTCCGGTGGGGAGAAGACCCGCCTCGCCCTGGCGATCCTCGTCGTGTCGAGCGCCAACGTGCTGCTGCTCGACGAGCCCACCAACAACCTCGACCCGGCCTCCCGCGAGGAGGTGCTGCACGCGATCCGCAGCTACACCGGGGCGATCATCCTGGTGACGCACGACGAGGGAGCCGTACGGGCGCTCGACCCCGACCGGGTGCTGCTGCTGCCCGACGGCGACGAGGACCTCTGGAGCGACGAGTACGCCGACCTGGTCTCCCTCGCCTGAGGTTACCGACGGGTAGTAACCTCGCGCCCATGACTCCCGAAGACCTCGCCGCCGTCGGCCTCCGCCTCGACATCGACGGCCAGGTGGCCACGGTGACCCTCGACCGTCCCGAGGTCCGCAACGCGCAGACTCCCGCGATGTGGATCGCGCTGGGCGAGATCGGCCGCACGCTGCCGCACGACGTCCGGGTCGTCGTGGTGACGGGGGAGGGGGAGACCTTCTCCGCCGGGCTCGACCGGGCCATGCTCGACCCGTCGACGGCCGGCCAGGAGAGCGTCGTCGGCCTGCTGGCGCTCAGTGACGACGAGGCCGCCGCACGCATCGACGAGTTCCAGGGCGGCTTCACCTGGCTGCGCGACCCGCGCTTCGTCTCGATCGCCAAGGTGCGCGGCCACGCCATCGGCGCCGGCTTCCAGCTCGCCCTGTCGTGCGACCTCCGGGTGGTCGCCGACGACGCCAAGTTCTCCATGAAGGAGTCGGCCCTCGGCCTGGTGCCCGACCTCACCGGCACCAAGCCCCTGGTCGAGCACGTCGGCTACGCCCGGGCGCTGGAGATCTGCGCCACCGCGCGGGTCGTGCCCGCCGAGGAGGCGGTCCGCATCGGGCTGGCCACTGCATCGGTGCCCTCCGCCGACCTCGACGCGGCGGTCGCCGACCTGGCCGCCGCCCTGGTCGCCCCGATGCCCGGCGTCGTGGCCGAGACCAAGACGCTGCTCCAGGGGGCGGCCGACCGCGACCTCGACGAGCAGCGCCGGCTCGAGCGGGAGGCGCAGGTACGCCGCTTCCGCGCCGTGGCGGCCGCCCTCGCGGACTGATCGTCGTACCCCTCAGGAACACTGGGGTCCACCGGGGCGTTCTGCCTGGGTCGGACGGGCAGAGGGAGAAGACGTATGTCGATGGGACCGGGGGCAGGTGGCCCTCCGTGGCGGTTCCTGCGCAGCGACCGGAGCGTCATCGACAACAAGATCGAGCGCCAGACCGTACGCCGGGTCCTGGGGTTCGCCCGACCGCACCGGCGCCTGATCACCGCGTTCCTCGCGGTCACGGTCGTCGACGCCGCCCTCGTGGTGGCTCCGCCGCTGCTGCTCAAGGCGATCATCGACGACGGGGTCCGCACGGGCGACGTCTCGCTGGTGGTCTGGCTCGCCGCCCTCGTCGCCGTCGTCGCGGTGGTCGACGCGGGTTTCGGGCTGATCACCGGGTGGCTGTCCAGCCGCATCGGTGAGGGATTGATCTACGACCTGCGCACGCAGGTGTTCGCGCACGTCCAGCGGCAGTCGCTCGCCTTCTTCACCCGGACGCAGACCGGCGCGCTGGTGAGCCGCCTCAACAACGACGTGATCGGCGCCCAGCGCGCCTTCACCTCGACGCTCCAGGGCACGGTGTCCAACATCATCGCCGCCGTCGTGGTGGGCGTGACGATGCTGTTCCTCAGCTGGCCCGTCACGGTGCTGTGCCTCGCGCTCTTCCCGATCCTGCTGGTGGCCTCACGCCTGGTCGGCGCGAGGCTGGCCGACCTGTCGCGCCAGCAGATGGACGGCAACGCCGACCTCGGCAACGCCATGACGGAGCGGTTCAACGTCGGCGGCGCGATGCTGCTCAAGCTCTTCGGACGGCGCGAGGCCGAGGACGTCGCCTACGCCCGCAAGGCCGCGGTCGTGCGCGACCTCGGCGTGCGCATATCGCTGCTGACCCGGATCTTCTTCGCGGCCATGACGCTGGTGCCGCAGCTGGCCACGGCGCTCGTCTACGGCATCGGCGGCTGGCTGGCCATCCGCGGGGACCTGTCGGTCGGCACGATCGTCGCGCTCGGAGTGCTGCTCACCCGGCTGCTCGGCCCCCTCCAGGGCCTCTCCAACGTCCGCATCGACGTGATGACTGCGCTGGTCAGCTTCGACCGGGTCTTCGAGGTGCTCGACCTGCCGTCGCTCATCCGCGAGAAGCCCGACGCGGTCGTCCTGCCTCCCTCCGCCTCCCGGCTCGAGTTCGACCACGTCGCCTTCACCTATCCCCGGGCCGACGAGATCTCCCTCGCCTCGCTGGAGACGGTGGCGCGCACCGAGTCCCGCGACACGGGCCGCGTGCTGCACGACGTCACCTTCACCGCCGAGCCCGGGCAGATGGTCGCCCTCGTCGGGCCGTCCGGCGCCGGCAAGACCACGGTCACCCACCTCGTCGCGCGCCTCTACGACGTCGAGTCGGGTGCGGTGCGCGTCGGCGGCCACGACGTCCGCGACGTCACGCTCCAGTCGCTGGAGGACGTCGTCGGCTACGTCACCCAGGACGCGCACATGTTCCACGACACCATCCGCGCCAACCTGCTCTACGCCCGTCCGGACGCCGTCGAGCCCGACATCTGGGCGGCCCTCGAGGCCGCGCAGATCGCGGCGCTGGTGCGGGCCCTGCCCGACGGCCTGGACACGGTCGTGGGCGACCGGGGCTACCGGCTCAGCGGCGGCGAGCGGCAGCGCCTGGCGATCGCGCGGCTGCTGCTCAAGGCGCCCGCCGTCGTCGTCCTCGACGAGGCGACCGCGCACCTCGACAGCGAGTCCGAGGCCGCGGTCCAGCAGGCGCTCGACGCCGCGCTCGAGGGGCGTACGTCCCTGGTCATCGCCCACCGGCTCTCCACCGTGCGCAACGCCGACCTGATCCTCGTCCTCGACGACGGTCGCGTCGTCCAGCAGGGCACCCACGCCGAGCTGCTGGCCGCCGGCGGGCTCTACGCCACCCTCCACGCGACCCAGTTCCGCGAGGCGAGGACCGAGTCCACCATCGCTGGTTAGGTTGGGCGCCTGGACCTCCAGCTGACGCGGAGGTGCGTGGGTCGTGCTCTCGGGCCGCCCCCAGGAGTCGCTGGGGCTGCGTCCGCGCCTCGCGATGGTCGCCAAGACCCTCGCCGACGAGCTGGGCCCGCGCGGCGTACGGGTCAACGGCCTGCTGCCGGGCCGCATCGCCACCGGTCGGGTGGCCGAGCTCGACGCCACGGCCGGCGCGACGATCCCGCTCGACCGCTACGGCGAGCCCGAGGAGTTCGGGGCGGTCGCGGCCTTCGTGCTCTCGCCGGCGGCGTCATTCCTGACGGGCGTGATGCTCCCGGTCGACGGCGGTCTCCTCCGCGCCCACTGACCGGTCGCCCGGCTCGTCCCCCGGCTCCGCGCCCGAGTCGAGCCGCTCGCGCAGGGTGCGGCGCCGCGCCCGCGCGGGCTCGACCCGTCCCGGGGCGGTGCGCTCGGGGGTCTGTGCCTGGTTGTTCCCCCAGGGGCCGCGCCCGCCGCGCCACTCGTCGTAGATGAGGTAGAAGAACCCGAAGATCGCCAGCGCCCCGAAGAACCACCACTGGAGGCCGTAGAAGAAGTGCGGACCCTCGTCGAGCTCGGGCAGCTCGACAGGCACCAGGGGCGTCTCCGGCTCGGGGGACTCCGAGCGCAGGTCCACCCAGCCGCCGAGCACCTCGCGGCCGAGGGCCTCGCCGATGCGTCGGCTGTCGACGGCGCGGGTCGACCGGTCGGCGACCTCGGTGCTGTCGCCCTCGGCGTCGCGGCGCACCCACCCGGTCACGGTGACCTCGCCCGCCGGCGGCGCCGGCACGTCGGCGGTGGTCGCGCCCCGGTTGTCCGTGGCGTACCAGCCGCGGTCCACCAGCAGGCTGGTGCCGTCGGCCAGCTCGAGCGGGACGACGACGTCGACGCCGGCGGCGCCCTCGCGGGTGCGGTAGCGCACGATCACGGTGTCCTCGACCGCGTAGGTGCCGGTGGCCTCGACGATGCGCCACTCGTCGGCGAGGGCGACGTCCCGCCCGGGCGCCAGCACCTCGGCGACGGGGGCCGGGCCGGACTCCTCGTTGCGCTGGATGATCTCGTTGCGTTCCTGGCGGTCCTCGAGGCGGTGGAACTGCCATTCGCCGAGCCGCCAGGCGACCCAGGCCAGCGCGACGACGACGAGTGCGAAGACGATCCAGCGGCGCGAGAGCAGGAACCGCAGCTTGTGCACGCGTCGAGGCTATCCGGCGCTTCCTGAGCGTACGGCGGGTGCCTCGGGCCCGCTCGTTAGACTGTGACAGTGACGACACCGCTGGCAGACCGCTTCGGACGCGTGGCCACGGATCTTCGTGTCTCGCTGACCGACCGCTGCAACCTCCGCTGCAACTACTGCATGCCCGCGGAGGGCCTGGACTGGCTGCCCACCGACCAGACGCTCACCGACGACGAGGTCGTCCGGTTGATCACCATCGGCGTCGAACGCCTCGGCATCCGCGAGGTGCGCTTCACCGGCGGCGAGCCGCTCCTGCGCCGCGGCCTGGTCGACATCGTGGCCCGTACGCACGCGCTCGGCGTGGAGACGTCGCTGACCACCAACGCGCTCGGGCTGTCCCGCACCGCGCAGGCCCTCGCCGACGCCGGGCTCGACCGGATCAACGCCAGCATCGACTCGGTGCGTCCGGAGACCTTCGCGACGATCACCCGTCGCGACCGCCTCGCCGACGTGGTCGCCGGCCTGGAGGCCGCGAAGGCCGCCGGGCTCGGTCCGTTGAAGCTCAACGCGGTGCTGCTGCGCGGCACCAACGACGACCAGGCCGCCGAGCTGCTCCGCTGGAGCGTCCAGCACGGCTACGAGCTGCGGTTCATCGAGCAGATGCCGCTCGACGCCCAGCACGACTGGAGCCGGGCCGAGATGGTGACCGCCGACGAGATCTTCGACGCGCTGTCGGCCGAGTTCACCCTGACGCCCCACGGGCAGCCGCGGGGGAGCGCGCCCGCCGAGCTGTTCGACGTCGACGGTGGCCCGGCGACCGTGGGCATCATCGCCTCGGTCACCCGCCCGTTCTGTGGCGACTGCGACCGCGTCCGCCTCACCGCCGACGGCCAGGTGCGCAACTGCCTGTTCGCCCGCGAGGAGTCCGACCTCCGTACGGCGCTGCGCTCCGGTGCCGGTGACGAGGAGATCGCCGAGCGATGGGTGATCGCCATGCGCGGCAAGCGCGCCGGGCACGGGATCGACGACGTGACCTTCCTCCAGCCCGACCGGCCCATGTCCGCCATCGGGGGATGAGCGAGGTCGACCCCGCACCGGCACCGTTCAGCTCCTGGTTCGGCCCGATCCCCCCGTGGAGGTTCGCGATCTTCGCGGCTGTCGGGACAGCTGCACACCTCGCCCTGCCCCACGTGCTCGAGGAGGCGGAGATCCGCCCTCTCCTGCTGGTCGGCGTCCTCGCCGGCGGCACCGCACTGGGCGTCCCGATGGGGCGCCACGACGCACGGCGGTCCCTGCGCCCCCGCAGGCCTCACCGTGCCGGCCTCCCCGGCGCCGGCACCATCATGGTCGGCCTCACCGGCACGGCGCTGGTCCTCGCGCAGACGCTGTCCGACGCCGTCGCGGTGCACCTGCCCCTGGTGCTGGCGGCCATCGGTGCTGCGGGAGCCGGCGGCGCGTGGACGCGGGACCGCTCCATCCGCCGGATCAGTCGCTCGTGCGGCAGATCGCGCCCCTGAGACGCGAGTGCGGAGGCCGGAACCGCCGCACGTGCGGCGGCAGTCAGCCCGCCGGAGAGTGTGGAACGACGTCCTTCAGGAACCCTCGCGCCCCGAGGAAGTCCGAGAGCGAGGAGCGGTGCTCGTCGCACGCGAGCCACGACTTGCGGCGCTCGGGGGTGTGGATCTTCGGGTTGTTCCACTGCAGGTCCCACACGGCGTCGGCCTGGCAGCCCTTGGCCGAGCAGATGTCGCGGTCGAGGTCCATCGACGTCCTCCTCCGGGCGTACGTGGTGCAAAGAGAAGTGCCGGACAGCCACGGGGGGAAGCTGTCCGGCACTTCGACGCTGACGCAGACGGGGGATGCTGCGCTCGCAGTAAAGATCATTCCATGGGACTGGGTGAAAACCAAACTTTAGACACGGCCGTGTCGGGCGGTATTTCCTCAGTCTTCGTCGCTGCGAGCCGTCAGTTCGTGTGCCCCGGCGCCGTCAGGAAGCCTGAATCCGTCGTCGCGCTGGTTCTCGGCGTTGGCGACGACCACCGCGAGGAAGGGGAGGAACACGGCTGCGGCCACCAGGATCCACCGCAGCACCCCGTCCCCGACGAACACGGCGGCCAGGAAGCAGACGGTGCGGATGGTCATCGAGATGGCGTAGCGGCGCTGCCGTGTGCGCATGTCCTCGGCCGCGCTGCTGCGGGCCGTCGTGATGCGCACAGCGTCGGACTTGGCCATGCCTCGAGTGTACGTCGCTAGGCTCAACCGACCACGTGCAGCGTCGAGCAGGAGGAACCCCATGTCCAACCGCACCTACCGCGTCACCGAGATCGTCGGCACCTCGCCGGACGGCATCGACCAGGCCATCCGCAACGGCATCGAGCGCGCCGGCCAGACCCTCCGCCACATCGACTGGTTCGAGGTGACCCAGATCCGCGGCCAGGCCAAGGACGGCTCGGTCGAGCACTTCCAGGTCGGGATGAAGGTCGGCTTCCGCCTCGAGGACGAGTGACTCCGGGACACCCCTGTGCGGCGAGGCCGTTTCGGCATACCCTCCGGTAATCACTAGCGTCGGGAGCGTGAGCCAGATTCCCGGATCCAGCGCCCCCTCCGAGCCCCGTTCGGTCCTCGTGACCGGCGGCAACCGCGGCATCGGCCGTGCGATCGCCGAGGCGTTCATCGCCCAGGGCGACAAGGTGGCCGTCACCACCCGCACCGGCGGGGCGCCCGAGGGTGCCCTCGACGTGCGTTGCGACATCACCGACCCGGACGCCGTCGAGGCGGCGTTCAAGCAGGTCGAGGAGGCGCACGGCCCGGTCGAGGTGCTGGTCGCCAACGCCGGCATCACCAAGGACACCCTGCTGCTGCGGATGAGCGAGGACGACTGGTCGTCGGTCATCGACACCAACCTCACCGGCACGTTCCGGCTGGCCAAGCGGGCCGCCAAGGGCATGCTGCGACTGCGCCGGGGCCGGATCATCCTGATCTCCTCCGTGGTCGGCCTGCTCGGCTCCGCCGGACAGGTCAACTACGCCGCGTCCAAGGCCGGCCTCGTCGGCATGGCGCGCTCGCTGGCCCGCGAGCTCGGCAGCCGCTCGATCACCACCAACGTGGTCTCGCCGGGCTTCGTCGAGACCGACATGACCGACGTGCTGACCGACGACCAGAAGGCCGCGATCAAGACGCAGGTCCCGCTGGGCCGCTACGCCTCGACGGCCGAGGTCGCCTCCGCCGTCACCTGGCTCGCGTCCGACGGCGCGGCGTACGTCACCGGGGCCGTCATCCCGGTCGACGGCGGCCTCGGCATGGGCCACTGACTCCGACCACCTGACGGCCCCCGGGTCACACGAAGGGACACACTCATGGGAATCCTCGACGGCAAGCGCATCCTCGTCGCCGGCGTGACGATGGACAGCTCGATCGGCTTCGCGACCGCACGCGTCGCGCAGGAGCAGGGTGCGACCGTGCTCATCTCCAACTTCGGCCGCGCCCTCGGCATCACCAGGCGGATCGCCAAGCGGCTGCCGCAGGAGGCGCCGGTGCTCGAGCTCGACGTCACCGACGAGGCCCACCTCGCCGGCCTCGCCGACCAGGTGCGCGAGCACGTCGACGGCCTCGACGGCGTCGTGCACTCGATCGCCTACGGCAACCCGGAGACCCTGCTCGGCGGCAAGTTCATGGACGGTCCCTGGGAGGACGTGGCCCAGGCCGTGCAGGTCTCGGCCTACTCCCTCAAGTCGCTCGCCGTCGCGACCAGGCCGCTGCTCTCGCGCGGTTCGTCCATCGTCGGGCTGACCTTCGACGCCACCACCGCGTGGCCGGCGTACGACTGGATGGGCGTGGCGAAGGCCGCGCTGGAGAACACCAGCCGCTACGTCGCCCGCGACCTCGGCCCGGAGGGGATCCGCTGCAACCTCGTCTCAGCCGGCCCGCTGAAGACGCTGGCCGCGAAGGCGATCCCGGGCTTCGAGGACCTCGAGTCGGCGTGGAAGGACCGCGCCCCGCTCGGTTGGGACGAGTCCGACCACACGCCGACCGCGCAGGCCGTGGTGGCGCTGCTGAGCGACTTCTTCCCGGCGACCACCGGCGAGATCGTCCACGTCGACGGCGGCTTCCACGCCATGGGACTCTAGGGGCCTGTGGGCAGCGGGCCGGCCTTCGGTAGTTTCCCCCGGTGACCTCACTCGTCGAGCTGCGCGTCCTCGAAGGCCCGAACCTCTACTTCCCGCGTGCGGCGGTCAAGCTGACCCTCGACGTCTCCACGATCACCGAGGCGGGCGAGGAGACGGCGCTGCGGTTCGCCCGGCGCATCGGGCTGCGCACGACGCGGCCGGGAGCCGCGGGCTCGGGCTTCCGCCAGCGGTTCGCGCTGCGGGCCGTGGAGCGGCTGGTACGCGCCATCGCCGCCGAGGCCGGCACGCGTCGCCTCGCCGTGCGCGTACGCCCCACCGGTGACCCGGACGTGGTCGTCGTCGCCTTCCCCTGGCGCAACCGCGGCCGCGCGCGGGCGCTCGGCGAGGCGGTCGCGCACGCCCTCGACGCGCTCCCCACGCCCGACGTCGAGGCCGCCGTCAGTGCCGCCGCCCACGAGGTCGCGGCGGCCCCGAGGGGCGACCGGCCGGCCACGATCACGCCGACCATCCCGGTGGTCGCGGTGACCGGCACCAACGGCAAGACGACCACCAGCCGGATGATCGCGCACATCGCGCGCACGAGCGGGCTCGTCGTCGGGTGGTCCAACACCGACGGCATCTACCGCGACGGGGTGCTCGTCGAGGCCGGCGACTACTCGGGCCCCTCGGGCGCCGGGCGGGCACTCGGGCTCGAGGGCGTGCAGCTCGCGGTCACCGAGACCGCCCGCGGCGGCATCCTGCTCAAGGGGATCGGCATCACCCGCAACGACGTGTCGGTCGTGACCAACGTGACCGCCGACCACCTCGGACTGCAGGGCATCGACACCGTCGACCAGCTCGCCGAGGTGAAGTCCGTCGTCCCGCGCATCACCCGCAAGGACGGCTGGGCGGTGCTCAACGGCGACGACCCGCGCGTGCTCGCGATGCAGGCGGTCATCTCCGCACAGCCGTGGATCTTCAGCCGCGACCCCGACTCGCCCGCGGTCCGCGAGGTGCTCAGCCACGGGGGTGGTCGCGCCACGACGGTCATCGACGGGTGGATCACGGTCCTCGCGCCCGGAGTCGACCCCGACCCGCTCGTCGAGCTCGTCGACGTGCCCATGACGCTCGCGGGGCTGTCGCGGTTCAACATCGAGAACGCGCTCGCGGCCGCCTCGGCCGCGCTGGCGATAGGGCTGTCCCGCGACGACGTGGTCGCGGGCCTGACCTCGTTCCGCCCCGACGCCGAGCACAACCCGGGCCGGATGAACTTCTTCTCCCTGCCCGGAGAGGTCAGCGTCGTGATGGACCTGGCGCACAACGAGGCCGGGCTCGAGGCGCTGCTGGAGATCATGTCGGGCGTACGCCGCCCCGGCGCGCGCCTGCTGCTCGGCCTCGGTGCCGTCGGTGACCGCACCGACGAGCTGATCGGAGCGCTGGGCGAGATCGGGGCCAAGGGCAGCGACGTGGTCGCCATCGGCCACAAGGAGCGCTACCTCCGCACGCGCACCATGGACGAGGTCGACGTCCTGCTGCGCGCGGGTGCCGCCCGCGTCGGCGTCACCGACATCGACACCTACCCCACCGAGGTCGCCTGCCTCGCCGCGCTCGTCGACCGTGCGCAGCCCGGCGACGTCGTCGGCCTGATGTGCCACGCCGAGCGGCAGGAGGCGTACGACTGGATCGCCGCGCACGGCGGAACCCCGGACAGCCCCGAGACCCTGTCGCAGAAGGTGCGCGCGGCGAGCGAGGACTGACGCTCCTGCTCGACCGACAGCCCGGCGAGCGGCGGTGCGAGCGTCAGACGTCGCCGGGGTCGACCTGCTCGCCGGGGGCGCCGATGTCGAGGTCGCCCTCCACGATCATCGCCGTCATGCCGCGGGGCGACCGGGTCTCGTGCACCTCTCCGGGCTCCCACACCGCGGCCTCGCCGGGGCCGAGGCGGCGTACGACCAGCTCGGCGCCGCTCACCTCCGCCTCCCCGCTCAGCACGACCAGGAGCTGGCGCGCGACGGCCGGGTGACGGCCGATGGTCCCGCCCGGGGCGAGCGTGACCGCCACCAGGTGCGCGTCGGCGCTGATGCCGAAGGCGCCCACCGAGAAGCCACGGCTGCCGTGGGCCTCGATCGGGCGGTGGGGCAGCCCGGACAGGTCGAGGACCCTCACGCGCACACCCTCGTCCCGGCCGGCCTCACGAGTCCGTCGCCGGTGGCGTGTAGTCCGGGTCGGCCGAGGGGGCGTCGGGGTTGGCCCCCGAGCCCGCCTGGGCGACGTCGGACCAGGCCTCCAGCTCCGCCATGACCTCGGCGTGCTTGTCGACGCACACCACGACGAGGTCGCCGCGGTTGGCGCGGCTCATCGCGTGGCGGACGGCCTCGATCTCGTCGAGCACCAGCTCGGACTGCTTGCAGCGCGCGCCCTCGGCCATCGCGGTGCGCACACCGTCGAGCACCAGCTGGGCCGTCGCGCCGCGCTCGCGGCCGCGCAGGGCGACGTCCTCACGGACGATGCACACGTCGAAGTGCTGGGCCGCGATGTGGCCGAGCTCGACCATGTCCTGGTCGCGGCGGTCGCCGGCGGTGGCGATGATGCCGATCCGCGAGGGCCGGGCCAGGTCGTGCGAGGACTCCAGCGAGTCACCGACGCGGTCCACGAAGTCGCCGAGCATCTTCATGCCGGGGGCGTTGTGGCAGTAGTCGACGATGACGTTGACGCCGTTGACCTCGACCTCGTTGAGGCGGCCGGGGGAGAGGTAGTAGTTGGTCGAGAAGGTCCGCAGGCCCTGGCGGATGTCGTGCAGCGGCGCACCTGCGGCGAAGGCGGCGGCCGCCGCGGCGAGGGCGTTCTGCACGTTCATCCGGGCCCGGCCGCTGAAGGTCGCGGGCAGGAGGTGGGTCCAGGCCAGCTGCATCTCGCGGCGGCCGTGCTGGACGACCATCATCTCGCCGCGGTCACTGGGGTTGAGGACGATCGCCTTGCCGCCGCGTCGGCAGTGGGCGTCGATCATGTCGCGCACCTCGCTGCCGGGCTCCTCCATCGAGAACCACACGACCTGGCCGGAGCACTTGCGGCGCATCTCGCGCACCAGCGGGTCGTCGGCGTTGAGGACGGCGTGCCCGTCGCGCGGCACAGCCTCGACGATCACGGCCTTGACGTCGGCGAGCTGCTCGACGGTGTCGATGCCGCGCAGGCCGAGGTGGTCGGGCTGCACGTTGAGGACCACCGCGACGTCGTTGCGCTCGTAACCGAGGCCCTCGCGGAGGATGCCCCCGCGGGCGACCTCGAAGACGGCGAAGTCGACGCGCGGGTTCTGCAGCACCATCCGCGCGGACCGCGGCCCCGACGCGTCGGCGCGGATCAGCAGCCGCTCGTCGATGACCACGCCGTCGGTCGAGGTCATGCCGACCTTGCGGCCCATGCCCTTGAAGATGTGGCTGATCATCCGGCTGGTGGTGGTCTTGCCGTTGGTGCCGGTCACGGCCACGATCGGGATGCGCGAGGTCGCGCCGGGCGGGAACAGCATGTCGACCACCGGCTTGGCGATGAACTGGGGCTCGCCGATCGTCGGGTGGGTGTGCATCCGGAAGCCGGGCGCGGCGTTGACCTCGCAGATCGCGCCGCCGGTCTCGCGGACCGGCTGGGTGATGTCGGGACAGATGAAGTCGATGCCGGCGATGTCGAGGCCGACCATGCGCGCGGCCTCCTCGGCGATCTCGACGTTCTCCGGGTGGGCCTCGAAGGTGCGGTCGATGGAGATGCCGCCCGTCGACATGTTGCCGGTCAGCGCGAGCTTGACCATCTCGCCCTCGGCGGGCACCGAGTCGAGCTTGTGTCCCTGGTCGGCGAGGACCTCGATCGCCGCCTCGTCGACCTTGATGCGGGTCAGCACCTTCTCGTGCCCGACGCCGCGCCTGGGGTCGGCGTTGGTGAGGTCGACGAGCTCCTCCACCGTGGACGTGCCGTCGCCGGTGACGGACGCGGGCACGCGCTCGGCGATCGCGACCATCCGGCCGTCGATGATCAGGCAGCGGTAGTCCTTGCCGGTGACGAACGACTCGACGATGACGTTGCCGCGGCGCGACTGGCCGTGCGCGACCGGGAACGCCGCCCGCACGTCGGCCTCGTCCTGCAGGTCGAGGCAGACGCCGCGGCCGTGGTTGCCGTCGAGCGGCTTGAGCACGACGGGGTAGCCGATGCGGCGGGCGGCGGCGACGGCCCCGTCCTCCGTGCGGACCGACTCCTGCTTGGGCACCGGCAGCCCAGCGGCGCCGAGGAGCTTGGTGGTGAGGTCCTTGTCGGAGGCGATGTCGACCGCGATCGAGGAGGTCTCGGAGGTCATCGTGGCCCGGATCCGCTTGGCGTGGACGCCCTGCCCGAGCTGGACGAGGGAGTACTGGTTGAGCCGGATCCACGGGATGTCCCGCGACACCGCCTCGTCCACGATCGCCTGGGTCGACGGGCCGAAGGCGGTGCGCTCGGCGCGACGGATGAAGTCGTCGCGCTCGGTCTCCCAGTCGAAGTCGGGGTCGCCCTCGACGAGGTGGTTGACCAGGCGTACGGCGAGGCGGCCGGCCGTGAGGCCGACGTTCTCCTCGATGTAGCCGTAGATGATGTTGTAGCGGCCGGGCTGTCCCTTGACCTGGCGGGTCTTGCCTCGGCGGATGTCGTGGCCGACGAGCTGCTGCAGGGCGAGGGCGACGTGCTCGGCGACGTGGCCGAGCCAGGTGCCCTCGTTGAGCCGCTCGAGGAAGCCGCCGCGGCGTCCGCGCGAGCAGGAGTGCTCACGCAGGCCGGGCAGCATCGCGACGAGGTCGTCGGTGAAGCCGGGGATGGTGTTGGTCGGGAACTGCTCGAGCGAGCCCAGGTCGACCACGAGGTGGATCGACTTGTCGTAGGACCAGACGTTGGGGCCGCGGTAGACCCGGGTCTCGACGATCTCCAGGTCGGGGGTGGGCCGCTCGCTCATCGATGATCTCCCTGGGTCGGGTCGGGGGTCTGGCGGGTGGTCGTACGGCGCAGCTTGAGGCGTCGCCGGATCGCGGCCGGGGTCGCGTCGGCAGCGGCGATGTCGCGGGCCAGCTGGCGCAGGTCGCGGGTCGCCTCGGCGAGCTCGTCGGCGTCCTCGGGCTCGACCACCGGCTCCTGGGGCACGAGGGCACGGGTGGACAGGTTGAACACGGTGCCCTCGGGCAGCGTGTGGAACACGACGCCGCTGGCCAGCAGGGGCGAGGAGCGGGTGGCCTCGTAGGCGTTGGAGACCATCCGGGCGCCGTCGAAGATCGTCACGGCCCCCTTGCCCATGACCCGCATCACCAGGTCGCCGTCGACGTCCTCGACGAGGCCGCAGGTGTCCTCGTCGACGCCGATGCCGAGCAGCTGGGGGCTCTGGGCCACGATCATCAGGAGCCGGCCGTAGCGGTTGCGCTGGTCGAAGTGCTGGTCGATCACCGCCGTGTCCACCAGGCCGAGGCCGGCGGCCACCTGGGTCATCCGCTGCTTCGGCGTGGCTCCGCCCACGCCGAAGGCCACCATGTGCGAGGACTGGATGCTGGCGCCGGCCGAGGTGCCCGCGACGACCGCGCCGCGGTCGTGGGCGCGCCTGATCGCCTCGCCCACCGGGGTGCCGCACACGATCGCGGAGAGCTTGAGCTGGTTGCCGCCGGTCATGAACACGCCGGTCGCCTCGTCGAGGGCCTTCACCAGTGCGGGGTCGTGGGCCTGCTCGCGGGACTCGGGGCGTACGGAGTCGACGCGGGCCGCACCGAACTTGGTGAACAGCGCGTCGTAGACGTCGACCACCTCACGACCGAGCGAGGACGCGGTCGGGATCACCGCGATGCGGGCGTCACGGCCCCCGCTCAGGGCCACGAAGTGCTTGAGGATGGTCGGCTTGCGCAGCTTGTCCTCGGCGCCACCGATGATCATGAGTGGTCCCTTGGGCATGACAGGCAGGCTAGCGGCTGGAAGGCTGGGCCCGAGCACGAGTGGGGCAGGACTGGGGAGGGACGCCGTGGAACGCGTGTCGAGACGGCTGGTCGTGATGCGACATGCCAGGGCCGAGCACAGTGCGCCCACCGACCACGTCCGCGCACTGGCGGACCGGGGTCGCAGCGACGCGGAGGCCGCGGGTCGCCGGCTGCGCGAGCACGGCCTGGCGCCCGACGCGGTGCTCGTCTCCGATGCGCTGCGCACCCGTCAGACCTGGGAGCACGTCGCCCTGGGCGCAGGCTGGGACGAGGACCTCGCCGACTTCTCGGAGGCGCTCTACGCCGCCGGCACCGACTCCGCGTTCGACCTCCTCCGCGAGACCGACGCCTCCGTCCGGACGCTGGTCGTCATCGGCCACAACCCGACGATGGCCTCGCTGGCCGAGCTCGTCGACGACGGTGAGGGCGACGCGGCGGCGACCACCGGCATGCTCACGCGCGGGTTCCCCACCGCGGCGGTGGCGGTGTTCACGGTCGAGTGCGTGTGGGCGGACCTCGGTCCGGGACGGGCGCGGCTCGACGCCTTCCACCTCGGCGACGCGTGACGCACGCCCAGGTGGTCGCGCGGCTCCGCGCGGCCGGGTGCGTGTGGGCCGAGGCAGAGGCCGAGCTGCTGCTGGAGGCCGCCGGCGGTGCGGCCGGGCTCGAGTCGCTCGTCGCCCGACGCGTCGCAGGGGAGCCCCTCGAGCTCGTGCTCGGGTGGGTCGGCTTCCTGGGGCGGCGGCTCCGGGTGGCCCCCGGAGTCTTCGTCCCGCGCCGGCGCACCGAGCTGCTGGCCCGTACGGCGCTCGCCGAGGCAGCGGCCAGGTCCCGGCCGGGTGACGCCGGACGAGTGGTGGTCGTCGAGATGTGCTGCGGTGTGGCGCCGGTCGCGGCCTGCCTGCCGGACGCCGTCGAGGCGCACGCCGCCGACGTCAGCGCGGTCGCCCTCGACTGCGCACGCGCCAACGCGCCCCGGGCCGCCGTGCACGAGGGTGACCTCTACGACGCGCTGCCGCGCGGGCTCCGGGGCCGGGTCGAGGTGCTGGCCGCCAACGCGCCGTACGTCCCGACGGGCCGCGTCGCCGACATGCCGCCGGAGGCCCGCGACCACGAGCCCCTCGTGTCGCTCGATGGCGGCGTGGACGGCGTCGACGTGCATCGTCGCCTCGCCGCGGCCGCGTCCGGGTGGTTGGCGCCCGGGGGAGTGCTGGTCGTGGAGACCGGTCGGTCCCAGGTGGGCCTGACGTCGGCGGCGATGGAGGCGGCCGGCCTGACGACGCGGGTCGTCGAGGACCCGGCGATCGGTGGGTGCGTGGCCGTCGGGGTCAGGTCGTGAGGGGCGGGGCGGGCGTGACGATGCCGACGGCGGCGTCGGCCTCCTCGATCTGCTCGCGGGAGATGCCGAGCAGGTAGAGGATCGCGTCGAGGTAGGGAACGTTGACGGAGGTGTCCGCGGCGTCGCGCACCATCGGCTTGGCGTTGTAGGCGATGCCGAGCCCCGCCGCGTTGAGCATGTCGAGGTCGTTGGCGCCGTCACCGATGGCGATCACGGCGTCGACCGGCACGCCGACCTCCGCGGCGAACTCGCGCAGCGCCGTCGCCTTGCCGGCGCGGTCCACGACGTCGCCGACGATCCGGCCGGTCAGCCGGCCGTCGACCACCTCGAGCTCGTTGGCGCGCGAGAAGTGGATGCCGAGGTCGGCGGCGAGCCGGTCGGTGATCTGGGTGAAGCCGCCCGAGACGATCGCGAACCGGTAGCCCAGGCGGCGCAGCGTGCGCACCATGGTGCGGGCGCCGGGCGCCAGGACGATGGAGTCGTAGACCTCCTCGAGCGCCGACTCGGGGACGCCCTCGAGCAGGGCGACCCGCTCGCGCAGCGACGCCTCGAAGTCGAGCTCGCCGCGCATCGCCGCCTCGGTCACCCGGGCGACCTCGGCCTCCTGGCCGGCGTGGGCGGCGAGCATCTCGATCACCTCGCCCTGGATGAGCGTGGAGTCGACGTCCATCACGATCAGGCGGATGCCGCGCCGGTGCAGGGAGTCGCGCTGGACGGCGAGGTCGATGCCCTGCTTGACCGCCTCGACGGCGAGCAGCGGGCGCAACGTGTCCGCCGGTGCTCCCGAGACGTGCAGCTCGATGGCGGTGACGGGGTAGCGCGCCATCCGCTCGATCTTGTCGATGTTGGCCCCGGAGTCGGCGATCCGTCCGGCGATGGCCGACATCGCGGACGCCTTGAGCGGGTTGCCGATGATGGTGATGTGCGACCGGTCGCCCTGCCTGCTGCGGTTGTCGCCGGCGCCGCGCTCGACCTCGACGTTCATGTCGAGGTCGGCGGCGGTGCGCTCGATGACGTCGCGCAGCTTCTTCCAGTCGCGGGGCGCCGTCACGAGGATGCCCAGCACCAGGCGGCGCCGCAGCACGATCTGCTCGATGTCGACGACCTCGACCCCGGCGCCCGAGAGCGCCGCGAAGATCGCTGAGGTGACGCCCGGCCGGTCCTTGCCCGTGAGGGTGACCAGGAGAGTCTTCGGCTCGTCTTCCATGGTGGAGGAAGGCTAGCCCCGCACGTCACCGCCGGGTGCCCGGGTCCGCGCCTCGGGCGGGCGGTAGCCCTCCGGCCGGGGTGCTGGTCCCGCGTCGCCGGATGCCCTACGGTGCTGCCGCTGGCGGTCCGGCCCACGGAACCGCCCATACACAGGGGGTAATCCATTGGACTTCATGACCGCAGTCCGCACGTGTCTGTCCAAGTACGTCGACTTCTCCGGACGCGCGCGTCGCTCCGAGTACTGGTACTTCGCCCTGTTCTCGTTCCTGGTCGGCATCGCCACCAACATCATCGACACCGTCATCGGCACCGACTACGACGGCGCCACGAGCGGCGGCCTGGTCAACACCGTGGTCAGCCTGGCCCTGTTCCTGCCGAGCCTCGCGGTCGGCGTACGTCGCCTCCACGACATCGACCGCAGCGGCTGGTGGATCCTGATCGGCATCATCCCGATCATCGGCTGGATCCTGATCATCGTGTGGTTCTGCACCGACTCCAAGGCCGACAACAAGTACGGCCCCAACCCCAAGACGGGGCCGGCCGGCTACGAGGGTGGTTACCCGCCGCCTCCCCCGGCCGCGCCCTACGGCAGCGGCCAGTACGGCGGCTGAGCCCTCCTAGGCCGGAGGCCAGACCTCGGGCGAGCACGCCGCGACGATCGCGCGGCGTGCCGCCCGACCCAGCGGCTGCAGCAGGGTGCGACGTCGCTCCACCTCGTACGCCGACACCGCACCGCCGTCGTCGACCAGCGCCAGGTCGACGATCGTCCACGCCTGCAGCCCGCGCGCAGCCAGCTCGACGCAGCGAGCCGGGGTGCCGAGCGGTGCGTCGACCGCGGGCCGATGGTGCAGGTTCATCAGCGCGTCGGCGGCCTCGGGACGCCAGCGCGCGACGTCGAGGTCGGCGAGGTCCCCGGCCGCCCCGAGGAGCTCCTCGCGCAGCCCGCGGTCGGCCTCGCCGACGTCGGGCAGCTGGCGCCGGGCCGCGTCGTACGTCCGCCACTGCACCGTCTCGCCCAGCTCCTCGGGCACGAGGCCGAGGTCGCCGACCACCACCGCCTGGCCGGCCTCGAGGGCCGCTGCGTTGAAGGCGGGCGGTCCGCCCAGACCCAGCGGATCGCCCTCCACCGGCAGCGCCAGCCCGGCGTACGTCGCGCCGGTGCCGCGGGCGCGCACCAGCAGGTCCAGCGCCGAGCCTCCGGCGAGGAGGTGGGTGGCGTCGGCGAGCTCGTCGAGCACGTGGTCGGTCTGCTCGTGGCCGCGCAGCCACGCAGTGAGCCACCAGGCGAGCGTCGCCGAGTGGGGGAGGGCGGGGACGGTGGACGACATCGCGGGCGAGGCTACTCCGCCCCCACCGTCGTGTCCGTCCCGGCCGGGGGCGGCTGCTGGATAGGGTGAGGATCATGGTCGCCGTCGTCGAGTTCGCAGGCGTCACGGTGCGCCGTGGTGCATCGCTGCTGCTCGACGACGTGAGCTGGCTGGTCGAGGAGGACGAGCGCTGGGTGGTCCTCGGCCCCAACGGCGCCGGCAAGACCACGCTCCTGCAGGTCGCCGCGGCCCAGCTGCACCCGACCTCGGGGGTCGCCGGCATCCTCGACGAGGTGCTCGGCACCACCGACGTCTTCGAGCTGCGTCCGCGCATCGGCCTCACCAGCGCCGCGCTGGCCGACCGGATCCCCAGGAGCGAGCTCGTCAGGGACGTGGTCGTGTCCGCGTCCTACGGCGTGGTCGGCCGCTGGCGCGAGGAGTACGCCGACCTCGACCACGACCGGGCCGCGGCCCTGCTGGCGGAGGTCGGAGCGAGCCACCTGCTCGAGCGGACCTTCGGCACCCTCAGCGAGGGCGAGCGCAAGCGGGTCCAGATCGCCCGCGCGCTGATGGCCGACCCCGAGCTGCTCCTGCTCGACGAGCCGGCCGCGGGCCTCGACCTCGGGGGTCGCGAGGACCTCGTCGCCACGCTGTCGCACCTGGCCCTCGACCCCGACTCACCCGCGACCGTGCTGGTGTCGCACCACGTCGAGGAGATCCCCCCGGGCTTCACGCACGCCCTCCTGCTCCGCGAGGGACGCGTCGTCGACTCGGGACCGGTCGACGACGTCGTCACGGCCGAGACGCTCTCGGAGACCTTCGGGATGCCGCTGTTGCTCAGCCGCGCCGACGACCGCTTCGCGGCCCGCCGTCGCCCCGCC
The DNA here is from genome assembly GCF_014779655.1 of Nocardioides ganghwensis. Classification (GTDB taxonomy): domain Bacteria; phylum Actinomycetota; class Actinomycetes; order Propionibacteriales; family Nocardioidaceae; genus Nocardioides; species Nocardioides ganghwensis. Next base: position 125,746 of record NZ_JACXYX010000010.1, read on the forward strand.
CAGCGGGTCGCTCCCGCCTGACGTCAGCATCCACTGGATAAGGTCAGGGCATGGACTGGATCCGCGACCACCTCTGGGAGACCTGGCTCGCGCTCTCGATCGGCCTCGGCGTCGCCGAGATGTTCAGCCTGGACCTGATCCTGGCCATGCTGGCGGCAGGCGCCGTCATCGGGATGGTGGCAGCGCTGCTGGGCCTGCCCGTCGTCGTGCAGGTCCTCGCCGCTCTCGCCGCCTCGACCGCGATGCTCGCCTTCGTGCGTCCGGCCTTCGTCAAGCGCCTCCACGGCGGGCCCGAGCTCTCGCTCGGCCACGGCAAGCTCGTCGGCACGCGGGGGCTCGTGACCGAGGAGATCACCGGGCTGGCGCCCGGGAGGATCAAGGCCGGCGGTGAGCTCTGGACGGCGCTTCCCTATGACGAGAACCTGCGGATCGCGCCGGGCGAGACCGTCGAGATCCTCCAGATCAAGGGCGCCACGGCCTACGTACACCCCGTGGCGACGCTCGAGCCCTGACCCGACGCCTCGCGTCCTTTCATCCGCACCACCCAACGCACATCACAAGATCGGGGGGAGACCAGTGCCGTCAGCATTGTTCATCCTGTTCCTGCTCGTCGTCCTGTTCATCGTCGTCATGCTCGCCAAGACGGTCCGGATCGTGCCCCAGGCGCGCGCCGGCATCGTCGAGCGCTTCGGCAAGTACAAGGGGACGCTGCCGGCGGGACTCAACATCGTCGTGCCGTTCATCGACAAGGTGCGCTACCTCATCGACCTGCGTGAGCAGGTCGTCAGCTTCCCGCCGCAGCCGGTGATCACCGAGGACAACCTGGTCGTGTCGATCGACACCGTCATCTACTTCCAGGTGACCGACCCGGTCGCGGCCACCTACGAGATCGCCAACTACATCCAGGCGATCGAGCAGCTCACCATGACCACCCTGCGCAACATCGTCGGCGGCATGGACCTCGAGGAGACGCTCACCAGCCGTGACTCGATCAACACGGGCCTGCGCGGCGTGCTCGACGAGGCCACCGGCAAGTGGGGCATCCGCGTCAACCGGGTGGAGCTCAAGGGCATCGACCCGCCGCCCTCGATCAAGGACGCGATGGAGAAGCAGATGCGCGCCGACCGCGACAAGCGGGCGCTCATCCTCTCCGCCGAGGGCCAGCGTCAGTCGGCCATCCTCACCGCCGAGGGCAACAAGCAGTCGCAGATCCTCAACGCCGAGGGTGACCGTGAGTCGCAGATCCTGCGTGCCCAGGCCGACCGCGAGGCCGCGATCCTGCGTGCCCAGGGTGAGGGCCAGGCCATCCAGACCGTCTTCCAGGCGATCCACGACGGCCAGCCCGACCAGTCGCTGCTCGCCTACCAGTACCTCCAGATGATGCCCAAGATCGCCGAGGGCAGCGCCAACAAGGTGTGGGTCATCCCCTCCGAGATCACGAAGGCGATGGAGGGCCTGGGCTCGTCCATCCACGAGATCGCCGGCATCCCCAAGGACGCCACCCCGCGCAAGCGGGTCGACATGGGGCCCACCGAGCCGCAGCTGCCGCGCGGGTCCGACGACGCCGAGACGTCGGCCACCGACAAGGCCGTGCAGCAGGCGATCGCGGAGGCCGAGATCGCGGCCAGCCCGGGCAAGCTGCGGCCGACCACCGACAGCAGCGACCCGGAGGCTCCCGCCGGCCAGTGAGTCCGACCGAGGCAGTGCTGATCACCCTCGCCGGGGTGGCAGCCGGAACCATCAACACCGTGGTGGGGTCGGGAACGTTGATCACGTTCCCGACCCTGCTGGCGTTCGGCGTGCCCCCGGTCACCGCCAACGTCAGCAACACCGTCGGTCTCGTCCCCGGGAGCATGTCCGGGGTCTTCGGCTACCGTCGCGAGCTCGCCGGCCAGGGGGCCCGCGTCCTCCGGCTCGGCTCCGCGTCGCTGCTCGGCGGCGTCGCCGGGGCGCTGCTGCTGCTCTGGCTGCCGTCGTCGGCGTTCGACACCATCGTGCCCGCGCTCATCGCGCTCGGCGTCCTGCTGGTGGTGCTCGGTCCCCGGATCCAGCGCTCGGTCGCCGCCCGCGCCGAGTCGCGCGGAGGAATCCCCGACCACGGCGTGTGGTGGGTCTGGCCGGCCGTGGCCGCGGCCGGCGTCTACGGCGGCTACTTCGGGGCGGCCCAGGGCGTGCTGCTCATGGCGATCCTCGGCATCGGTGTCGCCGACTCGATGCAGCGCCACACCGCCACCAAGAACGTCCTGGCACTGCTGGTCAACGCGGTCGCCGCCCTCGTCTTCATCGCGGTCGCCGACATCGACTGGGTCGTCGCCGGCCTGATCGCGCTCGGCTCGGTCGTCGGGGGCCAGATCGGGGCGGGCGTGGGACGCCGGCTCCCGCCGGCCCTGCTGCGCGCGGTGATCGCCACCGTCGGGATCGTCGCGCTCGTCGTTCTCGTCGCCTGAGCGGGTCGCCCGCCCTCGGTGGTCGAGGCGCGAGCGCTACGACCCCTCGCGCGCCCCCAGGACCCCCGACTCCACCCACGCCGCCAGCCACGTGCTGATGGCGGCGTACGCCTGGGCGCGCACCTCGGGGCGCGAGAGCACCACGTCGTGGATCGCGCCCTCGATCGCGATCGAGGTGACGTGGCGCCCGACGGACGAGGCCCAGTGCCGGATCTGCTCGACGTCGAGAACGATGTCGTGCGTCATGGCGGTCTCCTCGGTCTGCTCGCCGAAGAAGGACCGGGCAGAGGAGAGCACCAGGGTCGGGCAGGTGAGGTCGAGGCCGGCGTGGAGCAGCGCGTGGCCGCGGCGTACGGCGCGCAGCCACCCGACGTACACGGGTCGCGACTCCAGGGGCTTCCACGACAGGTCGTAGTCCCACTCGCCACCGTGATCGCGGTGCAGGGACCGCCCGTAGACCGTGCTGACCTTGCGTGGGATCTCCTGCAGGGGACGGCTGGTGCCGATGCGCTCGAGGGCGAGGCGGGTCGCGGGGCTGCGCAGCCACGCCGCGCCCTGCATGTCGAACCACGGCGAGTTGAGCACCAGCGCGACGAGCTCGGGCGGCCTGCGCTTGTGGGCCCACAGGGGGACCGTGAGCCCGCCGGTGGAGTGGGCCGACGCGATGACCTCGCGGTGGCCGTCACGCCGGGTGATGCGCCACCACGCCAGGTCGATCTCGGCGAAGTACTCGTCGAGGTCCGCCACGTAGTGGGGGGTCTGGTGCTCCAGCAGCGACCGGCCGTACTTGCGGAGGTCGAGGGCATAGAAGGTGTAGCCGCGATCGGCCCACCACCGGGCGTACTCGGCGTGGAAGAAGTAGTCGGCGAACCCGTGCACGTGCAGCACGGCGCGACCGTTCGGGCTGTCCGGCTCGAGCGTCACCAGGGTGGCGACGACGGGGCCTTCGGGATCGGGCGGGAGGGAGATGGTCTCCACCCGAAAGTCAGGACCGAGGACGTCGGCCTGCAGGGGGAGCAGAGGCATGGGTCGAGCCTATCGATCCGCCGTCGCGGATTTTGTCGGTTCCACGCCGGGGAGACCTTGTCGAGCCCTACCCTTCGGACGTGTCGAACGCGTTGGGGACCGTGGTGCGCGGCCTCGCGTCGTACGTCCGGCAGCGCATCGACGGCTGGCGCACCGGGTCGCGGGCCAGCCAGACGTTCCTGCTCGTCGTCCTGGTGGCGATGGTCGGCCTCACCGCGCTCCTCGGGGTGCTGCTCGAGGTCATCATCCCGGTCGCGATGTGGTTCCTGTTCCTCATGGTCGGCACGATGCTCCTGCGCTTCGTCCCGCTCCTGGTGCTGGCCGTCGTGCTCGCGGGCGTCGCGGTGTGGACCTCGATGCAGAGCGACTTCGCCACGCCCACGCGGGAGTCGGCCCTCGTGATCTTCGCGCTGGCCCTGATGCTCGCGATCTACCAGTCGAGCCGCCAGCGCTCCGGCCTGCCCATGGCGCTCAGCGAGGCGGTGCTCACGCAGCTGCGCGACCGGCTCCAGCGGCAGGGCGTTGTGCCGCCGCTGCCCGACGGCTGGCGCTCCCAGTCGGCCACGATCACCGCCAACGGTCCGAGCTATGCCGGCGACTTCCTCGTCGCCGACCTCCGCGAGGGCCGGTGGCTGGAGATGGCGCTGGTCGACGTGTGCGGCAAGGGCACGGCCGTCGGTCCCCAGGCCCTGCAGTTCGCGGGCGCGCTCGGTGGCCTCATCGGTGCGCTGCCGCCCGCCGAGCTGATGGCCGCGGCCAACGCCTTCCTGCTGCGCCAGGAGTCGGAGGAGTCGCTCGCCACGGCCGTGCACATCAAGGTCGACCTCGTCACGGGCGACTACACCATCACCAGCGCCGGCCACCCGCCCGCCCTCCACTGGCACCTCGGCCACCGGGGCTGGTCGATCGACAACGCGCGGGGGATGGCGCTGGGCGTCATCGACGAGGCCGAGTTCACCCCCAGCAAGGGCCGCCTGCACCCGGGCGAGGCGCTGATGTTCTACACCGACGGGGTCATCGAGTCGGCCGACCGCGACCTCGACGAGGGGATCGACTGGTTGCGGCAGGTGGCGCTCCAGGCGGTCGACGCGCGGGGCTTCACCGGCCTGCCGAAGCGGGTGCTCAAGAAGGTGTCGCGCGGCGACGACGACCGCGCCATGCTGGTGCTCGAGCGCATGCCGCTGACGTCGCCGGAGCGTGACTCCGAGCGGCACCGCGGCCTCGGGCACTGACCCGGCTGTTGACCTCGGCGGCTGGCGCCCTCCGACGACGCGTCAGGCGCCCCGCGAGTACAGCTCGCGGATGACGTCCTCGATGTCCGGCTCCTGGATGGAGAGGTCGGCGACGTCGTACGCCGCGGCGACTGCGGCCACGATCGGTGCGGCGCTCGCGTCGGCGGGGAACGACAGCCACTGGCGCGGGCCCTCGACCCGGCGCACCGTGGCGCCGGGCACCTCCACGGGCGGTGCCTCGTCGACGAGGTCGACCACCAGGGTCCGCGTGGACCCGCCCTGGGCGTGCAGGCCCGCCAGCGATCCGTCGTACACGCTCGTGCCGTGGTCGATGACGATCACCCGGTCGCACAGCGCCTCGATGTCCTGGAGGTCGTGCGTGGTCAGCAGCAGCGTCGTTCCGCGCTCGGCGTTGAGCGCTCGGAGGAACTCGCGCAGGCGGCCCTTGCTCACCACGTCGAGGCCGATCGTCGGCTCGTCGAGGTAGAGCACCTCGGGGTCGTGGAGGAGGGCGGCGGTGATGTCCCCGCGCATCCGCTGCCCGAGGCTGAGCTGGCGCACCGGGGTGTCGAGCTGGTCGCCGAGGTCGAGCAGCTCCACGAAGCGCGCCAGGTTCTGGCGGTAGCGAGCCGGCTCGATGCGGTACATCTTCTGCAGCAGGTCGTAGGAGTCGCGCAGCGGGAGGTCCCACCACAGGGTGGAGCGCTGCCCGAAGACGACGCCGATGCGCCGCGCCAGCTCGACCCGGTCACGGCTCGGGTCCAGGCCGGCCACCCGCACCCCGCCCTCGGTGGGCACGAGGATGCCCGTGAGCATCTTGATGGTGGTCGACTTCCCGGCGCCGTTGGGGCCGATGTAGCCCACCATCTCGCCGGCATCCACAGAGAAGGTGAGGTCGTGCACCGCGACGACGGACTCCCGCGAGCGGCGCCGGCGGCCCTCGACCTTGCGGCGTACGTCGAAGCTGCGCCCGAGGTCCTGCACGTCGATGAGCGGCTGGTGCGGGGTCATGTCAGCTCCCGGTGGAGGTGTAGTGGCGCACTCCGGTGCGCCAGACGAGGAGGGCCGCGGCCATGGTGAGGACCCCCGCCAGCGGCGAGGCGAACTGGAAGGCCTCCGGCGTCCCGTACGGATCGGTGCGACCGAGGAGGTGGAGGCAGGGGTACCAGTTGACGAACGCGACCGGGATGACGAAGGTCAGCCCGACCATCACCTCGCGCGGGAAGATGTTGAGCGGGTACTGCGTGACCGTCGCCCCGCCGTAGGTGAACGCGTTGGCGAACTCCGTGGCGTCGGTCGTCCAGAACTGGACGCACGAGAAGCCGACGAACAGCCCGAAGAAGACCATCGCGCCGCTGACGAGCATCGAGACGGCGACCAGCACGCGCAGCGGGGTCCAGTCGACGTAGGTGCACGCCCAGCCGAACACGACCGTAGCCTGGGTCAGCCGGCCGAGGCGACGCAGCGTGAACTGGTCGGCGCACACCTGCACGAGCAGCGGCACCGGCTTGGTCATCATCTGGTCGAGGCGCCCGGTGCGGATGTAGGTGCCGATCCGCTCGACGCTGCCGATGGCCGTGTCGGCGACCGCGAGCGCCAGCGAGGCGCTGCCGTAGAGCAGGGCGACCTCGTGGAGCGTGAATCCCGCAAGGTCGTCGAGGTGCGCGAACATGATCCACAGGCCGACGAAGTCGAGGCCGGTGATCAGTCCGTTGCCGACGGCCAGCAGCACGAAGGACGTCGGGTACTGCCAGGCGGCCCGGATCCAGAGCCACGCGATCTGGGCGTACGTGCGCAGGTGCTGTGCCGGCTCCGGGCTAGCCACCCTGGACCACCACCTTGCGGGTCGCCAGGCGCAGCACGCCCTGGCAGGCGGCGAGCAGCACGACCGCCCACATGACCTGGAAGCCGAGTGCGGCCACGAGGTCGGTGCCGGTGTGCTTGCCGAGCCAGATGTCCGCGGGCACCTGCACGTAGGACGCCCAGGGCAGGGCGTTGGCGACCGTGCCGAGCCAGCCGGGGAAGAGCACGAGCGGCAGCATCATGCCGCTGAAGAAGATCGCGAACGCGCCGCTCATCACCTTGACCCCCGACTGGTCGAGCAGCCAGAAGGCGGTGCTCGCCACCAGGAAGCGGATCGCGAAGCTCACCACCACCGCGAGCACCAGCGAGACCGCGAAGGCGAGCCCCGCGACGACCGTGGAGGGCAGGGCGATGTCGAACACGACGACCCCGATGAGCGTCGGCCCGAGGCCGCGGGTGAGGAGGTGGTACGCCGCGCGGCCGAGGTCGCTGGCGAGGTACCACCCCACGAGGCCGACTGGTCGGTAGAGGTCGATGGCGATGTCGCCGGTGCGGATCCGCTCCGCCAGGTCGTCGGTGGTGCCGCCGCCCCACAGCGCGATCGTCATGAGGAGGGCCTGGCCGAGCCAGACGTACGTCACGGCGTCCTGCTGGTCGTAGCCCCCGGCCGTGGGGTTGGCGTCCCACAGCGCGATGTAGGCGTAGGAGTAGATGATCCCGAAGACCGAGTTGGTGAAGATCCCGGCGAGGGTGGCGGCCCGGTAGGTGGAGTAGCGGCGGAAGGCGCGGGTCGCGACGGCGACGTGCAGCATCCCCCCGCCCCGCATCGCACAGCCCCCTTCGACGAGTTCGATCCCCGGCCCACCCACGAGGGGGCCGGGGATCGTCTCACACGCGGGGCCTCAGGTGCACGTCAGTTGTGGCGCACCAGGTTGACGACGCCGATGGTGCGGCCCTGGCCGTCGTCGGTGATGGCGACGCCCGCGCGGCGTGCACGGGGGCTCAGCAGGATCTCGCGGTGGCCGGGGGAGTCGAGCCACAGCTGGACCATCTCCTCCGGGCTCAGTCCGGTGCCCCGCACCAGCGTCTCGCCGGCCCAGGACTTGTTGCACCTGCGGATGACCTCGCCCTGGTCGCGGTGCTCGAAGAGGCCGGTGCGCGCGATGCGCTCGCCCCACTGCTCGGCGAGCTTGTCGGTGCAGACGTCGAAGTTCCAGATCTTGCGCAGGCCGTTGGACGCGCGCGCCTGGTTGATCCGGACCATGAGCGCGTCCTCGAGCTCGCTGTTGGTCAGGTCGGCGGGGTCGGTCGCGGAGACGGCGCGGGGCACCGACCAGGTCTTGGCCTCGGCGGCGGCGGGGACGCCGCACACGACGGCGGCGGCCATGCCGATGGCCGCGAAGCGCGAGATGAATCGGGCGTGCTGCACGGTGGTCCTCCAGAGCAGATCCGCGGTTTCGGGGGAGCGGGGATCTTGACGAAATCTTGGGAGATTCGGGGTTGAAGATACGCACTGCGCGTGATTCATGTCGAGGTTTCACGGGAAGTGACCGGCGACATCCCGGTGCAGCGTCAAGTTTCAGGGGTAGACCTGAGAAAACCGGTCGTCACAGATCAAAACGCCTTGACCGTTTCTTCATGACGCAAACGACGAAAAAGGAGACCCGTGGTCTGGACCTGTCGGCCCTGACCACGAGTCTCCTGAGGTTGATGTGTCTGGTGAGACTGGTGTGATTGATGTGACGTGGGCGGCTGCGGCCGCCGGACCGTCAGTGCTGGTACGTGCCGTGGAGGATGGCGCGACCCAGGGTCTTGAACGCGAGGTTGAACGAGACGACGGCGTTGGACGCGTCCGCGTCGACGCCCAGCGAGTCGTCCTTCACGGCGTGGACGACGAAGAAGTAGCGGTGCGGCTGGTCGCCCTCGGGGGGAGCGGCGCCCATGAACCCGGCCTCGCCGCCGTCGTTGCGGACGTGGAACGCCCCACCGGGGAGGTCGCCGGCGGCCGCACCGGTGTCGAGGGAGGTGACGTCGGCCGGGATGTCGACCAGGCACCAGTGCCAGAAGCCGCTGGGCGTGGGGGCGTCGGGGTCGAAGCAGGTCACGACGTAGGACCGGGTCCCCTCGGGCGCGCCCGACCAGCTCAGCTGGGGCGAGGTGTTGCCGAGGGCGGCCACCTGGTCGTCCTTCAACGGGGCACCGTCGGTCACGTCCTCGCTCGTCACGGTGAAGGACGCGGTCGGCGGCAGGTAGTCGTACGGGTTGGGGGCCACGGGGCGTTCGATGCTCATTCCTCGAACCTAGCCACCGCCCCGTGACGTCGGCCAGAGACAATGGGGCAATGACCGACACCGGTGCCGACCCCCATCCGTACCTCGCCGGACTGGTCCTCACCGGCCGCCGGGTCGTCGTCGTCGGCGGCGGCCACGTGGCGCAGCGACGGGTGCCTGCCCTCATCGCCTCCGGCGGCGACGTGACGGTGGTGAGCCCCGAGGTCACCCCGGCGATCGAGGGCCTGGCCGGCGAGCTGACCCTCGTGCTGCGCGACTTCACCGAGTCCGACCTCGACGGCGCCTGGTACGTCGTCGCCGCCACCGACGACCCGGACGTCAACGCGCGCGTGGTCGCGGCCGCCGAGCAGCGGCACACCTTCTGCGTGCGAGCCGACGACGCGCTCGGCGGCACGGCGTGGACGCCGGCCGTCGGCCACCACGGCAGCCTCACGGTCGGGGTGCTGGGCAACCGCGAGCCGAAGAAGTCGGCCGCGCTGCGCGACGACATCGTCACCGCCCTGCGCGACGGGCACCTGGCGGCCTCCGACGCCCTCGACCGGAGCCCCGGGGTCGTCCTCGTGGGCGGAGGTCCGGGCGAGCCCGAGCTGGTGACGGTCGCCGCCCGCCACGCGCTCGCCACCGCGGACGTGGTGGTCGCCGACCGCCTGGCCCCGCGCGAGCTGCTCCACGAGCTGGGCCCGCACGTCGAGCTGATCGACGTCGCCAAGCTGCCGCGCGGGCGCTCGGCCACGCAGGAGCACATCAACGAGGTGATCGTCGACCGCGCCCGGGCCGGCAAGCGCGTGGTGCGGTTCAAGGGTGGCGACAACTTCGTGTTCGGCCGCGGCTTCGAGGAGCTGCTCGCCTGCGCCGCCGCCGACGTGCCGGTCACCGTCGTCCCCGGCCTCAGCTCGGCCATCGCGGTCCCGGCCCGGGCCGGCATCCCGGTGACCCACCGCGGCGTGGCGCACGAGTTCACCGTCATCTCCGGTCACCTGCCGCCCGGCCACCCCGAGTCGCTGGTCGCGTGGGACGCCGTCGCCGGGCTGCGCGGCACCCTGGTGCTGCTGATGGCCGTCGACAACGCACCCGCCATCGCGGACGCGCTCCTCGCCGGCGGCCGGTCCGCCGACACGCCCGTCGCGGTGATCGTCGACGGCACCATGCCCACCGAGCGCACCGTCCTCACCACCCTCGGCTCGCTGGCCGCCGACCTCGCCGCCCACCGGGTGGTGCCGCCCGCGATCATCGTGATCGGCGAGGTGGTCGCCGTGGCCCGCCCGGCCCACTATCCGGATCGCGGGCAGGCAGATCGTGGGCAGGGGCGTGGCTGACCTCGTCGAGGTCGCCGACCCCGAGGACCCTCGTCTCGCCGACTACCGCGACCTGCGAGACGTCGAGCTCCGCAAGCACCTCGAGGCCGAGCACGGTCTCTTCCTCGCCGAGGGCGAGAAGGTCGTGCGGCGCGCCGTCGAGGCGGGCTACGAGGCCCGGTCGTTCCTGATGGCGCCTCGCTGGCTCGACGGCCTCGCCGACGTGCTCGACGCGGGCGCCGCTCCGGTCTACGTCCTGCCCGAGGCGTTGATCGAGGAGGTGACGGGCTTCCACGTGCACCGCGGCGCCCTCGCGTCCCTGCGCCGCCGGCCGCTGCCGGACCTCACCGCCGTGCTCGAGGGCGCCCGGTCGGTGCTCGTCCTGGAGGACCTCGTCGACCACACCAACGTGGGCGCCGTCTTCCGCTCGGGCGCGGCGCTCGGCTTCGACGCGGTGCTGCTCGCCCCGCGGTGCGCCGACCCGCTCTACCGGCGCTCGATCAAGGTCGGCATGGGCGCCGTGTTCTCCACGCCGTGGACCCGGTTGCCCGACTGGTACGACGCGCTGCCCGACCTGTCCCGGCGCGGCTTCACCACGGTCGCGCTGACGCTGGGTCCGGACTCGGTGCCGATCGAGGAGGCGGTCGCGGGGGTGGACCGGCTCGCCCTCGTGCTGGGGTCGGAGGGCCACGGCCTGTCGGCTCGGTGGGAGGCGTCGGCGGACCGGCGCGCGGTGATCCCGATGGCCGCCGGGATCGACTCGCTCAACGTGGCGGCCGCCAGCGCGGTGGCCTGCTACGCCGCGGCGCGCCGCTGACGGCGCTCGTCAGCCCCGCTGCCGCAGTGCCTCGTGGAGCACGATGGATCCCGCGACGGCGGCGTTGAGCGACGACGCCGTGCCGACCATGGGGATCGACGCGATCTCGTCGCACGCAGCCCGCCAGCCCGAGGACAGGCCGGTCGTCTCGTTGCCGACGACCACGAGCAGCCGCCCGCGCAGGTCGACGGACGACAGGACGCTGCCCTCCTCGTCGGTGCCCACGATGCGGTGACCGTGCGCGTGGGCGTACTCCACGACCGGGCCGGGACCGGGCACCCGGAGCACGGTGAGCGCGAAGAGCGAGCCCGTGCTCGCCCGTACCGCCCGCGGGTCGTAGGGGTCGGCCGCGTGGCCGGTCACGACGAGGGCCGAGGCACCGAACGCGTCCGCGGAGCGGGCGAGCGTGCCGATGTTGCCGGGGCTGGTCGGCCGGTCGAGGACGACGATCGGTCCGTGCGGCCGCGTGGAGTCCCCCAGCCGCTCCACCCCGTCCTCCGGCATCTCCACGACGGCGACGAGCTCGGCGCCGTCCTCCTTGCCGCTGAGCCGCGCGTGCAGCTCGGGGGAGAGGGTCACCCGCTCCGCGTCGGTGGTGCTCCACAGGCCGTCGGCCCACTCCGATGTCGGGCCCTCGGCGCGCAGGAGGGCACGCACGGTCCAGCCCTCCTCGACGGCGCGCGAGATGGGGCGTACGCCCTGGACGAGGAACTCGCGGTTGCGGTGGCGCTTGGAACGGTTGGTCAGCAGCGCCTCCCACTGCTGGAAGCGCGCGTTCTCGCGGGTGATGCGGAGATCGGCCACGGCTCAGGCGCTCTCGGCGGGCCAGGTCGGCGGGTAGTCGTCCGCAGCGGCGTCGTGCTTCTTGCCGAGCTTCTTGCGCGACTTCGCCGAGAGCCGGTCGCCGAAGACCGTGCCGAGGGTGTGGTCGGTCTCGTGCTGCAGGCACCGGGCCAGCAGGCCGCTGCCCTCGAAGGTGACCGGCTCCCCGTCGATCCCGGTGCCGTCGACGCGGGCCCAGTCCGGTCGGGCGCAGGGCTCGAACGAGCCGGGGTAGGACAGGCAGCCCTCGTCGTCGCTGTCGAGGTGGCGGTCCTTGCCCTCGGGGAGGGTGAGGACCGGGTTGCAAACGACGCCGACCGTGCGGACACCCTCGTCGTCGGGGCAGTCGAAGACGAACATCGCGACGTCCTCGCCGACCTGGCAGGCAGCGAGACCCACGCCGTCGGCGGCGTACATCGTGGCGACCATGTCGGCGGCGAGCGAGCGCAGGGCGTCGTCGTAGGACGTGACCGCCGCCTGCGGACGGTGCATGACGGGCGTGCCCCACCGCGTGATCGCGCGAACCGTGCCACCCTCGGGGAGGGGACCGTACGGCGCGTGAGGCTCAGGGGTCTCGTCGTCTGGCATGCGGGCGATCCTAACGAGGAGGCGATGGGTGACCGGCACCACGGGCGGCCCTCTGGCGAAAGGTGTAACTCGGAGTTACAGTTTCGCCATGTCCATCATGAACAGCCTCCGGCCGGGCGGGCGCCACGGGTTGTCCTCCCGGGAGACCCGCGACCCCATCGGCCTCGCCGTCGCCGCCGTCAACCGGCTGGCGCAGAGCGACCTCATCGACCGTGTCGGGCTGCGCAGGCAGACCGAGCAGGTCGTCTACTCGACGACACGCAACGGCTTCCGGGTGGCGACCGCCGCCGGTCGCCAGTTCGCGAGGGCCGGCCGGCGCACGGCCGGCGCCCGGCCTGTCACCGCCGAGTCCCGAGGCGTCTTCGACCTCACCCCGACCGACGACGAGAGCATGCTCCTCGAGGTCGTCCGCGAGCTCGCCGACGAGCTCCTGCGGCCCGCGGCGGCCGCCGCCGACGAGGCGTGCGCTGCCCCCGACGAGGTCCTCGCGGCCGCCCAGGAGGTGGGGCTCCCCGGCCTGGGGGTGCCCGACGAGCTCGGCGGCATCATGGAGGAGCGGTCCGCGATGGCCGGCACGCTCGTCGCCGAGGCCCTCGCCCGCGGTGACATGGGGCTCGCCGTCGCCACCCTCGCCCCCGGTGCGGTCGCGACGGCGATCGGCCTGTGGGGCACCGAGGCGCAGCAGCAGACCTACCTGCCGGCCTTCACGGGCACCGACGTCCCCGCCGCCGCCCTGACGATCGCCGAGCCCACCGTCCTCTTCGACCCGTTCTCGCTGTCGACCACGGCGCTGCGCGACGGCGACGGCTTCGTCCTCGACGGGATGAAGTCCGCCGTGGTCCGCGGGGCCGACGCCGAGCTCTTCGTGGTCGCGGCCATGCTCGACGGGACTCCGGCGCTCTTCCTCGTCGAGTCCGGGACCGCCGGTCTCGAGGTGGAGGCCGACCCCTCGATGGGCGTCCGGGCCGCGGGCCTGTCGCGGCTGCACCTCTCCGGGGTGCGTGTCGGCGCGGACGCCCTCCTCGGCGACACCGGGGGTGCGGCGTACGCCGAGTGCGTGCGACTGTCCCGGCTCGCGTGGTGCGCGCTGGCGGTCGGCACCGGGCAGGCCGTCCTCGACTACGTGAAGGACTACGTCAACGGGCGCGAGGCGTTCGGCGAGCCGATCAGCCACCGTCAGTCGGTGGCGTTCATGGTCGCCGACATCGCCATCGAGGTGCAGGCGATGCGGTTGCTCACCTGGAAGGCCGCGTCGCGCGCCACCCGCGGCCAGGACTTCGCCCGCGAGGTCGGGCTGGCCCGCCAGCTCTGCACCGAGAAGGGCATGCGCATCGGCCTCGACGGCGTCCAGCTGCTCGGTGGCCACGGCTTCGTCAAGGAGCACCCGGTCGAACGGTGGTACCGCGACCTGCGGGCCGTCGGAGTCATGGAAGGCGTGGTGATGGTCTGATGATCAACCTCGAGACCCCCCGCAAGCACGCGGGCCTCGCCGACCAGGCGCACCAGCTGGCGATGAACATGTTGCGCCCGATCTCGCGCAAGTACGACCGCGCCGAGCACGAGTACCCCAAGGAGCTCGACATGCTCGCCGCGCTGATCGACGGCGTGTCCGAGACAGGTGCGACCGGCGGCGCCGGGGCGGGCGGCGTACGCCGTGACGACGCGGGTGCCGACGCCGGCAAGGTGAGGAACGGCGCCAACCTCGCGTCCGTGCTGTCCGTGGCCGAGATGTGCTGGGGCGACACGGCGCTCCTGCTGTCGATGCCGCGGCAGGGGCTGGGCAACTCGGCCATCGCCTCGGTGGCCAACGAGGAGCAGCTCGAGCGTTACAAGGGCACGTGGGCGGCGATGGCCATCACCGAGCCGGGCACCGGCTCGGACTCGGCCAACATCACCACGACCGCCGTCAAGGACGGTGACGAGTACGTCATCAACGGCGAGAAGATCTACGTCACCTCCGGCGAGCGGGCGGACTCCGTCGTGGTCTGGGCGACCCTCGACAAGGAGCTGGGCCGGGCGGCGATCAAGTCGTTCCTGGTCCGCAAGGACAACCCCGGGCTCAAGGTCGAGCGGCTCGAGCACAAGCTCGGCATCCGCGCGTCCGACACCGCGGTCATCACCTTCACCGACTGCCGGGTGCCGGCGGAGGACCTGCTCGGCTCGCCGGAGATCGACGTCAAGTCCGGCTTCGCCGGTGCCATGGCGACCTTCGACAACACGCGGCCGCTGGTCGCCGCGATGGCCGTCGGGTGCGCCCGCGCCTCGCTCGACCTCACCCGCGACCTGCTCGAGCAGGCGGGCGTGGTCATCGACTACGACCGGCCCGCCCAGGCGCAGTCCGCCGCGGCGGCGACCTTCCTGCGGCTCGAGGCCGACTGGGAGGGAGCCAAGCTGCTGATGATGCAGGCGGCTTGGATGGCCGACAACCGCCTACCCAACTCCCTCGAGGCGTCGATGGCCAAGGCGAAGGCCGGCCGTGTCGGTTCCGACGTGACGCTGTCGTGCGTGCAGCTGTGCGGCACGCTCGGATACAGCGAGGCCGAGCTGCTGGAGAAGTGGGCGCGCGACTCCAAGATCCTCGACATCTTCGAGGGCACCCAGCAGATCCAGCAGCTCATCGTGGCCCGCCGGATCCTCGGGCTGTCGAGCGCGGAGCTGAAGTAGCCGCCGCCGACGACCGCGCACGACGAAGCCCCTCCCGGCGGACCGGGAGGGGCTTCGTCGTCGATCGTCTGCGGTGTCAGGAGACGGACTTGAACGGGTCGTGCTCGGCGAGGATCTTGTCGACGCGGGCCTGGTCGATCCGCGACACCACGTAGCTGTCCTCCTGCGCGTCGCGCACGCACTTGGCGAGGGTGAAGCTCGAGGTGGTGAGGAACATCGTCCCGAGGCCGAGGAAGGCGCGGATCCACGGGTCGACGGGGAGGTAGAAGATCGCGAAGATCATGGTCAGCAGCGCGACGGCGAACGAGATGCCGGCCTGCAGGAAGAAGGCGTTGGTGTTCTTGGAGGGAGTCGTGGAGGCCATGGGTCAACCCTCGCCCCGGCGCAGCCGCCCGGCAGCCGCCGACCTACCCGGTCCGGTCTGAGTACGCGGGCTCGACCTCGCCGAGTACGTTCAGCGCATGCCAGACCAGCCAGCCCACATGTCGCCCGAGGAGTTCCGCCGGCAGGGCCATGCCGCGATCGACTGGATCGCTGACTACTGGGCCTCGCTCGACGACCTGCCCGTGCGCGCGCAGGTGGCCCCCGGCGACGTACGCCGCCAGCTGCCGGCGTCGGCGCCGGAGGCCGGGGAGCCGTTCGACGCGGTGCTCGCCGACCTCGACCGCGTCGTCGTGCCCGGGCTGACGCACTGGCAGCACCCCCGGTTCTTCGCCTACTTCCCGGCGAACTCCTCACCGGCCGCGATCCTCGGCGACCTGCTCTCCAGCGGCATCGGCGCGCAGGGGATGATCTGGGCCACCAGCCCGGCGGTCACGGAGGTCGAGCAGGTGGTGCTCGACTGGTTCGCCGAGGCGCTGGGCCTGCCGGAGGACTTCCGGAGCGACGGCCCGGGCGGCGGGGTCATCCAGGACACGGCCTCCACGGCGACCTTCACCGCGCTGCTCGCCGCGCTGCACCGGGCGAGCGGGGGAGAGGTCCGCCGGCACGGTCTCGGCGACGCCGGCTGGCGGGTGTACGGCTCGACCCAGGCGCACTCCTCGCTGGTGAAGGCCGCGATCATGGCGGGGCTCGGCGAGGACGCGGTGCGCGCGATCGGCGTCGACCCGCTGACGCAGGCGATGGACCTCGACGCGTTGCGGGCGGCGATCGAGGCCGACGTCGAGCTGGGCCTGACGCCGGTCCTGGTCCACCTCGCCGCCGGGTCCACCTCGACCGGCGCGATGGACGACGTCGTGGGTGCGGGACGGATCGCTCGCGAGCACGGGGCGTGGGTGCACGTCGACGCCGCCTGGGCGGGCGTCGCGGCGGTCTGCCCCGAGCACCGCGCCCACCTCGCCGGGGTCGAGTCCGCCGACTCGTTCGTCACGAACCCGCACAAGTGGTTGCTGACGACCTTCGACTGCAGCACCTTCTGGGTGCGCGACCGCGCCGCGCTCACCGGCGCGCTGTCGATCCTGCCGGAGTACCTCCGCAACGCCGCCTCCGAGTCGGGCGAGGTCGTCGACTACCGCGACTGGCACCCGCAGCTCGGGCGGCGGTTCCGAGCGATCAAGCTGTGGGCCGTGCTGCGGACGTACGGCCTCGAGGGCCTGCGGGCGCACATCCGCAGCGGCGTCGAGCTCGCCGCGCACGTCGCGGACCTGGTCGCGGCCGACGACCGCTTCGAGATGGTGACCGAGCCGTCGCTGTCCCTGGTCGTGTTCCGGCTCACCGCCGGCGACGAGCAGACACTGGCTGCCATGGAGGAGGTCAACGCGTCCGGCGAGGCGTACCTGTCGCACACGACCGTCGAGGGCCGCGCCGCCATCCGGCTCGCCGTCGGCAGCTGGCGCACGACCGAGGCCGACGTCGACCGCACGTGGCGCGCGCTGCAGGAGGCGGCAGCCGCGCAGGACTGACCCGGACTGGCAGGGTGGGCCGCATGAAGCTCTTCGCCGACACGCCCGCCCGCCGCACCCGTCAGGTGCTCGCCGACCTGTTCTTCGTGGCCTGGCTGGTGCTGTGGGTGTGGATCGGGACGGCCGTCCACGACGGCACGACCGAGCTCGCCGGGCCGGCGCGGCAGACGGATGCGTCGGCCACCTCGATGGCCGAGCAGCTCCGCGACGCCGGCGGCCGGCTGGGGGAGGCGCCCCTGGTCGGCGACGAGCTGGCATCGCCCTTCGACAAGGCTGCCTCCGGCGCCGAGGGCATCGCCGCGGCCGGGCGCGACACGGTGGAGGCGGTGGAGCGGCTGGCACTGCTGCTCGGCCTGTCCGTGGCGCTGATCCCGATCCTGATCGTCGCCGCGATCCACCTGCCGATCCGCTGGCGGTTCGCCCGCGAGGCGACCGCCGGCGCGAGGTTCATCGACGCGCAGGAGGACCTCGACCTGTTCGCCCTCCGGGCGCTGGCCAACCAGCCGATGCGGGTGCTCGCGAGGGTCAGCGACGACCCGGCGGGCGCGTGGCGCGCACGCGACCCCGAGGTCGTACGCCGCCTCGCCGAGCTCGAGCTCGCCGACGTCGGGCTGCGACCGAGGAGGCTGCCGCGCCCGGCTGCGTAGACTCCCGCCAGTGCAGTTCCTCCACGAGAACCCCGGTCACGACCTGACCTACGACGACGTGTTCATGGTCCCGCGACACTCCGCAGTCGCCAGCCGCTACGACGTCGACCTCGCCACCTCCGACGGCACCGGCGCGACGCTGCCGCTGGTGGTCGCCAACATGACGGCCATCGCCGGCAAGCGGATGGCGGAGACCGTGGCCCGCAGGGGCGGCATCACGGTCATCCCGCAGGACATCCCGCTCCCCGTCGTCGCCGACGTGGTCGCGTGGGTCAAGCAGCGCCACCGCGTCTTCGACACCCCGATCGAGCTGCGTCCGGACCAGACCGTCGCCGAGGCGCTGTCGCTGATCCCCAAGCGCGCGCACCGGGCCGCGGTCGTCGTCCAGGACGGCCGACCGGTCGGCGTCGTGTCGGAGGGCGACTGCGCGGAGGTCGACCGGTTCGCGCAGGTGGCGACGGTGATGAACCGCGGCGTCGTCACGGTCACGGCCGCGACGGACCCTCGCGAGGTCTACGACGCCATCGAGCGCGCCAAGGCCCCGCTGGCCGTCGCGGTCGACGACGCGGGCAGGCTGGTCGGGGTGCTGACCCGGCTCGGGGCCCTGCGCGCGACGCTCTACCGACCTGCGCTGGACGCTGCCGGGGGACTGCGGATCGCGGCCGCCGTCGGCGTGAACGGCGAGGTCGCCGACCGGGCCGCGGAGCTGCTCGCTGCCGGCGTCGACTGCCTCGTCGTGGACACCGCCCACGGCCACCAGGACCGCATGGTGCAGGCGCTGCAGGCCGTACGGGCCCTGTCGCCCACCGTGCCGATCGCGGCGGGCAACGTCGTGTCCGCCGAAGGCACCCGCACGCTCATCGAGGCGGGCGCCGACATCGTCAAGGTCGGTGTGGGACCGGGTGCGATGTGCACGACCAGGATGATGACCGGCGTCGGCCGGCCCCAGTTCTCCGCCGTCCTGGAGTGCGCGACGGCGGCCCGCGAGCTCGGCAGGCACGTGTGGGCCGACGGCGGCGTACGCCACCCACGCGACGTCGCCCTCGCACTGGCCGCAGGCGCCTCCTCGGTGATGATCGGCTCGTGGTTCGCGGGCACCCACGAGTCCCCCGGCGACCTGATGCACGACGCCGACGGACGTCCGTTCAAGGTCTCGTTCGGCATGGCGTCGGCACGGGCAGTCGCCAACCGCACCACGGGCGAGTCGTCGTACGACCGGGCTCGCAAGGGCCTCTACGAGGAGGGCATCTCGTCCTCGCGGATGTACCTCGACCCGCAGCGCCCCGGGGTGGAGGACCTCATCGACCAGATCTGCTCGGGCGTGCGCTCCTCGTGCACCTATGCCGGCGCGCGTGACCTCGCCGAGCTCCACGAGCGGGCACTCGTCGGGGTCCAGTCCGCTGCCGGCTTCCACGAGGGCCGGCCGCTGGACAGGTCGTGGTGACGTCCTGATGGAGCGTCGGCACGTCTTCGTCATGACGTACGGCAGGTCGGGCTCGACCCTGCTGATGGGCATCCTCAACTCGATCCCCGGGTGGCTGCTGCGCGGGGAGAACCGCCACGCGATGCGGCACCTCTACGACTTCCACCGCAGCGGCCTGGCGGAGAAGGCGCGCGTCGACCCCGCCCGCGCCTCGCAGCCGACCCACCCGTGGTTCGGCATCGAGTCCTTCCCCGAGGACGTCTCCCTCGCCCGCATCCGCGACCTCGCGGAGGCGACGCTCCTGCGGCCCGAGCCGGACACGCGGGTGACGGGCTACAAGGAGATCCGGTGGTACGACGAGGACCTGCCGGACTACCTCGAGTTCCTGCGCCAGGTCTTCCCCGGGGCGCGGTTCGTGCTCAACACCCGCAACCTCGAGGACGTCGCGGCCAGCAACTACTGGACGCACAAGGACGACCCCCTCGGCCAGGTGCAGCGGATCGAGGCGAAGATGCTGTCGGCCGCCGAGGGGCTGGGCGACGCGGTCTTCCGGGTCCACTACGACGACTACGTGGCCGACCCCGAGGTGCTGCGCGGGCTCTTCGACTGGCTCGGCGAGGAGCTCGACACCGAGCGTGTCCGAGCCGTGATGGCGACGCCGCACTCCCGGCGGGGCAGGCACCGCGGCTGAGTCGCCCCGTCGTCTCAGGTCTCCCGGCGGCTGCTGACCGGTCCTCTGCGAAGTGCGGCACGCGCGCCGTTCCAGACCGTCCGTGGCCTCAGGACCGGTGAGTCGGACGACGCTGCGTCCTGCATGCCGTCGAGGACCTCGGCCAGCACGGCCGTCCCGTCGACCACGGGCTCCCACCCGAGCTCGGTCCGCGCCCGGGTCGTGTCCAGGAGGGGCACCGCGTACCCCAGGTCGATCCAACCGGGGTCGAGCGGTTGCAGCCGGGCGTGCCAGCTCGCCGACACGGCGGCGCGCACGGCCCCCGACGGGACGTGGACGAGGCGCGCGTCCAGCGCCGCGGCCACGTCCTGCGCCGTGACCGGTGGGTCGGCGGCCAGGTTGAACGCACCGTGGGCCCGGGCCCCGACCACCCGGGCGAGTGCGTCGGCGACGTCGTCGGCATGGACCATCGGGATGACGAGCCGCTCGTCGATCGGCAGCACCGGCACGTGTCTCAGCAGCCCGGCCGGGACCAGAGCGGGAAGCCCGTAGCGCAGGAGGGCGCTGGCGGCACTGCGCTGGCCGATGATTCCCGGACGCATCCGCGTGACGACCACCTCGGACTCGTCCTCCATCTCGTCGAGGAGCCGCTCCGCGGCGGCCTCGTGGCGGCTGTACATCGAGGTCCGGACGCCGCCGGTGGCCCACGACTCGTCCACGGGGGAGTCGTCGCGCTTGGGGGAGTAGGCGCCCACCGACGACATGTGCACGAGGTGCGGCACGCGCGCCGCCGCGACGGCCTCGATGACGCGCCTGGTCCCGCCGACGCCGAGCTCACGCAGGTGGTCCTCCCGGTGCGAGGGCTGGAAGCCCCAGGCGAGGTGCACGACGGCGTCGGCTCCGCGACAGGCGTCGAACAGGGTCGTCGGGTCGTCGACGGTCAGGTCGGCGGCGACCCACTCCACCTCCGGGAACGACGCACCGCCCCCGGGTGGGCGTCTGGCGACACCGACGAGCTCGTGCCCCCCGTCGGCGGCCAGTCTCCGCAGGAGGGCGGACCCCACGTTCCCGCTGGCGCCTGTGATCACGATGCGCATGTCGTCTCCTCGTCGGGCCGGGACGGTCCCGCCCACACCGGCCCCGTACCCAGAGACCGGTCGCGCACCGCGGCGCCCGACCGGTGCGTCGCCCGTCAGCGCGACGTGTTGGCCGTACGCCCCTTCGTGACCCCGACGAAAGCCTGGGTGACCTCGTCGTCCCGGTCCACCCGCCAGACGAGGGCGATGGTGGTCGGCTCGAGGTCGGCGACGACGCGGGTGACGACGTCCTTGCGCTGGTGCAGCCGGGCGATCGACATGGGGAGGATCACGACGCCGGTGCCCGCGGCGACGGTCTCGATCGCCTCCTGCTCCGTCATCGGCGGCCAGTCGAGCTGGTCGGCGTCCGGCGTCCAGCCGCTGGCGTGGGGACGTACGAGCTGCTCGTCGACGAGGTCGGCCGTCGTGACCTCCTCGTCGGCGGCGGCCAGGACGTGCTCGCGCGAGGCGACCGCGACCTGCAGCTCGTCGTAGAGGCGTACGCAGTGCAGTCCGTCGCGCTCGACCGGCAGGCGGACGAGCGCCATGTCGAGGCTGCCGTCGCGCACACCGTCGACCTGCTCGGACTCCGTCACCGGCACGAGCTCCAGGGGCTCGCGCCGGCGGTCACGCCAGTGGCGGGCCCACTTGTCGGGGGTCGCGCCGGTGACGAAGCCGATGCGCAGGGGGGTGCTCATGCGGCAGACCCTAGTTGCGGCTCGCCTCCGGGTCCTTCTCCACCGACAGCACGAAGTCGTCGCCGTGCTCGGTGACACCCGTGATCACGGCTGCCTCGACGGCCTCGAGGGCGTACTTGCGGCGCACGACCAGCGGGTCGGTGGCGAGGTCCTTCACCAGCGCGAAGGCGAGGCCGATCATGATCAGCACGAACGGGAGCGCGGCGATGACGGTGATGGTCTGCAGGCCGCTGAGGGCGTCGGCACCGCCGACCAGGAGCATCACGGCGGCGACGGCACCGGTCGCGACGCCCCAGAAGATGACCGTCGGCCGGCTCGGGTGGATGGTGCCGCGCTCGGAGAGCGAGCCCATCACGATGGAGGCGGCGTCGGCGCCGGAGACGAAGAAGATGCCGACCAGCACCATCACCACGATGCTCGACACGGTGGCGAGCGGGTAGGCCTCGAGGGTGCTGAAGAGCTGGTTCTCCAGCCCGCCCGCACCTGCGATGTCGGTGCCGGACTTCTGCAGGTCGATGGCGGCGCCGCCGAAGATGCAGAACCACACGACGCTCACGAGGCTGGGGACGAGCAGCACGCCGGTGACGAACTGCCGGATGGTGCGGCCGCGGGAGATCCGGGCGATGAACATGCCGACGAACGGCGTCCACGAGAGCCACCAGGCCCAGTAGAAGACCGTCCAGGCGGAGAGCCACTCGCTGGCCTCGGACCCCTCGGCGGCGGTGCGCGCGGCCATCATCGGCAGGTCGGCGACGTAGCTGCCGATCGAGGTCGGCAGGAGGTTCAGGATGAACACGGTCGGGCCGACGATGAAGACGAACAGGGCCAGCGCGACGGCGAGGACCATGTTGATGTTGGACAGCCACTGGATGCCCTTGGCCACACCGGACACGGCGGAGAGCACGAAGGCGGCGGTGAGGACGGCGATGATGCCGACGAGGACGGCGTTGCCGGTGTCGCCGAGCCCGGTGACGATCTGGAGGCCGGACTCGATCTGGAGGGCGCCGAGGCCGAGCGAGGTGGCCGAGCCGAACAGGGTCGCGAAGATGGCGAACATGTCGATCGCCTTGCCCCCGGCACCGTGCGCGTGGCGACCGAGGAGGGGCTCGAAGGCCGAGCTGATCAGCTGGAGCCGGCCCTTGCGGTAGACGCCGTACGCGACGGCGAGGCCGACGACGGCGTAGATCGCCCACGGGTGGAGCGTCCAGTGGAACATCGTCGTCGCCATGGCGTTCTGGGCGGCCTCGGCGTTGCCCGGCTCACCCGTGCCTGGCGGCGGCGTGACGAAGTGGGTGATCGGCTCGCTGACGCCGTAGAACATCAGGCCGATGCCCATGCCGGCGCTGAACATCATCGCGACCCAGGAGATCGTGCGGAACTCCGGCTCCTCGTCGTCACGGCCGAGCGGGATGTTGCCGAACTTGCCGAGGGCGAGCCAGATGACGAACACGACGAACGCGCTCGACGTCAGGACGAACAGCCAGCCGGTCTTCTCCATCGTCCACGCCAGGCCGCTGGCCGAGGCGTCGGCGAGGCTGCCGGTGCTGACGAAGCCCCAGGCGAGGAACGCCAGGCTGACGAGTGCGGTGACGCCGAAGACGACCTTGTCCAGGCCGCTCTCGCGAGGCACAGTGGACCCGATCGCGGAGTCGAGGGCCGGGTGCGGCTCGTCGACGACGTCGGGTGTGGGCAGGTCTCGTGGGTGTTCGATTCCGGTGGCCATCGCTCCAACACACCAGCATCCGGCGGTCGATGGCAAACCGGGGGTATGCGGTCCCGCTCAGACCGTGAGATGACCCACAGCGTCACGCCTCCCGGCGCGCGAGGGCCCGGCCCCAGTCCCGAGCACGGTCGAGCTCGCCGTCGGCCAGCGGACCGTGGGAGTCCTCGACGAAGAACGAGGCGGAGCCGACGACCTTCCCGAGGTGGTGGCGAGCCACCGAGCGACCGGCCGCGCGGGCGGCCGATCCGGGCAGCTTCCTGACGGTGGTGACGCGGGTGTCGAAGGTGGCGACGTCGGGCGGCTCCCCGGTGGGGGTCAGGGTCTCGAGCCACTCGCGGACGCCGCGGGCCTCGTGGCCGGGGTCGGCGCCCTGGGTGCGCGCGTCGCGCCGCGTCGATGCTCGGCTCATCGAGAACGCGTGCGTGGGCGCACCGACGACGAGCAGGTCGACGTCGGCGGCGAGCCGGTCGGGCGCCTCGGTCACGTCGACGACCTCCACCCGGCCCTCCCCGCGGCCCTCGTGGCCCGCCCCTTCCACGCTCGCGAACCCGTCCGCGATCCCGTCCGCGATCGCCTCGGCCACCGTGCGGGTGTTGCCGAAGTGCGACTCGTGCACGACCAGTGTGTTCATGACCTTCCTCCTCGCCACCAGCCTGCGTCGGACCCGGCCACAGGGGCAGGGGCGAAGGGCGGGGGAGCGGGGGACCTACGTCCCCGGCTTGCCCGCGTCGGCGTACGACCGCACGACCGAGACGCTGAGGGGGAAGTCGTCCGCCATCTCGCGGAAGAGGAGACGGCCGGCGGCGGTGGCCGCCGCGGTCACGTCGGCGGCCACGGCGTCGGCGAGGTCCGCGGGTGCGTGGACCACGACCTCGTCGTGCAGGAAGAAGACCAGGTGCGCTCGCGCCTCGACCGGCCCGTCCCCACCCAGGCGCCACAGCCGGTTGCGCAGGTCGGCGATCCAGCAGAGCGCCCACTCGGCGCCGGTGCCCTGCACGACGAAGTTGCGGGTGAACCGGCCGTGGGCGCGTCGACGGCGGTCCTGGTCGGCCAGGTCGGTGGCCGGCGCGTCGGGCGACTCGTCCCACGAGGCGCCGAGGGGCGGGCAGCCCCGCCCCAGGAGCGTACGGACGGCCTGGCCCCGCTCGCCGGCGCGGGCCGCCGCCTCGACCAGCCCGAACGCCTGTGGGTAGCGGCGGGTGAGGTCGGCCACCATGCGCCCGCTCTCGCCGCTCGTCGCGCCGTACATCGCACCGAGCAGGCCGAGCTTGGCGTGCTGGCGACTCGCGACCGCCCCGGCGTCGACCATCCCCTGGTAGAGGTCGGCGCCGCGCGCGGCCCGGGCCAGCTCGCGGTCGCCGCTCATGCCTGCGAGCACCCGGGGCTCGAGCTGTGCGACGTCGGCCACCACCAGCACCCAGCCGTCGTCGGCCACGGCGGCCGGGCGCACCTGCGCCGGGAACGACAGGGCACCGCCCCCGTTGGAGGACCAACGGCCGGTGACGGAGCCTGCGGGCTGGTAGGACGGCCGGAACCGTCCGTCGCGGACCCACTCGTCGAGCCATGCCCAGCCGTTGGTGTGGAAGAGGTGGGCGAGCTTCTTGTAGCGCAGCAGCGGCTCGGCCACGGGGTGGTCGAGGCGCTGCAGCGTCGACGCGCGCGTGTCGGCGACATCGAGGCCCGCACGGCGCAGGGCCGCGAGGAGCTCGGGGTGCGAGTCCGGGTTGAGGCCCGGCGCACCGAGGTGCCGGCGTACGTCGTCGGCGCAGGCAGCCAGCAGCCGCGGGGGCGCGCCGCGTGGCGGGCGGGGGCCCAGCTGGTCGACCAGCAGGGCCTCGTGCACCTCGATGCTCCACGGGACTCCGGCATGGGTCATCTCGGCCGCCGCGAGTGCTCCCGCCGACTCCGCGGCGAGGAGCAGGCCGAGCCGGGCGGCCTCCGGCGAGGCGGCGACCGCGGCCAGCTGGCGCGCGTCCTCGACGTCGGCCCGCAGGTGGTCGGCCGAGTCGGCAGCGCCGAAGAGCACGGGGTCCGAGGCCACGACGGGGCCCAGCGTGTCCCACAGCCGGGTCTCCTCGCCGCGCAGCAGCCCAGGGTCGACGGCCGGCGCCCGCGCGAGGAGCCTCCGGCACAGCCGCAGGTCGTGGCACCGCTCGACCCGTACGCCCGCTGCGAGGAGCGGGGGATACCAGCGGGCGGTGTCGTCCCACACCCACCGGGGCGCAGCCGCCTCGCGCTCGCGGACCAGTCGCGGCAGGTCGCCGAGCGCGATCTCACGTGCTGCGTCGTCCTCGGTGACCAGCACGCGATCGCCCGGCAGACGGGACAGCCGGATGCGAGCCATGGGGACACCCTCTCCCACGCCACCGACGCGGCCGGCCGTGCCACGTCGACGCAGGCGGTCACACCAGGTCGAGCACCTCCGACACAGGCCTGCGCGGGGTGCGGGCGAGGGACGTGCCCGCGGTGGAGCGCCAGCCGACGCGGACGAGCAGGAGGGGGTGCGCCAGGCTGCCGAGCACCTCGACCTGGAAGGCCTGGCGGGTCTCGGACACCTCGATCACCTGGCTCAGCGGGACGAGGGACAGTCCGGCTTCCTCCGCGGCGAGCCACATCGCGGCCAGGCCCTCTCCGGCCCGGAGCCAGGCGTGTGGGTCGTCGGAGGTGTCGAAGAAGACGATGAGGCCGTCCGTCGCCTCGACCTCGGGACCGGGGTGGTCCTCCCGCACGGTCCCCTCGAACCGGTGCGGATGGGCCCCGGCACGGTCGGCCGGCTCCGGGAGGGCCGCGGGCGGCACACCGTCCCCCGCATCGCGGCTCAGCCACTCCTCGAGCTCGGCCCGGGCGGCCGGGTTCGCCCGCTGGCGGTCGGCGGCTCGTCGGACCAGTCGCTCGGCGATGTAGCGCTCGGACTCGTCGGTGAGGGCGACGGCGCGGGCGCCCCGCTGGTGCGCGATCCTCGCCAGGTGCGCCTGCCGCTCCTCGGGGACGGGCCAGGCGTTGAAGCGACGCCGGTCGGTGCGCCGCGCCTCGATCGCGGCCAGTGTCTCCTGCGCCCTGGGCGACGGGGTGCCGGGCGTCAGCTCGATGGAGGCGAGGAGGTCGGGCTGGGCGGGGTCGGGATGGCGTACGACGTGGGTGGACCACCCCAGCGCCCCGGCCGCTGCCTGCGCGTGGTGCAGCGCCGCCCCGCAGCTGATCGTCAGGTTGCGGCCCAACGGGTCGGTCGCGGCGAGCTGGTGGGTCCGGTCGGCGTACAGCTCGAGCGTGCGGGCGTCGCCCTGCCATCGCCAGGGCTGGGTGTTGTGCACGCTCGGTGCGCGCGATGCGACCTCGACGATGCGGTGCAGGGTCTCGACGGGGACGAGGCGGGTGGCGGTCATGGCCGGCTCCTCTGAGGGTGCGTTTCCTGCTGTCGAGACTGCGCCGCACCCACCCTGCGCTGGCAGTGCCGTAGGTCCCGCGAGGGTGGGACGTCAGTCTCTGCCGCAGCACGCCTGCCGGGTCCTAGCGTCGCCACATGACGACCGTCGACGAGCTGGACGAGCGGGACGAGAACGCCGGTGCGGCGACCCCGCGGACGCTCGGCCACGCCGAGGAGCTCGACGAGCTGGTGGACCTCAGCGACGAGCTGCGGCCGGAGGGTCAGGAGGCCGACGACGCGCCCGGTCCCGACGGGCTTCCCGCGTGGCGGCAGGGGTACCCGTACGACACCAAGCTGGGCCGGCGCGAGTACGAGCGGACCAAGCGGCTCCTGCAGATCGAGCTGCTCAAGCTCCAGGCGCACGTCCGGGACACCGGCCAGAAGATCGCGATCCTCTTCGAGGGCCGGGACGCCGCCGGCAAGGGCGGCGCGATCAAGCGGTTCACCGAGCACCTCAACCCGCGTGGCGCGCGGGTGGTCGCCCTCAGCGTGCCGACCGAGCTCGAACAGTCCCAGTGGTACTTCCAGCGCTACGTGGCGCACCTGCCGAGCGCCGGGGAGATCGTGCTCTTCGACCGCTCCTGGTACAACCGGGCGGGCGTGGAGCGTGTGATGGGCTACTGCACGCCCGTGCAGTACCTGAACTTCATGCGGGAGACGCCCGACTTCGAGCGGATGCTCACGCATGCCGACATCCACCTGGTCAAGCTGTGGTTCTCGGTGTCGCGCGCGGAGCAGGCCGCCCGCTTCGCCGCACGGTCCTCCGATCCGGTCAGGCAGTGGAAGCTCTCCCCGACGGACCTCGCCAGCCTCGACAAGTGGGAGGCCTACACCGACGCCAAGGAGACGATGTTCTTCCACACCGACACCGGCGACGTGCCATGGACGGTGATCAAGTCCAACGACAAGAAGCGGGCCCGCCTCGAGGCCATGCGCGTCCTGCTCTCGCAGCTCGACTACCCCCAGAAGGACCACGAGCTGGTCGGCGTGCCCGACCCCCTCCTGGTCGGCCCCGCAGCCCGCGTGCACGAGGACGACGAGGACCCCGCACGCTTCTTCCCGCGGTCGGGGAGCTGACGATGTCGACCGCGCTGACCTTCCTCGGAGCCGTCGACACCGTCACGGGCAGCCGCTTCCTGCTGGAGTCCGGCGGGCATCGGCTGCTGGTCGACGCCGGCCTCTACCAGGGCCTCGCCGTGCACCGACGCCGCAACTGGGAGCCGTTTCCCGTCGACCCGGCCACCATCGACGACGTCGTGCTGACGCACGCGCACCTCGACCACACGGGCTACCTGCCTCGCCTGGTCAAGGACGGCTTCCGCGGGCGCGTGACCTGTACCGCGGAGACGGCGGAACTCGCGGCCATCGTGCTGCGCGACAGCGCCCACCTCCAGCAGGAGGACGCGCGGTACGCCAACCTCGCCGGGTTCTCCCGGCACAGTCCGGCGCTCCCGCTGTACGACGACCGCGACGTCGAACGGGCGCTGGGCCTCTTCAGCCCTGTGGACTTCGAGCAGCCGGTCGAGCTGTCCTCCGGGTTCACTGCGACGCTGCGCCCGGCGGGCCACATCCTCGGCTCCGCGGTGGTCACGATCGAGTCGGGACTCACGAGGGAGGACCAAGGGGGACGGCACCGGGTGGCCTTCAGCGGCGACCTGGGCCGGCCCCACCACCCGCTCCTGCGGCCGCCGCCCGACCCGCCCGCCGTCGACACGCTGGTGGTCGAGTCGACGTACGGCGACCGGCGGCACCCGCCACCGGACCCCGGCCTGCTCGCCGACGCGGTCCGCCGGACCATCGGACGGGGCGGCAGCGTGCTCGTCCCGGCCTTCGCGGTGGATCGCACCGAGCTGGTCCTGCTCGAGCTGCGGCGGCTCGTCGAGCAGGGCGAGATCCCGGACGTGCCGATCCACGTCGACAGCCCGATGGCGCTCGCCGCGCTCGACTGCTACCGCCGGGCGGCCGAACGGGGCGGTCCCGAGCTCCGTCCCGAGGCGCGCGAGCTCGTGGACCAGTTCGACAGCCACCGCGTCCACGCGGTGCACGACGTCGAGGGCTCGATGCGGCTCAACCGGCCGCGGACCCCCAGCATCGTGATCTCCGCCTCCGGGATGGCGTCCGGTGGTCGCGTCGTGCACCACCTCGCCCACCAGCTGCCCGACCGGCGCAACTGCGTGGTGCTCACCGGCTTCCAGGTCGAGGGCACCCGCGGTCGGCAGCTCGCGGAGGGGGCGCGGCAGGTGAAGATCCACGGCCGGTACGTGCCGGTTCGGGCAGAGGTGGTCGTGGTGCCCCACTTCTCGGTGCACTCCGACGCGGCCGAGACGCTCGAGTGGCTCGCCCGGGCACCGCGACCGCCGCGCACGGTCTACGTGGTGCACGGCGAGCCGGGGTCGGCCGCGAGCCTGGCCCGGTCGATCTCCGACGAGCTCGGCTGGACGGCCGTGGTCCCGTCCTACGGCGAGCGCGTGCTGGTGGACTGATGTCCGCCCCCCGCCCTGTTCCGGCCTGGGTGGTCGTCGCCGACGTCTTCGCCAAGGTCCTGCTCCTGCTCGCGGTCGCTCGCGTGGCGCTCGACCCCGGCTGGGGCAACCTCGAGGGCAAGGCACCGGTCGCCCGCGCGGTGACCTACCCGATGCTCGCACTGCTGGTGCCGCTCCTCCATGCCCTCCGGGCGCTGCGTGCCAGGGGCCGCCCCCCGGCCGCCGGGGAGCGCGACCGTCCCTACCCGTGGGGTGGCGACCTCCTCGTGACCATGCCGGCCTTCTCCGACCTCCTCGGCAACCGCCTCGACCTGTACGACCGGGTGGTGTGGTTCGACGACGCGATCCACCTGGTCAACACGGCGGCGCTCAGTGCCGGCGTGCTGCTCCTCAGCGGTGCCGCCGCAGCCCCCCTGCTGCAGCGGCTCGAGGTCGCGGTGGCGGCCGGGCTGACGGTGTCGCTGGTCTGGGAGCTGTGGGAGTACTTCGCCTTCGTGACCCGCTCGGCCGAGTCGGCCACGGCGTACGCCGACACGCTGGGCGACCTCGCGCCGGGCTGGGTGGGAGCCGTGCTGGCCGCAGGACTCGTGCGGGCGCCGGACGGGACCTCCGGCCCTGCCGCACACCGATGGCGGGGGGAGAAGGTGGAAGCATGAACAAGATCGCCGCAGGAAGCGTCGTCGTGGGAGTGACCGGGCGGGGCCGCGAGACACCCGCCCTGCGCTTCGCCATCGACGTCGCCCGACGAGAAGGTGCGCGCATCGCGCTGGTGCACGTCACACGGAACCCGCTGCCGAGCGTCCCGGGCGCACTGGTGGACCGGGTCGAGGCGGCCGCCGTCGCTGAGGGCATCCTCGCCGACGTCTCCCAGGAGCTGGTGGAGATGTCGCACGGAGACGTCGCGATCGACACGCTCTCGCGGCGCGGCGTGCCGGCACAGGTCCTGGTCGAGCTCAGCGGTGCCGCCCGCCTCGTGGTCGTGCAGCACCGCACCTCGAGCACCCTCGAACGACTGGTCGTCGGGTCCACCAGCCACGGTGCCGCGGCCCACAGCGGTTGCCCCGTGGTGTCGGTGCCGGGCGACTGGCGCCCGGATCCCGCGGCGACCGAGGTGATGGTCGGCGTCCACGAGGGTGGCGTGCCGCGACAGGTGCTCGACGCCGGGTTCGCCTGGGCCGCCGCCACCGGCGCGCCCCTGCGGATCGTCCACGCCTGGCGCCTCGACGCGGCCTACGACGACATCATCAGCAACCGGGTGGCCGCCGAGTGGCGCGAGGAGCAGAAGGAACGGCTCGTCGCGACGGTGGCCGAGGTCCGCGGTGACTGGCCCCAGGTCGAGGTCGAGGTCGAGGTGCGGCACCAGTGGCCCGCCGACGTCCTGGTCGACGACTCACGCAACGCCTCGTTGGTCGTCATCGGCCGACGCGGCGTCCACGGGTGGGTCCCCGAGCACCTGGGCTCGCTCGCCCGTACGGTGCTGCGCGCGGCGCGCTGCCCGGTCATGGTGGTGCCGGTCGTGGAGCACTCGGGCGAACCGGCCGACTGGGAGCTCGTGGCCGAGGAGGTCTCCCCGCAGACCTGAGCCGGCCCGCCGACGTCAGGGGCCGACCGGGATGATGGCCGCGTGCTGCACCGTCACCCCGTCCTGAGCCTGCTGACCCTCGTCTACCTCGGTTTCGTCGGGCTCGTCACGCTCACCCCGGCCGAGGACCAGCCCGACTACGCCAGCCTGGCGGGGCGGGTCCTGGCCCGCCTGCAGCGCTACCCCGACCTCGACCCGCTCACCAGCCGCCTGAGCATCGAGCGGATCGAGTTCGTCGCCAACATCGGCCTGTTCGTCCCGCTCGGGATGTTCCTCCTGCTCCTCGTGGGCACGCGGCACTGGTTCGCGGCGCTCGCGGCCGGCATCGTGCTCACCTCGATGATCGAGAGCGTGCAGCGCGAGATCCCCGGCCGGGTCTCCGACCCCCGTGACGTCGCAGCGAACTCGATCGGGATGTTCGTCGGGGTGGCGCTGGCCGTCATGCTGACACTGCCCGCTGCGGTGCGACGGCGGCGGGAGCAGCAGGGCCGCGGCTAGCCGTACGTCCGGGAGCACGGCGGGTCAGTGCACGAGCTCGGCGAACACCTCGCTCTCGTCGCCGACGGGCTCGAAGGACGACGCGTCGGCGTCCTCGTCGAAGTCCAGCAGGGTCGCCTCGTCAGCGTCGCCGGTGCCCACGTTCGCGACCGCGACGACTCCCATGAGGGGCGAGAGGTAGGCGTACACCTGCAGAGCCTGGTCGACCGTGAACCAGCGCAGGTCCTCGACGCCTGCTGCGACCAGGCCCGCGAGCACGGCGCCGATCACGGCGAGCACCGTGTAGATCGCCTTGCGGATGCGGGGGTCCAGCCGGCGGAGGACCTCGGTGGCGATGGGGAGCGGGTTCATGGTTCCTGCCTTTCGGGAAGTGCCTCGATCGCGCCCTGGATGCCACGGGCAGCCAGGGTCAGCTGCGCCTCGAGGGGGCCGAGGTCGGGTGTCACGAGGAGGGGTGCGGGCGTCGCGGGCAACGGCACCGTGACGGTGATGACGATCGAGCCCTGCTGGTCGGCGGTCCCGCCGTTCGTCGTGGTCGTCACGGTCGGGGCGGCCGTGGCGCCGGTCGGGTCGGGCGTCTGCAGGGGGACCAGCTCGACGGAGGGGGTCGCCTCGACGGTCGGGGCCGCCTCGAGCGGCGCGGGGGTCGGACGCTCCGACACGGTCGTGCCAGGTCGCGGCGTGGCGCGGCCGGGCTTTGCCGGGCGGCCCGCCGGGCGCAGGCGCAGCGCCGACAGGGGGAGGTCGGGGTGCAGGGCGTTCACGTCCACCCGCCCGAGTCCCGGCACGCTCTTGACGGGACCGAGCCTGCCGTTCGAGTGCTGCCAGATGGCGGCGCGCACCCACGGCCGAGGGATGACCGGGGCCCGGAAGTCGTCGCTGTAGCGCGCCACCCACAGCAGGCAGCCGAAGCCCTTGGTGAGGTTGAACGGGGTGTAGATGACGGGCTTGCCCGCGAGCTTCCTGCGGCGCAGCTCGTGCTCGACCGTACGCACCCAGGCCCCCGTCCACTCGGTGAGCTGGGGGAGCGTGAGGTCCCCGGTGTCCTCGAGGTCGAGCATGGGCACCATGTCGCCGGCCCGCAGGTCGATGTGGGCCAGGAAGTACTTCGCTTCCGCGACGGCATCGCGGCCCTCCGGACGGGCGAAGTGGTAGGCGCCGACCGGAAGCCCCGCCGTACGGGCCTGGCGCACCCGCTTGCGGTGGAGCCGGTCGGTGACCGACGTGCCCTCGGTCGCCTTGACGTAGAGCCACCGCACGCCCGCCGCCCGGGCGGCCTTGAGGTCGAGGCGCCCCGACTGGTGGTGGCTGATGTCGACGCCGTCGAGGGTTCGGCGGGGCGGGAACGCGCTGCCCAGCGGCGTCACCGAACCCTTGCGTCGGTCCTCACCGGAGCCCGGCACGGTCACCTCGACCTCACGGGGCGGGTAGGAGAACACGGGTATGGGGCTCGGTCGCGGGAAGTCGTCGGGCCGGCTGCCCTTCAGGCCGTCTCGTCCCGCGCGGTAGGCGACGACCTGCGCAGCGGCGCTGGGGTCCAGCTTCGGGTGGCCGATGAGCACGGCGTGGATGTGCGCGCTCCACGACCCGGGGCGGTCCGCGCGGTACCACGCGGCGAACCCGACCTCGCGCAGCACCTTGACCTTGCGCCGCCAGTCCCAGGCGAGCAGGTCGACGACGCCGCCGCCGTCGTGCGTGGAGGCGGACGCGCTCACCCGACCCTTGTTGTAGGAGCCCTGGACGACGGTGAGCCGGTAGTCGAGCCGGCGTTCGACCTCCTCGAGGGCGGCCCTGGTCAGCCAGTCGACGACCTTGGGGTTCCGGTCGCCGAACTCGGTGAGGGCGAAGGGCTTGTCGACGGGGCCTGCGAACGACCGGCCGACGCTCGGGGGCACGGCGGTGCTGACCGCGGGCACCCCGGAAGGCGCCTGCTGGGGGGTCACGAAGGACTCGAGGGCCCGCTTCTTCTTGCGCTGCTTCTTGGCGCGCGCCTTGGACTTGTCGCCCTTCGTCGAGGTGCCGTCGGGTGCAATCACGACGGTGGCCGGTGCCGGGGCCGTGGCCGGCTGGAGGGACGTGGTGAGCGCGAGCGTGGCCTGACGGGCGGCATGGTCGCTGTTGCGCTGCTTCGGGGGGCGACCCTCGCGGCCACGGAAGGTCGTACGGGCACGCTCGCCCCAGGTCGCGGTGACGCCGTCGATGAACCAGAGCAGGTCGATGGAGGCGGTGTCGGTGGCGAAGGACACCTGGCGTCCGCCACCCAGCTTCTCGAGCCGCGCGCGGAAGGCGCGCAGCTGGCGGTTGTAGTCGCCACCGGCGATCACCGGCGCCCCGGTGGCCACGAGCCGCGCGACGAGGGCGTCGTGGGTGCGCATGGCGTCGTTCCACTCGGTCTGGCGCAGGGCAGCGTCTGCCTTGGGAGGCCTGTGGAACGCCCCCGCGACCAGGTGCAGGTTGGTGACGTGCAGATCCACACCGAGCTCGCGGTGGCGCAGGTGCAGGTGGGTGAGGTGTCGCCGTTCGTGCAGTCCTGGCACGCCGCGGTGGATCTGCAGGGCCTCCTCGTCGACCACGTCGAAGACGTCCGTGCGGACGGCGATCGGCGCGCGGTTGTCCTTCGGGCCGTAGAAGACGTGCCAGTCCGTGCTCGGGAACTCCTCGAGCACGACGCGCCGGTAGCGCTGGTCGATCTCCTGCAGCAGGACCAGGTCGCCGTCGGCGGCGTTCGCCCGGATGTCCTCGCGCGCCTGGGCGAGGGTGATGGCCGTGGGCGGGAACGACTGCACGTTGGCCGTCAGGACGCGGAACGTCCTCACCGCCGAGGCCTTGAGGTTCGTCCCCGCACCTGAGGAGCGGGCCGTGGGCATCGGCGGAGCGGCCAGCCCCGGTGGCGCGGCTCCGTCGGACGTCAGTACGTCGATCTTCTCCGCCATGGCTCACCCCCGGGTCCCGCGGCCGGGGACGGGAGTGGCCCCGGCGGAGCCTCATCCCACGACGGTCCCCCTCCCGGCGCGTTTGGTAAAGGGACGTCTAGACATTCCGGCCGGTGTCAGGGCGACGGGAGCCACCGCAGCAGGTGCTCGACGACCTCCTCGTCGCGGAAGAAGGAGCAGTGCTCGATGCCACGGCCGGAGTCGAGGACCAGCCTGCTCCCGACCGGGAAACCGGGTGCCCCAGGAACATCGAAGCAACCCGTCGTCGGCACCACGAGGTCGTTGTCGTCGGTCCGGAAGACGAGGTCGGTCGCACCGTCGCGGACGATCCGGCCCAGTGGCGAGCCGCTCGGCGGTTCGTAGTCGGCCGCGATCGCGAACAGCGCGGCCGGCACCGCGGGACGCGCGTTGAGCGACTCGAGGTAGGTGCCCCGGGGCTCCATGCAGGTGATGCCGTCGAGACCGCCGACGGCGGAGACGGCCACCTGCTTGACCACGGCGAGGATCAGGCCGAGCGTGTCGGTGACGCCGTTGTCGGGGATGAACTGCACGATGTTCGTCAGGCGCCCGAGCAGGTCCGAGAGGTGCTCGCGGTCGGCGAGCACGGTGCCGCCGTTGGGCGCCGCCACCTGCACGATCCCGTGGACGCGCACCGTCTCCAGCGCGGCCAGCTCGCGCCCGACGAGGCCTCCACGCGAGTGCGTGACCAGGTCGAGCTCCAGCTGCACGCCGGTCGGGACCAGGGAGGAGAACAGCGCCACGTTCTCGGCGGGCGACGCGGAGACGGAGTGGTGGTCGAAGGCCGCGACACGACCTCCGTACGCCGCGTGCAGCGCGGTCATCGCCTCCGGCGGCAGTGAGCCGAACGCGCCGTGGGCGGTGGAGAAGGTGCCGTGCACGAGGAGCAGCGCGCGTCCCTCCCCGAGCCGGCTCCAGTCGCCGGGGCCGAACGAGACCGGCGTGGGCCGGGAGTAGTCGTCGGGCCCCATCCAGCGGACCCGGTTGAGCCTGTGCCGGTCCTCCCAGCGGGAGGCGAAGAAGTCGCCCACCCGCCCCAGCAACGGATCCACGAGGGGGAAGACGAGCACCTTCAGCACCTTGGTGCCGACGGCGCCGAGCAGTCCTCGGTGCCCCGTGTCCACGGGGCCGACCGCAGGGACCACGGTCCGTGGGATGCGGTAGCTGCGGCGCTCACCGCCGCGCGTGGGCACGTCGGTCGGGGCGATGTCGTCGGGGAGGTGCCAGGAGAGCGAGCCGTCCTCCGCGGCGTACAGCAGGACCTGGCCGTTGTCCTCGCCGGGGGCGGGGACTTCGAGCACGATGTCGTCGGCGCCTCCGGCTGCTCGCGTGCCCGCACTCGGGGTCAGCTCGCTGTGGTGGGACACCACGACCGACAGCTGTTCGGCCATCCCCGCTCGGGCGAGCGACTCGAGCAGGTCGGGGGTGGCCTGCTCCTCGCCGCGCATCCCGCTCGAGCCGGCGAGGTGGACCTCCACCTCGCCGGTGAGGCCGAACGTGCGGATGGCCACGGGCCCCACCACGACCGGTGTGCCCTCGGGGTTCAGCTGTTCGCTCATCGCTCGACTCGCTCTCCATCGGGTGCCGTCGCTCCGGGGCCCGGAGCGCCCCCGGGTCGCAGTCGCAGGCGCGGGTGCCCGAACACCTGGTAGGCCACCAGCGTCGCGTGCAGCTCGGGGTCCCCGGCGCGTACGGCCTGCTCGGTGTAGGTCGCGCGCAGGGCCCGGACCACCTCGGCGACCGGCACGGCGTCCGGACCGAGGGTGGCTGCGTAGAACCGACGGGCGACGCTGCTGGCGACGTCGTCGCGGATGTTCCACAGCGGCGCGACCACCGCCGTCGCGCCGATGCGGAGCAGGGTCGAGGCGAAGCCGGCGTAGTCGCCGAGCACCCGCTCGTCCGAGCCGACCTGACAGGCGTTGAGGAACACGAGCGGACCGTGGTCGAGGGCGCCGTTCTCGACCTCGGCGGGGGTCAGGAACTGGGCGACAGGTGATCCCGTGGCGGAGCTCCTCGCCAGCAGCACGATGCCCTCCTGGCCACCGGCGGCGTCGTACTGCCCGTGCAACGCCAGGTGGAGGACGTCAGCAGGGGTGGGCAGTCCGCGGAACAGGTCGATGACCGTCCAGAGCTCGGGGGCGACGGCCACCGCGGGCGGGTCGAAGAGCCGCGCCACCTCGGCGGCCTCTGCGACCGCATGGTCGAGGCGGCCCCACCCGGGGACGCCGGTGTAGTCGGCGGTGAGCACGGCCCCGGTCCGCACGGACACGGACGTGCGCGGCCGCGGGCGGGGTCGGTGCTCTGTGAGCGGCCACCGCCCGACGGCGACGTGCGCGCCGAGGAACGGGGAGTCGCCTCCCCACGGTGTCACCAGCCGCGGCTCGAGGCAGGCCAGCTCCCAGGGAACGACGAGCTCCTCGGTGAGCAGCAGCACGGCCGGCGCCCGGTCGCGCCCCGGTGCCGTCGCCACCGCGCGGACGGCCTCCTGGATGCCGGGCGGGATGGCTCGCCCGATCCGACGGGCGCGCCCGGCGAGGCCGAGGAAGTCGGCGGAGGCGTCTGCGGAGAACGCGATCGAGCGGCGGGTCTCGAGCGCGAACCCGGCGATGTCCCCCTCGAGCGTGGTGCTGCTCGGCAGGTCCGGCACCTCGACCTGCGGGCTCACGGCGAACGCGCTCCAGATCCACGACGACGCCGTGTCGCCCCGGCACACGGATACGAGCAGGTCCGGGGCGTCCTCGGTCAGCAGCGGGGCGAGGTCCACGAGCTCGGTGTCACGCATGGGCAGCGGCGCGGCCAGGTCGACCTGCGACGGCGTGTCGACCGCGATGATCGTGCGCCAGGCAACGGCGACGACCTGCCCGTCGCGAGCGATCTGCAGGCCGAGTCGCCGGTGGGTGCCCAGGTCCTCGCCGTACCTCGCCGTGCACGTGAGGGTCACCGACGGGTACGGGTCGTCGTCTCCGACGGTGAGCGTGGCGCGCGGTGACGCGGTCACCTCGATCGAGTCCGGGTCGTGGAGCAGGACGACCTCGAGGACGACCGTCTCGCCGGAGGGGAACGTCACCGCGGGGGTCGCGACCAGGGCGCGGTCCTTGCGCTGCTGGAGACCGAGGGTGACCTCGAAGGGCTGGTCGACGACGATGACGTCCGGCCTGCTGGTTCCCGTGACGACGTCCAGCCGGGGGTACGCCCGTCGGCCGTCACCGCCATCCTCGAGGCCACCGCCCTCCTCGGAGCCACTGCGCCACACGGGACCGCTCTCGTCTCGCTCCGCACCTGCGGAGCGAGCCCCGGTCCCATCCGGTCCCCACCACCGGTACGGTCCTGCCGCGGCCAGGCCGTGTCGCGCCCGGCCGACGTCGGTCAGGACGGCGGCGAGGTCGCGCGCGTCGGCGCGTTGCCGTGCCAGGACCTCTGCCGCACCCCGGAGCAGGAGGATCTCAGGAGTCGCGGCGACGGCCACGACGAGGCGGTCCCGGGTCCTCGCGCCGACAGGCAGGGTCGCCGCGTGCGCGATCATCGGCGCCGTGGGATAGCGATGGGGAGCAGTGGCCGCCACCACCAGGTCGAGCTGCCCGTCGTCCCCGGCGGACAGGAGGTCGGACACCAGGGCCGACGCGAGGTCCGGGGGAAGCGCGGACAGGTCCGCCGGGTCGTGGATGGCGGCTCCGGCGCGGACGGACTGCGCGGCTGCCGTCGCGCGGTCCACCTCGTCGTCGGTCCAGGACGGTGCGGCGGCGTACGTCAGGACCGCCGCCCGCGGCGCCTGCGCCGCGAGCTGCCCGGCCACCTCGGCGCGGTCGCCCCGTCCGGCGGACGCCGCGAGGAGGACCTCGCGGTCGGCCTCCGCCAGCCCGAGCGACGCGAGGGCGGAGACGAGGGCCCTGCGGTCGTCGGCGGAGGGGATCGATGCGAGCGACTCGCAGACCGAGATCCAGCTGTCGACCGTGCTCACGGCGCACCTCCGACGTCCCGGGGTCCGTGGACCCGCCACCTGCCGACACGGCGGCTCGAAGATGCGGGTCGCCATGGGTACCTCAGCACCGGTCGGCGGATCTAGTCTGGTCCAAGCAGCACCACCTGCGAAAGAGCGCGCCATGCCTCCTCGTCGCTACCTCGACT
This sequence comes from Nocardioides ganghwensis, assembly GCF_014779655.1. Classification (GTDB taxonomy): domain Bacteria; phylum Actinomycetota; class Actinomycetes; order Propionibacteriales; family Nocardioidaceae; genus Nocardioides; species Nocardioides ganghwensis. The sequence goes on from NZ_JACXYX010000010.1 coordinate 163,932, forward strand.
TCGACCTGCTGGTCGAGCAGCAGGCCGAGGACCAGTACCAGGCGCTGGTGACCGGGTCCCCGGTGGGCGAGGCCACCAGCCAGGAGTTCCGCCTGCCCTTCGACCGGCAGACCCTCGAGATCCTGCTGCTCAAGCTGGACCCCGGTCGTTCGGGGACCCGGCGCGTCGGCGCCAGCACCCAGCAGCAGGCGGCGATGGACTTCGGCGGCCCGCTCTTCGACGCCCTGTTCCGCGACGAGGTCGGCGTGGCGTGGTCGCGGAGCCAGGACCTCAGCCGGGCGCAGGGTGCCGGCCTGCGGCTGCGGCTGCGGCTCACGGGTGCGCCGGCGATCGCGGGCCTGCCCTGGGAGCTGCTCTACGACCGGCGTACCAACGCCTTCCCGGCCCAGTCCGAGCGGACCCCGCTCGTGCGCTATCTCGACGTCCCGCACGTGCCGAGGCCAATGCTCGTCGACGGTCCGCTCCGGGTCCTGGCGATCATCTCCTCGCCGACCGACCTCGAGCCCTTGGACGTCGACGCCGAGTGGGAGCGCCTCCGCGAGGCGCTCGCCGACCGGATCGACGGGCGCCAGGTGGTCCTCGACCGGCTGCCGAGCCCCCGACTCGCCGAGCTCGGACCGTGGCTCCGTCGCCGCCCCACCCACGTCGTCCACTTCATCGGCCACGGCGACTTCGACGATCGCCTGCACGAGGGGGTGCTCTACTTCCAGGACCGGCTCGGCGGACGGACGGCCGTGACGTCCTCGGTGCTCGGGCCCCACCTGCGCGACCACGACCCGCTGCGGCTGGTGGTCCTCAACGCGTGCCGGTCCGCGCGTACGGACGCCGTGGACCCCTTCGCCGGCATCGCCCAGGGCCTCGTCCAGCAGGATGCCACGGCCGTCGTGGCGATGCAGTTCCCCATCAGCGACCGGGCGGCGGTCACGTTCACCAGCGACTTCTACGGCTCGGTCGCCGACGGCCTCCCGGTCGACCAGGCCGTGACGAGCGCTCGCAAGGCGCTGCTGGCCGAGTTCCGCGACGAGTGGGCCACTCCGGTGCTGTTCATGCGGGCCCCCGACGGGGCGATCTTCGAGAACGTGGTCGCGACCCCCGCGTCCGAACCGACGGGATCGACCGACGCCACTCCCGGTGCCGCTGGCGACACAGCCCCCGACACGGCGACACCGCCGGCCAGGGGCGTACGGCACCGGCACCTGCGCGCGCTGGTCGCTGGGGGTGCCGTCATCGCGATCGCCACCATCGGGCTCGCGCTGGCCCTCACGCGCGACGACGACGAGCAGGGGGGCTCCACGCCCGACGGGACCGCCTCGGAGGCCTCCGTTGACCCGGGGGAGGGGGACGCACTGGCCGGCTCCTGGACCGGCACCGCCGTCGGGTCGGGCGGCACCGAGTTCGACGTGCGGCTCGACATCACCGCGCCGTGCCGTCTCGGCCAGCCCTGCGGCAGCATCTACGTCAGCTCGCTGCCCTGCGAGGGGCGCGCCAGCCTCGAGGGCGTCGCGGGGCGGACGTTCGAGATCCACGTCGACCAGTTCACGTCGACGTCCTCGCCCGACTGCACCCCCGGCGCGGGCGACTTCTTCGAGCTCACCGACGGCGGGACGTTGCGCTACACGGCGGACTACGCCGACATCGAGGGCGAGCTGGCGAGGGCCGAGTGACCCGGACGTGACCACGAGGACGTACGTCAACTTCGACCTCCTGATCGAGAAGGAGGTCGACGGGTCGTACGCCGCCCTGGTCACCGGCTCGCCGGTCGGCACCGCCTCCAGCGTGAGGTTCGCGCTCCCGTTCGACGGGACGACCCTCGAGAACCTCCTGCTCAAGCTCGACCCCGGCCGCAGCGGCACGCGCAGGTCGGGCGCCAGCACCCAGCAGCAGGCGGCGATGGACTTCGGGGGCCCGTTGTACGACGCGATCTTCCGCGACGAGGTGCTGCTTGCGTGGTCGCGGAGCCAGGACGTCGCTCGCGAGAAGGCCGGCGGACTCCGCCTGCGGCTGCGGCTCACGGATGCCGCCGAGATCGCGGGACTGCCGTGGGAGCTCCTCTACGACAAGCCCAACAACCACTTCATCGCCCAGTCGGAGCGGACACCGCTGGTGCGCTACGTCGACGTCCCCTCGGTGCCGCGGGCGATCACCGTCGACGGCCCGCTGCGGGTGCTCGCCGTGATCGCCTCGCCCACCGACCTGGAGACCCTCGACGTCGAGGCCGAGTGGGAGCGGCTGAACGAAGCGATGGCGGACCGCGTCGCGACGGGGTCGGTGGTGCTCGACCGGCTGCCCTCCCCGGTCGTGGCAGAGCTCGGCCCGTGGCTGCGGCACCACCAGACACACGTGATCCACTTCGTCGGCCACGGCGACTTCGACGAACGGCTCCGCGAGGGAGTGATCTACTTCGAGAACGAGCACGGTGCCCGCGCTGCGATCACGTCGTCGGTGCTGGGACCGTTCGTGCGCGACCACGACCCGCTGCGCATGGTGGTGCTCAACGCCTGCCGCTCGGCGCGCACCGACGCCCTCGACCCGTTCGGTGGGATCGCCCAGGGACTCGTCCAGCAGGACGCCACCGCCGTGGTCGCGATGCAGTTCCCCATCAGCGATCGCGCTGCCGTCGCGTTCACCAGTGACTTCTACGGCTCCCTCGTCGACGGACTCCCGGTCGACCAGGCCGTCACCAGTGCCCGCAAGGCGCTGCTGGGAGGGTTCCGGGACGAGTGGGCGACGCCGGTGCTGTTCCTGCGTGCGCCGGACGGGGCGATCTTCCACGACGTCCACGCCGTCCCGCCACCCCCGCCGCCAGACCCGGTGTCGGACCCGCTGCCCGGCTCGGTCTGGCGCCGACTTGCGATCGGTGCGGGCGGCGCGGCAGCCGTGGTGGCGGTGGTGCTCGCACTCGCCACCCTCGACTCCGGCGATGGGCCCGGCACCGACTCCGGTGGCGGGGTGGAGGAAGGTGGTGAGGATGGGGCCCGGGCGACGACGGTCCTGCCGGTTGCTGCGTCGCCGCTGGCTGACGACCAGCTGCTCGTCGCCGCCGGGCCGCAGGACTCCCAGCTCGATCTGTACCGCGTCGACGTGGAAGGAGATCGCTGGGAACGGGTGACGGACGGCAACGCCCGCTGGGCAGGCGCGTCGATCAGCCGCAAACGCGACACGCTGATCTTCACGGAGAAGACAGGCGACACCTTCCGGCTGCTGGTCGCCGACCCGTCGGCCGCGGACCAGACGGGAGATCCGCTGTTCGGCGAACCGCCCGAGCTCTGCGAGAAGAGCATGGAGCGTCCCGCCCGGCACCCCGAGGATCCGGACCTCATCGTCTCCCCGTGCATCGGTGAGGACGGCCAGTACCGACTGGTGGAGCTCAACCTGGCGACCGGCGCCACGCGCGTCCTCGACGAGACCTCGGACCGCCGCGTGGGCGACCCGACGATCTCGCCCGACGGCGACCACGTCGTGTACTGGTCGGCGGTGCGCTCGGAGACGGAGACGACGAAGCCGATGGAGGGGACCCTGTTCACCCTCGAGCTCGACGACCCCTCGACCACGCGCCGGGCGCTCATGCCCGACCAGTCGAGGGACGGTGACGCCGTCTTCTCGCCGCTCACCAACACCATCGCCTTCACGCGCTCCACTGGCGACGGCGTGCCGCCGGACAGGGACCTCTTCACCGTCTCGCTCGAGCTGGGAGCCTCAGCCCGGCCCCTCCTCGAGGGCGACGAGATCGACCAGGACCCGACATGGTCCCCGAACGGAAGGCAGCTCGCCTTCCGGCGCGGCCCCCCGGACGGCACCACCCGGATCCACGTCGTGACCCTCTCCGACAATCCCGACGCGCCGGTCGCCGTGTCGACAGCGGTGCCGGTGCTCACCGAGCCGATCAACGACCGCTTCAGGGTCGAGATCGTGCCGGCATGGTCCCGTCGCTGACCCAGGACAACGCCGACCCACGACAACGACGAAGCCCCAGGCCGGTGGCCTGGGGCTCGATCGTGTCCTTCTGTGTCCGAGGGGGGACTTGAACCCCCACGCCCTAATACGGGCACTAGCACCTCAAGCTAGCGCGTCTGCCAATTCCGCCACCCGGACGAGTGCTGGAGAAGAGTAGCAAGGCACTTCGCCGCCGACGAATCGGGGCTGGTGCTTGCTCGTGGGGCAGGATGGACGGCATGGAACAGACGCCCACGGACAGCCCGGCAGCCGGCTCGCAGGACCGTTCGTACGACCCGGCCAGGGAGGTCGTCCAGCTCTGCCAGGACCTGATCGCCATCGACACGTCCAACTACGGCACGGACGACGGGCCGGGGGAGCGCAAGGCCGCCGAGCACGTCGCCGCGCTGCTCGACGAGGTCGGGATCGAGAGCCGGATCATCGAGGGACGCCCCGGGCGGGCCAACGTCGTGGCGCGCTGGGGCGGCGGCGACGGTCGCGCCCCGCTGCTGGTCCACGGTCACCTCGACGTCGTACCGGCCGAGGCGTCCGACTGGCAGGTCGACCCGTTCAGCGGCGAGATCAAGGACGGTCACGTCTGGGGCCGCGGCGCGGTCGACATGAAGGACTTCGACGCGATGCTGCTGAGCGTCGTACGCGCCCGCGCCGCCGCGCAGGCCGCCCCCGACCGGGAGCTGGTGCTCTGCTTCACCGCCGACGAGGAGGCGGGTGGCCACCACGGCGCCGGGATCCTCGTGGACCAGCACGCCGACCTGTTCGCCGACTGCTCCGAGGCCGTGGGCGAGGTCGGGGGCTTCTCCGCCACGGTGCGCGGTCGCCGGGTCTACCTGATCGAGGCCGCGGAGAAGGGCATGGCCTGGATGCGGCTCACGGCGAGGGGCCGGGCCGGCCACGGCTCGATGATCAACGACGACAACGCCGTCACCCGCCTCGCCGGCGCCGTCGCCCGGATCGGCGCCCACCAGTGGCCCGTACGGCTGACGCCGACGATGGAGGTGCTGCTCGCCACCGTCGGGGAGCTCGCCGGCACGGAGGCGACCCCCGACAACGCCGAGGCGCTGGTGGAGGAGTTCGGCGACGCCGCCCGGATGCTCGGCGCGGTCATCCGCAACACCGCCAACCCGACGATGCTCCGGGCCGGCTACAAGACCAACGTCATCCCGACCGACGCCCACGCAACGGTGGACGGCCGCTTCCTGCCCGGCTACGAGGACGAGTTCTTCGCGACGCTGCGCGAGCTTGCCGGCGACGGCATCGACTTCGAGTTCGAGTCCAAGCAGGACCCGTGGGAGACCCCGTACGACGGGGACCTGGTGACCGCGATGACGCGGAGCCTGCTGGCGGAGGATCCCGACGCGCTGGTCGCGCCCTACCTGATGAGCGGCGGCACCGACGCCAAGCACTTCCGCAAGCTCGGCATGAGGTCGTACGGCTTCGCGCCGCTGCGCCTGCCGGCGGACCTCGACTTCACCGCCCTCTTCCACGGCGTCGACGAGAGGGTGCCCGTCGACGCGCTCGAGTTCGGCGCCCGCGTCTTCGACAGGTTCCTCGACCAGGCCTGAGTGTTGCGCACGTCACCCGTGGACGCCGGTGAGGGAATGGTCGCGGTTGTGGCATGGTTACCGGCACGAAGAGCTTGCGTGCTCTGGGGGCGGTGTAACTCCGCACCGGCGGTCACAGTCCGCGACCCGACCACCGCCAGTGGCCGGTTGACCAGGTGGAACTCCTGGACCGACGGTCAAAGTCCGGATGAGAAGTGCACGCTGACGGCTCGCGCGCCACTTCCTCGCGGAGGCGCGCCCCGTCGCCGCCCCCCTGAGTCCAGACACCGGACCGGAGGCGGAGATGACGACCAGCGAGGCGGAGCGCAGCGCCATGCGGCGCGCCCTGGCGCTCGCCACCACCCCCGGCGTGCCTCTCGGCCCGAACCCCCGTGTCGGGTGCGTGCTGCTCGCGCCGGACGGCACGACGATCGCCGAGGGCTTCCACCGCGGGGCCGGCACGCCGCACGCCGAGGCCGCGGCGCTCGCGGAGGCGGGTGAGGCCGCTCGCGGCGCGACCGCCGTCGTGACCCTCGAGCCCTGCAACCACACCGGCCGCACCGGACCGTGCAGCGAGGCGCTGATCGCGGCGGGTGTCGTACGCGTCGTGTTCGCCCAGCCCGACGCCAACCCGGTCGCCGTGGGCGGCGCCGGCCGGCTGCGCGAGGCCGGGATCGAGGTCGTCGGCGGCGAGATGATCGAGGAGGCGCAGGCGGTCAACCGGGCCTGGACCTTCGCCATCGCGCGGCGCCGGCCGTTCGTCACGTGGAAGTTCGCCACCACCCTCGACGGTCGCAGCGCCGCCGCCGACGGCACCAGCCGGTGGGTCTCCAGCCGCGCGGCGCGCCTGGACACGCACCGCCTGCGGGCGCTGTGCGACACGATGCTGGTCGGCACCAGCACCGTCGAGGTCGACGACCCCGAGCTCACCGTGCGCGACGAGCTCGACGAGCCGGTCGCGATCCAGCCCCTGCGCGCGGTCATGGGGCTGCGCGACCTGCCGGCCGACCGCCGCATCTTCAACGACCGCGCCGAGACGGTGCGCCTGCGCACCCGCGACCCCGAGCAGGCGCTGGCTGACCTGTTCGCGCGCGACCGCCAGCACGTGTTCCTCGAGGGCGGGCCGACCCTGGCCGCTGCCTTCCTCGCGGCCGGACTGGTCGACGAGGTCGTCACCTACGTCGCGCCCATGCTGCTCGGCGCCGGCCGCACCGCGGTCGGCGACCTCGGCATCGGCACCATCGCCGACGCCCTCCACCTGCACGTCTCCGACGTGACGGTGCTCCAGGGCCACGACGGCGAGGACACCAACGTGCGCCTGACCATGCGCCCCCACCTGAGGAGGAACTGATGTTCACCGGGATCGTCGAGGAGCTCGGCACGATCGCAGAGGTCACCGACCAGGGTGATGCCATCCGGCTCACCGTGGCCGCCGACACCGTGCTCGAGGGCACCGTGCTGGGTGACTCCATCTCCGTCAACGGCTGCTGCCTCACGGTCTCCGACATCGGTGGGGGTCGCTGGACCGCTGACCTGATGCAGGAGACGCTCGACAAGACCTCGCTGCGCGGGGCCGTCCCCGGTGACCGGGTCAACCTCGAGCGGGCGGTCACCGTCGACAAGCGGCTCGGCGGCCACATCGTGCAGGGCCACGTCGACGGTGTGGGCGAGGTGATCTCGCGGTCTCCCAGCGAGCACTGGGACGTCGTCGAGATCTCCCTGCCGGCGCACCTCGCGCGCTACGTCGTCGACAAGGGCTCGATCACCGTCGACGGCGTGAGCCTCACCGTCGTCGAGGCGCGGGAGGCCAGCTTCACCGCCAGCCTCATCCCCGAGACGCTCGCCCGCACCACGCTCGGCAGCCGCCGGGTCGGCGACCTGGTGAACCTCGAGGCCGACGTCATCGCCAAGCACGTCGAGAAGCTGCTCGGCGCCTACGCCCCGGCAACCGCCGCGGCCCCCACCACCGCGAACGACGAGGAAGAATGATGTCCCTGCTCGAATGGCTGGTCCACGGCACCATCCCGGTGCCGGGCGGCGCCCTCGGCGCCCGCGAGGTGATCGGCAACCTGTTCGGCCTGGCCAGCGCGATCCTCGGGATGAAGCGCTTCGTGTGGGCGTGGCCCGTCGGTCTCGTCGGCAACCTGCTGCTCTTCACCGTCTTCGCCACGGGCGAGTTCTCCGGGGCCGTCGAGGAGCCCCTGTGGGGCCAGGCCGGCCGCCAGGTGTTCTTCGCGGCTGTGTCGGTCTACGGGTGGTGGCGCTGGTCGCAGGCGCGCAACGCCGGCGGTGCCTCGGACGGTGGCGCGATCGCGCCACGCTGGGCGACGTGGGCCGAGCGGGGACAGCTCCTCGTGCTCGGTGTCGTGGGCTACGCCGCGGCGTACGTCCTGCTCACCCGCGTGCTCGGGTCGTGGGGGCCGCTCACCGAGGCCTGGATCCTCGCCGGCTCGATGCTCGCGACCTACGGCATGGCCCGGGGCTGGGTGGAGTTCTGGCTGGTCTGGGTCCTGGTCGACGTCGTCGGCGTGACCTCGCTGATCCGGGCCGAGTACTACCCGACGGCCGGGATGTACCTGTTCTACGCCGTCTTCGTCGTCATCGGCTTCTTCGTCTGGTGGCGCGACAGCCGGACCGTGGTCGAGGCCGTCGAGGAGGAGAAGGAGGTGGTCGCGGCATGAGCGTGCGACTGGACCCCGTCGAGCGGGCGATCGAGGACATCGCCGCCGGCAAGGCCGTGGTCGTCGTGGACGACGAGGACCGCGAGAACGAGGGCGACATCATCTTCGCTGCGGCGAAGGCGACGCCCGAGCTGATGGCCTTCACCATCCGCCACTCCAGCGGCGTCATCTGCGTGCCGATGCCGGGCGCCATGCTCGAGCGGCTCGAGATCCCGCTGATGACCCCGCACAACAAGGACCGGCTGCGCACGGCGTACACGATCTCCGTCGACGCCCGCGACGGGGTCTCCACGGGCATCAGCGCCGCCGACCGCGCCCACACGGCGCGCACCCTCGCCGACTCGGCCACCGAGCCGTGGGAGCTCACCCGTCCCGGGCACGTGTTCCCCCTGCGCTACCGCGAGGGTGGCGTGCTGGTGCGTCGCGGGCACACCGAGGCGGCCGTCGACCTGGCCAGGCTCGCGGGCCTGACCCCGGCCGGTGTGCTCGTCGAGGTGGTCAACGACGACGGGACCATGAAGCGCGGCCCCGAGCTGCGGGAGTTCGCCGACGAGCACGGGCTCGCGATGATCTCCATCGAGGACCTGGTCCGCTACCGCCGCCGCCACGAGCGGCACGTCGAGCGGGTCGCGGAGACCCGGCTGCCCACGTGCCACGGCGAGTTCACGGCGTACGGCTACCGGATCACCATCGACGACAGCGAGCACGTCGCGCTCGCCCACGGCGACATCGCGGGAGCGGTCGCGGCCGGCGAGCCGGTCCTGACCCGGGTGCACAGCGAGTGCCTGACCGGCGACGTCTTCGGCAGCGAGCGCTGCGACTGCGGGCCCCAGCTCGACGAGGCCCTGCGAGCGATCGTCGAGGAGGGCAAGGGAGTGGTGGTCTACCTCCGTGGCCACGAAGGGCGGGGCATCGGCCTGGTCGCCAAGCTGCAGGCCTACCAGCTGCAGGACGGCGGTCGCGACACCGTGGACGCCAACCTCGACCTCGGCCTGCCCGCCGACGCGCGGCACTACGGCACCGCCACCCAGGTCCTGCGCGACCTGGGCATCGGCGCCGTGCGGTTGATGACCAACAACCCCGACAAGGTCTCCAGCCTGGAGGACTTCGGGATCAGGGTCACCGAGCGGGTGCCGATCACGCCCCACCCCACCGACCACAACCTGACCTACCTGCGGACCAAGCGCGACCGGATGGGCCACGAGCTGCCCGACCTCGCGGTCGACCACCAGGACGAGCACGACCCCAGCGAAGGAGAAGCACGATGAGCGGCGCCGGAGCCCCCACCGCCCAGCCCTACGACGCGAGCGGCCTCAAGGTCGCGGTCGTCGCCGCCACCTGGCACACGCAGGTGATGGACGGCCTCGTCGCCGGCGCCGAGCGCGCGCTCGCGGCGTACGGGGTCAGCGAGCCGGAGGTCATCCGGGTCCCCGGCACGTTCGAGCTGCCCGTCGTCGCCGCCGCGCTGGCCCGGGCCGGGTACGACGCGGTGGTGGCGCTGGGCGTGGTGATCCGAGGGGGCACCCCGCACTTCGACTACGTCTGCTCGGCCGCGACGGACGGCCTGACCCAGGTCAGCGTCGACCACGCGATCCCGGTGGGCTTCGGCGTGCTGACCTGCGACACCGAGGAGCAGGCCCTCGACCGCGCGGGGCTCGAGGGGTCGGCCGAGGACAAGGGCTGGGAGGCCACGGCCGCCGCGCTCGACACCGCGCGCGTGGTCCGGGCCGTCCGCGGCTGAGCCGACACCGGACCGAGACCAGATCTCGACCGCCACCTCCCACCCTGGGGGGATGACCGCAACCGTACGAGCCGTCGGCGGCCGCACCCGGGCCCCGAGGCGTTTGCCGAACCTGCCCCGCTGACCACGATGCGTCCCTACCATCTGGCCATGCGCTTCAGCGTGCTCGGCCCCCTCGCGGTGCACGGGCCGCGTGGCCCCGTGGACGTCGTGGGAGGCAAGGAGCGCACGCTTCTGGCGCACCTCGTCGCGGCCGGGGGCCGCGTCGTCACCATCGACGAGCTCGCCGACTCGCTGTGGGACGACCAGCCTCCCCGGTCGCCCGGCAAGGCGTTGCAGACCTACGTCCTCCGGCTGCGCAACGCGCTGGAGCCCGAGCGCCGAGGCGTTCCGACCATCGTGGTGACCGAGGGGTCGGGCTACCGGCTGGCCGTGTCCGAGCACGAGGTCGACGCCGGACGGTTCGCGCACCTCGCTGCGGCCGGGCGTGCCGCGCTGGATGCGGGCCGACCGGACGAGGCGGCCGACATCCTGCGCGAGGCGCTCGACCTGTGGCGCGGACCGGCCTACGCCGGGTTCGAGGAGACCGGCTTCGGCCGGGCGGAACGGCAACGCCTCGAGGAGATCCGGGTGAGTGCGCGCGAGGACCGGTGGGCCGCGGAGGTCGACCTGGGCAGGTCCGCCGCCGCGGTCCCGGAGGTCGAGCAGCTGGTCGCCGAGCACCCCTGGCGCGAACGGGCTTGGGGCGTGCTCGTGCTGGCGTTGTTCCGCGCGGGTCGTCAGGGCGAGGCGCTGGGTGCCGTCGAACGGGCGCGCAGCCGCCTCGCCGAGGACCTCGGCGTCGACCCGGGACCCGAGCTGCGCGACCTGCACGCGCGCGTGCTCGCCCAGGACCCGGCGCTGATGCGGCTGCCCGAGCCGGTGGCGCGACCGACCGTCGGTGGCGCGGACCAGGCCCCGACTGCCTCGCGGGCCGAGAGCCTTGGGGTGGTGCGCGAGGAGGTCGGGTCCGTGGCCGCCGCCGGCTATGCCCTGCGCGGTGGCCGGTCGGCACTGGTGGAAGGCATCTACGCGTTGCAGACGGGGGGAGCGCCGCGGACCCTGCCGCCCGACGTGTGCCCGTGGCGCGGTCTGGAGACCTATGACGTCGAGGACCATCCCTGGTTCGCGGGGCGCGAACGCCTGGTCGCCGAGCTGCTGGCACGCCTCTCCTCCGAGCCGCTGGTTGCCGTGGTCGGCGCGTCGGGCAGCGGCAAGTCGTCCCTCGTTCGGGCAGGCATGCTCGGCGCACTCGCGGAGGACGCCCTGCCCGGGAGCGCCGGCTGGACCACGTTGGTGATGCGCCCCGGCGCCTCACCGATGCGCGAGCTCGCCACGGTGGCATTGGGGGCGGCTCAGGCGTCACCCTCGCTCGGCGACCTGCTGCTGCGGCTCGCGGAGCAGGGTGGGACCGACGACGTGCGCCGCACCGTGCTCGTCGTGGACCAGCTCGAGGAGGTGTGGACGGCGTGCGACGACGACCGCGAGCGCGAGTCCTTCCTCGACGCCCTCGCCGGGATCGCGCACGAGACCGACGCGCGCGTGGTGCTCGTCGTACGGGGCGACTACTTCCCCAGGATCGCCGAGCACGCCGCGCTGGCGTCCCTGGCCCGGGACGCCACGCTCCTGGTGGGCGCTCCCAGCGCGGCGGAGGTGCGGCGGATGGTCGAGGTGCCCGCCCGGGCGGCCGGGCTGACCCTCGACACCGGCCTGGCCGAGACGCTGACCGACGACGCGGGCCAGGAGCCCGGCCTGCTGCCCCTCCTCTCGACCTCGCTCCTCCAGCTCTGGGAGCGCCGTCACGACCACCGGCTCACCTACGGTGACTACGTGGCGATCGGCGGCCTGCCCGGCGCGGTCGCGCACCTCGCCGAGGAGGCGTACGACTCCCTGCCCGAGGCCGACCGCGGCACTGCGCGGGTCGTCCTGCTGCGGCTGGCGGGCCGCAGCGGCAGTGGTGAGGTGGTCCGCCGCCGGGTCCCGGTGGCCGAGCTCGAGGGGCTGTCGGGCAACACGGGCGACGTGGCGGCCGCGCTCGCAGGAGCGCGGCTCCTGACACTGACCGGGGACTCCGTCGAGGTCGCGCACGAGTCGCTGTTCCGCGAGTGGCCCCGGCTCGCGCGGTGGCTCGCCGACGACGTCAGCACCCGTACGGTCCAGCAGCGCCTGGCCGTCGCCGCCGGGCAGTGGGACGAGCAGGGCCGCGACCCGGGGCTGCTGTGGCGTGGGGCCGGCCTGCAGTCCGCGCTCGACGTGCTGGCCGCCTACCCCGACGAGTCGACATCGGTCGAGCGCGACTTCCTGGCCCGGGCCGAGGAGGCGGTCGACGAGGAGCGGCGCGGCGCCGAGCAACGAGCGGCGCAGCGCGAGCGCCAGAACCGGTCCCTGCGCCTCCTGCTGACCCTCGCCGTCGTGCTCCTGTTGGTGGCCGTGGTCGCCGGCGTGCTGGCGGCCGTGTCCCGGCAGCAGACAGCACAGGCGCGCGATCGCCAGGCGGCAGCGGCGGTCGCCGCCGACGCCCGTCGGCTGGCGGCGGCATCGCTCAACGAGGAGCAGCTCGACCTCGCACTGCTGCAGGCCGTGGAGGCGGTGCGCACCGAGCCCGGCCCCGAGACCCACGGCGCTCTGCTCAGCCTGCTGGCACGCACGCCCGACCTGCTCCGGCAGCGACGTGCCGAGACGCCCTTCCTCCGTGCCGACGCCAGCCACGACGGCACGGTCGTCGCGGTGGCCGAGTACGACCCCCGGGTGATCGGGGTCGACGCCGCCACGGGGGAGGAGGTGTGGTCGCGGGAGGTCCCGGACGCCGGGCACGTCAGCGCCGTCCACGGGGCCGAGGGCGGCTTCCTCGTCACGTTCTGGGACGACAGCGGCGGCTCCGGCGTCGAGCTGTGGGACGACGCGTCCGGGAGGACCCAGTGGTCCCTCGACCCCGACGACCTGACGCGCCTCGTCGGCGAGCGGGACCCACAGCTGCTGGACGCCGTGTGGCTGTCCGACGGTCGCGTGGCGGTGCTGACGCCCACGCACCTGGTCACCGCCTCGCCGGCCGGACGGGCGCTCCGCGCCGTGGCGCTCGAGACCGACGCCTACCCCGGACTGCTCCGCGCGTGGCCCGACGGGCGGCTCAGCTACGAGGCTCCCCTCGACGTCGGTCACGTCCTCGACCCCGACCGGCCAGGCACCCTCCGCACCCTCGGCTTCTCCGTCGCCAGCGTGTCACCCGACGGAGGGCTGGTCCTGACTGCCGACCGCTCCCGGCCGGACCGCGTGCGACTCCGGCTGCGTGACTCCCGGACCTTCGAGCCCCGCGGACAGGAGATGACGGTCTCCTCGTTCGACGACGGCGTCGACTGGGCACCGGACGGGCGTACCTTCGTGATCGGGGCGGGGGAGACGGTGCAGGCACGCGACCGCCGGGGACGACTATTGGACGAGTTCACCGGCGCGCACAGCGGGGCGGTGATGGCTCCCGTCGTCGCGGGTGATGACCGCAGGTTCCTCTGGTCCGCGGGCCGCGACGGCCTGCTGTCGACGTGGACGCTCGGGGACGCCGGCGGCCTGTGGTCCTCCACCGAGCTCGGCACCAGCCCGTTCTCCGGCCAGACCAGTCTCGACGGCACCCGCGTGGTGGCGATCGACTACGTCGAGACCGCCGTCAACGAGGCATTCCTCCTCGATCCCGCCTCGGGTGACGCCACCGAGCTCGCGATGCCTGCGCGCTGCGCCTGCCAGCCGTGGGCAGTGGCGATGGCCGGGGACGGGAGCGTGGCTGTCGGGGCGGTCAACGTGGTCGGACGCGCGAGCCTCAGGCAGGACCGCGGCTACGTCGCCGTGTGGGACCCGTCGTCCGGCGCGCTGCGCCACGCCATCCGCCTGCCCTGGGACCCCGTGGGTGTGGCCGTGACACCCGATGGCCGGTACGCCGTGGTCAACGGCCGTGACGGCATCGCCGTCGTGGACCTGGGAGCGGGCGAGCTCGCCGGCCCGGTCGTCGACCGGGAGCCGATCACCTCCTACGACGGAGTCGTCCGCATCGACGGCGACGGCGCCACAGCGGCCGTCGTACGGGACGCACGGGTGCTCCTGCTCGACGTGGCGTCGCAGGAGGTCCTCGCGACCCGCGAGCTCGAGAGCGCCTCCGCCACAGCGCTCAACGGCACGGCGCTCGGCTGGTCCGGCACGGAGCTGGCCGTCGGGGTCCTCGACGGGCGCATGCTGTTCCTGGACGGTCGATCCCTGGAGACCGTGGCTCCGCCACGCGAGGTCTCGGCCGGGTTCGTCATCGACATCGTGCAGGTGGGCGCCGTGGTGGCGAGCCTCGGTACCGACGGTGACGTGCGGCTCTGGGAGCCCGCGACCTGGTCGCCGATCGGCCTGCCGGTCACCGAGGAGAACGCCCCCGGCTTCCTGTCAGGCACGCCGGTCACGCTGCGGGCCTGGTTCGAGGGCGGCAGCCTCGGCCGGCCCGGCCGCGTCCGCGACCTCGCGCTCGACCCCGCAGGGTGGGTGGCGCGCGCCTGTGCGCTCGCCGGACGCCAGCTGAGCAGGGACGAGTGGGCCGTGATCCGTCCGGGCGTGCCGTGGCGCGAGACGTGCCCGGGGCCTTGACCGGGACCGCGGCGGCGGCCGTGAGCGGATCGTGAGTCGGTCGCGACCGGAGTCACCTTGGCTGTGCCTGCCGGGAAGCTCCCGGATCCTGACCGAAGGGACACTCCAGTGAAGCTCTCACGCACCGCCGCCTCGGTGGCCGCCGCAAGCCTGTTCGCCCTCAGCGCCGCTGCGCCCGCCGAGGCCAGGGAGTGGCTGCCGATCGACGGCCACGACCAGCTCGTGCTGGCCACCTGCTCGGACGGCTCGCAGGTCCTGTCGGCGCTCGTCACCGACCCGCGCCGCAACCGCTACTCGATGACCCCGCTGGTCGACGCGGACGGCACCACGACCGGGATGGTCCTCCTGCTCAAGTACGCCGGCGGCGCCACGCACTCGACCACCGGCCAGACCGTCGAGGGCAGCGGCGTCGACCGGATCGTCTTCGACTTCGTCAGCGGGAGCACCACCTCCTCCGGGGGCCGCTGGACGATCAACCTCGCCGGCGAGGGCTGGGTGGTCAAGGACGCGGGCCGGGTCACCTACGACGCCGTGAGCGGTGACGTCGATGTCTCGGGCATCGTGTCCGCGGACTGGGGGGTGCTCTGCCCCTTCTTCGGCGTGCCGGCCTGACCCGGGAGGCGCGTCGGACAGGACGGAGCCGGGCCCGGCTCGACGCCGCGCACGGGGGAGGCGGTGTCCGCCAGTGGTTCCTCCTGTCCGACCCGCACAGGGGACGGCCTAGGCTTGACCCCCGTGAAGACGTTCGAGGAGCTGTGGGCCGAGCTGTCCACCAAGGCCGAGGAGCGCCCCGAGGGCTCGGGCACGGTCGCCCAGCTCGACGCCGGGGTCCATGCCATCGGCAAGAAGCTGCTGGAGGAGGCCGCCGAGTCCTGGATGGCCGCCGAGCACGAGGGCAAGGACGCGACCGCGCTGGAGATCAGCCAGCTGCTCTACCACGCCCAGGTCCTGATGCTCGCCTCCGGACTGACCCTCGACGACGTCTACGCCCACCTGTGAGACACAGCTGGGAGAACCAGGTGACCTTCGCATGACCCTCCGCATCGCCGTCCCCAACAAGGGGTCGCTGTCCCAGGCCGCCTCCGACATCCTCCGCGAGTCGGGATACCGCCAGCGCAGCGACTCCAAGGAGCTCGCGCTCGTCGACACCGAGAACGACGTCGAGTTCTTCTACCTGCGCCCGCGCGACATCGCGCTCTACGTCGGTGAGGGCACGCTCGACGTCGGCATCACCGGTCGTGACCTACTCCTCGACTCCGGCGCCAAGGCCGACGAGGTGATGGGTCTCGGTTTCGGCCGCTCCCGCTTCCACTTCGCGGGCCCCGCGGGTCGCTACTCCTCCCTGCAGGACCTCAACGGCCTGCGGATCGCCACGTCGTACGTCGGTGTGGTCGAGGACTACCTGTTCCGCCACGGCATCGACGCCACCGTCACGCGCCTCGACGGCGCGGTCGAGACCAGCATCCAGCTCGGCGTGGCCGACGTCATCGCCGACGTGGTCGAGACCGGCTCCACGCTGCGGGCAGCCGGCCTGGCGACCTTCGGCGACGTCATCCTCGACTCGCAGGCCGTGCTGATCACGCGCGGCGGCGAGGTGCCCGAGGACTTCGAGATCTTCCGTCGTCGCGTCGAGGGCGTCCTCGTGGCGCGCAGCTACGTGATGATGGACTACGACATCGAGGAGGCCCACCTCGACCGGGCCACCGAGCTGGCGCCGGGGCGCGAGGGGCCGACGATCTCTCCCCTCGGCAAGGCCGGCTGGGTGGCCGTACGCGTGATGGTGCCGCGTGCGGGTTCGCAGCGGCTGATGGACGACCTCTACTCGATCGGCGCCCGCGCGATCCTGCTCACGGACATCCATGCCTGCCGCCTCTGACCCCACGCCCGGGAGCGGGCTCCCGCCCCTGCCGCGCACCTGGCGGCCCATGGGCGTGCGCATCGCCGTGATCGGGTTCGGGCTGATGCTTTTCGTGGTGTGCGCGGCGGCCTGGTTCGGCTTCGACGAGTCGGTCCGCGACCGCTTCAACATCCTCCAGCGGATCACGCTCCTGGTCATGGGCGCCGGGTTCGCCGTCATCGGCTGGGCCCTCGGCCGCGCGCGGGTGACCGCCACGACCGACGGGCTGGTCGTGGTCAACGGCTTCCGGACCCGGCACCTCGAGTGGGAGCAGGTCCTCGGCATCCACCTGCCCGAGGGGGCGCCGTGGGCGACGCTCGACCTCGCCGACGGCACCACCATCTCGGCGATGGCGCTCCAGGGCTCGGACGGCCGGGTCGCCCGCGACGGCGTACGCCAGCTGCGCGCGCTGATCGACCGCGGGTCCTCGCGGCACGTCTGAGAGGCGTCACCCTCCCGTCAGCCGCCCGTCGCCGCGCGGTCACCAGCAGGCGGTTGGCTCGGCGCATGACCCTCGGACATCGCACGGCAGCGCTCGCCGCGACCCTGCTCGCCACCGCCGCCCTCGTACCCGCAACCGCGACCGCCGCCCCCGACCGGGGCCGTCCCGGTGACGCCGGCGTGCCCACCCTGTCGGCCTGGTCGGTGCTGCCGGCGACGACCTTCGTCCCCGGCAGCGAGCCCAGCGGCCACTGGAGCTCGGGCAGCACCGCGGTCCCTGCCCCGTACCCCGGGCAGCCGGTCCAGGGCTTCTCCGGCACCCACGCGCTCGCCGACGGCTCCTTCCTGGTGCTCTCCGACAACGGTTTCGGCACCAAGGCCAACAGCGCCGACTTCCTGCTGTCCGTGCACCGGATCGTCCCGGAGACCGACGCCCCCGACGGGGACGGCACCACGACGTACGACCGCACCGTGGCAGTCCTCAGCGACCCCGACCGCCTGATCCCCTGGACCACCTGGCGCGACGGCGGGTGCGAGGCGGCGGCCTCGCTGCCGGCGGGATACACCTGCCCGGCGCCGGACCGCAGGCTCACCGGATGGGACTTCGACCCCGAGTCGTTCCAGGTGGCGCCCGACGGCTCGTTCTGGATCGGCGAGGAGCTCGGGCCCTACGTCCTCCACTTCGACAGCCGCGGGAGGCTGCTGGAGGCGCCCGTGCCGACGCCCGGGGTGAGGAGTCCCTCCAACCCGACCCTCGCCGGAGCCACCCCCAACCTGCCCAGCTCGAAGGGCTTCGAGGGGATGTCCATCAGCCCGGACGGCACGGTGCTCCGGCCGATGCTGGAGGGCGCCACCGACGAGGACAGGGCCGCCGGCATGGCCGACGCGCTGCGGATCTACACGGTCCGCGACGGCGCGTTCGACGACGGGTTCCTGCGCTACCGCATGGAGGACCCGGCGCACGCGCTCGGCGACTTCATCCAGGTCAACAGGCACGAGGCGCTCGTGATCGAGCGTGACAACGGTCAGGGCGCGACCGCCGTCTTCAAGCGGATCTACCTCGTCGACCTGCGTGACCGGGACCGCGACGGGTGGGTGGGCAAGCGGCTGCTCGTCGACCTGATGGACGTCGCCAACCCCGACGGCCTCTCGCCCCACGGCGACCCGTTCACCTTCCCGTTCTTCACCATCGAGGACGTGGAGGTCCTCGACGCCCGCACCATCGCGGTGATGAACGACAACAACTTCCCGGCCGCGGGCGGCCGATCGACCACCGAGCCCGACCAGAACGAGTACGTCGAGATCACCCTCCCCGACCGGTTGCGGGTGGACCGTCGGCTGCTGCCGGGCGGTGACCACCCCTCACAGCGCGTGGATGCCCCACGACGCTGAGAGCTCGTCGCCGGTCGTGCCGGCGGGGGCCAGGGAGACCAGGTCGGTGCCGGAGTTGAACGCGTCGGCCGGCGCCGTCATCGGCTCCACGGCGAGCGCCGGTCGCGGCCCGTCCGACGGAGCCGTGTAGACCTGCAGCCAGCGGTGCCGCTCGTCGACCCACAGCGCGACGCCGCGCCCGCTCGAGGGCTCGACCAGGGTCACGGTTGCCCGTCCGTCGACGCGGTCGAGCGAGCCGAAGCCGTCGTCGAGCACCAGGTCGCCGATCCGGCGAGGCGACCTGAAGTCGTACGCCCCCGCGACAGGCACCGTTCCGGTGGGGAGCTGCCGGTCGTCGGCCAGCATCCGCTCGTGGGCGGGCAGGGTGAGCTCGAGGTCCTCGACCGCGTCCCCGACGCAGAGATAGGGGTGCGCACCGCTGGCGTACGGCGCGGGCTCGGTCGAGAGGTTGGTGGCGGTCTGGGTGACGACGAGGCCGTCGGCCGAGAGGTCGTAGAGCACGTGCAGGTCGAGCACCCACGGGTAGCCGGTCTGCGCCATCAGGCGGTAGACCAGCGACACCGACGTGCCGGTGTGCTCCTCGAGCGTCCACGCAGCCCAGCGCGCCAACCCGTGGGAGGCGTTGCCACGACCCGGGTCGGTGAGGCCGAGCTGGAGGTCACGGCCGCCGAAGGTGTAGCGGCCGTCGCGGATCCGGTTCGGCCACGGCACCAGCAGCTGGCCGCGGCCACCGTGGGACATCTCGTCCTCTCCGAACCCGTGGACCAGGTCGCGTCCGTGGTGGCGCAGGCTGCGGAGGGCGGCCCCGCTCTCGGTGACCACCGCGACGTATCCCGCCGCCGAGATCTCGAACTGCTCGCCGCTGGGAGACACCATGACCACCACCCTAGGCATCACTAGCCTTCCGCCATGGGCATCACCCCGCGCGAGCTGACCGTGGACGACGCTCCTGCGCTGGCTGACCTGATGACCCGCATCGAGGCCGACCACCCCACCGGCTTCTGCCTGGGCCCGGTCGAGGTGCGCGAGCTGATGTCGGACAAGCCCGACGCCGTGTTCGAGGGCGCCTACGACGGGGACGACCTCGTCGCCTACACGACCGTCATGCCCGGGGTGCCGCGCGAGGCGGGCCAGCGCTTCGTCCTGTTCGGCGACGTCGACCCGAGCCGGCTCGGCGAGGGCATCGGCACGCTCATGCTGGCGCGCTCCCTCGACCGGTCCCGCGCGATCCACGCCCATGACGCACCGCACGTGCCCGCCAGGTTCTCCGCGACGGCCCTCGCCGGTCGCGACGACCAGGCCGACCTGATGGCCGCGGCCGGCATGCACCCCGGCCGGCACAGCTTCCTGATGGTCGCCGACCTCAGCGAACCGGTCTCCGGCCCGGACCTCCCGGCAGGGCTGCGCGTCTCCACGTTCGAGGCAGAGCAGGGCGAGGAGCTGCGGCTGGCCCACAACGAGGCATTCGCCGACCAGCCCGACGGCGTGCCGATCAGTGCGGGCTTCTGGGCGACGTTCATGGTCCGGGCCGCACACGACCGTCACCACCTCTCACTGGTGGCCCGCGACGAGGAAGGATCCGTGGCCGGCTACGTCTTCGCGCACGAGTACGCCGTGCCGCCCTCGGGCGGTGCGGGTCCCGAGCTGCACGTGCCCTACGTCGGGACGCTCCGCCGGCACCGGAGGCGGGGCATCGCCGGGTCGCTGCTGCGCCAGGTCCTCGCGCTCGGTCGCGACGCCGGCTACGTCACCGCCAGCCTCAACGTCGACACGGCCAACCCTACGGGCGCCCTCGGCCTCTACGAGCGGGCGGGCTTCCGGCAGTCCTACCGCCAGGACTCCTACCACCTCGACGAGTAGCCCCTCCTCAACCGGTGGTCACCACCAGGTCGGCGTGGTCACGGGTGCCGAGCCGCGCGAACAACGCGTCCTCGTCGTGCCGCCACTGCTCCCACTGGGGGCGCATGGCCTCCCCGTCGCGCGCGATGCCGCGCGCCAGCCGCAACCCGGAGTCCGCCTCGACCCAGACCAGGTGCCCGACCAGGCCGGCGATCGCGGGGGACCAGCAGCCGACCCCCTCCAGCACCAGCAGCCCGCCCGGACGTACGACGTGCGTCTCCGCCCAGCCGTCGGCCAGCCAGTCCCATCGCCGCCACTCGCCCGGCCGGTCGGCGGCGAGCGGGGTCAGCAGCGACTGCACGGTGGCAGCCAGCCCCGGCAGCCCGCCCCAGCCCTCCAGGAGCTCGTCGCAGTGCACGATGTCGGTGCCGGGGACGATGCGGGCGACGGCCTCGGCCAGCGTGGTCTTGCCCGACCCGGCGGGACCGTCGATGCAGACCAGCCGTCCGCGTCCCAGGGTGGGCGGAGCGGCGAGCACCTGCTCGGCCACCTCCCGGGCCACCCCGTCGGGGTCGGCGGCCATCAGAAGACGCGGTCGGACCCGCGGTAGGACGGCACCACCTCGACGACCGCGTCACCGCGGACCAGGTGCACCTCCCGGACGTGCTCGAACAGCTCGCCCGACTTCGCGTGGCGGAACCAGACGAGGTCGCCGATCCCGAGCAGCGTGGCGGGGTGGCCGGTCAGGGGCGTCTGGACCTCGCCGGCACCCTCCAGGCCGGTCAGGTGGAGACCGGGAGGCGCCCACGGCACGGGGGAGCGGTCCGCGCCGGTCGCGCCGCTGGCGATGAGGCCACCGCCGTGCACCGTCGCGATGGTCGGCTGGGGCTTGCGCGAGACCCGCAGCCCGAAGAACGCCGCCGGCCGCGGCTCGAACGACGCGTAGTGGTCGAAGATGCCCGGCACCAGCAGGCCCGAACCGGCTGCGATCTCGGTGACCGCGCCGTCCGCCGCTGTCGCCTCGACCGACCCGGAGCCGCCGCCGTTCCAGAACTCCAGCTCGACGATCGGGGCCAGGGCCCCGGAGATCTCGCGCCGGCGCACCTCGAGCTGCGCCATCGACGCCTGCTTGAGGCGGCGTACGAGCAGGGACTTCGTGCGCTGGTCGGGCACGTCGTCCTGGACGCCCGCGACCTGGCCCTCGTAGGTCATCATGCCGACGAGCCGGAAGCCCTGGCGTCCGACCACCCGCCGGGCGAGGGCGACGACGTCCGCGGTGTCGAAGAGGGGGGAGCGCTTCGGGCCGATGTGCTGGCCGCCGACCCGCAGCCCGGCGTCGACGTCGAGGGCGACCCGGATCGGCACGGCGAGCGAGGCGCGGGTGGCGTCGACCGCGTCGAGGTGGGCGGGATCGTCCACCATGAGCGTGATGGCGGCGGCCGCGGACGGCGACGACGTCAGCCGCCGCAGCGCGGCCGCGTCGACCGTCGGGTACGCCACCACGATGTCGTCGCTGACCCCGGTCTCGTGCAGCCACAGCGCCTCGGCGAGGGTGTAAGCCAGCACGCCGGCGAACCCGTCGTGGGCCAGCGCCCGCCGGATCAGCGCCGGCACCCGCAAGGACTTCGAGGCGACCCGGATCGGCTTGCCGCCGGCGCGACGGACCAGGTCGTCGGCGTTGGCGTCGAAGACGTCGAGGTCGACCACGGCGATCGGTGTCGACGGAGGCTCGGGGAGCGCCTCGAGGGCAGTGTTGAGCCTCGACCACAGGCGGTTGCGGTCGACGAAGTGATCGCTCACTCGATGCCCCGCTTCCTGAGCAGCGCCTCGATGTCGGCCAGGTCGTCGTCGATGGGCGACCCGCCGCTCGCCTTCGAGCGCGTCGACGACGCCTCGGGCAGCCCCTGCGACTGGGCGCCCGGCGTCCTGCCCGTCCGGCCCGCCCTGCCCGCCGCCTGGCCGCGCGCGAGCTGGCGGTCGCGGATGAACCCGCTCACCACGAAGAGGACGACCGCCAGACCGGCGAGACCCACGCCCGTCCACGTGAGCACGTTGAAGACCAGGCTCGTGGCCCAGTCGGTCACCGAGCCGGCGATCTCGACGACCATCTCCAGCGTGCCCGTCAGCCACGCGGCTGCAGGGAGCAGGGTGAACCCCATCGCGCGCAGGCCGTTGGCCGCCCCGCGTCGGCGGAACGCGATCCACGTCCAGATGGCGCCGGCCACCGTCAGCGCTGCGGTCAGTGCGGCCCAGGTAGTCCCTTCCACGGCCCCAGACTCCCACAGCGCACCATGCCCGCGAGAGGATGGCGCAGTGGCTCCCGACGACACCTCCCATCCGGACGACCTCGTGCGCACCATCCCGGACCCCGGGTTCGCCGACGACGACGGCGCGGCCGACGTACGCGTGGTGCAGGCGCTGGCCGGGCATGCGGCCGGCACCGTCACCTCCGGTGCCGTCCTGTCGGCGCTCCAGGACGCCCGGCTGCTCGTGCCGGTCGTCGCCGTCCTCGGTGAGGTCGAGATCGACGAGCACGGGCTGGCGCACGACAAGTCCTCCGACATGGCCGCCGTGCTCGTCCAGGCCGCGGACGGGAGCAAGGGCCTGCTGGCCTTCACCTCCACCGAGACGATGACCCGCTGGGACCCGGACGCGCGTCCGGTGCCGGTCACGACCGCCACCGCGGCCACGGCGGCGGTCCAGGACGGGGCCGAGGCACTGCTCGTCGACCTCGCCGGCCCCACGCCCTACGTCGTCGACGGCGAGGACCTCGGCAGGCTGGCCGCGGGGTGGCGGCTCGTCGAGCTCACCGGGACGAGTGGCGGGCACGGCTGGATTGGGCCCCCGGCGGAATGATCCGCTAGTCTTCCGTGTTGACCGATCAGTGCCACCATGCTCCACGGTGGCGCCGATCCCGCCAAGCGGAGGCAGCACCACCGTCTCCCACCCGCACCGATCGCCCTGCACCACAGATCGTCGGGTCCCGGTCCCAGTGAACACAGGCGTCGAAAGGCTCCTGTGGCCACGAGTTCCCCCGAGAGGGGGGGACGTGTCGTGACTGGCTCCCGCTTGGCACCAGCGGGAGCCGTTGTGCATTTCCGGGCGAAGTGATTCGACAGGGCACAGGGGGCTCCCACCCACCGAACCACTGGAGGACCCATCAGCACCGAGCTGCGCATCAACGAGCGGATCCGCGTACCCGAGGTCCGTCTCGTCGGACCCAACGGCGAGACCGTTGGCATCGTGCCGACCGACCAGGCACTCAAGCTTGCCATGGAGGCCGACCTCGACCTCGTCGAGATCGCTCCCCAGGGACGCCCCCCGGTCTGCAAGCTCATGGACTACGGCAAGTTCAAGTACGAGAACGCCCAGAAGGCCCGCGAGTCGCGCCGCAACCAGACGAACGTGATCATCAAGGAGATGAAGCTTCGTCCCAAGATCGACAAGCACGACTACGAGACCAAGAAGGGTCACGTCGTGCGGTTCCTGGGTGCCGGCGACAAGGTCAAGATCACGATCATGTTCCGCGGTCGCGAGCAGCACCGCCCCGAGCTGGGCTTCCGCCTGCTGCAGAAGCTGGCCGAGGACGTGCAGGAGCTCGGCTTCGTGGAGTCCTCGCCCAAGCAGGACGGCCGCAACATGACCATGGTCATCGGCCCGCACAAGAAGAAGGCCGACGCCAAGATCGACGCCGACGCCGCTCGCGCCAGCAAGGCGCAGGAGCGCGCCGAGCGCAAGGCCGAGGAGGACGCCGAGCGCGAGGCGGCCCACGCCGCCGGTCCGGTGGCCCAGAAGAAGGAGCGTCGCCGCTCCGAGAACCTCGATCCTGAGATCGAGGCCTGAGAGCGAGTCCTGAGCGAAGCGAAGGCCTCGCTCGAGCAGGCGGCGACGAAGTCGTCGCAACCAACCTCAGCGGGCCCGCCCAGCTCCACCCCACTGACACACCCGATCCACACGCACAAGGAAGTTGAGGCAGACATGCCGAAGAACAAGACCCACTCGGGCGCCAAGAAGCGCTTCAAGGTGACCGGCTCGGGCAAGATCATGCGCCTGCAGGCCGGCCGCAAGTCCGGCGCTGCCTTCGCGTCCGCGCCGACCACGGGCAGCCGCAAGAAGCACCGCCGCAACGCCGGCATGGTCGAGCTCGAGAAGGGCGACGTCTCGCGCGCCAAGAAGATGCTCGGCATCTGAGCCTCATCCCCCTGGTGGCTCGGCCGCCGTCCCGTCTTCATCCCCATTGCATCAAGGAGTAACCCCATGGCACGCGTCAAGCGCGCAGTGAACGCCCAGAAGAAGCGTCGTACCACCCTCGAGCGCGCCAGCGGCTACCGCGGCCAGCGCTCGCGGCTCTACCGCAAGGCCAAGGAGCAGGTCACCCACTCCCTGGTCTACAGCTACAACGACCGCCGCAAGAACAAGGGCAACTTCCGCAAGCTGTGGATCCAGCGCATCAACGCCGCTGCCCGCGCCAACGGCATGACCTACAACCGCTTCATCCAGGGCCTCGGCCTGGCCGGCATCGAGGTCGACCGCAAGATCCTCGCCGAGCTCGCCGTCAACGACGCCCCGGCCTTCGCCGCGCTCGTCGAGGCCGCCAGGGCCGCGCTGCCCGAGGACGTCAACGCGCCCAAGGTCTCCGCCTGAGCCACGTGCAGCCCCTCGCCGCGAGCAACCCTCGGGTGAAGGAGGCTCGCAAGCTGAGCCGCCGTTCGGTACGCACCGAGCGGCGGCTCTTCCTTGCCGACGGCCCGAAGGCGGTCGAGGGCGCCCTCGCCGTCGAGGCGTGCGTCGTGGAGGTGTTCGCGACCCCCGTCGCCCTCGAGCAGTACGCCGGGCTGCTCGCCGACGCGCCCGTGACGCTGGTCGACGAGCGCGCGCTCGCGTCCCTGTCGGACTCGGTCTCGCCGGCCGGCGTGGTCGCGATGTGCCGGCACCTCGACGCACCGCTCGAGCACGTGGTCGCCGTGTCCGCGCGGCTGCTCGCCATCTGCGCGGACGTCCGCGACCCCGGCAACGCCGGCACCGTGATCCGTACGGCCGACGCCGCGGGCGCCGACGCCGTGGTGCTGGCCGGCCGGTCCGTCGACGCCTACAACCCCAAGACCGTGCGCAGCACCGTCGGCAGCCTGTTCCACCTGCCGTTCGCCATCGAGCCCGACCCGGCCGTCGCGGTGCGGGCGGCGCAGGCGCGGGGCCTCACCGTCCTCGCCGCCGACGGAGCGGGCGAGGTCGACCTGTTCGAGGCCGACCTGTCCGGCCCGACCGCGTGGCTCTTCGGCAACGAGGCCTGGGGCCTGCCCGACGAGCTCGCGGCGCTCGCCGACCACCGCGTCGCGATCCCGATCCACGGCCGCGCCGAGAGCCTCAACCTGTCGACCGCCGCGGCCGTCTGCCTGTACGCCAGCGCCCGCGCGCAGCGCGCCTGACCACAGCCCCGGCCGCGATAGCCTCGCTCGACAATGATCCTCATCGATCCACCTGCCGTGAGCAGGTGGGACCGGCTCTGGTCCCACCTGGCCAGCGACACGTCGTACGCCGAGGTGCACGAGTTCGCCGCGACCCACGGGATCCCCGCGCGTGGCTGGGACCGCGACCACTACGACGTGCCGGCCGACCACTACGACGCGATGGTGACGGCCGGCGCCGTCCCCGTCTCCTCGCGCGAGCTGGTCCTCGCCCTCCGCGCCGCGGGGCTGCGGCGGCCCAAAGCACTGTTCGGCTCGTAGGTCTGGCCTAGGGTGGCGGTCGTGTCCGACGACAGCGCACCACGCCACCGGGTGGACGGCGCCCGCCCGACCCGGCTGCGGACGCTCGCAGACTTCTACCCCGACGGCATCCTCGGCGCGAGCCGGTCCGGCGTCGTGACGATCCTCAACGCCCAGGGCGCCGCCCTGCTCGGGGTGGACTCCGAGGAGGCGCTGGGGCTCCCGCTCACCGACGTCCTCCGGCTGCTCGACCAGGACGGCCGGACCTGGCTCGACGTCAACCGGCCCTTCGACTCCGTCTCGATCGTGCGCGGCGTGCCGGAGCAGTCCTGGCTCAACGCCTCGGGCGACGAGGTGCTCACCACCGCACGACTCGTGCGCGAGGAGCCGCTGGGGCCCGTGTCCGGCATCGCGGTCGGCCTGCGCAGCGGGCGTGGGCGGGCCCGCCTGGACCGTGAGCGCTCCGACCTCGTCGCCACGGTCGCGCACGAGCTGCGCTCGCCGCTCACCGGCGTCAAGGGCTTCGTGCAGGCCCTGCTCAACCGCTGGGACAAGCTCACCGACGACCAGCGCAAGCTGATGCTGACCACCGTCAACGCCGACGCCGACCGGCTCGCGCGGCTCATCGCCGAGCTGCTCGACGTGGCGCGGATCGACACCGGCCGCCTCCAGCTCTACCCGCGTGAGTCGTCCGCCGAGGTGCTGGTCCGCCGCGTGGTGGACTCCATCGAGGCCGGCACTGCCCGCGAGATCACCCTCGAGGTCGAGCCCGACCTGCCGGAGGTGTTCGCCGACCCCGACAAGTTCACCCAGGTCGTCACCAACCTCGTCGAGAACGCGGTCCGTCACGGCCAGGGCGAGGTGAGCGTCGGTCTCGCCTCGTCCGACAGCCTCGACGGCGTGCGCATCACCGTCGACGACCAGGGCGACGGCATCCCGGTCGAGCTCCGTCGGCGGGTCTTCACCAAGTTCTGGACCACCGGCGACTCCGGGGGCAGCGGTCTCGGGATGTACATCGTCGGCGGTCTCGCCCGCGCCCACGGCGGCTGGGTCACCATCGACGACGCTCCCGGCGGCGGCGCGCGGGTGATGGTCGACTGGCCGCGTGAGGACCTGCGGCTGGACTGAGCGCACGCTCGCTCGACCCGCACCTCCACACAACCTTCACGAGTCGCCCCCGCCTCCTGCCCGTCCGGGCTCCTAGGGTCGGGGCATGACATCCGGACCGGCTCCGCGCACCGCCCTGGTGGTCGAGGACGAGCCCGCCATCAACGAGGCGCTCGCCCAGCGGCTGCGCGCCGAGGGGTACGCCGTCGAGCAGGCCTTCGACGGGCCGTCCGCGGTCGACCTCGCGGCCGCCGTGCATCCCGACGTCGTGCTGCTCGACGTCATGCTGCCCGGCTTCGACGGCCTCGAGGTCTGCCGGCGCATCCAGGCCGCGCGGCCGGTGCCCGTGCTGATGCTCACCGCGCGCGACGACGAGGCCGACGTGCTCGTCGGTCTCGGGGTGGGTGCCGACGACTACCTGACCAAGCCGTTCTCCATGCGCGAGGTCGTGGCCCGGGTCGCCGCGCTGCTCCGCCGGGTCGAGCGGGCAGCCGCGCTGGCCGACGAGCGGCCCGCGGCCATCGAGGTGGGTGGTCTGCGCATCGACCCCGGCGCCCGGCGTACGAGCGTGGCAGGGGAGGCCGTGCACCTCACCCCGACCGAGTTCGACCTGCTGCTCTGCCTGGCCCGGACGCCGGGACAGGTGCTGGGCCGCGAGCGGCTGCTGCGCGAGGTCTGGGACTGGGGCGACGCCTGGGGCAGCGCCGGCGCCACCCGTACGGTCGACAGCCAC
This sequence comes from Nocardioides ganghwensis, assembly GCF_014779655.1. Taxonomy (GTDB): domain Bacteria; phylum Actinomycetota; class Actinomycetes; order Propionibacteriales; family Nocardioidaceae; genus Nocardioides; species Nocardioides ganghwensis. The sequence continues at coordinate 191,613 of NZ_JACXYX010000010.1, forward strand.
GTCAAGGCGTTGCGCAGCAAGGTCGGCGCCGCACGGATCCGCACCGTCCACGGCGTCGGGTACGCGCTCGAGGACCTCCCGTGAGCGCGTGGTTCGACACCGTCTCCAGCCTCAAGGCCAAGCTCGGGATCCTCGTCGCCGCCTCGGTCGTGACCGCCGTCCTGCTGACCCTGCTCGGCTCGGCGGCACGGGTCCCGGCCCTGCTGGTGCTGCCGGTCAGCGTCGCGCTCGCCCTCGGCGTCACCCAGCTCCTCGCCGCCGGGATGGTGGCTCCGCTGCGACGCATGACGGAGGTCTCCCGGGCGATGGCGCGCGGCGACTACTCCGGACGGGTGCGCACGAGCGCCACCGACGAGGTCGGTCAGCTCGCCGCCGCCTTCAACCGCATGGCCGAGGACCTCGCCACGGTCGACCGGGAGCGTCGCGACCTGATCGCCACGGTCTCCCACGAGCTGCGCACACCCCTCACTGCGATGACCGCGCTGCTGGAGAACCTCGCCGACGGTGTGGTCCCGGCCGACCCCGAGCACCTCGACGCCGCGCTCGAGGAGGCGCAGCGGCTCGGCCGGCTGGTCGAGGACCTGCTCCAGCTCTCCCGGCTCGAGGCCGGGGTGGTCGACCTCGACGACCAGGACGTCGCGGTGCGCGCGCTCGTCGAGGAGTCCGTCGCCCAGGTCCGGTCGACCGGCCGTCCCGGCGACTTCACCGTCGACGTGGCCGACGACCTCGTCGTCACCGCCGACCCGTCCCGGCTGCGCCAGCTCGTCGTCAACGTCCTCGACAACGCCGCCCGGCACTCACCGCCAGGCACCTCCGTCCGGATCAGCGGCGCCACGGCCCCCGACGGCTGGTGGCTCGAGGTCTCCGACGAGGGCGGGGGAGTGGCCCCCGAGGATCGCGAGCGCGTCTTCGAGCGCTTCGGGACCGACGGCGCCGGCGGCACCGGGCTCGGCCTCGCGGTCGCGCGCTGGGTGGCCGAGCTCCACGGCGGCACCCTGCGCTTCGTCGACCCCGACGGCAGCCGAGGTGCGCGGCTCCGGCTCGAGGTCCCCACCGCGGCACCTCGACCCGCGTCCACACCGTCCCCGGCCGACGAGCGGGAGCCCGTCGTGCCGCCGACCACGGCCCCCACCGGGACGAGCCGACCCTCCGCCGTCGCGGCCGGCGAGCGTCCACAGCAGGGCATGGACGGTCTCTTCGGCCGCTTCTGGCCCGAGGACGGCATCGGCTCGGGATGGCGCACGGTCGTGGCCGCGGCGGTGGCCGGGCTCGTGGCCGGGGTCGCCCTCTCGTTCACCGCCGTCGGGGTCACCTGGACCCTCGTCGCGGTCGTGTGCGGGGCAGCGGCCCTCCTCACCGCCCGCCGCCGACGCGAGCCGTGGACCCTCGCCTGCGCGGGCCTGGCGCTGCTGCTGGTCCTCCCGATGACCCTGCTGGACGCATGGTGGATCCAGATGCTGGGGCTCGTGTCGGCGACGGCCGTGTTCCTCTGCGGGGTGACCGGGGCCCGCACGATGCCCGGCATCGTCCTCACCGGCCTCGCCTGGCCGCTGGCGTCCCTGCGCGGGCTGCCGTGGTTCGGCCGATCGCTGCGCCTGGCCGGCACGGCGTCGCGAGCGCCCGCCGTGGTGCGCACGACCGCCTGGTCGCTGCTGGGCCTCGCCGTCTTCGGCACGATCTTCGCCACCGCGAACCCCGTCTTCGGCTCGTGGGTCGACCAGCTCGTCCCCAACCTGACCTTCAACGACCTCGTCGGACGCGCCTTCGTCGCCTGCTTCGTCTTCGCCGCCACGCTCGGTGCGTCCTACCTCGCCCTCAACCCCGCCGACGTCGAGGTGCTGGGCGGTCGCCGGCCGGCGGCGCTGGCCAACCGGTTCGAGTGGCTGGTGCCGGTGCTCGTGGTCGACGCCGTCTTCGTCGCGTTCATCGCCGCCGAGGCACGCGCACTCATCGGCGGCCGCGACTACATCGAGGCCACGACCGGGTTGACGTACGCCGACTTCGTCCACCAGGGCTTCGGCCAGCTCACCCTCGCCACCGCGCTGACCGTGCTCGTCGTCTGGGTCGCCGCCCGCCGTGCCGGGAGCACCCCGGAGGACCGCCGCTGGCTGTTCGCCTCCCTCGGCCTGCTGTGCGTCCTCACGCTGCTGGTCGTCGCATCGGCCCTGCGCGGGATGGCCGTGTACCAGGACGCGTACGGCTTCACGACCCTGCGACTCTTCGTCGACGTGTTCGAGGGCTGGCTCGGGTTCGTCGTGCTCGCGATCATGGTCGCCGGCGTCGCGGGGTGGGCGCGCTGGCTGCCGCGGATCGCGCTGGTGTCGGGTGCGCTCGCCCTGGTCGGGCTCGCCGCGATCAACCCCGACGCCTGGGTGGCCGGACGCAACCTCGACCGCTACGACGCGACCGGCAAGCTCGACCTGTACTACCTGCAGACCCTGTCGGCCGACGCGGCTCCGGTGGTCGCAGACCGCCTGCCGCAGGAGGTCTCGGCCTGCGTGCTGGCAGGCATGGCCCAGACCTCGATGCGACCCGAGACGCTCGACGACCCCCGGGCGTGGAACCTGGGTCGCGCGCGCGCCGAGGAGGCGATCGACGGGCTCGGACGAACGGCGATGCAGAACGCAGTGCTGGGAGGCGAGCTGGTGGCGGACGACGAATGCGCTGGCGTGTGGGCGGCCTTCGCCGAGTAGCATGTGGTCCGTGGACACGAGCCTGCGATTTCTCCGCCCCGGACCTGGTCCGTCGGGCAGCTGACGTCACCGGGTCCGGGGAGTCCCCGTCCGACCCGACGCTCATCCACTTCTAGAATCGCCGCGACCTCCTGTCGCCGCTGGAAAGGGAGCCATGTCCGGCCCCAACACCGACTACGACCCTGTCGAAGTGACCCCGCTCAAGGCCGACCAGGTCGAGGCGATGCGCGAGGCGGCCCTGACCGCGATCGCCGACGCCGCCGACCTCGAGGCCCTCAAGCAGGTCCGTCTCGACCACGCCGGGGACCGTTCCCCCATCGCCCTCGCCAACCGCGAGATCGGGGCGCTGCCTCCGCAGGCTCGCAAGGAGGCCGGCCAGCGCGTCGGCCAGGCCCGTGGCGCGATCAACCAGGCCATCGCGGCCCGGCAGGCCGTGCTCGAGGCCGAGCACGAGGAGCGGATGCTCGTCGAGGAGACGGTCGACGTCTCCCTGCCCACGACGCGACGCCGCCGCGGCGGGCGCCACCCGCTGACCCTGCAGTCCGAGCTGATCGCCGACCTGTTCGTCGCGATGGGCTACGAGGTCGCGGAGGGCCCGGTCGTGGAGGCGGAGTGGCTCAACTTCGACGCCCTCAACCTCGGTCCCGACCACCCGGCGCGGACCATGCAGGACACGTTCTGGACCGAGCCGGCAGACGACCACGTCGTGCTGCGCACCCAGACCTCGCCCGTGCAGGCCCGGACGATGCTGACCCGCACGCCCCCGATCTACGTCGTGTGCCCGGGGCGGGTGTTCCGCACCGACGAGTACGACGCCACGCACTCGCCGATGTTCCACCAGGTCGAGGGCCTCGTGGTCGACGAGGGCATCACGATGGCGCACCTCAAGGGCACGCTCGACCACTTCGCCTCCCAGCTGTTCGGCGACGGCATCACCACGCGCTTCCGTCCGTCCTACTTCCCCTTCACCGAGCCGTCGGCCGAGGTGGACGTCAAGTGCTTCGTGTGCCGGGGCGGCGAGGGCGTGGCCGAGTGCCGCACCTGTCGCGGCGAGGGCTGGATCGAGTGGGGCGGCTGCGGCGTGGTCAACCCGCGCGTGCTCGTCGCGTGCGGAGTGGACCCTGAGGTCTACAGCGGCTTCGCGTTCGGCATGGGCATCGACCGCTCGTTCATGTTCCGCCACGACCTCGAGGACCTGCGTCCGCTCTTCGAGGGCGACGTCCGGTTCAGCAGCGCATTCGGCACCGAGATCTGAGAGGGGAGACTGAGATGAAGGCACCCCTGTCCTGGGTCCTGGACCACGTCGACGTGCCCGAGGGCACCACCACCGAGGAGATCACCGACCGGCTGACCCTCACCGGCCTCAAGCTCGAGGCGGTGGAGAGCCCCGGCCGGGAGATCACCGGGCCGCTGGTCATCGGACGCGTGCTCACCAAGGAGCCCGAGCCGCAGAAGAACGGCAAGACCATCAACTGGTGCACCGTGGACGTCGGTGACGCCAATGGCACGGGGGAGCCGCAGGGCATCGTCTGCGGCGCCCACAACTTCGAGCCCGGCGACCTCGTCGTCACCGTCCTGCCCGGCGGCGTGCTCCCCGGTGGGTTCGAGATCGGCGCCCGCAAGACCTACGGGCACCTGTCCGCCGGCATGATCTGCTCGGCCCGCGAGCTCGGCCTCGGGGATGACCACGACGGCATCATCGTGCTGCCCGCCGACGCCGGCGAGCCCGGCCAGGACGTACGCCCGGTGCTGGGGCTCGACGAGGAGACCATCGAGCTCGAGGTCAACCCCGACCGCGCGTACGCACTCTCGATCCGCGGCATCGCCCGCGAGGTGCTGGTGTCCGTCGAGGGCGCGACCGGCTTCCGCGACCCGGCGCTGCGTGACACCCCTCCGGCCAACGACGACGGCCACCCCGTCGTGGTCGAGGACGCCGAGGGCTGCCCGGTCTTCGTCGCCCGCAAGGTCACCGGTTTCGACCCGACGGCGCCCACCCCGGACTTCATGGTCCGCCGCATCACGGCAGCGGGCATGCGCCCGATCTCGCTGGCGGTCGACGTCACCAACTACGTGATGCTCGAGACCGGCCGCCCGATCCACGGCTACGACGCCGACAAGGTGCAGGGCGCCCTCGTGGTGCGCCGCGCCCGGGAGGGCGAGACCCTCACCACCCTCGACGGGACGAAGCGCACGCTCGACCCCGCCGACCTCGTGGTCACCGACGACTCCGGGATCATCGGTCTCGGCGGAGTGATGGGCGGCGAGACGACCGAGATCTCGGACACCACGACGACGGTCCTGGTCGAGGCGGCGCACTGGGACGCCGTGTCGATGTTCCGCACGGGCCGCCGGCACAAGATCACCTCCGAGGCGGGCAAGCGCAACGAGCGCGGCGTCGACCCGACGATCTGCGAGGCTGCGGCCGACCGCGTGGTCGAGCTCCTCGTCGAGCACGGCGGCGGCCAGGCCGACCCGGGCGTCACCGTGGTCGGCACGCCCCCCGCGATGCCCGTCGTCGAGGTGCCGGGCGACCTCGCCGCCCGGGTGTCCGGCATGCCGATCACCGAGGAGCGCAGCGTCGAGTGCCTGCGCGCCGTCGGCTGCGAGGTGTCCGTCGACGGGGGAGGCGCCGGCACGCTCTCCGTCACCCCGCCGCCGTGGCGCCCCGACCTCACCGACGCGCAGGACTTCTCCGAGGAGGTCATCCGTCTCGTCGGCTACGACAAGGTGCCGTCGGTCCTGCCGACCCCGCCGTCGGGCAGGGGGCTCACCCGGCCGCAGCAGCTGCGCCGCCGGATCGGTCGCACGCTGGCCGGTGAGGGCTTCGTCGAGGTCGTGAGCTTCCCGTTCGTCGGTGCGGCCGACCTCGACGCGCTCGGCCTCACCGCCGAGGACCCGCGCCGCGACCTGCTGCAGCTGTCGAACCCGCTCAGCGCCGAGGCCGGGTTCATGACCACCACGCTGCTGCCGGGCGTGCTGCGCGCGGCCGGCAAGAACGTCGGGCACGGCAACACCGACGTGGCCATCTTCGAGACCGGGACCGTCACGCTGCCCCGGCACTCCGGACCCGCTGCGATCCTGCCGGTGGACCGCCGTCCGACCGACGACGAGTTCGCGGCCCTCGACGCCGCGCTCCCGGCCCAGCCCCTTCACCTGGCACTGGTCGCCGCGGGTGACGCGGTCGCCGGCGGCTGGTGGGGCGAGGCGCGTCCCGTCTCCTGGGCCGACGCCGTCGACGCCGTCCGCGCGGTGGCCGAGGCGCTCGGCCTCGAGGTGACCGCATCGTCGGTCGAGCTCGCGCCGTGGCACCCCGGGCGCTGCGCCGAGCTCTCGGTCGACGGAGTGGTCGTCGGTCACGCAGGCGAGGTGCACCCCACCGTCTGCGAGGCCTTCGGGCTGCCGAAGCGCACGGTCGCGGCCGAGGTCGACCTCGACCTGCTCATCGAGCGGGCGGTCCACCTGAGGAAGGCGCCGACCTTCTCGTCCTACCCCGTCGCCAAGGAGGACGTCGCGCTCGTCGTCGACGCCTCCGTACCGGCCGCCGCGGTCGAGGCGGCGCTGCGCGAGGGCGCGGGCGAGCTGCTCGAGTCGATCCGGCTGTTCGACGTCTACACCGGCGACCAGGTCGGCGAGGGCAAGAAGTCGCTGGCCTACGCGCTGCGCTTCCGCGCGCCCGACCGGACCCTCAAGGAGGGTGAGGCGGCAGCCGCGCGCGACGCCGCCGTGGCTCTCGCCGCCGAGCGGACCGGCGCCGTCCAGCGCGCCTGACCACCAGCACCACCCGACACTGGCCCGTGAGTCTGCCAGGGACTCACGGGCCAGAGTCGTTCCCGCGGGGACTGTCGTCCTCAGTCGATCGGGGTCCCGGCGATGGCGCGGAACCGGGCCAGCGTCGCCTCGTCGCCGACCATGGCGACCTCCGCATCGTCACCCCGGCTCCACAGCCACAGGTCGAGCGCCACCGCGGGCCCGTCGACGACGGCGTCCGGCTCGACGTCGTCCCCCGGCGCCGGCACGACGTGGAAGTCCTCCTCGTCCGTGTAGGTCGTCCCGCTGTCGGGCGAGGTTCCGGAGAAGCTTCCGAACCTGAGCCAGAACTGCTCACCCGTGTCGGTGGTGTCGACCCTCATCAGGGCCTCGCCCGGCTTCCAGACGCCCCACGGTGGGCAGGCGCCGTACATCACGCCGAGCACCTCGTCGACGCCGTCCGTGGCGAGCACCGGGTCGAGCTCGCTGGGCAGCCCGGCGGCGAGCTCGGCGTCGACGCGGTGGATGAGCGCCTCGTGCGCCTGACGGCGGAGGATGAAGCCGACGGTGTGGTCGTCGGACCAGGTGTAGGCCGCCTCGGCGGGGTCGGCGGCCGCCAAGGCCTCCATGAGGCTTGCGGACCAGGCGTCGTAGGCCCCCAGCAGCTCGTCGTACGTCTCCGGGCGAGGCGGCTCGACCTCCTCGGGACGTGACGGACGCGCGGTGAGCACCTCGGCCCACCAGCGCTGGACCACGGCGAGGTGCCACAGCAGGTCTGCCGCCGTCCAGTCGGGGCACGACGGCACCCGTGCCGCGGGGTCGCAGCGGGCGAGGACGTCGCGGAAGCGCAGGGACTCGGAGCTGAGGTGGGACAGGTAGGCGTCCGGGGAGAGTCGGGTCACCCGTGCACCGTAGGCGAGGACGTGCCGTCGCGCCCCGGCATTCACGACCCGGTGCGCCGATCCATGCAGACCAATGTATAGTCATGCACATGACCGCATCAGTCGCCGTTGCCGGAGCCAGTGGGTACGCCGGGGGTGAGGTCCTGCGCCTCCTCCTGGGCCACCCCGGCGTCGAGATCGGCACGCTCACCGCGGGCTCCAACGCCGGCGAGCGCCTCGGTGCGCTCCAGCCGCACCTGCTCCCGCTCGCTGACCGCGTCCTGGCCGACACCACGGTCGAGACGCTGGCCGGCCACGACGTCGTCTTCCTCGGCCTGCCGCACGGCCAGTCCGCGTCGATCGCACAGGCCCTCGGCGACGACACCGTCGTGATCGACTGCGGCGCCGACTTCAGGCTCACCGACCCGGGGGAGTGGCAGGCGTTCTACGGCGGCGAGCACGCGGGCTCGTGGCCCTACGGCCTGCCCGAGCTGCCCGGCCAGCGCGACCTGCTGCGGGGCGCGCGCCGCATCGCCGTTCCCGGCTGCTACCCGACCGTCTCCACGCTCGCGATCGTGCCCGCCGTCGCTGCCGGGCTGATCGAGCCCGACGTCACCGTCGTCGCCGCATCCGGCACCAGCGGCGCAGGCAAGGCCGCGAAGCCGCACCTGCTCGGCAGCGAGGTGATGGGCAACGCCAGCGCCTACGGCGTCGGCGGCACGCACCGGCACACCCCCGAGATCGTGCAGAACCTCAGCGGCGTCGCAGGCGGCCCCGTGAAGGTCGGCTTCACGCCGCTGCTGGTCCCGATGTCGCGGGGCATCCTCGCGACCGTGCAGGCACCCCTGCTCGACGGCGTCACGCCGGAGCAGGTGCGCGTCGCCTACGCCACCGCGTACGACTCCGAGCCGTTCGTCCACCTGCTCCCCGAGGGGCAGTGGCCGCAGACCCAGTCGGTGCTCGGGTCCAACGCCGTCCAGGTCCAGGTCGCCGTCGACGAGCGCGTACGACGACTGGTGGCGGTGGCCGTGGTCGACAACCTGGCCAAGGGCACCGCCGGCGCCGCCGTCCAGTGCATGAACCTCGCCCTGGGCCTCGACGAGGCCACCGGGCTCTCCACGATCGGACTCGCTCCATGACCGTCACCACCCCGAAGGGTTTCACCGCGGCCGGCGTCGCCGCCGGCCTCAAGTCCACCGGCGCCAAGGACCTCGCGCTCGTCGTCAACCAGGGCCCGACCTTCGACTCCGCCACCGTCTTCACCGCCAACCGCTGCAAGGCCAACCCCGTGCTCTGGAGCCAGGAGGTCGTCAAGGACGGCGTCGTGCGCGCCGTCGTCCTCAACTCCGGTGGCGCCAACTGCTACACCGGGCCGGAGGGCTTCCAGACCACCCACGCGGTCGCGGAGAAGGTCGCCGAGGGCCTGGGCATCGGCGCGATCGACGTCGTCGTCTGCTCGACCGGGCTGATCGGTCTCGCCAACGACCGCGACACCCTGCTCGCCGGCGTCGAGGCGGCCACCACCGAGCTCTCCGCCGACGGCGGCGCCAGTGCGGCCGAGGCGATCATGACCACCGACTCGGTCAGCAAGAACACCGTCGTCGAGGGCGCCGGATGGTCGATCGGCGGCATGGCCAAGGGCGCCGGGATGCTCGCACCCCAGCTGGCCACGATGCTGGTCGTCATCACCACCGACGCCGTCGTCCCGGCCGCCGAGCTCGACGCCGCCCTGCGCGCCGCCACCCGGGTCAGCTTCGACCGGCTCGACTCCGACGGCTGCATGTCCACCAACGACACGGTGACCGTGATGGCCAGTGGCGCCAGCGGCATCACGCCGACGCCCGAGGACTTCACCGCCGCGCTCACCCAGGCCTGCACCGACCTCGCCATGCAGCTGCTCAAGGACGCCGAGGGCGCCGACCACGAGATCGCGATCACCACGCTGCACGCAGCGTCGGAGGACGAGGCGGTCGAGGTCAGCCGGAGCGTGGCGCGGAGCAACCTCTTCAAGGCCGCGGTCTTCGGCAACGACCCCAACTGGGGACGCGTGCTCGCCTCCATCGGCACCACCAGTGCACAGTTCGACCCCGCCGACCTCGACGTCGCGATGAACGGCGTCTGGGTCTGCAGGCGGTCCACGCCCGCTGCGGACCCGGCCTCCGTCGACCTCACCGGCCGGGAGGTCAGCGTCACCATCGACCTCAAGTCCGGCGACGCGCGAGCCACCGTCTGGACCAACGACCTCACCCACGCCTACGTCCACGAGAACAGCGCCTACAGCTCATGAGTGACGAGATGACGACCCAGAACCCCCGCCGACCCGACCCCGCGAAGGCCCGTACGCTCGCGGCCGCGCTGCCGTGGCTCAAGCGCTACCACGGCCAGACGATCGTGGTGAAGTACGGCGGCAACGCGATGACCGACGAGTCCCTCAAGGTCGCCTTCGCCGAGGACATCGCCTTCCTGCGCTTCGCCGGCTTCAAGCCCGTCGTGGTCCACGGCGGCGGTCCGCAGATCTCGCGGATGCTCGACAAGCTCGGGATCGAGACGGAGTTCCGCGGCGGCCTGCGGGTCACCACCCCCGAGGCCATGGACGTCGTCAGGATGGTGCTCGTCGGCCAGGTCCAGCGCGAGCTGGTGGGCCTGGTCAACCAGCACGGTGCGCTCGCTGTCGGACTCTCCGGCGAGGACGCCGGACTCTTCACCGCCGAGGCGACCAACACGGTCGTCGACGGCGAGGAGGTCGACCTGGGACTGGTCGGCGAGGTCGCCCGCGTGCGGCCCGAGGCGGTCCTCGACCTCATCGAGGCCGGACGGGTGCCGGTGGTCAGCTCGGTGGCCCCCGACGTCCACGGCGTGGTGCACAACGTCAACGCCGACACCGCAGCGGCCGCGCTCGCCATCGCGCTCGGTGCGGAGAAGCTGCTCGTCCTCACCGACGTCGAGGGTCTCTACCGCGACTACGGCAACTCCGACGACCTCATCCAGGAGATCAGCCCCGAGGCGCTCGGCGAGCTGCTGCCGAGCCTCGACGCGGGCATGGTCCCCAAGATGCGCGCCTGCTACGAGGCCGTGACCGGGGGAGTCCCGCGCGCGACCGTCGTCGACGGCCGCGAGCCGCACGCCGTCCTGCTCGAGATCTTCACCGACGAGGGCGTCGGCACCCAGGTGCTGCCGGGTGCCGCCACCAAGCTGCGCAAGCCCTACGGGAGCGAGGACACGGCATGAGCGAGTCACTCCAGCACCGCTACGCCGGTGCGGTCATGAACACGTTCGGTCCCCCCGCCCTCGCCCTCGTGCGCGGCGAGGGAGCGCACGTGTGGGACGCCGACGGCAAGGAGTACGTCGACCTGCTGGGCGGCATCGCCGTCAACGCGCTCGGCCACGCGCACCCCGCGCTGGTGCAGGCCGTGACCACGCAGCTCTCGACCCTGGGCCACGTGTCCAACTTCTTCGCCACCGAGCCGCAGGTAGCCCTCGCCGAGCAGCTCGTCCGGCTCCTCGGCTGGGACGAGTCGGCCCGGGTGTTCTTCAGCAACTCGGGCGCCGAGGCCAACGAAGCTGCCTTCAAGCTCACCCGACGCACCGGACGCACCCGTCTCGTCGCCGCAGAGGGCTCGTTCCACGGCCGCACGATGGGTGCGCTCGCGCTCACGTCCAAGGCCGCGTACCGCGAGCCGTTCGAGCCGCTGCCCGGAGACGTCACCTTCGTGCCGTACGACGACGTCGCCGCCCTCGAGGCAGCCGTCGACGGCACCGTCGCCGCCGTCGTGCTCGAGCCCGTCCAGGGCGAGGCGGGGGTCGTCGTCCCCTCCGCCGACTACCTCGCTGAGGCCCAGCGGATCGCCCACGAGCACGGGGCACTGCTCTGGCTCGACGAGGTGCAGACCGGCATCGCCCGGACCGGCGCGTGGTTCGCCCACCAGCTCGTCGAGGACGTCGCGCCCGACATCGTGACGCTCGCCAAGGGCCTGGGCGGTGGCATCCCCATCGGCGCCACCGTGGCGCACGGCGCGGCCGCCTCGCTGCTCCAGCCCGGCAACCACGGGACCACCTTCGGGGGCAACCCGGTTGCCGCAGCGGCCGGCCGCGCCGTCCTCGACACGATCGAGGCCGACGGCCTGCTCGCGGCCGTGGTCGAGCGCGGCGCGCAGCTCGAGGCGCTGCTGCGCAAGCAGACCGGCGTGGTCGAGGTGACCGGCTCCGGGCTCATGCGCGGTGCCGAGCTCGACGGGCCGTACGCCACCCACGCGGTGGCGTCGGCGCGCGAGGCCGGGTTCATCCTCAACGCCACCGGCCCGACCCGGCTGCGGTTCGTACCGCCGCTGGTGATCACCGCCGCCGACCTCGACGCCCTCGACGCCGCCCTGCCCGGGATCCTCGACAACGCCCGCGCCGCCGCCGCACCGTCCACCACCCCGTCCACCACGGAGACCACCCCATGACGTCCGCGACGCGCCACCTCCTCCGCGACGACGACCTCTCGCCGGCCGAGCTGCTCGAGGTCCTCGACCTGGCCGACCGCATGAAGGCCGAGCCGTTCGAGCACAAGCCGCTCGCCGGCCCCCACACCGTCGCGCTGGTCTTCGACCGTCCGACGCTGCGCACTCAGGTGTCGTTCGCGGCCGGCATCGCCGAGCTCGGCGGCAACCCGATGACCGTCGACGGCGGCCTCGCCGCGATGGGGTCGCGGGAGGGCGTCGAGGACGTCGCCCGGATCCTCGGCCGGCAGGCCGCCGCCATCGTGTGGCGCACCGCCCACCAGGCCGACGTGGTGACCATGGCGGCCTACTCGGGCGTGCCGGTCCTCAACGCGCTCACCGACGAGTTCCACCCCTGCCAGCTCCTCGCCGACCTCCAGACGGTCCGCGAGCACAAGGGCCGGCTCGCCGGCGTCCGCGCCGCCTTCGTCGGCGACGGCGCCTGCAACATGGGCAACTCGTGGGTGCTCGCGGGTGCCACCGCCGGCATGCACGTGGTGGTCGGCGCCCCGGCGGGCTTCACCCCCGACGCGCACGTCGTCTCCAGGGCGCGCGAGATCGCCCAGGACACCGGCGGCTCGATCGAGCTGGTCGCCGACCCGGTCGAGGCCGTCACGGGCGCGGACGTCGTCATCACCGACTCCTGGGTGAGCATGGGGCGCGAGGAGGAGTCGGAGGAGCGGCTGCGCGTCTTCCCGCCCTACGGCATCACCGAGGACCTCCTCTCGCACGCGGCCGCCGACGCGATCGTCATGCACTGCCTGCCCGCCTACCGGGGCAAGGAGATCTCCGAGGAGGTCATCGAGGGGCCCCACTCCGTGGTGTGGGACGAGGCGGAGAACCGCCGCCACGCCCAGAAGGCCGTGCTGACCTGGCTGCTGGAGCGCTCGTCATGAGCGCTGTGTCGCCCCTGACCAAGAGCGCCCGCCACCAACGGATCATCGACATCGTCACGTCCCACCCGGTGCGGTCGCAGACCGAGCTCGCCGACCTGCTCGGCGACCACGGCGTCCGCGTCACGCAGGCCACGCTGAGCCGTGACCTCGTCGAGCTCGACGCGGTCAAGGTGCGCGGCGCCGACGGCGCCCTCGTGTACGCCGTGCCGGGCGAGGGCGGCGACCGCACAGTCTCCGCGCCCCGCGAGAGCGCTGCCGGGCGTGACCGGCTCGCCCGGCTCTGCGGCGAGCTCCTCGTGAGCGCCGAGGCGAGCGCCAACCTCGTCGTCCTCCGTACGCCGCCCGGCGCCGCGCAGTTCCTCGCCAGCGCCTTCGACAAGGCCGACCTCGGTGACATCCTCGGCACGATCGCCGGGGACGACACCGTCCTGGTCATCGGCCGCGACCCGAGCGGCGGCGCGGCCCTGGCGCAGCGCTTCCTCGACCTCGCCAACGAGGCCCAGCACGCACACCACCACCTCCCGACTTCAGCAAAGGACTCCCAGTGAGCAAGGTCCTCACCTCCCTCCCGGTCGGCGAGCGCGTCGGCATCGCGTTCTCCGGCGGCCTCGACACCTCGGTGGCGGTCGCCTGGATGCGCGCGAAGGGAGCGGTGCCCTGCACCTACACCGCCGACATCGGCCAGTACGACGAGCCCGACATCTCGGGCGTGCCCTCGCGGGCCATGCAGTACGGCGCCGAGATCGCCCGGGCGGTCGACTGCAAGACCCAGCTCGTCGAGGAGGGCCTGGCCGCCCTCGCCTGCGGCGCCTTCCACATCCGCTCGGGCGCTCGCGTCTACTTCAACACCACGCCGCTCGGCCGCGCGGTCACCGGCACGATGCTCGTCCGGGCCATGCACGACGACGACGTCAACATCTGGGGCGACGGGTCGACCTTCAAGGGCAACGACATCGAGCGGTTCTACCGCTACGGCCTGCTCGCCAACCCCGACCTGCGCATCTACAAGCCGTGGCTCGACGCCGACTTCGTCACCGAGCTCGGCGGTCGGCACGAGATGAGTGCCTGGCTCACCGAGCGCGACCTGCCCTACCGCGACAGCCAGGAGAAGGCCTACTCCACCGACGCCAACATCTGGGGCGCGACCCACGAGGCCAAGACGCTCGAGCACCTCGACGTCTCGCTGGAGACCGTCGAGCCCATCATGGGCGTGAAGTTCTGGGACCCCTCGGTCGCGATCGAGGCCGAGGACGTCACCATCCGCTTCGACCAGGGCCGTCCGGTCGCCATCAACGGCACCACCTACAGCGACCCGGTCGCGCTCGTGCACGAGGCCAACACGATCGGCGGCCGCCACGGGCTCGGCATGTCCGACCAGATCGAGAACCGCATCATCGAGGCCAAGTCGCGCGGCATCTACGAGGCCCCTGCGATGGCGCTGCTGTTCATCGCCTACGAGCGGCTGGTCAACGCCATCCACAACGAGGACACCGTCGCGCAGTACCACAACGAGGGGCGCAAGCTCGGCCGGCTGCTCTACGAGGGCCGCTGGCTCGACCCGCAGGCGCTGATGATCCGCGAGTCCATCCAGCGCTGGATCGCCTCGCTCGTCACCGGCGAGGTCACCCTCCGCCTGCGGCGCGGCGAGGACTACACGGTCCTGCGCACCGACGGCCCCGCGTTCTCCTACCACCCCGACAAGCTCTCCATGGAGCGGACCGAGAACGCCGCCTTCGGCCCCACCGACCGCATCGGGCAGCTGACCATGCGCAACCTCGACATCGCCGACTCGCGTGCCAAGCTCGAGCTCTACGCCTCCCAGCCGCTCGACCAGGGCCAGGTGCTCGTCGAGAACGGCACCCTCTACGGTGCCATCGAGGCCGGTGGCTTCGACCGGATCACCGGCCACTCGGCTGCCGACCAGGTGGACGAGGACGACCTCGACGAGTCCGCGCTCGAGAGCGCGGCGATGGAGTTCGGTACCGACTGATGGCAGACACACCCACGAGCGCAGGCACGACCAACGAGGGCTCGCTGTGGGGCGGGCGCTTCGCGAGCGGCCCCTCCCCGGAGCTCCAGGCGCTGTCGCGCTCGACCCACTTCGACTGGCAGCTGACGCCGTACGACCTGGCGGGCTCGCGCGCCCACGCCAACGCCCTGCACCGCGCCGGGCTCCTCACCGATGCCGACCACGCCGAGCTCCTGCGCGGGCTCGCGGCGCTGGGGGAGCGGTACGCCTCCGGCGACCTGCGACCGGCCGACACCGACGAGGACGTGCACGGCGCGCTCGAGCGGCTGCTGCTCGAGGAGGTCGGCCCCGAGGTCGGCGGTCGGCTGCGGGCGGGTCGCTCGCGCAACGACCAGGTGGCGACGCTGTTCCGGGCCTACCTCCGCGACCACGCCCGCACCATCTCCGGGCTCGTGCTCGACCTGGTCGAGGCGCTCGCCGGCCAGGCCGCCGAGCACCTCGACGTGGTCATGCCGGGTCGTACGCACCTGCAGCACGCCCAGCCGGTGCTGCTGTCCCACCACCTGCTGGCCCACGCGTGGCCGCTCGTGCGGGACGTCGAGCGCCTCCGGGACTGGGACGCCCGCGTGGCAGGCGACTCGCCGTACGGCTCGGGCGCCCTCGCCGGGCAGACGCTGGGGCTCGACCCGGAGGCCGTCGCGGCCGAGCTCGGGTTCACCGGCTCCTCGGCCAACTCCATCGACGGCACCGCGTCACGCGACTTCGCCGCGGAGTTCGCGTTCGTGACCGCCCAGATCGGCGTCGACCTGTCCCGGCTCGCCGAGGAGGTCATCCTCTGGACGACGCGCGAGTTCGACTTCGCCACGCTCCACGACTCGTGGTCGACGGGGTCGAGCATCATGCCGCAGAAGAAGAACCCCGACATCGCCGAGCTCGCGCGCGGCAAGTCCGGGCGGCTCATCGGCAACCTGTCCGGCCTGCTGGCCACCCTCAAGGGCCTGCCGCTGGCCTACAACCGCGACCTCCAGGAGGACAAGGAGCCGGTCTTCGACTCCGTGCAGACGCTCGAGGTCCTGCTGCCGGCGGTGACCGGGATGGTCGCCACGCTCACCTTCAACGGCCCGCGGATGGCCGAGCTCGCGCCTCAGGGCTTCTCGCTCGCCACCGACGTCGCCGAGTGGCTGGTGCGCGAGGGCGTGCCGTTCCGCGACGCCCACGAGCTCGCGGGTGCCTGCGTACGCCTCTGCGAGGAGCTCGGCTGCGACCTGCCCGACCTGACCGACGAGCAGCTGGCGACGATCTCGCCGGCCCTGACGCCGGAGGTCCGCTCGGTGCTCACCGTCGAGGGCTCCGTGTCGTCGCGTTCCGGGCGTGGCGGCACGGCTCCCGTCCGGGTGCGTGAGCAGCTCGACGAGCTGCGGGCCGCCAGTGCGGGTCACCGTGGTCGACTGGGCTGAGGGCGACCCGCTCGAGGTCGCCCCGCGGTTGCTCGGCGCCGTGCTCACGCACGGGGGAGTGTCGGTACGCCTCACCGAGGTCGAGGCCTATGCCGGGCCCCTCGACCCCGGGTCCCACGCCTACCGGGGCCGTACGCCCCGCAACGCCGTCATGTTCGGCCCGCCCGGACGCCTGTACGTCTACTTCGTCTACGGCATGCACCACTGCGCCAACCTCGTCACCGGGTCCGACGGCGACCCGGGCGCCGTCCTGCTGCGAGCCGGAGAAGTGGTGGCCGGGATCGACCGGGCACGGTCGCGACGGCCCGGCTCGTCCGACCGCGACCTGGCGCGCGGACCTGCGCGCCTGTGCCGCGCCCTCGGCATCGACCTGGGCGACAACGGGGTGCGTCCCGAGCTCGTCCCGGGGGAGCAGGTGGTCCAGATCAGTCGTGGGCCCCGCGTCGGACTGCGACATGCAGCCGACCTGCCGTGGCGGTTCTGGGCCACCGGCGACCCCACCGTCAGCCCCTACCGCCCCGCGGCGCCACGCCGCGCAGGCCGCTGACCTGCGGTTATGCACGAAGGGGACCCCCGGTTTGGCATGACGGGCGGACGTCGTCTAATGTTTCACCTGTCGCCGCAAGCGGCGCCGCCTCCTGGCCAGAAGGTCAGATGAAGCGGAAACCAGCTGCGACCACCGAAGCACGAAGTTCCGCCGAGTTTGACGCGGGATGGAGCGCCCGGTAAGTTTCTGCAGGTTGCCCCGCGACCGGACCAGCACAGCTGGCGAGGATCGGGTGCGTCTGATTCTTGAGAACTCAACAGTGTGTTTGATTAGTCGACGAATTAGTTTGTTATGCCCCGTTGACACTGGTTTTGTTTGGTGTCGCGGTTTCTTTGACAATGATTCTGGCA
>NZ_JACXYX010000011.1 GCF_014779655.1 Nocardioides ganghwensis
CCCTACGAGAACCTACGAGGACCATGTGCGAGGTCATCCCTCGCCTGCGATGAGGAGACGGTCTCCCTGCCGTGCCAGCTGCAGGCTGCCCTGCTCCGTCGTGGTCCGGCCCGACGTGGTGACGAACTCGATCGTGTACGTCGTCGTCAGCGACTGCGGGTCGGCCCGGATGTCGCGTGGGGTGGCCGACTCGATCGTGCTCCAGAACCCCGAGTAGCCCTCGAAGCCCCCGCTCGCCGCCTGGAACTCCGGGGTGAGCATCGCGAAGGTGGTCTCGGGGTCCGAGGTGACCTGCGCGAAGTAGTCCTCGACGAAGGTGCGCATCGCCGCCCGGGTCGCACCCGGCCCGTCGGACGGGCTCGGTTCCTCGGTCGGCTCCTCGGTCGGTTCCTCGGTCGGTTCCTCGGTCGGTTCCTCGGTCCGCTCCACACTGGGCTCCTGCGAGTCCGACGTCGTCGGCTCCGACGAGCCGCCCGACGGGTCGGGGGACTCGTCCTCGGACCACAGCAGCCACGCTCCCAGCCCCAGCAGCAGCACCAGTGCCAGCGCCGCCGCGACGGCGCCCACCGGCAGCCTGCGCGAGCGCCGGGAGGCGAGCGGTGGGGCCGGTGCGTCCTCGGCCGTCGCGTCACGGGGGACCACGGGGGCGGCAGTCGTGCGCGTGGTCGGTTCGGGGTCACCGGTCGGCGTGGCACCTGCGCCGGTCGCCAGCAGTGCCGTCGGGGCGTCGTCACGGGAGGAGTCGTGGGAGGAGTCGGACGGCACGGGCGCGGGCGCGGTGCTCGGCTCGCCCCGGGCGATCCGCCTCAGGTCGTCGCGCACCCGCGCCACGGGCCAGCGCCGCTCGGGCTCCTTGACCATCATGACCGCGAGCAACCCGGACATCGGGTCCTCGGCGGGCAGCCGCGGCGGGTCGCCGTTGACGATCCGGTAGAGACCGCCGAGCACGTTCTGCCCGACGTCGTAGGGCGCCCGGCCGGCGACGGCGTGGTAGAGGGTGGCGCCGAGGGACCAGACGTCGCTGGCCTCCGTCGCCGGGGCGCCCGACGCGACCTCCGGCGCGAGGTAGGCGGGGGAGCCCGTGACGATGCCCGTCTGCGTGAGGGCAGCGTCGCTGGCCGCCCGGGCGATCCCGAAGTCACCGAGCTTCGCGTGGTCGTCCGCACTGATGATGATGTTGTTGGGCTTGACGTCGCGGTGGACGATGCCGGCCCGCCCGGCCTGGACGAGTGCGTCGGCGGCCTGGGCGAGGATCGCGGCCGCGCGACGCGCCGGCAGCGGCCCCTCGTCGGCGACCAGCTCGGCGAGCGTACGGCCGTCGACGTGCTCCATCACGAGCCAGTAGCAGTCGTCGTCCTTGACGAGGTCGAAGATCGACACGACGTGCGAGTGGTTGATCCCGGCGGCGAGCCGCGCCTCCCGCTCCGCGCGCAGGACGTCGTCGTCGGTGGTCCCCGGCAGCAGGCCGATGCGCTTGACCGCGACGCGGCGGTCCAGCAGCTCGTCGTGCGCGAGGTGGACGACGCCTGCGCCGCCGCGACCGATCTCCCTCTCCAGGCGATACCTGCCTGCAATCACGTGGGCCCCTTCCGTGGCTGACCTCCAAGGCTAGTCACCACCCGCGGTACGTCCTCACCCGTGGGGACCAGTCCTCCGGACCGTTCCGGGAGGGTCGGGGGAACCGCCCCCGGGAGGTACTAGCACCATCGGACAGCTCGTCGGCGCGGGCGCAGAGGGACAGGCTGGTCACACCTACCGAGGAGGACCCCATGTCCAGCACGAAGACCATCCCAGCAGCCCTCGCCGTCGCCTGCCTCACGGCGTCCCTCAGCGCCGGCCTGGCCGCACCCGCGGCCTCAGCCAGCAGTGACGACGACGACCGCGTGATCCGCACCGGCAGCTGCAGCGGCAGCGCCGACTGGAAGCTCAAGGTCAAGACCGACGACGGCCGTCTCGAGGTCGAGGGCGAGATCGACAGCAACGTCCCGGGCCAGCGCTGGCGCTGGACCCTGCGCCACAACGGCTCCGTGAGCGACCGCGGCGTCGGCACCACGACCGGACGCAGCGGCTCCTTCGAGGTCGAGCGCAAGGTCGTCGACCTCGCCGGCACCGACACCCTCGTCCTCCGTGCCGTGCGCGACGGCCAGGTGTGCCGCGGTGTGGTCAACTACTGACCTCACCGGAGGTACGCCCCATGCGCTGGCTGACGAATCCCGTGGCGCAGTTCCTCGCCGCGGGACTCGTCACGCTCGTCGTCGTGGTCGTCGCGACCAGTGCCCTCAGTCGCTCGGCGGCCGACGAGGAGGCGATCGCCGACGCCCGGTCGCTCACGTGGGTGCTCGCGCATTCGGTCGCCCAGCCCGAGATCCCGCCCGGTCTGGTCGACGGTGACGCGGCCGCCATCGACCGCCTGGACCGTACGGCGCTGGACCGGCTGCTCATCGGCGACGTCCTGCGGGTCAAGCTGTGGGACGCCGACGGCACGGTGCTCTACAGCGACCGCACCGAGCTGATCGGAGCCGTCTACCCCTTGGGCGACGACGAGGTCGAGGTGCTCCGCAACGGCGGCACCGAGGCCGAGCTCTCCGACCTCGACCGGCCGGAGAACCGGTTCGAGCGTGCGCTCGGCGGCGACCTGCTCGAGGTCTACACCCGCATCGAGTCCCCCGAGGGCGAGCCGCTGCTGTTCGAGGCCTACCTCGGCGTCGACGACATCCGGCAGAGCCGCGCGCGGATCCTCGACCGCTTCCTCCCGATCACCCTCGGCGCGCTCCTCGCCCTCGTCGCCCTCGGCACGCCGCTCGTCCTGCTCCTCTCGCGCCGCCTGTCACGGGCCGCCCGGGAGCGCGAGCGCCTGCTCGAGGCAGCGGTGCGTGCCTCCGACGCCGAACGCCTGCGCATCGCCCGTGACCTGCACGACGGCGTCGTCCAGGACCTCGCCGGGTCGTCGCTGGCCCTGTCGACCCTGGCAGCGAGGTCCGGCGGGGCCGGCCGGCAGGAGCTCGAGGCCGTCGGCCGGTCGCTGCGGGTCAGCATGCGGTCCCTGCGGTCGCTGCTCGTGGAGATCTACCCACCAGACCTGCACACCGGCGGCCTCGCGGCCGCGGTCGACGACCTCGTCGCACCGCTGGTCGCGAGCGGGGTGGAGGTCGACGTCGACGTGACCGGCACCGAGGACGCGTCGCAACCGGCCGTGGCACTCCTGTGGCGGGTGGCACAGGAGGCCGTACGCAACGTGGCACGGCACGCGCGCGCCGGACGCATGTCCCTCACGGTGCGGCGGGAGGGCGACCGGATGGTGCTCGAGGTCGTGGACGACGGCATCGGGTACGCCGCGGACGCCGTCGTCGGCGAGGACCACTTCGGGCTGCGGGCTGCGGGGAGCCTCGTCCGCGAGCACGCCGGCACGCTGGAGGTCGAGTCGGCGCCCGGGGACGGCACCGTCGTCCGGATGGAGGTCCCGGCCGGATGATCCGAGTCGTGGTGGCCGACGACCACGCCGTCGTCCGGCGCGGCCTGACCGGCCTCATCGAGTCCACCGAGGACCTCGCGGTGGTCGGGGTGGCCCGCGACGGTGGCGAGGCCGTCGCCCTGGTGCGCGAGCTCAGGCCCGATGTCGCCGTCATGGACCTCCAGATGCCCGTCATGGACGGCGTCGAGGCCACCCGCGCGATCGTCGGTGAGGCGTCGGGCACCGAGGTGCTGGTCCTGACGTCCTTCTCCGACCACTCCAGGATCGACGCGGCGATCGAGGCCGGAGCGGTCGGCTACCTGCTCAAGGACGCCGAGCCGGAGGCGCTGCTCGACGGCATCCGCGCCGTCGCCCGCGGGGAGTCGCCCCTCGACCCGCGGGCCGCGCGGCGCCTGCTCGCGCGGACCGCGCGCAGCGAGACCGGGTCGGCTCCACCTGCTGCGGACGTCCCGGGTCTCTCACCTCGCGAGGCCGAGGTGCTGCGCCTCGTCGTCGAGGGCCTGCTCAACAAGCAGATCGCCCTCCGGCTCGGCATCACCGAGCGCACCGTCAAGGCCCACCTCACCTCGGCCTACCAGCGCATCGGGGTGGCCGACCGCACGCAGGCGGCGCTGTGGGCACAACGACGCGGCGTCGGTGGGACCGGTCGTCCCGACCAGCCGTAGGACTATCCCTCGCCGGCGATGAGCAGCTTGTCGTCGAGGCGCTCGAGCTGGAGCCGTACGCGCTGGGTGTCGCGCTCCCCGGACTCCATGACGTAGGCCACCGTGTAGCCCACCGTCAGGTCCGACGGGTTGCTCTCGACCTCCTCGAGCGTCGCGGAGCGCACCTTCCCCCACCACCCGATGTATCCCTCGTAGCCACCGCTGGCCTCGCGGAACTCCGGCGTCAGCTGCTGGAAGGCCGCCTCGGGATCCGAGGTGACCGTCGCGAGGTAGGAGGTGATGAAGGCGTCCATCTGCTCACGGGTGTCCTCCGCGGACAGCGGGGGAGTGCTGTTGCTGCTGCTCGTGGTCGCCGAGGCCCGGGGCGTGCGGGTGTCGTCAGGCGCCGCCTCGGGCGTGTCACGACCGGCGAGGACGTACGCCGCCACCACGGCCGAGACCGCGAGCACCGCGGCCGCGGCGATGAGGCTCCACCGACGGGCGTGGGGGCGCCCGGGGCGCGCGGCCGGACGTACGGCCGCAGGCTGCTGCACCGTGGGCAGCACGCCGGTCTCCTCGCGGGGTGCGGCCGGCGAGGGCGCAGGAGCGGGGATCGTCGAGCGCTGACCGCGGGCGATGCGGGCCAGCTCGTCACGGACGCGCGGCATCGACCAGCGCGCCTCGGTGTCCCGGTTCATCATCACCGTCAGCAGCCCCGCCATCGGGTGGTCGCCGGGGAGGCGCGGCGGGTCCTCGTGCACGATCTTGTAGAGCGCGCCGATCAGGTTGTCCCCGACCTCGTACGGCGGCCTGCCGGTGACCGCGTGGTAGAGCGTCGCGCCCAGGGACCACACGTCGCTGGCCGGGGTGGCCGACGACCCCGACGCCACCTCGGGCGCGAGGTAGGCGGGCGAGCCGGTGACCAGTCCGGTCTGGGTGAGCGACGGGTCGTCGGCGGCGCGGGCGATGCCGAAGTCGTTGAGCTTGGCGGCACCGCCGGCGATCAGGATGTTGCTGGGCTTGACGTCGCGGTGCACGATCCCGAGGCCGTGGGCCTCGACGAGCGCGTCCGCGGTCTGCGCCAGCAGTGCGGCCGCCTCGGTCGCCTCCAACGGCCCGGACGTACGGACCCGGTCGCTGAGCGTCTCGCCGTCGACGTACTCCATCACCAGCCATCGGACGTCGTCGGCGTCCACCAGGTCGAAGACCGACACGACGTGCGGGTGGTTGAGCGCGGCGGCGAGCCTCGCCTCGCGCTCGGCGCGCTCGAGCTCGGCGTTGTCCGAGCCCGGGATCAGCCCGATGCGCTTCATCGCGACCTGTCGGCCGAGCACCTCGTCGAGGGCCAGGTGCACCGTGCCGGAGCCACCCCGACCGATCTCCCGCTCGAGCCTGTACCTGCCTGCGATCACGTGCCGTACCTCCTGAATCCTCGCCCTAGGCTAGTGCCCGTCCACCAACCCCAGACCACCCGAAGGAATCCACGTGACGACCCCGAATGTCCTCGACGAGCTGGAGTGGCGCGGCCTCGTCGCCCACTCCACCGACCGCGACGCGCTCCGCGCGGCGCTGGGCGAGGGGAGCGTCAAGTTCTATGTGGGCTTCGACCCGACCGCGCCCAGCCTCCACATGGGAAACCTGGTCCAGCTGGTCACCGCGCGTCGCCTGCAGGACGCCGGCCACACGCCCTACATCCTGGTCGGCGGCGCCACCGGCATGATCGGCGACCCACGCGACTCCGGCGAGCGAACGCTCAACTCCCTCGACACGGTCAAGGAGTGGACCGAGCGCGTGCGCCAGCAGGTCTCGCGCTTCGTGTCCTTCGAGGGGTCCAACGCCGCGACCACGGTCAACAACTACGACTGGACGGCGTCGCTGTCGACCATCGACTTCCTGCGCGACATCGGCAAGCACTTCCCGGTGAACCGGATGCTCGCGCGCGACACGGTCAAGCGTCGTCTCGAGTCCGGCATCAGCTACACCGAGTTCTCCTACGTCCTGCTGCAGTCCATGGACTACCTCAACCTCTTCCGCGAGCACGGCGTGCGGCTGCAGTTCGGCGGCTCCGACCAGTGGGGCAACATCACCGGCGGCGCGGAGCTCGTACGCCGGGTGACGGGCGAGAACGCCTACGGCTTCGCCACGCCGTTGATCACGAAGACCGACGGCACCAAGTACGGCAAGACCGAGGGGGGCGCCCTCTGGCTCGATCCGGAGATGCTCTCTCCCTACGCCTTCCACCAGTTCTGGCTCAACGTCGAGGACGAGAAGGTCGGGGAGCTGCTGCGGATCTTCACCTTCCTCACCCGCGAGGAGATCCTCGAGCTCGAGCAGCAGACCGCGGAGAAGCCCTTCCTGCGCGCCGGGCAGAAGCGCCTCGCCGACGAGGTCACCGCCCTGGTGCACGGCGCCGAGGAGGTCGAGCAGGCCAAGGCAGCCGCCGCGGCGCTGTTCGGCGGGGGAGACCTGGGCAGCATCAAGCCCGACACGCTGGCCGCGGCACTGCGCGAGGCGGGAGGTACGTCCCTCCCGGCCGGCGACCTCCCCGGCATCCTGGACCTGCTCGTGTCCGCCGGCCTTGCCAAGAGCAAGGGCGAGGCACGCCGCACCGTGGCTGAGGGGGGCGCCTACCTCAACAACCAGCGCGTGGAGGACCCCGACCTGCAGCCGGGTGCAGACGACCTGGTCGCGGGATCGTGGTTGGTGCTGAGACGCGGGAAGAAGAACTTCGCGGGCATCCACGTGGGCTGAGCAGTCCCCGGCAGGGTGCAGCAGGGCTCGGTGTCGGACGCGCCGACGGACGTCCGACACCGAGCCCCAACCGCCCCAGCAGCCCCAACAAGCCTCTGACCTGCGGAAACGTCGATGTGCCCGCGGTCACACCGTTTCGATTTGCGCGATCTGGCCGCGCGGCATAATGTTCTGTCTGTCGCCAGGGAGCGGCGGGGAGCAAGGCCGGTCAGGCCGGGCTCCCGGCCCCGGGCAGGACAACCCGAAGCGGTCATCGGTCACGGTGACACCACCGGGTCAGAGTGAGACAGACGAGGATTTGCCACGTCTGCGAATCGCTCGCTAGGTTTGACCAGTTGCCTCACGCAACCGAGATCCTCACCGGATCGCGATGTGGGTGCGTCTGATTCTTGAGAACTCAACAGTGTGTTTGATTAGTCGACGAATTAGTTTGTTATGCCCCGTTGACACTGGTTTTGTTTGGTGTCGCGGTTTCTTTGACAATGATTCTGGCAATTGATGTCAGTTTTGTTCGGTCAGGGGATGTGGCTCTTATTGATAGTCGCTCCTGCTGCTTTGGTGGTGGGGGTTGATGGTTTTCGATGGAGAGTTTGATCCTGGCTCAGGACGAACGCTGGCGGCGTGCTTAACACATGCAAGTCGAGCGGAAAGGCCACTTCGGTGGTACTCGAGCGGCGAACGGGTGAGTAACACGTGAGTAATCTGCCCTTGGCTTTGGGATAGCCACCGGAAACGGTGATTAATACCGAATATGACCACTTCACGCATGTGATGGTGGTGGAAAGTTTTTCGGCCAGGGATGTGCTCGCGGCCTATCAGCTTGATGGTGAGGTAATGGCTCACCATGGCTTCGACGGGTAGCCGGCCTGAGAGGGTGACCGGTCACACTGGGACTGAGACACGGCCCAGACTCCTACGGGAGGCAGCAGTGGGGAATATTGGACAATGGGCGGAAGCCTGATCCAGCAACGCCGCGTGAGGGATGACTGCCTTCGGGTTGTAAACCTCTTTCGGTGGGGACGAAGCGCAAGTGACGGTACCCACTAAAGAAGCACCGGCCAACTACGTGCCAGCAGCCGCGGTAATACGTAGGGTGCGAGCGTTGTCCGGAATTATTGGGCGTAAAGGGCTCGTAGGCGGTTTGTCGCGTCGGGAGTGAAAACGCCGTGCTTAACACGGCGCTTGCTTTCGATACGGGCAGACTAGAGGTATTCAGGGGAGAACGGAATTCCTGGTGTAGCGGTGAAATGCGCAGATATCAGGAGGAACACCGGTGGCGAAGGCGGTTCTCTGGGAATGACCTGACGCTGAGGAGCGAAAGTGTGGGGAGCGAACAGGATTAGATACCCTGGTAGTCCACACCGTAAACGTTGGGCGCTAGGTGTGGGGTCCATTCCACGGATTCCGTGCCGCAGCTAACGCATTAAGCGCCCCGCCTGGGGAGTACGGCCGCAAGGCTAAAACTCAAAGGAATTGACGGGGGCCCGCACAAGCGGCGGAGCATGCGGATTAATTCGATGCAACGCGAAGAACCTTACCTGGGTTTGACATACACCCTGCCGCTCCAGAGATGGGGCTTCTTTTGGGGGTGTACAGGTGGTGCATGGCTGTCGTCAGCTCGTGTCGTGAGATGTTGGGTTAAGTCCCGCAACGAGCGCAACCCTCGTTCTATGTTGCCAGCACGTAATGGTGGGGACTCATAGGAGACTGCCGGGGTCAACTCGGAGGAAGGTGGGGATGACGTCAAGTCATCATGCCCCTTATGTCCAGGGCTTCACGCATGCTACAATGGCCGGTACAAAGGGCTGCGATCCCGTAAGGGGGAGCGAATCCCAAAAAGCCGGTCTCAGTTCGGATTGGGGTCTGCAACTCGACCCCATGAAGTCGGAGTCGCTAGTAATCGCAGATCAGCAACGCTGCGGTGAATACGTTCCCGGGCCTTGTACACACCGCCCGTCACGTCACGAAAGTCGGCAACACCCGAAGCCGGTGGCCCAACCCTTGTGGAGGGAGCCGTCGAAGGTGGGGCTGGCGATTGGGACGAAGTCGTAACAAGGTAGCCGTACCGGAAGGTGCGGCTGGATCACCTCCTTTCTAAGGAGCACACGCCCCGATGTCAGGCGAATGTCCTGGCACGCATGGTGGTGTTCACTAGTGGAATCGTCGATGGTCAGGGTGCTGATGTTCCAGCTTGTCTGGGGTGTTGGTGGTCTGGTTACTCATGGCCCTGCGTTGGTGGGGGATGGGGTCAAGCACACTGTTGGGTCCTGAAGGATCAGCCGTTTTGGTTGGTTGTTCTGGTCCTCCCTTTGCTCGTGGCTGTCCTACTTGGGTGGTCGTGGGTGTTGGTGGGGTTGTTGTTTGAGATCTGCATAGTGGACGCGAGCATCTTTGCAGCCGGCGTGATTGCTGGTTGCGAGTAGTTCAATGAGCTCAAGTATGAGTTCAGTCGGCGTGGCCTGTTTCCTTACGGGTTGCGTCGTTTTTGCTGGCCTGCCTCTTTGATTGGGGGGTGGGCTGGTGTTGTCTCTTTGTGTGTGTTGTCTTGACGTTGTTGAGACAAGCTATGAAGGGCACATGGTGGATGCCTTGGCATCAAGAGCCGATGAAGGACGTTGGAGCCTGCGATAAGCCCTGGGGAGTTGGCAACCAAGCTGTGATCCGGGGGTGTCCGAATGGGGAAACCCAGCACGAGTCATGTCGTGTTACCTGCACCTGAACACATAGGGTGTGTGGAGGGAACGTCGGGAAGTGAAACATCTCAGTACCGACAGGAAGAGAAAACAACAGTGATTCCGAGAGTAGTGGCGAGCGAAATCGGATGAGGCTAAACCTCAGGCGTGTGATACCCGGCAGGGGTTGCGTCTGGGGGGTCGTGGGACCGCTCATCAAGTACTGCCGTGCTTGGAGGAAGTCAAAAACCTGTGTGGAAGTCGAAGTCGGTTGGAAAGCCGTACCGTAGAGGGTGATAGGCCCGTAGACGTAAAGCGCAGGCTTCCGAGCGTGTTCCCAAGTAACACGGAACCCCTGAAATTCCGTGTGAATCTGGCGGGACCACCCGTTAAGCCTAAATACTCCTTGATGACCGATAGCGGACAAGTACCGTGAGGGAAAGGTGAAAAGTACCCCTGGCGGGGAGTGAAATAGTACCTGAAACCGTGTGCCTACAATCCGTCGGAGCTCATGGCCAGCTTGCTGGTCGGGGTGACGGCGTGCCTTTTGAAGAATGAGCCTGCGAGTTTGCGGTGTGTTGCGAGGTTAACCCGTGTGGGGAAGCCGTAGCGAAAGCGAGTCCGAACAGGGCGATTCAGTAGCGCGCTCAAGACCCGAAGCGAAGTGATCTATCCATGGGCAGGTTGAAGCGTCGGTAAGACGACGTGGAGGACCGAACCCACTTAGGTTGAAAACTGAGGGGATGACCTGTGGATAGGGGTGAAAGGCCAATCAAACTTCGTGATAGCTGGTTCTCCCCGAAATGCATTTAGGTGCAGCGTTGCGTGTTTCTTGCCGGAGGTAGAGCACTGGATAGCCGATGGGCCCTACAAGGTTACTGACGTTAGCCAAACTCCGAATGCCGGTAAGTGAGAGCGCAGCAGTGAGACTGCGGGGGATAAGCTCCGTAGTCGAGAGGGAAACAGCCCAGACCATCAGCTAAGGCCCCTAAGCGGTGACTAAGTGGAAAAGGATGTGGAGTCGCATTGACAACCAGGAGGTTGGCTTGGAAGCAGCCACCCTTGAAAGAGTGCGTAATAGCTCACTGGTCAAGTGATTCCGCGCCGACAATGTAGCGGGGCTCAAGTCATCCGCCGAAGCTATGGCATTCAGCGAATACATCAGCATCGACTTGATCGGTGTTCAGTGCGCTGGATGGGTAGGGGAGCGTCGTGTGGGCAGTGAAGCGCCGGAGTGATCCAGGTGTGGAGGCCACACGAGTGAGAATGCAGGCATGAGTAGCGAATCACGGGTGAGAAACCCGTGCGCCGAATGATCAAGGGTTCCAGGGTCAAGCTAATCTGCCCTGGGTAAGTCGGGACCTAAGGCGAGGCCGACAGGCGTAGTCGATGGACAACGGGTTGATATTCCCGTACCGGCGAAGTTGCGCCCATGACGAACCTGGTGATGCTAACCACCCGAAGCTCATCGGACCGGACCCTTCGGGGCGAGGCTGGTGGGTGGAGCGTGGGACCCGAGCTGGTAGTAGTCAAGCGATGGGGTGACGCAGGAAGGTAGCCCAGCCACAGCGATGGTTGTCTGTGGGCAAGCGCGTAGGACGTGGTGTAGGCAAATCCGCACCATCCACTTCAGTGTGGAGTCTGAGACGTGACGCGGAGCCATATATGGCGAAGTGGGTGATCCTATGCTGTCGAGAAAAACCTCTAGCGAGCAACGAGCCGCCCGTACCCCAAACCGACTCAGGTGATCAAGTAGAGAATACTAAGGCGATCGAGACAACCATGGTTAAGGAACTCGGCAAAATGCCCCCGTAACTTCGGGAGAAGGGGGGCCGGATCCGTGAACCCACTTGCTGGGGGAAGCGGTGATGGCCGCAGAGACCAGGGGAAAGCGACTGTTTACTAAAAACACAGGTCCGTGCGAAGTTGTAAGACGATGTATACGGACTGACTCCTGCCCGGTGCTGGAAGGTTAAGAGGACCGGTTAGGCAGCAATGCCGAAGCTGAGAATTTAAGCCCCAGTAAACGGCGGTGGTAACTATAACCATCCTAAGGTAGCGAAATTCCTTGTCGGGTAAGTTCCGACCTGCACGAATGGAGTAACGACTTTCCCACTGTCTCAACCATGGACTCGGCGAAATTGCACTACGAGTAAAGATGCTCGTTACGCGCGGCAGGACGGAAAGACCCCGGGACCTTTACTATAGTTTGGTATTGGTGTTTGGTACGGCTTGTGTAGGATAGGTGGGAGACTGTGAAGTCCACACGCCAGTGTGGGTGGAGTCAACGTTGAAATACCACTCTGGTCGTACTAGATGTCTAACCTAGGTCCGTTATCCGGATCAGGGACAGTGCCTGATGGGTAGTTTAACTGGGGCGGTTGCCTCCTAAAATGTAACGGAGGCGCTCAAAGGTTCCCTCAGCCTGGTTGGCAATCAGGTGGCGAGTGTAAGTGCACAAGGGAGCTTGACTGTGAGACAGACATGTCGAGCAGGGACGAAAGTCGGAACTAGTGATCTGGCCACGGCATGTGGAAGCGTGGTCACTCAACGGATAAAAGGTACCCCGGGGATAACAGGCTGATCTTCCCCAAGAGTCCATATCGACGGGATGGTTTGGCACCTCGATGTCGGCTCGTCGCATCCTGGGGCTGGAGTAGGTCCCAAGGGTTGGGCTGTTCGCCCATTAAAGCGGCACGCGAGCTGGGTTTAGAACGTCGTGAGACAGTTCGGTCCCTATCCGCCGCGCGCGCAGGAAACTTGAGAAAGGCTGTCCCTAGTACGAGAGGACCGGGATGGACGAACCTCTGGTGTGCCAGTTGTTCTGCCAAGAGCACGGCTGGTTGGCTACGTTCGGAAGTGATAACCGCTGAATGCATCTAAGCGGGAAGCACGTTTCAAGATGAGGTTTCCCACCACGTAAGTGGGTAAGGCCCCCCACAGAACATGGGGTTGATAGGCCGGAGGTGTACAGCAGTAATGCCCAGCCGACCGGTACTAATAGGCCGAGGGCTTGTCCCAACCACGTACAAGACCACACACGCGCACCAAGACGAACACGATGTTCGCGTCCACTACGCAGTTCCCAACCAACAAACCCAACCGGTTTGTGGAGGTTGAAAGAGTTACGGCGGCCATAGCGAAACGGGAAACACCCGGTCCCATACCGAACCCGGAAGTTAAGCCTTTCAGCGCCGATGGTACTGCAACCGAGAGGTTGTGGGAGAGTAGGACGCCGCCGGACAAACATT
>NZ_JACXYX010000012.1 GCF_014779655.1 Nocardioides ganghwensis
CGGCGCCGCGAGCGAGAGCGGTGGGGGGTCCCGGTCGACCATCCGGCCGTGCACCAGTTCGTCGCCGAGGTCGAGTGGCGCGAGGAACAGCTCGAACGACGACGCCAGGAGATCCGACGCCGCCGCACCGGCTGACCGGGCGGACGTGGCGACCGGGTGAGACGCACGGGGCCATCCGGGGGAGCGGCCACTAGCCTGACGCCATGACCCACGCAGCCGACGGACCCGACATCAAGCCCCGCAGCCGCGATGTCACGGACGGACTCGAGAAGGCCGCCGCCCGGGGCATGCTCCGCGCGGTGGGCATGGGTGATGACGACTGGGAGAAGCCGCAGATCGGCGTCGCCTCGAGCTGGAACGAGATCACGCCGTGCAACCTCTCGCTGGACCGGCTCGCGAAGGCGGTGAAGAACGGCGTGCACGCCGCGGGCGGTTTCCCGCTGGAGTTCGGCACGATCTCGGTCTCCGACGGCATCTCCATGGGCCACGAGGGCATGCACTTCTCGCTGGTCAGCCGCGAGGTCATCGCCGACTCGGTGGAGACAGTGATGATGGCGGAGCGGCTCGACGGGTCCGTGCTGCTCGCCGGCTGTGACAAGTCCCTGCCCGGCATGCTCATGGCCGCGGCCCGCCTCGACCTGGCGAGCGTCTTCCTCTACGCAGGCACGATCATGCCCGGTCAGGTCGACGGCAAGGACGTCACGATCATCGACGCGTTCGAGGCCGTCGGCGCCTGCCTGGCCGGCAAGATCTCGCGCGAGAAGGTCGACGAGATCGAGCGGGCGATCTGCCCCGGCGAGGGTGCGTGCGGCGGGGCGTACACCGCCAACACCATGGCCAGCGTCGCCGAGGCTCTCGGCATGTCGCTGCCCGGCTCGTCCTCCCCGCCGGCGGTGGACCGCCGCCGCGACGGCTTCGCCCACAAGTCGGGCGAGGCGGTCGTCGAGATGCTGCGCCAGGGCATCACCGCGCGCCAGATCATGACCCGGCCCGCCTTCGAGAACGCCATCGCGATGGCGATGGCCCTCGGCGGCTCCACCAACGCCGTCCTGCACCTGCTCGCGATCGCCCGCGAGGCCGAGGTCGACCTGACCCTCGACGACTTCACCCGCATCGGCCGGAAGGTCCCGCACCTGGCGGACATGAAGCCGTTCGGCCGGTTCGTGTGGACCGACTTCGACCGGGTGGGCGGCATCCCGGTGTTGCTGCGCGCCCTGCTCGACGCCGGGCACCTGCACGGCGACGTCCTCACCTGCACGGGCAAGACGATGGCGGAGAACCTCGCCGCCCTCGACCCCAAGCCCCTCGACGGCGAGATCCTGCGCCAGCTCGACCGGCCCATCCACGCCACCGGCGGGCTGACGATCCTGAAGGGCTCGCTGGCACCTGAGGGCGCGGTCGTCAAGAGCGCCGGGTTCGACGACTCGACCTTCACCGGCACGGCCCGCGTCTTCGACGGCGAGCGCAAGGCCCTCGACGCCCTGGGTGAGGGCGCGATCAAGGCAGGCGACGTCGTGGTGATCCGCTACGAGGGCCCCAAGGGCGGCCCCGGCATGCGCGAGATGCTGGCCATCACCGGCGCGATCAAGGGCGCCGGCCTCGGCAAGGACGTCCTGCTCATCACGGACGGCCGCTTCTCAGGAGGAACGACCGGACTCTGCGTCGGCCACATCGCGCCCGAGGCCAGTGACGGCGGTCCGATCGCGTTCCTCCGCGACGGCGACCAGATCACCCTCGACGTGGCCAACATGACCCTCGACGTCCACGTCGACGAGGCCGAGCTGGCCGCCCGCGCGGAGGGCTGGGAGCCGTTGCCGCCGAAGTACACCCGCGGCGTGCTCGGCAAGTACCGCAAGGTCGTCCAGTCGGCGGCCCACGGTGCGGTCTGCTACTGACCGTGGGCCCGGTGCATGTCGCGTGGGGAACGGGCGGCGATAGGTTGCCGTGGTGACGACCGCAGCAGAGCTTGACGCCGCCGACCCCCTCGCCCGGTTCCGTGAGCGGTTCGTCGGCGCCGACACCGACCTCGTCTACTTCGACGGCAACTCGCTGGGCCGACCCGTGGCGTCCGCCGCCGACCGCCTCGGCGAGTTCGTCCGGCAGGAGTGGGGCGGTCGGCTCATCCGGGGCTGGGACGAGAGCTGGATGGAGCTGCCGACCCGCCTGGGCGACGACCTCGGCCGGGTCACCCTCGGCGCGGCGGCCGGCCAGACCGCCGTCGGCGACTCGACCACGGTCTGGCTCTACAAGCTGATGCGCGCCGCCGTCGACCACGCCGTACGCACCGATCCGGGCCGCACCGAGATCGTGATCGACACGGACAACTTCCCGACCGACCGCTACGTCGCGGAGGGGATCGCCGCCGAGCGCGGCCTGACCCTGAGGTGGATCGAGGTCGACACGTCGACGGGCGTCACCGCCGACCAGCTCACCGACGCCGTCGGTGAGTGCACCGCCCTCGTGGTGCTGAACCACGTCGCGTACCGGTCGGCCTGGCTCGCCGACGCGCCGGAGCTCACCCGCATCGCGCACGCCGCGGGCGCGCTCGTCCTCTGGGACCTGTGCCACTCCGCCGGGGCCGTCCCGGTCGCGCTCGACGAGTGGGACGCCGACCTGGCCGTCGGCTGCACCTACAAGTACCTCAACGGCGGTCCCGGCTCGCCCGCCTTCGGCTACGTCAACACCCGCCTCCAGGGAGAGCTCACGCAGCCGATCCAGGGCTGGATGGGCCACGCCGACCCGTTCCTCATGGGGCCGGGCTACACGCCCGCGCCGGGCATGCGGAGGTTCATCTCCGGCACGCCGCCGATCCTCGGCATGGTCGCGATGCAGAGCATGCTGGAGCTCGTCGAGGAGGCCGGCATCGACGCGATCCGTGCCAAGTCCGTCGCGCTGACGTCGTACGCCGTCGAGCTCGCGGACGCGACGCTGCCCGAGGTCACCCTCGCCTCGCCCCGTGATGCGGCGCTCCGCGGTGGTCACGTGACGCTCCACCACGACCGGATGCGCGAGGTCACCGCCCGGCTGTGGCGGCGCGACGTGATCCCCGACTACCGCGACCCGGGCGGCCTCCGGATCGGGCTCTCGCCGTTGTCGACCTCCTTCGACGAGGTCGAGCGCGGCATCGCGGCCGTGGCGGAGGCGCTGCGATGACCGGCCCGGTGGGGGTGCGGCTCTCGGCGACCCGGACCCGGACGACCAACGACCACGGCCAGCCGCTGGGGCGACCCGTCGAGTGGACGGGGGCGACGGCACCTGCGAAGGACGTGGTCCTCGAGGGACGGGGGGTCCGACTCGAGCCGGTGGGCCCCCAGCACGTCGACGACCTGTTCGCCGCGCTGTGCCGCGAGGACGACGAGCCGATCTGGACCTACCTGTCGTGGGAGCGTCCGCGCGCCCGCGACGAGATGGCGGCGATCGTCGACGACGGTGCGGCAGACCCCGGCCGGGTGATGCTCGCGATCGTGGCGACGGAGACCGGCCGCGCGGTCGGCTTCTGCTCGCTGATGCGCATCGACCCGGAGATGGGCTCGATCGAGGTCGGCCAGATCGCCTTCGGCCGCCAGCTGCAGCGCAGCCGGGCCGCGACCGAGGCGATGTCGCTGCTGGCGCGCCACGTCTTCGACGACCTCGGCAACCGCCGCTACGAGTGGAAGTGCGACAGCCTCAACGGCCCGTCTCGGCGCGCCGCGATCCGGCTGGGCTTCATCTGGGAGGGCCGCTTCCGCAACGCCCTCGTCTACAAGGGGCGCAACCGCGACACCGACTGGTTCTCGATCACCGACCTCGAGTGGCCGCGGGTCCGCGCGGCCCTCGACGCCTGGCTCGACGACGACAACTTCGACGACGACGGCCGCCAGCGCGCCCGGCTGGCCGCCCGCCCGCAGCAGGAAGCCCAGCAGGAGGCCTGAGATGGACCAGCGCGTCAGCTTCATCACCCTCGTGGTGACCGACCTCGACGTGACCCGTCGCTTCTACGTCGACGGGCTGGGCTGGGAGCCCGAGCTCGACGTGCCGGGGGAGGTGCTGATGTTCCGGGTCGCCGAGAAGGTCGTGCTGAGCCTGTGGGTCGAGACGGGCTTCGCGGCCGAGGTCGGCCACGCACCGGCCCGCGGCGGCACGCCGCCCGTCACCCTGTCGCACAACCTCGCCACCACGCAGGGCGTCGACACCGTCCTCGAGCAGGCCCGCGCGGCGGGCGCCTCGCAGGTCGGCGAGGCCAGCGAGCGCGACTGGGGCGGGTACTCCGGCTACTTCGCCGACCCCGACGGGTTCCGCTGGGAAGTCGCCTACAACCCCGGCGAGATCGGGCAGTCCGTACTCCCGTGAGCATCCCCGACGCGACCCAGGTCCCCGGGCAGGTCCCCGGCTGGGACGACTACTTCCTCGGCATCGCCACCGCCGTCGCCGCGCGGGCCAAGTGCACCCGCCGACGCGTCGGCGCGGTCCTCACCATCGACCACCGGATCATCGCCACCGGCTACAACGGGGCCGCTCCGGGCGAGGACGACTGCCTGGCGGGCGCGTGCCCGCGCGGCCAGCTCGGGTACGACGACGTGCCCGGGCTCGGCGACTACGACCGGCCGGGCACCCCGGGGTTCTGCATCGCGATCCACGCCGAGGTCAACGCGCTGCTCTTCGCGACCCGCGACACCAAGGGCGCGACGGCGTACATCACCGACCCGCCCTGCCCGGGGTGCCGCAAGGCCCTGGCGGCGGCCGGGGTGGTGCGCGCGGTCTGGCCGGGGGGCGAGCACGACCGCCCGGGTCTCACCTCCTGGGCCTGACCCACACCAGCTCGCCCGCCTCCCACATCGCCAGCGCCACGGGCACCAGGCTCGTCATCGCCTCGGACGGCGAGAGCCCCGCCAGGTCGTCGGCGTGCTCGGCGCCGTACGCCTGACCGGCCGCGTTGTTGTGCTCGTCGACGCGCGAGTCGCGCCGGTTGGGGGTCCCGGACTCCTGCGCCGCGGCGATCGATCGCGCTGCGTCGGCCCCGAAGCGCGCGGTGAGCGCGGCCTGCCACATGAAGTGCCGCAGGGCGTTGCTGCGCCCGGGCACGCCGCGACCGTGGGTGGCGGCCGCGGACAGGGCGGCCTGCGAGATCCGCAGGACCTCGACCGCGCCGGCCGGTCCGAGGCCGATCCTGATGGCCGCAGCGTAGAGCCGCGGCACGCCGGTGCCTGCATGGATGGCCTGCTGCACCACGTCACCGAAACCCATGGACACAGACTGTCAGAATCAGTCCATGGCTCCACCACTCCGCTTCCCGCGTCCCCTCCGTCCGGGTGACCGCATCGGCGTGACCTCCCCGTCCGCCGGGGCCTCGGGTGATGCGGCTGCGCGGATCGACTTCTGCATCGACTGGCTGCGCGGGCGCGGGTACGACGTGGAGGTCGGGGAGTGCATGGACGGCACCGGCCTCACCTCGGCCCCGGCGCAGCAGCGGGCGGCCGAGCTGACCCGGATGCTGGCCGACCCGGCCATCGCCTGCGTGGTGCCGCCGTGGGGCGGCGAGACGGCGATCGACCTGGTGGACCTGCTGGACTGGGACGCCCTCGCCGCTGTCGAGCCGACGTGGCTGGTCGGCTTCTCCGACCTCACGACCGTGATGCTCCCCATCACCACCCGCCTCGGGTGGGCGACCCTGCACGGCGACAACCTCGCCGACACGCCGTACGCCGTCCCCGACGGACTGCTGCACTGGCTCGAGCTCGTCAGTGGCGCCGGTCCGTTCGTCCAGCGCGGGTCCGGGCTCGTCACCGACTGGTGGCGCTTCGAGGAGGACCCGCGTGCGACGACGTGGAAGCACGTGGGGGACGGCCGGTGGGAGGTCGAGGGCGGCGGCAGCCTCGACGTCACCGGTCGACTCATCGGCGGTTGCATCGAGACCGTCGCCCACCTCGCCGGCACGCCGTACGGCGACGTGCGGGCGTGGGCAGACGGGCTGGACGGCCCGACCGTCGTCTACGTCGAGGCGTGCGAGGACCACGCGGTCGACATCTGCCGCTACCTCCACGGCATGCGGCTCGCCGGGTGGTTCGACCGCGCCGCAGCCGTGCTGGTCGGCCGGACGAACGCCCCCGACCACCCGGACCTCACCCAACGCGGGGCGGTGCTCGACGCGCTCGGCCGCCTCGACCTGCCGATCGTGTGGGACCTCGAGATCGGGCACGTGCCGCCCCACCTGCCGCTCGTCAACGGGGCGCTGGCCAGGGTCGTCGTCGACGGCGGGACACGGGAGATCACCCAGACGCTGGCCTGACGGGTAGCCGCTGTCGGTGGGCCGTGGCAGTGTCGTCCGCATGAGCGACCCGGACCCGAAGACCAGGCTCACCCACGACGAGATCCTCGCCGCAGGACTCGACGACTGGCGCAAGGTGCTCAACCGGCTCCGGGCCCGCTTCCGCACCGGCGACTTCGCCACCGGGCTCGCCCTCGTCGACAGGATCGGCGCAGCGGCCGAGGAGGCCGACCACCACCCCGACATCTCGCTGACCTACCCCGAGGTGATCGTGACCCTCTCCAGCCACGACGTGGGCGGCATCACCAGCCGTGACGTCGACCTGGCCCGGCGGATCAGCGGCTTCGCCGCCGAGCTGGGCGCGACCGCCGACGTGTCGGGGCTGACCCAGGTCGAGCCCGGGCTCGACACCGCGGACGGCGCGAGGCTCGCGCCGTTCTACGCCGCCCTGATCGGCGGCGAGGTGCAGGGCGGCGAGCCCGTCGACCCCAGCGGCCAGGTGTCGACGCTCTGGTTCCAGGAGCCCGCCGCGAGCGAGGACGACGCCGGGCCGGTGCTGCCCGAGCAGGACCACGAGCAGCGCTGGCACCTCGACGTGTGGGTGCCGCACGACGAGGGGGAGAGGCGGCTGCAGGCGGTCCTCGACGCCGGCGGGCGGCTCGTCAGCGACGCCGCGGCGCCGTCCTACTGGGTCGTCGAGGACGCCGACGGCAACCGGTCCTGCATCTGCACCCCGCTCGACCGCGGGTGACGGGCCTCCCGCCCGCCACATTCCGAGACGGCTGTTCCACATCTTGGGACGACTGTCACACTCGCTTGACGCCGGACCGTCCCGGCGACGACGGTTGTCGCATGCGCACCGAGATTCTTGTACGCACGCGACGCGTGAGCTGAGGCCCTCCGGCCACAAGCACGCGCGTCACCCCTCGTCGCCCACCGGGCCGAGGGGCTTTTTTATGGGCTCAGTTGGTGGACAGCCAGACGCAGGAGAGAAGGACATGACGGAGCAGGGCGGACAGGGCAGCGGATCGGTCACGGGCGCGCAGAGCCTGGTGACGTCCCTCGAGGCGGCCGGCGTCACGGACATCTTCGGCATCCCGGGCGGCGCGATCCTCCCGGCGTACGACCCCCTGATGGACTCCACGCGGATCCGGCACATCCTGGTCCGTCACGAGCAGGGGGCCGGGCACGCCGCCCAGGGGTACGCCGCGGCGACCGGCCGGGTGGGCGTGTGCATGGCGACGTCGGGGCCGGGGGCGACCAACCTGGTCACGCCGCTGGCCGACGCGCACATGGACTCGGTGCCCCTGGTGGCCGTGACCGGTCAGGTCGGCGCCTCGATGATCGGCACCGACGCCTTCCAGGAGGCAGACATCCGCGGCATCACGATGCCGATCACCAAGCACAACTTCCTCGTCACCGACCCCGCCGACATCCCGCGCACGATCGCCGAGGCCTTCCACATCGCCTCGACCGGGCGCCCCGGCCCGGTGCTCGTCGACGTGGCCAAGTCGGCCCTGCAGGCGCAGACCACGTACGCCTGGCCGAGCGAGCTCAACCTGCCCGGCTACCGGCCCGTGACCACGCCCCACGCCAAGCAGATCAAGGAGGCCGTGCGCCTGATCCGCGAGGCGAAGCGGCCCGTCCTCTACGTCGGCGGAGGCGTGATCCGCGCTCGCGCCGACCGCGAGCTCGCGCAGCTGGCCGCCCTCACGGGCATCCCGGTCGTGACCACGCTGATGGCGCGCGGGGCCTTCCCCGACAGCAATCCCCAGCACCTCGGCATGCCGGGCATGCACGGCACCGTCGCCGCGGTCGCCGGGCTGCAGAAGAGCGACCTCATCATCAGCCTCGGCGCGCGCTTCGACGACCGCGTCACCGGCAACCTCGACTCGTTCGCGCCCGGGGCCCTCGTCATCCACGCCGACATCGACCCGGCCGAGATCGGCAAGAACCGCCACGCGGACGTGCCGATCGTCGGCGACTGCAAGGAGGTCATCGCGCAGCTCGTCGCGCTCCTCCAGGCCGAGGGTGCCGACGGCGACTACGAGGCGTGGATCGCGTTCCTGGCCGGCGTCAAGAAGAGCTACGCCCTCGGCTACGACGCGCCGACCGACGGCTCGCTGGCCCCGCAGTACGTCCTCGAGCGGCTCAGCGACATCGCCGGTCCCGAGTCGATCTACGTCGCGGGCGTGGGCCAGCACCAGATGTGGGCCGCCCAGTTCGTCGACTACGAGAAGCCCAACACCTGGATCAACTCCGGGGGCCTCGGCACGATGGGCTTCTCCGTCCCCGCCGCGATGGGCGCCAAGGTCGGGATGCCCGACACCACGGTCTGGGCGATCGACGGTGACGGCTGCTTCCAGATGACCAACCAGGAGCTGGCCACCTGCGCGATCAACGACATCCCGATCAAGGTCGCGATCATCAACAACGAGTCGCTCGGCATGGTGCGGCAGTGGCAGACGCTCTTCTACAACGAGCGCTACTCCAACACCGACCTGCACTCCAAGCGCATCCCCGACTTCGTCAAGCTCGCCGACGCCTACGGCTGCGTCGGCCTGGCGTGCGAGTCGCCGGACGACGTGGACGCCACGATCGAGAAGGCCATGGCGATCGACGACCAGCCGGTCGTGGTGGACTTCCGCGTGCACCGCGACGCGATGGTGTGGCCGATGGTGGCCGCCGGCACGAGCAACGACGAGATCAAGTACGCACGGGACCTCGCGCCCCAGTTCGACGAGGATGACCTGTGAGCGAGCGAAGCGAGATCACCATTCCACACAGCCTGACCGGTGCCTCGTCGGCGCCCGGAGCGAAGCGAGGACGTCGATGAGCACCAAGCACACCCTGTCCGTGCTGGTGGAGAACAAGCCGGGCGTCCTCGCCCGGATCGCCAGCCTGTTCTCCCGCCGCGGGTTCAACATCGACAGCCTCGCCGTCGGCCCGACCGAGCACCCGGAGATCTCCCGGATGACCATCGTGGTCAATGTCGACGAGTCCCCGCTCGAGCAGGTCACCAAGCAGCTCAACAAGCTGGTCGAGGTCATCAAGATCGTCGAGCTGGACGGGCCCGGCTCGGTCAACCGCGAGCTGCTGCTGGTGAAGGTCCGCGCCGACGCGGCCAGCCGTGGTGCGGTGCTCGACGCCGTCCAGCTCTTCCGCGCGAAGGTCGTCGACGTCGCGCCGGACGCGGTCACCATCCAGGCCGTCGGCAACGCCGCCAAGCTCGCCGACCTGCTGCGCGTGCTGGAGCCCTTCGGCATC
This sequence comes from Nocardioides ganghwensis, assembly GCF_014779655.1. Lineage (GTDB taxonomy): Bacteria > Actinomycetota > Actinomycetes > Propionibacteriales > Nocardioidaceae > Nocardioides > Nocardioides ganghwensis. The sequence goes on from NZ_JACXYX010000012.1 coordinate 9,512, forward strand.
CGTGAGCTCGTGCAGTCCGGCATGGTCGCGATCGGTCGGGGCTCGCGCTCCATCAGCGAGCGCCCGCAGCGCCCGGTCGCCGTACCCGCACCAGTGTCCGCCATCGCCACCTGACCCCAGATCTCGACACGCCGCCCCCGTACCTCGCGGCTGCTCGATCACCGAGTGACACCAACCCATGAAGGAGAGCCCCCAGTGGCTGAGATGTTCTACGACGACGACGCCGACCTGAGCCTGATCCAGGCCAAGAACGTCGCCGTGATCGGCTACGGCAGCCAGGGTCACGCCCACGCGCTGTCCCTGCGCGACTCCGGCGTCGACGTCCGCATCGGCCTGCAGCCCGGCTCGAAGAGCCGCGACAAGGCCGAGGCCGAGGGCCTGCGCGTGCTCACGCCCCGCGAGGCGGCGGAGGAGTCCGACCTGATCGTGATCCTCGCCCCCGACCAGCACCAGCGCAAGCTGTACGCCGAGGAGATCGAGCCGGCGCTGACCCCGGGCGACACCCTGGTCTTCGGCCACGGCTTCAACATCCGCTTCGGCTACATCACCCCGCCCGAGGGCGTCGACGTCTTCATGGTCGCCCCCAAGGGCCCCGGCCACCTCGTGCGCCGCGAGTACGTCGACGGGCGCGGCGTCCCGGTCCTGGTCGCGGTCGAGAAGGACGCCTCCGGCAACGCCTGGCCGCTCGCCCTGTCGTACGCCAAGGCCATCGGCGGCCTGCGTGCCGGCGGCATCAAGACCACGTTCACCGAGGAGACCGAGACCGACCTGTTCGGTGAGCAGGCCGTCCTGTGCGGCGGCGCCTCGCAGCTGGTGATGTACGGCTTCGAGACGCTCATCGAGGCCGGCTACCAGCCCGAGGTCGCCTACTTCGAGTGCCTCCACGAGCTCAAGCTCATCGTCGACCTCATGTACGAGGGCGGCATCGCCAAGCAGCGCTGGTCGGTCTCCGACACCGCCGAGTTCGGCGACTACGTCTCCGGCCCGCGCGTGATCACGCCGGACGTGAAGAAGAACATGCAGGACGTGCTCGCCGACATCAAGAGCGGTGCGTTCGCCGACCGGTTCATCACCGACATGGACAACGGCTCGCCGGAGTTCACCGAGTTCCGCAAGAAGGGCGAGTCGCACCCCATCGAGCAGACCGGCCGCGAGCTGCGCAAGCTCATGGCCTGGGTGAAGTCGCACGACTCCGACTACACCGAGGGCACCGCCGCCCGCTGACCCCGGCTCATCCGTACGGCGCGTCGGACCACCTGAAGGGGCGATCCGGCGCGCCGTACGCGTGGGACGATGCCGTCATGAGCAACACGACCACGCCCGCGTCCGGGCTCGAGCGGACCCGACGCCTCGGCGTCGAGACCACCGGCATCGAGATCATCGAGGAGTCGGAGCGGACCGCACGCCCGCGCGACCTGTTCTGGCCGTGGTTCGCGGCCAACGTCTCGGTCTTCGGCATCAGCTACGGATCGTTCGTGCTGGGGTTCGGGATCTCGTTCGCGCAGGCCCTGGTCGTCACGGTGGTCGGCGTCGTCGTGTCGTTCGCGCTGTGCGGGGTCATCGCGATCGCGGGCAAGCGCGGGTCGGCGCCCACCATGATCCTGAGCCGGGCGGCCTTCGGCGTGCAGGGACAGAAGCTGCCCGGCGTCGTCTCGTGGCTGGTCTCGATCGGCTGGGAGACGTTCCTCGCGATCCTCGCCGTGCTCGCGACCGCCACGATCTTCGACCAGCTCGGCTGGTCCGCCGGCACGACCACCCAGGTGGTGGCCACCGTCGTCGTGGCGGCCCTCATCGTCTCCGCGAGCGTGGCCGGCTACCACGTCATCATGCGCATGCAGTCTGTGCTGACCTGGCTGACCGGCATCGCGACGATCGTGTACGTCGGCCTGACGCTCGACGAGATCGACTGGTCGGCCGTGCAGGCCGTCCCCGCCGGCAGCACCCAGCAGGTGGTCGGCGCGCTCGTGATGCTGATGACCGGCTTCGGGCTCGGCTGGATCAACATCGCGGCCGACTGGTCGCGCTACCAGCACCGCGACGCGAGGGGCTCCGCGATCGTCGGGTGGAACACCTTCGGCGGAGCGGTCGCACCGGTGCTGCTGGTGGTGTTCGGCCTGCTGCTCGCCGCCTCCTCGGCCGACCTCAGCGCGAGCATCGTCGCCGACCCCATCGGCACCCTCGGCACGCTGCTGCCGACGTGGTTCCTCGTGCCGTTCCTGCTGACGGCGATCCTCGCCCTCGTCAGCGGTGCCGTGCTCGGCATCTACTCCTCGGGCCTGACCCTGCTCTCCCTCGGCGTACGAGTCCCGCGGCCCGTCGCGGCCTTCATCGACGGGGTGATCCTCACGTGCGGCACCGTGTGGGTGGTCTTCTTCGCCGAGGACTTCCTCGGCCCGTTCCAGAGCTTCCTGATCACGCTCGGCGTGCCGCTGGCCGCGTGGGCGGGGATCATGGTCGCCGACATCGCGCTGCGCCGCCGGGACTACGACGACGAGGCGCTCTTCGACAGCGGCGGTCGCTACGGCGCCGTCGACTGGACCTCGGTCGCCACGATGGTCGGCGCCTCGGTCGTCGGCTGGGGGCTGGTGGTCAACAACTTCGCCGTCGACGCCGCGTGGAACAACTGGCAGGGCTACTTCCTCGGGCCACTCGGCCTCGGGACCTACGTCGACGACCCGGCGGGGCCCTACTGGGACGGCAACTGGCCCTACGCCAACCTGGGCGTGCTGCTCGCCCTGGTCCTGGGGTTCGCGGTGACGTACGTCGCCCGCCGGGGCACGGTGCGCCGGCAGGAGGCCTGACGCGGGAACACGCACGTCGGGGCGGGTGTTGGGCCGGGCGTGAAGATCGAGATCTGGTCCGACGTCGTCTGTCCGTGGTGCTACATCGGCAAGCGCCGCATCGAGAAGGCGCTCGCTGAGTTCGAGCACGCCGACGAGGTGGAGGTGCACTGGCGGTCGTACCTGCTGGACCCCGGCGCCCCGACCACGCCGACGGAGAAGACGGCGTCGATGCTGGCCCGCAAGTACGGCCAGTCGCCCGCGGGCGCGCAGCAGATGCAGGACCGGGTGGAGGCCGTCGCGGCCGAGGAGGGCCTGGTCTACCGGCTCTCCGAGACCCTGCACCTCAACACCGTCGACGCCCACCGGCTCATCCACCTCGCGCACCAGCAGGGCGGCACCGAGCTCCAGGGGCGGGTGAAGGAGGCACTGCTCCAGGCGTACTTCACCGAGGCCCGCAACGTCGCCGACCACGACGTGCTGCGCGAGGTCGCCGTGGCAGCCGGGCTCGACGCCGTACGCGTCGACGAGGTGCTCGCGGGCACCGAGCTCACCGCCGAGGTCCACGCCGACATCGAGCAGGCGCAGGCCTACGGGGCGAGCGGCGTCCCGTTCTTCGTCGTCGACGAGAAGTACGGCGTCTCCGGCGCGCAACCGGTCGAGGTCTTCAGCCAGGTGCTCGACCGCGCCTGGTCGGAGTCGCACCCGAGGATCGAGGTGCTCGCGACGGGCGACGGCGGCGAGGCGTGCGGTCCAGACGGCTGCGCGATCTGACGCGTCAGCGCGACCTCTCGCCGCGGGCGGCCTGCTCGGCCGTGGACTCGACCCGTGCCGCCCGGGTCTCCGGCCTCTTCGCGAGCACGATCCACGCCAGGATCATCTTGTGCGCGGACGGTGACCAGGACTCCCAGTGCGCGCGGGAGCCGGGGTGGCGGTCGAAGGCGGCGGCGAGGTCGTCGGGCACGACGCAGTCCTCCACGTCGTCCATCAGGGTCCACATGCCGGTGTCCTTGGCGACGGCCACCGCCGCAGCGCCGGCGGGCTCCATGAGGCCGGCCGCCTCGAGCCGCGCGACGCGGCCCTTGTTGATGCGGGTCCACATGCTGCCGCGACGGCGGGGCGCGAACCACTGCATCGAGCGGAGCTCGTCGAGCGGGCGCACGGTCGAGTCGACCCAGCCGAACCGCAGCGCCTCGAGCACGGACTCCTCGTAGGAGAACGGCCTGTCCGCCGCCTTGCGCGGCGTCACCAGCCACACCCCGCCGGGCCGGGCGTGGTGCTCGCGCAGCCACCCGCTCCACTCCTCGACGGTCGCCAGCTCCAGCCGCTCGGCGTCGTCCATCGCACCCATCCCCGCAGCGTAGGCGCGACCGGGGACATCGGGTCGGGTGGCCGCTCCGGCAGGCCGACGTCCCGGTATGTGGGGCGATGGGGTGCACGCCCGACCCACGGGTAGTGTGTGCCGGGCACAGCGTCGTGCAGTCCCGGACCGCCCTTGATCATCACGAGGACCCCGCTGTGAACGCACCCGCCAAGCCAGTCGTACTCATCGCCGAAGAGCTGAGCCCCGCCACGATCGAGGCGCTCGGGCCGGACTTCGAGATCCGCAGCTGCAACGGCGCCGACCGCGCCGAGCTGCTGCCGGCGATCGCCGACGTGGACGCCATCCTGGTCCGGTCCGCGACCAAGGTCGACGCCGAGGCGCTCGCCGCGGCGCACCGCCTCAAGGTCGTCGCGCGGGCCGGTGTCGGGCTCGACAACGTCGACGTGAAGGCCGCCACCCAGGCCGGCGTGATGGTCGTCAACGCCCCGACCAGCAACATCGTCAGCGCCGCCGAGCTCGCCGTCGCGCTGATGCTCGCCGCCGCCCGCCACATCAGCCCCGCCCACGCCGCACTGCGTGGCGGCGAGTGGAAGCGCTCGAAGTACACCGGCATCGAGCTCTACGAGAAGACCGTCGGCATCGTCGGCCTCGGCCGCATCGGCGTCCTCGTCGCGCAGCGACTGAGCGCGTTCGGCATGAAGGTGATCGCCTACGACCCGTACGTCCAGGCCGGCCGCGCCGCCCAGATGGGCGTCCGCCTCGTCGACCTCGACACGCTGCTCGCCGAGTCCGACTTCATGAGCGTCCACCTGCCCAAGACCCCCGAGACCCTCGGCCTCATCGGTGCCGACCAGCTCGCGCAGGCCAGGCGCAGCCTCGTCCTGGTCAACGCCGCCCGCGGCGGGATCGTCGACGAGGATGCCCTCTACGACGCCCTCAAGACCGGGCAGATCGCGGCCGCCGGCCTCGACGTGTTCGCCAGCGAGCCCTGCACCGACAGCCCGCTCTTCGAGCTCGAGAACGTCGTCGCGACGCCGCACCTCGGGGCGTCGACCGACGAGGCGCAGGAGAAGGCCGGCATCGCCGTCGCCCGCTCGGTCCGGCTCGCCCTGAGCGGCGAGCTCGTCCCCGACGCCGTCAACGTCCAGGGCGGGGTCATCGCCGAGGACGTCCGGCCCGGCATCCCGCTCACCGAGAAGCTCGGCCGGGTGTTCACCGCCCTCGCCGGCGAGGTGGCCCAGCAGCTGGACGTCGAGGTCCGCGGCGAGATCACCGAGTTCGACGTCAAGGTGCTCGAGCTCGCGGCCCTCAAGGGCGTGTTCGCCGACATCGTCGAGGAGCAGGTCTCCTACGTCAACGCCCCGCTCCTCGCCGCCGAGCGCGGCACCGAGGTGCGCCTGGTGACCGAGGCCGAGAGCCCCGACCACCGCAACCTGATCACGCTGCGCGGCACTCTCGCCGACGGCACGCAGGTCTCGGTCAGCGGCACGCTGGTCGGCCTGTCGCAGAAGGAGCGGCTGGTCGAGGTCAACGGCTTCGACGTCGACATCGAGCCCACCACGCACCTCGCCTTCGTGACCTACGAGGACCGCCCGGGCATGGTCGGCGTCGTCGGCGGCATCCTCGGCGACGCCGCGGTCAACATCGCCGGCATGCAGGTCTCCCGCCAGGACCGCGGCGGCGAGGCACTGGTCGCGCTGAGCGTGGACTCGGCCATCCCGGCCGACACCCTCGCCGAGATCGCCACGGCCATGCAGGCCGCCACCGTGCGCGCGGTCGACCTGTCCTGACAGCGGCCTGGCAGGAGTCGGGCAGGGGCCCGACGGCCTCCTACGCGACCATCACCCGGCCGGCGGCGCCCTGCGTCGCCGGCCGGGTCGCGTCCGAGCTCACGTGGTCCCAGGCGGCCGCCAGCCGGCGCACGGCCTCGGTGAGGCTCTCGGGCGACGCGGTCCACGGGATGCGGACGTGGCGGTCGAGACCGCCCTCGACGGCGAACACCGGACCCGGCGCGACGATCACGCCGCGCCGCTCGGCCTCCGCCGAGGTCGCGGTGCCGAGCGCCTCGGGCAGCTCGCACCAGAGCGCCAGCCCGCCGTCCGGCACCCGGAAGCGCCACGACGGCAGGTGCTCGCGCACGGCTGCCACCAGCGCGTCGCGGCCGGCCAGCAACCGCTCCCGGTGCAGGGGCAGGACCTCGTCGGCGTGGTCCATGAGGTCGGCCAGCACCAGCTGCTCGAAGACCGGTGCGCCGAGGTCGAGGCCGATCCGGGCGTGGACGAGCCGGTCCATCTCGGCCAGCGGCGCGCGCACCCAGCCCAGGCGCAGGCCGCCCCAGAACGACTTGCTCGCGCTGCCGATCGTGATCGCGTCGTCGGCGTACGCCGCCAGCGGGCGCGGCATCGCGTCGACGAGCCCCGGGCGCAGGGCCAGCGCCTGGTGCGCCTCGTCGGCCACGACGACCGTCCGCGTGCGGGCGAGCGCGGTGGCGAGCTCCTCGCGCTGCGCGTCGGACATCAGGTGTCCGGTGGGGTTCTGGAAGTCCGGGATCAGGTAGGCCAGGCGCGGCGACGTCTGCCGCAGCGTGGCGGCGAGCGCGTCGAGGTCCCAGCCGTCGGGGTCGACGGCGGCCGGGACCAGGCGTGCACCGGCGTGACGGACGGCCTGGGTCGCGTTGGGATAGGTCGGCGACTCGACCACGACCCGCTCGCCCGGGGCGGTGAACGCCCGCGCGACGATCGAGGCGGCCGCCAGCGCTCCCGCGGTCACCATCACCTGCTCGGGCACGGTCGGCAGGCCACGGGCCTCGTACGCCGCGGCGATCCGCGCCTGGAGGGCGGGGACGCCGAGCGGGAAGTAGCCCGGCCCGCTGAGGTAGGCCGGCAGCTGCTCGGTGGCGCGCTGGTAGGCCTCGACCAGGCCCGGCGGCGCGGAGTGGGCGGCGCAGTTGAGGTCGATCACGTCGTCGCCGCTGACACCCGGGAGCAGGGACCGGTCGTGCGCCCGGCGCCGCCCGCCGGGGACCGTGGTGAAGGTGCCCGCGCCGCGGCGGGCGTCCGCGTAGCCCGACTCGCGCAGCACCTCGTACGCCCGCGTCACCGTGGTGCGCGAGACGTCGAGCGCCGCGGTGAGGTCACGCTCGCTCGGCAGTCGGACGCCGATGCCGACACGTCCGTCACCGATCAGCACCCGCAGGCTGTCGGCGAGGCCGACGTAGGCGGGGGAGCGGGGGAAGTCGCCGACGAGAGTGGCTATGCGCTGGGCACTGATCACGCGGCTCATGCAGGCCACTGTCCCAGGATTGGCTATGGGCAACAAGGCCAATCGCGGGAATCATGGTCGCCATGACCAGCACCACCCCTGACCTCGGCGGCGCACCGGCCGACACCGTCCACGCCCCCCGCGCCCCCCGCGGGGTCCTCGTCGACCTCGGCCCGATCGCCCAGCTGCGCGCCGGCAGGCTCGCGCGCCGCCTGCCCCAGCTCTACGTGGGCCTGTTCCTCTACGGCGTCTCGCTCGCGCTGATGGTGCGGGGCGCGCTCGGGCTCGCGCCGTGGGACGTGCTGCACTCCGGCTTCGTCCGCCACGTGCCGATGACCCTCGGCCAGGCCGTCGTGCTGTTCAGCTTCGTCGTGCTGGTGCTCTGGGTCCCGCTGCGGGAGGTGCCCGGGCTCGGCACGATCAGCAACGCGGTCGTGGTCGGGCTGTCCGCCGACGCCACCCTCGCGGTCCTCCAGCGCCCCGACGCACTGCCGGGCCGGATCGGGCTGATGGTCGGCGGCGTGGTGCTCTGCGGGCTGGCCAGCGCGCTCTACATCGGTGCCCAGCTCGGGCGCGGGCCGCGCGACGGGCTGATGACCGGGCTGTCCCGCCGCACCGGGTTGTCGCTGCGCCTGGTCCGCACCGGCCTCGAGGTGACCGTGGTGGTCATCGGACTCCTGCTCGGCGGCGTGCTCGGCATCGGCACCGTCGCGTACGCCCTGGCGATCGGGCCGCTGACCCAGCTGATGCTCCCGTGGTTCACCGTGGCGCTACCGCGCGGCCCAGTGGGCCGCGACACGACCCGCTGAGAGCGCGGAGTGGTAGACCGCGACGTTGTCGACGGAGCCGCTGAACGTGGCGGTCCCGGACCCGCCGCCGACGCGCACGTGGCTGGCGTAGTCGTCGACCTTCGAGGTCAGGCTACTGGCTCGCGCGACCCCGTCGACGTAGACGACCGTGCTCTGCCGCCCGCCGTTCGCGGCGGTGGAGACCACCACGAGGTGGTGCCAGACGTCGTCGTCGTAGGCGCCCGGCGTGGCGATGAGGCTCCTCGGGTTGGAGTCCCAGTCGCCGTAGGTGATCTGCCCGGACGGCGCGAGCCGCACGACGCGGTCCTCCTGCGGGGGTGCGCCCGGCGTGGCGCTGGACCCGAAACCGATCAGGGGGCCAGCGCTCCGGGGGGCGGCCCTGAACCAGAGCTCCATCGAGTGCGTGGCCGGTGAGCCGGCGGTGTACGCGCTGGTGAGGGCGAGGCCGCCGCTGGTGGTCATCGACGTGCCGGGGTTGTTCGGCAGGCCACCCGGCCGGCCGAGGACCGCGGCGGGCTCGTAGTCGCCGAGGAACGCGTTGCCGGACCTGTCCTGGGCGGTGGCCGTTCCTGCCGTCTCGTCGAGGAGCCACAGGAACCGGGGGGAGTCGGCGAGGACCGCTCCCACGTACGGCTGCGCCCAGGCCCCGGCCGTCCACTCGCTGCCCGAGGCGGTCGTCCTGTCGGTGAAGGTGGCACCGGCGGACCCGGCGGTTCCCGCGGCGACGGCTCCCACGGCCACGGCGGTCGCGACCGCCGTACGGGAGCCTCGCGGGCGTGAGGGGCGCTGGGTGTCGAGCCGCTGCCCGGCGAGCACGAAGGCCGCGCTGCTGGCCAGGATCCACACGAGGAGCGGCAGCCAGTCCCGGGTGCGCGCCCAGTGCACGGGCAGCCCCACCAGGGGGACCAGGAGGATCGCCTGGGCCCGGATGGCCGCCGGCTCCAGGGGGGTGATGTCGGTGACGTCGTTGGCATCGCCCGCGGTGGTGTAGTCGCCGTCGTCCCGCCGCTCCACCACGCGGTGGACCAGCAGCCGACCGCCGCGCGCCGGGTCGTCGAAGACGTAGACGCGGCCCACGCGCACCCGGTGGTCGGTCGCGGACGGCCGACCCAGGACGACGTCGCCCGGAGCGATCGAGGGTTCCATCGAGGCGGACGCCACGACGTACGACCCCCAGCCGGCCACCAGCGGTGCCGCGGCGACCACGGTCAGGGTGAGCAGCATCGCCCGGTAGGCACGTGACCCGAGCACGAGCAGCAGCCGGGTCCATCCGGACCCGGCTGCTGCGTCGGGTGGTGACGTGCGCACGCGTGTTGCTCCGAGAAGAGAAGGTGGGGCCGAGCAGGGATCAGGGGGTGGACTCTGCGGTCCGCATCTCCCACTGGATGTCCACGCCGGTCTTGGCGCCCTGCATCTGGTCGATCTGCGCCTGGGTCATGCCGGTGGTGTCGAACTCCCAGGTGATCTTGTAGGTGCGGCTGCTGACGCCGGACGGCACGTCCCAGCCGCCCATCGCGGTCTCGAAGGTGTTCTTCTGGGAGACCATCGACAGGGGTGCGTCGGCGACGATGACGCCGTTGGTCGCGTCCTGGAGCGGGGCGAACCCGGCGCAGTCGGCGAAGCCGCCGCCGTTGCCGGCGATGATGGTGATCATGATCCGGTTCTCCAGGCCCTGCACGGAGGTGACCGGGTTGATGGTGAAGCCCCTCACCGTGCTGGGCACGCTCGCGTCGGCGGTCACCTTGATGCACTTGGTCTCGGTGTCGCCGGGGAGCATGTTGGCCACGCGGAAACGGGCCTGCCCGTTGTCGTCGTCGGTCAGCCGGACCGAGCCGGTCGCCCACTCGTTGCCGGAGTTGCGGGTCTGGCCCGTGAAGGCGGCGTAGGAGGCCTGGTAGACGAGAGCGCCCGCCGCGACCACGGCGACGGGGGTGGTGGCCGCGGCCAGGAGCTTCTGGGCGCGACGGGACGGCTTGATCATGGTGTGTGTCTCTCCAACCGAGAACGTGCGAAGGGTCGGGCGCCCGGTCGGGACGCCCGGCACTGAGTGCAGGCACACCGTAGGAACGACAAGGTAAAGAAATCTGCCGTTCGGCAAAATCTAGTCAGTCCGGTATTGACACCTAGTCACGCGTGCTGTCAGCGACGCGTGGCGATGACCGCCGAGGCGTCGGCCGCCACCATCACCTCGACCGCGGTGAACCGGTCGTCGGTGAGCCACTGCTCGCGCAGCGTGTCGACCCGCCCGTAGGTGATCGGCGGCCAGGACTCGCACGGCGCGAAGTCGTCGAGCACCACGATGCCGCCGGGCTCGACGAGGTCGATGACGGCGTCGACGCCGACCTCCGACGGGCTGCCCGAGTCGAGGAAGAGCAGGGAGAACGGGCCGTGCTCACGCAGCACGTTCCAGTCGGCGGCCAGCACCTCGACCTTGTGGTCGTCGTCGAAGATCTTCGAGGCCGCGCCGGCCAGCGACTCGTCGAGCTCGGCGGTGAGGATCCTCGCCCCGTTGCGCACGCCGCTGCGCAGCCACGCCGTGCCGACGCCGCAGCCGGTGCCGAACTCCGCCATCGTGCCGCCGCGGGTGGCGGCGAGGGTCGCGAGCAGCCGACCGGTCTCGTTGCGGCAGAACGCGACGTAGCCGGCCTGGCGGCACACGTCGAAGGCGCGCTGGACGATGTCGGGGAGATCCGGGGGAGCAGACATGAGGCCGTCGAGTCTGTCACCCCTCGGCTCCGATCCCAGTGGGCGGGCCGACATCTCACGATCTGACACGTTTGCGGAAATGCGCTGCGCGGCACCCGGGGGCGGTCGTACAGTCGGCTCACCATGCGGAGCGTCTTCGTACTTATCGATCGCCGCGGCGGGGCCTGACAGAGAGGCCACCTCGTCGCGGTGTTCGGCGTTGACGAGGTTCCGCCACCCGGCCTTTCTCCCCTCCGCTGGGCAGTAGCCCAGCCGAGTTCGAAGCCGCCGCCTCCGTGGCGGGTCCACGCAGTCACTGCGCGATCCGCACGCTCGTCGGCCGGCAGCCGGGCCCGGGCGATCCCCGCACCCCCGCTCCGTCACCCGCCGCGGTGTCGGCAGCTTCGGACTCACCACCCGCACACCACGTGACCAGGAGTGAGAACGATGTACGACCTGTACCCCGACGCCTGGGGCCCCGCGGCCCACGACCCCGAGAACCCGCGCAGCGCGGAGAACGTCGCGCTGGCGCTGCAGACGGCGCTTGACCTGCGAGACGGCGGCGGCCAGCGGCCCGACGACAACTAACGTCAGCCGCATGCCAGACACCCAGCAGACCGCTCCCACCGGCACGCCCACCCTCGCCGTCATCCCCGGCGACGGCATCGGCCCGGAGGTGACCGCCGAGGCCCTCAAGGTCCTCGAGGTCGCGTCCCCGGTGAAGTTCGAGTCGACGCGCTACGACCTCGGCGCCGAGCGCTACCTCGCGACCGGCGAGGTGCTGCCAGACTCGGTGCTCGCGGAGATCCGCGAGCACGACGCGATCCTGCTCGGAGCCGTCGGTGGCAAGCCCAACGACCCCGACCTGCCCCCCGGCATCCTCGAGCGCGGCCTGCTGCTCAAGCTGCGCTTCGAGCTCGACCACTACGTCAACCTGCGTCCGTCGCGCCTCTTCCCCGGCACCGCCTCACCCCTGGCGGAGCCGGTCCTGAGGAAGGGGGAGATCGACTTCGTGGTGGTCCGCGAGGGCACCGAGGGCCCCTACACGGGCAACGGCGGCGCCCTCCGGGTCGGCACCCCCGCCGAGATCGCCACCGAGGTGTCGGTCAACACCGCGTACGGCGTCGAGCGGGTCATCCGCGACGCCTTCGCCCGCGCCGAGAAGCGCCCGCGCAAGAAGGTGACGCTGGTCCACAAGACCAACGTCCTGGTCAACGCCGGGTCGCTGTGGTGGCGCCTGTTCGAGCAGGTCGCGGCCGAGCACCCCGACGTCACGACCGACTACATCCACATCGACGCCGCCATGATCTTCATGGTCACCGACCCGGCACGCTTCGACGTGGTCGTCACCGACAACCTCTTCGGCGACATCATCACCGACCTCGCCGCCGCCATCACCGGCGGCATCGGACTGGCCGCCTCCGGCAACGTGAACCCCGACCGGACGGCGCCGTCCATGTTCGAGCCCGTCCACGGCTCGGCCCCCGACATCGCCGGGCAGCAGAAGGCCGACCCGACCGCCGCGATCCTGTCCGGCGCGCTGCTGCTCGACCACCTCGGCCACCCCGACGCCGCCGCCGCGATCGAGGCCGCCGTGCTGGCCGACCTCACCGAGCGCGAGCCCGGGACGAGCCGTCGTACGAGCGAGGTCGGGGACGCCATCGCCGCCCGCCTCTGAGCCGAACCTGAGTAGGTTGACCCCATGCAGATCAGCACCACCGCCAACCCCACGCCCGTCGACGACGCCCGGCTGGCCGAGATCCTCGCCAACCCCGGCTTCGGCACCTACTTCACCGACCACATGCTCACGGTCGAGTGGACGCCCGACGAGGGCTGGCACGCTGCCCGGATCGAGCCCTACGGCCCGCTGACGCTCGACCCCGCGACCGCGGTCCTGCACTACGCGCAGGAGACCTTCGAGGGCATGAAGGCCTACCGGCACGACGACGGCTCGATCTGGACCTTCCGGCCCGAGCAGAACGCCGCGCGCATGGTGCGCTCGTCCAAGCGCCTGGCCTTCCCCGAGCTCCCGGTCGACGACTTCGTCGCGTGCGTGGACGCGCTCGTCGAGACCGACCAGCGCTGGGTGCCTGACAACGCCTCCGGCGGCGGCGAGGGCGAGAAGTCGCTCTACCTGCGCCCGTTCATGTTCGCCTCCGAGACGTTCCTCGGCGTACGCCCGGCGCAGCACGTGACCTTCATGGTCATCGCCTCGCCCGCCGGCGCCTACTTCAAGGGCGGCATCAAGCCGGTCAACCTCTGGCTCTCGGAGACCTTCACCCGCGCCGGTCGCGGCGGCATGGGCGCGGCCAAGACGGGTGGCAACTACGCCGCGTCGCTGGCCGCCCAGCGCGAGGCGATCGAGCAGGGCTGCGACCAGGTCGTCTTCCTCGACGACCAGGAGTTCCGCTACATCGAGGAGCTCGGCGGGATGAACCTGTTCTTCGTCCACGCCGACGGCAGCATCGTCACCCCCGAGACCGGCACGATCCTCGAGGGCATCACCCGTGCGTCGATCATCGAGCTCGCCGGCAAGCTCGGCCACGCGGTCGAGGAGCGCAAGTTCAGCATCGACGAGTGGCGCGACGGCGTCACCTCCGGAGAGATCACCGAGGTCTTCGCGTGCGGCACCGCCGCGGTGGTCACGCCGGTCGGTGAGCTGCGCTCGCCCCACGGCGTGACCCCGGCCCCCGCCAGCACCGAGCTGACCATGCGGATCCGCGAGGCGCTCGTGGGCATGCAGTTCGGCCGCGCGGAGGACACCTTCGGCTGGATGCACCGCGTGGTGTGAGCACCGAGCAGTCCGCCTGCACCGGCTCCGCGGCGTTCGAGGCGCAGAGCCCGCGGTCGCTGCGCGACTTCATCCGCACCGAGTCCGGCTCCGCCGGGCTGCTCGTCGTCGCGGCGCTGGTCGCGCTGGTGTGGGCGAACTCGCCGTGGTCGCAGTCCTACGTCGACCTGTGGCACACCGAGCTGTCGATCCGGCTGGGGGACGGTGGGCTGTCGATGGACCTGCACCACTGGGTCAACGACGGCCTGATGGTCGTGTTCTTCTTCGTCATCGGCCTCGAGGTGCGCAAGGAGTTCGCCATCGGCGAGCTCACCGACCGCAGCCGGGTCGTGGTGCCGCTGGTCGCCGGCGTCACCGGCATGCTGGTGCCGGCCGGCATCTTCCTCGCCCTCAACCCGTCCGGTGAGGCGGCGGCCGGGTGGGGTGCGGTCATCGGCACCGACACCGCGTTCCTGCTCGGCGTGATGGCGCTCGTGGGGCCGGCCGTCTCGACCCAGCTGCGGATCTTCCTGCTCACGCTGACGGTGATCGACGACATCGTCGCCGTCAGCGTGATCGGCGTCGTCTACTCCGACGACCTCTCGGTCGGCGCGCTGCTCGTGGCGGCCGCGTGCCTGGCGGTCCTGGTCGGGCTCGACCGCGCCGGCGTGTGGCAGGCCGCGCCCTACGTGCTCGTCGTCCTCGTCCTCTGGATCGCCACCGTCGAGTCCGGCGTGCACGCCTCCATCGCGGGCATGCTCAGCGGCCTGCTGGTGCCCGCCCTGGACCCGCGCCGGTCCGACGTGGAGGACGCCGCGCGCAGCTTCCGTGCCTTCCGGCAGTCGCCGATGCCGGGCGTGCAGCGGGCCGCCCGCCGCTCGCTGACCCGCGCGATCTCGGTCAACGAGCGACTGCAGGAGGCCCTGCACACCCCGACCAGCCACGTCGTCGTACCGGTGTTCGCGCTGGCCAACGCCGGGGTCGACCTGCGCGACGGCGTGCTGGGTGACGCCCTCGGCTCGCGGTTGATGTGGGGCATCGTGCTCGGCCTGGTCGTGGGCAAGGCGGTCGGCATCTTCCTCGGCGCGTTCGCGAGCGTACGACTGGGCTGGGGCCGGCTGCCGCAGGGCGTCGGGCTGGGCCACACCCTGGCCGGCGGCGCCCTGTCCGGCATCGGCTTCACCGTCTCGCTCCTCATCATCAGCCTCGCCTTCGAGTCGTCCCGGCTGCAGGACCAGGCCCGGGTCGGCGTCCTGCTCGCGGCCGTGCTGGCCAGCCTGGCCGGGTGGCTGGCCTTCCGGTTCGCCGCCCGGTTCCTCGGCCAGCGCGACGCGGCCCTGCCGACCCTCCTCAGCCGCCCGGTCGACCCCTCGCGCGACCACGTCCTCGGGCCCGCCGACGCCGAGCTGACCCTCGTGGAGTACCTCGACTACGAGTGCCCGTTCTGCGCCCGCGTCAGCGGCGTCGGCGACGAGCTGCGCGCCCACTTCGGCGACCGGTTGCGCTACGTCACCCGCCACCTCCCGCTCCCGGTCCACCCGCACGCGGAGCTGGCCGCCCTCGCGGCCGAGGCGGCAGCTCGCCAGGGCCGGTTCTGGGAGATGCACGCCGTGCTCTTCGCCCACCAGGACCAGCTCGAGCTCGAGGACCTCGTCGGCTACGCCGCCGACCTCGACCTCGACGTCGAGCAGTTCATGCGCGACCTCGACGACGACGCGCTGGCCCGTCACGTCGCGCACGACGTCGCGTCGGCGGAGGAGAGCGGCGTACGCGGGACCCCGACGTTCTTCGTCGGCGAGGACCGGCACGTCGGTCCGCACGACGCCCGGACCCTCATCGCTGCGCTCGAGGCCTCCGGGCGCGCACCTCGGCCGATCGGCTGACCCGCTGCGGCCCGCGGGCCGATGCGTGCGCACGCCCGTCGCGGCGAGGCTCGTCGCCATGACGACCATCGCCCCGCATCGGCCCGACGTCCCGACCCGACCTCGCCGCGAGTGGTGGATCCCGGCGAGCCTGCTCGCGCTCACGCTCGTCCCCGTCGCGGCCGGGGTCTTCCGGGTCGCGGAGCTCGCGGCGGGGGAGGCCGACGCCCGCAACCAGCGCTTCTTCGACTCGCCGCTGCCCGTCGTGGTGCACGTCCTCGGTGCCTGCGTCTACACCGTGCTCGGCGCGTTCCAGTTCATGCCGTCCTTCCGGGCCCGGCGCCCACGGTGGCACCGCTGGAGCGGACGGGTCCTCGTGCCCGCCGGCCTGGCCGCGGCGCTGAGCGGGCTGTGGATGGCGGTCTGGTACCCGCTCCCGGCCCACGACAACGACGCCCTCATGCTGTCCCGGCTGGTGTTCGGGTCGCTGATGGTCGCCGGCCTGGTGCTCGGCGTCCTCGCGATCCGCCGCCGCGACGTCCGCACGCACCAGCGGTGGATGGCGCGGGCGTACGCCGTCGCGCAGGGCGCGGGCACGCAGGCGATCGTCCTCGGGCCGATGGTCCTGCTCGTGGACCAGCCGGGCGGGAACCTCAAGGCCGCGGGCATGACGGTCGCGTGGGTCGTCAACCTGGCCGTGGCCGAGTGGCTGGTGCGGCGCAGCCAGGCTCGGTCGGGTCAGTCGAGGCGCCGGGTCTGATAGGCCCAGAGGGCGAGCTCGACCCGGTTGCGGACGCCGAGCTTGCCCATCAGCGAGCCGAGGTGGGTCTTCACCGTGCTGAGCGAGATGTAGAGCTCGGCCGCGACCTCGTGGTTGGTCAGCCCCCGGGCGACCGCGACCAGCACCTGCTCCTCCCGGTCGGTGAGCGGTGACACGGGATCGGCGGGGGTGTCCCGCGTGGCGAAGCCCTTCAGCAGCCGCGTCGTCACGCTCGGTGCGATCAGCGAGCCGCCGTCCGCGGCAGCCCGTACGGCGTGGGTGAGCAGCTCGGGGCCGCAGTCCTTGAGCAGGAAGCCCTTCGCGCCCGCGAGCAGCGCGCCGTAGACGTACTCGTCGAGGTCGAAGGTCGTGACCACCACGACCGCCAGCGGGTCCGCGACGTCGGGACCGGCGAGGGCGCGGGTCGCCTCGATGCCGTTGAGCCGGGGCATCCGGATGTCGAGCAGGCACACGTCCGGGCGCAGGTCCCGGGCCTGCTCCACGGCGTCCTGGCCGTCGACGGCGGTCGCGACGACCTCGATGCCGTCCTGCGCGCCGAGGATCATGGCCAGACCGGTGCGCACGATCTCCTGGTCGTCGGCGACCAGCACGCGCAGGCTCATCGGGGCTCCGCCGGCAGCAGCGCACTGACCCGCCAGCCGCCGCCGGCCGCGGGACCGGCCGACAGGCGCCCGCCGAGCAGCTCGGCGCGCTCGGTCATCCCGACCACCCCGAAGCCGTCGCCCGACCCCGCGCGGGGGTGGCCCGGGTGCCGGCCGTCATCGGTCACCGTGAGCTCCACGAGGTCCAGCCTGCGCCGGACGTCGACGCGCACCGTCGTGGCGTCGACGGCGTGGCGGCGGGCGTTGGCGACGGCCTCCTGGGCGATGCGGTGCACCGCCGCCGCGAGCGTCGCGGACAGGTCGAGGTCGTCGGCGAGCGCGACCTCGACCGCGGGGCCCGGTCCTGCGCTGGCGGCCAGTCCGGCGAGGTCGTCGAGGGGTCGGTCGGGCGGTCGGTCGGGCGCCTCCTCGGTGCGCAGCACCTGCAGGACCTTGCGGGTCTCGGCCAGGGTGCGGGTGGCCTCCTCGTCGATGCGCCTGAGGGCGTCGCGCGCAGCCGTGGGCTGCCGGTCGGCGACGGCGAGCCCGGCCTGCGCGGTGATGGCGATGGCGGTCAGGTGGTGGGCGACCGTGTCGTGGAGGTCGCGGGCCAGCCGCTCGCGCTCGCCACGGCGTACGTCGTCGAGCTGGCGGGTGTGCAGCAACGACCGCGCCCGCACCGCGGCTCCGGTCGCCGCGGCGGCGACGATGACGGCCGACCCGCCGATCCGGTCGGCCGGCACGAGAGGCTGGGTCACGAGCGAGGTCACGGCGACGAGGAGGAAGAGCCCCAGCCCGACGACGAGGTCACGGCCGCCCGCCCAGCGGGTGAGCGAGTAGGGGATCAGGAGCCCGACGATCGCCGTGCCGAGGTCCTCGGGCGTCGTGCCCTGGAGCCACCCGACGGCCAGGGACGCGGTCGCCACCAGGGCGAACACACCGGCCATCACCAGTGGACGTGTGCGGCGTACGAGCAGCGTCGGCAGCCACGCCAGGAACACCGCCAGCGACACCCAGCGCCACGCCAGGTCGGGCCGCCAGACGGCCACCTCGAGCACGGCGAGCACGGCGATCACCGCGACCGCCGCTGCGTCCCAGCGGGTGGCCGGGCGCGCGTCCGCGGGCGCGGGGAGGTGCCAGACGGACCGCGCGAGGGTGAGCACGCCTGAACGGTAGTGCCCTGCGCGTGCCTCCCGGATCGGCCGGATGACCGAGTGTGGTGCCCCGCCGCTCCGAGGTGCAGGCCGTAGCCTCCGGCACGTGCACGAGGACACGAGTCGGAGCAGCGGAGGCGTGGCCGTCCGGGAGCGACGTACGGCGGTCCCGTGGGCTGCGACGATGGTGGTCGTGGGGCTCGCGCTGGTCATCGCGACCCTCGCCGTGACCTCTTTCGTGGGACAGCGATGGTGGTGGGAACCGGAGGTGGCGGTCCCGAGGGACGGAGCTGCGCACCGCGTCTCGGTCGAAGGGGCTGGTGAGGCCTACGCGATCTGGGGCGACCGCAGCCTCATCGATCCCGTCTGCACGCTCGCAGGCGACGACGGAGCGCCGATCGAGGTCATCCCGGTGCCGCGCGACGAGCGTGTGTTCCTCGAAGAGCCGTGGGTCGCGCAGCCCGAGGCGTCGTCCACCTTCACGGCACCCGCGGACGGAGTGGTCGTCGCGACCTGCGCCGACGTCGACGCGACCCCGGTCCAGGAGCTCCACCTGGCCCCGATCCACCCGCGCATCTACTACGACGCGATCCAGTACGGCCCACTGCTCCTCGGCCTGTTGCTCCTCGTCGGCGGCATCGGCCTCGCCGTGGTCACCGCGATCCGGCGGCCGGCGCGCAGCTGAGGCTCGCTGCGCTCGCACCTCAGCCACGCACCGAGGCGCACCTGATGCACGTCCGGGCGGCCGGCAGGGCCTCCAGCCGCGCATCCCCGATCGCCGACCCGCAGCGCTCGCACGCGCCGTACGAGCCCGCCTCGAGGCGCTCGAGCGCGGCGTCGATCTCGGTGAGGTGGTGGCGCACCTGCCGGACCAGCGCCCCGATCTGGGAGCGCTCGAAGGCGATCGTCGCGCCCTCCGGGTCGTGCTCGTCGTCGGCGTTGGTGTCGAGCGAGGCGGCCACCACGGAGTCGTAGTCGCCGGTCAGGCTCGCCAGCCGCGCGAGTGCCTGCTCCCGCTCGGCAGCGAGGCGGCGCCGGGTCTCGTGCATCACCTCGTCCACCACCCCATGGTGACCCACCCGTACGACAGCGCTCCCGGCACGGCGCGCGGATCGGGGTGACCACGGCTCGGCGCCCGTATCCTCGTGCCGTGACGACGTCCCCGAAGGCGCCGCCGCCCGGTCTCACCGTCGGCGGCTACGCGCTGCGTGCCCGCCTCGGCGAGGGTGGCATGGGCGTGGTCCACCTCGGCCAGAAGCCGGGGGAGCGGCCGGTGGCGATCAAGGTCCTGCGCCCGCACGTCGTCGGCGACGACGAGGCCCGACGCCGGCTCGCGCGCGAGGTCAGCTCGCTGAGCAGGGTCCGCAGCCGTCGTATCGCGGAGATCGTCGACGCCGACCCGTTCGGCGACATCCCCTTCGTCGCCACCCGCTACGTCCCGGGCCTCTCGCTGCACGACCACGTGCAGGAGGAGGGGCCACTGGCCGACGACGACCTGCTGTGGTTCGCCGACTGCCTCGCAGAGGCGCTGGAGGCGGTGCACGACGTCGGGGTGCTGCACCGCGACATCAAGCCCTCCAACGTGATGATGGAGGGCCGTACGCCCATCCTCATCGACTTCGGCCTGGCCCGCGTCGCCGACGACTCGCGCATCACCATGAACGGCTGGCTGCTCGGGACGCCGGGCTACCTCGCCCCCGAGATCCTCTACGGCGACGACGCGACCGCGGCCTCCGACGTGCACGCCTGGGCCGCCACGGTCGCCTACGCCGGCACCGGCCGCGCGCCCTACGGCCGCGGGCCGTCGATGGCGATCATGGACCGCGTCCGCCGTGGCGAGCACGACCTCACCGGGCTCGACCCCGACGTGCTCGAGCTCGTGGAGGACGCGCTCGCACCGTCGCCCGAGGACCGGCCGTCGCTCGACGAGGTCCGCGACTGGCTCGAGGACCTGAGGTCGCCGTCCGACGTGCACGACGAAGGAGCGCCGGCGCGGGACCACCACGCCGCGGCGCCCGTCACGCTGCCCTACGCGGCGCTCGCGCAGGAGGCGTACGCCGCGCCGACGCACGTCGGCACCGCCGCCGCGCCGCCAGCGCCGGTCGACGAGCCCGTGCACTGGTCCGACGACTGGACCGCCCCGACGGACCCCTACGACCACCGGCCGGACGGCCCGACCGAGTACGTCACCGACTACGGCCCCCCTGCACGCGAACGGGTGCCCACCGGCCAGCGCCTGCGTCGGTCGCTGACCCTCCTCGCCCTCGGTGGCGTCGTCACCGGCGGCATCGTCCTCGCGCCCTACGTGAGTCTCGCCGTCCTCTTCGTCGCGACCTGGCTGCTGCGCAGCGGCTCCCTCGCCGCCGCGTCCGCCGGCAACCGCCGCGACCGGCGCGGGGCGAGGTGGTACGACGGCCTCCAGGTGCTGCTGGCCGCACCGTGGCACGTCGTCGCCGGCCTCGGCGGGTCGGTCGTCCTGCTCCTCTGGAGCGCGGGGATCGCGTGCGCCGTCGCACTGCTCTGCTTCGCCGCGTCCCTCTCGATGACCACCTCGCTCGCGGCCGTCGGCGGCGCCTTCGCGGTCTCGGCCTGGTGGGGTCCCGGCGCCGAGCGCGTCCGCTCGCCGGTGCACCGGCTGGTCGACCCGCTCGCCCGCCGCGGAGTGCCGTGGCTGCTGGTCACGCTGCTCGTCGCGGCCGCCGGCTCGGGGCTGGGCGCGGCCGCGTCGGCGCAGGGCACCAGCTGGACGCCCTACGACGGCGCGCCGTTCTCCGACGTGCGGCTGCCCGGCTGGCTCTGAGGTCCGGCTCCGAGGTCCGCTCCGAGGTCCGCTCTGAGGTCCGGCTCCGAGGTCCGGCTCCGAGGTCTTCTCCGGCAAGTCCACCCCGAAGTGGTCTTCCCGCGGGTCCCCGCGGAGGCTTACGTTCCCCTCGACCGACTCTGACGAGAGGGGACCCCCCTGATGAACCCCACCACCCGTGCCCTGCAACGCCTCGGCGTCACGGCCACCGCGCTCGCCCTCGGGATGGGCATGTCGACGCCGACGTTCGGTGCGCCGGCCAAGGACACCTCGACCGACTGCATCGAGTACGGCGACGTCGCCAAGGGCCCGGCCGGCACCATCCCGCGCGACGACCTCCACGTCGTCCACAAGGACCCGCTGGCCAAGGCGGCCCGCGCGGCGCGTACGTCCGCCCGGGCCAAGCCGGGAGCCACCGCCGCCGCGGCGTTCGAGCCGGTCGAGATCCCGGTCCGCTTCAACGTCGTCTACAAGGACAGGAGCGCGGACGGCGGCTACCTGTCCGACGAGCGGGTGGCGGAGCAGATCAGGGTGCTCAACGAGGGCTTCGCCGGCACCGGCTTCTCGTTCGTGCTCGAGGAGATCGACCGCGTGAAGCAGCCCGAGTGGTTCAACCTGGTCTCGTCCAACGGCGGGCTTCCCCGCTTCTACCGCGGCAGCGGCAAGGAGGTGAAGATGAAGAAGTACTTCTACGACGACAGCACCTCCGAGACGCTCAACATCTACTCCGCCTCGCTGGCGCAGTCGCTGCTCGGCTGGGCCTACTTCCCCTCCGACTTCACCCCTGAGACCACCCTCGGCGACCCGCTGCCCCAGTACCGCGACGGCGTCGTCGTCGACTACCGCAGCCTGCCCACGGTGGAGAACGACACGGGCGACTCCTCGGTCTACACCGTCTACGGCGAGGGAGACACCGCCACGCACGAGGTCGGCCACTGGCTCGAGCTCTACCACACGTTCCAGGGCGGCTGCTCCGAGCCGGGGGACTACGTGGCCGACACCGCTCCCGAGGCCTCGCCGGCCTTCCAGTGCCCGACCGGACGTGACACCTGCGAGGGCGGGGGAGTCGACCCCATCACCAACTTCATGGACTACACCTACGACTCCTGCATGACCGAGTTCACCGCCGGCCAGGCCGCGCGGATGCAGATGGCGTGGACGGAGTACCGCGCGCTCTCCTGAGGTCCTCAGCACGGACGCCCCGCGCGAACTGTGCGGGAAGTGTGCGGGTCACTGACCGTGGTCGGTGGCCCGCACCACCGCTGGACTGGTGGTGCCGGGATCCGCAGGGGGTCCCATCACGAGGGGAAACACCACATGAGCACCACCACCGTACGACGCCTCGGCGTCGTCGCCGGCGCAGCTGCCGCGGCCATCGCCGTCACGGCGACGAGCGCCAGCGCGCACCACTGCTTCGTCCCGATGTACTCCCTGTCGGGGCCGACCTCGGCCAACTGGTTCGTGGTCTCGGCCGCGATGGGGGCGGAGTTCGAGGGCTACGCCGCCGAGTGCGAGGGAGCCGAGGAGGCGGGGTACGCCGCGCTGCGCGAGGCGGGCCTCCCGGTCGGACTCAAGATCTTCGAGAAGATGACGATCGGCGACCCGAAGCACACCGGCCGGACGAACCCCAACGGCGCCGACGGCATCGGCCTGGAGTACTTCGCCGACGGCTCGCCGCTGCCGGAGCAGATGGTCACCACCTACATCGCCGGCGCGGAGGCGTACGCCTGCTGACCGGCTGCTGATCTGGGGGACACGCTGCGTCCCGGGGGCCGTCGTGGGGGCGGCGCCCGGGACGCAGTCGCGCGTGGCCGACCGGATTCCGAGACGGGCGTCTCACGGCCGGGCGGGGCGTGGCACGATCGGACCCGTGAGCACCAGCACCATCATCATTGCCTAGCGCGACGGGACTCCCCGCCGCGCCGACCTCCTGCACCCCAGGAGGTTTTTTTGTACCCCCGCCTCGACCGAGAGACCTCCGATGGACCTGCACGGCTCGTTCCACGTCTACGACACCACCCTGCGCGACGGCGCCCAGCAGGAGGGGCTCAACCTCTCCGTGGCCGACAAGCTGGTCATCGCCCGCCAGCTCGACGACCTCGGCGTGGGCTACATCGAGGGCGGCTGGCCCGGCGCCAACCCCAAGGACACCGAGTTCTTCCGGCGCGCGCGTGAGGAGCTCGACCTGCGCCACGCGCGGCTCGCGGCCTTCGGCGCCACCCGCCGCGCCGGCGTACGGGCCGCCGACGACCCGCTCGTCGCGGCGCTGCGCGACTCCGGCGCCGGGGTGGTCACCCTCGTCGCGAAGTCGCACGACCGGCACGTCGAGCTCGCGCTGCGCACGACGCTGGAGGAGAACCTCGCGATGGTGCGCGACACCGTCAGCCACCTCCGCGCGGAGGGGCAGACGGTCTTCCTCGACGCGGAGCACTTCTTCGACGGCTACCGCGAGAACCGGGCCTACGCCCTCGAGGTGCTGCGCACGGCCGCCGAGGCGGGCGCCGAGGTCGTCGCGCTCTGCGACACCAACGGCGGCATGCTGCCCGACTGGGTCTTCGACGTGGTCCTCGACGTGATCGAGTCGACCGGCGCCCGCGTCGGCATCCACGCCCACAACGACAGCGGCTGCGCGGTCGCCAACTCCCTCGCCGCGGTGGCGGCCGGCGCCACCCACGTGCAGGGCTGCATCAACGGGTACGGCGAGCGCACCGGCAACGCCGACCTCGTCACCGTCGTGGCCAACCTCGAGCTCAAGCTGGACCGCGCCGTCCTGCCCCAGGGGCTCCTGCGCGAGGCGACCCGCATCGCCCACGCCGTCGCGGAGGTCACCAACGTCCCGCCCGCGTCCCGCCAGCCGTACGTCGGCACGTCGGCCTTCGCGCACAAGGCCGGGCTGCACGCCAGCGCCATCAAGGTCGACCCCAACCTCTACCAGCACCTCGATCCGCTCGTCGTCGGCAACGACATGCGCCTGCTCGTCTCCGACATGGCCGGCCGCGCCTCGATCGAGCTCAAGGGCAAGGAGCTCGGCTACGACCTCTCCGACGACCGCGAGCTCGTCACGAGGGTCACGGCCCGGGTGAAGGAGATGGAGCAGCGCGGCCACACCTTCGAGGCCGCCGACGCCTCCTTCGAGCTGCTGCTCGCCGAGGAGGTGGAGGGCACGCGGCCGTCCTACTTCGACGTCGAGTCGTGGCGGGTCATCACCGAGACCCGCCCCGACGGCGAGGCGATCTCCGAGGCGACGGTGAAGCTGCGAACACCGGGGGCCGAGCCTGCGAGGTCACCGGACGAGGTGAGGAGGTTGAGGGGGCTCGGCTCGGACGCGCCAGCGGACGAGCGACCTGTCTCGAAACCAGGCTCGGAGGGCGTGCGCTACGTCGTGACCGGTGAGGGCAACGGCCCGGTCAACGCCCTCGACGCGGCACTGCGCGAGGCGATCGGCCAGGCCTTCCCGGAGGTCGCGAAGTTCGAGCTCATCGACTACAAGGTGCGCATCCTCGACCAGGGCCACGGCACCGACGCGATCACCCGCGTGCTGATCGAGACCACCGACGGGGAGTCGTCGTGGGTCACCGTCGGCGTCGGCGCCAACGTCATCGAGGCGTCGTGGGGCGCGCTGGTCGACGGCCTCACCTTCGGCCTGCGCCGGCACCACCGCTGACCCGTACGGGCGCCGCCACCGTTGCGGCGGCGGCGCCCGTACGCGGTCACAGGCTGTCGCGGAGCTCCCGGAGGGCCTGCTTGAGCTCGCCCTGGTCGCCGCTGTCGCCCAGCGCGCGGATGGCGTTGGTCAGCTGCTCCTTCGCGGAGGCCACCTCGCCCTTGCCGGCGAGCTCCTCGGCCTTGTCGAGGTGCTTGGTCACGGTCGCCAGCGTCTTGCCTGCCAGCGCACCGGACCGCACGGCCTGGTCGTAGTAGGCGCCGGCGACGTTGAAGCTCGGCTTCCAGACGATCTTCTGCTGGTGCTGGGCGTTGAACTCCTCGAGCCGCACCTCGCGGGCCGCGTCGAGCTCGTTCTCGCTCAGCAGGTCGCTGGTCAGCAGGCCGAAGGTGTCGAAGCCGCGCGCGATCTCGCTGCCGTAGACCTGGCCGTTGTACCAGTAGGTCGACCACAGCCCACCGAGGTTGATCCGGTTCGGGTTCGACGGGTCCGGGATCGGGAACGGCGAGTTGACCGGTCCGCGGTCGAAGTAGGCGATCTCGACCGGGTTGGCGGTGTCGCTGAAGTCGATCACCGACAGGCCGCCCTGGTACCACGCCTGCACGAGGATGTCGCGTCCCGGCACGGGCACCAGTGAGGAGTTGTGGGCGACGCAGTTCTCGTTGACGGTCTGCGCGGCGGGCATCTTGTAGTAGCTCGCGAACTCCATCTGGTCGCCCGCGATGTCGAAGAGCGCGTCGGCGCCCCACTCCGGCTTGTCGGTCTCCCGGCAGCGCGCGCTGGTGCCGCCGCCCCACTCGTCGGTGAAGATCACCTTGGTGCCGTCGTTGTTGAACGACGCGGAGTGCCAGTAGGAGAAGTTGGGGTCGGCGACCGCGTCCAGGCGTACGGGGTTCTCCGGGTCCTCGACGTCCAGCAGGATGCCGTTGCCCTGGCAGGCGCCCGCCACCAGCTCACGCGCGGGGAAGGCCGTCACGTCGTGGCAGGTGTTGGTGTTGGGCGTCGGGGAGTACTGGGTGCCCGAGGGGTGCAGGCAGCCGACGGGCTGCTGGGCGCAGGGCAGCGTGTTCTGGAGGCCGTTGAACGCGCCGGTGGCGGGGTCGGTGAAGATCCGCGGCTGGCTGACGATCGCGGCCGTCTCCGGAGCGGCGAGCGGCACCTTGATGACGTCGATGCGCCACTGGGTCGGGTTGCCGGTCGTGACCGGGCTCTGCGTGAGCGCGGCGTTCTCGCAGCCGGCGAGCTCGAGCGGCGAGCGGACCCCGGACGTGCCGGAGTTGTAGATGTAGATGTTCTCCGGGTCGTCGGGGTCGGTGACGATCGTGTGCGTGTGGGACCCGCGGCAGGTCTGCACGCCGGGGAGCTGGACGGGGTTGGCCACGTCGCTGATGTCGAAGATCCGTACGCCGCGGAACCGCTCGGGGTTGACCGCGCCGGGTGCGCCCTGGGCGCCGCAGTCGATCCGTCCGCGGGTCTCCTCGACCGACATGAAGAGCAGGTCACCGTGGACGGAGACGTCGCCCTGGCCGCCCGGGCAGACGAACGACGCCTCGAGCGCCGGGTCGGTGGGGTCGGAGAGGTCGTAGACCTGGAAGCCGTTGAAGCTGCCGACGAACGCGCGGTCGCCGGAGAACGCGAGGTCGGAGTTGACGAAGCCGAAGTTCCCCGGCGGCGCGTCGAAGGGCGCGACCCGCGGGTCGTTGTCGAGCAGCTCGATGTTGCTGCTCGCCTCCGACCACGGGAAGTAGCCGGGCGCGAGGTCCTCGCGCGGGTCGTCCGCGGCGTACGCCGTCGCGGGCAGGAGTGCGGCCGCCAGGGTGATCACCCCCGCCGCGCGCATCGTGGTCCTCTTCCGGCGGGGTTGACGAGACATCGCGGTGGCCCTCCCAAGCTCAGGTCGGCACGTGGTGCTCGGTCCGGAAGGTCCGCGGCGTGGTCGACCTACTATGACCTGCCAAAGTAGCGATGACAGCTCCCCACCGCCAGACCCAGAATGTGGCAGGACCTCGTGAATGGAGACTCCATGCCGACGACCCGAGACCGCCGCCCCGGCCGGACCGCCGCCGCGCTCGTCGTGATGCTCGTCGGCCTCGTGGGGTGCACCTCCGAGGCCGAGCCGGAGGACGCGGCGGCCCCGGTGGTGCAGCTCGGTGCTCCGGGGGAGTCCGGCACCACGCTGTCGCCGGAGGAGGCCGAGAGCGTCGACGAGCCGGCGTACACCGACGCGGACGTCGCCTTCGTGCAGGGGATGATCCCGCACCACCAGCAGGCGCTGGAGATGACGGCGCTCGTCGAGGCCCGCGCAGCGGACCCCGACCTGTCGGCGATGGCCGAGCGGATCGAGGTGACCCAGGTCGCGGAGATCGAGCAGCTCGAGGGATGGCTGACCGGACGCGGCGAGAGCGTGTCCGGCATGCACGCGGGGCACTCGGACGGCGAGCACGGCATGCCGGGGATGCTCACGCCGCAGGAGATGGCCCGGCTGGAGCGGGCGTCGGGACCGCGCTTCGACCGGCTGTTCCTGCAGGGGATGATCCGCCACCACGAGGGCGCGGTGGTGATGGTCGAGTCGCTGCTGACCGAGGGCGAGGGCGGCCAGGAGTCCGAGGTGTTCCAGCTCGCCAGCCACATCGGGACCGACCAGCAGGTCGAGATCGCGGCGATGAGGCGCAAGCTCGCCGAGCTCGCTGGGTGACCCGTCCCCACGGGGCCGCCGGGGTCAGCGACCGACCACGCGGTGCACGAGGTCGTCCCACCCGGCCTCGATCCGCTCGAGCGAGATGTGCTCGGTGTTGACCTGCTGGTCCAGCACGACCATCTCCAGCGGCGCGAGGAGCGCGGTCGCGAGCATCAGCAGGTCGCCGGTGACGCCGAGCTCTCCGAGGAGGTAGCGGACGTGCATGTTGGCGAACGACAGCGCTGCCGCCGACCGGGCGCCGGGGCGGCCGGCCGCTGCGATGAGCTCGGCGTGGGTCAGGTTCGTCCGCAGCCGGGAGTGCCCGAAGGCCAGCAGCCGCTCCATCGGCGGCGCACCCGGCCCGAGGGGCGGGGGACCGGAGATGACGCTCGCCTGCCAGGCCGTCTCCGACTCGTTGAGCACGGCGCCCATGAGCCCCTCGCGGCTCTCGAACCGTCGGAACAGCGTGCCCTTGCCGACACCGGCCTCCGCGGCGACCGTCTCCATGGTCACGCACCCCACGCCGCGGGTCCGGACCAGGCGCAGTGCCGCCGCGAGGATCGCCTCGCGGTTGCGCGCCGCGTCCGCCCGCTCCGGCGCGGGATCGTCCGCGAGCGGCAGCAGGTGGGTCACGCCCGCCAGCCTAGGTGCGGGAAAAGTCCGGCCGCACCGGAATAGAAGCGGACCATGGTCCGTTTAGGCGGGCATGACCACTGACAAGCAGACCCGTGTCGCCGTCCTTCTCGGCTCCTACCGCGCCGGCTCCCTCAACCGCCGCATCGCCGAGCACCTCCGCGACCACGCCCCGGCCGGCGTGACCGTCGACGTCGTCGAGGGCATCGACGCCGTCCCGTTCTACAACGAGGAGCTCGACGGCGAGACCGCTCCCGCCGCCGCCACCGCCCTGCGCGAGTCCGTCGCCGCCGCCGACCGCGTCCTCGCCGTGACGCCGGAGTACAACGGCACCATGCCGGCCGTGCTCAACAACGCCATCGACTGGCTCTCGCGGCCCTACGGGCAGGGCGCCATCGTCGGCAAGCCCTTCGCGGCGATCGGCGCCACGCCCACGCCGTACGGCGGCAAGTGGTCGCACGAGCACGCGCGCCACTCCGCGACCATCGCCGGCGCCGTCGTGGTCGAGGGCATCGTCGTCGACGAGCCCGCCGTGGACGGCGACCCGCTGCAGGACGAGGCGGCCGTGCGGCGCTTCCTCGGCGCGCTCGACGCCCTCGTCGCGCACGAGGTCGACGTCGCGGCCTGACGGTCGCCTCGGGTTCGACACGCTCGCTACGGTCGGCGTGTGCTCCACGACCTGACCGCGCTCGAGCAGGGCGACGCCGTACGCCGCGGCGAGGTGTCGCCGCTCGAGCTGGTCGAGCACTTCGCCGGCCGTGCCGACCGGGTGGGGGCCTTCGTCACCACGACGCACGAGCAGGCGCGTGAGCACGCGCGCCGGCTGACCGGGGCGGGTCGGCCCGAGGACGCTGGTCCGCTCTGGGGCGTCCCGACCGGCATCAAGGACCTGCACCCCACCGCAGGGGTGCGCACCACCTTCGGCTCGGCGGCGTACGACGACTTCGTGCCCGACGTCTCGGACGACCTGGTGCTGACCGTCGAGGCGGCCGGAATGCCGAGCCTGGGCAAGACCAACACCCCGGAGTTCGGCTCGCCCTGCTACACCGAGCCCGACGTGGCTCCGCCCGCCGTCACGCCGTGGGACCCGACGCGTACGGCCGGCGGTTCCTCCGGCGGAGCGGCTGCGGCCGTGGCCGCGGGCCTGCTCCCGGTCGCGCCCGGCTCGGACGGCGGGGGATCGATCCGCATCCCGGCGTCGTGCTGCGGGCTCGTCGGGCTCAAGCCGAGCCGCGGCCGGATCAGCGGCGCGCCTCGGTACGGCGACCCGGTCGGGCTCGCGACGGCCGGCACCCTCGCCCGTACGGTCCGCGACGCGGCCGCGCTCCTCGACGTCCTGGCCGGGCGACGGGTGGGCGACCCGTTCTGGGCGCCCGCGCCGAGCGGTCCGTTCCTCGACGCCTGCGACCGTGACCCCGGCCGCCTGCGCGTCGCCCGCTTCATCGCCCCGGTCATCACCGAGGTCGACGTCCATCCCTCCTCGGTGGCCGCCTGGGGCGAGGCGTCCGACCTGCTCGCCTCCCTCGGCCACGACGTCGAGGACGTGCCCGTGCCGATCCCGCGCGACGCGGTGGTCGACTTCGAGACCTGCTGGGCCGTCCTCACCGCCATGTCGGCCGCGCCCCCCGGGCGCGAGGGCCGGTTGCGGCCCCTCACCCGGTGGCTCGCCGAGCGTGGCCACGCGGTCAGTGGTCCGGAGCTCGGGCTCGCGATCGGCCGCCTCCGCCAGCACGCCGCCGCGGCACTCGCGGCGCTGGCGGCGTACGACGTCGTGCTCACCCCGACCCTCGCCCGGCCCCCGGCCTTCGTCGGCGAGCTGCGCGACGACGCCGACCCGGCGCGCGACTTCGCCCTCCAGAAGGCCTTCACGCCGTGGACGTCGGCGTGGAACGTCACCGGGATGCCGGCGATGTCGCTGCCCCTGCACTGGACGGACGACGGGCTGCCGGTCGGGGTCATGCTCGCGGCCCGTCCCGCCGAGGAGGAGCTGCTCCTCCGCGTGGCCGCCCAGGTCGAGCAGGCCATGGCAGACGCGGGAGCGGCATGGGTGGACAGGCGTCCGCCGGGCTGGTGAGGTGAGGCATGGGTGACCTCACGCCGTACCTCTGCGTCGCCGACGCGCGGGCCGCGATCGAGTGGTACGTCGAGGTGCTCGGCGCGGAGGTCGTGCTCGACCCGATCGTGATGGACGACGGCCGGATCGGCCACGTCGAGCTCGCGGTCGGCAGTGGCCGCTGGATGATGTCCGCGGAGTTCGAGTCCGCCGGGGTGGCCGCGCCGGACCCCTCGCGCGGTGCTGCGGTCTCGCTGCACCTCGAGGTCGACGACGTCGACGCCCTCTGCGAGCGCGTCGTGGCGGCCGGGGTCACCCTCGACCGCGGTCCCGAGGACAGCCCGCCCGCCGGTCGGGTGGCGGTGTTCCGGGACCCGTTCGGGCACCGCTGGTTCCTCGACCAGCCGCTCGGCTGACCTCGCGGGCAGCAGTGCTAGTCGTCGCCGATCCCGCGCGCGTGCAAGGCGTCGCCCGACTCGTGGGCGCGGGCGACGACGCGGATGACGAACGGGGAGAGGTACGCCCGGGGGTTGCGGTCGAGCCCCCGAGCCCGGGCCGCGTCGCGGGTCTCCCGGGCGAGCGCGATGGTGCCCGGCAGCGCGCCGATGGTGAGCGCCACCGTGAGGGCCACGCGGTCGGGGTCGACGCCGAGCACCCTCAGCGGGCGCGCCCACCGGGCGAGGGCGTCGACCATCTCGGTGACCTCGGTCGTCGCGGTCAGCGACAGGGCGGCCAGGCCCAGGCTGAGCAGGTCGAGGAAGGTCTCCACCGCCTTCTCCCCGCCGTACCACCACCACTGGAACAGGCTGGCCACGACCGCGATGAGGAGCACTCCTCGGGCCGCGCGCCACACCGAGCGCAGCGGCACCCGCGCCACGGCGGCCAGCAGCAGCGTCACGGCGAGGAAGACCGGTGCGGCGCGGACGTCGCGGACCAGCACGATGGCCAGGCTGAGCACCGCGAGCCCGAGCACCTTCGTGCCGACCGGCAGCCGGTGGAGGATCGTGTCGCCGGGCTGGTGCAGCCCCGCCATCAGGTCGCTCATGCGGTGCTCAGGCCGTCGACGAGGGAGGTGTAGTGGGCGATGGCCTCCGAGGGAGGCCCGTCGGCGACCACCCGGGCGGAGTCGACGACGACCACCCGGTCGCAGCGCGCGGCCAGGTCGAGGTCGTGGGTGACCAGCACGAGCTGCTGGTCGAGGCCGAAGAGCGTGTCGGCGACGCGACGGGTGTTGGCCCGGTCGAGCAGCGTGGTCGGCTCGTCGGCGACCACCACCGTCGGCTCGAGGGCCAGCACGCCGGCGAGCGCCAGCAGCTGTCGCTGGCCCCCGGACAGCGAGTGCACCGAGTCGTGGGCGTGCTCGGCGAGCCCGTTGGCGGCGAGCACGTCGAGTGCCCGCTGGCGACGCGTGGTGCCGTCCTCGACCCTCCGACGCAGCGAGAGCTCGATGTCCTCGACGCAGGTGGGCATGACCAGCTGCGCGGCCGGGTCGGTGAAGCAGAAGCCCACGAGACGTCGTACGGCTGCTCCGTCGCGGACCACGTCGTGGCCCTCGACGACGACGCGTCCCGACGTCGGCCGGACCAGGCCGTTGAGCATGCGGGCCAGGGTCGACTTGCCCGACCCGTTGGCGCCGATGATGCCGATCCGGCGTTGGGTCAGGGTCAGCGTGGTGGGCGCGAGGATCTCGCGCTCGCCGCGCCCGGGCAGGGGGACCCGGACCGCAGCGGCGTCGAGCTGGATCGTGGGCAAGGGGTCGTCAGTCGCGGTGCAGCAGCTGCGGGAAGGCCCGGTGCACCTCGGCGGCGATCATCGCCACGAGCGAGGTCTTCACCACGTCGCCCAGCCAGAACGGCATGTCCCAGGTGGCGGCCTCGAGGAACGAGACGTCGAAGTGCAGCATCATCCCGATGATGCCGAGCGGGTGGATGACCAGGATGCTCGCGGCGATCGAGCAGGCGAAGACGACGAGCGCCCGGGTGCGGCGGTCGCGGGCGACGTACTTCACGAGGAAGCCGCCGAGGGCCGCGGCGATCGGGAACGAGAGGAGGTAGCCGCCGCTCGGGCCCGTGAAGACGCCGATGCCGGACGAGTGCTCGGCGAACACGGGCAGGCCGACCGCGCCGAGGGCCAGGTAGAGCGTCACGGCCGAGAAGCCGCGGGCCGGGCCGAGGATGCAGCCGGCCAGCATGACCGTCAGGGTCTGCAGGGTGATCGGTACGCCGGCGCTGCCGACCGGGATGGCGCCGACGTACGCGCTGGCGCTGATGAGGGCGGCGAAGGCGGCGATCAGCGCGATGTCGCGCGACGGGGACGAGGTGCTCGCGGGGGCGTCCGGGTGCGTGGTGTCGGGCTGGGTGGTGGCAGACATCGGGCTCGGGACTCTCTACGGGGAGGCGGGGGAATCGACCTGAACGGTGTTCAGGCTGAACGGTGTTCAGGTTAGGGTGGCCGCACGAGCGACGTCAACGACGTCCAGCCCCCGATCGCGACCCGAGGAGTGTGTGGTGGCCCACAAGCGCAGCGACGTGCTGGCCCACGCGGTCGCACTGCTCGACGCCCACGGCCTGGCCGCGCTGACGATGCGTCGGCTCGGCGCCGAGCTCGAGGTCCAGCCGAGCGCGATCTACCACCACTTCGCCAGCAAGCAGGCGTTGCTCGCCGCAGTGGCCGACGAGATCCTCGCCCGTGGCGCGCGACCGCGTACGGCCTCCGAGTGGCCCGGCCAGCTGCGCGAGATCTGCTCCGAGCTCCGCGACGCGATGCTGGCCTGCACCGACGGTGCCGACGTCGTCGCGACGGTGTGGGCGTTCGGCCTCGGTGCCGCTGCCCCCGTCGCGGACCTGGAGAAGGTGCTGACCGACGCCGACGCGCCCGATGAGCTCGTCGCGGTCGCCTCGCGGACGCTCGTGCACTACGTCTTCGGCCACGCCTTCGAGGAGCAGACCGCCCGCCAGGCCGTCAGCCTCGGTGCCGTCGAGCGGTCGCTCGACTCGCTGCCCGACTTCGACCTCGGCCTCGACCTCGTGATCGACGGCCTGCGCGCCCGGCTGGGCTGACGCGTCAGGCGGAGGTGTCGACGTCCGCGCCCTGCAGCTCGGCCAGCAGGACCGCACCGGCGAGGTCGAGCCGGGTCCGCTTCAGCTCGGCGGCAGCCAGGTCGACGCCGTCGAGGCTCGCCCCGCGCAGGTCGGTGCGGTCGAGCCTGGCCTGGCGCAGCACGGCGCGGTCGAGCCGGGCGCGGGCGAGGGTGGTGAGGGTGAGGTCCGACATCGACAGGTCCGCCTCGCGCAGGTCGACGCCCGTGAGGTCGAGGCGGGAGAGGTTGGTGCCGCGGATCGTCACCCCCAGCCACGAGCCACCGGTCACCGTCAGCGGTCGCAGGGTGCAGTCGGAGAAGACCGAGCCGACCAGCTTGCAGCCGTCGAGCGTCGCGTCGAAGAACGACGTGCGCCGGAAGTCGCACCCGACGAACGCGGTCGCGGTGTGGGTCGAGGCGTTGAAGCGGCCCCCGTGGAACGTGCACTGCTCGAACGTCGCGCCGGACGTGGTGGCCTCGGAGAGGTCGACGTCGGTGAAGGTGCACTCGACGAACCGCGCGGCCCCCAGGTCGTCGCCGTACCAGTCGTCGCCGCGGAAGTGTCGGTCGCGGTGGGCCTGCCCGGTCACGTCCATCGGCTCCATGCCGGCCACGCTAGCGAGGCGCACCGACAGGTCGAGGACCGGGAGCCGTCAGGCCAGGAAACCCCGCAGCAGCGCGGCGGACCCGGCCAGGTGCTCCTCGGCGGCGGCCGCCGCGGCGTCGGGCTGGCCCGCCAGGATCGCGGTCACCAGCGTCCGGTGCTGCTCGTCGGAGTGCGCGATGTTGCGCTCCAGCAGGGGGATCCCGTCGAGGAACCGGTTGACCCGCATGCGGTTGTCGGCGACGAGGGTGACGAGCGAGCGCACGCCGGTGATCTCGGCGACGACGAGGTGCAGGCGCGAGTCGAGCCGCCGGTAGTCGGCGGGGTCGGCGCCGGTCACCTCGTCGAGCGCACGCCAGACCAGGTCGCGCTCGGGCGCCGACAGCGTCCGCGACGCCGCCAGCCGGGCGGCCCCCACCTCCAGCACCTCGCGGAGGGCGAGCACCTCCTCGAGGTCGGTGTCGTCGGGGCCGGCCGAGTCGGGGCCGGGGGAGTCGTGCGGCTCGGGGTGCGGCAGCTCGTCGGCGACGAAGGTCCCGCCGTAGCGGCCGCGGCGCGCCACGACGTACCCCGCCTCGCCCAGCGAGCGCAGCGCCTCGCGCACGGTGTCGCGGCTGACCCCGAGGCGCACCGCGAGGTCGCGCTCCGACGGCAGGGACTCGCCCGGTGCGACCACGCCGAGCCGGATCGTCTGCAGCAGCCGCTGCACCGTGTCCTCGAAGGCGTTGCCCGGCCGGACGGGTCGGAAGAACGTCTCCTCGGCGAGGCGGGACTCGGTCATGGGATCAGAGCGGGGTGACGTACGCCGCGTGGATGCCGCCGTCGACGAGGAAGCTGCTCGCGGTGATGAACGACGCGTCGTCGCTGGCGAGGAACGCGACGGCCGCCGCGAGCTCCTCGGGCTCGGCGAACCGCCCGACCGGGACGTGGACGAGGCGGCGCGCCGCCCGCTCGGGGTCCTTGGCGAACAGCTCCTGCAGCAGCGGGGTGTTGACCGGGCCCGGGCACAGCGCGTTGACCCGGATGCCCTGCCGGGCGTACTGCACGCCCAGCTCGCGCGACATCGCGAGGACGCCGCCCTTGGACGCGGTGTAGGAGATCTGCGAGGTCGCCGAGCCCATCACCGCGACGAACGACGCGGTGTTGATGATCGACCCGCGCTGCTGCGGCGCCATGTGGCGCAGCGCCGCGCGGCAGCAGAGGTAGACCGAGGTGAGGTTGACCAGCTGGACGCGGTCCCAGGCGTCGAGGTCGGTCGACTCGATGAGGTCGTCCTCGGGAGGCGAGATGCCCGCGTTGTTGAAGGCGATGTCGACCGCGCCGTGCGAGGCGGCGACGGAGTCGAAGAGCGCGTCGACCTGCTCGCGGTCGGAGACGTCGACCGCGACGAAGGTGCCGCCGACCTCCTCGGCTGCCGCGCCGCCGGTCTCGGGGTCGAGGTCCGCGACCACCACGCGCGCGCCCTCCGCGGCAAGCCGCCGCGCGGACGCCAGGCCGATGCCCGAGGCACCGCCGGTGACGACGGCGACGCGGTCGCGCAGCCGCTGGGTGAGGTCGACGGGGGTGGTGCTCATGACGGCTCCTCGGCTGGGTCGATGGCGATGAAGACGTTCTTGGTCTCGGTGAACGACAGCGGTGCTTCCGGGCCGAGCTCGCGGCCGACGCCCGACTGCTTGAACCCGCCGAACGGCGTGGAGTAGCGCACCGAGGAGTGGGAGTTGACCGACAGGTTGCCGGCCTCGACGGCCCGGCTGACCCGGACGGCCCGGGAGACGTCGCGGGTCCAGATCGATCCGGACAGGCCGTAGGCGGAGTCGTTGGCCAGCGCGATCGCGTCGGCCTCGTCCTCGAACGGGAGGACCGCCACCACGGGGCCGAAGATCTCCTCGCGCGCCGTACGGTCCTCCCGCGAGGGCGTCAGCACGGTCGGCGGGAACCAGAAGCCCGGCCCCTCGGGCGCCGTGCCACGGAACGCCACGGGTGCGTCGTCGGGGACGTAGGAGGCGACCTTCTCCCAGTGCGCGCGGGAGACGAGCGGGCCCATCTCGGTCGCGCGGTCGCGCGGGTCGCCCACCCGTACGCCGGCCACCGCCGGCTCGAGCAGCTCCATGAAGCGGTCGAGGACGCTGCGCTGGACGAGGATCCGGCTGCGGGCGCAGCAGTCCTGCCCGGCGTTGTCGAAGACGCCGTACGGCGCGGTCGCCGCAGCCTTCTCGAGGTCGCTGTCCGCGAAGACGATGTTGGCGCTCTTGCCGCCGAGCTCGAGGGTGACCTGCTTGACCTGCGCCGCGGCCCGCGCCATCACCCGCGTGCCCGTCTCGGTCGACCCGGTGAAGACGACCTTGCGCACGTCCGGGTGGTCGACGAGTGCCTCGCCGACCACGGAGCCCTTGCCCGTCACGACCTGCAACAGGCCCTCGGGCAGGCCGGCCTCGAGCGCGAGCTCGGCCAGGCGCAGCGACGTCAGCGGCGTCCACTCGGCCGGCTTGAGGACGACGGCGTTG
This sequence comes from Nocardioides ganghwensis, assembly GCF_014779655.1. GTDB lineage: Bacteria > Actinomycetota > Actinomycetes > Propionibacteriales > Nocardioidaceae > Nocardioides > Nocardioides ganghwensis. The sequence goes on from NZ_JACXYX010000012.1 coordinate 45,533, forward strand.
CCGGCTGCGAGCGCGGGGGCGAACCCCCACGACGCGATCGTCATCGGGAAGTTCCACGGCGTGACCACGCCGACGACCCCGATCGGCTCGGCGAAGGTCAGGTCGAGCCCGCCGGCGACCGGGATCTGCCGGCCGAAGAGGCGCTCCGGCGCGGCGGAGTAGTAGGTGAGCACGTCGCGGACGTGTCCGGCCTCCCACTCGGCCTGGCCGAGCGGGTGACCGGAGTTGCGCACCTCGAGGTCGGCCAGCTCGTCGACGTGGGCGTCCACCGCGGCGGCGAACGAGCGCAGCGCCGCGGCGCGGTCCGCCGGCGCGAGCGCGGCCCACCTCCGCTGGGCGGTCCTCGCCCGGTCGACGGCGTCGTCGACGTCGCCGGCCTCCAGCTCGGGGACGCTCGTCACGACCGACTCGTCGGCCGGGTTGACGATGTCGAACATCGCGGCGGTCACACCATCTCCCTCGATCGCTGGTCCATCTGCTCGCGTGCTGCCTGCACCAGCGACTCCATCAGTCGCAGGTCGTCCAGCGTCTGCTCGGGGTGCCACTGCACGCCCACCGCGAAGCCGGTGCCGTCGAGCTCGACGCCCTCGACGACGCCGTCCTCGGCGTGGGCCGTGGCGCGCAGGCCGTCGGGCAGCTGCTCCACGGCCTGGTGGTGGTAGCAGGACACCTGCACGTCGTCGCCCAGGGCGGCGGCGACGCGGGTGCCCGCGACCGTTCGCACCGTGTGCGAGGCGAACTCGCCGGGGCCGTGCTTGTGCGCTCCGGCTTCGGGCAGGTCGGGCACGTGCTGCACGAGGGTCCCGCCCAACGCGACCGTCAGGACCTGCGCGCCACGGCAGATGCCCAGCAGCGGCACCCCGCGGTCCAGCGCGACCCGGGTGAGGACGATCTCCCACTCGTCGCGGTCGGTGGCCGGCGGGTCGGCGGTCTCGTGCGGGTCGGCGCCGTAGCGCCGGGCGTCGACGTCGCGACCGCCCGCCAGGACGAGCGCGTCGACCCGGTCGAGGACCTCGTGGGCCGGCGTGGTCCCGGTGCCCGGCGGGGGCAGCAGGACCGGCACGCCGCCGGCCCGCGTCACCAGCTCGACGTACTCGTACTGCAGGTAGGCCGCCGGGACGTCCCAGACGCCCTGCCGGGCACGCTCGACGTACGTCGTCACCCCGATCACGGGGCGTCGGGGACCGGCGTCGGGGCGAGTGGTGTCACATCCGCTCAAAGCACCGCACCCGCTCCCAGTCGGTGACCGCGGCGTCGTACGCCCGCTGCTCGACGCGGGCGTTGTTGAGGTAGTGCTCGACCACCTCGTCGCCGAAGGCGGCACGCGCGACGGCGGAGCCCTCGAACAGGTCGGCGGCCTCGCGCAGCGTCGTCGGCAGCCGGTCGACGTCACTGGTGTAGGCGTTGCCCTCGAGCGCGGGCTCCAGCGGCAGCTCGTTCTCGATGCCGTGCAGGCCGGCCGCGATGATCGCGGCGACCGCGAGGTAGGGGTTCACGTCGCCGCCCGGCACCCGGTTCTCCAGGCGCATGCCGAGGCCGTGGCCGACGACCCGCAGGGCACAGGTGCGGTTGTCCATGCCCCACGCGACGGCGGTCGGGGCGAAGCTCCCCTCGACGAAGCGCTTGTAGGAGTTGATGTTGGGCGCGAGGAAGAGCGTCAGCTCCCGCATGCACGCGAGCTGGCCGGCGACCCAGTGCTCGAAGAGCTGCGACATCCCGTGCGGCCGCGACTCGTCGGCCATGACCGCCGAGCCGTCCTCGCCGCGCACCGAGAGGTGCACGTGGCAGCTGTTGCCCTCGCGCTCGTCGTACTTCGCCATGAAGGTCAGGCTCTTGCCGTGCAGGTCGGCGATCTCCTTGGCGCCGTTCTTGTAGATCGTGTGGTTGTCGCAGGTGACCAGGCCGTGGTCGTAGCGGAAGGCGATCTCCTGCTGGCCGAGGTTGCACTCGCCCTTGGAGCCCTCGCAGTACATCCCCGCACCCTCCATGCCGCGGCGGATGTCGCGCAGCAGCGGCTCCATCCGGGTCGAGCCGAGCATGGCGTAGTCGATGTTGTAGTCGCTGCCGGGGCGCAGGCCGGAGTACCGACGGGCGAAGGCGTCGCGGAAGGTGTCGTCGAAGACCATGAACTCCAGCTCCGTGCCGGCGTACGGGACGAGCGAGCGCTCGGCCAGCCGGTCGACCTGCCGCTGCAGGATGCTGCGTGGCGCGGCCGCGACGGGTGAGCCGTCGAACCACTCGAGGTCGGCCATCACCAGTGCGCCGCCGGGCAGCCAGGGCGTGAGGCGCAGGGTCGAGAGGTCGGGGCGCATCACCATGTCGCCGTAGCCGCGCTCCCAGCCCGACATGGCGTAGCCGGCGACGGTGTTCATCTCCACGTCGACGGCCAGCAGGTAGTTGCAGCACTCGGCACCGTGGGGCTCGACCTCCTCCATGAAGAGGCGCGAGGAGACCCGCTTGCCGACCAGCCTGCCCTGCATGTCGGCGAAGCCGACGACGACGGTGTCCACCTCGCCGGCGTCGACCAGGGCGGCCAGCTCGTCGAGGGACAGGAGGCCTGAGGTGTGCCGATCACGTGCCATGGGACCTCCTGGGACGGGGCTGCGACAGGGGTGGGAGGGGCTGCTGTGTGCGACCAGTTATCCGCTCATTGCCAAGAGCAGTCAACCATTGCGCTCCCAGACGTCGAAGTCGTACGTGGTCGTGCCAGCAGAATCTGCGGTCCAAAGGTATAGCGGCCCTGCCATTGGCGGGTCTAGCATCCGGCCAGAGCCGTCATGCGACCCAGTCCCTCGAGGAGCGTCCGACATGAGCAAAGAGAGCCTCAACGTCTCCGGTGTGAGCTACCACCACGCCGAGGAGGGCTACTTCGACAGGCGCCAGCTCCATCGGTCCGCCGGGTTCTGGGGCCTGTGGGGCATCGGTGTCGCCGCGGTCATCTCCGGTGACTTCTCCGGCTGGAACTTCGGCATCGGCGAGGCCGGGTGGGGCGGCCTGGCCATCGCCAGCATCGTCATCGTGGTCATGTACTTCGGGATGCTGTTCTCCATCGGCGAGATGTCGGCCGCGATGCCGCACACGGGCGGGGCCTACTCGTTCGCCCGTTCGGCGATGGGTCCGTGGGGCGGGTTCGTGACCGGGCTCGCCGAGACGATCGAGTACGTCTTCACCACCGGCGTGATCGTGCTGTTCTCCGCGCTCTACCTCGACTCGATCACCGACGAGCTCTTCGGCCTCAGCGTCGGTGACGACCAGTGGATCTGGTGGATCGTGCTGTACGCCGTCTTCGTCGGGCTGAACTCGGCGGGCGCCGAGATCTCGTTCAAGTTCGCCATCGTCGTCGCGATCATCTCGATCGGCGTCCTGGTCCTGTTCGCCGTGCTGGCGATCGCCAACGGCGCGGTCGACTTCGGCCGCCTCCTGGACATCGAGCCCGAGCCCGGCAACAGCGAGTTCCTCCCGTTCGGCTGGCTCGGCGTGCTCTACGCGCTGCCGTTCGCCATGTGGTTCTTCCTCGGCATCGAGGAGCTGCCGCTGGCCGCGGAGGAGGCACACTCGCCGCAGACCGACATCCCGCGCGCCGGCATCATCGGCCTGACCACGCTGTGCGCGACGGGCACGCTGGTCTTCGTCCTCAACCCGGCCGTCGTCGGCTCCGAGGCACTCGGCTCGTCGGGCGAGCCGCTGCTCGACGGCTTCCGGGCCTTCCTGTCCGACGACCTCGCCGCGCTGCTGTCGCTCTTCGCACTGATCGGACTGCTCGCCAGCCTGCAGGGGATCATGTTCGCCTACGGCCGCAACATGTACTCGCTCAGCAGGGCCGGCTACTACCCGAAGTTCCTCTCGATCACCGGCGCCCGCCGCACCCCGTGGGTGTCCCTGGTGGCCGGCGCCGCGTTCGGCTTCGTGGTGCTGCTGATCGTCGACATCCTGTCCCGCCGCGGTGGCGAGGCCGGCGAGCAGGCGACCGCCATCGTGCTCAACATCGCCGTGTGGGGTGCGGTCCTGGCCTACGTCCTGCAGATGGTGTCGTACGTGCTGCTGCGCCAGAAGTTCCCCAACGCCAAGCGCCCCTACGTCAGCCCGGTCGGTGTCCCCGGCGCCGTGGTCGCCGGCGTCATCGCGGGCGTCACCTTCATCGGCGTCTTCATCAACCCCGACTTCCGCCCGGCCATCGTGGCCATCGCGGTGGTCTACGCGATCGGCCTGGCGCTCTTCGGGGCCGTGGGCCGGCACCGGCTGATCCTCTCGCCGGAGGAGGAGTACGCCGTGAGCCACGGCATGCACGGCGACCCCGAGGCGGAGGGCTACGGCGGCGCGGTCGAGGACGAGCTGCTGGCCGAGGAGGACCGCGGGTAGGTCGGGCCCGCCACCGCGGGTCGACGGATAGGGTCGTGCCCGTGATCGCGTCCCACCAGCACCGCTTCGTCTTCCTCAAGACCCGCAAGACCGCGGGCACGAGCGTGGAGATCGCGCTGTCGAAGGTGTGCGGTCCCGACGACGTCATCACCGAGATCAGCCCGGAGGACGAGAAGCTGCGCCAGGCCGCCGGAGGCCGTGCGCCGCAGAACTTCCAGTCGCCGCCGCAGCCGCGCAAGGCCTACAACCACATGGGGGCCAAGGCCACCCGCGACCTGCTGGGCGCCGAGGTCTTCGACTCCTACTTCACCTTCGCGATCGAGCGGAACCCGTGGGACGCGGTGGTCTCGCTCTACTTCTGGAAGTACAAGGACCGCGACGAGCTGCCCGACTTCGAGACCTACGTCCAGGAGATCTGGATCGAGCAGCTCGCCAACAACCGCAGGCTCTACCGGATCCGCGGCAAGATGGTGCTCGACCGGGTGCTGCGCTACGAGAACCTCGACGCCGAGCTCCAGGAGGTCTGGGACCACCTCCGTCTGCCCGGCGAGCCCGACCTGCCCCGCGCCAAGGGCAACGCCCGCCCGGCCGGTCACTACCGCGAGCTCTACACGCCCACCTCGAAGGACCGCGTGGCGACCGTCTTCGCCGACACCATCGAGGCCTTCGGCTACGAGTTCTGAGGCTGCCGGTCGGGCACCTCGAGCAGGCGCTCGCACTCGGCGACGAGCCGCGCCCGCAGCGGGGCACCGCGCTCGGCGAACCCGCGCTGCGCCTCGACGTACGCCGCCTTGCCCTCTGGCGTCTCGATCCGGACGGGATCGAACCCGAGGTCGGTGAGATCGTACGGGGCCGCGCGCATGTCGAGCACCCGGATGTCCCGGGCGAGCTCGAAGCAGTCGGCGACCAGGTCGCTGGAGACCATCGGGGAGAGCCGGAAGGCGTGCTTGTAGAGGTCCATCCCGGCGTGCAGGCAGCCGGGCTGCTCGAAGTCGGCGCGGTCGTCCCGCCCGGGCTGGAGGGTGTTGAGCGGGCGGGCGGTCGGGGTGAAGAACCGGAACGCGTCGAAGTGCGAGCACCCGATCCGGTGCGACTCGACGACCTCGTCCGTGCCCTCCTGGCCCAGCCGCAGCGGCCAGTCGTGGCGGGTCCCGTGCTCGGCCGAGCGGTGCACCATCGCCCACTCGTGCAGGCCGAAGCAGCCGAACTGCGGCGTACGCCTCGCGGTCGCTGACAGCAGCGTGTGCAGCTGGGTGAGCAGCGGGCGCTGCGAGACGACGTACGCCTCGGTGACCGTGACTGCCCCCGCTGGTTGAGCAGCGAGCGAAGCGAGCGTGTCGAAACCGAGGGGGGCGTAGCCCTTGAGCCCGGCGTACGCCTGCGCGTCGGCCAGCGCCACGCCGTACCCCGGGTGCCACCGGCGCAGCTGGGCGGGTCGGTGGGAGTAGTAGGTGAAGAGGAAGTCGTGCACCGGGTGCCTGACCTTCTCGGCGCGGCGCGCGAGGTGCGGCTCGACGAAGGCGTCGACGCGGGTGGCGTGGGCCTCGGCCCGCGCCCGCCACTCGGGTCCGGACATCACGTGCACGCGGCAACGGTACGGCGCCCGAGCGGTCCGGACCGCTTCGACGAACCCTCGACCGGGGCACGTCCGCGGAGGACACTGCCCGCATGGACCGCACCTCGGGCCTCGACCGCGCCCACGAGCACGCCGTCGGGTGGCTGGGCTCGCTCGCCGACCGGAAGGTGCCGCCGCGCCTCACCGCCGACGAGATGCTGGCTCGCCTCGACCGGCACCTCCAGGACGGCCCGACCGACCCCGCAGCCGTCGTCGACGAGCTCGCCGCGGCCTGCGAGCCAGGCCTGACCGCGATGCCCGGCGGCCGCTTCTTCGGGTTCGTCATCGGCGGTGCGCACCCGGCGGCGCTGGCCGTCGACTGGCTGGTCAGCGCGTGGGACCAGAACGCCGCGCTGCGGATGCCGACCCCCGCCCACTCGGCCGTCGAGGACGTGGCCGAGGCGTGGGTGGTCGACCTGCTCGGCCTGCCGACCGGCAGCGCCGTCGGCTTCGTGACAGGCGGGACGATGGCCAACTTCACCTGCCTGGCCGCGGGCCGTGACGAGGTGCTGCGGCGCGCCGGGTGGGACGTGGCCGAGCGCGGGCTCGTCGGGTCCCCGGGCGTACGCGTGCTCGTGGGCGCCGAGCGGCACGACACGATCGACCTGAGCCTGCGCTACCTCGGCCTCGGCGCCCCCGAGCCGGTCGCGGTGGACGACCAGGGGCGGGTCCAGGCGGCCTCGCTCGCGGCGGCCCTGGACGCCGGGGACGGTCGACCCACGATCGTGTGCCTGCAGGCCGGCAACGTGCACTCCGGGGCGTTCGACCCGTTCGACGAGGCGGTGACCGCGGCCCACGACGCCGGCGCCTGGGTGCACGTCGACGGGGCGTTCGGCCTGTTCGCCGGGGCGTCCCCGCGCCACCGGCACCTCGTGGCGGGTGCGGAGCGGGCCGACTCGTGGGCCACCGACGCCCACAAGACGCTCAACGTGCCGTACGACTGCGGGCTCGCGATCGTGCGCGACCGGGCGGCGCTGCGCGCGGCGATGGGCATGCACGGCGACTACCTGATCCACGACGCGGCGGGGGAGCCGTTCGACAAGGTGCCCGAGATCAGCCGGCGTGGCCGGGCGTTCCCGGTCTGGGCGGTGCTGCGCGCGCTGGGTCGCGACGGGGTCGTCGACCTCGTGGACGGCTTCTGCGACCACGCCGCCGCCTTCGCCGAGGGCATCGCCGCCATCGACGGGGCGGAGGTGCTCAACGACGTCGTCTTCACGCAGGTGTGCGCGTCCTTCGGTGACGACGCCCGCACCCGCGGCGTGGTCGAGGCGATGCTCGCCGAGGGCACCGCGTGGATGACGGGCTCGCGCTGGCACGACCGGGCGGTCCTCCGGGTGAGCGTGAGCAACTGGTCGACCACCGTCGACGACGTCGCCCACAGCATCGCGGCCCTGCACCGGGCGGCCGGCAGGTAGGCGCGCTGGATAGGGTCGGCGCATGCGCATCTGTCGGTTCAGCACGGGCGAGGAGCCCCGCTTCGGCGTCGTCACCGGTGAGGTCGACGAGTTCGGCCAGCCCGCCGAGGACTCCGTCGTCGTGGCCCTCGCAGGCGACCCCCTCTACGTCGGGGTCAAGGTGCTCGAGGAGCAGTACCCGCTCGGCGACGTACGCCTCCTCGCGCCGATCATCCCGCGCAGCAAGGTCGTCGGCATCGGCCGCAACTACGCCGCGCACGCCGCCGAGATGGGCAACGACCTGCCGGCCGAGCCGCTGATGTTCCTCAAGCCCAACACCACCGTCGTCGGTCCCGGCGACCCGATCTTCTACCCGCCGCAGACCAGCAACCTGCACTACGAGGGCGAGCTCGCGGTCGTCATCGGGCGGATCTGCCGGGACGTGCCGGCCGAGCAGGCGACCGACGTCATCTTCGGCTACACGATCGCCAACGACGTCACGGCGCGCGACCTCCAGCGGTCCGACGTGCAGTTCACCCGGGCCAAGGGGTTCGACTCGTTCTGCCCCCTCGGGCCGTGGATCGAGACCGACCTGGACCCGCAGGCGTTCATCGACGGTCGCCAGGTCCAGACCTTCCTCAACGGCGACGTCGTCCAGGACGGGTCCACCGCCGACATGATCTTCGACGTGCCGACCCTGGTCGCCCACGTCTCCTCCGTGATGACGCTGCTGCCCGGCGACGTCATCCTCACCGGCACCCCCGAGGGTGTCGGTCCGATGCAGGTCGGCGACGAGGTCGAGATCTCGGTCGCCGGCATCGGCTCACTGACCAACCCCGTCGCCCAGCGCAGCTGACCTAGAGAGTTCCGACCATCGCCATGAGCACCCCCGTACGCGTCCGCTTCTGCCCCTCGCCGACCGGCTCGCCGCACGTCGGCCTGGTCCGCACGGCCCTGTTCAACTGGGCGTTCGCACGCCACCACGGCGGGCAGATCGTCTTCCGCATGGAGGACACGGACCGGGAGCGCAGCACCCAGGAGTCCTACGACGCGATCCTCGAGCTGTGGCGCTGGCTCGGTCTCGACTGGGACGAGGGCATCGAGGTGGGCGGCCCCCACGGCCCCTACAAGCAGAGCGAGCGCGGCGAGATCTACCGCGACGTCCTCGCCCGCCTGCGCGAGTCGTCCCACACCTACGACTGCTACTGCCGCAACGAGGAGGTCGACGCCCGCCGCAAGGCCTCGGGCTCCAAGATGCAGGGCTACGACGGCTTCTGCCGCGACCTGTCCGACGAGCAGCGGGCGGCATTCGAGGCCGACGGCCGGGCGCCCATCGTGCGCTTCCGGATGCCGGACGGCTCGATCACCTGGACCGACCTGGTCCGTGGCGACATCACCTTCGAGACCGAGAACGTCCCCGACTACGCCCTCTCGCGCGCCAACGGCGACCCGCTCTACACGCTGGTCAACCCCGTCGACGACGCGCTCATGGAGGTCACCCACGTCCTGCGCGGCGAGGACCTGCTCTCCAGCACCCCGCGCCAGCTCGCGCTCTTCGAGGCGCTCGTCGCCCTGGGCATCGCGCAGGAGGTGCCCTCCTACGGACACCTGCCCTACGTGATGGGCCAGGGCAACAAGAAGCTCTCCAAGCGCGATCCGGAGGCCCACGCGCTGGCCTACCGCGAGCAGGGGTTCCTGCCCGAGGGCCTGCTCAACTACCTCGCGCTTCTCGGCTGGTCCATCGCCGCGGACCGCGACGTGTTCTCGGTGGCGGAGATGGTCGAGGCGTTCGACATCAAGGACGTCAACCCCAACCCGGCGCGCTTCGACCTCAAGAAGGCCGAGGCCATCAACACCTCGCAGATGCGCCTGCTGCCGCTCGACGACATCACCCACCGCGTGCTGCCGTTCCTCAAGGAGGCGGGGGTCGTCAGCGACCCGGTCAACGACGCCGACGCGCAGATGCTCGAGCTCGCGATGCCGCTGGTGGCCGAGCGGATCAACAAGCTCACCGAGGCGGCTCCGATGCTCGCCTTCCTCTTCGTCGACGAGGCCGACTTCGAGCGCGACCCCGACGACGTCGCCAAGGTGCTCGACGAGACCGGACGCGGCGTCGTCCAGGCGTCGTACGACGCCCTCTCGGGGCTCCGTGAGTGGTCGACCGCCGCGATCGAGGAGGCGCTGCGCGTGGCGCTGATCGAGGGCATGGAGCTCAAGCCCCGGGTGGCGTTCGGCCCCGTACGCGTGGCCGTCACCGGACGGCGCGTGAGCCCGCCGCTGTTCGAGTCGATGGAGCTGCTGGGCCGCGAGCGCAGTCTCGCGCGCCTCCAGTCGGCCCTGGCCTGACCCGCCCATGGCCAGAGCACTGCCGCCCGACTACCAGCCGCAGTACCACGAGCTGCACCGCGTCGGTCGCCCCGGCGAGTGGCGCTCCATCGTGGGCGCGCTGCTCCTGCTCGTCCTGGTCTTCGGCGTCGTCCCGCTCGTCGCCGGCGGCGTCGCGTTCGCCGTCCTCCTGCTGACCGGCAGCAGCATGGAGGAGGCGGGTCGCGTCCTGGACATCACCGCCGAGGCGACGCCGGCCGGGCTGGCCCTGCTCAACGCGATCATCGCCGCCGCGATCCCGCTGACCTTCCTGGTCACGTGGTGGCTCCACCGGCTCAAGCCGCGGTGGGTCTCCTCGGTCGCCCCCAGGCTGCGCTGGGGCTACCTCCTCGTCTGCGTGGGGCTGTCGGTGGTGGCGCTCCTCGCGTCCCTGGGGGTCGGCCTGCTGCTGCCACTGCAGGCCGGTGACGCACCGGTCGGTGAGGTCAACGACTTCACGACGCAGACCCGTGACTTCATCATCGTGATCCTGCTGCTCACGCCGCTCCAGGCGGCCGGTGAGGAGTACCTCTTCCGCGGCTACCTGACCCAGGCGTGCGGCTCCCTGGTGTGGGGCCGACGGGCCTCGCAGGCACTGGCGGTGCTGGTCCCGGCGCTGGTCTTCGCGCTGTTCCACGGCCTCTCCCAGGACTGGCCGGTGTTCTTCGACCGGTTCGCCTTCGGCGTGGTCGCCGGCATCCTCGTCATCCGTACGGGCGGGCTGGAGGCACCCATCGCGATGCACGTGCTCAACAACTTCCTCGCCTTCGGTCTCGCGCTGGCCTTCGGTGACCTGACGTCGGCGCTCAATGCCGAAGGCGGCGGCAGCTGGTGGACGATCCTGTCCACGCTCACGCAGTCGCTGGTCTACCTCGGGCTCGCCACGTGGGTCGCGCGGGCGATGGGGCTCGTCAACGTCGGGCCGCCGGTCGGGGGACCGGCGCTCCCGCCGCCGTCGGGGGACCCCGTTTTGGCCGTGCCGCCACCGCGCGTGTAACGTTCGGGGTCGTTCCGCAGTGGTCACCACTGCCGGACGTCGTGGGTGGTCGGAGACGATCCGATACCCCCATGGGGTATGGTGTAATTGGCAACACGGCTGATTCTGGTTCAGTTGTTCTAGGTTCGAGTCCTAGTACCCCAGCAAGATCCCGGCCCCCGGGCCAGGATTTGGAGCGACAACTCCGGCACCGCTAGAGTTCAGCTCCGTTGCTCCTCGGAGCAGCACTGCAAGCCCCCGTTGTGTAGCGGCCTAGCACGTCGCCCTCTCAAGGCGGTAGCGCCGGTTCGAATCCGGTCGGGGGTACAGCACACGAAGGGCCCGGTCACCAGACCGGGTCCTTCGTCGTCGTGCAGCACCTGCGATCAGTGCGGAGGCTTCACCGCCAGCACGGCGCAGTCCGCGCCGAGCAGGATCCGCTGGGCCACGCTGCCCATCAGCAGCTTGCCGACGGGGGAGCGACGGCGCAGGCCGATCACGACCAGGTCGGCCGAGACGTCGGCCGCGACCTGGAGCACCTGGTCCCCGACGTCGGAGCCCATCGAGCGGCGTACGTCCACCTCGAGTCCGCTGTCGGCCAGACCGGCCGTCAGCCGGGCGAGCTGCTCGTCGTCGGCGTACCGGTCGTCGACGAGGGCGTCGCCGCGGGTGGCGTTGACGACCACCACGCGCCCCGACCGCAGCCGGGCCTCCTCGACGGCCCGGGCCAGGGCCGCCTCGCCGTACAGGTCGGGGGACCAGCCCACCACGATCGTCGTCGGGCTCATCGCACCTTCTCCTCTTCCACGGCGGGGATGTCGAGGTCCTCGGCCACAGCGGCCGGGGCCGGTCGTACGCGGCGCAGCACCAGGGGAGCGATGACGGCGAGCGCGACGACCACGTAGATCACGACCGCGAGGGGCTCGCTCCAGAGCCCGGCGACCTCGCCGCCCGAGATGGCCATCGCCTCACGGAGCCGGAACTCCATCAGCGGGCCGAGGATGACGCCCAGGATCAGCGGCAGCACCGGCAGGCCGAAGCGCCGCATCGCCAGGCCCAGCAGGCCGAGCAGCACCAGCAGGAACAGGTCGAAGGCCTGCAGGTTGGCGGCGTACGCCCCGAGCGCGGCGAAGAACAGGATGCCGGCATAGAGCTGGGGGCGGGGGATCCGCAGCAGCTTGGCCCACACGGGCGCGAGCGGCAGGTTGAGCACGAGCAGCAGCGCGTTGCCGATCAGCAGGCTGGCGAGGAGCGCCCACACGAGCTCGGGCTGGTCGGTCATCAGGCCTGGACCGGGCTCGATGCCGTAGCCCTGGAGGGCGGCCAGCATCACGGCCGAGGTCGCGGTGACCGGTAGGCCGAGCGCCAGCAGCGGGACGAAGGTGCCTGCGGCCGAGGCGTTGTTGGCGGCCTCCGGCCCGGCGACGCCCTCGATGGCGCCCTTGCCGAACTCGTCCACGCCCTTGCGCTTCGCGATCCGCTTCTCGGTCAGGTACGACAGGAAGGTCGGGATCTCGGCGCCGCCCGCGGGCAACGCGCCGAACGGGAAGCCGTACGCCGTGCCGCGCAGCCACGGGCCCCAGGAGCGTCGCAGGTCCGCGCGGTCCATCCAGGGACGACCGACGGGGATCACGTGCAGGGGGCTGCGGCGCAGGTGCGCGGCCACCCAGAGGGCCTCGCCGAGGGCGAAGATGCCGACCGCGACGACGACCACGTCGATCCGGTCCGCGAGCAGCGGCTGGTCGAAGCTGAGCCGTGGCTGACCGGTGTTGAGGTCGAGCCCGACCAGCCCGATGGTGAGGCCGAGGAACAGGGCGATGAAGCCGCGGAGCGGGGATCCGCCGAGCACGCTGGTCACCATGATCATGGCGAGCACCATCAGCGCGAAGTAGGACGGTGCGCCGATCTCGACCGCCACCGATGCCAGCGCCGGGGCGAAGAACACCACCAGGAGGGTGCCGATGGTGCCGGCGATGAAGGAGCCGATCGCGGCGGTCGCCAGCGCTTGGGACGCCCGCCCGGCCCGGGCCATCAGGTTGCCCTCGAGCGCGGTCATCACCGAGGCGGACTCGCCCGGCGTGTTGAGCAGGATCGACGTCGTCGAACCGCCGTACATGCCGCCGTAGTAGATGCCGGCGAACATGATGAAGGCGCCGATCGGGTCGAGGCCGTAGGTGACCGGCAGCAGCAGGGCCACGGCCATGGCGGGACCGATGCCGGGCAGCACGCCGACGAAGGTGCCCAGGAGCACGCCGATGCAGGCGAAGAGCAGGTTCTGCGGGGTGAGGACGGCTCCGAAGCCGTCCATGAGCAGGGAGAGGTTGTCCATCACAGCACCCCGTCCAGGATCCCTGCGGGCAGGATGACGCCCAGTCCCTCGTGGAAGGCGTACCAGCTGCTCACCGACAGCACGAAGCCGACGATGACGTCGCGGACCAGCGTGCGGCTGCCGAGCGACCAGGCCGATCCGACGAACAGGATCGCGCCGCTGACGGCCCAGCCCAGGAACGAGATGGTCAGGACGGTGACCATGAGGACGCCGACGAGCTTGGCGACCGTGAGCCAGTCGGCCGGCTGGCGCAGGTCCACGTCCTCGCCGCCCTCGGCCTCGGGGACGTCGCCCCGCATCGTCGCGACGGCCAGCAGCGCGCCGAGCAGCACGGTCACCGCGCCGATGACGTAGGGGAACACGCGGGGGCCGACGGGGTCGCCGAAGCCGATCCGCAAGGTGGTCGCGTCGTAGAAGGTGTAGGCGCCGACGACGACCAGCACGGCCGCCAGGCCGAGCTGCGCCATGTCGCGCTGGGGTTCGGCCGCCGCGGCGGCCGGGGTGCCCGGGGTGTCCGGGTGGGTGTCGAGTGGTGTGCTCACAGCAGCTCCAGGTCCTCGAGGGTGGTGGCGACGCGCTCGTCCTGCTCCCGGAGGAACTGGGCGAAGTCGTCGCCGGTCTTGAACTCGTCGATCCAGCCGTTGTCCTCGAGGGCCTGCTGCCACTCGGGGGTGTCGTGCATCTCCTCGAGCATCGCGATCAGCTCGTCGCGGCGCTCCTCGCTGATGCCGGGAGGCGCGAAGACGCCGCGCCAGTTGGTGAAGACCAGGTCGATCCCGGCCTCCGTGAGGGTGGGGGCGTCGCTGATGCCCTCGCCCTTGAGGCGCTCCTCACCGGAGACGGCCAGGAGCCGCAGCTCGCCGGAGGAGAGCTGGCCCTCGAACTCGCCGACACCGGAGAAGCCGACGTCGATCTTGTCGCCCAGCAGCGCGCTGGTCAGCGGCCCACCTCCGTCGTACGGGACGTAGCGGAGCTCTCGCGGGTCGACGTCCACCGCGCTCGCGAGCTGCATCGGGAAGAGGTGGTCGGGGCCGCCCGGGGACGAGCCGCCGCCCACGACGACCGAGTCGGGGTCCTCCTGCCAGGCCTCCACCAGGTCGTCGATGGTCTGGAAGGGGGAGTCCGCCGGGACGAGGACGCCCTCCTGGTCCTCGATCAGCTGGGCGAGCGGGGTCGCGTCGTCCAGCGCGTAGGGCGCGCCGAACGAGTAGAGCGACCCGACCACGCCGAGCCCGGCGGTCATCAGGGTGCGCTCGTCGCCCTTGGCGTTCATCAGCCGCGTCATCGCGACCGACCCACCGGCGCCGATCACGTTGGTGACCTCGAAGGAGCCACCCGTGATGTCGCCGTTCTCCATCACCGCCACGGCCGCGCGGCCGGTCTGGTCGTAGCCGCCGCCGGGGCTGTTGGGGATGAGCATCGTCAGGTCCCGGCTCTCGTCGCCGCGAGTCACCCCGCAGCCGGTGGCCAGCACCAGCGCGCTGCCGAGCGCCACCGCAGTGGCGATGGCTCGCGTCGTCCTTCGGTGCCTCATGTGCACTCCTCTCGGGTTCGTGGGGGCGGCACGCAGGTCCGCCCACGACGATGGTGGAGACTGCATGTGGTGCTCGTCACGCTTGGGTAAGCAATGGAGGTTGTGGAACTTGTGGTCACGCTCGCGGTGGTGGCCGGCGACGCTCGCCGGGCAGTTCCTCGTGCTGCAGCTCACCGTGCTGCTGGTCGTGGTGGTCGTCGCCAGCATCGTGTCGGTGCAGCAGAGCGACGCTGACTTCCGTGAGACCCGTGGCGCCCGGATGCGCGCCCAGGCGGAGTCGTTGGCCAACATCCCAGCCGTCCGTGATCCCTACCTGGACGGCCAGGTCGCCGAGCGGCGGGCATCGCTGACGTCCTACACCCAGCAGGTGCGCACCAGGGCCCAGGCCAGCGGCGTCTACCTCACCGACCCGGACGGCGTCGTCCTCGTCAGCAGCGACTTCGGCGGCCGCGAACGACGCATCGACCTCGACGACAGCACGGTGCAGCAGCTGCGCACCTGGACCGGGGACGTCGACGACTTCGGCACGCCGTCGATCGCCGCGCAGGTACCGATCATCGACGACGACGGCGAGCTCGCCGGCATCGCGATGGTGGCCGAGGAGTACCCCACGTGGGGCGAGCGTGCCCGCAGCGTGCTGCCCGACCTGCTGACCTTCGCGGGCCTCGGTCTCGGACTCGGCGTGGCCGGCTCGTTCCTGCTGTCGCGCCTGATCCGGCGGCGTACGCGCGGACTGGAACCGGCGGCCATCGCCGCGCTCGCCGACCAGCGCGAGGCGCTGCTGCACTCGATCCGCGAGGGGGTCGTCGCGGTCGCCGACGACGGCACCGTGACGGTGCTGAGCGACAGCGCCCGCGAGCTCATCGGACTCGAGGGCGACGTCGAGGGCCGTCGGGTCGACGACCTCGACCTCGACCCGGCGGTCCGGGAGCTGCTCGCCGACGACGTGGAGATCCGCGACCACGTCGTCGTGCTCGGGGAGCGGGTGCTGGTCGTCAACCGGAACCCGGTCGTCGAGCGCGGCCGCAGGGTCGCGTCGGTGACCACGCTGCGCGACCGCACCGAGCTGCTTGCCCTCCAGAGCGAGCTGAGCGCGCGCGAGTCGATCACCAACACCCTGCGCGCCCAGACCCACGAGTTCCACAACCAGCTCCACACGATCTCGGGGCTCGTGCAGCTCGGTGAGTACGACGAGGTGTCCCGGCTCGTCGGCACCCTCAGCCGGCGCCGCCGCGAGATCTCAGACGCCGTGACGGCGCACGTCGAGGACCCTGCTGTCGCGGCGCTCCTGATCGCCAAGACCAGCCTTGCCGCCGAGCGCGGTGTCGACCTCGTGATGGCCGCCGACTGCGATCTCCCGCGACTCGACCCCGAGGCGTCCACCGACGTCGGCACCGTGCTCGGCAACCTCGTCGACAACGCCGTCGACGCGTCGGTGTCCGTCGGCGGCGCGAGCGTCGAGGTCGACCTGCGCCTCGTCGGCGACGACGCCGTGCACCTGTCGGTCGCCGACACCGGACCGGGCGTGCCGCCGGAGCTGGTCGGGCAGATCTTCCGGCGGGGGTGGAGCTCCAAGGCGGCGACGGCGGAGGGCCGGGGTGTCGGACTGGCGCTGGTGCAGGTGGTCTGCGAGCGTCGGGGCGGCTCCGTGACCGTCCGCCCCGGACCGGACGGCACGGGCGCGGTGTTCGAGGCGCGGCTCCCCGGAGTGGGAGCAGGAGTGGAGGCGCGATGACGGGACCGGCCGACGCGGTGAAGGTGCTGGTCGTCGACGACGACTTCATGGTCGCCCGCATCCACACGCAGTTCGTCGAGCGGACCGAGGGGTTCGTCGTCGTCGGGGTCGCCAGCAGCGGCCAGGCGGCCCTCGACGACGTCGCGCGACTGCGGCCGGACCTCGTCCTGCTCGACGTGCACCTGCCCGACATGACGGGCATCGACGTGCTGCGCAGGCTCCGCGCCGCCGGCGACGACGTGGGCGTCCTCGTGGTCACCGCCGCCCGCGAGGCCGACACCGTCCGCGCCGCAGCGTCCGGGGGAGCGGTGCACTACCTCGTCAAGCCGTTCGACTACGAGGACCTGCGCGTACGCCTGGAGGCGTTCCGGGCGGCGCGGCTGGCGTTGTCCGGGGCGGGCGCACCCGGCCAGCAGGACATCGACGCCGTCTTCGGTGCGGCCGTCGCACCGGCTCCTGCCGCGAGCCTGCCCAAGGGCCTGAGTCCCGAGACGGCCGACGCGGTGCTGTCGTCCCTGCGCGGGAGCGGTGAGCTCTCGGCGGCGGAGTGCGCCGACCTGGTCGGGATCTCGCGGGTCTCGGCGCGGCGCTACCTCGAGCACTTCGTCGCCCGTGGGTCGGCGACCGTACGACTGCAGTACGGCGGGGCGGGCCGACCCGAGCGCCGCTACCGCGCAGGCGGCTCCTGAGGCCGGTCACGGCGGTGTCCGTTTTCCGCTGGTGCGGCGTGCCCCGGACTGACAGGCTCGGGGCATGACGCCGACCGGACACCTCGACACCGACGCGTGCTACCGCGCGGTCCGGAGCCGGGACCGCCGCTTCGACGGCGTGTTCTACACCGCGGTGCGCACGACCGGCATCTACTGCCGGCCGTCGTGCCCGGCCCGGACCCCCGCCGTCGGCAACGTGACCTTCCACCCCACCGCGGCCAGTGCGCACGCCGCCGGCTATCGCGCCTGCAAGCGCTGCCTGCCCGACGCGACACCCGGCAGCCCGGAGTGGGACGTCGCCGCCGACGTCGCGGGCCGCGCGATGCGGCTCATCGCCGACGGCCTCGTGGACCGCGAGGGGGTCGAGGGCCTCGCCCGTCGCATCGGCTACACCCCGCGCCACCTCGGCCGGCTGCTCACCCAGGAGCTCGGTGCCGCGCCGCTCGCGCTGGCGCGCGCCCGTCGCGCCCAGAGCGCCCGGGTCCTCATCGAGACCACCGACCTCCCGCTGACGGACGTCGCGTTCGCCGCGGGCTTCGCCAGCGTGCGCCAGTTCAACGAGACCCTGCGCGAGATCTACGCCGCCTCGCCGAGCGAGCTGCGCGGGCGGCGCACGGGCGCCCCGAGCGCCGGGGCCGTCACCATGCGCCTGCCCGTGCGCACGCCGTTCGCCGGTCGACGGCTGCTCGACTTCCTCGCCTTCCACCTCGTGCCGGGCGTCGAGGTCGCCGGTCCGGGGTGGTACGCCCGCACCCTCGACCTGCCCCACGGGGCGGGCACCGTACGGCTCGAGCTCGCCGACCTCGCCGAGGGCGGCACCGGGTTCGTCACGGCGGAGTTCCGCCTCGACGACCTGCGCGACACCGCGGCCGCCAGCGAGCGCGTACGCCGCCTGCTCGACGCCGACTGCGACCCGCGCGCGGTCGACGAGCACCTGCGAGCCGACCCCGTCCTCGGCGTCCTCGTCCGCGCGACACCGGGCCTGCGCGTGCCGGGCCAGGTCGACGGGGACGAGACCGCGATCCGCACCGTCATCGGCCAGCAGGTCAGTGTCACGGGCGCGCGCACCGTCGCGGGCCGGATCGTGGCGGAGCACGGCAGGGCCGTCGCGACGACCGTGCCGGGCCTGACCCGCCTCTTCCCCGACGCCGCGACGCTCGCCGCGGTCGACCCGGCCACGCTGCCGATGCCGCGCGCCCGGGGCCGTGCCCTCGTCGGCCTCGCCGCGGCGCTGGCAGACGGCCGGGTCCTGCTCGACCGGGGTCCCGACCGCGACGACGTACGCCGCGCGCTGCTGGAGCTGCCCGGGATCGGCCCCTGGACGGCCGACTACGTGGCGATGCGCGCGCTCGGGCACCCCGACGTCTTCCTGCCGACGGACCTGGCGGTGCGCCGGGTCCTGGCCGACCTCGGCGGCGACCCCGACCCCGCCGGCTGGCGGCCGTGGCGCTCGTACGCCCTGATGCACCTGTGGAACACCCTGATGCCCGACACGCCCGAGCCCACCGGCTCACCGGAGGAGAACTGACATGTGGACCGTGATGCCCTCGCCCGTGGGCGACCTGCGCATCGTCGAGCGGGACGGCTCGATCGTGGCGATCGAGTTCTCGCCGTTCCTGCCCCCGTCCGACGGCCGCCCGCTCGGCGCCCGGTCCGACGACGAGCCCGTGCTCGCCGAGGCCGTACGCCAGCTCACGGCGTACTTCGACCGCGAGCTCACCGACTTCGACCTGCCGCTCGCGCCCACCGGCACGGACTTCCAGCGTCGCGTGTGGAGCCAGCTGGCGCAGATCGGCTACGGCGAGACCGCGTCCTACGGCGAGGTCGCCGGACGGCTCGGCATGACCAACGCCGCCTCGCGTGCGGTGGGGCTGGCCAACGGCCGCAACCCCATCCCCATCGTCGTGCCGTGCCACCGCGTCATCGGCGCCAACGGCACCCTCACCGGGTACGCCGGTGGGCTCGAGCGCAAGCAGCAGCTCCTCGAGCTGGAGCAGGACGCGCTGTTCTAGGTCTCGTCGGGCCCGCGCCGGCCGTCCGGACGGTGAGCCGTGCCGCCGACTGCCGCCCCCACCCCGGCAGGCAGGAAGACCAGGCCGGCGGTCCAGACGGCAAGGAAGGCATCGAACCGCACGCGCTCGGCCAGGCTCATGCTGTCGTCGGCCTCGATCGTCGCAAGACCGAGCAGCCAGAGCAGCCCGAACGCCATGGCCACGATCGCCCAAGTCGCCGCAGTCGGCCCCGCGCCCCGACGCCTGCCGTCGACGTTCGCCCATGCGAAGCTGACGAGCACGACGAGGCCGAAGCCGATCAGGCCCGCGCCGATGTTCGCCCCACCGCCGTCGTCCGGGAAGAGGATGGGGTTGGCAGCGTAGTAGCCGGTCAGGGCGGCACCCATCACGACCAGGCGGACAACGACTCGGACGGCGATGACGACGGCGGGATGTCCCATGTCGCCAGCCTGCCCCTCGTTGCTGCGAGACGACACCGCCGGCGTACTCAGGCCGCGATCAGCGCGGATTACTCCGAGGCGGCCCGCCGCAGCGACTCCGAGAGCCGGTCGGCCGCGGCGAGGACCGCGGGCGCGTGCATCCGGCCGGGCTGGCGCGAGAGCCGCTCGAGGGGGCCGGAGACCGACACCGCGGCGATGACCTTGCCGCCGGGGGAGCGGACCGGGGCCGAGACCGAGGCGACGCCCTGCTCGCGCTCGCCGACCGACTGGGACCAGCCGCGGCGGCGGATGCCCGAGAGCGCCGTCGCGGAGAACGCGGCGTTCTGGAGGCCGCGGTGCATCCGCTCCGGGTCCTCCCAGGCGAGCAGGATCTGGGCGGCCGAGCCGGCGTTCATGGTGAGCTGCGAGCCGACCGGGATCGTGTCGCGCAGGCCCGACGGGCGCTCGGCGGCGGCGACGCACACGCGGTGCTCGCCCTGCCGGCGCCAGAGCTGAGCCGACTCGCCGGTGATGTCGCGCAATCGGGCCAGGACCGGGCCGGCAGCCGCCAGCAGGCGGTCCTCGCCGGCCGCAGCGGAGAGCTCCGCGAGGCGCGGGCCCAGCACGAAGCGACCCTGCATGTCGCGGGCCACGAGACGGTGGTGCTCGAGCGCGACCGCGAGGCGGTGCGCGGTCGGTCGGGCCAGCCCGGTGCCGGCCACCAGCCCGGCCAGCGTGGCCGGTCCGGCCTCGAGGGCCGCGAGCACGAGAGCGGCCTTGTCCAGCACTCCGACACCAGATCCGTTGTCCATATGCCGATATTCTCATCTCAGAGAGTGGGATGCAAGATGTAGCGTCGTCCCACCGCAATGCAGCAGAAGGAGTTTGTGTCATGGGCAAGACCCTGTCCGAGAAGGTCTGGGACGAGCACGTCGTCCGGAGCGCCCCCGGAGAGCCCGACCTGCTCTACATCGACCTCCACCTCCTCCACGAGGTGACCTCGCCGCAGGCCTTCGACGGCCTGCGCCTCGCCAACCGTACGGTGCGCCGCCCCGACCTCACGCTGGCGACCGAGGACCACAACGTCCCGACCGTCGACTGGGACAAGCCGATCGCCGACCCGGTGAGCCGCACGCAGGTCGAGACGCTGCGCAAGAACTGCGCCGACTTCGGCGTACGACTCCACCCGCTCGGCGACGTCGAGCAGGGCATCGTCCACGTCGTCGGTCCGCAGCTCGGTCTGACCCAGCCGGGCATGACCATCGTGTGCGGCGACTCGCACACCTCCACGCACGGCGCGTTCGGCGCGATCGCCTTCGGCATCGGCACCTCCGAGGTCGAGCACGTCCTGGCCACGCAGACGCTGACGCAGGCCCGGCCCAAGACCATGGCCGTCACCGTCAACGGCAGCCTGCCCGAGGGCGTCACCGCCAAGGACCTCGTCCTCACCCTGATCACCCACACCGGCACCGGCGGCGGCCAGGGCTACATCGTCGAGTACCGCGGCCAGGCCATCGAGGAGCTCTCGATGGAGGGCCGGATGACCGTGTGCAACATGTCGATCGAGTGGGGCGCCAAGGCTGGCCTGATCGCCCCCGACCAGACGACCTTCGACTACATCGAGGGCAAGCCGGAGGCCCCGAAGGGCGCCGACTGGGACGCCGCGGTCGCGCACTGGAAGACGCTGCGCACCGACGACGACGCCGTCTTCGACAAGGAGATCGAGCTCGACGCGTCCACGATGACGCCGTTCGTCACGTGGGGCACCAACCCCGGCCAGGGCGCACCCCTCGGCGCCTCCGTGCCGAGCCCGGACGACTTCGACGAGCCCAACGACAAGGTCGCGACCGAGAAGGCCCTCCAGTACATGGGTCTCGAGGCCGGCACCCCGCTGCGCGAGGTCAAGGTCGACACCGTCTTCGTCGGCTCCTGCACCAACGGCCGCATCGAGGACCTGCGCCTGGCCGCGTCGATCCTCGAGGGCCGTACGGTCGCCGCCGACACCCGCCTGCTCGTGGTGCCCGGCTCGGTGCGCGTACGCCTCCAGGCCGAGGCGGAGGGACTGGACAAGGTCTTCATCGCCGCCGGTGCCGAGTGGCGCGGCGCGGGGTGCTCGATGTGCCTGGGCATGAACCCCGACCAGCTCGCACCCGGCGAGCGGAGCGCGTCGACGTCCAACCGCAACTTCGAGGGCCGGCAGGGCAAGGGCGGTCGTACGCATCTCGTGTCCGTCCCCGTCGCCGCCGCGACGGCGGTGCGCGGCACCCTCTCGTCCCCTGCCGACCTCACGCCGATCGGAGCCTGACCATGGACAAGTTCACCACCCACACCGGCGTCGGCGTCCCGCTCAAGCGCAGCAACGTCGACACCGACCAGATCATCCCGGCCGTCTACCTCAAGCGCGTGACGCGCACCGGCTTCGAGGACGGGCTGTTCGCCGCCTGGCGCAACGACCCCGACTTCGTGCTCAACAACCCCACCTACGCCGGCGGTTCCGTGCTCGTCGCGGGTCCCGACTTCGGGACTGGCAGCTCGCGCGAGCACGCCGTGTGGGCGTTGCAGAACTACGGCTTCAAGGTCGTCATCTCCTCGCGCTTCGCCGACATCTTCCGGGGCAACTCCGGCAAGGCCGGCCTGCTCGCGGCGCAGGTCGACGAGAAGGTCGTGCAGCGCCTGTGGGACTGGCTCGAGGACAACCCTGGCGGCGAGATCACCGTCGACCTGGAGAGCCGTACGGTCCGCGCAGGCGCCGGCGAGGACGCCGTCGAGGACTCCTTCGACATCGACGACTACACGCGCTGGCGGCTCCTCGAGGGCCTCGACGACATCGGGATCACGCTCTCGCACGACGACACGATCACCGCCTTCGAGGTGGGACGGCCGGGCTGGAAGCCCGTCACCGCCTGAAAAACCCCTACAAACAGGGGCTTTGGTGATTGTTCTCACCCTTCCATGTGCCTAGCGTGCCTTGGAGAGTCGAGCACGAGCTCGGCGCCAGGTTCATTGGGAAGGGAAGCTAGTGAACAAGTCAGAGCTCATCGACGCGCTCGCCGCGCGTTACGAGGGGAACCGCAAGCAGGCGGCCCACGCACTGGAGTCGGTGCTCGACACCATCACCCGTGAGGTCGCCAAGGGCGAGAAGGTCGCGATCACGGGCTTCGGCTCCTTCGAGAAGGCCGTCCGCAACGCGCGCTGGGTGCGCAACCCGCAGACGGGCGAGCGGATGAAGTCCAAGAAGAAGGCCGTGCCGAAGTTCTCCGCCGGCAAGGAGCTCAAGGACGTCATCTCGGGTGCGAAGAAGCTCCCGAAGCTGACCGCCGCCACCATGCCCAAGCCGCCCGGCGTACGAGCCGCGGCCGCCGCCGTCGCCAGCGCCACCGGCAAGAAGGCCGCCCCGGCGAAGTCGACGGCGTCCAAGTCGGCGGCGCCGGCGAAGAAGGCGACCGCCACGAAGTCCGCCCCGGCGAAGAAGGCGGCCCCCGCCAAGAAGACCGCCGCCAAGAAGTCGGCGCCGGCCAAGAAGACGACGGCCGCCAAGAAGTCGACGTCGGCCTCCGCCGCCACCGCCGCCAAGAAGACGACGGCCAAGAAGACCGCACCGGCCAAGACTGCCGCCGCCAAGAAGGCGCCCGCCAAGAAGGCACCGGCCAAGAAGGCGCCGGCCAAGAAGACCGCCAAGAAGTCCTGAGCCGCGGGCTCGGAGCAGAGGGCGGGTCACCCCAGCGGGGTGGCCCGCCCTTCGCATGCACGCGAGGTGTGGGGCCCGACGCCCGCGAGCAGTGCGGCGTCGAGGTCGGCGAGGTCGTCGACGTCCGTACGCACGCTGGTGGCGGCGGTGCCCGCCTCGACGGCGCCGGCGCCGCGGTGGCGCGCGGCCGACTCCACGCCGAAGCGGGGGTCGAAGTGCTCGACGGGCGCGGCGTACAGGGTCGTGCCGGTGCCGGCGCGGTCGGGCACGAACGCGGACCGTCCGGCAGCCACGTGCCAGGCCACCTCTCGGAGCACCGTCGCGAGCTCGACCGGCCGAACCCCGGGCAGGTCCGCGCACAGGGCGACCGGCACCGCGCCCGGCCAGCGACGCGCGACCTCGGCGACGGCCTGGACGAGGGTCGCGTTGAGGTCCTCGCTGGTCCCGTCGGGCATCACCTCGCAGCCGAGCGCGCGCATCGAGGACGCCAGCCGGAAGTCGTCGGTGACGACCAGCACGGCCTCCACGCCGGGCGTCGCCGCGGCTGCCTGCGCGGTGTCGAGCGCGAACGCCTCCGCCACGTCGCGGCGTGCCGGGTCGCTCAGCCCGGCCAGGCGGGACTTGCCGACGGCAGGCGGCTTGACGGGCACGACGACCACGCACCGGGGCGGGACGGACGCGGGCGGCGGGGGAGCGGGCATCGGAGCAACCATCGCGGCGATTCTCCCATCCCCGACCAGCGTGCCGGTGGGGTCCGCGCACCGGGGTGACCGAGTAGCCTGCTCGCGACGCAGGGAGCGTCCGGGCACGGCCCGCGGGAGATCTGGTCGAGAGGGAGACGGTGCGCGTCAGGAAGCTGGAGCAGCCGCGCGGCTGGGCGATGACCGTCGCGGCGGCCATCCTCAAGCCCACCCTGCTCTCGGCCACGTCGCGCACGTGGATCGACGGGGAGAAGATCCCCGCCACCGGCGGGTGCATCGTCGCGATCAACCACATCTCGCACGTGGACCCGTTGCTGTCGGCGCACTTCGTGTACGACCACGGCCGGCTCCCGCGCTACCTCGCCAAGTCGAGCCTCTTCACCAACAAGTACCTCGGCGGGTTCCTGACCTCCGCCGGCCAGATCCCTGTCGAGCGGCTGACGCGCAACGCGATCGGCGCGTACGACGCCGCGGTGCGCGCGATCGGCGACGGCGAGTGCATCGTGATCTATCCCGAGGGCACCCTCACCCGCGACCCGGACCTCTGGCCGATGAAGGGCAAGACGGGTGCCGCCCGGATCGCCCTCGCCACCGGCTGCCCGGTCATCCCGGTCGGGCAGTGGGGCGCACAGGAGGTGCTGCCGCCCTACACCAAGCGGCCGCACCTGGTCCCGCGCAAGAACATCGTGATGAAGGCGGGCGACCCCGTGCCGCTCGACGACCTGGTCGCCAGACCACCGTCGGCCGAGACGACGGCGCAGGCCACCGAACGGATCATGTCGGCCATCACCGCACTCGTCGCCGACATCCGTCACGAGCCGGCCCCGGACCGGCGCTACGACCCGCGTGCCAGCGGGGTGCGCGAGATCGGCAACCCCTACGACGAACGCCACCGAACGAAGAGGAAGCGCAGCCGATGACCAAGATCGCAGTCTTCAGTGCCGGATCGTGGGGCACCGCGTTCTCGCTCGTGCTCGCCGACGCCGGCAACGACGTGTCGCTGTGGGCCCGGCGCGACGAGGTCGTGGAGGCGATCAACGAACGCCGGGAGAACACCGACTACCTCCCCGGCATCGAGCTGCCGCCGTCGATCACGGCGTCCACCGATCCCGAGCAGGTCGCGGCCGACGCCGACGTCGTGGTGCTCACGGTGCCGTCGCAGAGCCTGCGCGAGAACCTCACTGCCTGGGCCCCGGTCCTGCCGGAGAAGGCGACGCTGGTGTCGCTGATGAAGGGTGTCGAGCTCGGCTCCCTGATGCGGATGAGCGAGGTGATCCAGGAGGTCACCGACGCCTCCGCCGACCGGATCGCCGTCGTCAGCGGACCCAACCTCGCGCGCGAGATCGCCCGCCGTGAGCCGGCCGCCTCCGTGGTCGCCTGCCTCGACGAGGAGCGAGCCAAGCACATCCAGGCCATCACCCACGGCCCGTCGTGGAGGCCCTACACCTCGGTGGACGTCCTCGGCTGCGAGATCGGAGGGGCCTACAAGAACGTCGTGGGCCTCGCCGTCGGAATGGCCGTCGGGCTGGGCTTCGGCGACAACACGACGGCCTCGGTCATCACCCGCGGCCTCGCCGAGACCGCCCGACTCGCGACCGCGCAGGGCGCGAACCCGCTGACGCTGATGGGTCTCGCCGGCCTCGGTGACCTGGTCGCCACCTGCTCCTCGCCCCTGTCGCGCAACCGCACCTTCGGCGAGCGGCTCGGCCAGGGAATGACCACCGAGGAGATCTACGCCTCGACCCGCCAGGTCGCCGAGGGCGCGAAGTCCTGCAAGTCGCTGCTCGAGCTGGCCCGCCGTACGGGCGTCGACGCCCCGATCGCCGAGGCGGTCGACGCCGTCGTCGACGGCAAGATGACCGCGCTCGACATGATGAACTCCTTCATCGCCCGCGACACCAAGGCCGAGATGGGCTAGGTCTGCCGGTGGTCGAGCGGCCTCAGCCCGATGCCGGCACTGGTGTGCACGCGCCGACGGTCCCGCTCGCGACCTCCGCCGACACCGAGGAGCTCGTCCCCTCCACCACCCGCTGCCCCTCGCGCTCCGCGACCTCGGCGAGCTCGTCCTGCGTCATCGCCTCGACCGACAGGACCATCACGAAGGTCTCGCCGTCACGCACCGCGCCGGGTGGCAGCGTCACGCGCACCAGGTCCTCGCCGATCGACAGCGACAGGCCCACCTCACGCGCGACCTCGGTGAAGCGCCCCTCGGCGCACTGCTGCAGCTCCGGCAGGTACGTGATGTCGGCGGCGATGCCGCGGTCCTCGAGGGCCCGCTCGAGCCCAGCGGCGTCCTCGGGTCGGTTGACCTGCACCTCGACCTCGCCGGCGTTGCCCTCCTGCACGGAGTACGCCGGCGTGGTGCCGAGCCCGGGCACCAGGACGACGCCGACCACCGTGGCAGCGGCGACGCCCGCCGCGATGGCGAGGGCGCGACGGTGCGTACGCCCGGGAGCGGGGACGGCCTCGGTGGCCGTCGCGGTGGCGACCTCGCGCCGGAGCTCGGCGAGCAGCCGGGTCTCGTA
The DNA here is from genome assembly GCF_014779655.1 of Nocardioides ganghwensis. Lineage (GTDB taxonomy): Bacteria > Actinomycetota > Actinomycetes > Propionibacteriales > Nocardioidaceae > Nocardioides > Nocardioides ganghwensis. Next base: position 71,894 of record NZ_JACXYX010000012.1, read on the forward strand.
CGTGTCGAGCTGGGTGTTCATGCGATCACCTCGAAGGGGCTGGGGAGGACGTCCTTGAGCCGGGCGCGGGCCCGGTGGTAGCGGACCCGGGCGTTGCCGGCGGAGATGCCGAGTGCCTGCGCCGCCTCGGCGAGGCTGAGGCCGTCGACGGCGACGAGCTCGACGACGGCGCGCTGGTTGTCGGGCAGTGACGCCAGCGAGACGTAGAGCTCGCGGGCCAGGCGCTCACCGTCGATGCGGTCCGAGAGCAGCTCGGTGGAGTGGTCGTCGAGAAGTGCACGGCCACTGATGCGGGCGTTCGCGCGTGACTCGCGGGCCCGTCGCCGGTGGTGGTCGGCGACGGCGTTGCGCGAGATCCCCGCGAGCCAGGCCGAGGGGTTGCCGAGGTCCTCGCGATAGCCGGCGGCACCGTCGACCACTGCGAGGAAGATGTCGGCCGTCAGGTCCGCTGCGGCGTGCGGGTCGTCGACGCGGCGCGCGACGAAGCGACGCACCCACGGCAGGTGCTCGCGGTAGAACGACTCGAAGGCGTCGGGGTCCCGGCCGATGGCGGGGATGTCCGAGGGGGTCTCCATGCCAGTTCTTCGCCCCATGGTGCCGAAGCGTTACACCCGGCGCGTGTCCACGCCGACACGGCGCGCGCACGCGCGGCGGACTCGCGTCAGCCGACGCACCCGTCGAGCGCGGCGCGCAGGTCCTCCCAGAGGTCCTCGACGTCCTCGATGCCGACCGACAGCCGGACCAGCCCGTCGGGGATCGTCGCGGCCTCCGCCTTCCAGCGACGCCGGCGCTCGAGGCTCGACTCCACGCCGCCGAGGGAGGTGGCGTGCACCCACACGCGCGTCTTGCGGCTGAGCAGGTCGGCGGCCATCTCGCCCTGGGCGAGCACGATGCTGACGATCCCGCCGAAGCCGGGGTAGCGCACCTCGGAGAGGGCCGGGTGCTCACCGAGGCGGCGTACGAGCTCCTGGGCGTTTGCCTGGGAGCGTTCGACGCGCAGGTGGAGCGTCCGCAGGCCGCGCAGCGTGAGCCACGCCTCGAACGGGCCGGGGATCGCACCGACCAGGTCGCGCCGCCCCTTGAGCACGGTCCAGAGCTCGTCGTCGCGGGTCACGATGGCGCCCATCTGCACGTCGGAGTGGCCGGCGAGGTACTTGGTCGCGGAGTGCACGACGAGGTCCACGTCGTCCTCGAGCGGCCGCTGCAGCAGGGGAGTGGCGAAGGTGTTGTCGACGACGACGTACGCCCCGGCCTCGTGCGCCGCGGCGGTGATCGTGGGGATGTCGGCGATCTCCAGCGCGGGGTTGGTCGGCGACTCGAGCCACACCAGGGCCGCGCCGTCGCACGCCTTGACGACGGCATCGGTGTCGGTGATGTCGACCATCTCGGCCGTCAGGCGGCCGCGGGACTCGAGGTCGGCGAGCTGCATGATCGTGCCGGTGTAGGCGTGCTTGGGCACCACGACCCTGCCCTCCTTGCCGACCAGGTCGAGGACGGTGGCCACGGCCGCGAGGCCGGAGGCGAAGGTCAGGCACCGGCCGCCCTCGAGTGCGCCGAGGGCGTCCTCGAGCGCCGTCCACGTGGGGTTGCCGTAGCGGCCGTACTCCACCTCGCCGCCGGCGACGTAGGTCGCCGCCATCGTGATCGGGGTGTTGAGCGGGGCGTCTGGCTCCCGGTCCGGGCGCCCGGCCGTGACGGCGATGGTGCCGGGCCGGAGGGACGAGGTCGGGGACGGGTCTGCAGCCATGCTCGCCAGCGTAGGTGGATAGGGTCGTGCCGATGAACGACACCTCCCCTGACAAGACCGCCGACCAGCACGGGCGCAAGCCGCGCGTCGCCGTGGTGTTCGGCGGCCGCTCCTCCGAGCACGGCATCTCGTGCGTCACCGCGGGGAGCGTGCTGGCCGCGATCGACCGCGAGGCGTACGACGTGGTGCCGGTCGGCATCGCCACCGACGGCCGCTGGGTGCTCGAGGCCGACGAGCCCGGCCGGCTCGCGATCCGGGGCAAGGACCTCCCCGAGGTCGACGCCGACCGCTCGCCCGTCGCCCTGATGGGCGCGACCACCGGCACCGACCTCGTGGTCACCGAGCCGTCGAGCGTCCCGTCGGTGATCGGTGAGGTCGACGTGGTCTTCCCGCTGCTCCACGGGCCGTGGGGCGAGGACGGCACCCTGCAGGGGATGCTCGAGATGGCAGGCGTGCGCTACGTCGGGTCCGGCGTCCTGGCGTCGGCGGTCGGCATGGACAAGGCCTTCATGAAGGTCGTCCTCCAGTCTGCCGGCCTGCCGGTGACGCCCGGCATCGTCGTCACCCGCGCCGAGCTCGAGCAGGACCCGGTCGGCGTACGCGCCCGTGTCGAGGAGCTCGGCTTCCCCTCCTTCGCCAAGCCCGCCCGGGCCGGGTCGAGCATGGGCATCAGCAAGGTCCACGACGCCTCCGAGATCGAGGACGCCCTCGAGGAGGCCTTCCGCCACGACCCCAAGGTGCTCGTGGAGCAGTCGATGGAGGGCGCCCGTGAGGTCGAGTGCGGCGTCCTCGGCACCCTCGAGGGCCCGGCCGAGACGTCGCGGCCGGGTGAGGTCCGCACCGGCGGTGACCATGAGTTCTACGACTTCGAGGCCAAGTACCTCGCCGACCAGCACACCGAGATCGACATCCCCGCCGACCTGCCCGCCGAGGTCGAGCAGCAGCTGCGGGCGATGGCGGTCCGCGCCTTCGAGGCGCTCTCGTGCGAGGGCCTGGCCCGCGTCGACTTCTTCGTCATGCCCGACGGGTCCCTGGTGATCAACGAGCTCAACACGATGCCCGGCTTCACCCCCACGTCGATGTACCCCCAGCTCTGGGCGGCCACCGGCATGGCCTACCCCGAGCTCGTCGACCGGCTCGTGCAGCTGGCGCTGCGCCGCGACACCGGCCTTCGCTGAACCCTCGCCCGGGGACCTACAGGCAGGACAGCCCTTCGGCGAGGTGCTCCTCCAGCGCCGGTGCGAGCTCCGCGAGCGCGCGGTCGATGCCCAGGGTGCGGTAGTCGGCCGGCACCAGCACCTCGACGTAGGGCGTACGGCTGAGCGCGATCGGTGTCGCGTCCTCGCCCTGGTCTGCCAGCTGGTCGTCGGTGACGTACCACCCGACGCCGGCGATCACGTTGCACTCGGCGGTCGGCTCGTAGTCGGCCGGCTCCGGGACCCCGCACGTGAGGACGTACGCCGGGTCGCCCCACGCGGCACCCAGCGCGCCCTCGGGCTCGACGGCCACCCGGTCCTCCCCGGCGAGCGTCTCCGGGAGGTCGGCGACCAGCGCCTCGCACGCGGCGCGATCGGCGGCGGAGAGGTCGTGGTCCTCGATGGTGGGGGTGCTGCTGCACCCGGCGAGCACCAGGCAGGCGGCAGCGGACGCGACGACGCCCCGGCTCCGCGCGGAGCCGAGGCGTCGTGCGGGTGGCACTCGGGTCAGATGTGGACGACCGGGCACGTCAGCGTGCGGGTGATGCCGTCGAGGTTCTGCACCTTGGAGACGACGAGCTTGCCGAGCTCGTCGACGTTCTTGGCCTCGGCTCGGACGATCACGTCGTAGGGACCGGTCACGTCCTCGGCGAGGGTGACGCCCTTGACCTGGGCGATCTCGCGGGCAACCTCGGCGGCCTTGCCGACGTCGGTCTGGATCAGGATGTAGGCCTGGACGACCATCGTGGACTCCTCGGTCTCGTTCAACGGGTGTGACCGGCACAACCTACCGCGCCACGCGGGCGGGCGGACAGGGGATGGGTGCCTGTCGTCACAGTGCGCGTCTGGTGGGATGGGGTCATGGCACTCGACGCGGACGCGACCCTCGGCGATGCAGGGGAGTTCGGCCTGATCTCCGAGCTCGTGGAGATCTTCGAGGGCGACGAGCAGGTGCTCGTCGGACCCGGCGACGACGCCGCCGTCCTGCGCATCAAGCACGGCCACGTCGTGGTGTCCACCGACCTCATGGTCGAGGGCCGCCACTTCCGCCGCGACTGGGCCAGTGCCACCGACGTGGGCCACCGCGCGGCCGCCCAGAACCTCTCCGACATCAACGCCATGGGCGGCACCGCCCGTCACCTCACGATCGGCCTGGCCGCCCCCGCGGACCTCCCGGTGGCGTGGGCGCTGGACTTCGCCCGCGGGTTCGCGGAGGAGTGCGCGAGCGTCGGCGCGACCGTCGTCGGCGGCGACGTCACGCGCGCCGACGAGATCGTCATCGCCGTGACGGTGCTCGGCCAGTGCTACCAGTCACCCGTCCTGCGCTCGGGTGCGCAGCCCGGAGACGTGCTCGCCGTCACGGGCCGCCAGGGCTGGGCGGCCGGAGGGCTGGCCGTCCTCGGCCGCGGGTTCCGCTCGCCGCGGGTGCTCGTCGAGGCCTACCGCCGCCCGGAGCCCCCGTACACCGCGGGCAGGCAGGCCGCCGAGGCGGGCGCGACCGCGCTCATCGACGTCTCCGACGGACTCCTCGCCGAGGCCCGGCACCTCGCGGAGGCGAGCGGTGTCGCGATCGACGTGCGCACCGGCACCTTCGAGATCCCCGAGCCGCTCCAGGCCGTCGGCGCCGCCCTCGGGGCCGACCCCCTCCAGTTCATCCTCGGCGGGGGAGACGACCACGCGCTGCTCGCGACCTTCCCCGACCTCGCCTCGGTGCCGACCGGGTGGCACGTCGTCGGCGAGGTGACCGAGGGCGAGGGCGTCACCGTCGACGGCGGGACCTACGAGGGGCCGACCGGCTGGACGCACTTCTGAGCGTCCCGCGTGACCTGGTGGGGAAGTCCGACACCTGGAGGGGGTTGTACAGGCCTCCAGGTGACGGAGTCCCCGCTCGAGCGGGGACTCTGCGAGCGGGCCGCCGCGCAGGTCCGGCCGGACGGACGACGAAGCCCCCGCCGCATCAGCGACGGGGGCTCACGTACGAGTCTGGTCAGGTCAGCGGGAGACCTTGCCGGCCTTGAGGCAGCCGGTGCAGACGTTGAGGCGCTTGGGCGTGCCGTTCACGGTCGCCCGGACGCGCTGGATGTTGGGGTTGAAGCGACGCTTCGTGATCTTGCGCGACCAGGGACGGTTGTTTCCGAAGCCCGGCTTCTTGGCGCAGATGTCGCAGACGGCAGCCACCGTGCACTCCGATCCGTTCGAGGTTGATAGATGTTCGAGAGGCCTGCACGCCGCAGGAAGCGGCACGAGGCAACCGGGCAACAGTAGCCGAGGACCCGCGCGGGGAGGAAATCGGAAGCCGCGTCGTGGTCGGCCGCGTCGGAGCAGGGCACTACCCTGTGGCGCGCACCACATCGTACGACGCAGCACACGTCAGACCGCAGACACGGGGAGAGCACCGACGCGATGGAGCACGTCACCCACGGCATCACGCTGGACGGCGTCGCGCGCTTCGTCGAGATCGCGACCGACGCCCTCTCCTCGGCCCGCGAGGAGATCGACGCTCTCAACGTCTACCCCGTGCCCGACGGCGACACCGGCACCAACATGTTCCTCACCGTCTCCGCCGCCCGCGACGCGCTGCGCGAGGCCCGGGCGGCCACCCCCGACCTCTCGCTCGGCGACGGCATGGCGGTCCTCGCCCGCGCCGCGCTGATGGGCGCCCGCGGCAACTCGGGCGTGATCCTCAGCCAGATGCTGCGCGCCTACGTACGCCACCTCGCCGGCGCCGCGATCGAGGACCGGCCGGCCGAGACGATCGCCGCAGCGATGGCCGAGGCCACCGAGGCGAGCTACGCCGCGGTCGGCACGCCGGTGGAGGGCACGATGCTCACGGTCTCGCGGGCCGCGTCCGACGCGGCGCTGGAGGCCGCCGGGCGCGGGGTCCGCACCCGCGACGTCTTCACGGCGGCCGCAGCGGCCGCACGCGCCGCGCTCGCCCGTACGCCCGAGCAGCTCGAGGTGCTCGCCCAGGCGGGCGTCGTCGACGCCGGTGGCCGGGGGCTCTGCGTGGTCCTCGACGCCGTCGAGACGACGGCCACCGGACGCAGGCCGACCCCGTGGTCGCCCCCGATCGGCACCCACCACATCCCGGTGGCGGCGGCCGTGCCGAGCGACGACCTCACCGAGGACGGGCCGGGCTACGAGGTGATGTACCTCCTCGACGCCGGCCCCGAGGTCGAGGACGACGCCATCGCCGTGCTCCGCGAGACCCTCGCCGGGCTCGGCGACAGCCTCGTGGTGGTCGGCGGCGACGGCCTGTGGAACGTCCACGTCCACGTCGACGACGTCGGTGCCGCGATCGAGGCCGGCATCACCGCGGGCCGTCCGCACCGCATCCGGGTGACGCACTTCGCCGAGCAGGTCGCCGCCACCCGGCAGCGGACCTCGACCCGTACGGGCCGCCGGGTCGTCGCGGTCGCTGCCGGGCCCGGGCTCACGGCGCTGTTCGAGTCGGCGGGCGCCGTCGTCGTGCCGGGTGGGCCGGGCCAGCGTCCCTCGACCGGGCAGCTCCTCGAGGCCATCACCTCCTGCGGGGCCGCCGAGGTGGTCGTGCTGCCCAACGACGGCGACACCGTGCGCGCGGCCGAGATCGCCGCCCGCACCGCCGAGGCCGAGCACGACGTCTCGGTCGAGGTCATCCCCACCCAGGCCCAGGTGCAGGGGCTGGCGGCGATCTCGGTGCACGAGCCGGGCCGCGCCTTCGACGCCGACGTCCGCGAGATGACCGCCACCGCGCGGCACGCCCGCCACGGTGCCGTCACCGTCGCGTCCCGCCAGGCCATCACGATGGCCGGTCCGTGCGAGCCCGGCGACGCGCTCGGCGTCATCGCCGGCGACTTCGCCGTCGTGGGCTCCGACCTCGAGGTCGTCGCCACCGACGTCCTCGAGCGGTTGCTCGCCGGCGGCGGTGAGCTGGTGACGATCGTGGCGGGGGAGGGCGGTGCCGAGCTCGCCGAACGGGTGGCGGCCCACGTCGAGGAGCGCCACCCCACGGTCGACGTCGCCGTCCACGACGGCGGCCAGCCGCGCTACCCCCTGCTGGTCAGCGTGGAGTGAACGGCTAGGAAGTCACCATGGTCGCGATCACGCCGGACAGCCCGATCGGGTCGGTCTTCGGCAACCACCACAAGAAGCGCAAGCTCGCCGAGGAGGGCCTCGGGCTCGCCACGGTGGGCGACCTGCTGCGCCACTTCCCGCGCCGCTACGTCGCCGCCACCGAGCTGTCCGAGGTCGCCACGCCGGCCGTCGGTGAGCAGCTGACCATCGTCGGCGAGGTGCGCTCGTGCGACAGTGCGGCGTTCTTCAGCGGCAACCGCCGCCAGTTCCGCACCACGGTGCGGCTGCGCACCGACGGACCCGACTTCTCCGTCACCCTGTTCAGCCCCTACCAGAACCTGGCCGACAGGCACGAGGCGGAGTTCCGGCCGGGTTGCCGGGCGGTCTTCACCGGCAAGGCCAAGCAGTTCCGGGGCAGCTGGCAGCTCGAGCAGCCCCACGGGTTCGCGCTCGACGGCCCGGAGGCGGCCACGCTCAGCAAGCTGATGCCGGTCTACCCGCTCACCGCGAAGCTCTACACCTGGGACATCCAGAAGGTCGTCACCGCCGCCCTCGACCTGGTCACCGGGGTGCCCGACGTCTTCACCCCGGAGCTCCGCGAGCGGTTCGAGGTGCTCGACGTCATGCAGGCGCTGCGCTGGATCCACGCCCCCGACGAGTGGAGCCAGCTCGGCGCGGCGCAGAAGCGCTTCCGGTTCGAGGAGGCGCTGGTGCTGCAGCTCGTGCTCGCCCGGCGCCGCGCAGCCCACCGTGCCCAGGGTGCCCGGGCGCGCGTACGCCGCGACGACGGGCTGCTCGCCGCGTTCGACGCGCGGCTGCCGTTCGAGCTCACCGGCGGCCAGCGTGAGATCGGCGACCTCGTCGCCGACGAGCTCGGCCGCGACCACCCGATGAACCGGCTCCTCCAGGGCGAGGTCGGCTCCGGCAAGACCCTGGTCGCACTGCGCGCCATGCTCCAGGTCGTCGACGCCGGGGGGCAGGCCGCGCTGCTCGCCCCGACCGAGGTCCTCGCCCAGCAGCACCACCGCTCCATCGCTGGCCTGCTGGGCGACCTCGCCCAGGGCGGCATGCTCGGCGGCGACCCGGACGCGACCCAGGTCGTGCTGCTGACCGGGTCGATGGGCAAGGCCGCGCGCCAGGAGGCGATGCTCCGGATCGTCACGGGCGAGGCCGGCATCGTCATCGGGACCCACGCCCTGCTCGAGGACAGGATCGAGTTCGCCGACCTCGGGCTCGTCGTGGTCGACGAGCAGCACCGCTTCGGCGTGGAGCAGCGCGCCGCGCTGACGGACAAGGCCGGCACCCCGCCGCACGTCCTGGTGATGACGGCGACCCCGATCCCGCGCACGGTCGCGATGACCGTGTTCGGCGACCTCGAGACCTCCGTCCTCGCCGAGCTGCCGGCCGGCCGGGCGCCGATCCAGACCAACGTCGTGCCGCTCGCCGACCAGCCGACGTGGCTCGAGCGCGTGTGGCAACGGGTCCGCGAGGAGGTCGAGAAGGGGCACCAGGTCTACGTCGTGTGCCCCCGCATCTCCGGCGATGCCGGGGAGGAGGGAGAGACCGACCAGGTCGACCTCGACGACGAGGGCAGGGAGGTCGCGCCCAAGCGGTCCCTGGCCGCGGTCGAGGAGGTCCACGCCGAGCTCTCGTCCGGTCCGCTCGCGGGACTGCGCACAGCGGTCCTGCACGGCCGGATGCCGCCCGACGACAAGGACCGCACGATGCGTGCCTTCGCGGCTGGCGAGGTCGACGTCCTCGTGTCCACCACCGTCATCGAGGTCGGTGTCGACGTGCACAACGCGACCACGATGGTGCTGCTCGACGCGGACCGGTTCGGCGTCTCCCAGCTCCACCAGCTGCGCGGACGCGTAGGTCGCGGCGGGCTCCCCGGCCTGTGCCTGCTGGTCTCCCACGCGGAGCTCGGGTCTCCCGCACGTGACCGCCTCGACGCCGTCGCAGCGACCACCGACGGATTCGAGCTGAGCCGCGTCGACCTCGAGCAGCGGCGCGAGGGCGACGTGCTGGGGGCCAGCCAGTCCGGGTTCCGGTCCGGTCTCGTCACACTTCGGGTATTGCGCGACGAGAAGACGATCGTCCGTGCCCGAGAAGCCGCCGAGGCGCTACTCTCCGAGGATCCTGCGCTCGCGCAGGCGCCCGCCCTCGCCGCAGCCGTCGCCGAGGTCGAGCGCTCGGCGGCGTCGGCCTACCTGGACAAGGGCTGAGGCGAGGACTGAACGGAGAAGGGTTGAGCACGGGGACATGACTCGGATCATCGGGGGAACAGCCGGCGGGCGTCGGCTGGAGACGCCGCGCGGCCAGACGACCCGGCCCACGAGCGACCGTGTGCGAGAGGCGCTCTTCTCGGCGATCGAGTCGCGCACCGGCTCGCTCGACGGCCTGCGGTTCCTCGACCTCTACGCCGGCTCCGGCGCCGTCGGTCTCGAGGCGTGGTCGCGCGGCGCCGGCGTCGTGACGATGGTCGAGCAGGACCGGCGTACGGCTGCGCTGATCTCGCGCAACGCCGCGGCACTGGGGTTCTCGCGCGCCCGGGTCGTGGCGGGTTCCGTGGGCGCCTTCCTCGCCTCACCCCCCGCGGCGCCCTACGACGTCGTGTTCTCCGACCCGCCCTACCCGATGTCCGACGCGGACGTCGACGCCGACCTCGTCGCGCTGGTCACCCACGGATGGCTCGTCCCGGGAGCGCTCGTCGTGGTGGAGCGAGCCGCCAAGCGCACCGTCGTCACGTGGCCCGGCGGGATCGAGGAGGACCGGACGAAGCGCTACGGCGAGACCGCGCTTTGGTACGGTCACGCCACCCCGGCACCCTGACCTCCACCCTCGGGAGCCCCTGACCGAAGGGAGTCCAGCGTGCGTCGCGCTGTCTGCCCCGGGTCGTTCGACCCGGTGACCAACGGCCACCTCGACATCGTCGGCCGGGCCGCCAAGCTGTTCGACGAGGTCGTCGTCGCGGTCGGCGTCAACATGAGCAAGAACCGGCTCTTCACGCCCGAGGAGCGCATCGTGATGCTCGAGGAGGCCACGGGCGACCTCGCCAACGTGCGCGTCTCCGGCTTCGACGGCCTCATCGTCGACTTCTGCCGCGAGATCGGGGCCGTGGCCATCGTCAAGGGCCTGCGCGGGGCCGGCGACTACGAGTACGAGCTGCCGATGGCCCAGATGAACTCCCACCTCACCGACGTCGAGACCGTGTTCCTGCCCGGTGCCGTCGGCAACGCGTTCGTCTCCTCCAGCCTGATCAAGGAGGTCGCGGCCCTCGGCGGCGACGTACGCGGGCTGGTCCCCGAGGCGGTCCGCGAGCAGCTCGTGGCACGGCTCGCGGAGCGCTCGTCGCCATGACCGGCCGGCTCCGCCCGTCACTCGTTTTGCCCCGCTGCCCGGGCGGCGGATACGATTCCGAGGTTGTGTTGGTGTCCAGATGTGGGAGTTCGACGTGAACAGCCTGGACCCGAGGGCGCCGCTCGTGCTTGACACTCGCGAGCTCGGCCGCCGCCCGGGGTCCCAGCGTGAGCTCGAGCTCTCCGTTCCGGCACCAGCAGAACTTGGCATCGAAGTCCTCTCTGTCCCCGAAGGATCGCCGGTCGAGCTCGACCTGCGGCTGGAGGCGGTCATGGAGGGAGTGCTGCTCACGGGCACGGCCACGGCCGGGCTCGCGGGGGAGTGCGTACGGTGCCTGGAGCCGATCGAGGACGAGATCCACGTCACGCTCCAGGAGCTCTACGTCTACCCCGACCAGCACGACAAGGCCGCGGAGCACGACGACCACGACCTCGACGACGAGACCAGCCTGCTCGAGGACGACCTGCTCGACCTCGAGCCCCTGCTGCGGGACGCGGTGGTGCTCGCACTACCGTTCCAGCCGCTGTGCATGGACGATTGCCCGGGATTGTGCACCGAGTGCGGTGCGCGACTCGCGGACGACCCGGACCACTCGCACGACGCGCCGATCGATCCGCGCTGGGCTGGACTCCAGCAGCTGCAGGCAGAAACCAAGCAGGACCCACACGACTGACCACCTCGCCGGGAGTCCCCGGGGAGCAAGCAACAGGAGACAACCATGGCTGTTCCCAAGCGGAAGATGTCGCGCAGCAACACGCGCCACCGCCGTTCGCAGTGGAAGGCCGTCGCGCCGACCCTCGTGACGTGCGCCAACCCGGCCTGCGGCTCCAAGCACCTCCCGCACCGTGCGTGCGGCCAGTGCGGCCAGTACGGCGCCAAGGCCGACCGCCGCCAGGTCCTCTGACCACCGACGAGCTCCGCGCAGCGCTCGGTGATCCGGTCCTGGATCCCGAGCTGCTGCAGCGTGCCCTGACGCACCGCTCGTTCGCCTACGAGAACGGGCAGATCCCGACCAACGAGCGCCTGGAGTTCCTCGGCGACTCGGTGCTCGGGGTCGTGGTCACCGAGACGCTCTACCGCGCCCACCCGGACTTCTCCGAGGGCCGGCTGGCCAAGCTCCGGGCCGCGGTCGTCAACGCCCGCGCCCTGGCCGAGGTCGCCCGCCAGATCGAGCTCGGCCAGCACATCATGCTGGGCCGCGGCGAGGAGACCACCGGCGGCCGGGACAAGGCGTCGATCCTCTCCGACACGGTCGAGGCGGTCATCGGTGCCATCCACCTCAGCGGCGGCATCGACGAGGCCGCCAAGGTGGTCCACCGGCTCTTCGACCCGGTCATGGAGGCCGCCGCGTCCATGGGCGCAGGCCTCGACTGGAAGACCTCCCTCCAGGAGCTCTCCGCCGACCTCGGCCTGGGGGTCCCCGAGTACCTCATCGAGGACGACGGCCCCGACCACATGAAGACCTTCGTCGCCCGCGTCCGCGTCGGCGAGCAGGTCCTCGGCAACGGCACCGGCCGCTCCAAGAAGGAGGCCGAGCAGGGCGCCGCCGAGACCGCCTACCGCGAGATCAAGGCCGCGCAGTCAGCGGCGAGGTCCGTCACGGAGCCCGTCACGGAGCCCGCCGCCGAGCAGCCCGCGGCGGAGCAGGCCCCGGCCGACGCCTGACCCGTGCCCGAGCTCCCCGAGGTCGAGGTCGTCCGCGCCGGCCTCGAGCGCCACGTCGTCGACAGCACCATCGAGTCCGTCGAGGTGCTGCACCCCCGCTCCGTACGCCGTGACCACCGCGGGTCGACGGGCTTCGTCGCCGCGCTCGCCGGCCAGCGCATCGTGGCCGTGCGCCGCCGCGGCAAGTACTTCTGGCTCGCCCTCGCGAGCGGTGACGCCCTCCTGGGCCACCTCGGGATGAGCGGGCAGATGCTCCTCCACGAGCCCGGGGCCCCCGACGAGCGGCACCTGCGCGTCCGGTTCACGCTCCGTACGCCCGCCGGCGCCCCGCTGGAGATGCGCTTCGTGGACCAGCGGATGTTCGGCGGCCTGGTCGTCTCGACCGGCGGGGCCGGGCTGCCGACCGAGATCGCGCACATCGCGCGCGACCCGATCGACCCGGAGTTCGACGACGACGAGTTCGTCCGACGCGCGCGCCGGCGTACGTCCGCTGTCAAGCGGCTCCTGCTCGACCAGGGACTCATCTCCGGCGTCGGCAACATCTACGCCGACGAGGCCCTGTGGCGTGCGCGGCTGCACGGCGAGCGTCCGGGGGACCGGCTCACCGGCCCCGTCCTGCGGGGGCTGCTCGGCCACGTTCGCGACGTCATGGGCGAGGCGCTCGCCCAGGGCGGGACGTCCTTCGACGCGCTCTACGTCAACGTCAACGGCGAGTCGGGCTACTTCGACCGCTCCCTCGACGCGTACGGCCAGGAGGGCGAGCCGTGCCGGCGCTGCGGCACCCCGATCCGTCGCGTCGCCTTCATGAACCGCTCGTCGTTCTTCTGCCCGCGCTGCCAGCGTCCGCCCCGCTCGCGCTGAGCAGTCCCCGGATTGACCCACCGCCACAGCGGTGGGACTCTTGTAGACGGCCGGTTCGCCGGCCGGTCGATCCGTCCTTGTCGAAAGGTTCCCCATGGCCAAGGCGCTGTTGGGTCATCTGAACAGCGATGCGCGGACCACGACGGCCCTCGCCGTCGAGAACCGCCGGCTCCGGCGCCGCGTCGACGACCTCGAGGCGCTGGTCCTGCGGCTCCAGGCCGACAACGACCGCCTCGCCGCCGCCGCGCGTGACGAGCAGCTGACGGTCGAGGACCTGCAGCCCGTCTGAGCCCGGACACCCGCCGGTCCGCGATATCGCGTGCGGCGACCCCGGCGGCGTGCGTACGCTCCGGTGCTTGTGACCCGCCTCGTCGAGACCGTCTTCCCCGCCCGTCTCGGCACCGGCTTCCGCTGGCTGGTCGGTTCGTCGTGGGTGACCAACCTGGGCGACGGGATGCTCATCGCGGCCGGGCCCCTGCTGGTCGCGTCGCAGACCCGCAACCCGGTGCTGGTGTCTGCGGCCATGCTGGCCCTGACCGCGCCATGGCTCGTCGTCGGGCTGCTCGCCGGGGCGCTCGCCGACCGGCTCGACCGACGCCTCGTGATCATGGCCGCCAACGCCGTGCGTGGCACGGTGCTCGCCGGCCTGTGCGTCTCGATCGTCACCGGCGACGTCAACATCGCCGTCGTCCTCGTGGCGATGCTGGCGCTGGGGACGGCGGAGACCTTCGTCGACGCGACCGCCGGCACGCTGACCCCGATGCTGGTCGACAAGCGCGACCTGGGCATCGCCAACGCCCGGCTGATGACCGGGGTGATCACCGGTAACCAGCTCGTCGGCCCCGCGGTCGGGGCCCTGCTGTTCTCGGTCGGCATGGTGTGGCCCTTCGCCCTCACCGTCGTGTGCATCGCTGTCGGCGTGGTGCTGGTGTCCCGGATCGGTACGCCGCCCGGCGCCGTCCGCGCGGAGGTCGACACCCACATCCGGCAGGACATCGCCGACGGCGTCACATGGCTGATGGGCAACCCGCCGGTGCGCACCCTGGCCATCATCATCGTGGTCTTCAACGTCACCTGGGCGGCGCCGTGGTCGGTGCTCGTCCTGTGGGCCCTCGAGCGGGTCGGCATCGACGAGGCGGGCTTCGGCCTGCTCACCACCGCGGCCGCACTGGGCGGCCTGCTGGCGACCTTCTCCTACGGCCGCCTCGAGCGGCGCGTGCCCCTCGCGACGCTGATGCGGACGGTGCTGCTGGCCGAGGTGCTGTTCCACCTCGCGATGGCGTTCACGACCTCGCCGTGGGCGGCCTACCCACTGATGTTCTTCTTCGGCGCGTACGCCTTCGTGTGGGGCACGCTGTCGCAGGCGGTGCGCCAGCGCGCAGTCCCGAGCGAGCTGCAGGGCCGGGTCGGCTCGGTCTACATGATCTGCGTGATGGGCGGCATGCTGGCAGGGTCGCTGCTCGGCGGCGTGATCGCGCAGGTGTGGGGCCTCACTGCGCCGTGGTGGTTCGCCTTCGTCGGATCGGGTCTCACGCTGGCGCTGGTGTGGCGCTCGCTGGCGCACATCGCCCACGCCGACGAGGCAGCGAGCGCGAGCGCCTCCGACGGGGTCGCCGAGGAGCGCACGTCCGGGTCATGAGCCGGCGGGGCCCCTGGCCACCGTGCACCGGACGTCGGTCCACCACGTCAGCGTCCCGTCCGCCGCGCGACGCTCGAGCTCGGGGTCCACCTCGGTCCGGGCGCGGTCCAGCAGCCCGTGCGACTCGAGCCGCTCGAGCAGCGCCCGCAGCCCGGCGGACCAGATCCAGGCCCACCAGTGCTCGACGTCGACGAACTCGACCCTGATGCGGATCGTGGAGGTCGTGGGGTCGGTGAAGCCGTGGTCCACGAGAGCGGCGTGCATGGCGTCCAACGACGAGAAGGGACCGGGGTCGTCCTCCTTGTCCTCGATGCCGTGCGCCGACGCCGGCGGCGCAGGAGCGAGCGCCTGCAGCCGCTGGGTGACGTCGTCCCACGAGTCGTCGCTCTCGCCGAACCAGGTGAAGCCGAAGCGCCCGGCCGGCCCCAGCACGTCGCGCACGCGGTCGAGCGTGCCGTCCAGGTCGGGGAGGAAGAACAGCACGAGCCCGGCCTGCACCACGTCCCACGGCCCGGGAGGCGGGCGCTCGGCATCGCCGGCACGGACCTCGAGCCACGGCAGGTCCGCGGCCAGGGCGTCCAGGGCGGCGAGCATCCCGGGAGCGAGGTCGGTCGCGACCACGCGGCCGCTCGGACCCACGGCGCGTGCGGCGGGCAGCGCGGACGCCCCCCGCCCGCTCCCGAGCTCCAGGACCGCCTCCCCGGGGCGCGGGGCCGTACGTCTGACGAGCTCGGCCCCGGCCGTTCCGAAGAAGTCGATGCCGACCTGGTCGTACGTCGCGGAGGCGCGGTCGAAGACGCCGGCGACACGTGCCTTCTCGCGCTCCTGCTCGCTGGGAAGCTGGCTCTCCTGCCCGGTCGGGTCGCTCATCCGACGAGCGTGACAGCCGTGCCGGCAGCCGTCGAGCCCCGTCGCCTGCTCGCCCGGCCGTGCCACGATGGCCGGATGGAAGCCCTGGCCGAGCTCGTCGAGTCCCTGCCGCCCGGCGTCGTCGCCACCGACCCGGCCACGACCGAGGGATACCGCTACGACTGGTCGCGCGACACCGGTGCCGGCACCCCCGTCGCCGTGGTCCGTGCGGAGGACGCCGAACAGGTGCAGGTGGCCGTCCGGTGGGCTGCGAAGCACCGGGTTCCGGTCGTCCCCCGAGGGGCCGGCTCCGGCCTGTCCGGCGGGGCCAGCGCCGTCGACGGCGGCATCGTGCTGAGCCTCGAGCGGATGCGGGCGATCGAGATCGATCCCGACTGCCAGGTCGCGGTGGTCGAGCCCGGCGCGTTCAACGCCGAGGTCAAGGCCGCCTCCCGCGAGCACGGACTCTGGTACCCGCCGGACCCCTCGTCCTTCGAGATCTGCTCGATCGGCGGCAACGTCGCCACCAACGCCGGCGGGCTGTGCTGCGTGAAGTACGGCGTGACCACCGACTACGTCCTCGGCCTCGACGTCGTCCTCGCGGACGGCACCCTCGTCACGCTCGGGGGCAACCGCATCAAGGACGTCGCCGGCCTGTCGCTGCTCAAGCTCTTCGTCGGCTCCGAGGGCACCCTCGGCATCGTCACCCGCGCCGTCCTCCGCCTCGTCCCGCTGCCGCTGCCCGCAGCGACCCTCGTGGCGTCCTTCGCCTCCGTGGTGGACGCCGCGGAGGCCGTCGTCGCCGTGCGCCGGACGCTGCGGCCATCGATGATGGAGCTGATGGACCGGGCCTCGATCAACGCGGTCGAGGACTACTCGCCACGTGGCCTCGACCGGGACGCGGGGGCGCTGCTGGTGGTGCAGTCCGACGCACCCGGCGACGCGCGCGTGGCCGAGATCGCGACGGTGGAGGCCGCCTGCACGGCCGCCGGCGCCACCGAGGTCGTGGTCACCGACGACCCGGAGGAGGGCGAGATGTTCGTCGCGGCGAGGCGGGCGGCGTTCCCGGCGGTGGAGGCGCGCGGCGCGCTCCTGCTCGAGGACGTCGGGGCGCCCGTGCCCCTGCTCCCGGACCTGCTCGCCGCGGTCGCGGAGGTGGCCGCACGTCACGACGTCGAGATCCCCACCGTCGCCCACGCCGGTGACGGCAACACCCACCCGATCATCGTCTACGACGCCGCCGACCCCGACTCGGAGCGTCGCGCCCGCCTCGCGTTCGACGACATCCTGCGCGCAGCGATCCGGCTCGGCGGCACCATCACCGGCGAGCACGGCGTGGGCCGTACGAAGAAGGCGGCCCTCCCCGAGCAGCTCGGCGACGACGTCATGGCGCTGACCCGTCGGATCAAGGACGCGCTCGACCCGGACGGGATCCTCAACCCGGGGGCGGTGCTGTGACGACCCGGTGTTCGTTACGGTCGCTCCCATGATCCGCGAGCGCCACCTCTTCGGTCCTGGTCCGTCCAACCCCTACCCCGAGGCCACCCGGGCCCTCGCCGAGCCGCTGCTCGGCCACCTCGACCCGGAGTTCCTCCGGGTCATGGACGAGACCTGCGACATGCTGCGCACCGTCTGGGGCACCGACAACGCCCGTACCCTCCCGCTCAGCGCGACCGGCTCGGCCGGCATGGAGGCGGCGTTCGTCAACACGGTGCACCCCGGCGACGTCGTCGTGGTGGCGGTCAACGGGCTCTTCGGCCAGCGGATGACCGACGTCGCCGCCCGGTGCGGGGCCGAGGTCGTCGCCGTCGAGCACGAGTGGGGGCAGCCGGTCGACGTCGACCGCGTGCTGTCCGCCCACCCGTCGCCGGCGATCGTCGCGGCGGTGCACGCCGAGACGTCCACCGGCGTACGCTCCGACGTCGCCGCGCTCGGCGCCGGGCTGCGGTCGCAGGGGAGCGACGCGCTCCTGCTCGTCGACGCGGTGACCTCGATCGGCGGCATCGAGCTGCGCGCCGACGACTGGGGCATCGACATCGGCTACGCCGGCACCCAGAAGTGCCTCGGCGTCGCCCCCGGCCTCGCGCCGTTCACGATCGGCGACCGCGCCTTCGACCGGCGGGTGGAGAGGCCGCGGTCGTGGTACCTCGACCTCGGCATGCTCGGCGGCTACGTCGGCGAGGCGGGCGTCAAGGGCGGCCAGCGCACCTACCACCACACCGCGCCGACGGCCATGGTCGCCAGCCTCCACGCCGGCCTCACGCGCATCCTCGAGGAGGGCCTCGAGGCCGTCTGGGCCCGCCACCAGGCCGCGGGCGACGCCCTCCAGGCCGGGCTGCAGGACATGGGCCTCGAGCTGTTCGCGGCCGAGGGACACCGCCTGCCCGACCTCACCACGGTGAAGGTCCCCGAGGGGGTCGACTCCGCCGCCGTCCGCAAGGAGCTCCTCGAGCGGCACGGCATCGAGATCGGCGCCGGCGCCGGCGCGTACGCCACCAGCGTGTGGCGCATCGGCCTGATGGGCCCCAACGCGCGGCCCGACGCGGTGCTGCTCGTGCTGGCGGCGCTGAAGGACGTTCTGGGACGTGCCTGACCGCCTGTGGCTCCGGCCGATGACCGAGGACGAGTTCCTCGCCTTCGGTGAGCGGTCCCGGCGCGAGTACGCCGTCGAGCTGGCCGCCACCGGCGCCATGTCACCGGAGGCGGCGGCAGAACGCTCAGCGAGGGAGTTCGCCGGTCTGCTCCCGGAGGGCGTCGCGAGCCCCGCGATGTACCTGTGGACCGCAGTGGTCGGCGGCCCAGGGGGAAACGACGCCGAGCAACCGGTCGGACTCGCGTGGCTCGAGCTGCGCCGTACGCAGTCCGGGGTATCGGCGTGGATCTTCGACGTCCACGTCGACGAGGACCGCCGCGGTCAGGGGATCGGACGGCAGACGATGGAGGCGTTGCACGAGGCCGCCCGTGCCTTGGGTGCGACGACGATCGGCCTGAACGTCTTCGGCCACAACACCACCGCCATCGGGCTGTACGAATCCCTCGGCTACCGCGTCACGTCCCAGGAGATGAGACGTGACCTCT
This sequence comes from Nocardioides ganghwensis, assembly GCF_014779655.1. Lineage (GTDB taxonomy): Bacteria > Actinomycetota > Actinomycetes > Propionibacteriales > Nocardioidaceae > Nocardioides > Nocardioides ganghwensis. The sequence continues at coordinate 90,345 of NZ_JACXYX010000012.1, forward strand.
GAGGCGTCGGAGCAGGGGGCACGGCGGTCGACGGTGCTCGGCGCGGTCGCTGGCACGGCCCGCCCGTAACGAGCGTCCGGAGCCGTCGTTGGACGGGCATGCGCCCCGCCACCTCCGTACGCCTGGCCGTCGTCGGCGTCCTCGCCCTCGCCCCCGTCCTGAGCAGCACGTCCGCCCACGCCCACAGCGACCGCGAGCGGGCCGAGCGGATGGTGCAGACCTACGACTCGGGGCTCACCGTGCCGTTCGTCGCCTCGCCCAACGTCCGCCTCGCCGCGGTGCGGCCGGGCAGCGCGGGGATCTCGGGGTGCTTCCTGCACTCCGCGCCCTACTTCGTGATGTCGGGCCTCGACGACGTCACCGTCTACGACGTGAGCGACCCGGTCTCCCCGCGCGAGGTCGGCTCGATGCCGAGCGCCCAGTTCGAGAACGAGGCGATGAACTGTGGTGAGCGGAAGGTCTCCCGCACCCGCACCGACCGCTTCGCCATGATCGGGGTGGACCTCTACCAGGCGTCCCCGGACGACCTCGAGCACGTCAACGACCCGGTCACCGGCGACTACGAGCTGGTCGTCGTCGACGTCAGCGACCCCACGAACCCTCACGTGCGCTCGCGTGTGGCGTCCACGACCAGCACCCACACGGTCACCTGCATCGACGGCACCGACTGCCGCTACGCCTACTCCGCCGGCGACGACTCGGAGGTCGCCGGACAGGGCAGCTTCTCGATCTTCGACCTCACCGACCTCGACCGGCCGGTCGAGGTGGACAGCGACCCCGCCACGCCCGGCACCCAGCCGTTCCGCTCCGACGCCGTCGGCTGGGGCGGGCACAAGTGGAACGTCGACGAGGCCGGCTTCGCCACCCACACCGGCGCCGGCGGCTCGTACGTCTTCGACGTGCGCGACCCCCTCCGCCCGGTCGAGGTCGCCAACACCGGTGCCGCCGGCGACTCGGCCCGCGACGGCGCGGTCAACCACTACAACGACTTCATCCACCACAACAGCTTCCGGCCCAACGCGAACGCCTTCCGGCCCGACGCGCCCCCGTCGCTGGCCAACGGCAACGTCCTGCTCGTGACGGAGGAGGACTACGAGGACCCCGACTGCTCGACCGCCGGCTCGTTCCAGACGTGGCACGTCAAGCGCCTCGACGGCTCCGACGGGTCGATCGTGCCGCTCGCCAAGGTCGAGCTCGCCGACCTCGGCACCTACCCGGTGCCGGCCGGTGCCTTCTGCTCCTCGCACTGGTTCGACTTCCACCCCAGCGGCATCGCCGCCGTGGGCTTCTACGGCGGCGGTACGCAGCTGATCGACGTCACGGACCCGACCAATCCCGTCAGCCACGGCTTCGCCACCTGGGGTGCCTCGGAGGTGTGGGACTCGATGTGGGTCCCGGTCTACAACCGCAAGGGCGTCGCCACGTCCCAGAGGACCAACCTGGTCTACTCGGTCGACCTCGTGCGCGGCCTCGACGTCTACGTCGTCGACGTTCCGGGCGACGGCATCGGCACGCTGCCGTCCGTGGAGCCGGCGGCCGGCGTCACCGGTGCGGCGATGGTGCCCGGGACGGTCCTCGGCGGCAGCGTGGTGATGGCGCTGCTGCTGCACAAGCGGCGCCGGCACCTCGTCGCCCGGGCCTGACGGGTCCGGCCCGCCCAGCCCGCCTGCTCGACCCGCCTGCTCAGCGGAGGCGCTCGACCGCCAGGCGGCCCAGCGTGACGACGTCGTCCTTCGGGGGACGTACGTCGGTGAAGCTCACGTCCAGGACCGAGACGGTGCGACCGACACGGACCGCCAGCACCCGGCGCCAGTCGGCGGAGCCGCGCTGGAACCAGCCGATCAGCATCCCCGCGGACTGGTCCCCGACGCGCGGGGGGAACCAGGCGCGGTTCTTGACGCGTACGTCGCCGCCCTCCCCGTCGTCGGTGTCGACGTCCCCCACGCACCGCGCGCTGAAGTGGCGGTAGCGCCGGAGGAGGTCCTTGGCCTCCCGCGCGGAGGCGAAGCGGACGACGTTCTGGTCGATGAGCGACACGGAGCGGCGGCGGACCTCGGGCGACACGCTGCCCAGGATCCGGCTGGTGCCCCGGACCAGCAGGTCCTGGTCGTCGCAGCCGCGCGGGGCGAACAGCGGGGAGCGCAGCACGATGCGCGACGGGTCGCGCATGTCGGGATGGACGCTGCGGTAGTCGGCGACCGTGAGCAGGTCGTCGCGGGTGACGGGCGCGGGCGCCGACGCGGCCGACGAGGGTGCGAGCAGCGCCAGGACGGAGAGCAGGACGGAGAGCAGGACGGACACCGGGGCGAGGGCGGTCGCGCGCATCGCCCCAGCATGGCGGCGTGCCACGCCCGTGCGCAACGGCCTCCGCGAGCGGCCGGTGTCGTAGGGTGAGCGGCGCTGAGCTTCCCCAGTCGTCAGTCTCCCTTCCGGTGAGGAGCCCGCGTTGTACCTGAAGAGCCTGACCCTGAAGGGGTTCAAGTCCTTCGCCTCCTCGACGACCATGCAGCTCGAGCCGGGCATCACCTGCATCGTCGGCCCCAACGGGTCGGGCAAGTCCAACGTCGTCGACGCGCTCGCGTGGGTGATGGGCGAGCAGGGCGCCAAGAGCCTGCGCGGCGGCAAGATGGAGGACGTCATCTTCGCCGGTACGTCCGGCCGGCCGCCGCTGGGCCGCGCCGAGGTGCAGCTGACCATCGACAACTCGGACGGCGCGCTGCCCATCGACTACGCCGAGGTCACCATCAGCCGCACGATGTTCCGCAACGGCGGCTCGGAGTACGCCATCAACGGCAGCGGCTGCCGGCTCCTCGACGTGCAGGAGCTGCTCAGCGACTCCGGCATCGGTCGCGAGATGCACGTGATCGTCGGGCAGGGCCAGCTCGACTCGATCCTGCACGCCACCCCGGAGGACCGCCGCGGCTTCATCGAGGAGGCCGCCGGGGTCCTCAAGCACCGCAAGCGCAAGGAGAAGGCGCTCCGCAAGCTCGACGCCACCGACGGCAACCTCACCCGGCTCGCCGACCTGCTGTCCGAGATCCGCCGCCAGCTCAAGCCGCTCGGGCGCCAGGCCGAGGTGGCGAGGCAGGCCCAGACCGTGCAGGCCGACGTGCGCGACGCGCGGGCCCGCCTGCTGGCCGACGACCTGGTCACCGCCCGTACGGCCCTCGAGTCCGAGCTGGCCGACGAGTCGGTGCTGCTGGAGCGGCGCGAGCAGGTCGAGGCGGAGATCGCCGCCGGGCGCGAGCAGGAGGCCCGGCTCGAGGCGACGCTGCGCGACGACCTGCCCCGGCTGGCGGCTGCGCAGGAGACGTGGTTCGCGCTGTCGGGCCTCAAGGAGCGGCTGCGTGGCACCGCGTCGCTCGCCGACGAGCGGATCCGCAACGCCGCAGGCGCGTCCGAGGGTGACACCGTCGACTCGGGGCGCGACCCCGACGACCTCGAGGCGCAGGCCGAGCGGGTGCGCCGGCAGGAGGCGGAGATCGCCGAGCAGGTCGAGGCGCACCGCGCGGCGCTCGACGCCGCGGTCGTCGCCAAGCGCGCGGCAGAGGAGGCCGCCGCCGAGGAGGACAAGCGGATCGCCGGGCTCCAGCGTGCCGCCGCCGACCGGCGCGAGGGCCTGGCCCGCCTCACCGGCCAGGTCAACGCCCTCACCTCGCGCGCCGAGGCCGCCGACGCCGAGATCCAGCGGCTCACCGAGGCCCGGGAGGAGGCCGTCGCGCGCGCCGAGCGGGCGCAGCGCGACTTCACCGCGCTCGAGACCAAGGTCGCCGGCCTCGACGCCGGCGAGGAGGGCCTGGACTCCGAGCACGAGGAGGCCGTGGCCGTCCTCGACGAGGTCGACGAGCAGCTCGCCCGGGCCCGGGAGGACTCCCAGCAGGCCGACCGCGACCGCGCGGGGCTCGTCGCGCGGCGCGACGCCCTCGAGCTCGGCCTCAACCGCAAGGACGGCGCGGGCGCCCTGCTCGCGGCCACCGACAAGGTCGGCGGCCTGCTCGGCTCCGTCGCCGCCCTGCTCGACGTGGACCACGGCTACGAGACGGCCGTCGCGGCCGCCCTCGGCACCGCCGCCGACGCGGTCGTGGTCACCGATCCCCACGCCGCGATCGAGGCCATCGGCCACCTCAAGGACGACGACCTGGGTCGCGCCGGGCTGGTGCTCGGCGGAGCGCCCGCTGCCGACCGCGACTGGCCGGGCCTGCCCGACGGCGTCGCCTACGCCGTCGACGTCGTCTCCGCGCCCGAGGACGTACGCCCCGCGCTGGTGCGCCTGCTGCACAAGGTCGCGGTCGTCGACGACCTCGACGCCGCCCGCCGCCTGGTCGAGGAGCTCCCCGACGTGGTGGCGGTGACGCGCGAGGGCGACCTGCTCGGTGCCCACTTCGCGGCCGGCGGGTCCAGCAGCCAGCCCAGCCTCATCGAGATCCAGGCCGCCGTCGACGAGGCCACCAGCAAGCTGGCCGAGGCCACGGCGGCGTCGGAGCGACTCGGCTTCGAGATCTCGCGGCTCGAGGCCGCCCGCCACGACGCGCTCAAGCGCGTCGACGTCGCCCTGGCCAAGCTGCACGAGTCCGACGCGACGCTGGCGGCGGTGGCCGAGGAGCTCGGCCAGTACGGCTCCGCCGCCCGCGCCGCCAAGGGCGAGGCCGACCGGCTCGAGCGCGCCATCACCACCGCTCGCGAGGCGCGTGAGAAGGACCTCGCCGGCCTCGCCGAGCTGCAGGCCCGGCTGGCCGCCGCCGAGGACGTCACCGACGAGGAGCCCGACACCTCCGAGCGCGAGCGCTTGGCGGAGGCCGCCCGCGAGGCCCGTCAGGGCGAGATGGACGCCCGGCTCGCCCTCCGTACGGCCGAGGAGCGGGCCCGCGCCCTGCACGGGCGCGCCGACTCCCTGCTCCGGGCCGCCCAGGCGGAGCGGGACTCGCGGGCGCGCGCCGCCGAGCGCCGCGAGCGGCTGCTCCGCGAGGGGCGCGCCGCCCAGGCGGTGGCGGTCGCCGTACGCGTCGTGCTGCACCAGCTCGAGCGCTCGGTGATGCTGGCCGCCGACGAGCGGGCCGCCGTCGAGGAGTCCCGCCGGGGGAGCGAGGAGCAGCTCATGACCGTGCGCACCCGGCTGCGCGACCTCGGGCGCGAGCACGACGAGCTGGTCAGCTCCGTGCACCGCGACGAGATGGCCCGCACCCAGCAGAAGATGCGGATCGAGCAGCTCGAGGAGCGCGCGCTCGAGGAGCTCGGTCTCGACCCCGACGGCCTCGTCGCCGACTACGGCCCGGAGACGCTGATCCCGTTCAGCGGCGAGGTGCCCGACGGCGAGGAGCCGCCCGAGCCGACCCCGTTCGTGCGCGAGGAGCAGGTCAAGCGGCTCCGGTCGGCGGAGCGCGCGCTGTCCATGCTCGGGCGGGTCAACCCGCTCGCGCTGGAGGAGTTCTCCGCGATGGAGGAGCGGCACAAGTTCCTCACCGAGCAGCTCGAGGACCTCAAGCGCACCCGCAAGGACCTCCTCGACATCGTCCGCGAGGTCGACGCACGCGTCGAGCAGGTGTTCACCGAGGCGTACGCCGACGTGGAGAAGGCCTTCGACCAGACCTTCGCGCGGCTCTTCCCGGGCGGTGAGGGCCGGCTGGTGCTCACCGACCCCGGCGACATGCTCAACACCGGCATCGAGGTCGAGGCGCGACCGGCCGGCAAGAAGGTCAAGCGGCTGTCGCTGCTCTCCGGTGGTGAGCGGTCGCTGGTCGCGGTCTGCTTCCTCGTCGCGCTCTTCAAGGCCCGGCCGTCGCCGTTCTACATCCTCGACGAGGTCGAGGCCGCGCTCGACGACACCAACCTCGGTCGCCTGCTGGAGATCTACGAGGAGCTGCGCGAGAACTCCCAGCTCCTCGTCATCACCCACCAGAAGCGCACCATGGAGGTCGGCGACGCGCTCTACGGCGTCACGATGCGCGGCGACGGTGTCTCGGCAGTGATCAGCCAGCGCCTGCGCGACGCGGAGCCTGCATGAGCGACCGTCCCGCCCGGCCGACCCGGGCCGACTACGTCGCGTGGCGCACGGCCACCACCCGGTGGCGCGACGACGACGCCTACGGCCACCTCAACAACGCCACCTACTACGAGCTGTTCGACACCGCGGTCAACGCCCACCTCTACGAGGCGACCGGTCTCGACGTACGCGCGCTGCCCCAGATCGGTGTGGTCGCCGAGACCGGGTGCCGCTACTTCCGCGAGATCGGCTTCCCCGAGCCGATCGAGATGGGGCTGGTGGTGGACCGGGTCGGCACCAGCTCGATCGTCTACCGGATCGGGCTCTTCCAGGGGGCGTCCGACGAGGCGGCGGCCGAGGGCCGCTTCGTCCACGTCTACGTCGACAACTCCCGCGGCGCGGGGGACCGGCCGGTGACGCCCGTCCCCGACGTGGTCCGCGCCGCCGTCGTCCCCCTGCTGCGCGACCCTGCGTGACGGTCCTCACCGCGACGCGCCGTACGTCCCCCTCGAATCACGGACGGCACCGCCGGTGTGGCACGGTGGAGGGGACCCGACCGGCCCACCTCGGAGGAATTCCGTGCTCGCGATCGTTGTGATGATGACCCTCGGCGTGCTCGTCGCCGCCGGCGTCGCCGTCTATGTCGCCTACCCCCACCGGGGCGAGGAGATGCCCGTCGCCCCCCAGCTGGGCAACGCCATGCGCAAGGGCGTCGACGCCCTCCCGACGCTGGAGGACTCGGAGTCGCGCGTCTGACGAAGCCGGACCGGCGGTTCGGCGCGGCACCGCACGACGGGGTCGCGGAGGGCTAGCGTGCAAGGCGTGACCGGCTCACGCCACGACGTGCACAGGGCCTACTGCGCGGCCTGCGGGACGAGGGTGTCCCGCGAGTTCCGTCCGGGACCGGACGGACGCCCCGGCGCGAAGTGCCCGCGGTGCGGGAGCCTCGAGCGGCACCGGTTCCTGTCCCTCCTCCTCGGTGCGCTCGGGCCCGACCTGCGCGACCTCGACACGGTCGTCGAGATCGCCCCCTCGCGGCAGTCCACGCCGCTCATCGACCGGCTGGGCGCGCGCCGTCGCGTACGCCTCGACCTCGGGCACGACAAGCGGGACGTCGACGCCCTCGCCAGCCTCACCGCGCTGCCGCTGCGCGACGCCTCCGTGGACCTCCTGGTCTGCTACCACGTCCTCGAGCACGTCCCCGACGACTGCACCGCCATGCGCGAGATCGCCCGCGTGCTCAGCCCACGCGGCATCGCGCTGCTCGAGGTGCCGATCAGGATGGGGGTGGCGACCGAGGAGGATCCGCTCGCCGCGCCCGAGGACCGGGTCCGCCGGTTCGGCCAGGCCGACCACGTGCGGTGGTACGGCGACGACTTCGACGACCGCCTCGCGGCCGCCGGGCTCGCCTCGGTCCGGGTCACGCCCCCAGCGCTGGTCGGCGACGCCGCCGTGTCGTGGTTCCACCTGATGGAGCACGAGGTGGTGTGGGTCGCCCGGCCGGGCCACGGCTGTGCCACGCCGATGCTGCCGGGCAGCGGATCGGGTCTGGCCGCGGCCTTCGACGCGCTGCTCGCCGACCTCGCGCGGGCCGAGGGCAGGCTCGACCGCGCACGGGCGCGGGTCGACCGGCTGGCGGCGCAGCGCGACGCCTTGCGGGCGCGGCTGGTGGTCGCCCCGGCCTCGGCAGGGCCCCCGATGCTCACCCGCCTGCGTCGCGCCGTGCACCTCTGATTGGATTGCCCCATGGGTGACTGGCTCTATCTGATCATCGCCATCGCGGTCGTGGGCGTCCTCACGCTCGCCGGGCTGCTGACCTCCGGACGTCGCCGCAAGGCCGCGCCGCCGAGCCGCACGAAGGACGTGATCGTCCCGTCGCCGACGGAGACGGACACCGCGACCGGGGCGCCACCGGAGCCGGCGGTCGACACCGCCGAGCCCGTCGTGGCGGAGCCGGCCGTGGAGGAGCCGCCGGCCGTCGAGAGGCCCGAGAGCACCGCATCGCGACTCGTACGCCTGCGCCAGCGGCTCTCGCGCTCCCAGGGCGGACTCGGCAAGGGCCTGCTGTCGCTGCTCAGCCGCGACCGGCTCGACGAGGACACCTGGGAGGCGATCGAGGACACCCTCCTCACCGCCGACGTCGGCGTCGCGCCCACGCAGGCGCTCGTCGAGAGGCTGCGTACGCGCCTGCGCGTCGAGGGCGGCCAGGCGCCCGACCCGCGCACCGTGCTGCGCGAGGAGCTCATCGAGCTCGTCGGCACCGACCTCGACCGCCGCGTCCAGGTCACCGGGGCCGACGGCAAGCCGGGCGTGGTGCTGGTCGTGGGCGTCAACGGCGCCGGCAAGACGACCACCGTCGGCAAGATCGCCCGGATCCTCGTCGCCGAGGACCTCACCGTGACCCTCGGCGCGGCCGACACCTTCCGTGCGGCCGCCGTCGACCAGCTGGCCACCTGGGGCGAGCGCGTCGGCGTCGAGGTCGTCCGCGGGCCCGAGGGCGGCGACCCCGCCAGCGTGGCGTTCGAGGCCGTCAAGCACGGCATCGACAACGGCGTCGACACGGTCCTCGTCGACACGGCCGGACGGCTCCAGAACAAGGCCGGACTGATGGACGAGCTCGGGAAGATCAAGCGCGTCATCGAGAAGCAGGCCGCCGTCACCGAGGTGCTGCTCGTGCTGGACGCGACCACCGGACAGAACGGCCTCGTCCAGGCCCGCGTCTTCAGCGAGATCGTCGACGTCACCGGCATCGTCCTCACCAAGCTCGACGGCTCCGCCAAGGGCGGCATCGTGGTGCAGGTGCAGCGCGAGCTCGGTGTGCCGGTCAAGCTCGTCGGCCTCGGCGAGGGCCCCGACGACATGGCGCCGTTCGAGGCGTCGGCGTTCGTGGACGCACTGCTCGGCTGAGCGGGCACTTCCTGACCCCCTGGACGCGCCAAGCGGGCACTTCCTGACCCCCTGGACGCGCCGAGCGGGCACTTCCTGACCCTCTGGACGCGCCGAGCGGGCACTTCCTGACCCCGTGCGACGCAGGAAGTGCCCGGTCAGCGGGCTGGGCGGGGCCGGAAGTGCCCGGTCAGCGGGCTGGGGGGGCCGGAAGTGCCCGGTCAGCGGCGGGCGAGCAGGCGGCGTACGGCGTCGTCGACGAGCGTCTCGGCCCGCTTGTCGAAGCTGTGCTCGGCGATGATCCGGTGGGCGATCTCGCGGCGGGTGGCGTTGTCGGGGAACGCGTCGTAGGGGGGCTTCACGAGCCGGGCGAGCTCGTGCTCGTTGTCGAACGGCAGCGCCAGGCCCGAGAAGATCTCCTCGAGGCCGTCGATGCGGTCGCTGAGGATCCGGGCTCCGCACGCCGCTGCGTCGAAGAGCCGGTTGGAGGCGAAGCTGTCGCGCCGCATGTCGAGGTGGTGGTCGTTGAGCACGATGCCGGCGGAGGCGTAGAGCACCCCGACCTCGCGGTTGTCGACACCACCGGAGGCGATCTGGTCGCGCTCGACGAACTCGGTCCAGTCGTTGCCGTGGAGCGTCAGGTCGGCGCCGATCGCGAGCGCGCTGCGCACGGCGTAGCGGTAGACACCGCGCGAGTTGCCGACGAAGAGCAGCGCTGGGCCGGTGTCGGGCTCGGCGCGGTCGGGGTGGAACCACCGGGTGTCGGTGCACTGCAGGAGCGGCTCGATCGGGGTGCCCCACTCGCGACTCATCCGGGTGGACCAGCTGGTGCTGGCGGCGTACACGAGGTCGAAGCCGGCGACCTCGTCGGGCGTGATCATGTCGGGGTGGCTGATGATCCACTCGACGTTGAGCAGGCCCGGGCGCGGGGTCACCCGGTCGAGGCCGCGCAGCACGAGCAGCACGTCGTCGTGGTCGCGCGAGTCGCGGTCGCGGGCGTCGCGCCGGTCGATGGCGACGTGCTGGCCGCGTCGCTCGAGGGCGTCGGCGAGCGATCGCGCGAAGTAGGTGTCGCCCCACCGGTCACCGCGCTGTGCCGCCGGCGCGGCGATGTCGACGGCCCACCGCAGCCGCGGCGGGGTCTCGTGGATCCCCTCGATCGCGCGGACGACCAGCTCCGGCACCAGCACCGCCGGGGCGGCGCGGTCCTCGGGGTCGGTGGAGACGCGGCGGTTGCGCTGGTCGGTCACCTCGAGCCCGGCGGCGGCGAGCAGCTCGGTGGCGGTGTCGGGGGGCGGCACCGCCCCCGCGTGCACGGTGGACCGCAGCGAGGAGAGTGCGCCGACCAGCTCCTCGGCACTCGCGTACGGGGTGCGGGAGGTGATCACGGTGTCGGGCACCAGCACGGAGCCGCCCAGTCCTGCCCGGCGGGCGCGCAGGCCGAGGTCGGTCTCGGCGAGGACGGAGTGGAAGCGGGCGCTCAGCCCGCGCAGCGCCACCGCCGTCTCGGTGCGCACCGCCACCATCGGCGCCGCCGGTGCGGCGACCGCGCACCGGCCGATCCGTACGGCGTCGCTGCTGGGCAGCCCGGAGAGGAACAGCTCCGGGTGGGGGCTGTCCGGACCGAAGCGGGCGCCGGCACTCAGCACCACGCCGTCGAGGTCCACCACGAGGGGCTGGGCCACCGCGACGTCGGCGCCGCGGACGACCTCGGCCAGCTCGTGCGCGATGGGCTGGCGCGGCGGCATCGCCTCGGGGCGGACCAGCAGCACGGTGCTGCCGGCAGCCGCCGCGATGCCGACGTTGGTGGCGGCGGACGTGGAGACGGCCGCGGGCACGGAGACGAAGCGGGCGCCGGAGATGATCGCCGCGATCGACGCGGCCAGGACGTGGTGCGCGCGGCGCAGCCGCACCCCGACGAGGATCAGCTCGGACCCCTCGCGCGGCACCGAGCCCAGCCACTCGACGGTGCGTCGCGGCTCGGTGCCCACCGGCATGACGTGGCTGACCAGGTCCTCCTCGGTCTCCCGCGCGGCGGCAGCGTCCCAGTCGACGAGCTGACGCTCGAGGACGACCGAGCCCCAGTCGTCGGCGAACCCCGGCTGCGGGGCGTCGGGGCGCTTGAGTGCCGGTACGTCGACGGCGAGGGGGTCGTGCTCGCGGGTGAGCCGGAGCAGCAGGTCGCGCTCGACGGCCCCGCCGAGGCTCTCGTCGAACCCGCCGACGTCCTTGACGGCGTCGCGGCGCAGCAGGGCGGTGGTGAGGTCGACCGGGCGTCCCGTGACGAGCTCGAGGCGGGAGCGCGCGACCGCTCCGGTTCCGGCGAGGACGGCCGCGGCGCCCGTGTGGTGGGCGTGGGCGAGCAGGTCGGCGAGCATCTCCGGCAGCCACTCGCGCCCGAGCGGGAGGACCGCGACGTGCTCGGCCGTGCCGTGCTCGAGGGCGACGTTGAGCGCGCGGGCCTCACCGCACCGCCCCTCGCGGACGAGGGTCACCCGGTCGTCGAAGGCCGCGACGCCCTGGAGGACGGCCGCGGTGTCGTCGAGGGACCCGCGGTCGACCGCGACCAGGTGCCAGTCGGTGAAGGTCTGGGCCTGGAGCGACGCGACGGTCCGGTGGACCATCGGGCCGGCGTCCTGGGCGGCCATCACCACGGTCACGGCCGGGGACGTCCCGAGGGTCGCGGGCAGCGCCGGCGCCGGCCCGACCAGCGCGGGTCGCTCGCGTACGACCTCGTCGCGCCACTGGGCGGCGGCGTCGATGGCAGCCGCGCGGTAGGTGGACCAGGACACCTTGCGGGGCAGGATCCGGGTCGGCAGTGGCGTACCGGGGCCCGAGACCGAGAGCCAGTAGGACAGCGCGCCGTAGGGGTGGTGCCTGGCCTCGGGGTGGGTCGCGAAGATGATCCGCGGGTCGACCAGCGGGTGCGGCGCGATCCGGTTGCGGCGCCGGCGCTCCGAGACGTACCAGAGCACGGGGTGCTGGCCCAGCCGCTGCCACGACCGGCGGCGTCCGATCCACTGGGCCTCGAAGAGCGGGTGCGGGGAGACGTCGCCGGCGGCCACCGCCGCTCGAGCCGCCTCGGCGACCGAGTCGAACGTGGTGCCGAGCTGCGCGGCGACGTAGTCGGCGTCGACGAGGCCGGAGTCCACCAGGACCTCCGCGGCGTCGTCGAACCTCACCGGTCCCGGCCGGCGACGCTCACCGCGCATCGGAGTACCTCACGCGGGGGAAGAGCGGCTCGAGGGCCAGCGGCGTCGGCAGCAGCCGCTCGGTGTCGCGGAGCGGGTAGTACTGCGCGGTCTCCTCGAGGAACTCGCGCACGCCCTCGAAGCGCTGGGGGAAGCGGCGCTCGCACAGCTCGAGCAGGCGCTTGGCGTCGAGGTTGTAGGGGTCGTAGCGCAGGGTGTCGATCTTGACGTAGGGCAGCCGGGCGTTGTCGAGCACCCGGTCGGCCAGGCTGCGGGCCGGGTTCCACGGCTCGTTGGCGCGCTCGCGCCACTCGCGGACCTCCGCGCGCGTACGCGGGAAGCTGGAGCGGTGCGCGGCCCACCAGCGCATCCGCTCGCGGGCGATCCGGCGGTCCTCCGGGGTCTCGACGAAGTAGGTGTCGGAGGCGAAGCCGGCGTCGTAGAGGCGGCGCGACATCCCGATCTCGTAGCGGCGGATGACCTGCCGGCGCTTGGAGATCGGCTCCATCTCCTCCCAGAAGCGCGTGAAGGCGTGCGAGGAGACCACCCACGGGCGGAACGCGACGAAGAACGACTGGATGTGTGGTGCGAGGCGCTCGGCGGCGGTGAGTCCCCAGAAGTCGCAGGGTCGGGTCGCCATCTCGGCGAAGACCGGGTCGTAGGAGTCGAGCGCGAAGACGTAGGTGTCGTTGCAGACCACCACCTCGTCGTACGCAGTGAGGTCGCCGGCGGCGTCGAGGCCGACCTTGTAGCTGAAGAAGTCGTAGCCGTAGTTGGCGCGCTCCACCACCCTCGCGCGCTCGTTGAGCCAGGCGCGGGCGGAGTCCTGAAGGGTGGCCGTGGTGCACACCAGCAGGGTGTCGACCGACGCGGCCAGCGCCTCCACCTGACCGCGCACGTGGGGCCGCAGCTCTCCGGCGACGTCGTAGTGCGCCATCACGGCCAGTCTGGACACGGCCGAACACTAACAAGGCGGCGTCCGGGGCCGGTCCGTTCACACACCCGTAACACGAGGGCCGATTCCGTTGCCTGCGCGCAACATCCGTCGCGGGCGGGTGAAACCTCGTCCCCGGAAGGTACGGGACAACGCGTGGGCACCGTCACGACAGCGGCGTCATGAGCCGGGCCCACACCCCGTACGTTCCCTGGAGGTTCTGTGGACGGCTATTACGCCTTCATGCTGGTGGCGACTGCCTTCGTCCTGATGATGACGGTGCCCGCGCTGGCCCTGTTCTACGGCGGCATGTCTCGGTCGAAGTCCGTGCTCAACATGATGATGATGTCGTTCATCGCGACCGCCATCGTCGGCATCCTGTACGTCGCTGTCGGCTGGTCGATGGGATTCGGCGGCGAGGGCACCTTCTTCGCCAACCCGTTCGAGCTGTTCTGGCTCGACGGCGTCACCACCGACAACTACATCTACGTCATGTTCCAGATGACGTTCGCGATCATCACCGCCGCGCTCATCAGCGGCGCGGTCGCCGACCGGCTCAAGTTCTCGGCGTGGGTGGTCTTCCTCCCGCTCTGGGCGCTCATCGTCTACTTCCCGATGGCCCACATGGTGTTCAGCTGCACCGACGACTCGCTGATCTGCGGCCGCATCGGCGCGCAGGACTACGCCGGCGGCACCGCCGTGCACATCAACGCCGGTGTCGCGGCCCTCGTCCTGGTGCTGCTGCTCGGCAAGCGGATCGGCTGGCCCCGCGAGCAGATGCGTCCGCACAACCTGACGCTGACCATGCTCGGTGCGGGCATGCTGTGGCTCGGCTGGTACGGCTTCAACGTGGGCTCGATCGTCTTCGGCACGACCTTCGACGAGGACCCCGACGCCTTCCTGGCCCAGTTCTACTCCGAGACCGGGCGCACCTTCGCCAACACCACGCTCGCCACCTTCGCCGCGATCCTGGGCTGGCTGCTGATCGAGCGCCTCCTGCACGGCAAGGCCACCTCGCTCGGTGCCGCCTCCGGCATCGTCGCGGGCCTCGTCGCGATCACCCCGGCCGCCGGTGCGGTCGACGTGAGCGGTGCCGTGGCCATCGGCCTGGTCGCCGGCGCGGTCTGCGCCTGGGCGGTCGGCCTGAAGTACAAGCTCGGCTACGACGACTCGCTCGACGTGGTCGGGGTGCACCTGGTGGGTGGCATCGTGGGCACCGTGCTGATCGGCGTCTTCTCCACGGCCGACGGTGCCGGTGGCGTCGACGGCCTCATCTACGGCGGCGGCTTCGGCTCGCTGGCCGACCAGTCCCTGGGCGTCGTCGTGGCCGTCATCTACTCCGGCGTCCTCACCGCGGTCATCGCGTTGGCGATCAAGTACACGATCGGCCTGCGCCTCGACGAGGAGGACGAGGTCAACGGCATCGACCTGGCCGCCCACGGCGAGTCGGCGTACGACCTGCACAGCGGCACCAGCGGCGGCGGCAACAGCGTCCTCGCCGCAGCCACCGCCCCGACCACCAAGACTGAAGGAGCCAGCGCATGAAGCTCGTCACCGCGGTCATCAAGCCGCACAAGTGGGAGGACGTCCGCGAGGCGCTCGAGACCTTCGGGGTCGCCGGCATGACGGTCTCCGAGGTCAGCGGCTACGGCCGCCAGAAGGGCCACACCGAGGTCTACCGCGGCGCCGAGTACGACATCGCCCTCGTGCCCAAGATCCGCATCGAGATCGTGGTCGACGACGCCGACTCCGACGACGTCGTGGGGATCATCGTGAAGACCGCGCAGACCGGTCGCATCGGCGACGGCAAGGTCTGGGTCAGCCCGGTCGACACCGTCGTGCGGGTCCGCACGGGCGAGCAGGACGCCAGCGCGTTGTGACTGGCGCTCTGATGGCAGACCTTCTCGGGTTCGAGGGGACCGTGCTCCCGTGACCGCAGCACAACGCCAGACCAGGGCCACCACGGCCGACGAGCTCTGCAGGGAGGCATACGCTGCCTCAGCAGGGCCCGCCGCCGGGGTGGCCCTGGTCGCGGTCGGGGGCTACGGCCGCGGCGAGCTGGCGCCCCACTCCGACCTCGACGTCGTGCTCGTCCACGAGGACGACGCCGCGATCGGCGACCTCGGCCACACGCTCTGGTACCCCCTGTGGGACTCCGGGCGCCGGCTCGACCACTCGGTGCGCTCCATGGGGGAGATGCTCGAGGCGGCCGCGGACCTGCGGGTCGCCCTGGGCCTGCTCGACGCGCGCCACCTGGCCGGCGACCCGGGCCTGACGCTCCGCCTGCGCACCACCATGCTCGCCGACTGGCGCCGCCAGGCGCGCACGCGTCTGCCCGAGCTCAAGGCGATGACGCACAAGCGGCACGACGTCACCGGCGAGCTCGCCCACGTCTCGGTCCCCGACGTCAAGGAGGCCGAGGGCGGCCTGCGCGACGCCGGGGTGCTCAAGGCGATCGAGGCCAGCTGGCTGGTCGACGCCTCGACGCCCGCGCTCGAGGCGGCGCGGCAGATGCTCCTGGACGTGCGCGACGAGGTCCAAGACCTGGCCGGCCGGCCGAGCGACCGCATCGCCCCCGAGATGTGGGGCCCGCTGGCCGAGAGGTTCGACCTCGACGGCGCCGAGGCCGCGCAGCGCCACGTGCGCTCGCTCGGGCGCCGCATCGGGCACCTCTCGCGCCTCGCCTGGCGGCGTACGGACGCGGTGATGGCACGCACGACGGGGGAGAAGGGGCGCCGTACGCCCGCCCTCGAGCGGATCGCCCCGGGCATCGCGCTGTCACGCGGCGAGGTGGTGCTCGACGCGGGCACGAAGCCCGGCGACGACCCCTCCCTGCTGCTGCGTGCCGCCGCGGAGGCCGCCAGCCGCGACGCGGTGCTCGCCCCGACGACGGCCGCCCGGTTGGTACGTGAGGGAGCCGAGCTCCCGGTCCCGTGGCCGGCCCCGGCCCGCGACGCGCTCGTCCGGCTGCTCGCCAGCGGTCCCGGGCTGCTGCCGGTGTGGGAGACGCTGGACGAGATCGACGGCATCGAGACGTTCCTCCCCGAGTGGGAGCAGATCCGGCTGCTGCCGCACGCCTCGGCGATCCACCGCTTCACGGTGGACCGGCACGTGGTGGAGACCTGCGCCGAGGCCGGCGCCCTGATCCGCCGTGTCCGGCGACCCGACCTGCTGCTGGTCGCCGCGCTGCTCCACGACATCGGCAAGGGCTCCCTGCACGACCACTCGGTGGCCGGCGAGCCGCTCGCGCGCAAGATCGTCGCGCGGATGGGGTTCAGCGACCTCGACGCCGAGGTCGTGGCGTCCCTCGTGCGGTGGCACCTGCTGCTGGCCGACCTGGCGACCACCCGCGACCCGGACGACCCCGCGACCACCGCCGAGCTGCTCACCCACGTCCCCGACGCGGCGAGCCTCGAGCTCCTGCGCGCCCTGACCGAGGCCGACGCCAGGGCAGCCTCGCCCGCCGCCTGGACGACTTGGCGGGCCTCGCTGGTCGACCGGCTCGTCTCCCGGGCCGGGCAGGCCCTCGGCGCCGAGATCGCCCAGGTGACCCCGACCGGGTCGCTGCCGGTGCCGGACGCCGTACGCCGCGACCCGGGGGCCGTCTCGGTCGAGATCACCCCGCACGAGGTCGGCGCCACCGTGACGGTGGTCGCCGCCGACCGCGTCGGGCTGCTCGCCGACGTCGCCGGGGGACTGGCGGCGCTGCGGGTCCCGGTCCACGCCGCTCGCGCCTGGGCCCAGGTCGACGCCGACGGCGAGTGGGGCGTGAGCGCCTGGGAGGTGCCCGACGCCTACCTCGACGCCAGCGTGGTCCGCGAGCGCATCCGCCGCGTCGTCGAGGGCACCCAGCGGCTCCCCGACCTGCCCGCCCGCCCCGAGGGCGAGCTGCCGCCGATCGTGGAGGTGCGCCCCGACGCCTCACGGGCGTCGCTGGTGCTCGAGATCCGCACCTCCGACCGTCCCGGTGTGGTCCACCGGGTGCTCACCACGCTCGCCCGCCTCGGCCTGACAGTGGCCTCCGCGCACGTCTCCACGCTCGGCCCGCAGGCGGTCGACGTGTTCTACGTGCAGGAGGTCGGCGGGGTACGCCCCACCGAGGAGCGGGCCGCCGCTGCCGCCCACGCCGTACGCACTGCGCTCGGCGGCTAGCCCGTCGAGGCAGGCCCACGGGCATCCGGACGTTAGGCTGAGTGGTCGTACGACCCCTGATCCAGCCGGATCCAGCCCGGATCCACCATCGATGCGAGGGACAGACCCACACCGTGTTCGCCACACTCTCCGACCGCCTTGCCGACACCTTCAAGAACCTGCGTGGCAAGGGACGGCTCTCCGAGGCCGACATCGACGCCACCGCGCGCGAGATCCGCATCGCGCTGCTCGAGGCCGACGTCGCGCTGCCGGTCGTCAAGGAGTTCGTCGGGGCGGTGAAGGAGCGGGCCCGCTCCGAGGAGGTCAGCGGCGCGCTCAACCCGGCGCAGCAGATCATCAAGATCGTCCACGAGGAGCTCGTCGAGATCCTCGGTGGTGAGACCCGCCGCCTGCGCTACGCCAAGTCCGGGCCGACCGTGATCATGCTGGCCGGCCTCCAGGGTGCCGGCAAGACGACGCTCGCGGCCAAGCTCGCGCTGTGGCTGAAGGGTCAGGACCGGACCCCGATGCTGGTGGCGGCCGACCTCCAGCGCCCCAACGCCGTGCAGCAGCTGCAGGTCAACGGTGAGCGCGTCGGCGTGCCCGTCTTCGCCCCAGAGCCCGGCAACGCCCAGGGAATCGAGCACGGTGGCGACCCGGTGGACGTGGCGCGCAGGTCGATCGAGGAGGCCAGGCGCAAGCTCCACGACGTCGTCATCATCGACACCGCCGGCCGCCTCGGCGTCGACGAGACCCTGATGCAGCAGGCCGCCGACATCCGCGACGCCGTGCAGCCCGACGAGGTGCTCTTCGTCGTCGACGCGATGATCGGCCAGGACGCGGTCACGACCGCGCAGGCGTTCCTCGACGGCGTCGGCTACGACGGCGTGGTGCTCACCAAGCTCGACGGCGACGCCCGCGGTGGTGCCGCCCTGTCGATCCGCTCGATCACCGGCAAGCCGGTCATGTTCGCCTCCAGCGGCGAGAAGATGACCGACTTCGACCTCTTCCACCCCGACCGCATGGCCTCGCGCATCCTCGACATGGGCGACATGCTCACCCTGATCGAGCAGGCGGAGAAGGCCTTCGACTCCGAGCAGTCGCTGAAGGCGGCCGAGAAGCTCGCCACCAAGGGCGGCTTCACCCTGGAGGACTTCCTCCAGCAGATGATGCAGATCCGCAAGCTCGGCTCGATGACCAAGATCATGGGGATGCTCCCCGGCATGGGTCAGTTTCGCGACCAGCTCGAGAACTTCGACGAGCGCGAGATCGACCGGATCCAGGCCATCATCCAGTCGATGACGCCGGCCGAGCGCGACAACCCCAAGATCATCGACGGGTCGCGCCGCGCCCGCATCGCCGCCGGCTCCGGCCGTCAGGTCTCCGACGTCAACCAGCTCGTCGACCGCTTCTTCGAGGCGCGCAAGATGATGGAGCAGATGGCCCGCGGAGGCGGGGTGCCGGGCATGCCCGGGATGCCGGGGATGCCGGGCCTGGGCGGCGGCAAGCGGTCCGGCGCCAAGCAGCAGGCGAAGGGCAAGAAGGGCAAGAAGCGCGTCTCCGGCAACCCCGCCAAGGCCGCCCAGCAGAAGGCCGCCGGCAAGGCCGCGGCAGCCGAGAAGGCCGCCAACCCCTTCGGCAACCCCGACGGCACGGCGGTCGACTACGAGAAGGCCGCCGAGCAGCTCAACCTGCCCAAGGACTTCTCGCAGTTCCTGAAGTGACCGTCCTCGTCGTCGACGGCGCCAACGTCGTCGGCTCCGTGCCCGACGGCTGGTGGAAGGACCGCGCCGGGGCTGCGCGCCGGCTCCACGAGCGGCTGCTGGTCGCCGACACGGCGTACGACGAGATCGTCCTGGTGCTCGAGGGCGGCGCCAAGGCCGGCGTACGCGCGGGGCAGGACGGGCACGTACGCACCGTGCACGCGCCGCGTGACGGCGACGCGGAGATCCGCGAGCAGGCCCGCCGCGCCGGCGAGGCCGGCGCCCGGGTAACCGTGGTGACCGCCGACCGCGCGCTCGCTGCCAACGTGGCGCCGGCGCAGGTGCTCAGTCCCGCGTGGCTGCTCGACCGGTTGTGAGCACGTGGGAACCGGCCGAGCAGGCCACGCGGGCCAGGCTCACTTCTTCTTGACGTCCTCGCACGAGAAGTCGGACAGCACCAGCCTCCCGGGAAGCGTGGTGGTGGCGGAGACCAGCGTGCCGGTCGACGACACGTAGAAGTGCTGCACGTTCTGGTTGACGGCGGAGGGTGCCACGTTCCACACCGTGCCGTCCGAGAACGTCGCGTTGAGCGTGCCCGGAGCGGCTCCGCCCGTCTGGTTGTTCACGAAGTGCCACACGCCCATGGCGTCACCGCACGACTGTCCGTTGGCGTTGCTCAGCTCGGCGGCAATCGCGGGCGAGCTCACCATCACCAAGGCAGCCGTCGCGCCCATCACCCAGTACTTCCTGCTCCTCATGCTGCGCTCCTCACTCGGGATCCCGTACGGCGACCTGCCGCACGCAACCGTCCCCCCGGCGGTGACCTCCCACTGTCCGCCGGCAGGCCGGCGATCGGTGGGCGCCGACCCCCAGATCGCCAATTCGGGGGACGGTCGCGTGGTCAGCCGGGCTCGGGACCCACGTCCGACACGAGGGCCGAGCGCATGCCGCCGGCGTCGGTGGCCAGCGTGAAGTCCACCCACGTCCGGTTGTTGTCGGTGGTCTCCTCGCGGAACACGCCCTGCTCGTCGGCCACGGCATAGATGCGGTAGTCGCCGTCGGCGAGGCCGTCGACGGGGATGCTCTGGCCCGGGAGGTTCCAGTGGTAGTAGTCCACCCAGCCCCGGCTGAGACCCATCACGAGGCGGTTGGAGTCCTCGCTGCCGCACCCCTCGCGCTCGTAGACCGCCTCGTCCGGGCCCAGGTCGAGCCCCGAGTGCTCGAAGTCGTAGATGCAGAAGCCGACCTTGTGGTCGGTACGCGGCTCCCCGGACTCCTCGCCCTGCTCGTCGAGGGCGTACAGGTGGTAGGTCACGTAGCGCTCGACGTGCCAGTGCTCGTGACCGTCGCCGCCCCAGACCGGCTGCGCCGCGCTGGGAGCGTGGCTGGCTCCGCCGTCGGCGTGCTCGATGTCCTGGGTCACGGTCCACTCGCCGCCGAGGTTCTTCTCCGCCGTGGCGTGGAAGTCCCCGGAGCCGACGTTGACCAAGGCCGAGCTGAACTCGACCGACCAGCTGTCGCCGACCTTCTTGGTGTGGATGTCCTCCGGCGGCGCGGGGGCGAAGTCGGGCAGCCGCTCCGCGCCCGCAGGCTCCTCGGACCAGCGCGCGTCGGCGTCGCCGCCGCAGCCGGACACGACCGCCACCGCCACCGCAGCAGCGCAGACCCGTCCTCCGCGGACCCAGCCACGTGCCTTCCCCATCCGACGATGCTGGCAAGGCTCCGGCCCGACGGCCTCGCGGATCCGGCCACGTACCCCATTTGTGGGAGCCGGCAGACGCCGCGACCGACGGTCGGGGTGGTCGATCCCCACTAGGGTCGGGGCATGAGTGCCCAGCGCTTCCGTGGCCCGGTCCTGCCCGACGGTGAGGCACGCGACCTCTACGTCGTCGACGGCCGGATCACCTACGAGCCGCAGCCCGGCGCCGACACTGCCGCCGAGGGCTGGATCGTGCCCGGGCTGGTCGACGCGCACTGCCACCTGGGACTCGACGACTTCGGCCCCACCGACGCCGAGGCCACCGAGCAGCAGGCGATCGACGACCGCGACGGGGGAGCGCTGCTGATCCGCGACGCCGGGTCGGCGGCCGACACCCGGTGGATCCACGACCGCGACGACCTGCCCCGGCTGATCAGGTGCGGGCGCCACATCGCGGCCACGAAGCGCTACATCCGCAACTACGCCCACGAGGTCGAGCCCGCCGAGCTGGCGGCGTACGCCGCGCAGGAGGCCCGCAACGGCGACGGCTGGATCAAGCTGGTGGGCGACTGGATCTCACGCGACGAGGGCGACCTCGCGCCGTCCTTCCCCGCCGAGGCGTTCCGTGACGCGATCGACGCCGCCCACGCCGAGGGCGCCAAGGTGACCGCGCACTGCTTCGGCCACGGTGTGCTCCCGGGGCTGATCGAGGCCGGCATCGACTGCATCGAGCACGGCACCGGACTCACCGAGGACCTCATCGACGCGATGGTCGCCCACGGCACCCGGCTCGTCCCGACCGTGATGCAGCTCGACAAGTTCCCGGAGCACGCGGCGGCCGGGCAGGAGAGGTTCCCCGCCTACGCGCAGACCATGACCGACCTCTACGCCCGGATGCCGGCCACGATCATGGCGGCGTACGAGGCGGGCGTGCCGATCTACGCCGGCTCGGACGGGGGCGGCATCAGCCGCCACGGCAACATCGCCGGCGAGGTCGAGGCGCTGGTGCGGATCGGGATCCCCGCCCACGACGCCCTCGGCGCGGCGAGCTGGCGGGCCCGCGAGTGGCTCGGCGTCGACGGGCTCACCGAGGGGGCGTCGGCCGACTTCGTGGTCTACGACCGCAACCCGGTGGAGGACCTGTCCGTGCTGCGTACGCCCACGACCGTCGTGCTGCGCGGGGTCGCCCGGGGTCGATGAGCCGGGGCCCGGGCCGAAACCGGGTTGAGCCGGCACGGCCCCGCACGGTGGGATGGCACCCATGACCACCGCCTCCGACCTGTTCCCGCCACTGGGGCTCACCGTCGAGGCAGGACCTGTGGTGCTGCGCGGGATCACCGACGAGATCCTCCCCGAGCTGTGCGACCTGGCCGTCCGTGGGATCCACGAGCCCGGCGAGATGCCGTTCTACTTCCCGTGGACAGACGTCCCCGCGGAGCAGCTGGCGCGCAACACCGCGGCGTACCACTGGCGCTCGCGCGCCGAGTTCAGCCGCGAGGGGTGGGGGCTGCACCTGGCGGTCTTCCACGAGGGTGAGCTCGTCGGCACCCAGGGGTTCGAGACGTCGGACTACCTCGTCACGCGCACCGGGGAGACCGGGTCGTGGCTGGGTCGCCGGTTCCAGGGGCGCGGCATCGGCACCGCGATGCGGCAGGTGGTGTGCGCGCTCGCCTTCGACCACCTCGAAGCGGCCGCGATCACCTCGGGCGCGTTCGTGGACAACCCTGCATCCCTGGCGGTCTCCCGCAAGCTCGGC
Source organism: Nocardioides ganghwensis (assembly GCF_014779655.1). GTDB lineage: Bacteria > Actinomycetota > Actinomycetes > Propionibacteriales > Nocardioidaceae > Nocardioides > Nocardioides ganghwensis. Next base: position 112,625 of record NZ_JACXYX010000012.1, read on the forward strand.
TACCAACCCAACGGCCTGCGTCGGCTCAAGCGCCGCGAGGGCGAGCTCGCGCTCAACCAGGCGCTGCTGCTGACGCCTGAGACCTTCGTCCGAGGCCCGCACCGGCTCCGGGTGTCGGGGCTCGCCGCGTTCCGGGCGTTCATCGGCCTCGACGCCGTCGGGTAGCGCGGGAGAAACTCGCTCCGACGGGTCAACCGCCCGGGAGCGTCGCGGCTGTGTCCTGTCATGGAGGCATCGATGCGATCGCTCGAGCAGCAGGAGTACGACTGGTACTTCCGCGCCTGCTTCGCGCCGGTCTCGCGCACGGTGTTCCTGATCGTGCACGACCGGATGCTGGCCGAGGACGTCACGCAGGAGGCGCTCTACCAGATGCTGCGCCACTCGCGGACGGTGTCGACGTACGAGCGCCCCGAGGCCTGGGTGCGTCGCGTGGCGATCCGGATGGCGGTCCGCGAGGCGCAGCGCGCGGCCGCGCGGCCCGCCAAGGAACGCCTGGCCCAGCCCGTTCCCCACCACGAGCTCCCCGACCCCGATGTCGCCCGCGCCGTCGCCGTGCTCGCGCCCATGCAGCGGGCCGTGGTGGTGTTGTTCTACTGGGAGGACCGACCTGTGCACGAGATCGCCGAGCTGCTCGGGGTCTCGGACTCGACCGTGAAGCAGCACCTGCACAGGGCGCGGCACCGGCTCGCGGCCGTGCTCGGCGAGGAGGAGGTCGACGATGTCCGTCGATGACCGCCTGCGCGCGGGCCTCGCCGCCAACGCCGCCACCGTCCGTCCTGCGGAGGAGCTGCGCCTCGACGCCGTACGCCGCCGGCACCGCCGCCGTCATGCCCTGGTCGCCGGAGCGCTCGTCGTCGTCCTGCTGGTGGGTGGCGGTGCGGCCCTCGGCTGGCTGCTCAGTGGTCAGGGGTCGACAGGGGGTCGTGGCGTGGACCCGGCCGACGCGCCGACGACGCTCTCTTCGCCTTCCCATCCGGTCATACCGGCTTCCAACTGGCGCAAGGTGGTCACCCGTGACGAGCTGGTCGCGGCCGGGGAGGATCCGGCCTCCCTGCGCGAGCACCTGGGGTCTGCCGAGCAGATGCCCGTCCTTCTCGCACTCTCGCAGGACGTCTTCAGCCAGAGCGCTCGCTACGCGGGAGGCTGGAGCGGGGGCGACGCGGGTCGGGTGTCGTACGACGACGAGGGCAGGCTGGTGCTCACGAGCAGCAGCACCGGGTGCTTCCGGTGCGTGTTCACGCTGGACTGGCGGCTCGAGGCGGGGGAGCTGCACCTCAGCGACGCCACCGGCGCGCTGGATCCTGTCGACCGGGTGATGTATCTCGGGACCTGGCGATCCGCCGACGGGTGAGGTCAACCGGCGAGGCGTCTGGCGACTGTCACAAGACATCCACCACGTGAGAAGGGAGCCCACCATGACCTCACGCTCGCTCGCGATCCGCGTCGCCACGCTCGCCGTGCTCGTCCTCGCCCCGGGTGCCTGGCCGGCATCGGTCACGCACGCCGACCCGCCGGAGGAGATCGACCAGTCGTCGCTCGTCCCGACGACCCTCGACTCGTCCTTCGCGCCGTTCACCTGCCGCGCCCGACCGACCGGTCCGGTCTGCACGGGGGAGCGCCACCTCGACACGGGGTGGCAGCCGGTCGACTTCCCCTGTGACGCGCAGCTGCACAACAGGTACGTCTCGCACCGCCACCAGACCCGGTACTACGACCACGAGCTCCTCAACTACGACCGTGACTTCCGCAGCCGCGACGTCGACTACTTCAGCACCGAGCCAGGTGGGCCGGCGACCGCCACCATCACCTCGCTCGTCGGGTTCGCGGAGCCGTTCGCAGTTCCGGGCGACGACTCGACCGTCACGATCATCACCACCGGCACGATCTGGGACATCCGCCCCGTGGACGGCCCAGCGATCGTGCGGGTGGTCGGGACCGTGGTCGAGCCGCCCGGAGTGGTCGGCACCTTCAGCGGCCAGGTCACGCGCGAGGGCGTCACGACCCACCACGAGGACGAGCCGCTGGACGAGATCATGCCCGAGGAGTACTTCCTCGAGACCGTGTGCCGGGCCGCGACGGGCGGATGACGCGGCCGGATTGGTGGGTGCAGCGACCCTCTGGCAGAATCAGTCCTCGTGTCCTGCGCGCCCGGACCCTCTCATCCGGACGACGTAGCGCCCTTCGAGTGACCAGCACCGGTGACCCCACCTGGGAACGGTCCCTCACCCACGACAATTTCTGAGGAGACACCACAAACGTGGCCGTCAAGATTCGTTTGAAGCGCCTGGGCAAGATCCGGGTGCCGCAGTACCGCATCGTCGTCGTCGACTCGCGCAAGAAGCGCGACGGCAAGGTCCTCGAGGAGATCGGCAAGTACCACCCGAAGGAGGACCCGTCCTACATCGACGTCGTCTCCGACCGGGCCCAGTACTGGCTCGGCGTGGGCGCCCAGCCCTCCGAGGCCGTCGAGGCGATCCTCAAGGTGACCGGTGACTGGCAGAAGTTCAAGGGCCTGCCGGGCGAGGAGGGCACCCTGAAGGTCAAGGAGCCCAAGCGCTCCAAGCTCGACATCTTCAACGAGGCCCTCAAGGAGGTGTCCGCCGAGTCGAAGGGCTCCGCGACCACCGCCAGGAAGAAGTCCGAGAAGAAGACCGAGGAGCCCGCTTCCGAGGCCCCCGCTTCCGAGGCCCCCGCTTCCGAGACTCCCGCCGAGGTTCCTGCCTCCGAGACCCCTGAGGGCGCTGCCGACGCCGCGGAGGCCACCGAGACGGTGACCGCCGAGGACGCCGGCAAGAGCGAGGCGTGAGCGACGTGCTGGCCGAGGCTCTCGAGCACCTGGTGCGTGGCATCGTCGACCACCCCGACGACGTCATCGTCCGCGACAAGCAGCTCCGTCGTGGCTCGATCCTCGAGGTCCGGGTCCACCCCGACGACCTCGGCAAGGTGATCGGCCGCAACGGCCGCACCGCGACCGCCTTCCGCACCGTCGTCTCGGCCCTCGCAGGCCGCGGCGGTGCGCGGGTCGACTTCGTCGACACCGACCGGCGGCGCTGACACAGCACCTCACACTGACCCGGCAGAGATCCTCTGCCGGGTCAGTGGCATTCTCGAGACGGGCCCTGGCGGCTGAGTCGCTGGGAGACTCAGGCGGCAGTCCCTCTACGCTGACGCTGTGAGTCCCCAGGAACCCGGCGACATCGAGGTCGTGGTCGGCCGCATCGGCAAGCCCCACGGCATCCGCGGCGAGGTCACCCTCGACGTACGCACCGACGAGCCCGACCGGCGCTTCGCCCCCGGCACGACGCTGCGCGCCGCGGCCCCCGCCGGCGCCGACCGCCGCCCCTCGGCGCTCACCGTCGCCCGTGCCCGCTGGCACCAGAGCACCCTGCTCGTCACCTTCGAGGAGCTCGCCGACCGCAACGCCGCCGAGGCGGCGCGCGGCACCGTCCTGTACGCCACGATCGGTCACGACGAGTCGCCCGACGACCCCGACGAGTACTACGACCACCAGCTCGTGGGCCTCGACGTCGTCGACCTCGACGGCACCGCGCTGGGCACCGTGAAGGCGCTCGTCCACGGCTCGGCGCAGGACCTGCTGACCGTACGGACCCCCGACGGCCGCGACGCCCTGGTGCCGTTCGTCACCGCGCTGGTGCCCGAGGTCGACCTCGTCGCCGGCCGGGTCGTGGTGGCCGACCGCCCGGGACTGGTCTCGCCCTTCCCCGACGAGCAGGGGCCGGACGACGAGGGGTCCGGCGCGTGAGGATCGACGTCGTCACGATCTTCCCCGACTACCTCGCCCCGCTGGAGCTGAGCCTGCCCGGCAAGGCGCGCGACAAGGGCCTGCTCGACGTCGCGGTCCACGACCTGCGGCAGTGGACGACCGACCGGCACCACACGGTCGACGACACGCCCTACGGCGGCGGCGCGGGCATGGTGATGAAGCCCGAGCCCTGGGGCCGGGCGCTCGACGCGGTCGCGCAGGGCGCCACGATCATCTTCACCACCCCGAGCGGCGAGCCGTTCACCCAGGCCCTCGCCGAGGAGCTCAGCGGGCACGAGCACCTCGTCTTCGCGTGCGGTCGCTACGAGGGCATCGACCAGCGGGTCATCGAGCACGCCGCGACCGTCGGGACGGTCCGCGAGATCAGCCTCGGGGACTACGTCCTCAACGGCGGCGAGGTCGCCGCGCTCGCGATCACCGAGGCGGTCGTACGCCTCCTGCCCGGCTTCATGGGCAACGCCGACTCGCTGGTGGAGGAGTCGCACGCCGACGGGCTCCTGGAGTACCCCGTCTACACCAAGCCGGCGTCCTGGCAGGGCCGCGACGTCCCCGACGTGCTGCTGTCCGGCGACCACGCCCGGATCGCGGCCTGGCGGCGCGAGCAGGCCGCCCGGCGCACCGCCGAGCGACGCCCTGACCTGCTGCCGCCGACAGCGACGGTCGGCGCCCTCGCCGACCTCGACGTACGTCCCGCCGTCCCCGCCGACGCCGGCGAGCTCTACACCCTGCAGCGGGCCTGCTGGCTCCAGGAGCTGGAGGCCAACCCCGGGGTCGAGATCCCGGCGCTGCGCGAGTCGCTCGACGACGTGCGCCGCGGGTTGGGGGAGTGGACGGTGATGGTCGCCCGCGAGCCGTCCTCCGGGCGCCTGGTCGGAGCCGTACGGGGGCGGGTGGACACGCACGTCGACCCTGCCGGGGAGTGGGACATCGGCCGGGTGATGGTCGCCCCCGACCTCCAGGGCCGCGGCCTCGGGCGCGCGCTGCTGGAGCTGGTCGAGGGCCTCGCCCCCGCCGACGTCGAGACGTACGTGCTGTTCACGGGCGCGGGCTCGGCCGACAACCTGCGGATGTACAAGAAGGCCGGCTTCCGGCTGCGCTCCGACCGGGCGGCTCCCGCGGGCGCGGTCGTGCTCACCAAGAAGGTGCGCGGCCGGATTTCACGCTGACCCCGCACTCTGGCAGACTTCACCCTTGGTCTGCTCGAGGCCAGGGTCGCCCGGAGGCATCGCAGGATGCACCGCACCGGGGATCCGCCGAACCGCACCTGCCACAGGGGGCGCGTCGGCCGGCCGGACCGGGCACCAACCGATTCCACCACCAGAATCCGCGGCTGACCTGTGGCACTCGCGAGGAGCAACGTCATGACCAACGTCATCGCCGACCTCGGCACCGCCATCAAGCGTGACGACGTCCCGGACTTCCGCGCCGGCGACACCGTCAAGGTCCACGTCAAGGTCATCGAGGGCAGCCGCTCTCGTGTCCAGGTGTTCCAGGGCGTCGTGATCCGCGTCCACGGATCCGGCATCGGCCGCACCTTCACCGTCCGCAAGGTCTCCTTCGGCGTCGGCGTCGAGCGGACCTTCCCGGTCAACTCCCCGATCTTCGAGAAGATCGAGATCGTGACCCGCGGTGACGTGCGCCGCGCCAAGCTCTACTACCTGCGCAACCTGCGCGGCAAGGCTGCCAAGATCAAGGAGCGCCGCGAGGCGTGATCCTCGGACCGCGCCCCGCGGGGCGTGGCTCCGACCAGGGACTGGTTAGTCTCTGCGAGTGACTTCTGATGACCGCGGTTCCACGTCTGTCTCGATGGACGAGGAACCGCGGTCGTCGCATGCAGGGGAGCCGGTGGGGGACGACGTGGTGAGCGGTGACGGCGAGCACAGGACGCGCCGCGGCAAGCGCAAGCAGCTGCCGCTGTGGCAGGAGACGATCCTCCTGCTGGGGGTCGCCCTCGTGCTGGCGGTGGTCATCAAGACCTTCTTCGTCCAGGCCTTCTACATCCCGTCGGAGTCGATGGAGCCCGGCCTGATCCTCAACGACCGGATCCTCATCGAGAAGGTCTCCTACTGGGGCGACGAGGCACCCGGGCGCGGCGACGTGGTGGTCTTCAAGGACCCGGGCGGCTGGCTGCCGCCGATGGACTCCGCGGGGCCGACCAACCCGGTCGCCAAGGTGATGGCCAAGATCGGCCTCTACCCGACCGGCGGGCACCTGGTGAAGCGCGTCATCGGCGTCGCGGGCGACACGATCGAGTGCTGCGACGACCGGGGCCGCCTCATCGTCAACGGGCAGCCGCTCGTCGAGGGCGCCTACGTCAAGCGTGGCGGCGCGGCCTGCAACGGCCCGATGCCGACCAACAGCGCGTGCGACGAGAAGTGGTCGGTCGGACCGATCCCCGACGGCCACATCTTCGTGATGGGCGACAACCGCTCCCGCTCGGCCGACTCCTCGCAGAAGATGTGCCAGTCCGACGAGACCGAGTGCGTTCCCGGCGACGAGTTCGTCCCGGTCGACCTGGTCGTCGGCAAGGTCTTCGTCCTCCTCTGGCCCGCCGACCGCTTCCGCTGGGACACCCGTCCGGCCACGTTCGAGGACGTGCCGGACCCGGCACCGTGACCTCCCCGTCACACCTGCCGCCGCAGCCCCTGCCCGGCGGCGTGACCGTACGCCGCGACGCCGGGATCTACGGCTACGAGCGCGCCCTGCGCCGGGCCGGGCTCGAGCCGGTCGCGGGCGTCGACGAGGCCGGTCGCGGGGCGTGCGCGGGCCCGCTGGTCGCCGGAGCGGTCGTGCTGCCGCCCGGCAAGGCCGGGATCGTGCCGGGGCTCGCGGACAGCAAGCTGCTGACCGAGGCCGCGCGCGAGCGGGTCTACGCCCAGGTCGTGCGCCGCGCCGTGGCGTGGTCCGTCGTGGTCATCGACAACGAGGAGTGCGACCGGCTCGGCATGCACGTCGCCAACGTGGAGGCGCTCCGCCGGGCGGTCGCCCGGCTCTCGACGCGCCCGGCGTACGTCCTCACCGACGGGTTCCCCGTCGACGGGCTCGGCGTGCCCGGCCTCGCGGTCTGGAAGGGCGACCGGGTCGCAGCGTGCATCGCCGCCGCCTCCGTCATCGCCAAGGTGACCCGCGACCGGCTCATGGTCGGCATGCACGACGACTGGCCGGCGTACGACTTCGCGACCCACAAGGGCTACATCACCGCCGAGCACGAGGCCGCGCTCGCCGAGCACGGACCCTCGCCGGTCCACCGGATGCGGTTCGTCAACGTACGCCGCGCGGCGGGTCTCGAGCCGATGCCGGCGCTGGGGCTGGAGGCGGCCACTAGTGTCGGGGAGGACCAGCCGGCACCGGGGGGCGACACCGTGGAGGAGGACGCATGAGCGCCGAGGATCTCGAGAAGTACGAGACCGAGATGGAGCTCACCCTCTATCGCGAGTACCGCGACGTCGTCGGCATCTTCAAGTACGTCGTGGAGACCGACCGCCGCTTCTACCTCTGCAACCAGGTCGACGTGAAGGCCCGCTCGGAGAGCGGGGACGTGTTCTTCGAGGTGTCGATGAGCGACGCGTGGGTGTGGGACATGTACCGGCCTGCGCGCTTCGCCAAGAACGTGAAGGTGCTGACCTTCAAGGACGTCAACGTCGAGGAGCTCGCGGCCCAGGAGATCGACCCGCCGAAGGACTGACGAGGCTCGTGTGATCCGGGGGCGGCTCGGCGCCCGGTCGGGGACTCCCCGCTCGAGCGGGGAGTCCGCCACTTCGCGGCCCGTGCAACCCCCACGAAGTGTCGGACCACCCCTCGAGGTCGTGCCGTCCGACGGCGGTGACCAGCCGTACGCCGGCGCGCGCCGAGGGCCGCGAACCGTCCACAGGCGGCTTCCCGCAGCCGTTCTCCACAGCCGGCGCACCGCGCAGCGCGCCACGGTCGGTGCGTCGCGGTGTGCTGGTCCCTTCCCGATCCGTTCGACCCGGAAGGCCCCCACGATGGCCCGAACCGCTGCCGCCTCCCCCTTCGCCCGCGACCCCGCCGCCGAGCGCAAGCGTCTGCTCGGCCAGCGCGGGGAGGCCATCGCCGCCCGACACCTGACCGGTCTCGGCATGGAGGTGATCGACCGCAACTGGCGCTGCGACGCCGGCGAGATCGACCTCGTGCTGCGTGACGGCCGGGTGCTGGTCGTCTGCGAGGTGAAGACCCGCACCTCGACCGCCTACGGCGCGCCGCTCGAGGCCATCGACCAGCGCAAGCTCGACCGGCTGCGGCGGCTTGCCGCCCGGTGGCTGCGGGTCCACGACTGCCACCCCGACGACGTCCGCATCGACATGGTCGGGGTCCTGGCGCCCCCGGGGATGCCGGTCGAGATCGAGCACGTCGAGGGGGCCGGCTGATGGCCTTCGCGACGGCCCGCTCCCTGGCCCTCAAGGGAGCCGACGGGCACGTGATCGACGTGCAGGTCGACGTCTCGCCCGGGGTCGTCGGCACGACACTGGTGGGCCGCGTCGACAAGAGCCTCTCCGAGGCCCGCGACCGGGTGCGGATGGCCATCAACAACGACTGCGGGCGCTGGCCGGCGACCAAGCGGGTCACGGTGCTGCTCTCGCCGGCCGATCTCCCCAAGGGTGGCACCCACTACGACCTGGCGATCGCCGTCGCGGTGCTGGCGGCGGACACGTCCTGCAGGGACCTCACCCCCGACCTGCTCGACGGCTGGGCGTTCGTGGGGGAGCTGTCGGTCTCCGGCGGACTGCGCCCGGTCCCGGGCGTGCTCCCGATGGTGATCGCGGCAGCGGCCCACGGGCTGACGCGCGTGTTCGTGCCGGAGCCGCAGGCGGCCGAGGCGTCCCTGGTGCCGGGCATGACGGTGTTCGGGGTCAGGTCCCTCGCGCAGGTGTCGGCCGTGCTCCGTGGGGCCGAGGTGCCCGAGGCCTCGCCGGTGGTCGCGCCGTCCGCGAGCCCCCTGGCGACGTGGCGCGGCGAGGACCGCCTCGCCGGCGTCGACCTCAGCGACGTCGACGGCCTCGAGGACGTGCGCTACGCCGTCGAGGTGGCTGCCGCCGGCGGGCACCCGCTGATGCTGGTCGGTCCACGCGGCTCCGGGAAGACCTCGATCGCCGAGCGGATCCCCACGATCCTGCCCGACCTGACGACCGAGCAGTCCCTGGAGGTGACCGCGCTGCACTCGGTCGCCGGCACGCTCCCCGACGGGTCCGGTCTGCTGCGGCGCCCGCCGTGGTACGCACCGCACCACTCCGCCACCGGCGCCAGCGTGCTCGGCGGCGGTACGGGCCGGGTGCGGCCGGGCCAGGTGAGCCTCGCCCATCACGGGGTGCTCTTCCTCGACGAGTTCCCGCACTTCCGCGCCGACGTCGTGGAGGCCATGCGGCAGCCGATGGAGTCCGGCGAGGTGACCATCGCGCGCGGCGAGGAGTCCGCGACCTACCCGGCCCGCTCGCTGGTCGTGCTGGCCGCCAACTCCTGCCCCTGTGGCCGGTACCACGGACTGTCGGGCAGCGCGTGCGAGTGCAGCCCCGTCCAGCGCCAGCACTACCTGCGCAAGCTCAGCGGTCCGATCGTCGACCGGGTCGACATCTGGATGGAGGTCCGCCCGCAGCCACGGATGTCACAGGCCCCCTACGCGCCGGCCAGGGAGTCGTCCGCCGACGTACGAGCCCGGGTGTCCGCGGCCCGGGAGCGCCAGGCCGCCCGCTACCGCGGCTGCGACTGGATGCTCAACGCGGCCGCTCCCGGACCCGTGCTCGACCAGCGGTGGCCGCTCACGCCCGACGCGCAGCATCTCGTGGACGGCGAGCTCGCGGACGGCCGGCTCACCCGGCGTGGCCTCACCCGGGTCCAGCGACTTGCCTGGACGGTCGCCGACTGCGCCGGCGTGCCCCGCCCCGGGGAGGAGGAGGCGCGGGTGGCCCTGGCCCTGCGCTCCAGCGATCCGGCCCGGAGCCTGCCCGCGGAGGCGGTCGCGGTGGCTGCCTCGTGAGCGGGCTGCGGAGCGTCGGGGACTCCGGCGCCGATGTGGGCGGTGGGACGGCGGCCGAGGCCGACCGGCTCGCACGGGTCGTGCTGAGTGTCGGCGTCGAGCCGGGCGACATCACCACCTCGCGGCTGGTTCGCGACCTCGGTGCGCAGCGGGCGCTGGCCGAGCAGCTGGTGCCCAAGCCGGGCAGCGGCCTCGCGGAGAGGCTGGCCGGGGTCGACCCCGTTCGCCAGCTCGAGCAGGCCGGGCGGCGTGGCATCCGGTTCCTGGTGCCGGGAGACCGCGAGTGGCCACCCGGGCTCGACGACCTCGACCAGGTCGACCAGCTCGACCACCGGTGCCGGACCTCAGGGGACAGCGCGGAGGGGGAGCCGGTGACCTTCGGCGGGTCCCCGCCGGGCATCTGGGTGCGTGGTCCGATGCCGCTGACCGAGCTGGCCGGCTCGGTCGCGGTGGTCGGCTCGAGGGACGCCTCGGTCTACGGCATCGAAACCGCGCGAGCGATCTCCCACCATGTCGCCCTGTCCGGCGTGCCCGTGGTCTCGGGCGGCGCGCTCGGCATCGACTTCGCCGCCCACGACGCCGCGCTGCGAGCCGGCGGGGCCACGGTCGCGGTGCTCGCCTGCGGTGTCGACCGGGTCTACCCGGAGAAGAATCGTCCGCTGCTGGCCCACCTCGCAGCCGAGTACGCCGTGGTGTCGGAGCAGCCGCCGGGATCAGGTCCGACGCAGCTGCGCTTCCTGGCGCGCAACCGCCTGATCGCGGCGCTCACGCGTGGGACGGTGCTCGTCGAGGCGGCACTGCGCAGCGGTGCCCTCAACACCGTCGGGTGGGCCGAGCAGATGAGCCGGGCGGTGATGGGCGTTCCGGGTCCGGTGACGAGCTACACCTCGGCGGGCGTGCACCAGTGCCTGCGGCGTGGCGGCGCCACCCTCGTGACCCACGGCTCCGAGGTGCTCGAGGTCGTCGGCGGGTCGGGGGAGCACCTGGTCGAGGTGCCACGCGGGCCGGAGCGGCCCCGTGACCGGCTCAGTGCGGTCGATCGGCGGGTGCTCGAGCAGGTGCCGCCCGCGTCGCCCATGGCGGTGGACGCCATCGCAAGCCAGAGCCTGCTCCACGTCCGCGACGCGATGGGCGCGCTCAGTCGTCTCGAGGCCAGGGGGTTCGTCGACCGGGTCGACGGGGGCTGGCGACTCGCAGGTGCGGGATGAGGGGCGCCGGGACACCTACGATGCGGGAGTGAGCGACAGCGAGGCCGAGCCCGGCGCCGAGGCCCTCCCAGAGGGGCTGGTCCGGCTGCTGGGCGACTACGAGCGTCACCTCGTCTCCGAGCGCGACCTCGCCCCCCATACCGTCCGCGCCTACCTCGGCGACATCGCCGGTCTGCTCGACCACTGCGTACGCCTGGGCGTCGACGACGTCGCCGATCTCGACCTGCGCACGCTGCGCAGCTGGCTGGCGAAGCTGCAGACCACCGGCCGCAGCCGTACGACGATCGCGCGCCGCGCCACGGCCGCGCGGGTCTTCACCGCGTGGCTGCACCGCACCGGCCGCGTGCCCACGGACCCGGGCGCGGCACTCGGCTCGCCGAAGAAGCACAAGACCCTGCCACCGGTCCTGCGCGCGGACGAGGCCGAGGCGCTGATCCGTTCGGCGGCGGCCCGTGCCGACGACGGAACCGCCGTCGGTGTCCGCGACGTCGCGATGCTCGAGCTGCTCTACGCGACCGGCATCCGCGTCGGCGAGCTGGTCGGCCTCGACATCGATGACGTCGACGCCGAGCGTCGTGTCGTACGCGTCTTCGGCAAGGGCCGCAAGGAGCGATCGGTGCCCTACGGTGTCCCGGCCGGCCGCGCGGTCGACCGCTGGCTGACGACCGGACGGCCGTCGCTGCGCGTGGAGGGCTCGGGCGCGGCGCTCTTCCTCGGCGTCCGTGGTCGGCGCATCGACCAGCGAGCCGTCCGCGACCTGGTCCACCGGCGGATCGCCGACGTACCCGGAGCGCCCGACATCGGACCGCACGGTCTGCGGCACACGGCCGCGACCCACCTGCTCGAGGGTGGGGCCGACCTCCGATCGGTGCAGGAGCTGCTCGGCCACGCATCGCTGGCCACGACGCAGCTCTACACCCACGTCACCACCGACCGGTTGCGCCGGGCCTACCAGCAGGCCCACCCGCGCGCCTGACGCCCGGCCTCCAGCTCGGGGCGGGGCGCCCGGGCCGAGCGTCAGACGTACCCGCACCCATACGTGCCGGTCGGTATGACGCTGGGGGGCGCCCGGGCCGAGCGTCAGACGAACCCGCACTCATACGTGCCGGTCGGTATGACGCTGCGGGCGCCCGGGCCGAGCGTCAGACGTACCCGCACTCATACGTGCCGGTCGGTATGACGCTGCGGGCCCCGGACCGAGCGTCAGACGAACCCGCACCCATACGTGCCGGTCGGTATGACGCTGCGGGGCGGCGGGGCTCCCGCCGCGAGCCCGCCGACCTCAGACCAGCCAGTCGACCGGGCGGCGCCAGACGTCGAGCGGCGGAGCCCACGGAAGCCTGACCGTGACCGGCTCGTCGCGCCACAGCGGCAGCAGCCGCACCGGACCGCCGCCGACGAGGGTGAGCGGGTCGAGGTACTCCTCGTCCGCACCCCGGCCCGCGATCAGGCCCCAGTGCAGGCACGAGGCGGGGAAGCAGTGGCTGTCGGTGAGGACGAGCCGCCCGATCACCTCGCCCGCTGCGACGGCCTGGCCGCGCTCCACGGTGGCCGCGACCGGCTCGTAGGTCGTACGCCGGCCCCCGTGCAGCACCGTCACGACGGGCTTGCCGCCGATCGACCCCGCGAAGCCGACGGTCCCCGGCAGGGCGGCGCGCACCGCCTGCCCCGGTGCCCCGGCCAGGTCGGCACCGCGGTGCCCGGCGGCGTACGGGTGCGGGGGCGGCTCGAAGCCCCGGACGACCTCGGGCTCGGGATCCAGCGGCCAGACGCCTGCCGGGCCCTCCGACGCCGACGCGGCGGGCGAGGTCCAGGGCAGGACGAGGGTCGTCAGCGCGACGGCGGGGAGGGTGCTCAGGAGGGCGGTCAGGAGGGCGCGCATCGGCCGATCGTCGCGGGATCCGGCACCGCCTCGCGGCGCGCGCCGCCCCTGCCTGTGGACGAAGAGCCGGCGCGGCGGGCTGTGGACGGTCCGTGGCTGCCGGATGCACGCTCGGGCTGGGCGGTGACGAGGCCCCACACGGATTCGCCGATGCGGGAAAAGAAGGCCTACGATGTGCGGAGCAGTCCACCCGGACTGACTTCGCACGCTCGCTGACCGCGTCGGAATGCATCCCTGGTTCCGGACCGCCCGTGGGCGTCGGTCCTCAGTTCCGCCAGCTCCACGCTGCGGATCGGACCGGCGCGCGAGCGTCAGGGCACCCGGCACCCGCCGGGCGCAGCAACTGAAAACCAACAGGAGTCCGCTCCCGGTCCGCACCTGCCGCAAGGTCGGGCACATCGGTGAGCGCCTCCGCTACAACAGGAGAACCCATGGCAGTCGTCACCATGCGCCAGCTGCTCGAGAGCGGCGTCCACTTCGGTCACCAGACCCGTCGCTGGAACCCCAAGATGAAGCGCTTCATCATGACCGAGCGCAACGGCATCTACATCATCGACCTGCAGCAGTCGCTCGCCTACATCGACCGCTCCTACGCCTTCGTCAAGGAGACGGTCGCCAGGGGCGGCGTCATCATGTTCGTCGGCACCAAGAAGCAGGCCCAGGAGGCCATCGCCGAGCAGGCGACGCGCGTCGGGATGCCCTACGTCAACCAGCGCTGGCTCGGCGGCATGCTCACCAACTTCCAGACCGTGCACCAGCGGATCAACCGCCTCAAGGAGCTCGACGAGGTCGACTTCGACAACGTCGCGGGCTCCGGTCGCACCAAGAAGGAGCTCCTGCAGATGAAGCGGGAGCGCGACAAGCTCGACAAGACCCTCGGCGGCATCCGCGAGATGTCCAAGGTCCCCTCCGCGGTGTGGATCGTCGACACCAACAAGGAGCACCTGGCGGTCGAGGAGGCGCGCAAGCTGCGCATCCCGATCATCGGCATCCTCGACTCCAACTGCGACCCCGACCTCGTCGACTTCCCGATCCCGGGCAACGACGACGCCATCCGCGCGGTCGGCCTGCTGACCCGCGTGGTCGCCGACGCCGTCGCCGAGGGCCTCATCGCCCGCTCGGGTGCCAAGGCCGGCGACGCCGACGAGACCGTCGGTGCCGAGGAGCCCCTGGCCGAGTGGGAGCGCGAGCTCCTCGAGGGCGACGCCGAGAAGACGGCCGCGGCCGCCACCGGCGACGCCACCGCCGAGACCCCGGCCTCCGAGGCCACCGGTGCTGCTGCCGAGGCCCCGCAGGCCGAGGCCGCCGCCGAGGCTGCGACCGACGCCCCGGCCGAGGCCGCTGCCGCCGACGACGCCGAGACGGCTGTCGAGGCTCCCGCCGAGACCGAGGCTCCCGCCGAGGACGCTGCTGCCGAGGCGCCCGCCGCCGAGGCCGAGGCCGACAAGAAGGACTGAGCAGGTCACGCCGGCCGCGGGCTCCTGCCCGCGGCCGGCGACCCGCGTCGTCCCACCGCGCCGGCTCGCGGAGCCGGACGTAGAACTCCCTCTGGATCGAAGGAAGAAGGACCATGGCCAACTTCACCGCTGCCGACGTCAAGAAGCTCCGTGAGCTGACCCAGGCCGGGATGATGGACTGCAAGAAGGCGCTGACCGAGACGGACGGCGACTTCGACAAGGCCGTCGAGCTGCTCCGCGTCAAGGGTGCCGCCAAGGCTGCCGCCCGCGGCGCCGAGCGCGAGACCGCCGCCGGCCTCGTCGCCACTGCCGGCAACGCGCTGGTCGAGCTCAAGAGCGAGACCGACTTCGTCGCCAAGAACGAGGACTTCATCGCCAAGGCGCAGCAGATCGCCGAGGTCGCCAACGAGGTCAAGGCCGCCGACACCGCGGCCCTCAAGGCCGCCGAGCTCGACGGCAAGACCGTCGGCGAGGTCGTCGAGGACCTGGCCATCACCATCGGCGAGAAGATCGAGCTGGGCGAGGTCGCCTACTTCGAGGGCAACACCGTCACCTACATGCACAAGCGTGCCGCCGACCTTCCCCCCGCCGTGGGCGTGCTGGTCGAGTTCGAGGGTGACGAGACCGCCGCCCGTGGCGCCGCGATGCAGATCGCCGCGATGAAGGCCCAGTACCTCACCCGCGACGAGGTCCCCGCCGACGTCGTCGAGTCCGAGCGCTCCATCGCCGAGCAGAAGACCCGCGAGGAGGGCAAGCCCGAGCAGGCGATCGCCAAGATCGTCGAGGGTCGCCTCGGTGGCTTCTTCAAGGAGATCGTCCTGCTCGAGCAGGAGTCGGTCACCGAGTCCAAGAAGTCGGTCAAGGCCGTCCTGGACGAGGCCGGCACCACTGTGACGCGGTTCGCCCGCTTCGAGGTCGGCGCCTGACGCCACGCTCCACCTGATCACCGACGAGGGGTCGTACGCCACGGCGTACGGCCCCTCCGTCGTCGGGGGTCGCGTCCGGGTTCGACCCCCGGGGCTGCTGGCCGGTAGGTTTCGGATGACCCACCCAGGCGCGCGAAGGGAAGCACGTGGCGTACAAGCGAGTCCTCCTCAAACTCTCCGGTGAAGTGTTCGGCGGAGGCGAGGTGGGATTGGACCTCGACGTCATCAACGCCTTGGCCTCCGAGGTGGCCGAGGTCGCCAAGTCGGGCGTGCAGATCGCCATCGTCGTGGGCGGCGGCAACTTCTTCCGCGGCGCCGAGCTCCAGCAGCGCGGCATGGAGCGTGCCCGCGCCGACTACATGGGGATGCTCGGCACGGTGATGAACTGCCTCGCGCTGCAGGACCTCATCGAGAAGCACGGCGTCGAGACCCGCGTGCAGACCGCCATCACGATGGGCCAGGTCGCCGAGCCCTACATCCCGCGCCGCGCGATCCGGCACATGGAGAAGGGCCGCGTCGTGATCTTCGGCGCAGGTGCCGGCATGCCGTTCTTCTCCACCGACACCGTCGCCGCCCAGCGCGCGCTCGAGACGCGTTGCGAGGTGATCCTGATGGGCAAGCAGGGCGTGGACGGCGTCTACGACTCCGACCCCAAGCAGAACCCCGACGCGGTCAAGTTCGACCGGCTGACCTACGACGAGTACCTCGCCCGCGACCTCAAGGTCGCCGACGCGACGGGCATCGCGATGGCACGCGACAACAAGATGGACATGGTCTTCTTCAACCTCTCCACGCCGGGCACCATCGTGCGCGCCGTGCGGGGTGAGAAGATTGGCACGCTGGTCAGCAGCTCGGCCTGACCGGGCCCGGCGACCACCCTTCACCGCGCCCGCACCACGGACGTACGACGAGAGAGAGCAACCGTGATCAACGACGTCATGAACGATGCCGACGCCAAGATGGGCAAGTCCGTCGAGGCGACCCGCGAGGAGTTCGCCGCGATCCGCGCCGGTCGCGCCAACCCGGCCATGTTCGCCAAGATCACGGCCGACTACTACGGCACCCAGACGCCCCTGCAGCAGCTGGCCAGCTTCACCTCCCAGGACGCGCGCACGATCCTGATCCAGCCGTTCGACGTCGGTGCGATGACCGCGATCGAGAAGGCCATCCGCGACTCCGACCTCGGCGTGAACCCCGCCAACGACGGCAGGGTGCTGCGCTGCGTCTTCCCCGAGCTGACGGAGGAGCGCCGCAAGGAGTTCATCAAGCTCGCCAAGGCGAAGGCCGAGGACGGACGCGTGTCGGTACGCAACGTGCGCCGCACGGCCAAGCAGGCCCTCGAGAAGCTCGAGAAGGACGGCGAGGTCGGCAAGGACGACGTCACCGGCGCGGAGAAGCGCCTGGACGCCCTCACCAAGACCCACACCGACAAGATCGACGAGCTGGTCAAGCACAAGGAAGCCGAGCTGCTCGAGGTCTGAGCACCCCCCTTCGATGAGCACACCCGAACCTCCGGCGCCGCCGGCTCCCGAGCCCGGAGCGACGAACCAGGCGCCCAAGGACCACGGCCGCGCCGGCCGCGACCTGCGCGCCGCCGTCACCTCCGCGGTGCTCCTGGTCGCGGCGATCCTGCTGTCGCTGCTGTTCTGGAAGCCCGCCTTCATGGGCATCGTCGCCGTCGCGGTGGTGGTGGCGGTCTGGGAGCTGCAGAAGGGGTTGTCGGCCAAGGGGATCGACATCCCCGAGCAGCCGCTGATGCTCGGCGGCGTGGTGATGGTGGTCGTCGCCTACGTGTGGGGTGCGCCGGCGCTGGTGACCGCCACCGCCGTCACGGCGCTGGTGATCATGCTGTGGCTCCTGCGACGAGGCGTCGACGGCTACGTCAAGAACGCGACCGCCTCGGTCTTCACCCTGGTCTACGTCCCGTTCCTCGCCTCCTTCGTCGCGCTGCTGCTGGGGGAGGGCGGCAAGGCGCCGGTCCTCGGGCTCAACCTCGACGACCCCGGCATGCGCGGCGTGGTCACGTTCATCGCCATCACGGTGGCCTCCGACACCGGTGGCTACGTCGCCGGTGTCCTGTTCGGCAAGCACCCGATGGCCCGGGTGATCTCGCCGAAGAAGTCGTGGGAGGGCTTCGTCGGCTCCCTGGTCGCCACGATCGCAGTGGGCGTCTGGCTGGTCACGGCGTTCCTGGGCGGCGACTGGTGGGTCGGGGTCCTGCTCGGGGTGATCGCCGCGGTGATGGCCACCCTGGGCGACCTGTGCGAGTCCGTCATCAAGCGCGACCTCGGCATCAAGGACATGAGCCAGGTCATCCCCGGCCACGGCGGCCTGATGGACCGACTCGACTCGCTGCTGGCGACGGTCGCGCCGATCTGGCTGGTCCTCTACTACCTCGTCTTCTGAGGCAGCCCCAGATGCGCTTGCTGGTCACGGGCGGCCGGACGGGATACCTCGGCCGGCACGTCGTACGCGCTGCCGCGGGCCACGACGTGGTGGCGGTGGGCTCCGCGGACGCCGACGTACGCGACCCCGCAGCCGTCGACGCGCTCGTCGACCGGCACCGCCCGGACGCGGTCGTGCACACCGCCTACGTCCAGTCCGACCCCGACGTCACGGGAGCCGGCGCTGTCCACGTCGCGCAGGCCGCCGCCCGCGTCGGGGCGCGCCTGGTGCTGGTCTCCTCCGACGTCGTGTTCGGCGGCTCCGACCAGCCCTACGACGAGTCGGCGGTGCCCGACCCCGTGTCGGCCTACGGCGAGGCCAAGGTGCTGGCCGAGTCGGCTGCGCTCGCGTCCGGTGCAGACGTCGTGGTGGCGCGGACCTCGCTCCTCCTGGGCGACGGGGAGTCGAAGCACGAGGCGCTGTTCCGTGAGCTGGCCCGCGGCGCGGACGGCGCGCTCTTCCAGGACGAGCGACGCTGCCCGGTCCACGTCGCCGACCTGGCGGCGGCCCTGGTGGAGCTCGCGGGCAACGACGTGCGCGGGGTGCTGCACGTCGGCGGAGCGGACCCGGTGAGCCGCCTCGAGCTCGGCCGGCTGGTCGCCCGGCGCGACGGCCTGGACCCCGGCGTCCTGCGCGCGGGTCGACGGTCCGACCTCGCCGACCCCGGCCCCATCGACGTACGCCTCGACTCGTCCCTCGCCTCGCGGCTGCTCGCGACCCGGCTGCGCGGGGCGCGGGAGTTCCTGGCGGGGTGACGACGGGGTGACGGCACGATGACCCTGCACCTGGTCCGGCACGGACGTCCCCTCGTCACGCCCGGTGTCCCCGCCGCCGAGTGGGCCCTCGACCCGGCGGCGTACGACGGCGTGTGGGCGCTGCGGGACTCGGGACGGCTGCCCGCGCGAGCAGCGTGGCTCACCTCGCCCGAGCCGAAGGCGGTGCAGACGGCCCAGCTCCTCACCGACGGCGAGGTGGGCGTCCTGGCCGACCTCCGCGAGCACCAGCGCACGGGGGAGTGGGTCGAGGACTTCGCCGGAGCCGTGCGCCGAGCCTTCGACCACCCGGACCGCCCCGCAGTCGACGGGTGGGAGCCCCTGGACGACTGCCGCAGACGGGTGACCACCGCCGTACGCCGGGTGCTGGAGGTGCACGCCGGCGCGGACGTCGTGCTCGTCGGGCACGGCACGGCCTGGACGCTGGTGGCGGCCGACCTGACGGGGAAGCCGCCCGACCTCGAGCGCTGGGAGTCGCTGGCGATGCCGGACGTCATCCGCGTCGACCCGTGACCGGCACCACCCGGCCGGATGCCCCGGTCACCGCGTGCCCCGCGTCGTCGGGCGCCGTCGACCACCTAGGCTGACGGCGTGGAGACGCACGAGGCCCAGCAGGGCGAGCTGCCGCAGGACCGGCACTTCGAGTGGTGGCACCACAGCCACCCCACCTTCGCCGGCATCACCGGCTTCTTCGCCGGGATGCTCTACGTCACGGCCGTGCCGGGCGCCTTCGCCGGCATCCTGCGGCTCCTCTTCACCTACGAGACCGCCGAGAAGCTCTTCCCCTTCGTGCTGCTCGCCCTCGTGGTGCCGATCGCGATGCTGGTCAAGCGCAAGACCCGGCGCTTCGCCCAGTTCATGTTCGTCGGGATGGTCGTCACGACCCTCGTGGTGCTGGGAGTGGCCTCGCTGGTGCTCTACTTCATGGTCGACGCCTGACGCCCTCGCCTGCTCGCTGAATCGACCCGGTGCCCGCCGGGGTGGGAGGATCGGGGCGATGTCCGACTCCACTCAGCAGCCGATCACGACCCTGCCCCTCGTCTTCGACGAGCCGCGCGGCCGCAAGAAGCCGCCTCCGCACCTCGCCGACCTCGACGAGGCGGGCCGCAAGGCACGCCTGGAGGAGATGGGACTGCCGGGCTTCCGTGCCAAGCAGCTCTCGAACCACTACTTCTCCCGCCTCGTCGACGACCCGGCCGAGATGACGGACCTGCCGGCCGGTCAGCGCGACGAGCTCGTGTCCGCGCTGCTGCCGCACCTCATGACGCCGCTGCGCACGATGGAGGCCGACAAGGGCACCACCCGCAAGACGCTGTGGAAGCTCTTCGACGGCGCGCTCGTCGAGTCGGTGCTGATGCGCTATCCCGACCGCGCCACGATCTGCGTCTCGAGCCAGGCCGGCTGCGGCATGGCGTGCCCGTTCTGCGCCACCGGGATGGGCGGGCTGCAGCGCAACATGTCGACCTCCGAGATCGTCGAGCAGGTCGTCGCCGGCGCCCGCTCGCTGGCCCGCGGCGAGGTCCCCGGTGGTCCCGGCCGCGTGTCCAACGTGGTGTTCATGGGCATGGGTGAGCCCCTCGCCAACTACAAGGCGGTCATCGGGGCCGTACGCCGCCTCACCGACCCCTCGCCGGCCGGCCTCGGGATGAGCGCCCGCGGGGTCACCGTCTCCACCGTCGGCCTCGTGCCGCGGATCAACCAGCTCGCCGACGAGGGCATCCCGGTCACGCTCGCGCTGAGCCTGCACGCGCCCGACGACGAGCTGCGCAACGAGCTGGTCCCGATCAACACGCGCTTCTCGGTCGCCGAGACCGTCGAGGCCGCCTGGAACTACGCGGCGAAGACCAAGCGCCGGGTCTCCATCGAGTACGCCATGATGCGCGGCATCAACGACCAGGCGCACCGCGCCGACCTGCTCGGCGACGTGCTCAACTCGTACGGCGACTGGGGCTGGGTCCACGTGAACCTCATCCCGCTCAACCCGATCGAGGGCTCGAAGTGGACCGCCTCTGACCCGGCCGACGAGCGCGAGTTCGTCCGGCGCCTCGAGGCCAAGGGCATCCCGACGACGGTCCGCGACACCCGCGGCCGGGAGATCGACGGCGCCTGCGGGCAGCTCGCCGCCAAGGAGTAGCCCGGGTCGCGGCGCCGGGGCGTCGAAGACCGTTCACGTGACCTTCGCACGGACCGGGGCTTCCGTTGCGGGTCGCTTCCTAGCGTCCGTGGCATGGACCTGCTCGAGAGGCGGCGTCGCAGCCGCACCACCCCGTCCCGGCTCCGTGTCCTCGTGGTCACCGAGTCCTTCCTGCCCCAGGTCAACGGCGTCACCAACTCGGTCCGGCGGGTGCTGGAGCACCTGGCGGCGGAGGGCCACGAGGCCGAGCTGGTCGCCCCGACGGGCCCCGGGACGTACGCCGGGTTCCCGGTCACGCACGCGCGCGGGGCGAGCCTGCCGTTCTACGCCGACTTCCGGATCGGTCTGGAGACCCGTCGCCGCCTGCGCGCGACGATGGAACGGTTCCGTCCCGACGTCGTGCACATCGCCTCGCCGGCCACGCTCGGCTACCAGGCCGCCAAGGCGGCACGGCCCCTCGGCGTCCCCACCGTGGCGATCTACCAGACCGACCTCGTCGGGTTCGCCGACCGCTACGGCGTGCCCGGCGGCGCCCGGGCGATGGAGTCGCTCACCCGCCGGATCCACCTCGGTGTCGACCGGACGCTGGCCCCGTCGACGGCCAGCATCGCCCAGCTCGCCCGGCTCGGCATCGACGACGTCGCCCGCTGGCCGCGCGGGGTGGACCAGGTGCTCTTCGAGCCGGCGAAGCGGGACGAGGCGCTGCACGCCGAGCTGGCACCGCACGGCGAGGCGCTCGTCGGGTACGTAGGGCGGCTGGCCCCCGAGAAGGAGCTCGAGCTCCTCGCCCACGTCGACCGGCTCCCGGGCGTACGGCTGGTGCTGGTCGGGGGCGGACCGGAGGAGGCCCGCCTGCGGGCGCTGCTCCCGGACGCGGCGTTCCTCGGGGTCCTGCACGGCGACGAGCTCGCCCGCGCGTACGCCACGCTCGACGTCTTCGTCCACACCGGTCGCCACGAGACCTACTGCCAGTCCGCCCAGGAGGCCCTGGCCAGCGGCGTCCCGGTGGTCGCGCCGCGGGCGGGCGGACCGATCGACGTCGTCGACGACACCGTCGCGGGCTACCTCTACGAGCCGGGCGACGGCGACGAGCTGGCGGCGCACGTCGACCGGCTGGTGACGCAGCCGGTGCTGCGGCGCCGGATGGCTGCCGCCGCCCGGCTCAGCGTGCGTGACCGCACCTGGCGGGCCGTCAACGACCTGCTGGTGAGCCACTACCGCGACGTGAGCGCCCCTGCCGGCACGCGACGCCGCGCAGGCTGAGCCCTCGCGGCCGCGGGGAGCTCACCCGGCCACCACCTCGACGGCCTCCTCGACGCTGTCGACGAGGTGGACGTACGGCTCCATCGCGCGATCACGGGCCAGGGCCTGCAGCAGCGGCCAGACGGGCAGCTGCTCCGTCCAGTGGTGCCGCCCGACGAGCACCATCGGGGCCACGGCGGAGGCGTCGGCGTAGTAGTTCTCGCAGGCGTCCTGGAAGACCTCCTGCACCGTCCCGGCGGCACCCGGCAGGAACACGATCCCGGCGTTGCAGACCTCGAGCAGCACGGCCTCGCGCGGCGCGTTGTGGAAGAACTTCGCGATGGACGTGGCGAACACGTTCGGCGGCTCGTGGCCGTAGTGCCACGTCGGGATGCCGAGCGACTCCCGACCGGCGCTCGTCGCCCCCACCACGTCGAGCGCGACCCGCGCCCACTCACCCACGTCGGGGGCGTACGAGGGGACCGGCGCCACCGCCGCCAGGGCGGGCTCGAGGTCCCCGGGGACGTACGCCCCGAGGTTGGCCGCCTCCATCGCGCCCGGCCCGCCGCCCGTGGCGACGGTGACGCGGTCGGCGAGCGCGTGGCTGAGGCGGGCCGCGTCGGCGTACGCCGGGGTGCCGCGCTCGAGCGCGTGGCCGCCCATGACCCCGACGACGTCTCGACCGGCCACCCAGGCGGTCAGCGCCGCGTCGACGTGGTGGTCGTGCAGCGCCATCGCGAGGGTGTCGTCCGGGCCGTCGCCGCGTCGGGACCAGGCGTACGCCCGCGCGTCGAGGCTGTCCTCGTAGCGGGGCGTGTCGTAGAGGTCGCCGGGGGAGTAGAGGGTGGCGCGGTAGGTGTCGACCGGGACGCCGGGGATCTCGTGGAGCACCATCGCGCCCGCCCGGCGTACGGCGTCGTCGTCCCCCTCGGCGAACTCGCACCCGAGGAACAGCGCCTGCTCGAGCGAGCGCTGCAGGAGGGCCGGTCCGCGGTCGGTGAGGTCGAGCCCGACCAGGCGCCACCCCGTGAGCGAGGTCGCGCCGGCCGCCAGCCGACGGTCGAGCTCGGGCAGGGCGGTGACGTCGACGAGGCGACCGTGGGAGTGCTTCACGGGAGCAAACCTAGGCGGCCGAGGGTCGGCTGCTACCCATCAGTTGGCGACCTGGGTGGTGGAAGTGGCCCGTGGCAGGCCCCCAGGCCGCCAACCGACGCGTTGGCGTGCCAACCGGTGAGTTGGCACAGCGGTCCGGGCCCGGCTCAGAACGCGTGCGCCATCAGCTCCCCGAACAGCTCCTGCTCGTCGACCTCGAGGCCGCGGGAGCGGAACCAGGCGCACATGTTGGCGCAGTCGCGCAGCAGGAAGTCCATGCCGCGCGGGTTGCCGACGAGGTCCACCATCTGCGGCAGGTCGATGATGACGAGCCGGTCGCCGGCGGCCAGGGTGTTGTAGGGCGAGAGGTCGCCGTGCACCAGCCCTGCCTGGGCCAACGTGGCCATCGCGTCGCGCAGCTGCTCGTAGTAGCCCTCCACGACCGAGCGCTCCGGACGGACCTGGGCCACGCGCGGGGCGGTCTCGGTGCTCCCGTCGACGGTCACCGTGATCCACTCCATCAGGATCTCGGTCTCGTCGATCTGGACCGGGTAGGGCACCGGGAGGCCGAGCTCCCAGCAGCGACGCAGCGCGTTCCACTCCGAGACCGCCCACTCGCCGGCCGCGACCTGACGGCCCCAGGTCGACTTGCGCTTGAGCGCGCGGTTGTCGCGCGAGCGCTTCATCGAGCGGCCCTCGGTGTAGGACGCGGCGCGGTGGAACGAGCGGTGGTCGGTGTCGCGGTAGCGCTTGGCGGCCATCACGACCGCCGTCTCCGGGCGGTGCGGGTCCTCGCGCTCGAGCAGGAAGACGTCGGCCTCCTTGCCCGTCTTGAGGACGCCGAGCTCGGTGTCGATGGCTCCGCTGGAGGTCACGACCCAGTCGGGGCGCGGCTCGGGACCCTTCATCAGGGCCTCGAGGTCCTCCCAGCGGGACCAGCGCTGACCCTCTCCGAGCTCGTCGGAGTAGGTGTCGTAGGTGAAGACGAACGACTCGTCGATGCCCTCGAGGGGCGAACGGTCGTCAGGCCGGAGGAAGTCCTCCGGGAAGGTGTGATCGGTGTGCAGGTGGGACAACGTGGGTGCTCCGTGTGTGCGAGAGGTGGTCGGCGGGCAGGCCGAGGACAGTCATGGACATGTCACGGCTCCTCTCGGGTCACGGGGCACCTGCGTGCGGCTGCACGCGGCGGGCTGGTGTCGCCGGCGCCATCGTCCACGAGCACGGTGCGCCACCGCAACCGAATTGATCGCGCTAGGTTCGGACGGTGACCACCCGAGCGATGTCCCGGCCCCTCCTGACCGTCGCGCTGCTGGCGACGCTCGCCGTGGCGTTCACCAGCGTCCCGGCCACCGGCGAGGAGCGGGCCGCCGCTCCGGTCGCCGGGGCGTCCGGGATCGGCGACCCCTACTGGCCGCTCGACGGCAACGGCGGCATCGACGTCCGGTCCTACCGGATCGCCAACCGCTACGCGCTGGGGACCAAGCGGCTCAGCGGCCGGACGACGGTGAGGCTGACCGCGACCCAGGACCTGTCCAGCTTCTCCCTCGACTTCCTGCTGAAGGTCTCGGACGTGGTGGTCGACGGCGTCGAGGCCGACTTCGAGAAGACCGACGGGGGGCACGAGCTGCGGATCACCCCCGCCCAGCCCCTTGCCGCGGGCACCGAGCACGCGGTCGTGGTGAGGTACGCCGGCCGCCCGGCGAAGTACTCCTACGCCGGGCAGCGCAACTGGCTCGCCAGCAAGCGCGAGGTCGTCACGATGAACGAGCCGCACATGGCGCCCTGGTGGTTCCCCGCCAACGACCACCCGCTCGACAAGGCGATCGTCGACGTGCGGATCCGCGTCCCCCAGGGCCGCGAGGTCATCTCCAACGGCGAGCTGAAGGGCAGGAGGGTCGGCAGGAGGACGACCACGTGGCACTGGCGCGCGGACGAGCCGATGGTGCCCTACCTCGCCTTCTTCGCAGCCGGTGACTTCACGATCGAGAAGGGCCGGCACCGCGGGCTGCCGTGGCTCGTCGCGGTCTCCCAGCGGCTGAGCGAGCGCGACCAGGCCGCCAGCATGCGCCTGATGAAGAAGACCCCCGCCGTCGTGGCCGGCCTCGAGAAGGACCTCGGCGCGTACCCGTTCTCCGTCGTCGGCGGCATCACCACCGCCCTCAACCCGGGCTTCGCGCTGGAGAACCAGACCCGTCCGACCTACCCGGCCGTCGGCGCCGGCTACACCAGCCTCGTCGTCCACGAGCTCGCCCACCAGTGGTTCGGCGACGACATCGCCGTGCAGCAGTGGTCGGACATCTGGCTCAACGAGGGGTTCGCGACCTTCATGGAGTGGCGGTGGGCCGAGACCCACGGTGGCCGCTCGGGTGCCTCGATCCTGCGCAGCTACTACGACAACGTCGCTCCCACCTCCGACTTCTGGAGGGTGGTCGTGGGCGACCCCGGCGCGGAGAGGATCTTCGACTCCGCCATCTACGGCCGTGGCGCGATGACGCTCCAGGCGTTGCGCAACCGCGTCGGCGACGCCGTCTTCTGGCGGATCGTCCGCAGCTGGATCCGCGAGCAGGAGGGCGGCAACGGATCCAGCGCGGAGTTCGAGGAGGTGGCTGCGCGGGTCAGCGGCCAGGACCTGGGGTCGTTCTTCACGGCCTGGCTGCGTACGCCCGCGAAGCCGGCGGCGACCGCCGACAACGGGCTGGCCTGAGGCCGCGATGACCACCGACGACGTGAACTGGTTCCGCGCGCCCTCCGACGGCGACCCCGGCACCCTCAACGCCTGCTACAACGCCCTCGACGTCCACGTCATCCGGGGGCGGGCGGAAGACACGGCGCTGACGATCGACGGCGTGGAGCACAGCTTCGCCCGGCTGCTGACCGACGTGGCCGCCTGCGCCGGGGTGCTGCGCGCCTTCGGCGTCGGGCTCGGCGACCAGGTCGCCGTCGGGTCGCTGCCGCACGAGACGGCCGTGGTCGCGGTGCTCGCGTCCGCCCGCGTGGGCGCCGTCGTCCAGCACGACGACTCGCCGGGCGCCGAGGGCAAGGTCGTGCTCGCCGGAACGCCGGACGGGGTGGTCCTGAGGGTCGACGGCGAGGACCTCGCCTGGGACGTCGCGATGCGCGCGGGGCGTACGGACCCTGCCGCGTGCGCCGACGTGCCCGGTGACGCCGTCCTGTGCCGGCACGCCGACGACACCCTGACCGTGCTGGCCGCCCTCGGCGCGTCGGACGACCAGAAGCCCGTCGCTCCTGCAGGAGCCACGCTCGTGGAGGTCGGCGGACTGACGTTCTGGTCGTTCGGCGCGCCGGGGGACTAGCGCGAGCCGCGTCCTCAGCGCTTCTTGCGCAGCCACGTCGCGAGGTCGTCGTACTCCCCGGAGGCGTTGGCGTAGAGCGCGACGTTGCGCGCGGTCTCCATCCACGGGCCGATCGAGGGACGGATCTCGGAGAGGGCCTGGTCGAAGTCGGCCATCCCGATCATCCGCACCTGGCCGGAGCCGACGGACTCCATCAGGGCGTTCTCCGACGCCGACTCGCACAGGTGCGCGAGGTCGGCGCCGCTGAAGCCGTCGGTGGCCTTGGCCAGGCGTCGGGTGTCGATGCGCTCCACCGGCCGGTCGCGCAGGTGGGTGCGCAGGATCGCCTCGCGCGCCTCCCGGTCCGGTGGCAGCACCAGGAGGGTGCGGTCGAGACGACCCGGCCGGCGCAGCGCGGGGTCGACGTCCCAGGGGTGGTTCGTCGCGGCCAGCACGAAGACGCCCTCGTTGTCCGACCCGACGCCGTCGAGCTCGGTGAGCAGCTGGTTGACGGTCGTACGCGCGCCCGAGCTGCGGTTCAGCGAGCGCTTGCCGCCGATCGCGTCGAGCTCGTCGAGGAACAGCACGCACGGGGCCGAGCTGCGGGCCACCTCGAACAGCTCCTTGACGTTGCGCTCGCTCTGGCCGATGTACATGTCGAGCACGTCGGCCAGCGACACGTGCAGGAACGACGCGCCGAGCTCGCCCGCGACCGCCTTGGCGAGGAACGTCTTGCCGCACCCGGGCGGGCCGTAGAGCAGCAGACCGCCGCGCAGCGACTTGCCGTAGAGCGCGCGCAGCTCCGGGTTGCGCAGGGGCGCGAGGAAGCTCGCCTCGAGGCGCTTCTTGACCTCGGTCAGTCCACCGACGTCGGCGAGCCGCACGCCGGCGGTCTCGGCGTCGTACGCCGCCGGGCCGGGGTCCTCGGTCGACCCGTCGACGAACATCGGGCCCACGGTCTCACCGAGGTCGGACTCGGCGGCGTGCCAGTCGAAGGTCGTCGGTGAGGGAGCCTCCGCGGGGTCCGGCTGCTCCGCGGGGCTCGGCGCCTCCGCGGTCGGGGGTCCGGCGACCGGCGCGCTGCCCATCGCCCGCCCCATCAGCTCGCGCGCCTCGACCGACTCCGGGTCGGCTGCCAGCACCGTCGCCACGTGCGCGATCGCGTCCGGTCCGCGCCCGGCGTCGACCAGCAGGCCGGCGAGGTGCAGCCGCAGCGTCAGGTCGTCCGGGGCGGCGCGCACCGCGGCGGCCAGGCTCTCGATCAGGCGCTCGTCCACGGCGCCCACCCTAGGTGGGACGTCAGCGGCCGCGCACGAGGTTCACCACGGCGTAGCCCAGCCAGCCGAGGACGCAGACGAAGCCGAGCACCTGCAGCGAGGACGCGAGCGCGAGGCCTGCCGCCACTGCCACGGCGTACGGCGCGAACGCCAGCAGCAGGACCCCGACCGACAGGAGGACCAGGAGCGCCATCAGGTAGCGGCCGGTCCAGCGGGTGCGCCCCCAGAGCCCGCGCCCCCACTGGCTGACGCCCGCGGGCAGCTCGGCACGCACGCGGTGGACGAGCAGTGCCACCGCCCCGACGTACGCCGCGCCGCCGAGCGCGCGGGCCCACCACGGCGCGCCGGTCGCCAGCATGATGCCGAGGACCACCGCCGCGCCGAAGAGCGACCGCAGGACCCGTCGGCCGAGCAGCAGGAGAACCGCGTCGAGGTTCTCGTGCAGCCGCTTCTCCTGCGGGTCGTTGCCGACGGCCGAGCGCAGCATCCCCGCGGCCCGGCCCAGCCGCCCGCGATCGAGCTCAGTGGCCGCGAGGTTGTTCTGCGCGAGCGTGTGGCCGGGGTCGATGGCGAGGGCGTTGCGGAACGCCGCCTGCGCGTGGTCGTGGTAGCCGAGCGAGTCCAGGCAGAGGCCGACGAGGTTGTGCGCGTCGGCGCTGTGCGGGGCGAGGTCGACGGCGCGCAACGCCGCCTCGTACGCGTCGCGCACCCGCGGCCGTCGCAGGCTCAGGAGCGCACGGGCGTGCTGGTAGTGCGAGGTGAAGTCGTGGGGTGCGAGCGCCAGTGCGCGCTCGGCGGCGGCGACCGCCGCGGGTCCGTCCCGGCGGTCGCAGAGGACGTCGACGAGCACCTGGTGGCCACCCGCGTGCTCGGGGTCCAGCGCCAGCGCGCTGCGCACGACCCGCTCCGCCTCGTCGTGGCGGTCCTGCCGGTTCAGTGCGCGGCCGAGGCCGAGGAGGGCGCGTACGGACTGCGGGTCGCTCGCAAGCACGTCGCGGAAGCGCTGCTCGGCCTCCGCGTTGCGGCGCAGGTCGAGCAGTTGCTCGGCGTGGGCGAGCGCCCGCCAGTCCTCCCCAACGCTGCTCACGCCGCCCATCCTGACAAACTGGCGCGGTGACTGCGCGCGACATCGTGATCCTCGGCTCGACCGGTTCGATCGGCACCCAGGCGCTCGACCTCGTCCGCGCCAACCCCGACCGCTTCCGCGTGGTCGGGCTCACCGCCGGCGGCTCCAACCGGGACCTGTTCGACGCGCAGGTCGCGGAGTTCGCGCCGGCGTACGCCGGGCTGGGGGAGGAGGCCTCGACCGAGGCCGCCGCGCGGACGTGCGACGTGGTCCTCAACGGCATCACCGGGGCGGTCGGGCTCCGGCCGACCCTCGCCGCGCTCGACGCCGGCAACACCCTCGCGCTGGCCAACAAGGAGTCCCTCATCATCGGCGGCCCCCTCGTCAAGGAGCGCGCGCGACCCGGCCAGATCGTCCCGGTCGACTCCGAGCACAGTGCGATCGCGCAGAGCCTGCGCGCCGGCTCCGCCGCGGAGGTGCGCCGCCTCGTCCTCACCGCGTCGGGCGGCCCGTTCCGGGGGCGTACGGCCGCCGAGCTCGCCGCCGTCACCCCGGAGCAGGCGCTGGCCCACCCCAACTTCGCGATGGGCCGCGTGATCACCACCAACTCCGCGACCCTGGTCAACAAGGGCCTCGAGGTGATCGAGGCGCACCTGCTCTTCGACATCCCGTTCGACCGCATCGACGTGGTGGTGCACCCGCAGCAGCTGATCCACTCGATGGTGGAGTTCGTCGACGGCGCCGTGGTGGCGCAGCTCGGCCTGCCGACGATGCTCGTCCCGATCGCACTCGGGATGGGCTGGCCGGACCGGGTGCCCGACGCCGAGACGCCCATCGACTGGACGAAGGCGGCCGACTGGCGCTTCGAGCCCCTCGACGACGCCGTCTTCCCGGCCGTCACGCTCGCCCGGGCGGCGGGGGAGCGGGGCGGCACCGCACCCGCGGTCTACAACGCGGCCAACGAGGTGGCGGTCGACGCCTTCCACGACGGCCGGCTGCGGTTCCCCGACATCGTGTCGACAGTGGCGCAGGTCCTGGACCTCCACGACGTACCATCGAGGGAGCACTTCACGGTGGACGACGTCCTCGCCGCCGACGCCTGGGCGCGCGCCGAGGCGGCCGCCCTCATCCGACGCTCCTGACGCTCCTGACCTGACAAGGATCTGCGCACATGACCGCCCTGCTCTACACCCTGGGTGTCGTCACCTTCGTCCTGGCGATCCTGGTCTCCATCGGGCTCCACGAGTTCGGCCACCTGGTGCCGGCGAAGAAGTTCGGCTGCAAGGTGCCGCAGTGGTTCATCGGCTTCGGCCCCACCGTGTGGAGCAGGCAGGTCGGCGACACCGAGTACGGCATCAAGGCGATCCCGCTCGGCGGCTACGTCAAGATCGTCGGCATGCTCCCGCCGGGTGCCGAGCACCTCGTCGAGGAGACGACGTACGACGAGGACGGCGAGCCGGTGCACAAGGTGCGCCGCTCCAACACGGGGATGTTCACCCAGCTGATCTCCGACGCGCGCGCCGCGGAGTGGGAGTACGTCAAGCAGCACGACACCGACCGGCTCTTCTACCGCCTGGCCTGGTGGAAGAAGGTGATCGTGATGGCGGGTGGCCCGACGGTCAACATCGCCATCGCGTTCGGCCTGTTCACGATCCTCTTCGCCACCTACGGCAACCCGCGCGACGAGGTCGTCGAGCCCACGGTCGCGGCGGTCCCCGAGTGCGTGATCCCCGTCGAGGAGCAGGGTCGTGCCTGCACTGCCGACGACCCGCCTACCCCGGCGAAGGAGGCCGGGATCCAGCCCGGCGACGAGATCCTCAGCTTCAACGGCACCCCGTTCCGCGACTGGGAGAGCTTCCAGTCGCTGATCCGCGGCAACGCCGACGGCGACGCCGTCATCGAGGTGCGGCGCGGTGACGAGCAGCTCACGCTGACCACCAACACCACGGTCACGCTGCGCCAGACGTCGATCGAGGACGAGACCCTCACCGAGGTCGGCTTCCTCGGCGTGCAGCCCGAGACGCGCTTCGAGACCGGCGGCCTGATCTACACGACCGCGCAGATGGGGACGATGACCGTCGAGACGGTCCAGGCGCTCGGCCAGCTCCCCGTGAAGGTCTACGAGGTCGGCCGGGCGGTCGTCGGGCTCCAGGAGCGCGACCCCGAGAGCCCGGTCTCGATCGTGGGCGGCGGCCGGTTCGCGGGGGAGGCCGCGGCCAGCGAGGCGTTCCCGCTCACCGAGAAGATCGTGACGCTGCTCTTCCTGGTCGCGAGCTTCAACTTCTTCATCGGCATGTTCAACTTCGTGCCGCTGCTGCCGCTCGACGGCGGCCACATCGCCGGTGCCCTGTACGAAGGCCTCAAGCGCGGGGTCGCCCGGCTCCTCGGCCGCCCCGACCCGGGTCACGTCGACGTCGCCCGGCTGCTGCCAGTGGCGTACGTCGTGGGGCTCGCGATGCTCGTCATGGGCGTGGTGCTGATCGTCGCCGACATCGTCGTGCCGCTGCGCCTGAGCTGAGGCCCGTACGCCGGCCCCGCACCGCTCGGGCGGGGACCTCGGCGGCGCGGGGATCCCACGGCCCGGCCCGTACGATGACAGTCATGACCGTCGGCCTTGGCATGCCTGCCCTCCCGCCCCCCGTCCTGGCCCCGCGCCGCAAGACCCGCCAGATCAAGGTGGGGTCCGTGGGCGTCGGCAGCGAGTCGCCGATCTCGGTCCAGTCGATGACGACCACCCTGACCTCCGACGTCAACAGCACGCTCCAGCAGATCGCCGAGCTGACGGCCTCCGGCTGCGACATCGTGCGCGTGGCGTGCCCCAGCCAGGACGACGCCGACGCGCTGCCGGCCATCGCGCAGAAGTCCCAGATCCCGGTCATCGCCGACATCCACTTCCAGCCCAAGTACGTCTTCGCGGCCATCGACGCCGGCTGTGCGGCCGTCCGGGTCAACCCCGGCAACATCCGCAAGTTCGACGACCAGGTCAAGGAGATCGCCAAGGCCGCCAAGGACCGCGGCACCTCGATCCGCATCGGCGTCAACGCCGGCTCGCTCGACAAGCGGATCCTCGACAAGTACGGCAAGGCCACGCCCGAGGCGCTCGTCGAGTCCGCGGTGTGGGAGGCCAGCCTCTTCGAGGAGCACGACTTCCACGACTTCAAGATCTCGGTCAAGCACAACGACCCGGTCGTGATGGTCCGCGCCTACGAGCTGCTCGCCGAGGCCGGCGACTGGCCGCTGCACCTCGGCGTCACCGAGGCGGGCCCGGCCTTCCAGGGCACGATCAAGTCCGCGGTCGCGTTCGGCCACCTGCTCAGCAAGGGCATCGGCGACACGATCCGCGTCTCGCTCTCCGCCCCGCCGGTCGAGGAGGTCAAGGTCGGCATCCAGATCCTCGAGTCGCTCAACCTCAAGCCGCGCCGCCTCGAGATCGTCTCCTGCCCCTCCTGCGGGCGCGCGCAGGTCGACGTCTACAAGCTCGCCGAGGAGGTCACCGCCGGGCTCGAGGGCATGGAGGTGCCGCTGCGCGTCGCGGTCATGGGCTGCGTCGTCAACGGTCCCGGTGAGGCCCGCGAGGCCGACCTCGGTGTCGCCTCGGGCAACGGCAAGGGCCAGATCTTCGTCAAGGGCGAGGTCATCAAGACCGTCCCCGAGTCGCAGATCGTGGAGACCCTCATCGAGGAGGCCATGCGCATCGCCGAGGGCATGGAGGCCCTTGACGGCGGCGAGCCCGTCGTCAGCGTCGGCTGACGACGTGCTCGCCGACCTCTGAGGCACCCCACGGTGCGGAGGCCTCCGTCAGCGTGTCGTGAGACGGCCTCGCTCTGCGAGGTCGCCCTACGCGGTTCCCACTAGGCTCCAAGCGTGCTGAGGACCCGCGAGCAGGTGCGCGTGCTGGGCCCGGGTGACCGGGACGCCTTCATCGCGCTCGCGGAGCAGGACCCGGTCGTCAACGTCTTCGCCGACTACCGCGCCCGCCTCACCAACCTCGACGAGCGCTGGCTCGGCGGACAGGTGTGGGGGCGGTTCGAGGGCGACGAGCTCGTCGCCGGGTGCCACCTCGGCGCCAACCTCGTCCCGGTGCAGTGCACGCCCGACGACGTGGGGGCCTTCGCCGACGTCGCGCTGCGCCGCCGCGGCACCGTCGGCACGATCGTGGGCCCCAGCGACGTCGTCACCGCCCTGTGGGAGCTCATCGAGCCGCGCTGGTCCCGCCCCCGCGAGATCCGGGCCGCCCAGCCCCACCTCGAGATCGCCCGGCCGCCTGCCGTGCCGGCGGCCCCCGACGTACGCCCCAACACCCCGCGCGACCTGGAGGTGCTCTACCCCGCGTGCGTGGCGATGTACACCGAGGAGGTCGGCGTCTCCCCGGAGAACGACGCGGGCGGGGGCGACCTCTACCGGGCGCGGATCCAGCAGCTCATCAGCCGCGGGTGGTCGCTGGCGAGCTTCGACGACGACGGGGTGGTCTTCAAGGCGGAGGTGGCCTGCGTGACGCCGTACGCCGCGCAGGTGCAGGGCGTCTGGGTGCGCCCGGACCGCCGTGGCGAGGGGTTGTCCACCAGCGGCATGGCCGCGGTCGTCTCCCACGTCCTCGGCTCGGGGATGGCGCCCGTGGTCTCGCTCTACGTCAACGAGTGGAACACGCCCGCGCGGGCGGCGTACGCCCGGGTCGGCTTCGAGCAGACCGCGACCTTCGCGACCCTCATGTTCTAGGCGCAGGGCACTCGGCAAAAAAAGATCTGCCCCGTCCGTATCACGCAGGGGTGTACGCACACCTGTGCTGACATGGGGACAATGGTCGCCATGTCAGAGGACCGAAGGACTGAGGGGCAGTCCGGGCTGTCACCGTGGGACATGGCCAGTGGGGCGTTCATCGCCTGGCGTTCGGGGGACGCCGGCGCGGTGGACGAGCTGGTTGCCGCGATGACACCGGTCCTGTGGCACGTGGTGCGGGCGTACGGTCTCGACCGCGAGGCCGCCGAGGACGTCGTCCAGGCGACCTGGCTCGGCTTCGTACGACTGCACGCGACCATCGAGGACCCGCAGGCGGTCGCGTCCTGGCTGATCACCTCAGCCAGGCGCGGCGCAGCCGCACACGCCCGGACCGCACGCCGTGCGACTCCGGTGCAGGACGAGACGCTGCACGCCGCGCTCCCCGACGTGGAGTCGGCCGAGGCCCTCGCCGTGCTCGACGACGAGGCATCACGGCTCTGGGGTGCCGTGGCGTCCGTCGACGAGCGGTGCCGCAAGCTCCTGCGGGTCGTGGCCTTCATGGACCGCCCCGACTACCAGTCGCTCAGCCAGGAGCTCGACATGCCCGTCGGGAGCATCGGGCCCACGCGGGCCCGCTGCCTGGCCAAGGTCCGGACCGCCCTGACGCGAGGAGGCGAGCGATGACTGCCGCGAACGACGCCGCACTGCTCGAGGAGCTCCGTGACATGTGGACGACCTACGACCCGCCGCCGCCCGACCTGGTCCCGACGATGATCGCGGTCGTCGCGGCCGCCGACCTCGACACCGAGTGGGAGATGCTCGTCCTCGTGCGCGACTCCGCCGACGAGCCAGCCGCCCAGGTGCGGGGGCTCGGCACGTCCCGCATCCTCTACTTCACCGCCGCGGAGGGCTGGTCGCTCGACGCCGAGCTCGACGAGGGCCAGGTGCGCGGCCAGCTCCTCGACTTCGACGGTGACCTGGCGACCGTCGAGGTCGTCGTCGAGACCACCGACGGGCAGAGCTGGACGACCGGCCTCGACGAGGTCGGGTTCTTCGCGATCGCCGCCGAGCCGACGGGGTCGATCCGCTTCACCGTCCGCCACCGCCGCAAGGCGATCAGCAGCCGCTGGGTCGAGCTCTGAGAGCTG
Organism: Nocardioides ganghwensis; assembly: GCF_014779655.1. GTDB lineage: Bacteria > Actinomycetota > Actinomycetes > Propionibacteriales > Nocardioidaceae > Nocardioides > Nocardioides ganghwensis. The sequence goes on from NZ_JACXYX010000012.1 coordinate 147,057, forward strand.
CCCGACGGGCCCGGCCGGTCAGGGACGGGGATAGGGCTGCCGCAGCTCCATCAGCGGACCGATCGTCGGGTCGGAGTCATAGGCGGCGCGGGCCAGGACCGCGTCGCGGGCGTCCGTGGCGGACGAGCCCGTCTCGCTGATCTCCCGGGCGATGAGGCCTGCCACGACCGGAGCGGCGAACGACGTCCCGCTCCACCGCGCCATTCCGGTGCTGAAGACCCGGACGTCGCCCTTGTCCGGGGTCTCGTTGCACTCGAACGTGCCGTCGGGGAAGGCGTTCACGAGGTTGCGCCCGAGGGCGTAGACGTCCGCGGAGACGCCGAAGTTGGAGTACGCCGAGACCCGGCCGTCGCGGTCGAGCGAGCCGACGCCGACGCACCAGTCGAAGGCTGCGGGCCAGAACGGCGCCGCCCACGAGTCGTTGCCGGCGGCAGCCACGAGCACGCAGTCCCGCTTGCGCAGCCTGGTGCGGTAGAACGTCTCGAGCGCGATCGACGGAAGGTCGAGCCGGGTGCGGCACCCGGCCGAGAGGTTGATCACCTGCGGGTCGTGGGCGAGGGCCTCCTCGAGCTGCACCACGAGGTCGGACTCGAGGATGCCGCCGCCACCGACGCCGCCGATGGCGAACCCCTCGACGAACACCTTCGTCACCGGGGCCACGCACCGCACCACACCGGCGATGAACGTGCCGTGGCCGGCGTACGGGCGCAGGTCCGGGCCGTTGAGCTCGTCGTCGCCGTCGACGCCCTTCAGCCACGGCGTACGGGGGTCGTTCGCGGCGGGCGGGTGCCAGCCGGTGTCGACGACCACCACGCTGACCTCGTGCCCCTTCTCCTGCGGGGCGACCGGTGGCCACGGCTCGGTGAGGCCGGTCTCCTGGGGCTCGATGGCCGGGCACAGGAGGCCGCCGCCGCCTCCCGGAGCGACGTGCACCCAGTGGTCGGGCGACGCCGCGCCGCGCTGCAGCCCGTTCTCCTCGAAGAAGTCGAGCACCTCCGGGACCGACTGGCCGTCACGACGCTCGGGCAGCACGTAGCGCACGAGCTCACCGTCCAGCAGCGAGACATCGTCGCGGCGCAGCTCGCCGGTCAGGACCCGCTCGCCCAGCTGGGCCACGAGACCTTCGAAGCTCGCGGCGTCCGCGGCGCGCACGAGCACGCGGTGCGGATGGAAGAGGTAGGTGAAGTCGGCGGGGGCCTCGGTGTCCCACGCCACCTGTCCGTCGTTGGCCGTGCGGAAGCTCCGCAGCTGGTCCGTTGCACGCCGTCGCTCGTCGCTGCCGATCTTCCAGTCGCTCGCCATGGTTCGACGCTAGCGCCGGTCGCGCGCGGCGTATGCCGGTTTCGCACAGTTTCCGGTGCCGATCAGCGAGGATGGGCGAGTGGAGCGTGACGAGGCAGAAGAGCTGCTCCGCAACCTGTTCTCCGACCCGCGGGCAGCGCGCGCACGTGCGGCGAAGGTCCTCGTGCCGAGCCCGGACCCGGCGCTCGCCTCGATCGGGCACCAGGTCGTCGGGATCGTGCTGCGCGACCTCGGTGACACGGATGCTGCACTGGCCGAGCTGCGCACGGCCCTGTGGCTGGCGTACCGCTCAGGTGATGCCGACCGGTCGGCCGACGCCATGGCGACCCTGGGCGGCTCGTTGTGCCTCGCCGGACGGATGCGGGAGGGGCTGCGGCACCTCGACGACGCCGTGACCGCGGTCGAGGGCGTGCCGTTGGCGCGGGTGCTGGTGCGGCGCGCCCACGTGCTGGGCCAGGTCCTCGCCCGCTTCGAGGAGAGCGCCGAGGACCTGCGCCAGGCACGCCGGCTGTTCGCGGGCGCCGGTGACCAGGTGTGGGAGGCGCGAGCGCTCAACCTGCAGGGACTCGTCGACGCCAAGACGGGGGACCTCGCGTCGGCTGCCCGGGCGTTCGCCCGCTACGGCGAGATCTCGGCCGCCCTGCACAATCCGATCGACGTGGCCGTCAGCGAGCTCAACATCGGCTGGCTCGCATCCGTCGGGGGCGACCTGCCAGAGGCGCTGGAGCGTTACGCCGCGGCTGCGGCGATCTTGGACGAGATGGGCGTGACCATGGTCGACCTCGTCATCGACCAGGCGGTGGCCTACCTGGCCGGTGGACTCGCGGGGGACGCCCTGGCGGTGGTCGAGGCGGCACTCGTCGCACGCCCCCTGCAGCCGCGGGAGCAGGCCGACCTGCTCGTGGCCGTGGCCGAGGTCGCCCTCGCAGCAGGGGACTGGGACCGCGCCGTCTCGGCCGCGGAAGACGGATCGGCCATGCTGCGCGGACAGTCTCGCGACGTCCACAGGCTCGAGGCCGACCTGTTGTCGATCACTGCCCGGGACCGGGCCGGGGCCCCGGCCGCCTCCTTGCTGCGTCGGGTGGAGCGGGTCGTTCCCGCGATGCGGGAGGCCGGCGCTCCGCAGCTGCCGCAGGCGCTGCTGCTCGGGGCGAGCCTGGCGAGCCGCGTCCGGTCGTCGCGCGCCGACGGGCTCGCGTCCGCATGGCTCGCGGAGGCGGCGACCTTCCGCAGGGCCGCCACAGGCTCGGTCCGTGCGCTCGGCTGGTTGGCGGAGGCCCGGGCGCGGGAGGCGGCCGGCGACTCGGGCGGTGTGCTCCGCGCGTGCGAGCTGGGGTTGCGGGCGCTGGACGAGCACCACGCGACCCTCGGCAGCCAGGAGCTGCGGGCCGGGGCGGCTGGACACGGCGCGGCGCTCGCCGAGCTCGGCACCCGGATCGCGATCGAGCGTCGCGACGCGCGGCAGGTGCTGCGGTGGTCTGAGCGATGGCGGGCCACGGCGCTCTCCACGCCGGCGAGGACGGCCCGCCACGACCCGCAGACCGCAGCGGACCTGGCTGCCCTGCGCGCGCAGCGGCGCCGCCTGGACGAGGCTCGCGCGGACGGCTCGCCCACGGGCCCGCTCGAGGCGCGAGCGACCCGGCTCGAGCAGACCGTGCGGCGCCGGCTGCTGCAGGAGCGGGGGTCCGGGGAGACGGCGGCGAGCCTCGACGTCAGGGTGCTTCTTGACGGGCTCGCGGATGACGACACGGTCATGGTCGAGCTCACGGAGGTCGACGGCGTCCTCCACGCACTCACCGCAGGGCGTGGGCGCGTACGGCACCGCGTCGTCGGCGAGGCCGATGCCGCCGCGAAGGCCGTGGACTTCGCCCTCTTCACGCTGCGCCAGGCCGCGCGCGGCCGCCGGGCCCAGCTGGACGTCGCCGGGGCCCGGCTCGAGCGCTCGCTGCTCGGTGCGGCGCTCGACGGGGTGGGGGAGTCCCGCATCGTGGTGTCCGGCACCGCTGCGCTGCAGGGCGTGCCGTGGGGGCTGCTGCCGTCGCTGGCGCACCGGCCGGTCACCAGCACCCCCTCTGCCCGGCTGTGGCTGCGGGCGAGGTCCGCGCGGCCCGCGGACGACGACCGGCGCGTGATGCTGGTCGGGCCGGGCCTCGGGAGCGGTGGGGCCGAGGTGCCCGCGGTGGCCGCGGAGGACCCCGGCGCAGAGGTGCTCGACGGCGACGCCGCGACCGTGGCTGCCGCGCTCGCCGCGCTCGACGGCGCGTCGCTGGCCCACGTCGCGGCCCACGGCCACTTCCGCGAGGACAGCCCGCTCTTCTCCTCACTCACCCTCGCCGACGGCCCGCTGCTGGTGCACGACCTCCAGCGCCTCGAGCGCCCGCCCCACCGGGTCGTGCTGTCGGCCTGCGAGTCCGGCGTCATGCAGCCCGTCGGCGACCAGGAGCTCCTCGGCCTGGCCGCCGCACTGCTGTCGATGGGCACCGCCGGGGTCGTCTCCAGCCTCGCCGAGGTCGACGACGCCGCGACCGTCGACGTCATGGTCGCGCTGCACGCGAGGCTGCGGCAGGGCGGCGGACTGGGCGACGCGATGCTCGCCGCCCGCGAGGCCGCGGCCGGCGACCCGGTGCTGGCCGCGACCGCCGCCTCGTTCACGGTCCTGGGGACCTGAGAGGGTCAGGGCATCTGGACCTTCACCGGGTCGGTCGCGTTCTCGCAGGCGTCGAGGGTGCAGCGCACGGTCGCCGCCTTCTTCGTGCCGTTGACCTTCAGCAGCACGGTCGTGGGCGACTCCCACGCCCAGTCGCTGAACCAGCCCGTGGTGTAGGTCGCCAACCTCGTGCCGTCGATCTCGCGCAGGCGGATCTCGTCGGCGCCGAGGCCGTCGGTGAGGATGCGCATCGTGAACATCTGCGCCCCGTCGGGCGAGATGTCCGCGATCCGATCGCGGCACGACTCCCACAGGGTGTCGTGCAGGTCGCTGAGCCGCACCAGCTTCGTGCAGCCGCCGCGGTAGGGGTCCTTGGTGTAGAGGCTGATCAGGTCGTGCTCGATGCTGGCCGCGTTGGGGTACTTCCGCGTGAGCGTGCGCACGCGGTCGCTCGCGACCCGCCACCACAGCAGCCGACGGTTGATGTGCAGCAGCACCCGGCGCTCGTCGGCGTCCACGACGCCCAGGTAGCCGGAGAACTCGCGCTGGGCGAGCAGGCTCCCGTCGTCGGCGGCCCAGACGTTGACGACCGACCCCCGCAGTCGGGGGCGGGGCACGGCGACGAGCCGGCTGCCGTCTGCAGTGAGCACCACCTCCCACGGGTCCAGCCCGCGGAGGACGGGGCGCAGAGTGCCGTCCGCCTCGACGCGCACGACACGCCGGTTGCGCATGGGGTCGACGTCGTAGGTGCCGACGAGCCAGGCGTCGCCGGAGCGGCCGATCACCTCGGCGGCCTGCCCGGGCAGCTCGACGCGCCGGTCGCCGTCGACGAAGTCGCCGTCGTCGATGTGGGGGACCCCGATGTCGGCGCCACGCGGCAACCGCTCCGGCTGGAGCTCGACGGTCGGTGCGGCGGCGTGGGCGGGCAGCACCGGCGTGGCGGTCGTGGCGGTCGTGGCGGTCGTGGCGGTCGTGGTGAGGATCGTGGTGAGCACGGTGGTGAGGACTGCGAGCATGGAGCGGGTCCGGCGTGGGTGGCGCATGGTGTTCCCCCGGGGTGTCGTGGATGTCGTCGAGGAGACGTCCGGCGGGGGTCGTCGGTCGCCTCCGGGGGTCGACCGCCTCATGGGTTCGCTGGGCCGTGGGCCCCGCACCTATCATGCGCCCATGACTGGCCGCATCCTCCGCATGTCGACCCTGTTCGTGCGCACCCTGCGCGACGACCCCAACGACGCCGAGGTCCCGAGCCACCGCTTGCTGGTCCGCGCCGGCTACATCCGCCGCGCCGCCCCCGGCATCTACACCTGGCTCCCGCTCGGCCTGCGGGTGCTGCGCAGGATCGAGAACATCGTCCGCGACGAGATGGACGACATCGGCGCGCAGGAGCTGTCGTTCCCCGCGCTGCTGCCCCGTGAGCCCTACGAGGCGACCAACCGCTGGACCGAGTACGGCGACAACATCTTCCGTCTCCAGGACCGCAAGGGCGGCGACTACCTCCTCGGCCCCACCCACGAGGAGATGTTCACCCTCGTGGTGAAGGACCTCTACTCGTCCTACAAGGACCTGCCGCTCTCGATCTACCAGATCCAGACGAAGTACCGCGACGAGGCCCGCCCGCGCGCCGGCCTGCTGCGCGGGCGCGAGTTCATCATGAAGGACTCCTACTCGTTCGACGTCGACGACGCCGGCCTCGACGCGTCGTACGCCAAGCACCGTGAGGCCTACATCCGCATCTTCGACAAGCTCGGCTTCGAGTACGTCATCGTGCGGGCGCACGCCGGCGCGATGGGCGGCTCGAAGTCCGAGGAGTTCCTCGCCAAGGCGGCGGTCGGCGAGGACACCTACGTCACCTGCCCCGCATGCGGGTTCGCCGCCAACGTCGAGGCCGTCGAGACGCCGTCCCCCGCGCCGGTGCCGTACGACGACGCGCCCGACGCGCACGTCGAGGACACCCCCGACACGCCCACCATCGACTCGCTGGTCGAGCTGCTCAACCGCTCGTTCCCGCGCGAGGACCGCCCGTGGGCGGCAGAGGACACGCTCAAGAACGTGCTGATGGTGGTCACCCAGCTCGACGGCACCAGCGAGCCGCTCGCCATCGGCGTCCCCGGCGACCGCGAGGTCGACCCCAAGCGGCTCGAGGCGACCCTCTACCCGGCGGAGTTCCGGCCGTTCAACGAGGAGGACTTCGCGAAGTACCCCGACCTCGTGAAGGGCTACATCGGCCCCGGCGTGCTCGGCGAGAAGGGCACGTCCGGCATCCGGTTCCTCGTCGACCCGCGGGTCGTGGAGGGGACGCGCTGGGTGACCGGCGCCGACGAGCCCGGTCGCCACGTGCTCGACCTCACCGTGGGCCGCGACTTCACCCCGGACGGCACGATCGAGGCCGCCGAGGTGCGCGCGGGCGACCCGTGCCCGCGCGGCGACGGCATCCTCGAGGCCGCGCGCGGCATCGAGATGGGCCACATCTTCCAGCTCGGCCGCAAGTTCGCCGACGCCCTCGGGCTCCAGGTCCTCGACGAGAACGGCAAGCTCGTCACCGTCACCATGGGCTCCTACGGCATCGGCCCCTCGCGCGCCGTGGCCGCCATCGCGGAGAACACCCTCGACGAGATGGGCCTGTGCTGGCCACGCGCCGTGGCGCCGGCCGACGTGCACGTCGTGGCCGCCGGCAAGGACGACGCGATCTTCGACGCCGCCGAGCGGCTGGTCGCCGACCTCGCCGCGCAGGGCGTCGAGGTGATCTACGACGACCGCCGCGGCAAGGTGAGCCCGGGCGTGAAGTTCAAGGACGCCGAGCTCATCGGCGTGCCCACGATCGTCACCGTCGGCCGCGGCCTCGCCGACGGCAACGTCGAGGTCCGCGACCGCCGCTCCGGCGAGCGCGAGGACGTCGCCGTCGGCTCGGCCGTCGCGCGGATCACCGAGATCGTCCGCAGCTAGGTCACCCGTGATCGTGGAGGATCCGAGTCACCGGGTGGCTCGGATCCTCCACGATCCCGCCGTCCGTCCCCCGATAGGTTCGCCCCCATGACCTCCACGCGCATCGAGGCCGTCATCTTCGACTGGGGCGGGACCCTGACCCGCTGGCACGACGTGGACTTCCATGCCGAGTCGCTGGCCCTGGCGGAGGCCGTACGCCGCACGCCCACGCCCGACGACGACCACCACGCCCACGCGGCACGTCTGCACCGCGCGGGTGACGTCGTCTGGGGACGCAGCCGCGACCACCAGCAGAGCGCGACCATCGCCGACCTCTTCGCCGAGGCGGGGCTCGACCACGACCCCGATTTGCTGTCCGCCTACTACGACTTCTGGGAGCCGCACACCTCGACCGACCCCGAGGTGCGGCCGATGTGGGAGGAGCTCCGGGGGATGGGGCTCAAGGTCGGCGTGCTGTCCAACACCGTCTGGCCGCGTGAGTGGCACGTGGGCTTCTTCGAGCGCGACGGTGTCTACGACCTGGTCGACGGTGACGTCTACACCAGCGAGATCCCGTGGACGAAGCCCTCGCCGAAGGCGTTCGGCGCCGCGATGGAGGCGGTGGGCGTGAGCGACCCGGCCGCGTGCGTCTACGTCGGGGACCGGCTCTTCGACGACGTGTGGGGCGCCCACAACGCCGGCCTGCGGGCCATCCACGTGCCGCACAGCACCATCCCGCCCGCCCAGGTCGGGCACACCGAGGGCGACCCGGACGCGACCGTCATGTCGCTGGCCGAGGTCCCCGGGGTCGTACGGCGCCTCGACGCCCCCTGAGCGCGGCACTTCTGCAACTTCGTGCGTTGCAGGAACATGCAAGTGAGATGTGCTTACGTTCGCCCGGGATCGAATGCATGATTGTGCATGTCGAACCGGCCACCCCACAGGCCGGCCGACACAGGGTGATGCTGACCAACCCCATCAGGCGGTCCGCGTCCTCGGCCCTTGGGAGAGATCTCGGGACTTTCCCAAGGGTTGAGGCCGCGGGCCGCTTTCCCGTTCCCGGGGCGGTTCATCGGCCAAGCTCTCGGCCAAGCTCTCGGCCAAGCTCTCGGCCAAGCTCTCGGCCAAGCTCTCGGCCAAGCCCTCGGTCGTGCCCTCAGTCCAGCTCGGGCGCGCCTGGCCAGGTCTGCGCGGCGCCGCCGAGCTCGAGCTGCCACACGGCTGACCACGTCGCCTCGGTGAGCGCCCAGTCGCGCACCTCGCCGCTCGACCGGGCGACCAGCGCGAGCAGCGTCTCCACGCCGGCCGCCTCGAGGCCGACCGCGGCCCGCTGGACCTGCGGCGGACGTACGAGCGCTCCGTCGAGCTCGTAGGCGACGGCTGCCGCGACGGGCTCGCCGCCGGCGTCGCGGACCAGCAGGCGCAGCTGGTCGCGGCGCGCCCGGTGGCGCCGGTACGCCGCCGTCACCGCGTCGTACAGCGCCGGGGAGGCCGACTGGGACGTACGCGCACCGAGCACGCCGTAGGTCCAGAGCGTGGCGTGCTCCTCGGCGAGCGCGGCCTGGAGGGCGTCGAGGGTGCTCATGGTGCCTCCGCCTGACCGACCGCGGGGTCCGCGAGGGCCGCGCCGTGCTGGGCCGTCGAGGCCGCCACGCTGGCGAGCACTCGCGCCAGGTCGCCGCTCGCGGCGGTCAGGCAGGCCTGCCTGACCGCGCGCTGCAGCCGCTGCTCCGAGCGTCGCACCGCGGCCAGGGCGCGTGCCCGACCGGCGGCGATCGCGGGCGGCTCCGAGGCAGGTACGTCGGCGTCCGCGACCGCGCCGGAGAGCAGTGCGAGGTGGTCGGCGTGGGCCGCCGCGACGGGCTCCAGCAGGGGAGTGAGGGCGGGGACCGACAGGGTCGCCGCCTCCAGCACCGCGCCGGCGCGTACGAGCTCTGCCACCACGGTCGCCACGAGCTCGGCGTCCTCGGGTGGCGGCGGAGTGGCCGGGGACGACCCGTCCGACGACGCGGGCGGATCGATGTCGCAGGCCGCGAGGACGAAGGGCGCCGTGAGCGCCGACCCGACCGCCGAGACGACCGCCGTACGACGGGTCAGCGGGCGTCCGGGCACCCCCGAACCCTACCCATCCGACGCTCCGGTCCGGACCGGTCGCCCGGGGATGTCGACGCCCGGTAGGGGGCCGCTATCGTGATCCCTCGACAACTACACAAGGAGGTCGCACCCGATGAGCACTCCCCGACAGGAAGCCACCCGGGACCGCATCGAGGCGGAGCTGGTCGACCCCTTGCGCGTGTTGGGCCTCGACGTCGAGGCCGTCGAGGTCACCCCCGCCGGCAAGCGCCGTGTGGTGCGCGTCGCCGTCGACAAGGACGGCGGCGTCACGCTCGACGACGTCGCCGACGCCACGCGTGAGGTCTCCCGCGTGCTCGACGAGTCCGACGTGATGGGCGAGATGCCCTACACGCTCGAGGTCACCTCCCGCGGCGTCGACCGCCCCCTGACGCTCCCGCGGCACTGGCGGCGCAACGAGGACCGGCTGGTCAAGGCCACCCTCGTCGACGGGTCGAGCCTGACCGGTCGCGTCGTCGCCTCCAGTGACGACGCCGCCACGCTCGCCGTCGACGGCGAGCGGCACGAGGTGTCCTACGCCGACGTGGCCAAGGCCCTCGTGCAGATCGAGTTCAACCGCAAGACCGAGAAGAAGGACGACTGATGGACATCGACCTGAGCATCCTGCGCATGCTGGAGCGGGAGAAGGAGATCTCCTTCGAGGTGCTCGCGGAGGCGATCGAGCAGGCGCTGCTCACCGCCTACCAGCGCGCGACCGAGTCCCACCACCCCGCCCGCGTCGAGCTCGACCGCAAGACCGGTCACGTCACCGTGTGGGCGCGCGAGCTCGACGAGGACGGCACCGCCGGCCCCGAGTACGACGACACGCCCCAGGGCTTCGGCCGCATCGCCGCGACGACTGCCAAGCAGGTGATGCTCCAGCGCCTGCGCGACGCCGAGGACGAGATCAAGTTCGGCGAGTTCTCCGGCAAGGAGGGCGACATCATCTCCGGCACCATCCAGCAGGGCCGCAACCCCGACGACGTCATGGTCGACCTGGGCAAGCTCGAGGCGATCCTGCCCGTCAGCGAGCGCGTGCCGGGGGAGAAGTACGTCCACGGCGAGCGCATCAAGTGCCTGGTGACCTCGGTGCGCAAGGGCATGCGCGGACCGCAGATCACGCTCTCGCGCTCCCACCCGACCCTCGTCAAGAAGCTCTTCGCGCTCGAGGTCCCCGAGATCGCCGACGGCACCGTCGAGATCGCCGGCATCGCCCGCGAGGCCGGCCATCGCACCAAGATCGCGGTGCACTCCACCGTCCCCGGCGTCAACGCCAAGGGCGCGTGCATCGGCCCGATGGGACAGCGGGTGCGCAACGTGATGAGCGAGCTGCACGGCGAGAAGATCGACATCGTCGACTGGGCCGAGGACCCCGCGGAGCTGGTTGCGCACGCGCTGTCGCCGGCCCGGGTCAACTCCGTGGAGATCGTCGACCTCGCCGCGCGCTCGTGCCGGGTGGTCGTGCCCGACTTCCAGCTCTCCCTCGCCATCGGCAAGGAGGGCCAGAACGCCCGCCTCGCCGCCCGGCTCACCGGATGGCGCATCGACATCCGCTCGGACGAGGCGCCGGCCCCGGAGTAGGTGCCGGCGTGGGGCTCAGTTCGTAAACCAGTGGCCCCACGCAGTAGAGTGACGATCAGTGGCCACCACGTCTGACACCCCTGCGCCCGGACCCGTCCGGACCTGCGTGGGTTGCCGGACCAGGGCCGCTGCGAGCGAGCTGCTGCGAGTGGTCGCAGGCTCGGACGCCGGGGGCACGCCAGCCCTGGTGCCCGATCCGGACCGCCGGGCACCCGGTCGTGGGGCGCACCTGCACCCCACGCACGAGTGTTGGGAGCTCGCGGTGCGACGCCGAGCATTCCCCCGGGCCCTGCGCTCGGGAGTCCCGCTCGCCGGAGCACCGGTGGAGGACTACCTCGCCTCGTTGCACGACCCATCCGATCCACAGCACGACCGACCAGAAACTGGAGCACGCAGCTCATGAGCACTCGATGAGTAACTCGTAATGAGTGTGCACACCCACTAGCTGTTCCGTTTCCCCTCTCCTTCTGGGGTCACGGACCAGAAGGAGTAGTTACCAACCGTGGCAAAGACCCGAGTCCACGAACTCGCCAAGGAGTTCGGAGTCGAGAGCAAGTTCGTTCTCGAGAAGCTCAAGGAGATGGGTGAGTTCGTCAAGTCGGCATCGTCGACCGTCGAGCCCCCCGTCGAGATGCGCTTCAAGAAGCAGTACGGCGACGAGCTGAAGGCCGCTGCGGCCTCCGCTCCCGCCGCCGACAAGGCGCCCGAGGCCGACAAGCCTGCCGCCAAGAAGGCCGCGCCCAAGCCCGGCCCCAAGCCGGCGCCTGCGCCTGCCGCGACCGAGGCGCCTGCCGAGGCTCCGGCCCCGGCTGCCGCCGAGCCCGCTGCAGAGCCCGCCGCCGAGCCGGCTGCCGAGCCGGCCGCTCCGGCGGCGAGGCCCGGCCCCAAGCCCGGCCCCAAGGCTCCGGCCGCCGAGCCGCAGGCCCCCGCGGCCGAGCCCGAGCCCCCCGCCGCTCCGGCGGCCAAGGCGCCGAGCCCGGCCCCGCGGCCCGTCGGCAGGCCGGGTGCCCCGCGCCCCGGCAACAACCCGTTCGCCCCCAGCCAGGGCATGGGGCAGCGCCCCGCACCCCGTACGGGTGGCGACGACAACCGTCCGCCGCGTCCGCCGGGTGCTGGTGGCGGCGACGCCCGCCCCGGCATGCCGCGCCCCAACCCGGCGATGATGCCCAAGTCCCCGGCGGCCTTCGGCAACGGTCCGGGCGCCCGTCCGGCCCGTGGTGGCCCCGGTGGCGGCCCCGGTCGTCCGGGTGCCCCCGGCCGCGGTGCCCCGGGTCGTCCCGGCGCCGGTGCCGGCGCCCCGGGTGGCGCTCCCGGACGCCCCGGCGGCTTCGGCCCGTCCGGTGGCGGTCGTCCCGGTGGCGGTCGTCCCGGTCAGCGCGGTCAGACCCAGGGTGCCTTCGGGCGTCCCGGCGGTCCGTCGCGTCGCGGCCGCAAGTCCAAGCGGGCGCGTCGTCAGGAGTTCGAGGCCATGGAGGCCCCGACCATCGGCGGTGTGCGCGTCCGCAAGGGCAACGGCGAGACCGTACGCCTGCCGCGCGGTGCGTCCCTGACCGACTTCGCCGAGAGGATCAACGTCGACGCGGCCGCCCTGGTCCAGATGCTGTTCTCGCTCGGTGAGATGGTCACCTCGACCCAGTCCGTCGGCGACGAGACGTTCGAGCTGCTCGGCGAGGAGCTCAACTACGTCGTCCAGATCGTGTCCCCGGAGGACGAGGACCGCGAGCTGCTCGAGACGTTCGACCTCGAGTTCGGCGCCGACGAGGGCGACGAGGCCGACCTGGTCGTCCGACCGCCGGTCGTCACGGTCATGGGTCACGTCGACCACGGAAAGACCAAGCTCCTCGACGCGCTGCGTGACGCCAACGTGGTCGACAAGGAGGCCGGTGGCATCACCCAGCACATCGGTGCCTACCAGGTCCACACCGAGGTCGAGGGCGAGGACCGTCGCATCACCCTGATCGACACCCCCGGCCACGAGGCGTTCACCGCCATGCGTGCCCGTGGTGCCCAGGCCACCGACATCGCGATCCTCGTGGTCGCGGCCGACGACGGCGTGATGCCGCAGACGGTCGAGGCGCTCAACCACGCCAAGGCCGCCGGGGTCCCGATCGTGGTCGCGGTCAACAAGATCGACAAGCCCGAGGCCGACTCCACCAAGGTCCGCGGCCAGCTCACCGAGTACGGCCTGATCCCCGAGGAGTACGGCGGCGACGCGATGTTCGTCGACGTCTCGGCCAAGGCCGGGCTCAACCTCGACAAGCTGCTCGAGGCCGTCGTGCTCACCGCCGACGCGTCCCTGGACCTGCGGGCCAACCCCACGCAGGACGCCCAGGGCCTGGTGGTCGAGGCGCACCTCGACCGCGGTCGCGGTCCGGTCGCCACGGTCCTGGTCCAGCGCGGAACCCTCCGCGTGGGCGACTCGATCGTGGCCGGTCCGGCCCACGGTCGCGTCCGGGCGATGCTCGACGAGCACGGCAACGAGATCGCCGAGGCCGACCCGTCGCGTCCCGCGATGGTGCTGGGTCTCTCGGCGGTGCCGGGTGCGGGCCAGAACTTCATCGTGGTCGACGACGACCGCATGGCCCGCCAGATCGCCGAGAAGCGCGAGGCGCGCGAGCGTGCGGCCATGCAGGCCAAGCGTCGCGTGCGCCGCAGCCTCGAGGACTTCATGGCGTCCATGGAGAAGGGCGAGAGCCAGGAGCTCAACCTCATCCTCAAGGGCGACGTGTCCGGTTCGGTCGAGGCGCTCGAGGACGCGCTGTCCCAGATCGACGTGGGCGACGAGGTCTCCCTGCGCGTGATCGACCGCGGTGTCGGTGCGATCACCGAGACCAACGTCGACCTCGCCGCAGCCTCCGACGCCATCATCATCGGCTTCAACGTCCGCCCGCAGGGCAAGGCGAGCCAGATGGCCGACAAGGAGGGTGTCGAGATCCGCTACTACTCGGTCATCTACCAGGCGATCGAGGAGATCGAGGCGGCGCTCAAGGGCATGCTCAAGCCGGTCTACGAGGAGTCGACCCTCGGTCAGGCGGAGATCCGCGAGATCTTCCGCTCGTCCAAGGCCGGCAACATCGCAGGCTGCATGGTCACCTCCGGCCTCATCCGGCGCAACGCCAAGGTCCGGGTCCTGCGCGACGGAGCGGTGGTGGCCGACAACCTCGACCTCGCCTCGCTGCGCCGCGAGAAGGACGACGCCTCCGAGGTCCGCGAGGGCTTCGAGTGCGGTCTGGTGCTCCGCAACTTCCAGGACATCAAGATCGGCGATGTCGTGGAGGCCTTCGAGATGCGCGAGATCCCGCGCAGCTGATCACGCAGTACCCCTCGCTGGTCGAGCGGTCCCCTCAAAGGGACCGCTCGGCCAGCGTCATCTTCCTGAGAGAGTGACTTCCATGAGCAATCCCCGGGTGCGCAAGATCGCCGACCGGATCCAGGTGATCGTCGCCGAGATGCTCGAGCGCCGGATCAAGGACCCGCGCCTCGGCTTCGTCACCGTCACCGACGTACGCCTCACCGGCGACTCGCAGCAGGCCTCGATCTTCTACACCGTGCTGGGCACCGAGGACGAGCTGGCCAGCACCGCCGCCGCGCTCGAGTCCGCCAAGGGGGTCATCCGCTCCGAGGTCGCCAAGCAGCTCGGCATGCGCATCGTGCCGACGCTGACCTTCATCCCCGACGCCCTCCCCGAGAGCGCCCGCGCGCTCGACGAGGTGCTCGCGCGCGCCAAGCAGCAGGACGAGGAGGTCGCGGCCCGTCGCGTCGAGGCCTACGCCGGCGAGCCCGACCCCTACAAGAAGCCCCGCGCGGCCGAGGACGACCTCGAGGACGAGGACGAGGACGACGAACTCGACAGGCTCGACGACGCGCTCGACGACGAGGACGACCGCTCCTGATGGTCGACCCCGGTCTGGTCGTCGTCGACAAGGCCCCGGGCATGACCTCGCACGACGTCGTGGCCCGGGTGCGCCGGCTCGCCGGCACCCGCAAGGTCGGCCACGCCGGGACCCTCGACCCGATGGCCACCGGCGTGCTCGTGCTGGGCGTCGACCGCGCCACCCGCCTCCTCGGCCACCTCATGCTTACCGAGAAGGCCTACGAGGCGACCATCCGGCTGGGCGTCGCGACGACGACCGACGACGCCGAGGGCGAGGTCGTCGCGACCCGAGCGACCGACGGCGTGGACCCGGAGGCCGTACGCACGGAGCTGGCGCGCTTCGTCGGGGACATCGAGCAGGTGCCGACCGCCGTGTCCGCGATCAAGGTCGACGGCAAGCGGGCCTACGCCCGGGTCCGCGACGGCGAGCAGGTCGAGCTGAAGCCGCGGCCGGTCACCATCCACGAGCTGGTGGTGCACGACGTGGCGCTGCCCGACGTACGCGTCTCGGTGCGGTGCTCGTCCGGCACCTACATCCGCGCCATCGCGCGGGACCTCGGCGCCGCGCTCGGGGTCGGCGGGCACCTGACCGCGCTGCGGCGCACGGCTGTGGGCTCCTTCGACCTCTCGGTCGCGCGCACGCTCGAGCAGCTGTCCGAGGACTTCGCCGTCCTGCCGATCGCCGAGGCGGCGCGCGCGACCTTCCCGGCCGTCGACGTCGACGACGAGCAGGCGGCGCACGTGCGCGTCGGGCGGGCACTGGAGCTCGCGCTCCCGGGCGAGGGCCCGCACGCGGTCTTCGCCCCCGACGGTGCGTTCCTGGCGCTCTACGAGCAGCGCGGCGAGCAGGCCCGGCCGGTCGCCGTCTTCGTCTGACCCGAGCCACTTCCACCCCTGCGGGTGAACGGCTGGTCTTGACCACCTGACATGTCGGTGGTGCCAGGCGCGATGCAGGCGCAAGGTGTGAGAGGGCCGAGAGGTCGCAGGGTGCGGCCCGGCGCTCGAGGAGGCATCCATGTTCGTCCATCGCATCGCCGCATCCGCCGTCAGCGTCCTGGTGCTGACCGCCGGTGCGCTGACAGGGACCACGGCCGGAGCCGCCGGTGCTGCTGCACGGGAGACAGCAGCCGGCACCGTGTCGGTCAGCATCACCGCCGCCCACAACGTGGTGATGGCCACCACGATCCAGCCCGGCGTCAGCCAGTTCCGGGTGACGACCGAGGCCAAGCGGTCCGGCTTCCAGCTGCTCCAGCTCGCTGAGGGCTACACCCTCGAGGACGCCATCGCCGACGTCGACGCGGGCCTGGACAAGGGCAGGCTCAGGGCACTCAAGCGGTTCGAGGCCAACGTGACCCTGTTCGGCGGCGTCAACGTGCTGCGCGGGAAGATCGGCAAGCTCACGGTGAACCTGCCGGTCGGCACCTACTACGCCGCCGACATCGAGAGGAACCGGCCGTCGGCGTTCACCGCGTTCACGGTCGCGGGCACCGACACCGGTGCCGCCATGCCGTCGGGACCCACGGTCAGGGCGGTCGGCAGCGCCAGCTGGTCCAAGCGCCCGAAGACCATTCCGCGCCGGGGCACGCTGACCTTCGAGAACTTCAGCTCGCAGAACCACTTCGTGAGCCTGGTGAAGCTCCAGAAGGGCAAGACGGCCAAGGACTTCGCGGCGTGGCTCGACGGCCTCATGGAGGGCGAGGAAGGTCCGCCGCCGGTCAGCTTCCGCGTCGGCTTCGACAGTGGTGTGGTGTCGCCCGGCAAGACGGTGGCGATGAACTACCGCCTGCCGAAGGGCGACTACGTCCTCGTGTGCTTCTGGCCCGATGCCTCGATGGGCGGCATGCCCCACGCGTTCATGGGCATGTTCCGCGGCATCAAGGTCGGCTAGCGACAGGCAGACCCGGCGACGCGGGGTGCCGGCCCCGCGTCGCTAGGCTGCGCAGGTGCAGATCTGGCAAGACGTCGACGACGTGCCGGCCGACCTCGGCCGCACGGTCGTCAGCATCGGCAACTTCGACGGGGTGCACCTGGGCCACGCCCACGTGCTCCGTGAGGCGCGGGCGACGGCGCGGCGGCTGGGCATCGACACCGTGGTGGCGGTGACCTTCGACCCGCACCCCATGGCGGTGCTGCGGCCCGAGCACGCCCCACCCACCCTCACCTCGATCGAGACCCGCTCCCGGCTGCTCGAGGCAGCCGGTGTCGACTCGATCCTCGTCGTCGGCTTCGACCGCGAGATCGCGGCGTGGACGCCGCAGGACTTCATCGACCGGATCCTCGTCGACACGCTGCACGCGGGTGCGGTCGTCGTGGGTGCCAACTTCCGCTTCGGCGCCAAGGCCGCCGGCGACGTGGCCACCCTCGTCGAGGCGGGGAAGAGCCGCGACTTCGAGACCGTCGGGGTCGCCCTCGACGGCGGACCGCAGGTCTGGAGCTCCACCTATGTGCGCCAGTGCCTGGCGACGGGTGACGTCGCGGGCGCGGCCGAGGCCCTGGGCCGGACGTTCACCGTGCGCGGCACGGTCGTCGAGGGCGACAAGCGCGGTCGCGAGCTCGGCTACCCGACCGCAAACGTCCCGCTCCCGCCCGTCGACGCGGCGCCGGCCGACGGCGTCTACGCCGGGTGGCTGACCCGCCTCGACACCGGCGAACGGTTCCCGGCCGCGATCTCGGTCGGCACCAACCCGACCTTCGACGGCGAGCGCGAGCGGCGCGTCGAGTCCTACGTCCTCGACCGCGACGACCTCGAGCTCTACGGGGTCGAGGTCGAGGTCGCCTTCGTCGACCGGCTGCGCGGGATGGTGAAGTTCGAGGGGATCGAGGCGCTCGTGGAGACCATGCACGACGACGTGCGCCGGGCGCGCGAGCTGCTCGCGTGACGGGGGACCGTACGGCGGTCGAGGCGTGGTTCCTCGCCCACGGGCTGCCCTACTTCGTCGCCGAGGAGCGGGCGGCTGCCCGTGCCGGGCTGCGACCGAGACGACTGGTGTCGCTGGTCGTCGTCCTGGTCGTGCTCGCGGCCGGCGCCGGCGTGCTCGCGTGGGCCTCGGAGTCGTACGCCGCCGGACCCGCGCTGTGGCTCTCCGTCGCCGTGCTCGGGCTGCTCTGGTACGCCTCCACCGCCCTGCACGCCCGACCCATCCTGGGCTTCGCGCTGTCCCGCACCCTCGGCAGCGTGCGCTTCATCGCGCCGATGGCCTCGCGGGCGCTGCCGCTGCTCCTGGTCTTCGTGACGTTCCTGTTCGTCAACGCCGAGGCGTGGGAGATGACCAGCAACCTGCCCTTCGGGCTGCTGTGGGTCACGGTCCTGCTGATGTTCGGCCTGGCCGTGCTGTTCCTGCTCGTGCGCCTGCCCGAGGAGGTCGACCGCGTCGACGACGAGGTGGACGACGCCTTCATCGTCCGCGCGTGCGCCGGCACCCCGCTCGAGGCGGCCAGCCGCGAGGTGGCGGCCGACCCCGCGATCGACCCGCAGGCCCACGCCCAGGTGTCCGGCTTCGAGCGCTGGAACCTGATCCTCGTGCTGCTGGTGATCCAGGCGGTGCAGGTGCTCCTGCTGTCGATCACCGTCTTCGTGTTCTTCATGCTGTTCGGCTCGCTGGTGATGGAGACCAAGACGCAGGAGTCGTGGACCGGCCGCGACTTCATCCCGGCCGCGCCGCTCCTGCCGCACGTCTCGCTGTCGCTGATGAAGGTCTCGCTGTTCCTGGCCTCGTTCAGCGGCTTCTACTTCACGGTCTCCGCCGTCACCGACGACACCTACCGCCGCCAGTTCTTCTCCGTCGTCGAGAGCCAGCTCGAGCGGGCCGTCGGGATGCGTGCGGTCTACCTGGCCACGCGCGCCCGCGACTGACGTACGTCCCGGACGCACCGACGGGCGGTGCGCCAGCCACCTTCCCCGCACGAGGGATGTGGCCGGCGCACCGCCCGTCGGGCGATCAGCGGGTCAGGCGTCGAGGTCCTGCTCGACCAGCGCGGCGATCGTGTCGACGGCCGCCTGGTCGTCGCCCGCCACCTCCACGGTGTCGCCGTTGCCGGCGCCGAGGGTCATGATCATCAGCGAGGAGCTGGCGTCCACACCGTTGATGGTGACGTCGGAGCCGAGCTCGCCGGCCTTCTCGGCGATGATCGCGGCGGGACGGGCGTGGAGGCCGACGGCGGAGCCGACGACGACGGACTTGCTGGGCATGGTTCTCCTTGAGGGTGGTGTCGTACGGACGGTCGGTCGACTAGACAGTAGCGAGGTCGGTGTCGGTGTGGCTGATGCTCTTGAGGGTGACGACGAGCGCGGCGCTGACGAGGACGCCGGCGACCAGGGCGATGACGAAGCCGAGGATCCCGTCGACGGCGAACAGCACGAAGATGCCACCGTGCGGGGCCCGGAGGCCGACGTCGAGGCCCATCGACAGCGCGCCGGTCACGGCGCTGCCGGCCATGATCGAGGGGATCACGCGCAGCGGGTCGGCCGCGGCGAACGGGATGGCGCCCTCGGTGATGAACGAGGCGCCCATCGCCCAGGCGGCCTTGCCGTTCTCACGCTCGGGGACGGTGAAGAGCTTCGGACGTACGACCGTGGCCAGGGCCAGCGCCAGCGGCGGGACCATGCCGGCGAGCATGACGGCGGCCATCACCTTGAGCTCGGGTGCGTCGGTCGCGGTCGCGGCGGCGCCGAGGCCAGTCGTGGCGAACGCGTAGGCGGTCTTGTTGAGGGGACCACCCATGTCGAAGGCCATCATCAGGCCCAGGATGACGCCGAGGATGATCGCCGAGCCGCCCTGCAGGCTGTTGAGGCCGTCGCTCAGGGCCACCATGAGGCGACCGAGCGGCTTGCCCAGGATGACCACCATGACGAAGCCGGAGATGAGGGTCGCCAGCAGCGGGATCACCAGCACCGGCATCAGGCCACGCATCCACGTGGGCACCTTCCACCGGGTGATCCAGAGCGCCACGATGCCGGCGAGCACGCCGCCGACGATGCCGCCGAGGAAGCCGGAGTTGAGCGTGCCGGCGATGGCACCCATGACGAAGCCCGGCGCGATGCCCGGGCGGTCGGCGATGGCGTACGCGATGTAGCCGGCGAGAGCCGGGACGAGGAAGCCGAAGGCAGCAGCGCCGAGCGTGAACAGCAGTGCGCCGAGGTAGGCGAAGAACGCGCTGCCGCCGAGCGCGTGGTCGAGGCCGAGCTCGTCGACGTCGGGCAGGTTGAAGAACGTGTTGTCGACCGCGATCGACTGGCCGTCGTTGACGATCTCGTAGCCGCCGAAGAGGAAGCCGAGGGCGATCAGGAGGCCGCCCGCGGCGACGAACGGGATCATGTAGGAGACACCGGTCATCAGGACGCGGCGAGCCGTGGCCCCGAAGGACTCCTTGCCGCCGTCCGTGGCACCGGCCTCGGACGCCGTGCCCTCGACCCTGGGGGCGCTGGCCGGGTCGGCGGCGTAGCGCAGGGCCTCGGCGATCATCGCGTCGGCGTCGTCGATGGGTCGCTTCACACCGGAGCTGACCATCGGCTTGCCGGCGAACCGCGAGCGGTCACGGACGCCCACGTCGACGGCGAAGATCACCGCACCGGCGGCGGCGATCGTCGACGGCGCCAGTGGCGTCGAGCCGGCGGAGCCCTGGGTCTCGACCTGGAGCGCGACGCCCGCGCGCTCGGCGGCGGCCTCGAGGGCCTCGGCCGCCATGTAGGTGTGGGCGATGCCGGTGGGGCACGCCGTGACGGCGACGAGGGACGTCGAGGTGCCGGACGTCGCCGGGGCGGCCGGGGCGGCAGCGGAGGCGGCGGCCGTGGGTGCCGCGGCGGCTGCTGCGGCGGCGGGTGCGGCAGCCTTGGCAGCGGGGGCGGGCTCGCCGAGCTCGTGCGTGACCAGGTCGACGACGTCCTCGTCGGTCTCGGCGGCGCGCAGGGCGTCGGTGAAGGCGGGCTTCACCAGGGCGCGGGCCAGCTTGGTGAGGATGGTGAGGTGGTCGGCGTCGCCTCCGGCCGGGGCCGCGATGAGGAACGCCAGGTCGGCAGGGCCGTCCTTGGCCCCGAAGTCGACGGCGGGCTCCAGCCGCGCGAAGGCGAGCGTGGGGACCTCGACGCCGGACGTGCGGCAGTGGGGGATGGCGATGCCGCCGGGCAGTCCGGTGGCCGAGGTGGACTCGCGGGCGAAGGCGTCCTCGACCAGCTGGTCCTTGCTGGTGGCGCGGCCGGCGCCGTCGACGACGTCGGCGAGCGCTCGGATGACGTCGTGCTTGTCCGAGCCCCAGTCGGCGCCCAGCCTGACGAGGTCGGTGGTGATGAGTGCGGTCATGCTGTGCCTCCGAAGGCGGTGACGCCGACGAGGTCCGGGCGGACCTGCGACGGCTGGGGGATGGTGGTGCCGGGGAGACCTGCGGCGGCGCTGCCGTAGGCGACGGCCAGTGCCAGGCGCTCCGGGGCGGGCAGCCCCCGGATGTCGCCGAGCAGGTAGCCGAAGAGGCTGGAGTCGCCGGCACCGACGGTGCTGACGACAGTGGTGGGCGGCGGGCTGGCGTGCCACGCCCCCTCGGACGTGACGAGGACGGCGCCGTTGCCGCCGAGGGTGGCCAGGACGGCGCCCACGCCGCGGTCGACGAGCTGGCGCGCCGCCGCCGCGGTGGCGGCGGGGTCGGACTCGAGCTCGTCGGCGTCGGCGCCGGTGAACGAGGCGAGCTCCTCGCCGTTGGGCTTCATCAGGTCGGGGGCCGAGTGCGACAGCGCGTCGACCAGCGCCTGCAACGGCGCCTCGCTGGTGTCGACGGCCACCCGGCCACCCACCTCGTGCAGGCGGCGTACGAGGTCGGCGTAGAAGCCGGCGGGTGCGCCCGCGGGCAGCGAGCCGGCGAGCACGGTCCAGTCCGCGCTCGAGGCGCGGACCAGCACGGCCTGCGCCATCAGCTCGAGGTGGAGGGGGAGCACGGCGGCGCCGGGGGAGTTGAGCTTGGTCGTGGTGCCGTCGGGCTCGGTGATGGTGAGGTTGACGCGTACGTCTCCCGCCGGCTGCACCGGCCGGCAGTCGATGCCGGCCCCGAGCAGCTCGAGGACGAACGGGTCGTCCTTGGCGGCGGGCACGACGGCGATGCTCGGGATGTCGGCGCTGACGGCAGCGCGGGAGATGTTGACGCCCTTGCCGCCGGCCTGCGAGGTGACCGAGGCGACCCGGTGGACCTGGCCGCGGCTCAGCTCGCCGTCGAGGGCGACCGTGCGGTCGACGCTCGGGTTGGGGGTCAGGGTGAGGATCATGCGACCACCACCTCGATGCCGGCGCCCTCGAGCGCCCGGCGGTCGGCGGCGTCGATGTCGCTGTCGGTCACCAGCACGTCGACGCTGTCGAGGGTCGCGAAGCGTACGGCGGTCTCGACCCCGAGCTTGGTGGAGTCGGCCAGCACCACGGTCCTGCGGGCGCAGGCGATGATCGCGCGCTTGGTGGCCGCCTCGTCGCTGTCGGGGGTGGTGAGCCCGTGCCCCACGGTGATGCCGTTGGTCGCGACGAACGCGACGTCCGCGCGGAGATCGGCGAGGGTGGCGACGGTGTCCGCGCCGACGGCGGCGTGGGTGGTGGGCCGGACCTTGCCCGGAAGCAGGTGCAGCTCGATCTGCGGCAGGCCGGCCAGCCGCGTCGCCACCGGCACCGCGTGCGTGATGACGGTGAGGCGGTGATCGCGGGGGAGTGCGGCGGCGAAGCGGGCGGTCGTGGTGCCTGCGTCGATGACCACGATGGAGTCGGGCGGCGGGAGGAGGGCGACGGCCGCGTTGGCGATCGCCTCCTTGGCCTGCGTGTTGGACTGGTCACGCTCGACGATGCCTGATTCGATGACGGTGAGGGACCCGGCGGGCACGGCGCCGCCGTGCACCCGACGGACCAGCCCCATCCGGTCCAGGGTGGACAGGTCGCGGCGGACGGTCTCGGTGGTGACCTCGAACTGCTCGGCGAGCTGGACGACGGACAGCCGGCCGCGACGACTGATCAGGTGAGCCATCGCCTGCTGGCGCTCTTCGGCGTACATCGGTCCACCTCCCGGGGGATCTGTGTATGTGTTGTTTTAGTACCGAATGTGTTGCTTGTCAACAACTGAGTGATCTACGGTGTGTCCATGACCACACCGGCGAGCTCATCCGCGAACTCCCTGAGCGGGACCCCGGTCGTGCCGGGCGTCGCCGCAGGGCCCGTCCTCCACGTGCGGGGGGAGGTGTCGCCCGACGCGATCGCCCGCTTCGGTGACGGAGACTTCGCCGACGCGGAGGCCGCGCTGGCGGCGTACGACGAGGCGGCGGTCGCCGTGGCGGAGACATTCTCCGCCAAGGCCGCCGACGCCCAGGGCGCGGCGGCCGAGGTGCTCACGGCGAGCGCCGGCCTCGCGCGTGACAAGGGGTTGCGCTCCGCCGTCGCCAAGAACCTCCAGTCCGGGCAGGGCCCGGTCAAGGCCGTGCAGGGCGCGGTGGAGCAGTTCGTCACGATCTTCACCAACATGGGCGGCCTGATGGCCGAGCGGGTCACCGACCTGCGCGACATCGAGCGCCGGGTCGTCGCGCACCTCGTCGGTGAGCCCCCGCCGGGCGTGCCGACCCCGAGCGAGCCGTCGATCCTGGTCGCCGAGGACCTCGCCCCGAGCGACACCTCGGGACTCGACCCCGCACTTGTCACCGCGCTCGTCACCGAGCGCGGAGGCGCCACCAGCCACACCGCGATCATCGCCCGCCAGCTCGGCATCCCGTGCGTGGTCGGCGCCGCGGGGTGCATGGAGATCCCTGCCGGCGCGTTCGTCGTGGTCGACGGCGAGACCGGTGTCGTCGAGCAGGGCGCCGACCCCGACGAGGCGTCCGCCCGTGTCGAGGAGAGCCGCCGCCTGCGCGAGGAGCTCGCCAGCTGGAACGGCCCGGCGTCGACCTCCGACGGACTGCCAATCAAGCTGCTGGCCAACGTCGCCGACGGGCCGTCCGCCGCGTCCGCCGGCACCGAGCCCGTGCAGGGGGTCGGACTGTTCCGCACCGAGCTGTGCTTCCTCAACCGCAAGGACGAGCCCAGCGTCGAGGAGCAGGCCGACATCTACTCCGACGTCCTCTCGCCCTACTCCGACGGTCGCTACGTCGTCGTACGCACCCTCGACGCCGGCTCCGACAAGCCGATCGCGTTCGCGACCCAGGAGGGGGAGGAGAACCCCGCCCTCGGCGTACGCGGCCTGCGGCTGAGCTTCGGCAACCCGGGCCTGATGGACCGCCAGCTCGACGGCATCGCCGCGGCGGCCGAGCGCACCGGCACCGAGACGTGGGTGATGGCGCCGATGGTCGCGACCGTCGCCGAGGCCGCCGACTTCGCCGAGAAGGTGCACGCGCGCGGGCTCAAGGCCGGCGTCATGGTCGAGATCCCCAGCGCGGCGCTGCTCGCCCACCGGATGCTCGAGGTCGTCGACTTCCTCTCCATCGGCACCAACGACCTCACCCAGTACGCCATGGCCGCCGACCGCATGGCCACCGACCTCGCCCACCTGACCGACCCGTGGCAGCCGGCGGTGCTCCAGCTGATCGCGATCACGGCGCACGCGGGAGTCGAGGCGGGCAAGCCCGTCGGGGTCTGCGGCGAGGCCGCGGCCGACCCGCTGCTGGCGACGGCGCTCATCGGCATGGGCATCTCGTCGCTCTCGATGGCCGCGCGAGCCGTACGCCCCGTCGGCGCGCAGCTGGGCAAGGTCAGCTTCGAGACCTGCGAGGCCGCGGCCGAGGCTGCGCTGGGGGCCCCCGACCCGATGGCCGCGCGGGCTGCTGTGCGGGAGCTGCTCGGCCACTGAGGCCCCGTGCCGACCGACTCCGCGCCTCCCTCACGGAGGCTCCATCCACCTCACCACGGAGGAACCATGACATCAGCGTACGACCGGTACCGCGCGGCCGACCTCGAGCTGCCCGAAGCTGCCTGGGCCTGGAACCTGTGGGGCGCGGGCGAGGAGAACATGGGCAAGGACGACCAGCCCGAGCTGCTCCCCATCCCGTCACCCGATGCCGACCACATGCTGGTGCGCATCGACAGCGTGGGCCTCTGCTTCTCCGACGTGAAGATCATGCGCCAGGGCGGCAGCCACCCGAAGCTCTACGACCGCGACCTGTCCAAGGAGCCCACCCGACTGGGGCACGAGGTCAGCCTCACCGTCATCGAGGTCGGCGACAACCTCAAGGACCGGTACCACGCGGGCCAGCGGCTGGCCGTGCAGCCCGACATCTACCAGGACGGCAAGAGCACCGCCTACGGCTACACGATCCCCGGCGGGCTGATCCAGTACCACCTGATGGGCTCGGAGATGCTCGAGACCGACGACGGCGCCTGCCTGCTGCCCCTCCCCGACACGATGGGGTACGCCGAGGGGTCCACGCTGGAGCCGTGGGGTTGCGTGATGGCCGCCTACACCCAGCGTCGCCGGCTCGAACCCCGGGCCGGCGGGACCATGTGGATCGTCGGCCGGCCCGGGGACGAGCGGGACTACCTCTTCTCCTCGGGGCTGGACGCTCCGGCCACCATCGTGATGACCGACGCGCCGGCCTCGGTGCAGGAGCTGGTGGAGCGCACCTCGGCCACCACGGTCGTGCGCAACGGCATCGGCACCGACGACTACCAGTCGTTGGTGGACGAGCTGACCGACGGCGCCGGCTTCGACGACATCGTCATCCTCGATCCTCGTTCCGCGGCGACGGTGGGTGCCGTGGCCCGACACATTGCCCGGCGGGGCACCCTCAACATGGTGGGCGAGACCGCCCTCGACGGCCTGGTGGACACCGACGTCGGTCGTCTGCACTACGACTACACCGCCTACCTCGGCGGCCGGGGTCCGGACATCGCCGCCTCCTACGGAGAGGCGCGCAACCGCTGTGACCTGCGTCCGCGGGGCACGACGGTCTTCGTGGGCGCCGGTGGCCCCATGGGGCTGATGCACGTCCAGCGGGCCATCCAGCAGCCCGACGGCCCCCGCACGATCGTCGCCACCGAGGTGAGCGACGAGCGCCTGAAGAGCCTCGAGGACCGTCTGGCCCACCTGGCGGAGAGCAACGACTGCGAGCTGCTCACCTTCAACTCCCAGGCCGCGGACCAGTCCCTCCACGACTTCGTCATGGGGATCACCGACGGCCAGGGTGCCGACGACGTGGTGGTCAGCGTCCCGATCTCCGCCGTGATGGCCGAGGCCGACACACTGATGAAGTCCGACGGCATGCTGGTCTTCTTCGCCGGCGTTCCCAACGGCACGCTGGCGCCGCTGAACCTGAGCGCGGTCTACCTGGACAACGCCCAGTACACCGGGACCTCAGGCCTGACCATCCACGACCAGCAGCAGGTGGTGGACCTGGCCAACCAGGGCGACCTCTCCCCGGGATCCATCGTCGGCGCCGTCGGCGGCATGCTGGCGGCCAAGGACGGCCTCCAGGCACTGGTCGACGGTCGCTACTCCGGGAAGGTGCTGATCTTCCCCCAGATCCACGACCTCCCCCTCATGGGGCTCGACGAGCTGAGGGAGACGTTGCCGGACGTCGCCGAGAAGCTGGGGCCCGGCGACACGTGGAACGACGAGGCGGAGAAGGCGCTCTTCGAGAGCCAGCTGGGCAGCTAGGCCAACCTCCCGTTTTCGGTAAAACCACAGATTCGGGCACAGATCATGCCCGAACGCTTGGCAACAGGCCCGATCGTGAGGTTTAATCCAGAGATCGTGTGACGGGGGTCACCCCCGTCGAGCTCTCATGGAGGACACAACCAATGGCGACCACAGACACCACTCCCGCCACCCGGTCGGGCGCGCGGGTGCACGTGCAGAAGTTCGGCACGTTCCTCTCCAACATGGTCATGCCCAACATCGGCGCCTTCATCGCCTGGGGCCTCATCACCGCCCTCTTCATCGAGGTGGGCTGGCTGCCGAAGCTCGGCATCGGCGACAGCGCCGGAAGCTGGGTCGCCGAGATCGGCGGCTGGGGCGACTTCGCCGGTGGCGGCATCGTCGGGCCGATGATCACCTACCTGCTGCCGATCCTCATCGGCTACACCGGTGGACGGATGGTCTACGACACCCGCGGTGGCGTCGTGGGCGCGATCGCCACCATGGGCGTCATCGCCGGTACCGAGATCCCGATGTTCATGGGCGCCATGATCATGGGCCCGCTCGGCGGCTGGTCGATGAAGCACATCGACGCCATCTGGGACGGCAAGATCAAGCCGGGCTTCGAGATGCTGGTCAACAACTTCGCCGCCGGCATCTGGGGCGGCATCCTGGCCACGTTCGCCTTCTTCGTGATGAGCCCGATCGTCACCTGGATCAGCGACCGCCTCGGCGAGGGGGTCGACTGGCTCGTCACCAACAACCTGCTCCCGCTGACGTCGCTGATCATCGAGCCCGCGAAGGTGCTCTTCCTCAACAACGCGATCAACCACGGCGTGCTGACGCCGCTGGGCACCCAGGAGGCGGTCGAGCAGGGCAAGTCCGTGCTGTTCCTCCTCGAGGCCAACCCCGGCCCCGGTCTGGGTCTGCTCACCGCCTACATGGTGTTCGGTCGAGGCCTGGCCAAGGCCTCGGCCCCGGGTGCCGCGATCATCCACTTCCTGGGCGGCATCCACGAGATCTACTTCCCCTACGTGCTGATGAAGCCGAAGCTGATCGTGGCGATGATCGCGGGCGGCATGACCGGCGTGTTCCTCAACGTCCTCTTCGACGTCGGCCTGCGTGCTCCGGCCGCCCCCGGCTCGATCTTCGCGGTCTACGCGCAGGTGGCCACTGACAGCTACCTCGGCGTGACGATCGCGGTGCTCGGCTCCGCGGCGGTGACCTTCCTCGTGGCGTCATTCCTGCTCCGCACCGACAAGGCCGAGGAGGCCGACGACCAGCTGGTCCACGCGACCGCCTCGATGGAGGCCATGAAGGGCAAGCAGTCCGTCGCGTCCTCCGCCTTGGTCGGCGGCGGCGCCGGCGCCGCCACCGAGACCCGTGAGATCCGCACCATCGTGTTCGCCTGCGACGCCGGCATGGGGTCCTCGGCCATGGGGGCATCGGTCCTCCGCAAGAAGATCCACGACTCCGGTCACACCGAGGTGACGGTGGTCAACAAGGCCATCGCCAACCTCACCGACGACGTCGACCTGGTGGTCACCCACCAGGACCTCACCGACCGGGCCCGCCAGAAGACCCCGTCGGCCGTCCACGTGTCGGTCGACAACTTCATGGGCAGCCCGAGGTACGACGAGATCGTGGAGCTGGTCCGGGAGAACAACAACCCGGCCTGACCGCCCCGCCCGGACGTACCTGACGTCGAGCCCGGCTCTCCATCCCCCGGGAGGGCCGGGCCCGACGTTCTCGGGCCCGATCCGTCGCCCCGACGGTGTGGTCTGATGAGCAGCACCCGACTGACCCACCCGACTGACACACCGACTGACAACACCACGACACCTGCGAGGAAAGAGGCGCCAGATGAGCGACGTACTGAGCCGGGAAGCGATCGTGCTCGGCGGACAGGCCAGGGACCGCGACGCGGCCATCACCGAGGCCGGCAGGCTGCTGGTCGCAGCCGGCGCGGTCGACGAGGCGTACGTCGACGCCATGCACGAGCGCGAGACGTCGGTCTCGACCTTCATGGGCAACGGTCTCGCCATCCCGCACGGCACCAACGAGGCGAAGGCGCTGATCCGGCACACGGCGATCTCCTTCATCCGCTACGACGAGCCGATCGACTGGAAGGGCAGCCCTGCGAAGTACGTCGTCGGCATCGCCGGTGCCGGCGACGACCACCTGACGGTGCTCCAGGCCCTCGCGGGTGCGTTCACCGACGACGCCCAGATCGCCGCCCTCGACGCGGCCCGGACGCCCGACGACGTCCTCGCCGTGCTGGGTGACGTCAGCGCCTGACGTACGCCCACCCGTGTCCCGCCGAGCCCGGTAACGGGTCCGTCCTCACACTCCCGCCCCCACTGATGGGGGCGGGAGTGCTTCTTTCGGGCAGTTGCCGTCGGGCGCTGGGACACGCCGAAGCCTGCGCACGCCGCACTACTGCGGGATGCGTAGTAGTGTGCGCCGCATGGATCAGACCCAGCTCCTCAAGGGAGTGCTCGACCTCGCGGTCCTCGCCGTGGTGCAGGACGAGGACGGCTACGGCTACGACATCGTGCGCCGTCTGCGCGAGGGAGGACTGGCCGAGGTCGGCGACGCCTCGGTGTACGGCACCCTCCGCCGCCTCTACGCCGCCGGCGCGCTGACGTCGTACGTCGTGCCGTCCGAGAGCGGCCCGCACCGCAAGTACTACGGCATCACGCCCATCGGTCGCGAGCAGCTCGCCCGCCAGCGCGACGACTGGCACGCCTTCGCCACGACCCTCGACGGGCTCCTCGCCGGACCCGCCGCCCCTGCCCCTGCCCGAGGAGCCAGCGCATGAACACCACCCAGCTGCCCGTCCGTCCCGACGTCACGGCCTTCGTCGCGCGCGTCCGCGAGCTGCTCGCCGACCTCCCCGAGGAGGACCGGCTCGAACTCACCGAGGGCCTCGAGGCCGACCTGGCCGACCAGGTCGCCGAGCACGGCGGGGGAGTGCTCGGCGACCCGGAGGCGTACGCCCGGGAGCTGCGCGCCGCGGCCGGGTTCGACCCGGTCGCCCGACGGCGCGTCCGGGTGCCACGAGGACGGTCCGCGTCCGAGCTGCTCGACGGGGTCCGCGGCTGGTGGGACGACCAGGTGGCGCGGCCGAGGGTCGCCCCCGCCTGGTCCGTGGTGGTCGCGCTGCGGCCCGCGTGGTGGGTGTTCCGCGCCTGGGTGGCAGCGGTCGCCTTCTGCATCCTGGTGCCCGGCTACACGCCGTGGAGCCTGGCGTGGCTGCCCGGCGTGAGCCCCGGGGTCGGCCTCGGCGTCCTGGCCGTGTGCGTGGTCGGCAGCACCCTGGTCGGCCTGGGTCGACTGTGGCCCGGGTCCGCGCCGACCGGGTCGCGCGGCGTCGCCGCTCGCCTGCTGGTCGTCGGACTGAACGTGCTCGCGCTGGGCGTGACCTCGTTCGCCGCGGAGAAGGTCAGCGACGTGCAGTGGGAGCGCGACCGCGCGAACGGCTTCTACGACAGCTCGTGGACGAAGGACCTCGGCGTGATGAACCGCGGTGAGCAGGTCTGCAACATCGCGGCCTACGACGCGGACGGCCAGCCGCTCGTCGGTGTCCAGCTCTACGACCAGGACGGGCGCCCGCTCGACGTGCGGTGCCACGGCCAGCAGGGCCGTACGGTCCCGTGGATGCTCGGCGACGTCACGCGATGGAACGTCTTCCCGCTCGGCGAGCGCGCCTTCCCGGCCCGCCGGGCCGCGCAGCGTGAGGACCTCGAGGGAGCGGCCTTCCCCGTCCCGGACCGCGCGACCACCCCCGCGGTGACCAACCCGCTGGTGCCGGCCGAGGCCGAGGCGGAGCCGGCACCCACACGGAAGAAGGACGATGACCGACGGGAGGGCGAGCGCCGGGAGCGCGACGTCAGCAGGCGGTGACCACCACCGGGACGCCGTTGAGCGCGGCGTTGCCCGACACGTCGAGCAGCTCGGGGTCGGTGAGGTCGTTGACCGAGACGCCCGGCACCTCTCGGCTGCGAGCCATCAGCACGCCGTCGCCGGCGTGGCCGTAGCCGTGGGGGAGCGACACCACGCCCGGCATGAGGTCGTCGGAGGCGGCGACCTCGACCTCGACGGAGCCGACGCGTGAGGTGACCCGTACGAGCCCCCCGTCGGCGATGCTGCGCGCGGCGAGGTCGGTGGGGTTCATCAGCAGGTGGTGCCGTGGCCTGCCCTTGGTGAGCCGCTCGGAGTTGTGCATCCACGAGTTGCAGTCGCGCTGGTGGCGGCGGCCGATCAGCAGCAGGTCGTCGCCGGTCGGCGCTGGGACTGCGGCGAGCCGAGCGACGTCCTCGACCACGAGCGCCGGCGCGAGGTCGAGGCGCTTGCCCCTCGACGGCAACCGGTCGGGGAGCTGGCCGCCACGCAACGGCCCCAGGTCGATGCCCGCGGGGCGCGCGCGCAGCTTCTTCAGGGTCACCCCGCTCGACCCGCGACGCAGCAGCTGCCCGACGAGGAACGTCGGGGTCGCGGTCAGCCGCGCGCGCTGCACCAGCCGCTTCTTGAGCGGTGCCTTGCGCTCCAGCCGCGCGGTGGTGCGCAGCGTGATCTCCCGGAAGATCTCCCAGTCGTGGCGCTGGTCGGGCTCCTTGTCGAACACCGCCGGGGTGAACCGGGCCGTGTCGCGCACGGCGAGCAGGTGGAAGACCAGGTCGTAGTGGTCGCGTTCCAGCACCGTCGTCGGCGGCAGGATCACGTCGGCGTGGCGCGTCGTCTCGTTGACGTAGATGTCGACCGCCGCCATGAAGTCGAGGCCGCGCAGCGCGGCGTCGAGCCGGGCGCCGTCCGGCGTCGAGAGCACCGGGTTGCCGGCGACCGTCAGCAGCGCCCGGACCTGGCCCTCGCCGGGCGTCTCGATCTCCTCGCGCAGCGCCGCGACCGGCAGCTCGCCGGCGGTCTCCGGCAGGTCCCGCACCCGCGAGCGCCACGCGTCGTGGTGGCCGCGGCCGATCAGCCCGGTGCCCACCGCGTCGATCGCCGGCGTGGTGAACATGGCCCCGCCCGGTCGGTCGAGGTTGCCGCTGAGCACGTTGAGGCAGTTGACGGCCCACTGGCACACGGTCCCCCACGGGCCCGCCGAGACGCCGATCCGGCTGTAGACCACGCCCGCGTCCGCGGCCGCGAGCTCGTGGGCCAGCCGCCGGACCTCCGTCGCCGGCAGGCCGCTCATCGCCTCGGCGCGCTCGGGCGTGAACTCGGCGACCAGGTCCACGACCGTGTCGACCCCGTCGACGTACGACGCTGTCGTCGGCGTGGTCTCCGTCGTGAGGACGTGCAGCATCGCGAGCAGCACCCACGCGTCGGTGCCGGGCCGGACGAAGTGGTGCTCGTCGGCGACCTTCGCGGTCTCGGTGCGGCGCGGGTCGAGGACCACCATCCGGCCGCCGCGAGCCTTGAGGTCGCGCACGCGCTGGGGGAAGTCGGGCACCGTCATCAGGCTGCCGTTGGAGGCCATCGGGTTGCCGCCGACGACCAGGAACCACGAGGTGCGGTCGATGTCGGGGATCGGCAGGAACAGCTGGTGGCCGAACATCAGGTGCGCCACGAGCTGGTGGGGGAGCTGGTCGACGGAGGTCGCGGAGTAGCGGTTCCTGGTCCGGAACGACTTGAACATCGCGGTGCCGTGGGTCATCGAGCCGAGGCTGTGGGCGTTGGGGTTGCCGAGGTAGACGCCGAGCGCGTCGTCGCCGTGCTCGTTGACCACCCGGGCGACGTTGTCGGCGACCAGGTCGTACGCCTCGTCCCAGCCGATCTCCTCCCACCGGGCGTCGGCGCCCTCGCCGACGCGACGCACCGGGCGTCGCAGCCGGTCCGGGTCGGCGTACACGTCCGCGATCGCGACGCCCTTCGGGCAGACGTGGCCGCGCGACAGGGGGTCGGCGCGGTTGCCGCGCACGGCGACGACCTCGCGGCCCTCGATCGTCAGCTCGAGCCCGCAGATCGCCTCGCAGAGGTTGCACACGCCGATGCGCTTCTCACCACCCATGCGGTGGATCGTCGCACGTCCGGTACCCCACCGGGGGGTGACAGAGGACCGGGCGCAGGCCAGACTCTGCCCCGGCCCGGTCTGGACCGGGCCGCATCCCCTACAGAATGGAGACCGTCATGGGTTTCGGAGGGCCGATCGGCCTCATCGTCGTCGGACTGATCCTGGCGCTGGCGTTCAACACCCAGCAGGTCGGGCCGCTCGAGGTCACCACGCTCGGCTGGATCCTGGTGCTCGCCGGCGTGTTGTGGCTCGTGCTCACGGTCGTGCAGCAGAACACCAAGCGGCGCCACACCACCACGGCCACCACGACCGACGCGCACGGCCGCCAGGCCACCACGCAGCGCACGGACGAGTCCGACCCGCCGCCCCCGCCGGCCGTCTGAGGACCGCCGCGGACTGACCCGAGGGTCTCGTACGTCTCCGAGCGCGGCGCGGATTGGGCCGCAGGTCCGGCGCCTCGATATGCTTCTGCGGTTGCCCGGGAGGGTGACACGCCGTCACGACGGCCGCGGAACCAGAGTGCCCCGGTGAACAGGCCCGGGCGCGCCGCGCAACGAGAACCGAAGGAGCCCCCATGTCGATTGGTACCGACGCGGAGACCAAGAAGAAGATCATCGCCGAGTACGCCCTGACCGAGGGCGACACCGGTTCCCCCGAGGTCCAGATCGCGCTGCTCAGCCACCGCATCTCGCACCTCACCGAGCACCTCAAGACGCACAAGCACGACCACCACAGCCGTCGTGGCCTGCTGCTGCTCGTCGGCCAGCGCCGTCGTCTGCTCAACTACCTGCAGAAGACCGAGATCGAGCGCTACCGCTCCATCGTCGAGCGCCTCG
Source organism: Nocardioides ganghwensis (assembly GCF_014779655.1). GTDB lineage: Bacteria > Actinomycetota > Actinomycetes > Propionibacteriales > Nocardioidaceae > Nocardioides > Nocardioides ganghwensis. Next base: position 179,918 of record NZ_JACXYX010000012.1, read on the forward strand.
GCCTGCGTCGCTGATCGCGTCAGGAGCGGCTCCCCGCCACGGGGGGCCGCTCCTCTCACATCCGGGATCGGTCGCGCTAGTGTCGACCCGGAACAACTGAACAACCACCCAACAGGAGCGACCCGCCTCGTCGCCCGGTCCTCGGTAGTGGCCTTCAGATCCCCAGCCTCCGGCTCGGGAGAGCTGCGGGCCTCGATCGAAGACCGGCCCCGCGGGACCTTCGATGGTCCACCACATGAGGGGTGGACGCCGCGGATCGCTCCGCGAAGAGAAAGCAGGATCCTGCTTCCATGAGTGAACCCATCATCTCCGCTGTCGAGACCGTCCTCGACAACGGCAAGTTCGGCAAGCGCACCGTCAAGTTCGAGACCGGCCTGCTGGCCCGCCAGGCCGCCGGTTCGGTCACCGCCTACCTCGACGACGAGACCATGCTGCTCTCGGCGACGACCGCGGGCAAGACGCCCAAGGACCACTTCGACTTCTTCCCCCTGACGATCGACGTCGAGGAGCGGATGTACGCGGTGGGCCAGATCCCCGGCTCGTTCTTCCGCTCCGAGGGCCGCCCGGGCGAGGACGCGATCCTCACCTGCCGCCTGATCGACCGCCCGCTGCGCCCGACCTTCAAGAAGGGCCTGCGCAACGAGGTCCAGGTCGTCATCACCGTCATGGCGCTCGACCCCGACATGCCCTACGACGTGCTCGCGATCAACGCGGCGTCGCTGTCCACCCAGCTCTCCGGCCTGCCGTTCTCCGGCCCGGTCGGCGGCGTCCGCGTGGCGCTCATTGATGGCCAGTGGGTCGCCTTCCCGACCCACTCGCAGCTCGAGTCGGCGGTCTTCGACATGGTCGTCGCGGGCCGCGTGACCGAGGCCGGCGACGTCGCCATCATGATGGTCGAGGCCGAGGCGCCCGAGGACACCATCGCGCTGGTCCAGGGTGGCGCCCAGGCGCCGACGGAGGAGGTCGTGGCCGGTGGCCTCGACGCCGCCAAGCCCTTCATCAAGCAGCTCGTCGAGGCCCAGGCCCAGCTCGCGGCCGAGGCCGCCAAGCCGGTCCAGGACTTCCCGGTCTTCCTCGACTACGAGGACGACGTCTACGCCGCCGTCGAGGCCGCGGCCAAGGACGACACCGCCGCCGCGATGACCATCGGCGACAAGCAGGAGCGCGAGCTCAAGGTCGACGAGATCAAGGGCGCGCTGCTCGAGAAGCTCTCCGGCCAGTTCGAGGGCCGCGAGAAGGAGATCGGCGCGGCGTTCCGCTCGCTCACCAAGAGCCTGGTCCGCCAGCGCGTGCTGCGCGACAAGGTCCGCATCGACGGCCGCGGCCTCGCCGACATCCGTCCGCTGCACGCCGAGACCAACGTGATCCCGCGCGTCCACGGCTCGGCGCTGTTCGAGCGCGGCGAGACCCAGATCCTGGGTGTCACCACCCTCGACATGCTCAAGATGGAGCAGCAGCTCGACACGCTGTCCCCGGAGAAGCACCGCCGCTACATGCACAAGTACGTCTTCCCGCCGTTCTCCACCGGTGAGACCGGTCGCGTGGGCTCGCCCAAGCGTCGCGAGGTCGGCCACGGCGCCCTGGCGCGCCGCGCCCTCCTGCCGGTGCTGCCCTCCCGCGAGGAGTTCCCCTACGCGATCCGCCAGCTCTCCGAGGCCATGGGCTCCAACGGCTCCACCTCGATGGGCTCGGTCTGCGCCTCCACCCTCTCGCTGCTCCAGGCGGGCGTGCCGCTCAAGGCCTCCGTCGCCGGCATCGCGATGGGGCTCATCTCCGACGAGGTCGACGGCGAGACGCAGTACGTCGCGCTGACCGACATCCTCGGTGCCGAGGACGCCTTCGGCGACATGGACTTCAAGGTCGCCGGCACCCGTGAGTTCGTCACCGCGCTCCAGCTCGACACCAAGCTCGACGGCATCCCCGCCGAGGTGCTGGCCGCCGCGCTGACCCAGGCCCGCGACGCGCGCCTGGCGATCCTCGACGTGATGGCCGAGGCCATCGACGCCCCGGAGGAGATGTCGGTCCACGCGCCGCGCATCATCACCGTCCGCGTCCCCGTCGACAAGATCGGCGAGGTGATCGGTCCCAAGGGCAAGGTCATCAACCAGATCCAGGACGACACGGGCGCGACCCTGTCCATCGAGGACGACGGCACGGTCTACATCGGTGCGACCAACGGCGAGGCCGCCGAGGCGGCCAAGGCCGCGGTCAACGCGATCGCCAACCCGACCATGCCCGAGGTCGGCGAGCGCTACCTCGGCACGGTCGTGAAGACGACCAACTTCGGTGCCTTCGTCTCGCTCATGCCCGGCAAGGACGGCCTGCTGCACATCAGCAAGCTCCGCGCCCTGGCCGGCGGCAAGCGCGTCGAGGCCGTCGAGGACGTGCTCTCGGTGGGCCAGAAGGTCCAGGTCTCCATCGCCGAGATCGACGACCGCGGCAAGCTCTCGCTGGTCCCCGTCGTCGAGGAGTCCGAGGGATCCGAGGAGTCGGCCGAGGCCGGTTCCGATGCGGCTCCCGAGGCCGGCGACGAGTGACCCTCGTCTGACGCTCCACCCCACGACCGGTCGGCCGTCAGGCCGGCCGGTCGTGGCGCTTCACCCCATCCCGGAAGGACCCCCGTGCAGAAGAACGGCACCACCCGCACCCTCCACACCGTCAAGGACGCCGACGGCGCGGTGACCTCCCGCGTACGCCGCACGGTCCTGCCCAGCGGCCTGCGGGTCGTGACCGAGCAGATGGCCGGCAGCCGTTCGGCGAGCATCGGCGTGTGGGTCGCCGTCGGGTCGCGCGACGAGACGCCGGCCCTGCACGGCTGCTCGCACTTCCTCGAGCACCTGCTCTTCAAGGGCACCCCCGAGCGCAGCGCGATGGACATCTCCGTCGCGCTCGACGCGGTCGGAGGCGAGTTCAACGCCTTCACCACCAAGGAGTACACCGTCTTCCACGCGCGGGTGCTCGACGAGGACCTGCCCACCGCGGTCGACGTGCTCGGCGACATGGTGACCGCCTCCACGATCACCGAGGCGGACGTCGAGGCCGAGCGCGACGTGATCCTCGACGAGATCGCCATGCACGACGACGACCCCGACGACGTGGTGCACAACCTCTTCGCCCACCAGGCGTGGGGCGACACCCCGCTCGGGCGCCCCATCGCGGGCACCGAGGCGTCGATCACCGCGATGACGCGCGCACAGATCCACCGCTTCTACGTCCGCCACTACCGCCCGGACAACATGGTCGTCTCGGTCGCCGGCAACGTCGACCACGCGACCGTGGTGCGCCAGGTCAGGAAGGCCTTCGGCCGTGGCGGGTTCCTCGACGGCGAGGCCGCCCCGGCGCCCTCCGAGCAGTCCGAGAAGGCCCGCCGCGTGCACCCCGGCGAGTCGCGGACCGTACGCCCCCAGGAGCAGGTCAACCTCGTCCTCGGCGTCAAGGGGATCACCCGCACCGACCCGCGCCGCTACGCCCTCGGCGTGCTCAACACCGCGCTCGGCGGCGGCACGTCGTCCCGGCTGTTCCAGGAGGTGCGCGAGCTGCGCGGCCTGGCCTACTCCGTCTACTCCTTCGCCACCCACCACGCCGACGCCGGCGTCGTGGGCGTCTCGGTCGGCTGCCTGCCCGGCAAGTACGACGCGGTGCTCGAGACCGTGCGCAACGAGCTCGCCAAGGTGGCCGCCGACGGCCTGACCGCCGAGGAGCTCGAGCGCGGCAAGGGCCAGCTCAAGGGCGGTCTCGTGCTGGGCCTCGAGGACTCCGGCTCGCGGATGTCGCGCCTCGGCAAGGTCGAGCTGATCCACGACGAGCTGCTGACGATCGACGAGGTGGTCGCGCGTATCGAGGCGGTCACCCTCGAGGACGTCGCCCTGCTGGCGAAGGAGCTCTTCACGCAGCCCGAGCTGCTGGCGGTCGTGGGCCCGACCGCTGGTTGAGCAGCGCGGGTCACGGCTTCACACGCTCAGCCGTGCCGCTGCTCAACCACCATCAGTGCTGACCGGATCTCCGCTGCGTGCAGCGCTCACCGTCGCGCGATGATCCCGATGACCGGGGGAGCCTTCTGCTCGACCACGCTGACCCGGAAACCGCCGCGAAGCAGGTTCTCGGAGGCCTTCTTGACGATGTTGGGCACCAGCTCGGGTCGCGCGGCCTCGTAGAAGAGGTAGACCGCTCCGCCGGGGACGACCCGCTCGTGGAGGAGGGCGACCTCGTCGTCGCAGGCGCGCACCCAGAACAGGTTCACGTTGAAGGCGAAGACCTTGTTGAGCCGCTTGACCGGCACCCGCAGCGTGGCGAGGTCGATCTGGCGCACGACGAGGCGGCCGGCGTCGACGTACTTCTGGTTGCGGCGCTTGGTGCGGTCCACGCCGGACTCGGAGCGGTCGATCGCGAACAGCTTGCCGGTCTCCAGCTTGCTGCAGATGGCCTCGGCGCCGGCGCCGGGGCCGCAGCCGATCTCGAGGACCTGGTCGCCCGGCTGGACGTCCATGAGGTCGACGGCCCACTTGATGCGCGGCGGGATGGTCGAGGCAGGCATGGCCCACAGCCTGCCAGACCCGGGTCCACCAGTCAGCCACCGCCACTCTGGTGACGCCGTCCGGCCGATACGGTGGGTGGTGTGAGCACACCAGGAGAGGCCCCCCGCAAGGTCGGCGTGCTGGGCGCGCGCGGCAAGGTCGGCGCAGAGGTCTGCCGGGCGGTCGAGGCCGCCGACGACACCGAGCTGGTGGCGGCCGTCGATGCCGGCGACGACGTCGCGGAGCTGGTCCGGTCGGGGGCCGAGGTGGTCGTCGACTTCACCCATCCCGACGTGGTGATGGACAACCTCAGGTTCTGCATCGAGCACGGCATCCACGCCGTCGTCGGCACCACCGGGTTCGACCGGTCACGGCTCGACCAGCTCGAGGCGTGGCTCGCGGACGCGCCGGGGGTCGGTGTGCTGATCGCGCCCAACTTCTCGATCGGCGCGATCCTGATGATGCGCTTCGCCGCCCAGGCGGCTCCCTTCTTCGAGTCCGTCGAGGTCGTCGAGCTGCACCACCCCGACAAGGCCGACGCGCCGTCCGGCACCGCCCGGCGTACGGCCGAGCTGATCGCCGCGGCCCGCCGCGACGCCGGCAGCGCGCCGATGCCCGACGCGACGTCGACCGGCCTCGAGGGCGCCCGCGGCGCCGACGTGGAGGGCGTACGCGTGCACGGTCTGCGCATCCGCGGGCTCGTGGCGCACCAGGAGGTCGTCCTCGGCGCGGCGGGGGAGACCCTCACGATCCGGCACGACTCGCTCGACCGGGTCTCCTTCACCCCGGGGGTGCTCGTGGGCGTCCGCTCGATCGGCGACCACCCCGGACTCACGGTCGGGCTGGACGCGTTCCTCGACATCGGCTGACCCGGCCCGGAAGCGGCCTCAGACCAGGCGGGCCAGTGCTGCCACGGCGGCTGCTCCCACGACGACGACGAGGAACGGCAGTCGCAGCAGCAGCGCCACCACCGCGAAGCCGAGCCCGAGGGCGCGCGCGTCCAGGGTGAGCGCGGTGCCGGAGGAGCCGACCTGCACGGCGACGAGGGCGGCGAGGAGGGCGACGGGGATGAGGTCGGCCACGCGCTCGACCGTGGCGTGGCTGAGCACCCTCTCGGGGAGGGAGAGGCCGGCGAGCTTGAGCAGGTAGCAGCCCACTCCCGCCAGCAGGACGGCCGTCCACATCAGCGGTGACCTCCTGCCACGTCGTCGGGCCCCGGGATCTCGGTGGGGTCCTGCCGCCTCGCCAACACACCGACGAGGAGCGCCACCCCACCGGCTGCGAGCACCGGCACGCCCGGTGCGGCCAGGGGCACCATCGAGAGCGCGACCACGGCGGCCAGCCCAGCCACGAGGACGTTGCGACGGTCCTTGAGACGCGGCCAGAGCAGGGCCAGGAAGGCGGCGCCGACGGCGGCGTCGAGCCCGTAGGTCCGCGGGTCGCCGACGGCCTCGCCCGCGACTGCTCCGATCGCGGTCGCGAGGTTCCACAGGACGAAGACGGAGACGCCGGTCGTGAGGAACCCGAGTCGCGCCGCCTCGGTGGTCTCGCGGTTGACCGACATCGCCGTCGACTCGTCGATCAGCACGTGTGCCGCCGCCGCCCGCCGCCACCCACGCCACCGGAGCAGCGGCCCCATCCGGAGTCCGTAGAGCGTGTTGCGGGTGCCGAGCAGGAGGGCGGTCGCCGCGCCGGACAGGGGAGCGCCGCCGGCGGCGACGACCCCGGCGAGCGCGAACTGGCTGGCGCCGGTGAACATGAGCAGGGACAGCACGCACGTCTGCGCCACGCTCAGTCCGGAGGCGACCGACACGGCACCGAACCCGACGCCGTACGCCCCGGTGGCCACCCCCACCGCCAAGCTGTCGCGGACGATCGCCGAGCGCTCGCTCGGGGTCAGGGCGGCCTCGGTCACGCCCCGAGGCTAGGTGATGCCGACGTCGGTGCGACGGGCCGGTCGGACGCCTGGTGGTCGCCTGGTGGTCGCCTAGTGGGCGCGACGGCGGGCGCGGGCCGGACGTGCCTCGCGGTGGTGGAAGTCGTGGACCAGCACGAAGGCCGCGGCGGCTCCGGCCGCACCGCCGGCGAGCAGGCCGAGGCGGAGGTTGACGGGGACCTCGGGGATGGCGCCGAACCACAGCCCGAGGCCGACGCAGACGACGAGCGCGGCGATGATGAGCAGGAACCTGTGCAGTGCGGGAAGCGGACCGAGCATCTGGGGACCCCCGTGGTCGGCCGGCGAAGTAGCCGGCACTCCATAGTGACGCGCGTCACAGGAAAATCAAGCACCGTAGGGGTGGATTTGGTCGGCCTCAGGCGATCGCGGTGTGGAGGCGGACCTGCTTGACGGTCGTCGCGCCGGTGCCGTCGAGGTCGAGCTCGCGGTGGGCCGTGTCCGGGGCCCATCCAGCCTCGGTGAGGAAGGTGCGGAGCGCGTCGTCGCCGGCGTTGACCCACGTCACGGCGCGGCTGAACCTGTCGGCGGCCAACGTGTCCACGGCCGCCTGGAGGAGCCGGGAACCGTGCCCCTTGGCGCGCTCGGCGGGGTCGAGGGTGACCTCGGCCAGCTCTCCGTCGGCCACGGGGTCGCAGTCGGGGTCGGCGGCCGGGCAGGTCAGCGCGAAGCCCACCACGCGGTTGCGCTCAAGGGCCACCAGCACCCGGTTGCGGGCGTCGGCAGGCCTGGCCAGGGACTGGCGCCACTGGGCCGCGACCGCCTCGACGTCGTTGGGGAACGCCTCAGCGGGGAGCAGGCCGGCGTACAGCTCGGGCCACGCCCGCACCTGCACGGCGGCGATCGCGTCGGCGTCGTCGGCCCAGGCCACTCGCACGGAGACGTCGGCGGTCGGGCCGCCGGAGTGGCTGTGTGTCATCGGCGGGGGCTCATCGATAGGTCTCGGGGAGCTTCTCGCCGATCCTGACCTGCGCCTTGGGCAGGCGCAGGAACTTCATCTGCAGCGAGCGCATCGCGGCGTAGAGCGTCGTGCCCTTCAGCGGCTCGTCGGGGAAGCGGCGGGAGAGCTCGCGGCGCAGGCGGAAGCGGAGCATCACGATGTCGAACACGATCACCAGCAGCGTGGTGAACAGGACGGTGTTGCCGAGCTGGATCATGCTCGGGTTGCCGGAGTAGCCGAGCACCATCGACACGATCAGCAGCGGGACCATGAGCTCGATGAACGAGAAGCGCGAGTCGACGAAGTCGCGGATGAAGCGGCGTACGGGGCCCCGGTCGCGGCTCGGCAGGTAGCGCTCGTCCCCGGTCTTCATCGCGGCGCGCATCTTGCGGGACGCGTCGCCGCGGGCGGCGCGCTGGGCGGCCGCCTGCTCCTTGCGGGTCCGCGGCACCTTGGCGCGAGCACGTGCGGCGGCCTCGGCCTCCTTGCGCGACGGAGTGGGGCGGCCCTTGCCGCCCACCTTGTCGGTGGTCGGCGGGAGGTCGGGCTCGGGGGTGGAACGTCGGAACACGGGTGCTGCCTTCACGTGACTTCGGGGAGGGACCGGACGGTGATCGGCAGGGGCCGATCGGGGTGCCGGGGGGATGTGGCGACCAGCCTATCGCCGCGACCCGCCGGGACCGGTGTCGCGCCGATGCCCTACCTCCGGCTTGGGTTTGGTTCTAGGGTGAGGACACAGTCCGCACGTCTCCGGACGTCACAGCCACCACCCCCGCATGACCAAGAGAGGGTCTCCACCCCGATGAGTCTCATGAAGCGCATCAGCCTGATCTTCCGTTCCAAGGCCAACAAGGCCCTGGACAAGGCGGAGGACCCCCGCGAGACCCTCGACTACAGCTACCAGCGCCAGCTCGAGCTGCTCTCCAAGGTGCGGAGGGGCGTCGCCGACGTCGCCACCAGCCGCAAGCGGGTCGAGCTCCAGGTCAACCAGCTCGAACAGCAGGCCGCCAAGCTGCAGGGGCAGGCCGAGAAGGCGATCGGCGCGGGCCGCGAGGACCTCGCCCGCGAGGCGCTGACCCGCAAGTCCGGGCTCGCCTCCCAGATCACCAGCCTCAAGGAGCAGCAGGCCACGCTCCAGGGCGAGGAGGAGAAGCTCGTCCTGGCCCAGCAGCGGCTGCAGGCCAAGGTCGAGGCGTTCCGCACCCGCAAGGAGACGATCAAGGCGACCTACACCGCCGCGGAGGCGCAGACGCGCATCGGCGAGGCGATGTCGGGCATCGGCGAGGAGATGGGCGACGTCGGCCTCGCCATCCAGCGGGCCGAGGACAAGACCGCCCAGATGCAGGCGCGGGGCCAGGCCATCGACGAGCTCATCGCCTCCGGCGCGCTCGACGACGCCTCGCAGCTCAACGCCGGCGACGACATCTCCCGCGAGCTCGACGCGCTCAGCTCCGGCTCCGACGTCGAGGCCGAGCTGGCCCGGCTCAAGGCCTCCAGCACCCCGCAGGCCATCGAGGCGGGCGAGGACGGCGGCGACATCCTGGCCGCCGAGCCCGAGGCCGTGCGCACCGAGGGCGAGTCCACCGAGGGCGGACGGGCATGATCGTCCGCATCCTCGGCGAGGGTCAGTACGACCTCGACGACCACGCCCTCGACGCCCTCAACGGCCTCGACAACCAGATCGAGCACGCCATCGAGTCCGGTGACGAGGCGATGTTCCGCACCGCGCTCGAGGGCCTGCTCGCCGCCGTGCGCTCCAGCGGCACGCACCACGCGCTGGAGTCCCTCGACGAGTCCGACCTGATCCTGCCGCCCCCGGACGCGACGATCGACGAGGTCCGTGAGCTCCTGGGCGACGACGGCCTGATCCCTGGCTGACAGGCCCCTTCCGGTGGCCACCTCGCGTTTCATCAAGGACTCCGGGCTCACCGCCCGGATGACCCTCACCATGTTCCTGCTCGGGGCGCTCTTCGTCGGCCTCGTGGTCGGGGTGATCTACGCCGTCGGCTGGGGCTACGCACCGGTCGTGGCGGTGATCGCGATCGGCATGGCGTTCTGGCAGTGGTGGAGCTCCGACTCGGTCGCCATGCGGGCGATGCGTGCCCGGGAGGTGTCAACCGAGGAGGCGCCCGAGCTGCACGGCATGATCGACCGGCTGTGCGCACTGGCCGACATGCCGAAGCCACGGGTCGGCATCTCGGACCTCGCGGTGCCCAACGCCTTCGCGACCGGTCGCTCGCCCGACCGCGCGGTCGTGTGCGTCACCACCGGGATCCTCCAGACGCTCGACGCGGAGGAGCTCGAGGCCGTCCTGGCCCACGAGCTCAGCCACGTCGCGCACCGCGACGTGCTCGTGATGACCGTCGCCTCCTCCGCCGGCATCGCGGCCGGCCTGCTGATGCGCTTCGCCCAGTTCGGTGGGATGGGACGCTCCCGCAACAGCAGCAGCCTCCCGGCCGTGCTGGTGGCCGTGGTCGTGAGCCTCGTCGTGTACGCCGTGAGCTACCTGCTGCTGCGGCTGCTCTCGCGCTACCGCGAGCTCAGCGCCGACCGCGCGGGCGCCTACCTGACGCTCAAGCCGGGGGCGCTGGCCCGCGCGCTGCAGAAGATCAGCGGAGAGGCGGCCGCCACCCCGCAGCGTGACCTGCGAGCCGGCAGCGCCGCCAGCGCCCTGTGCATCGTCCCGGCCCTCAGCGGCGGCCTCAGCGGCCTGATGGCGACCCACCCGCCGCTCCAGCAGCGGCTCGAGCAGCTGGCCCGCATCCAGGCCGAGCTGAGCCGGCCGACCGGCTGAGGCGCGACGATGGGACTGTGGGAGGCGATGCGGGGTCGGGTGCAGCCGCGACGCAACAACCTCGACGCGCTCTTCCACGTGCCGAGCGCGGCGATCACGCTCCAGACGGCGCTCGGGTTCGAGCCGACGGGCACCGGGTCGGTCTGCTACCGCTCCGCGGCCGGGGCCGCCTTCGCGCAGACCCAAGCCGACATGCTCGCGCTGATCCGCGACGACCCGGAGGCGCCGGACGTCGAGGTCACCGAGGACGACTTCGGCTTCACCTGGCTCGTCGTCACCGGCGACAAGGCCGACATGGCGGGGCTGTGCACGGACCTCCACGCCGTCAACACCACGCTCGAGCTCAACGGCTTCGAGTCGGGGCTGCTGTGCTCGATGGTGCCGTTCGTCAACGCCTCCGGCCAGCGCTTCGGCCTGACCTACCTCTACAAGCAGGGCACGTTCTACCCGTTCGCACCCACCGGCGATCAGTCCCGTGACACCCTGCTCGAGTTGTCCGTGCGCGACCTGCTGGGAGAGGAGCTGCCGATGGAGCCCGACCTGCAGCGGTGGCTGGCGGTCTGGAAGGCGCCGGGGCTGTGAGCGCACCGGCCGACGACCGGCGTCGCGAGCGCGTGCTGGCGGCGTACGACGTGCTGGGGCGTCCACCCCGCCGCGAGCTCGACGCGCTCGTCGAGCTCGCCGCCCAGGTGGCCGGGGTGCCCTTCGCAGCGGTCAACCTCTTCAGCAGCGACGCCCAGCACCCGGTGGCCACGTCGGGCTTCGAGGGACACAGCACGCCGATGGACAACGCCATGTGTCGCCTCGTCGTCGAGTCGGGCGAGCCGATCATGGTCGAGGACGCCGCGCGCGACGCGCGGTTCGCGGGGAACCCGTGGACGACCGGAGAGCTCGCCGACGTGCGCTACTACGGCTCGCAGCCGCTGCGCACCCCCTCCGGCGTCGTCATCGGCACGCTGTGCGTCTTCGACAACGAGGTGCACCAGGTCACGCCGGAGGCGGCCAGGGGCCTCGAGCAGCTCGCCGACCGCGTCGTCGACGTGCTGGAGCTGGAGCTCGCCTCCCGCCGCCTCAGCGAGGTCAATGCGCGGCTCAGCACCTCCAACGACCGCCTGGCCCACTTCGCCGGCCAGGTGAGCCACGACCTCAAGAACCCCCTGACGGCGATCTCGCTGTCCCTCGAGGCGCTCGAGCTCGAGATCACCGACCCCTACCAGACCGACACGCTCGCGCGGGCCCGTCGGGGCGTCGACCGGATGGGCGAGCTGATCAGCAACCTCCTGGAGTTCGCGTCGCAGGGGGTCGCGCCCGGTGACGACGTCGTCGACCTCGACGCCGAGCTGGCCTCGGCCCTCGACGACCTCGACGGCCGGGTCCCACGCGGAAGCGTACGCACCGGACCGCTCCCGCCCGCCCGCGGCGACGCGGCCCAGCTGCGGTCGGTGCTGATGAACCTGCTCGACAACGCGGCGAAGTTCACCGTCGACGGGGCAGAGCCCGAGATCGAGGTGGAGGCGGTGCTCCGCGACGGCCACAGCCGGGTCGAGGTGCGCGACCGCGGCCGCGGCGTGCCCGACGACAAGCACGAGCGGGTCTTCGCCCCGCTCTCCCGGCTCGACAAGACCGTCGACGGCACGGGCATCGGCCTGGCCACGTGCCGGCGGATCGTGGAGGCCCACGGCGGTTCGATGGGGGTGGAGGAGCGCGTGGGTGGCGGGTCGGTCTTCTGGTTCGAGCTGCCGCTCGTCGTGGCCTGAGCCCAGCCCGCAGTCGCTAGGGCAGCCTGGCGTGCTTCATCTGCCGGGAGGCGTACACGTGCCCCACGACGACGCCGTCGAGCCACGCAGTGAGCCGCTGCGCCTCCTGCTCGAGGGCCGCCCGGCCGTCGGGCCCGACCTCCTCGAGGAGCGACAGCCGTACGGTGCCGGCGTCGTCCTGCACCCAGCAGCCCACGACGCGTCCGTCCCACCACGCGGTGGTGCCGGCGTTGCCGTTGGTGTCGAAGAGGAAGGGCACGTGGGCCGGGTCGAGGTAGAACGCCCGCGACTTCCACCCCATGACGGTCGGGTCGAGGGTCGGCAGGAGCGCGGCCCAGGGCTCGACCGGACCGGTGTCGTCGACGTCGTCAGGGTTGACCCAGCCGGTCGAGCCGTCGTCGAGCACGACCTCGACCGCTCCGACGTCGGCCAGGGCGCGGGTGACGGCGGTCTTGGTGGAGCCGAGCCACCACTGCAGGTCCGCGGCCGTGCCCGGCCCGAAGGTGGCCAGCCAGCGGCGGACGAGCTCGGCGTAGCCGGCGGCCTCCTCGAGCGGGTCCGGCACCGGCCCCAGCCAGTCGACGGTCCGCGTCCAGGTGGGCTTGTTCAACCGCCAGTGGCCGGCGTTGCGGCCCCGCAGGATCGCGCCCTCCAGGCCGAGGTGCGTGAGCACCCACGGAGCGACCGGCACGGGCCGGTCGTACGGCTTGTCGGTGTCGCCGCCGATCATCCCGGCGAGCTCCGGCAGCTCGGCGCGGAGCTCGGAGGTGGAGGCCGGCCCGGCGGCCAGGCGCGTGAGCACGGCCGCGCGGGCCGCGTCGAGCCAGGCGTCGCCGTCCTCGGCGATGCGGGCGCCCGCGATGGCCTTGGCGATGCGCTTGCGCTCCGACGTCGCGACCCGGGCCGACGCGCTGCCCCACGCCGCGGGCAGCAGCTCGCGGGGGAAGACGAAGAGCGTGCGGCGCATGGCGAGCTGCTTGACCACCCGACGCGCCTCGTAGAGCTCGTCGTCGACGTCGGCGGGCTCGAGCCCGTCCGAGCGCGCCGCCACGGCGAGGTGAACGGTGGCCGCCTCGGTGGCGTGCAGCACCGTCATCGCGTCGGTGACGGCGGTGACGGAGTCGAGTCGGTACGCCGGCGCGAGGCCGTGGCGCACCGCGATCCGGCGGCGGCGCTCGGCGTCGCCGATCGTGCGCAGTGCGGTCATCGGGCCCCGTGGTCCGACTCAGTCGCGGTGCGACTTGCCCGGCAGGTCGAGCATCCGCTGGAGCGCCACGAGCGCGTCGGCCTCGGTCTCGGGGTCGACGGTCACCTGGTTGACGACCGTCCCGGCGACCAGGCTCTCCAGCGCCCAGACCAGGTGCGGCAGGTCGATGCGGTTCATCGTCGAGCAGTAGCAGACGTTGCGGTCGAGGAAGACGATCGTCTTGTCGGGATGGGCGTCGGCCAGCCGCTTGACGAGGTTGAGCTCGGTGCCGATCGCCCAGACCGTGCCGGGTTCGGCGGCCTCGATGGTCTTGATGATGAACTCGGTCGACCCCACCAGGTCCGCCTTGAGCACCACCTCGTGCTTGCACTCGGGGTGGACCAGGATGTTGATGCCGGGGTGCTGGGCCCGCAGCTCGTCGACGACGTCCTCGGAGAACCGGCCGTGCACCGAGCAGTGGCCCTTCCAGAGGATCATCCGCGCGTTGCGGAGCTCCTCGACGGTCAGGCCGCCGCCGGGCTGAAGCGGGTCCCACACGACACACTCGTCGAGTCCGATGCCCATCTGGAGCACGGCGGTGTTGCGGCCGAGGTGCTGGTCGGGGAGGAAGAGCACCTTGGCGTCGCCGTCGCCCTTCTGGGCGAACGCCCAGTCGAGCGCGACGTCGGCGTTGGAGGACGTGCAGACCACGCCCCCGTTGCGGCCGCAGAACGCCTTGATGTCGGCGCTGGAGTTCATGTAGGTGACCGGGACGACCGCGTCCTGGATGCCCGCGTCGGCCATCGCGTCCCAGGCGTCCTCGACCTGGCGCAGCCGGGCCATGTCGGCCATCGAGCAGCCGGCCGCGAGGTCGGGGAGCACGACCTGCTGGCTCGGCGCGGTGAGGATGTCGGCCGACTCGGCCATGAAGTGCACGCCGCAGAAGACGATGAACTCGGCGTCGGGTCGCGCCGCGGCGTCGCGGGCGAGCTTGAACGAGTCCCCGGTGACGTCGGCGAACTGGATGACCTCGTCACGCTGGTAGTGGTGGCCGAGCACGAAGACGCGCTCTCCGAGCGCCTCCTTGGCCGCGCGGGCGCGGGCGACGAGGTCGGGGTCGGACGCCGCGGGCAGGTCGCCCGGGCACTCGACGCCGCGCTCGGCGTCGAGGTCACGGCCCTTGCCGAGGGGGAGGAGCGGCAGGTCGACGAGGCTCATGTCCCGATCCTATGGCGGCGCCCAGCGGGACCGGCACCCGCTCAGCGCACGCGGACGGGGGTGAGGCGGTTGTCGAGCCCTCCGTGGCCGAGCTGACCCGCGGTCCCGTACCCCCAGCACCACGCCGTACCGCCTCGCATGCCGCAGGTGTGGGTGAGCGCCAGCCGGACCGTGGTCCAGCGCCCGTCCTGCCGGTACGGCGTGAAGCGGGGCTCGAGGGACCCGTTGCCGACGGTGCCGTGCTCGTTGGAGCCCCAGCACCACGCGCGGCGGTCGGTGCGTACGCCGCAGGTGCCCGAGCCCAGCGTCTCCAGCTCGGACCACCGCCCGGGGAGCCGGTGCAGGCCCGTGACCTCGGTGCCGGGGCCCGCCCCGGCCGTACCCACGCCGTTCCAGCCCCAGCAGGCTCCGCGTCCGGTGACGGTGATCCCGCAGGTGGTCGGACCGCCGGGATCGACGTCCCGCCACCGGCCGGGCAGGGTGCGCACGACCTCCACGTCGCTCGGGGCACCGGGTCGGACCTGTCCGGTCGTGTTCTCCCCCCAGCACGCGGCGCGGCCGGAGGGGCGTACGCCGCAGCCCGTGCCGCCGTCGACCGCGACGGTCCGCCACCGCCCGGGGATCCGCTGGGGGACGCCGGTGCTCGTGTTGTTGCCGTTGGCCAGCTGGTTGTGGTCGCCGCGTCCCCAGCACCAGGCGGACGCGTCCCGCCCGGTGGCGCAGGAGGTGGCGCCCGGGGTGACCGAGGTGAAGCCCCGCCCCAGCCGCTTGGGCTCGACGACGTAGAGGGTGTCGACGCCGCCCGCCTGACCGTTGTTGTCGTGCCCCCAGCAGTAGAGGGCGCCACCGGTGCGGATGCCGCAGGTGGTGTCGCCGTCCGTGCGGATCTCGCGCCACCGGCCCGGCACCCGCTGTGGCCGCGGCTGGGAGTAGCCCGAGACCGGTCGAGCCAGCTGGCCCATGTCGTTGCGTCCCCAGCAGTAGCCGCGTCCACGGGTGCGTACGCCGCAGCTGACGCCGCCGGCGTTCTCGAACTGGACCCAGCGTCCGGCGATGCGCTGGGGACGTGGCACGAAGCCGTCCGTCCCCTCGGGACCGAGCGCGCCCCAGCCGTTGCTGCCCCAGCACCACACCCGGTCCCCGGAACCGCGACCGCCCGAGGCCGTCGCGCAGCTGGCCTGCCAGGTGGTCGAGACGTCGGTGAAGGCGGGCAGGGCGCGGGAGTCCTGCGCCGGCCGGGCCGATGTGGGGCTCGCCGGGCCCACGAGCGGGAACGCGGCGGCCGTCACGGCAGCGAGGGAGGCGACGAGAGTCGTCAGCAGTCTGGTCACCCGTGTACCATCTGCCCGAGGGGGTGAGCGCGCCACACCCGCAGGAGTGCCATGCTCTCGGCATGCCACGACGCGGTGAGGTGCTGGCCCTGGTGCAGGCCGGGGGACAGGGGTCCCGGATGGACGTCCTGACGAGGGAGCGCGCCAAACCGGCGCTGCCCTACGGCGGGGTGCACAAGCTCATCGACTTCGCGCTGTCGGGTCTCGTGCACGCCGACCTCGCGGACGTCTGGGTCTCCCTGGAGTACCAGGTGACGTCCATCGACGACTACCTCTCGGGCGGGCGTCCCTGGAGCCTGGACCGCAATCGCGGCGGCTTCCGCCGGATCGTCCCGCAGACCGGCACCGGGCCGGCGACCGAGAGCGGGTTCGCCCACGGCAACGGGGACCTGTTGCTGCGGATGTCGGCCGACATCGAGTCGTTCGGAGCCCGCACGCTCGTGGTGTGCAGCGCCGACCACGTGTTCAACATGGACCTCGCCCCGGTGGTGGAGGAGCACGTCGCCGCCGGCCGGGTGGCCACGGTCCTGACGAGCGAGGTCACCAAGAAGGACGCGTCCGACAACGTCGTCGTCCTCGCCGGCCGGGACGGCACGATCACCGCAGTCGAGGACAAGCCGTCACGCCCGTCGGCGGGCAGGGTCGCGACCGAGATCTTCGTCTACGACACCGAGGTGCTGCTCGACACGCTGCGCGACCTGCGGCGCGAGCTGTCGGGCGCGGCCTCGGACGGCCAGGACGAGGCCGACGGCGACAGCGGGATCGGCGACTTCGGTGAGCACCTGCTCCCGCGACTGGCCGCGACCGGTCGGGCCGTCGCCGTGCCGCTCACCGGCTACTGGCGCGACGTGGGCCAGCCGGGGCTCTACCTCCAGTCCCACCGCGACCTGCTGGCCGGCAAGGTGGACGTCTTCGACGCCCCCGACCGGCCCGTCATCTCGCACTGGCCGGACCGGCCCGCCTCGCGCGTACGGGCCACGGGGGAGTGTCGCGACTCCCTGCTGTCCCCGGGCGCCGACGTCGCCGGGCTCGTCTCGGGCAGCGTGCTCGGCCCGGGCGTCGTGGTCGAGAAGGGTGCCGAGGTCCACGACAGCGTCGTGATGGAGGACTGCGTCATCCGCGCTGGCGCCGTGGTCCGTACGACCGTGCTGGACGAGCGCTGCGAGGTGCTCGCGGGCGCACGGGTCGGCGCGGAGCCGACGCGTCGGCTCGCCCACGACGACGACCTCGTGCTGGTGGGCCGCGACTCGCGGGTGTCGGGCCGCATCGCGGCCGGGGCACGCCTGGAGCCGGGGTCCGCGACCTGAGGGTCTAGAGCAGCGAGCCGTGGTGGACGTACGGTGCCGGCGGCTTCATCTGGCGCACGCAGAGGTAGCCGTTGGTGTAGATCGCCAGCCGGGCCGCCAGCCCGACGTCGAGCGCCCACGCGTTGGCCGCGGTGATGTGGCGGACCTCGACCTGCGCCCCGGGGGTGGAGGACGCGAGCGCCTCCCACATCAGCCCCGACGCCGTGCGCCGGTTGGTCGCGGCGACCAGCACGGGGACGCCGTCGTCGTCGACGTAGGCGTAGCCCGAGCCGGTGGTGTGGTCCGTGACGACCAGCCGGAACTGGTCGAGCAAGAGGTCGTGGTCGTCGAGGTGCGCGGCGCCCCGCGTCCTGCGGTCGACGGAGTTCATCAGCTCCACGTCAGCGGCGGTGCCCTCGCGGACGCGCTCGACGACGGGGATGGCGCTGCGGTCGACGACGCCGGTGAGCAGCATCTGGGGGTGCAGGTCGAACCCGGCGAGCCGGTAGCGGCGGACGGCCCCGGGGTCGGCGCTGGCCGCGAACATGCCGCGCAGGCAGCCCCGGCCGTGGTGCATGGCCGCGGCCATCAGCTGGGTGCCGATGCCTCGGCCCTGCTGGTCGGGCCGCACCGCGAACGAGGCGAGGATCCACATCAGCTCGCGCACGCGTGACACGGCACCGCCGACGACCTCGCCGTCGACCTCGGCCACCCAGCAGCCGCCGGGGTCGGTGGCGAGCGCGCGGCCGGTCCGTCGCATCCAGTGGGCGTTGCGGCCGGGCGGACGGCGTACGGGGTCGGGCCAGGCCCGCTGGTAGGTGCGCGCGTCGACCTCGAAGTAGCTGGTCGCGGTGATCTCGCCGAACGCCTCGAGGTCCTCCTCGCGCATCGGCCGGACGACCGGAGCGGTCACGACACGTGGGCGGCGTACCGCTCGAGCAGCTCGCCCCAGTGCGTGAACTTCTCGCGGACCTCCTCGGTGCCGGGGACCCAGCCGCTGTGCACCAGCCGCACCAGCGTGCCCTCGGGTCCCTCGGTGAAGCGGACGTCGAGGACGGTCGCCTCGTCCTCGGGGTGGTCGAGCCAGAGCTCCTGCGTGTAGTGGCCGATGGGGTCCCACTTCATCACGCGTCCCCAGACGAACTCATCGTCGCCGTGCACGGACGCGACGGGGCCCTCGGGGTCGATCGAGATCCCGGTGAAGGTGGCGGGCTCGGGGGTCAGCATCGGGTCCCACCACTCGCCCATCTGGGCGGTGAAGCCGACGAAGGCCTCGGTGGTGCTGACCGGGACCGTGACCTCGGCGACGACGGGTTCGATCATGCGGTGTCCAGGCTCATGGCCCAAGCATGCCCGACGCACCCGTTGCGAGGCAGTGCTGGATCATGGGCGCCATGCGCGTGCTGATCGCCCCCGACAAGTTCGCCGGCACCCTGACCGCCGTCCAGGCCGCGGAGGCGATCGCCGCGGGCTGGCGTCGGCAGGCGCCCGGCGACGACCTCGACCTCGCGCCGATGGCCGACGGCGGCCCCGGCTTCGTCGACGTGCTGCACGCGGCCCTCGGCGGGGAGCTGTCCGCCGTCACCGTCAGCGGCCCGCACGGGTCGCCGGTGCCCGCCGTGGTGCTCCGCGTCGGCGACACGGCGTACGTCGAGAGCGCGCAGGCCGCCGGCCTGCACCTGACCTCCGGGCCTTCCGGCTCCGACTCCGGCGATGTCGGGACCGGCGATGCCGGGACCGGCCATGTCGAGACCGCGACCAGCGCAGGCGTCGGTGAGCTCGTCCTGGCGGCGGTGGAGGGCGGTGCGACGACGGTCGTGGTCGGCCTCGGCGGGTCGGGCACCAACGACGGGGGCGCCGGCGTCCTGGCTGCGCTGGGCGCCACGGCGGACTGCGTCCTCGACGGCGGGCCCGCCGCGCTCGCCGGGGTGACGTCGGTCGACCTCGCCCCGGCACGGGCGCGCCTGGCCGGCGTCACGCTGGTCGCCGCCAGCGACGTCGACAACCCGCTGACCGGGCTCTTCGGCGCGACGAAGACCTTCGGCCCCCAGAAGGGCCTCGCCGAGGACCGGATCGCCGAGGTGGACGGCTGGCTGGAGTCCTTCGCGGCGGCCACGGACCGGCGTACGTCCCTGGAGAAGGGGGCGGGCGCCGCGGGCGGGATCGGGTACGCGCTGCTCGCGCTCGGCGCCACCCGCGAGCCGGGCATCGCCCTGGTCGCCGAGGCGGTCTCCCTGGCCTCACGGGCGCGCGCTGCCGACCTGGTGGTCACGGGGGAGGGCGCCTTCGACTTCTCCAGCCGTGCCGGCAAGGTCCCCTACGGCGTCGCCGGCATCGCGTCGGAGGCCCTGCGTCCCTGTGTCGCCCTCGCCGGCCAGGTGCTCGTCGGCTCCCGCGAGATGCGGGCCCTCGGCATCGAGTCGGCGTACTCGCTCGTGGAGCTGGTGGGGGAGGAGCGGGCCCTCGGCGCCCCCGCCGAGGCCCTCGCGGACCTCGCGGCCCGGGTTGCGCGGACCTGGTCGCGCTGAGCGGCGCGCCGGGCCCGCGTAGACACGCGGACACAACCTCTCGACTCGGCGGCGTCCCACGCTCAGCACCTCGCGCCGGCGTGACTTCTGTCCGCGTGTGTACGGGCGCGGGCGCGAGCACGGGGAATATCGGCCGGTGTGCGACCATTGAAGCAAGCAGTAACCCGAGACTTCTGGAGTGATGAGATGACCGAGCAGGTCGAGACCACCGAGCGCCGCACCGACCAGATCAACCTCTCCGCTGTCGCCGCCGGCAAGGTGAAGAGCCTCCTCGAGCAGGAGGGTCGCGACGACCTGGCCCTGCGCATCTCCGTGCAGCCGGGTGGCTGCTCGGGCCTGCGCTACCAGCTCTTCTTCGACGAGCGCACGCTCGACGGCGACGTGACCACCGACTTCGACGGCGTGACCGTCGTCGTCGACCGGATGAGCGTCCCCTACCTCAACGGTGCCGAGATCGACTTCGTCGACACCATCGAGAAGCAGGGCTTCACGATCGACAACCCCAACGCCACCGGCTCCTGCGCCTGCGGCGACTCTTTCCACTGATCTGACACGACGTAGGGCCCCAGCCGGTCGGCTGGGGCCCTTCGTCATGCGTACGGTCGCCGTACGCAGCGGAGTCGTCAATCCAGGTGCAGGTGCAGCGCGTTGGCGATACGGGCGGCGGCGTCGGAGACCCGGATCTCGCGCTTGCCGACCTCGATCGGGTAGTCGTCGAACCGGAGGCTCGGGGCCGGGGTCACGGCCGCCTTTGCGGCGCGCTCGAGGCGACCCTGCAGGCCGAGGTTGCGGCTGGCCTCACGACCGTCGGCGGCCATCTCGGCAGGGGTCCCCAGCTCGTCGCCGGCGAGGGAGGAGGGGCGTCGCGAAGTCGTCATACAAGCGACCGTATTGGCTACTGATGCGTATCCCGAGCTGTACCGAAAGGTAGTGTTTCGAGTCGTGTCCCTCCTCGTAGCCGGATCCATCGCGACCGACCACCTGATGTCCTTCCCGGGCAGGTTCAACGACAGCCTGGTCGTCGACCAGCTCGACAAGCTGTCGGTGTCCTTCCTGGTCGAGGACCTGGAGGTGCGTCGCGGCGGGTGCGCGGCCAACATCTGCTTCGGCCTCGGCAACCTGGGCCTGCGTCCGGTGCTCGTCGGGGCGGTCGGCGAGGACTTCGCCGAGTACCGCTCCTGGCTCGAGCGGCACAACGTCGACTGCGACTCGGTGCACGTCTCCGAGACCCGCCACACCGCACGCTTCGTGTGCACCAACGACAGCGCGCACGCACAGATCGCCAGCTTCTACGCCGGGGCGATGAGCGAGTCGCGCGAGATCGAGCTCAAGCCGATCGTGGACCGGGTCGGCGAGCCCGACTACGTGATCATCGGTCCCGACGACCCGATGGGCATGCTGCGCCACACCGAGGAGTGCCGCCAGCGCGGCTACCGCTTCCTGGCCGACCCCTCCCAGCAGCTCGCGTTCGGCGACGGCGAGCTGATCCGGCCGCTCATCGACGGCGCGGACATCCTGTTCTCCAACGAGTACGAGGCGAGCCTGATCACCCAGAAGACCGGCTGGTCCCGCGAGGACGTCCTCTCGCGCGTCGGCACCTGGGTGGTCACCCTCGGGCCCGCCGGCGTCCGCATCGACCGCGAGGGCGAGGAGTCGGTCCTGGTGCCCGCGGTGCCCGAGATCGAGAAGATCGAGCCGACCGGTGTCGGCGACGCCTTCCGCGCCGGCTTCATGGCCGCGCTCACCTGGGGCCTCGGCCACGAGCGCGCCGCCCAGCTCGGCTGCCTGCTCGCGGTCTACGTCGTGGAGCAGGTCGGCACCCAGGAGTACGAGATCTCCCGCAGCGACTTCCTCGCCCGCTGCGCCGCGACCTACGGCGACGACGCGGTCGCCGACTTCGAGCCGCACCTCAAGACGATCCGACCCTGACGCGTCGTACGACGTAGCGCGGGGCGCCGTCGTCGGCTGCGTCCGCGCCGACGTACTCCTGCTGCTTCATCCGGCACCAGGCCGGTACGTCGACCGCGGCGGCGGGGTCGCGCGCGACCACCGCGAGCAGCTCGCCGACCTCGACGTCGGCGAGGTGCCTGGCCAGCTCGATGACGGGCATCGGGCACGGCATCTCGCGGCAGTCGAGCTCGAGCGCGACCTCGTGGGCGGGGCTCACAGGCCCACCCGCGAACGGATCTCGGCCACGACCCCGGGCAGCGCGTCGCAGAACGCGTCGACGTCGGCCCGCGTCGTCCCGCGCTGGAGCGAGAGGCGCACGTTGCCGTGGGTCAGCACGCCCATCGCCTCCAGCACGTGGCTGGGGATCAGCGTGGACGCCGTGCACGCCGATCCGCTGGCGATCCCGAACCCGCGGCGGTCGAGCTCGGTGACCAGCGCCTCGCCGTCGACGTAGAGGCACGAGAACGTCACGAGGTGGGGGAGGCGGCGGTCGGGGTCACCGACGACCTCGACGTCGGGCACCTCGGCGGTGACGCGGCGGCGTACGACGTCGACGAGCTCGTGCTGGCGGGCGTTGACCTCGTCGCGCTCGGCCACGACCGCCTGCAGAGAGGCGGCCGCGGCGAGGACGGCGGGGACGTTCTCGAAGCCGGTGGAACGCTCGTCGACCCGGTCGTCGCCGGGGAACGGGTTGCGCCACCTGGCGCGCTTGCGGACCAGCAGCACGCCGACCCCGGCCGGCCCGCCCCACTTGTGGGCCGAACCGGCGGCCGCGGCCCAGCCGTCGGGCAGCGGCAGCCGGCCCATGGACGCGCAGGCATCGGTGAAGAGGGGCACGTCGTCGGGCAGCTCGAGGTCCCCGACGTCCTGGACGGTGCCGACCTCGTGGTTGGCGGTCTGGAGGGCGACGACGCCGGTGCCCGGAGCGATCGCGCCCCTGACGAGGTCGCCGGCATCGACGCGGCCGTCTCCCGTGACGCCCACCTCGTCGCCCCGGGCGCCCCACGCCACGGCGTGCCGTACCGCGGAGTGCTCGACGGCCGAGTGCACGACCCCGTCGCCACGGCGTGAGCCGCGCACGAGCCCGAGCAGCCCGAGGTGGACCGCGTGGGTGCCGCTGGGGGTGAAGGTGACCTCGTCGGGGCGTACGCCGAGCGCGTCCGCCGTGGCCTCGCGCGCGTTGTCGAGCAGGAGCCGCGCCTCCCGGCCGGCGCGGTGCAGCCGCCGCGGGTCGGCGTACCCCCGGTCGAGGGCGGCCAGCAGCACCTCGCGGGCCGCGGGGTGCAGCGGCGCGGACGAGGCGGCGTCGAGGTCGCCTGGGCCGGTCGAAGCGGCAGTCACAGGGGCAACTTATGCCACGTGACGCCCGGTGCAGGCGCGAGGACGGAGCCTGACCTGCACGGATCGCCCGACACCCGACCCTGCCCGGCACGCTGTGGCCGGTTGGGGATACTCTCTGTACGTCGAAAAGGACCGAGAGAGAGGCTCGTCAGTGGGTCTGCAAGTCCCCAACCTTTCAGGCGTGCCTGCGAGGCGCACCCTGAAGGTCGCGCTGCTGGGCGTGACGATGCTGGTTCTGGCCGGATGCTCCGAGGCCGACCAGCACCAGATCCGCAACCTCGCGATGCCCGACCGCGCCAGCGCCGAAGGTCCCTACACCTACGAGCTGTGGAAGTGGGCCTGGGTCGCCGCCATGGTGACCGGCGTCATCGTCTGGGGCCTCATCTTCTACGCCGTGGTGAAGTTCCGTCGCCGCAGCGACGACGAGGTCCCGCGGCAGACGCGCTACAACCTGCCGCTCGAGGTCTTCTACACGATCGCCCCGGTGCTGATGTGCGTGGTGTTCTTCTTCCACACCGTGCGCGTCCAGGACGAGGTCATCAAGCTCGACGACAACCCCGACATGACCGTGGAGGTGCTCGGCCAGCAGTGGTCGTGGACCTTCAACCACGGCGTCGGTGAGCAGGAGAACCCGTCCGCCTCGGGCGAGGACGGCGAGTTCGCCTACAGCTCCTACGTCTACACCTCGGGCACCGGCGCACAGATCCCGACGCTGGTCATCCCGGTCGACCAGACCATCCAGTTCAACCTGCACTCGCCCGACGTGATCCACGACTTCGGCGTGCCGTCGTTCCTCGTCAAGATGGACGTCATCCCCGGCCGGGTCAACAAGCTCCAGGTCACCCCGACCGTCGAGGGGGAGTACGTCGGCAAGTGCTACGAGCTCTGCGGTGTCTCGCACTCGCGGATGCTCTTCAACGTCGAGGTCGTCAGCCAGTCGGACTACGAGGCCTACCTCGCCGACCTGGCCGAGGCCGGCAACACCGCCGAGGCGCCCATTCTCGGCGGCAGCTACGTCCGGGACCAGGCCGGTCTCGATGACGAGTCGGAAGGACACAGCGAGTGAGTGCCGCAACCACCGCCACGCCGCACGCCGCGGCACCGCCGCCGGAGCGCAAGCCCCTGGGTGAGCAGGCCGTGCGCATCCTCACCACCACCGATCACAAGCTGATCGGCAAGATGTACCTGATCACGTCGTTCGCGTGGTTCCTGATCGCCGGCCTGATGGCCATGCTGATCCGCTCCGAGCTGGCCTACCCCGGCTCGCAGGTCGTCAACGACCAGCTCTACAACCAGCTGTTCACGATGCACGGCACGATCATGCTGCTGCTGTTCGCCACGCCGCTGTTCTTCGGCTTCGCCAACGTGATCATGCCGCTGCAGATCGGTGCGCCCGACGTGGCGTTCCCCCGCCTCAACATGTTCAGCTACTGGCTGTTCCTGTTCGGCGGCCTCATCGCGGCGTCCGGCTTCCTCACACCGCAGGGCGCCGCCGACTTCGGCTGGTTCGCCTACACGCCGCTGTCCGACGCCGTACGCAGCCCGGGCGTCGGTGGCGACCTCTGGATCATGGGCCTCTGGATGGCCGGCCTCGGCTCGATCCTCGGTGGCGTCAACTTCATCACCACGATCATCTGCATGCGCGCGCCCGGCATGACCATGTTCCGGATGCCGATCTTCGTGTGGAACACGCTGATCACCAGCATGCTCGTGATCCTGGTCTTCCCGATCCTCGCCGGCGCGCTGCTCTCGCTCGAGGCCGACCGCATCCTCGGCGCCCACGTGTTCGACCCGTCCCACGGCGGGCCGATCCTGTGGCAGCATCTCTTCTGGTTCTTCGGCCACCCCGAGGTCTACATCATCGCCCTGCCGTTCTTCGGCATCATCTCCGAGATCCTCCCGGTCTTCAGCCGCAAGCCGATCTTCGGCTACGTCGGCCTGGTCGCCGCGACCCTCGGCATCGCGATGCTCTCGGTGGCCGTGTGGGCCCACCACATGTTCGTCACCGGCGCGGTCGACCTGCCGTTCTTCTCCGGCATGACGTTCCTCATCGCCGTGCCGACAGGCGTGAAGTTCTTCAACTGGATCGGCACGATGTGGGGCGGGTCCCTGTCCTTCGACACCCCCATGCTGTGGTCGATCGGCTTCCTCACGACCTTCCTCTTCGGTGGTCTCACCGGAGTCATCCTGGCCAGCCCGCCGCTGGACTTCCACGTGTCCGACTCCTACTTCGTGGTGGCGCACTTCCACTACGTCGTGTTCGGCACCGTGGTGTTCGCGATGTTCGCCGGGTTCTACTTCTGGTGGCCCAAGATGACCGGCAAGATGCTCGACGAGCGTCTCGGCAAGCTGCACTTCTGGATCCTGTTCATCGGCTTCCACACCACCTTCCTCGTCCAGCACTGGCTGGGTGTCGAGGGCATGCCGCGCCGCTACGCCGACTACCTGCCCGAGGACGGCTTCACCACCCTCAACCAGATCTCGACGGTGGGTGCCTTCCTGCTCGGCGCCTCGACGCTGCCGTTCCTCTACAACGTCTACGTCTCCGCCAAGGGGCCGAAGGTCGAGGTGGACGACCCGTGGGGTTGGGGCCGCTCGCTGGAGTGGGCCACCAGCTCCCCGCCGCCGCGCCACAACTTCCACACGCTGCCGCGCATCCGCTCCGAGTCGCCGGCCTTCGACCTGCACCACCCGGAGATCGCGCTGCTCGAGCTGGCCGACAACGAGGCCGAGCGCAACGGTGACGTCGCCGACGCCCCGGAGGTGGACGGTCGCGAGGAGATGCTGCGCAACCGGGCCGACTCGCCCGCCGAGCCCCACAAGCCCACCGAGGAGGACGACCGATGAAGGCCGAGGCATGGATCTTCGGTATCACCGCGCTGTTCATCGCGGTGGTCACCCCGGCCTACTGGTTCCTCGCCGAGGACTGGACCGGCACCACCGCGCTCGTCATGACCGCCCTGCTGTTCGGCATGGTCACGATGTACCTCGGGTTCCACGCCTCGCGCATGGACGCACGCCCCGAGGACCGCAAGGACGGCGAGATCGCCGACGGCGCCGGTGAGCTGGGGTTCTTCCCGCCCTACTCGTGGTGGCCGCTGTGGTGCGCCCTCGCCCTCGGCGTGATCGTCTACGGCACGGCGATGTCGGCCTGGTGGCTGGTCATCATCGGCTTCACCGTCGGCGCGGTCGTGACGTGCGGGTTCGTCTTCGAGTACTACCGCGGCGAGCACGCCCACTGAGCCACGCGCACTTTTCGGAAGGACCCGTCCAGGACGTACTCTGGACGGGTTCTTCTGTTTCCACCGCCCGTCCCGGGCGGGCGCTCTGCACGGGGGTTGGTCGCATGCGCTCACGCGCACTCGGTTCCACGCACGCCGCACGCCGTCGTACGACCGTCGCGGCGACGCTGCTGGTGCTGTCGGGGGGCCTGGCCGCGTGCAGCACGCCGTCCGGCTCCGTTGACAACGCCGAGGGCGGTCCGGGAGCCCCTGGCGCCACCGAGGACGCCAGGCCGGCCCCGGTCCGGCTGACGACCAGCTTCGCCGACGCGGCCGCCGTACCGATCGACGAGCCCGTCACCGTGACCGCCAGTGGTGGCTCGCTGGACACCGTACGTGTCACCTCGCCCGCTGGACCTGTGGAGGGCACCGTGGCGGACGGCACGTGGACGTCCTCGAGCCTGCTGGAGCCCGGCACCGACTACTCGATCACCGCCACCGCGACGCGTGCCGACGGCCGCAGCGTCGAGCGCACGCGCTCGTTCCACACCGTCGACCTCACCCTCGACGAGCAGACGTACGCCGCCGTCGCGCCGCTCGACGGCGAGACCGTCGGCGTGGGGATGCCGGTGGTGGTGACCTTCGACCTGCCGGTCACCGACCGGGCGCTGTTCGAGAAGCACATGCGCGTCACCAGCACGCCCACGCAGAAGGGCTCCTGGTACTGGCTGAGCGACCGCGAGGTGCACTACCGGCCCGCGCGCTACTGGAAGGCCGGCACCGACGTCTCCGTCGACCTCGACATCAACAGCCTGCCCGCCGGCAACGGGATCTACGGGCAGGAGTCGCGCAGCATCGACTTCCAGGTGGGCGACTCCGTCGTCAGCCGTGTCGACGTCAGCACCCACACGATGCGCACGTTCGTCAACGGCGAGCTCGCCCGCACCATGCCGATCAGCGCGGGCAAGGCGGGTTGGGAGACGCGTTCGGGCACCAAGGTCATCATCGAGAAGTTCCGCCGCAAGAGGATGAGCGCCGCCACGATCGGCGTCGACGAGTCGGACCCGGAGTTCTACGACCTCTCCAACGTGCAGTACGCGATGCGGGTCACCTACTCCGGCGAGTTCCTCCACGCCGCACCCTGGTCGACCGGCTCCCAGGGCAGCGCCAACGTGTCCCACGGCTGCGTCGGGATGAGCCTGGCCGACGCCCAGTGGCTCTACGACCGCACCAGCCGGGGCGACGTCGTCGAGGTCACCGGCTCGAACCGGCAGATGACCCTCGAGAACGGCTTCGGGGACTGGAACCTCTCCGCCGCCGAGTGGGAGCAGGGCTCCGCGCTCTCCTGAGCGTCCCGCGGCGCGCGGGGGAGCGGTGGCCCAGCCACCTTTGGGGCCTGTCGGATGTGGCTCTGGCACCGCCCGCGGGCGTGTCGTACGGCGTGCGCGGAGGAGCGGTGAGTGAGGCAGGGTCTCGTGCCCCAGAACATGTCTCACGCACCGCCCGCGGGCGTGTCGTACGGCGGCGCGGAGGGGAGCGGTGGCCCAGCCACCTTCGGGGCCTGCTGGGTGTGGCTCTGGCACCGCCCGCGGGCGTGTCGTACGGCGTGCGCGGGGGAGCGGTGGCCCTGTCGACGACGCTTGAAAACGAGGCCATAGCGACGGTCGAAAACGAGGCCACCCAGACAGATTGGATGGGTGATCTCTGTGGAGGATTGGGCTCTGATCCGGCGGCTGGTGGCGGACG
>NZ_JACXYX010000013.1 GCF_014779655.1 Nocardioides ganghwensis
CGCAACAGCCCAGTTGTGGTCTCCAACGGGACCCACCACTGGTGCAACGGCGGCTCCGTTCTACGAGGTCGCTGCCGCACTCCTACTTGCGTGACGCGGGCGTTGCCCACCCATTACGGACTCTGGCCGGGTGTCGCTTCCGTCGCTAAGCCACGTCTTTCCGCAGCCTCCATATGGGCCACTCCTGCATCTGTTGCAGTTCCGACTCCTCGAGTTGACCAATCAAGTACTCCACTTCTTCAGCGTCTCCGAGTAAGAGTGCGCACGCGACCTCGAACTGGATGGCGCTGTCAGTCCCGCTCCGGGCGATCTTCCTCTTGAGTTCGCGTATCTCACCGCGCTCTCGGGTCGACAGTTCACGTCGCCGCACGTCAATCTGCCAGCCGTTGATGTGGTGGTGGGCCTGGTCGTTCTGTTCGGCAAGCAGCCAGTCGTTGAGACGGGAGGCGGCATCCAGCAGTTCGTGTCTGCGAATCTCACTGGCGTCGGCTGCCGAGATAAGCGCCAGCACCCGATGGTTCGCCAAGTTAAAAGTGCTCGGGAAGTCGGCGATAGCCTTATAGGCGCCAACGATCGCGCCAAGGCGCATGTTGAGCATCGTCGCCAAGTGCTCGTCGTCGACGATGTCATAAGCCGTTACGGGCATTGACTCGTCTATACCCTTTTCGCTTGCGCTCCATCGAAACTGTTGTCTGCCGTCGAGGGAGAACGGGTCGCTGAACTTCCACTTCGCCGGCGCGCTTCCCGCCGACATCAGGAACAGCAGGTGCCAGGGACCTACTTTTTGTAGCACACGGGCAGTGTTGGCAGATGGGTCAGCGATTTCTTCGCCGCGAACGAAGGCGCGATGCAACACTTGGAGTTGTCTCGCTTGAGTTTGATCGATCTGATCCGGCTCCACGAGATGTGAGTCGACACCGAGATATTGGAACAGGTCGGTCAGCGAGCGCAGGTAATCACGATGGTTCCGCAGCCAACTTTCGTCGCCCGCGGGAGTTATCTCGACACGAGAAGGATTGCCTTTAATGGTGATTACTTGCGTGTCGAGGAGGGCGGTGAAGAACTCCAATGTCTTGAGGCGGCCTGGGAGCGTTCGCTCTAGAGTCAGGGTGACGTTGGCCGACAGCCTACCCAGATCGGATCGGAACGAAAGCTTGAGCCCGTCAGAGAGACGTGCTTCGAACGTGACATTATCGATGCGCTTGACCGCCGCGGCGTCATAGGTGGTCTGGCCACTGCCTATCTGGACCTCGACGGTGCGCTCAACGTAGTCCGCAGGGAAGATTTGTAGGTGCCCATCGAGGGGGATCGATAGACCGTCAGTGGTGTGCAGGACGAGTGCGAAGTCGCTCGCACCAGGGGCCAGGAACACCGGCGCGTCGAAGTTGAGCTCGGACGCCGCGTGCACGGTAAAACTCTCGATGCGCTGAAGCAGGATGGGGTCGAATCCCTGCGCCACATTTTGATCGCGCGTCCGCAGAGCGAGCGCGAAGAGCCGCTCGAGTTCGTCGGGATCGCTTGGCAGCCGTTTGAGAGGGACTGACACCTGCCGCTGAGTGCGTGGCACCTCACGAAGGATGGAGTCGATGGCGAACGGCGAAAGAAGGGCGTAGTAGGGCGTGCATCTGGTGGTAGTTGGGTCGACTGCGACCACTAAGTACAGCACCCCTGAATCCTTCTGATAGGCAAGAAGATCCGGACGGGCGATGGGATGGGTCAGTTTGGGTTGCTTGCTCATTCGGCGGGTGCGCCCCTTCACTTGAACCGGCACCCTGCCCGCCCAGTCCGACTTGCTCTGCCGCAGGCCGCTGTACAGATCCACGTGCCCGTCCGTGAAGGGCGTCTTGTCATTCATGGAGATGAACGCCTTCAGATGCGGGCAACGGGCAATCACTTGATTGATCTCGCTCACCGCGAGCGCCTCGATATCCACGTGCCCATTCTGCCAGCGCGTGCCGACACCTGTGGCGAGGAGGAACGGCTCATGCGGACGGCGTGACTCGATCAGGCCTCGGCCGGTCAGGAGGCCGTCACCTCGCCGCAAAGCCGAAAGACCGCGTGGCGTTGACGGGAACTGGACCAGGAGCAACCGTGGAAAGGATAGCGCCAAGCACGGCGACGCCGGCGAGAGCATGCCCAACCCGGTTGTGCCGGGTTCGACCCTTCTCGAGCTCGCGACCGACGACTCGCACCGACATCAGGAGCGCGGCGAACAGCACCCTCATCGAGACTAGATTCTCCGCGCCCGCCGGCGGGGCGAGGCTCCCAACTGCATGAAGGCAACGAGCGCAGTGCGCTGACGCCCCGACGAGTCATTGCGCCCACTCCCGTACGCGCACAGGTAGGGTGCATGAGTGAGAATCACTGGGATTCGCGTCAAGAACTTTCGCACTATTGGCACTCAAGAACAGTTCTTGGATCTTCGCGAAAGCATGGCCATCATTGGACCAAATAACACCGGGAAGACAAACCTCCTGCACTCGGTGCAGATGTTCTTTACTGGCCACGAGAACACTCACGGGTATCACGTTGACGTCGATTCGCCTCGCGGCAAAGGCGCGCGAACAAGCATCGTCGGGTATTTCGAAGGTGATCCGGAGGGCGAAGATTCGGAGTTATACAAGGAACTCGACAAGTTGTACGGAATGTACAGCCTGAGTCGAACTAATCCCACGGTCGCTCTCTACTTAACGTTCTCGCCGTCCAACACGCCAGTTTACAACTTTTTTCCGAATCAGAAGCGGCCGAAAGACGGCGCCACCCAATCCGCGATCAGCCGCCTACAAAAGCAGTTGGTAGTAGATTTGCTCTCTGGGTTCGAGTGCCATTTTATTCCGTCCGAGAAGAGCATGCATGAACTCATCGATGACGTACTTACCCCACTTATCCGAGGCGTAGTGGTCGGCGTGCTTGAACCGCTTTTGGGCGAGATTGAGACTAAGCTCGACGACGTCTCGCAGAACATCACTACGGCCCTCGCGTCGAGCGGCGTCGAAGGATTGTCAGCGTCCTTCGGTTTTCGCGGAGGGTCTATGGAAAACATGCTGAGCGACTTCGACCTGTACCTGAGCGACCCTTATAAGACACCATTTGCTCGAAAAGGACAAGGAATTCAGAGTCTGGCATTCATGGCGACTCTTCAGTGGGTTACCGACATGGAGGCAACCCGCGGGCAGAAGTCGATCTGGCTCATCGAGGAGCCAGAATCATTCCTACATCCACAGTTGTCCCACAGTGCGACTCGGTTGCTGGAGAAACTCGGAAACTCCTCGACGCTCGCGATGACAAGTCACTCGATGGCGTTCGTGCCTCACGATCCGCGCCGCGTAATTGGAACCAGCCTCGATTCTGAAGGATGCACCGAAATTGCATCCTTCGCGTCGCACGAAAAGGCAACGGTTGCGCTCAGGAAGGGCCTCGGCCTGAGATTCGCGGACTACTTTTCGCTCGGGAGAGTGGCCGTCCTTACTGAGGGACAGACGGATTCAGAGTACGTGCGATGGTTCCTGGAAATCAGCGAAGACTGGCCAGATTGCGCCTGGCCGACCCTTCGTTCGGCCACCATCAGTGACCGAGGCGGCGCATCGCATCTTGCGGGCTTCGTGCGCGCCAACTACGAGATCCTGCGAAAGGAACAGCCAACCGTAAGTCTGTTTGACGCTGACGAAGCGGGCGTTAAGGCTGTCAGCGACCTGAGTTCGTACTTCCAGAACATTGGGGTGCCCTTTAACTCCAACAAAGAGTACGTCTACGTGCGCGCAGGATTTGCCGTTGAGGGGCTATTTCCAGATGAATGGATGGGGGATGCACGAACTGCAAACCCGAATCACTTCTCAGATTGGCAGGTCGACGCTGGCGGCGAAGTGGTTAAGTATCGCATCAAGGATAACGCTAAAGGTTCTATCGGGCACACGATGCGGTCGCGTGCTGAGGCGTCCAGGGATCGAGGGTGGGCTCAACGGTGGGTCACAGTGTGCGGTGCCCTCGACAATGCATTGGCCAAGCAGGCGTCGCAGCTTGTTGCGGCCGCCGATGTCGCCGACAGTAGTCCTGGCTCGGAGGCGGCAGGTCGGAGGCCCACTAGGTCGACTGCGTCTTAACGCCGCGTACCGTCCGGGGCGCGTCATTGCGCCGCGTGGACGACTCATCGACGTGTAGCGGATGCTGCGTGCCGACGTCGTACTTTCGTGGTCAGCGGTTCTGCACCCGAGAGATCCCACCGTCGGAGTGCATCGCGTAGATCGTGTCCGCCGTCACTGAGGGGATTGCTTCGACGAGTTCGTCCAACTTCGCGAAGTAGTCGTCGCGCCAGACGTCGCCGGACCGCGCCAAGCCGTACTCACCTGCCGACCATCGTTCGAACACAGTCCACATTGCATGATCTAAGACTGCCAAAGGCCCGGGAGCTTGCGCACTTTCCCATGTGGAACGGTCCGCGAACTTCGTCAGCCAGTACTGGCTCACGATGTGGAACCTGAGCGTGGGTGAGGGATGACTCATCGATGTTGCCGATGCATCCGTGAGCCACCCATCCCAGATCGTCGCCATCAGCACCAGCAGGCTCCCGCCAGCCTGAGTCATGACATCGTCACGACCGAATGGACTATCAAGAACGAAATCGACCGCAAGCAGATCGCAAGCGATTTCGTCTTGGTAACTCGTCCTAGCGGCGGCACTCGCGCCACGCCACTCCTCGTCCAGGGTCGGCCATAGGGGTCGGATGAGCGCCTCGTACCTCTTCCGGACAGGCCGAGTGGCCACCGCGTGAGCCATTTCATGCGCGATCGCCCAACGCGTCGCCGCGTGGACCACTCGCGTCTTGAAGATCGGATCCGCATAGGCATCGAAGATTTCTTGCAGTTGCAGAGGCGTATCTTCGCGGGGACCCAAGTACTGGAACAGTGCTGCTCGAAATCCCAGAAAGGATTCGTGCGAGATGGGCTGCTGAGTAAGTCCCCAGAACGCCAAGTACACGTCCGCGAGCTGTTGGCAGTACCGCACCAGTCGCGTCGAGACGTCTACGTAAGGCGGCCCGCCGTTGCGAAGTCCGTCCGTAGAACCAAGATCATCGGAGTTCGAGACGCCGGCGAATACGCTCAGGGACGTTTGAACATCCTTCGAGGTCGACTCGGATCCGACCATCTTCCACCCCGAGAGCCAATCGTTGATAAGTGAGCTATTGGAGTGGTGGAACTCTCCGCGCGCGCCCAAGATGGACGGCCAGGTGTCGTCAGAGACCGCTACTTTTCGATGCCGCCCGTGGTGTCGAAGCCGCGACTTGCGCAGTCGGGCGGATACGGATTCCGCCAAGTCCTCCCGTCGCCATGACGGATACTCTGGCGCGAGACGCGGACGTGAACTCATGAGGTCCTAACTCTTGGTCGGTATCGCTCGCCGATCACTGCGGGCTACGAGGCTCGGTCGGCATAGCGCGACCTGTCACACCGTAGCGATACAACCCGACCGACAAATTGCGGTGAGCCGACATGAACCCCTGGGGTCTGGGCGCACATTGCCGAACGTCTTCCGCAGCCGCTTGTCGATGCGGCATTCCGCCGCCTTGTGGACGCCGATCTGTCGAGCGCGAGCGGGCCATCGTCGTACACGCGCCGCTACCCGGTAAGTGTGGCCGAGCACCGAGCTGTGACCCTGGTCCACGCCGGCGGCAGGCTCACCTGAAGGATGCCAGCTTGGCGGTCAACTTCTCTCGAAGAGCTTCCAGCCCCTCCCCGTTTGACAAATACCGCTGGGCGCGAATCGCTTGGAGATCGAAGGGAACGTCGCTCATAGTTTGGGTGATCGGGATAACGGTTCGACCCAGCGAGTGCGCGATCCCGGTCTCGTAGAACACGTTCGCGTTGCGGCCAGTGAAGTCCGAGATGATCACCTGAGCCCGCCAGATGAGGCTGATGACATCGTCCAAGATGTGCTCGTGCTCCCAGATGTCGTCGGCCCGTAGACACTGGAACCCCGCATCGGTCGCCGCGCTCTTGATGGCGTGGTAAACCGAATCGAACCCGGCGAACGGCATCATGACTGCGACGAGGTCAGGCTCGCGCGCCTGCCCAGTTGGGAACGTGAACGCGCGCGGCTCAAGTCTGGCCGGACCCACCAACTCGTGTGAGATTTCGAAGAGATCGGCGTTCTTGACTGCCCAGTGCGTCCGGTTCCACTCCCATTCACTCGCCACGCCGAGCTGGTCGCTAAGCGCGACAACCCGCGCGAGCGGGATCGCTGGCAGGTGAGGGTGCGGCACAAACGTGAACCTGTAGTCGCGCCCGACACGGCGCAGCGAGGTGACCCGACCGACCCGCGCCACTGCCGCTTCCCCGCTCTGCTGGAGCTCCGGCATAAGAAGGGTCGGCAAGCTAGTCAACCGATCCACGGCCGGCCCGGATGCGTCGGTGAACATGGTCCTGAGAGGGTCTTCGGTGTACTCGAAGAAGCGGTCCGGCCCAGCGTTCCCCGAGGTCATGCCGATAATCAAGTTGTACATGCAATCACCCCGCCAGAGTTCGATGAGAGTCGCGGACGGCTCGGATCACATCCGCGTCAAGGTTCCTCCGAAACGTCTTAGGCATGGTGCACATACTTCCAGCGTCGACACACATCGACGCAGGCTTTGACGTGACTCATCGGGCCCTATTGCACGACCGGTTGACCTGCCTGTCGACGACGCTTGAAAACGAGGCCATAGCGACGGTCGAAAACGAGGCCACCCAGACAGATTGGATGGGTGATCTCTGTGGAGGATTGGGCTCTGATCCGGCGGCTGGTGGCGGACGGTGTTCCGCAGCGTCAGGTGGCGCGGGACTTGGGCATCGGGCGGTCGACGGTGGCGCGTGCGGTGGCCTCCGACGGGCCGCCGAAGTACGAGCGGCCGGCGGTGCCGACGTCGTTCACGCCGTTCGAACCAGCGGTGCGGCAGCTGCTGGTCACGACGCCGGACATGCCGGCGACGGTGATCGCCGAGCGGGTCGGCTGGACCGGGTCGATCACCTGGTTCCGTGAGCACGTCCGCCAGTTGCGGCCTGAACACAGGCCGGTCGACCCGTCGGACCGGCTGACCTGGCTGGCCGGGGACGCTGCGCAGTGCGACTTGTGGTTCCCGCCGAAGAAGATCCCGCTCGAGGACGGCAGCACGGCCTTGCTGCCGGTCATGGTGATCACCGCGGCGCACTCACGGTTCATGGTCGCGAAGATGATCCCGACCCGGCACACCCAGGATCTGCTGCTGGCGATGTGGCTGCTGCTCCAGCAGATGGGACGGGTTCCACGCCGGTTGATCTGGGACAACGAGTCCGGCATCGGCCGCGGCAAGCGGCACGCCGAAGGCGTCGGCGCGTTCACCGGCGCCCTGGCCACCACGCTGCAGCGGCTGAAGCCATACGACCCCGAGTCGAAGGGTCTGGTCGAACGCAGGAATGGGTTCTTCGAGACGTCCTTCATGCCCGGCCGGGACTTCAGCTCGCCGGCCGACTTCGACGCCCAGTTCGGCGACTGGCTGGGACTCGCGAACGGCCGGGTGGTGCGCACGATCAAGGCCAGACCGACCGACCTGCTCGATGCCGACCGGGCGGCGATGCTGCCGCTGCCACCGGTCGCACCGATGGTGGGATGGGTCAACCGGGTCCGGCTTGGACGCGACTACTACGTCCGCGTCGACAGCAACGACTACTCCGTCGACCCGAACGTGATCGGCCGGTTCGTCGACGTCCACGCCGACCTGGCACGGGTCGAGGTGCGTCACGAAGGCCGACTCGTCGCCGCCCATGATCGGGTCTGGGCGCGCGGCATGACGATCACCGACCCGGTTCATGTCGCAGCCGCGAAGGTGCTGCGCGAGCAGTTCCAGCTGCCCCGGCCCGCTGATCCCGACGAGGGGCTGGCACGCGATCTGGCCGACTACGACCGTGCCTTCGGACTCATCGACGGCGGCCTCACCGATGACGCTGCTGACGGCACGGCCGATGGCCTGAGCGATGGGGAGGTGGCCTGATGACGACCAGCGCTCGGAAGACGAAGAGCGACGCGACCGAGGCGCTCAGGCACCTCACCTACTTGGCGTCGGCGTTGAAGGCACCACGGATCACCGAAGCGGCCGGCCGGCTGGCCGATCACGCCCGCGACGCCGGCTGGACGCACGAGGAGTACCTCGCCGCGGTCCTCGACCGCGAGGTCGCCGCCCGCAACGCATCCGGCGCCCAGCTGCGGATCCGGGCCGCCGGATTCGGTTCCCGCAAGACCCTCGAGGAGTTCGACTGGGACGCCCAACCCGCGGTCCGGCAGCAGATCGCGTCCCTGGCATCGGGCGGGTTCCTCACCGAAGCACGCAACGTCGTGCTCCTCGGACCGCCCGGAACCGGCAAGACCCACCTGGCCACCGGCCTGGGCATCGCCGCCGCCCACCACGGCCACCGGGTCCTGTTCGCGACCGCGACCGAGTGGGTCACCCGGCTCACCGACGCCCACCGCGCCGGCCGACTGCCCCACGAACTCGCACGGCTGCGGCGCTACGGGCTGATCGTCGTCGACGAGGTCGGCTACCTGCCCTTCGAACAAGACGCCGCGAACCTGTTCTTCCAGCTGGTGTCCAGCCGCTACGAACATGCCTCGCTGATCCTCACATCGAACCTGCCGTTCAGCGGCTGGGGCGGCGTCTTCGGCGACCAGGCCGTCGCCGCCGCGATGATCGACCGCGTCGTCCACCACGCCGACGTCCTCACCCTGAAGGGCGCCAGCTACCGGCTACGCAACCGCGGCATCGACACCCTGCCCAGCATCAGAACCCAAGACACGGCAGACTAAGCAGCACGAACCGGTGGCCTCGTTTTCGAGCGTCGGATCGGCCTCATTTTCGAGCGTTGCCGACA
>NZ_JACXYX010000014.1 GCF_014779655.1 Nocardioides ganghwensis
CAGCCGGGCATTACCGTGGGACACGAGAACCTCCGGTTGGGCGTGGGCCTTAGACAAGCCACATCCCACTCGGAGGTTCTCGCTCGTTCAACCAGGCTCGCTGCTACCAACGTCCTGGCCGGGTACAACTAGGTCAGAAGCGCTGAGGGGAGGCGTGGTCGAGCAGGCCGAGTCGCATGGCCGTCACCAGGGCCTGGGCGCGGTTGGCAGCCCCCAGCTTCTGGTAGATGTGCGTGATGTGTGTCTTGGCCGTGGACTCGCTCATGTAGAGCGACGAGGCGATCTCGCCGGTGCCGAGACCGTCGGCGAGAAGGGCGAGCACCTCGGCCTCGCGGCCGGACAGCCTGGGCGGCGCAGGTGAGGTGGCGCGACGCATCACTGCCTGGCTGAGACCGGCACACAGGAAGGTCCGCGGCGCCACAGCAGCGTGCTTCGCGGCGCTCACCACCTCGGTCGCCCGGGTGTCCTTGCCGACGAACGCAGAGGCGCCGGCCTCCATCGCGGCGAAGATGTGGTCGTCTCCTGCGTGCATCGTGAGCACAACGACTCCGGTGGCGTCGCCAGCGGCGCGTATGGCGCGCACGACGTCCAGGCCGTGCCCGTCAGGGAGCTGGAGGTCCGTGACGACGACGTCGGGCTGCAACTGCTCCCAAGCGGCGACTCCGTCGGCGACCGTTCCGGCCTGCCCGACGACTGTCATGTCGGCGTCGCGCTCGAAGGCGCGCGCGAGTCCTTGGCGGATCAGCTCGTGGTCGTCAACCAGTAGCACGGTGGTGCCCATGGGCGGTCTCTCCTTCTGGGGTCACGGTCGACGTCGACCGGAGGCTGACGACGGTGCCACCGTCGCGTCGGGGGATGACCTCGAGTCGCGCGCCGACTCCTTCGGCCCTTTCACGCATGGTCTGGAGGCCCCAGTGGTGTTCGCGCGGCCCCGCGTTGCCGACTCCGTCGTCCGTCACCTCGAGTCGGAGGGCGGTGCCGTCGGAGTCGAAGGTGACCCACAGGTTCTTTGCCCTGGCGTGCTTCCTGACGTTGCCGATCGCCTCCTGAGCGACGCGGAGCACTTCCGTCGCCGTCCTGGGGGGGAGCGGTGGGCCGGACTCCGCCAAGGAGAGATGCACTTGCAGCCCAGAGGCATGGGAAACCTCTCGGGCGTAGTCGGCGAGCGAGCTCGACACCCGGCCGTCGGTGACCTGGTGGCGCAGATCGAAGATGGAGAACCTGATTTCGGACACCAGCCGAGTGATCTCTGCCCGCAAGGTCGACGCGAGCTCGCGAGTCTGCTCCTGGTCGCTGATCGACTCGATCTCATCCACGATGTAGCCGAGTCCGACGATCTCCTGTGCCACGCCATCGTGCATGTCCCGCGCGATGCGGTTGCGCTCCTCGGACGTGGCGAGGGAGCGCACGTCCTCGAAGAGTACGGCCGTGTCCAGCCGGAGGGCGAAGTCGTCGGCCACCTCCCGAGCGCGCTCGTCGAGCTCGTCGGTCCATCGAGGCACCCCGACGACGACGCAGTAGCCGAGCACCTGCTGGGCACCTCTTAGGGGCACGACCGCGGCGCCGGGGGTTCGATCGGACTGCTGGACGACGATCTCTTGCTGGAGGCGCTCCACGTCGGTGCCAGGATTCAGCGCTCTCAGGTCGTGGTCATGATCGACGACGAAGACCGTGCAACGGGCACCTGCAGTTGCCTTGAGCATGGCCGCCTCGAGCTCCGTCGCCAGCGACGCACTGTCGAGCCCGACGGTCCCGGACGTTGCGAGCTGGTGGATCCGCGCCATCAACTGGTGTGCAGCGGCGTAGGGCGCCTGCCGTGCAGCAAGGTCTCGGCTTCCGCGTGACTGCCAGCTCGCAAGGAGGCCAACGCCGAGTCCGATGGCGAGCCATGGCAGCACACTGACCGCCTGCTCCGCAGCATCGCCGTCGGGGTTGGCGGCCAGGGTCGCCGCCGTGGCCAGACCGGCCACCAGAGTCACATTGAGCGTGGTCACCAATCCGTGCCTTACCCCGGCCACGACGGCTGGGAAGGCCAGACAGGCCCCGAGACCCACGGTGGATTCTGTAGCGACGACGACGGTGGGAACGACGATGGCCTCGGCAACGGCATACCAGTGGGTCGGCAGGTCGCGCGACTTCCACTCGAGCAGGGACATCACCATTGCGACGAGGAAGACCACGACGAGCACCGGCGCCGAGGCGACGACGGTGCCGTCGCTGATCGTGGCCCCGATTGACAGCGCGACAGCGAAGACCCTCACCGCAGTCGTTGCCCGCCACGTGCTGACAGCCGTGCTGACCGGTGTCGACTCGTCGGCGTCACGCATGCGGGATCTGCTCATCAACGCGAACTGAAGCTCTCGGCGATGGAGATTCCAGCAGGCCCGAGGATGACGAGGAAGAGGCACGGCAGGATGAACAGCACCAGCGGGATCATCATCCGAACGGGAACCTGCTGCGCCTTCTCCTCAGCACGCTGGCGGCGCTTCGTGCGCATCTCCTGGCTCTGGATGCGCAGGACCCGTGCGATCGGGATGCCGAGACTGTCAGCCTGGACCATGGCGAGGCAGAAGGACTTGAGGTCGGGCAGAGAGGTCCGCTCGGCCATCGCCCTCATAGCATCCGCCCGGCCCCTGCCGATCTGCATCTCCTGGAGCAGGCGTGCAAACTCGTTTGCCAGCGGGCCGTCGCTGTTCTTGGCAACCCGGCTGACGGCCGCGTCGAATCCGAGGCCGGCCTCGACCGAGATCGTGAGCAGGTCCATGGCGTCGGGCAGGCCGTTGCGCATCTGGGCGGCCCGCTTGGTGCCGGCGTTGTACAGCAGGACGTTAGGGAGGACGTATCCGAAGGTCGCCACCAAGCCCGTCACCACGACCACGCGATAGAACGGCCATCCGAGTCCGAGCAGGTAGAGGAACCCGAGCACACCGAAGACGCCGAGTCCGAGGACCTTGAGCCCCAGGATGCGGTTCACGTCCCAGGCAGGCGGGTTGCCTGCCACGTTGAGCCGGTACTGGATCTTCCTTGCGGTGTCCGCCCGCACCAAGCGACGTCCCGTGACTACGAGCCGATCGCCCAGAGGTGCGATGACCCGTTCGGCGAAGGGCCGTTCGATCTCGCCCTTCAGCTCCGCGGGCGCACTGTCGATCGCCTGGATAGCCGCGACCGAGCGCGCGACACCCCGGCGCTCCGACGTCGCCACGCCAATGATGGAGAGGGCCAGGGTCAGTCCGGCACACAGCAGTGCCGCACCGGCCAGCATGATTGTCGCTCCCATGTCAGACCTCCACCTTCGCGAGCTTGGCCATGGCGAAGCCGCCGAGACCGAGCAAGAACACCGAGACGCCGAGCAGGATCCATCCCACCACAGTGGTGTAGAGCACTTCGACGTACTCAGGGTTGGCGAAGAGCATGTAGCCGAACAAGCCTGGCGGCAGGGCGGTGAGAATGTATCCGGAGAGTCGTCCTTCCGCGCTGAGGGCTCGCACCTGACGGCGGAGGTAGTCCCGCTCGCGCAGCGTGTCTGCGACCGTGTGCAGGATCTCGGCCAGATTGCCGCCCACCTCGCGCTGGATGCGGATGGCCATCACGATCCACGAGAAGTCCTCGCTCTGCATGCGCTCTCCAACGCCCTCCAGCGCATCCGTGATGTCGACGCCGAGTCGCTGCTCGACCAGTGCTCGCCGCAACTCACCGGCCATCGGCTCGTTGCCCTCACGTACGACGCTGTCAACAGCCTGGGGGAGTGAGAGCCCCGCCTGCAGGCCGCCGGCCATGAGCCCCAGGGTCTCAGCGAGCTGACCGTTGAAGGCGTTCAGCCGACGCGAGTGTCGAACCTTGAGGTAGAGCCACGGGCCCACTAGGCCCAGGACAAGTCCTAGTGCGCCCATCGGGGGGCCGGCTAGCAGGAAGGCGACTAATGCAGAGCCCACAGCGATGGCGGCGTGGAGCAGCAACCACTCCGAGGCTGTCAGCGCCGAACCGGCTCCGGCGAGCCGCTGCGAGATGCGACCTTCGAGGTCCTTGGAGACCATCTTGTCGGTCATGGCGACTGCTGATCCCCGGAGGTCGGCGCTGGCGTTGCCGCGTCGCTTGGCGCCGCCGCTCTCACCGAAGTAGGCCTCCAGTCGACGGTCCGCCGAAGAACGGTTCGGGCCTGCGATGGCCACTGCGAGGATCCCGGCCAGACCGAGTGCCAACGCCAGGGCGCCACCGAGCATGCCGGGCGTGCCCACGAGTGAGCGTCCGGACGACACGAGGTCCGGGGCGGAGGAAGCCGCGCCGAGCGAAATGAAGGCAGAGTCGGTGTACGACGAGCCGTCGGCGTCGACCGTGACGCCGAGGTTCACCTCATCGGCTGCGTCATCCGGGCGCTGGAAGGTCACCAGGAGCTGCTGTGCCAGGGCGTCCGCCTGGGCGGAGAACACGGACTCCAGAGCTCCCTGCTCCGCCGGGATCACCTGGCCGCCGGTGCCCTCGGCCAGGGACGACATGGTCTCGGCGTTCTTGGGATTGGCCAGGGAGACGACGTCGACCACGACACCGCCGTCCTGCGCGTCCTTGGCGACCACCTCGAGC
The DNA here is from genome assembly GCF_014779655.1 of Nocardioides ganghwensis. GTDB lineage: Bacteria > Actinomycetota > Actinomycetes > Propionibacteriales > Nocardioidaceae > Nocardioides > Nocardioides ganghwensis. The sequence continues at coordinate 4,579 of NZ_JACXYX010000014.1, forward strand.
GTGGTGGCGCTGTTGGTGTCACCACCGTCTGACAGCACCAGCAGCGAGCGCGACCCGTCGGTCCCGACCTGGGCGAGACCCTCGGCCATCGCGTCGTAGACCCCGGTGCCCTTGCGCAGGGTGATCTCCGCGAGCGCCGCGCGGACCGACGCGTGGTCGGTGGTGGGCTCGATCACGTCACCGAGGTCGCCCGCGAACGGCACCAGGCCGATGCGTACGTCGTCGGGGGCGGCCGCGAGGAACGCGTCGACGGCTGCTGTCGCCGACGCGAACTTGTCACCCTGCCGCATGCTGTTGCTGGCGTCGAGGACCAGGACGGTCGTGCGAGTCACGTCTCCGGCCGCGATGCTCTTGGCAGACGACTCGACCGCGCGTCCGTCCACCTCGACCCGGACCGACGCGGGGTCAACCGCCGCGTCGCCTGGGATACCGTCCACGGCGACCACCATCGACACCGTCCCGTCGACGGACTCGACGTGGTCGATGTTCACCTCGTCGGCCGCATGGGCGGGTGCCGTCGCGAACAGGACGAACAGCCCACTGGTGAGCAGCCCTGCCGCCCGTCGCGGTGCTCGCGAGCCGTGACGCAGGTTCATCGCAGGGTTCCGCCCGTGGCGAAGATGGCGGGATCGACGTGCACGCCGTGGTCGGTGAGCCGCTCGAGGAACCGCGGTCGCAGTCCCATCGACTGCAGGCCGCCCTTGAACTTGCCGTTCTCGTCGAGACCGGCCGCGTAGTCGAAGAGGAAGACGTCCTGTGTGGTGATGATGTCGCCCTCCATGCCGACGATCTCGGTGATCGCGGTGATCCGCCTGGTGCCGTCCTTGAGGCGGGTCTGCTGGATGATGAGGTCGACGGCGCTGGCGACCTGCTCGCGAATGGCGCGGACCGGCAAGTCCATGCCGGCCATCAGCACCATGGTCTCGAGTCGGGCGAGGGCGTCGCGCGGGGTGTTGGCGTGCAGCGTCGAGATGGACCCGTCGTGGCCCGTGTTCATGGCCTGGAGCATGTCGAGCGCCGCGGCATCACGGATCTCACCGACCACCACGCGGTCCGGTCGCATGCGGAGCGAGTTCTTGACGAGGTCGCGGATGGTGACGGCGCCCTTGCCCTCGATGTTGGCCGGACGCGACTCCAGCCGCAGGACGTGGTCCTGCACGAGCCGGAGCTCGGCGGCGTCCTCGATGGTGACGATGCGCTCATCGTCGGGGATGAACGAGGACAGCACGTTGAGCGTCGTCGTCTTCCCGGCGCCCGTACCTCCGGAGACCAGGATGTTGAGCCGGCCGCGGACGCAGCCCTCGAGGAGATTCGCCGCTGGGCGGGTGAGGGTGCCGAAGCCGATCAGGTCCTCGACCGTGTAGGGGTCCTCGGAGAACTTGCGGATGGTGAGCTTCGAGCCGTCGAGCGCCAGCGGCGGGATGATGGCGTTCACGCGGCTACCGTCAGGGAGGCGCGCGTCGACCATCGGGCTGGTCTCGTCGACGCGCCGGCCGATCTTGCTGACGATCTTGTCGATGGTGCGGCGCAGGTGGGCCTCGTCAGTGAACGACGTGTCGACCTTGACCAGCTTGCCGCTGCGCTCGACGAAGATGTCCTGGAACGAGTTGACCATGACCTCGGACAGAGTGGGGTCGCGGAGCAGCGGCTCGATCGGGCCGTAGCCGAGGATGTCGTCCGCGATCTCCTGCGACACGCGCGTGCGGTCGGCCGACGACATCGGGATGTCGGCGTCGGCGATGGCCGTTTGGAGGGCGAGCCGAACCTGTTGCTCGAGCTCGGACTGCGTCATGTGAGCGTCGTACAGCTTCGGGCCGAGCGCCTCGACCAGGCGCTGGTGGACGATGCGCTTCAGGTCCTGGAAGGGGTCGCCCTTGGTAGCAGCCCGCTTCCTGGCTTCGCCCGCTGCGGGTCGTGCGACGGTAGTCGTCGGGCTCGGTGCGCCGGACGCCGCTCCGGGAGCGGTGTCGGGCGACTCCGTGGTGCGGTTGCGCGCAGCCGCGAGACGGTCGGTGAGGCTCACGTCATGCCCTCCTCAGGCGGAGCCGGGAGCCACTGGACTTCCGGCCGGACGGGGTTCCCTCGTCGGTGTCGCCAGGACCGGCGACGGCTGACGCGACGCTGTCGGAGAACGCGACGAGGGCCTTCGAGTTGGGGTGGTTGGGGTATGCATTCACCAGCGCCTCGCCTCGGTTGACAGCTGCGAGGACCTCGCGGCTCGACACCAGCGAGCTGTCGGCCTTGAGTCCGAGGGTCTTCTCGAACTCGTCGACCGTGAGGCCGACCTTGCTGTCGGCCCGGTTGAGCACGAACCGCCAGGTGGACTTGGGGAAGTTGAGGACCTCGAGCGTGCTGGTCGCAAGCTTGAGCGCCTTCAGCGAGGGGATGTCGAGGGTGCCGACCAGGACGATGAGGTCGGAGCGATCCAGTGCGCAGAGCGCGTGGTCGTCGAAGACGCCCGAGGTGTCGACCACGACGAAGTCGACCATGCGGCGCAGCGCGTCGAGGAGCTTTCCGATGTCTTCCACCGACGCCTGGTCCGGCGAGTCGAGGCGCACCGGAGCGGCGACGACCGACAGGTTGTCGGAGTGCCGGGTGAGGATTGACTCGATCCCCTCGGCGTCGATGACCCCACTGAAAGTGGCCAGGTCGTTGATGGTCCGATTGGGGGTCAGCTGCAGCATGATGGCGACGTCGCCGCTGTTGACGTCCAGGTCGACCAGGCAGACGGAGCGCCCCTTGCCGGCCAGGGCCACGCCGAGGTTGGTCGCAACGAGGCTCTTGCCCACGCCACCCTTGGTGGAGAACACGGTGACGATCCGTCCTCGCGGCGCGTCGGCCTCGGCCTGCGCGACCGCGGCCGCGTGGGCGGCTTGGGCAGCGACCTCGGCCCGGGCGGACTCGGCCGCTGCCTGGGCCTCGTCCATCATCGTCTGGCCGATCGCGTTGGCGACGCTGCGTGCTCGCTGAACCGCTGTCGTGATCCCGGCCAGGTCACGTGCGGCCACCACTTCGCGCATGCCGCTGCGCAGGGCCAGGGCAAGCGCGTTGCTGTCCACCTCGTGGCGGAGCAGGATCACCCCGAGGTCGGGCCGGTGGACGCGCGCCCACTGCGCCAGGTCTGCAGCAGCGTCGCTCGGGACGGATGGGCCGATGACGACGGCGAACTCATTGGCCGTGGTGCGGATGTGCGCGTCGAGGCCCTCCGGGTCGGCGAACGCCACTGATCCGTGGAGCATGGCCTGCAGTACGGCGCGTTGTGCGCCGTCGGGCTCGAGGACGGCGGTCACGGCTGCGGGCTCCGGAACAGCTCGGGGTAGACGTCGCGGAGGTAGGCGCCCTCGTTGTCCTCCGACGCGGAGTCGTCGGTGAGGAGTGCGAAGTTGAGCTCGGAGGTCCGGTCGGCCTGGATGAGCTTCTCCGCCTGCTCCTGCGTCACCGCGACGGAAAGGATCGTGCGAGCGACTTCCTCGGTCTCCGTGCCTCCGTCCTCGGCCTGGGTGGTGCGCGACGTGACGCTGGTGGTGCCCACGCCCAGCACCAGGCTGCGGGTGAGGACGATGCGGGTGTAGCTGCCCAGCTTCTGCTCCTTGCCGTCCGGAAGGAGGCGGATCGGATCGAGGGCGGTGGCGAAGATGGCGACCTCGTTGCCAGGGTTGACGAAGCCGGCCACGCGCTCGAAGTCGGTCAGCTCGACTGAGACTGCCATCATGTCGTCCGGAATCACGAGGGTCTGGGTGTCCCCGAGGCTACCGAACTTCTTGGCGATGAGCTGCTCGCCGGAGTAGATCGTGCCGATCGCGACGAGGTCCGAGATCGACGACGTGGACGAGAGGCTGCCTTCGACCACGTCCGCCCGTCGGATCTCGGCGGTGTCGATCTTGCCGGCCTCCTGAGCCTCTGAGACCGACTCGCCGGTCTCGATCGTCTCGGTCGCGACGAGAACCTCGACGAGCTCCTGGTCCTTCGTGGCGCGGGCGTCGATGCCCTGGACGTACAGCACGATCATGGCCGTGCCGGCGAGTGCGATGAGGGCGGCGACGAGGAGGAGAACTGATCGGCGAGCCATGGTGGGTCCTTCGCGAGTCGTGGGATCCCCACGGCGAGGGTCCCGGGCGCGCAGGAGGTCTCAGGGTCGTGGTGCGAGAACCGGGCCCCGAAGCCCTCCCAGCGGTGAAAATCTAGGGGCGCGTGACGGGGCTCGCGGGCTAAACCGAGCAAACCACCCGAAAGTAGTCCGGACGCCACCCGAAGTGACTATGTGGGCCTAGTCACTGGTGCCGGTGGTGCACCTGGTTCTGGTGCGTCGTACGGACCAGGTGCGGCTCAGCCGAGGTAGAGCGCCTCGATCTCTTCGCGGGACTCCCGCATGACGACGCGTCGCTTCAGCTTCAGGCTGGGGGTGAGCTGCCCGCCCTCCTCGGTCCACTCGCCGGGGAGGATCGTGAACTTCCGGATCGCCTCGGCCTTGGAGACGGCCTTGTTGGCCTCGTCGACGGCCTCCTGGACGGCGGAGACGAGGTCGGGGTCCTCGACCATGCGAGCCAGGTCGTCGCCCTTGCCGTGCTGCTCGGCCCAGGCGGGGAAGGTCTCGCGGTCGATCGTCACGAGGGCGCCGATGAAGGGCTGTCCGTCGCCGACCACGAGGCACTGGTCCACCAGAGGGTGGGCACGCAGGCGGTCCTCGAGGACCGCCGGGGCGACGTTCTTGCCGCCCGCCGTCACGATGATCTCCTTCTTGCGGCCGGTGATCCGGACGAAGCCCTCGTCGTCGACCTCGCCCACGTCTCCGGTGTGCAACCAGCCGTTGCGGTCGAGCGCCTCGGCCGTGGCGGCCTCGTTGCCCCAGTAGCCGGCGAAGACCTGGCCGCCGCGGAAGAGGAGCTCTCCGTCGTCGGCGACCCGTACGCTCGTGCCGGGGATCGGGCGGCCGACCGTCCCGATCTTCTGCGCGTCGGGAAGGTTGACGCAGAGCGCGGCGGTCGTCTCGGTGAGGCCGTAGCCCTCGAGCACCGTCAGACCGATGCCGCGGTAGAAGTGGCCGAGCCGGTCGCCCAGCGGAGCGCCGCCCGAGACGGCGTACGTGCAGCTGCCGCCGAGCGCCTGACGGAGCTTGCCGTAGACGAGCCTGTCGAACAGCGCGTGCTGTGCGCGCAGGCGCACCGGGACCCGCTTGCCGTCCAGGGCCCGCGAGTAAGCGATCGCGATGTCCGCGGCGCGGTCGAAGATCCGGCCGCGGCCGTCGGCGGTCGCGCGCTGGGAGGCGGTGTTGAAGACCTTCTCGAAGACCCTGGGAACGGCGAGGATGAACGTCGGCTTGAACTCGCCGAGGTCGGCGACGAGGTTCTTGATGTCGGCGCTGTGCCCGAGCCGAGCGCGGCTCTTCACCGCCCCGATCTGGATGATCCTCGCGAAGACGTGGGCCAGGGGGAGGAACAGCAGGGTCGACGCCTCGTCGGTGTCGAAGAGCTCGGAGAGCTCGTCGACGGCCACACCGAGCTCGAACATGAAGTTGCCGTGGGTGATCATGCAGCCCTTGGGCTTGCCCGTGGTGCCGCTCGTGTAGATGAGGGTGGCGAGGTCGAGGGGAGTGGCGCTGGTGCGGCGCTCCTCGAGCAGCTCGTCGGAGATGTCGGAGCCGAGGCGGCCGAGGACGTCGACCGCGTTGTCCTGGACCGACCACACGTGCTGGAGCTCGGTGAGGTCACTGGCCCGGCGGGCCTCACGGATCCGCGCGAGGTGGTCAGGCCCCTCGGCCACCACGGCCCGTGCGCCCGAGTCCTGGAGGATCCAGCCGATCTGCTCGGCGGAGGACGTCTCGTAGATCGGCACGGTCACGGCGCCTGCGAACCAGATGGCGTAGTCGAGGAGTGTCCACTCGTAACGGGTCTTCGACAGCAGCGCGACGCGGTCCCCGGCCTCGACCCCGGCGGCGACCAGCCCCTTGGCGACGGCCCGGACCTCGTCGTGGAACTCCCCGGCCGTGACGTCGGCCCAGCCGTCGGGTGTGGCCCGGCTGAAGACAGCGGTGTCCGCGTGGTCGTGCGCGTTGGCGACGACGTCGTCGGTGAGGTTCCCGGTCGTCGGGATCGAGATGGAGAGCGGCGTGGAGAACTCCCGCACGATGGAACCTCCTGGGTGTCGTCGTGTGCGGACCGCAGGTTATCGTTCGGGTCCTGTGGCCGAGCACGCCCGGTGCCGTGGGCTAGGCTCCGGCCATGGCCGAACAGACCTCCTCGTCGATCACGATCGACGCTCCTCCGGCCGACGTGATGGCCGTCATCGCCGACTTCGAGTCCTACCCCGAGTGGGCCAAGGGCGTGCAGACCGCGGAGGTCACCGCGCCCGGGTCCGGCGACCGCGCCGAGCAGGTCTACTTCTCCCTCGACGTCTCGCCGATCAAGGACGAGTACACCCTCGCCTACGACTGGGACGGCGACCGCGAGGTCACCTGGACCCTCGTCGAGGGCAACATGCTCAAGGCACTCGACGGGGCCTACACACTGGTCGACCGGGGTGACGGCACCACAGAGGTGACCTACCGACTGGCCCTCGACGTCAGCATCCCGCTGATCGGCATGCTCAAGCGCAAGGGCGAGAAGATCCTCATCGACACCGCGCTGAAGGGCCTCAAGAAGCGCGTCGAGTCGCTCTGACACCCGGGTCCGGCATGCGGATCCTCCTGTTCACCGGCAAGGGCGGTGTCGGCAAGTCCACCCTCGCCGCAGCCACGGCCTGCGCGAGCGCTGCCGCTGGGCACAAGACCTTGGTGCTGTCCACCGACGCGGCCCACTCGCTGGCCGATGCGCTCGACGTGGCCGCCACCGCGGAGCCGACCGAGGCGGCACCGAGCCTCTGGGTGCAGCACGTCGACGCACAGCAGCGCTTCGAACGCTCCTGGGCCGACATCCAGGGTTACCTGATGAGCGTCCTCGACGTCGCCGGTGTCGACCCGGTCGCGGCTGAGGAGCTCACGGTCATCCCGGGGGCCGAGGAGGTGCTGGCGCTGCTCGAGGTACGGGCGCAGGCGCGGTCGGGGGAGTGGGACGTCCTCGTGGTCGACTGCGCACCGACGGCCGAGACCCTGCGTCTGCTCGCGCTTCCCGAGGCGCTCGGGTGGTACATGACGCGCGTCCTCCCCGTGGAGCGTCGGGTGGTCAAGGCCCTGAAGCCCGTCCTCACCCGCGCCGCCGGGGTGCCGATGCCCGAGGACTCCGTCTTCGACGCGATCGAGCGCCTGCACGTCGAGCTCGACGACGTACGGACCGTGCTCACCGGGCCGGACACCTCGATCCGGCTCGTCCTGACTCCCGAGTCGGTGGTGCTCGCCGAGGCCCGGCGGGCATACACGTTCCTGACCCTCTTCGGCTACAGCGTCGACGCGGCCGTCGTGAACCGGGTCTTCCCGGACGGCGGCGCGGACGAGTGGCGTGCGACGTGGGTGGCGGCGCAGCGCGCGGTGCTCGAGGAGGCGGCGGACTCCTTCGCCGGCCTGGACCTCCGGACGTCGGTCTACCGTCCCACCGAGCCGGTCGGGCGCGCGGCCCTGCTGGATCTGGCCACGGACGTGTACGACGGCTCCGACCCGCTGGCGAAGGGATCCGGTGCCGCGGGCATGTCGGTCCGTACGACGGGCAGCGGCCGGGTGCTGTCGGTGCCCCTCCCGCTCGCCGCGCAGGACGACGTACGTCTCGCACGGAAGGGCGACGAGCTCGTCGTGTCAGTGGCGTCGTATCGTCGCCTCCTGACGCTCCCGTCCGGGCTGGCGCGACACCGCGTGGCGGGGGCGCGCGTGCACGACGGAGAGCTGCAGGTCCGGTTCACCGATCCGGCCTCGACCACGACGACCCAGACCACCGAGACGCCGGAGGAGACCCTGTGACCGACGCGGGTGACGCGCACGAAGTCGGGTCGCTGGGCGAGGAGGCCGCCAAGCTCCTCGGCGCCCTTTCAGGCTGGGCGCGGGAGCATGCTGGCGACGCGGGCGAGGGGCTGTCCGGTCTGGCTGCGCAGGCAGCCGCATCAGCCCATGACCTGAACGAGCACCTCGCCACCGGTTCGGCCGAGTGCACCGTGTGCCCGGTGTGCCGGACGGTCCACGCAGTGCGTCAGCTGAGCCCCGAGGTCACCGCGCACCTGGGTGCAGCGATGACCTCGCTGGCCCAGGCCGCGGCGGCGGTCATGGCGACGACGCACGCAGGCGCGTCCCAGGACGGCGGGGTGGAGCACATCGACGTCACCGACGACTGGCCCGAGGGCGACTGAAGCCGGGTCGAGCTACTCGCCGCCGCCGGTGAGGCGGCTTCGGCGGAGCAGGCCGTCGCACTCGGCGCCCAGCGCGCACTCCGAGTCCTCGTTCGAGGCCGAGGTGCGCTCGTTGACGTACTTCAGCAGCATGAAGTTGACGTCGTTGCCGGCCTCCCACTCGTCGCTGGTGTACATCGACGGCATCCCGGCGCACTCTCCCGTGGTCGAGACGTAGCGCTCGGTCTTGCTGAAGTGGAACCCGCAGATGACCGCCGCGACCATCTTGAAGACGGGGTAGACCGCATTGGTGCCGCTGCCCTCGATGGTGGAGGCGTCGCACTGCGGCACGGCACAGAAGACGGGGAAGATCGCTGTCTCCTGGTTCCGGACCAGGATCTCCCACTTGTCAGCCGTGTGACCGGAATCGATGTTGCCGGTGTCGCCGCTCAGGCAGTTCTCGTCGTCGTCCTTCGGCGCGCACTCCCCACCGATGGCGAGGGTGAGCTCTCCCGGGGTGAGGTCGTCCTCCTGTCCGGGGATCACGGAGACTGGGTTGTCACACCCGAACTCGATCTGCTCCTCCGTGCTCTCGCCCGGCGCTTCGTCGGGGCAGTCCACGACCCACCAGTTGCCGCTGCCGGTCTTGGCAGGGCAGGTCGTCGGCAGCTTGGTGGCGTTCTTGGGTGCGTCGACCCGGACGAACGGGTACGTGCTGGGGCGGGGCACCACCTGTACCTGTGCGGAACACAAGGCGAGCGGTCGCACGCTCTCTCCAGCACCCGGAGCGACGTCGACGGTTGCTTCAGCGCGGCGCTGAGTCGTGATCGTGTCAGGCGCCTCAAGCAGCCGCGAGGTGGAAGTGTCAGTGTCGCCGGCGAGTCCGTACTTCACGATCAGGACGCCCGGGGTGCGGTCGCAGTCGATGTCGAACTCGAGCTCCGTCGACTCGTACTGTGTCTTGGTGCCGTCGTAATTGAGTTCGCCGAACCGCTGTGCGGCGGCGTGCGCCTCGGCGAAGGCCGCCGAGTTGTCCCGCACGGTAGGACAGTCGCCCGCGTACTGGGTCAGCACCTGGGCTGCCGCCAACGCGCCGGCGTCGGATGCCTTCTGCAGGTTGCGCTTGCTGACGTAGGCAGATCCCAGATCGATGGTGAACCCGGAGATGCCGATCAGAACGAGCGCGAGAACCGCCACCAGAACGGCGGTGGCACCGCGGTCGTCGTGCTCGTGACGCCGACTCATGAGAACTCGCACTGGAACTCCGCCTGACTCTCGAGAGTGATCTCCCCGGGCAGCACCGCTTCCGGAAGCGGCCAGGGGAAGAGGAACTCGCTGGTCACCTCGGCATGCACCTGCAGGCTGTCGCCCAAATCGGTGCCTTCACAGGTCGCTCGGACCGGCAGGGTCACAGTGGGGTCCGGATCCGAGGTGATCGGCCGGTACTCGTCGGCGACAATGGTCGCCGGGGTGAGACCCCGGTTGGAGTCCACCACGGTCGCACGGGCCGCCTGCCGGACCGCGTTGTCCAGCGAGATCTGGTTGGCGAAGGCCACGCCGAAGTTGACGATGCCGCCGACCACGAGCAGCAAGGGGATCACGACCAGGGCGAACTCGACCGCGGCAGCACCCCGCTCGGTGCGACCGTTCGTGCGTGTGCGCAAGCGCATGAGATCCCCTTGCCCCTTGATGTTCACCTGTCACCGTAGGAGTCGGTGTCCTCGGCTGTCGCTTCTTTGACGGCACTTTCGACCGTCCATGACGAAAGATGGCTCGTTGTGACTAGACCGCTGGTCCGATCGGCCCATGTCCCCGCGCGTGCGCAAGGATTGCGCTCGTGATCAGCGGGACGAGCAACGACACGGCGAGGGGGGTCGTGGTCGGAGTCGACATCGGCGGGACGAAGGTACTGGCCGGAGTCGTCGAGCTCGACGGCCGAGTGGGACGTACGGCCCGTCGCACCACTCCGGGCCGGAGAGTGGTGACCAGCCGTGTCGAGGACGCATTGGTGGCTGCCGTGCTGGAGGCCGCGGACGGCCGGCCGTTGGCGGGCGTCGGGGTCGCCGCGGCCGGCTTCGTCGACTCTGCCGGCGAGCGCGTCATGTTCGCCCCGCACCTGCCGTGGCAGGGCGAGCCCCTGCGTGACCTCCTCGCCGACCGACTCGGGTGTCCAGTGGGTCTCGACAACGACGCCAACTGCGCCGCGCGCGCGGAGGCCCACCACGGCGCCGCGCGAGGCGCGGCCTCGGCGCTGATGATCACCATGGGCACCGGCATCGGCGGCGCCGTGTTGCTCGACGGCCACGTGGTTCGCGGTGCCAACGGGATGGCGGGGGAGTTTGGGCACATGCAGGTCGTGCCTGATGGTCAAGCGTGCGAGTGCGGGCGACGCGGCTGCTGGGAGCAGTACTCGTCGGGCAACGCGCTCGTGCGCGAGGCCCGCGCCCTCATGGCCGACCAGCCGTCCGTGCTCGTGGAGATGAGCGGCGGGGCGCCGGAGCAGGTCACCGGTCCGATGGTCACCTCGGCCGCGGAGCAGGGCGACCTCGTGGCCCGGCAGGCTTTCGCCTCCGTCGGTGGCTGGCTCGGAGTCGGTACCGCCAACCTGGTTGCCGCGTTCGACCCGGAGGTCGTGGTGGTCGGGGGCGGCGTCTCGGCCGCGGGGGACCGGCTGCTCGACCCGGCACGCGCTGCGCTGCGTCGTACGCTCGTCGGCGCCGGGCACCGGGTCGTGCCCCTGCTGGTCGCCGCTCGGCTGGGACCGCAGGCCGGGATGGTCGGAGCGGCGCTGCTCGTGTCAGGCGATCAGGTCCGCCGGTAGTCCGCCACGAGCTCCAGCGCCAGCTGCTCGAGGAAGAGCCCCACGTCGGAGACGATGCCCCGGCCGGGATTGGTCCCGTGGTAGGTGAGCCTGGTGACCACGGCCGGGTTGATGTCCACGCACACCACGGGGACGGTCGCCGGCAGGATGTTGCCGGTGGCGACCGAGTAGAGCTGCGTCGCCATCATCAGGCAGTAGCCGACGTCGCCGATCTCGGCGCGCATCGCTCGCTGGCCCTCGACCACGTCGGTGTGGACGTCGGGCAGCGGACCCTCGTCGCGGACCGAGCCGACCAGCACGAAGCGACGTCCGCAGGTGGCGAGCGCGTGCATGAGCCCGCCGGTCAGGACCCCCTGGGCCACCGCCGCCTCGATCGAACCGGCTCGGCGGATCGTGTTGACCGCGCGGACCTCGTGCTCGTGCCCGTGCTCGAGGCCCTCCGCGGACTCGTCGGGGTTGCGGCGCCTGCCGTAGAGCGCGGCCTCGATGTCGTAGGTCGCCAAGGCGTTGCCGGCGAACAGGACGTCGACCCACCCGGCCCGGACGAGCGCCACCATCGCCGGCACGGAGCCCGCGTGCACCACCCCGGGGCCGGCGACCCAGAGCAGGCGCTTCCCGTCCGTGCGGGCCTGCCGCATGCCGTCGGCGACCTGGCGTACAAGCACGGCCTGGGGACGGTCGCGCACGACCTCGCCGTCACCGAACGCGAGCGGGGCCGCCTCGGAGTCCTGCTGCGGCACCGACACCCGTACGCCGGTCGCGCCGACGACGATCCGCATGCCGGCCCGCACGTCGGTCAGGGGGACCGTACGGACCCGTGCCGCGCCGGACGGGGCGTCGACGACGAGGCCGCAGTCCATCTCGGGGTTCTCCACGTCGTGCCACTCACCGTCGAGCTGCACGCGCGTCTCGAGGTTGGTCGTGGCGTAGAAGCCCTCGGGCAGCACTCCGTCCAGCTCGGCGGTCGCGAGGACCGCGTCGCCGTCGGAGACCTGGTTGACCCCGCGCGTCTGGAGGCGCATGAGCAGTCGCTGGAGGGAGGAGTCGTCCGCCGCCTCGACCGTGATCCGGGCGCTGCTCGGGTCGTGGGCGTCGTGGCCGACGTCGAGCTGCTCGATGACGTAGTCGCCGCCGAAGTCGCGGATGTCATCGAGGACGCGCGACAGGATGCCGCTGTCCATCAAGTGCCCCGTGACCTCGACGGTCTCATGTGGCCCCACCCCGGTGACACTACGCCCAGGCGGTGTCAGACGCGGGAGCCGTCGTCCCACGGGTCGCGGGGCGACCTCGGCATCTCGCGCACCAGGTAGGCGAAGCCACCGACGAACCACGCGACGAGCGCCCAGCCGAGCAGCGGCGTGACGTACAGCGAGAACAGGCCCAGCACGAGGGCGAGCAGGGGTGCCACGGAGAGGCCGGACCACGCCACGCCGCGCTGCCACGTCCGGGGCGCGGGGAGCGGCGGAGCCGGGGGTGGGCGGAACCGCTCGGCCTCGGCGATCGCCTGCTCGCGCCGCTCGACCGGGTCGTCGTCCTCGAGGTGCTTGGGCAGGTCGGGCGCGTCTGGGGTGTCGGACTGCTCCGCGGTCGCCGGTTCCTCCGCCGCGGGGGTCTCGTCGTCCAGCGCCGGACGCTCGCCGTAGTGCTCGACGATCTCGCGCCACGCCAGCTCGGTGCGGCTCTCGTCCTCCGGTCGGCTCACGCCGCCAACGGTAGCCCGCTTGTGGTTTCGAGGCTCGCTCCGCTCGCACCTCGACCACCGATGCATCCGGGGCGCGGTGGTGCACACTGTGCCCGTGAAGATCCCGTTCCGCGGCGCCCAGGCCGCGCCCCTCGACCCCACCCTGGTCGCGCCGATGTCGACGGCGGCGCAGCCCGAGCTCACCGGCGGGCGTCGCATCGGCGTCCTCGTGCAGCACGGCTTCACCGGCAACCCGTGCTCGATGCGTCCGTGGGCCGAGGACCTGGCGGCCCGCGGGTACGCCGTGGAGATGCCGCTGCTCCCGGGCCACGGCACCCGCTGGCAGGACCTCAACAAGGTCACCTGGGCCGACTGGGTGGCCACCGTCGAGGGCGCACTCGACAAGCTCAGCGCCGAGAACGACGCGGTGGTGGCGGTCGGCCTCTCGATGGGCGGCGCGCTGTGCCTGCGGCTCGCGGCCGACCACGGCGAGGACCTCGCGGGAGTGGTGGTGGTCAACGCCGCCGTCGACACCCTGCGCAAGGACGTCAAGCTGCTCCCGGTGCTCAAGCACCTGGTGCCCGGCATGCCCGGCATCGCCAACGACATCAAGAAGCCCGGCGCCGACGAGCACGGCTACCCGACCACGCCGCTGAAGGCCGCCGCGTCGATGTTCGCCGGCTACGCCGAGCTGCGCCGCGACCTGCCGAAGATCACCATCCCGGTCCTGTTCTTCCGCTCCGCCGAGGACCACGTCGTCGACATCTCCAGCTCGCGCGCCATCAACGCCGGCCTGTCCTCGAAGGACTTCGAGGAGCGCGTGCTGGAGGACAGCTACCACGTCGCCACGCTCGACAACGACGCCCCGCGGATCTTCGCCGAGTCCGCGGAGTTCATCGAGCGGGTCACCTCGGCCGAGCGGGGATAGGCTCGGTCCGTGCTCTATTGGTTCCTGAAGTGGATCGCCCTCGGGCCGGTGCTCCGCCTCGTCTTCCGGCCCAAGGCCTACGGTGTCGACCACGTGCCGGAGGAGGGTCCCGCGATCCTCGCGAGCAACCACCTCTCGTACGCCGACTGGCTCTTCATGCCGCTCACCCTCAACCGCCGGGTCACCTTCGTCGCCAAGGCGGAGTACTTCACCACCCCCGGCATCAAGGGCTGGTTCCAGAAGAAGTTCTTCACCGGCGCCGGACAGGTGCCCATCGACCGCTCAGGCGCCAACGCGGCCGAGGGCGCGATGAAGTCGGCGATGAAGATCCTCGCCGAGGGTGACCTGTTCGGGATCTACCCCGAGGGCACCCGCTCGCACGACGGCAAGCTCTACCGCGGCAAGACCGGTGTCGCACGCCTGGCGCTCGAGTCCGGCGCCCCGGTCATCCCGTGCGCGGTCGTGGGCACCGACGTCGTGGCGCCCACCGGCAAGGTCTACGGCACCTGGACGCGCCCGGTCGTGCGCTTCGGCAAGCCGCTCGACTTCTCGCGCTACGCCGGCATGGAGAACGACCGCTACATCCTGCGCTCGATCACCGACGAGATCATGTACGAGATCATGCGGCTCTCGGGGCAGGAGTACGTCGACCTCTACGCCAGCAAGGCCAAGGAGCTCGACAAGGAGAAGGCCCGGCAGGCCGAGCGTGACAAGGCCGAGCGGGAGAAGGCCGAGCGCGAGAAGGCCGCCGCGGACGGGCCGGAGCAGAAGGCGTCCTGAACGCCCACCCACGCCCGCTGGTCACCGGGCCGCGTGCCGACTCCGCACTCGCCGTCGAGGACCGGCTCTACTCGGCGCTGGCCATCGTCCGGGTGGTCGTGACGATCAACATGGTGGGCCTCAACGCCTACCGCCGCGACAACTTCGAGCACCCCACGGTCGGCCTGCTCGTCGTCGTCGCGCTCGCCGTCTGGACGGCCGCCGCGATCTGGCTCTACCGCGACCGGGCGCGGCGCACTCCCGTCCTGCTGGTCGCCGACCTCGCGGTGGTGCTCGCGGCCCTGGCCGTCACGCCCTGGGTGAAGTCGCCCGACTTCAACGCGACGATCCCCGGCTTCTACGTGATGGGAGCGTTCTTCGCCTGGGCCATCCACTGGCACTGGCGCGGCGGCCTGGTCGCCTCCGTGCTGATCGCAGCGTTCGACCTCCTGCCGCGGTCCGAGGTCGACCAGGGCAACTACGGCAACACCTTCCTCGTCCTCATCGGCGGACCGATCGTCGGCTACCTGTGCGAGTCCCTGCAGCGGATGGCGCGCGAGCGTGACGCGGCCGAACGCGCGGCAGCCGCGGCGGACGAACGTACGCGGCTCGCCCGTGCGGTCCACGACGGCGTGCTGCAGGTGCTGGCGATGGTCCAACGCCAGGGCTCTGCAGCCGGAGGGGAGTGGGCCGAGCTCGGGCGCCTCGCGGGGGAGCAGGAGCGCGGACTGCGCTCGCTGATCCGGCAGCAGGACGCAGTTCCGACGGAGCCCGGGGGACTGGTGGACCTGACGGGTGCCCTCGAGGCGATGGCGACGGCCCACCCCGTACGCGTCGAGGTCGCGACCCCCGGCGGTGCCGTGCTCGTCGACGAGCACCTCGCCGCTGAGACCGTCGCCGCGGTCCGGGCGTGCCTGGACAACGTCCTGGCCCACATCGGACCCGACGCCAATGCGTGGGTCCTCGCCCAGGCCGCCCCCGAGGCGGTCACGATCTCGGTGCGCGACGACGGCCCCGGCATCCCGCCGGGCCGGCTGGACGCGGCCGCCTCCGAGGGACGGCTCGGTGTCGCCTCCTCCATTCGCGGGCGCATCGAGGAGCTCGGCGGCACCGCCACGGTCGAGAGCGGGGAGTGGGGCACGGAGTGGGAGCTCACGGTCCCGCTAGCGTGACCTCGCCGTTCTTGTCCGGATCCGCATTCATGGAGGACCGACAGGCGCTACCGTCGGCGAGCGTGAGACGTCGATTGTGAGGTGGTCGAAGTGGCTGGCGAGGTGGTGTCCGCCCAGCGGTCCAGGACCACGTGGGTCCTTGCGGCGATCGTGTGCCTCCAGGTGGCCGTGCCGGTGTGGGCCACGTGGGAGGGCGTTCCACACAAGTTCGGCTTCCACATGTTCACTGGCTACGACCCGCTCGACGTGCAGGTCGTCGACGGCGACGGCTCCCTGGTGGACGTCGAGCTCTCCAGGTGGATCGTTGTCCCCCGGGAGGACATCGACTGGACCGTGCGCCTGCCTCCGCTGATCTGCGCGGACGTCGCCGAGGCCGCGACGGTCACGGTGCGGCAGTGGGGAACAGATCGGAAGCAGTCGTGCTGAGGCTGGACGACGTCGTCGACGGACGCGCGCTGGCCGTCGCGCGCATCGGGATCGGCCTGTCCGGGCTCCTGAACTGTGCCGAGTCGTGGGTCGTCTTCCTGAAGGTCGAGGAACGCGGCGCCGTGGCGGTGCGGACCTGGGACTGGCTCCCCGAGGTGTCGCCGGTGGCCGCAGCCTCGATGGCGGCCGTGGGTGCGCTGGCAGCCGTGTTCGTGCTGGCCGGCTTGGGGAGCAGGATCGCGGGGGTCGTGCTGGCGGCGACGCTGGCGACGATGATGTTGCTGGAGCAGCAGACCTACAGCAACCACGTGGCACTGTCCATGTGGTGCGCCCTCTGGTTGGCCTTCTCGCACGCGGACGCGCGGTGGTCGCTGCGGAGCCGCATCGAGGGGCCGCGGGACGTCCGCGTCGCCGACCAGCTGCTCCTCATGACCCAGGTGAGCGTCGTGTACGCGTTCACAGGCCTGTTGAAGATCAACCCGGAGTTCCTGAGCGGCCGCGTGATCCAGGAGAACTCCCACCTCGCGATCTCGGACCCGCTGGCGCAGGCGATGGCGGTCGCGGCAGTGGTGACCGAAGTCGGCCTCTGCGTCGGGTTGTGGATCCCGCGGCTGCGCTGGCTCGTCGCCCTCGCCGGCGTGGGCCTGCACGCGTCCATCCCGATCGTGATGTACCAACCGCTGCCACTGGTGTCGTTCTCCATCTCAGTCGTGTTCCTCTACCCGCTCTTCTTCGCGCGGCCCGTGCCGGACCCTCACCCGGTGGTCGAGCAGGGGGTGCTCGCTAGCGTGACCCGGTGACGATCCACACCAGCCACCCGTTCCCGACCCCCGACGACCCCGTACGCCGCCTGCGCGGACGCCTCGGGGGCGCGGTCTCGCTGTGGACGGCCGGCTCCGCCGACGACCCGGCCGGGCCGTCGGGGCTCACGGTGTCCTCGTTGCTCGTGGCGGGCGGTGAGCCCGGCCGGGTGCTCGGGCTCCTCGACCCCGATGCCGACCTCACCGAGGCGCTGCTGGACACCGGCCGTGGCGTCGTACAGCTGCTGTCGTGGGGACACCGCGAGCTGGCCGACGCCTTCGCGGGCACGACCCCTGCACCGGGGGGTCCGTGGCGGCTGGCGGACTGGGTCGCCACCGACCACGGACCCCGTCTGGCGCAGGCTGCCGCGTGGGCACTGGTGAGCGTCGAGACGGACGTCGAGGTGGGCTGGTCGCGGCTGGTGACCTGCACGATCGACGACCTGGTCGTCGGTGACGACCCCGAGCCGCTCGTGCACCGTCGTGGGCGCTACGCCACGCCCGGCGGCTAGGGGTCTACGCTTCCCCCATCTCTTGGGAGGGGGTGCCATGGTCAGGGTGATGGTGGTCGACGACCATCCGATGTGGCGCGATGCGGTCGAGCGCGACCTGCAGGCGGCCGGTCACGAGGTCGTCGCGGTCGCGTCCAACGGACGCGAGGCGATGGCCCGCTTCCCGGCGGCGGCACCCCAGGTGGTCGTCCTCGACCTCCAGCTGCCCGATCACAGCGGGGTGCAGGTGACGAGCATGATGCTCGAGCACGACCCCACCGCGCGGGTGCTGATCCTGTCGGCCAGCGGCGAGCAGGCCGACGTGCTCGAGGCGATCAAGGCCGGCGCAACGGGCTACCTGGTCAAGTCCGCCTCCAGTGCCGAGCTCATCGACGCGGTGACGCGCGTGGCCGACGGCGACACGGTCTTCACGCCCGGCCTCGCCGGGCTGGTGCTGGGCGAGTTCCGCCGCATCGCCGACGGACCCGCCGACGACCCGCGCGACCAGCTCACCGAGCGCGAGACAGAGATCCTCAAGATGGTCGCGACCGGCATGAGCTACAAGCAGATCGCGGCCCGCTTGGTGCTGTCGCACCGCACCGTGCAGAACCACGTGCAGAACACCCTGCGCAAGCTCCAGATGAACAACCGCGTCCAGCTGACCCGCTGGGCGATCGAGCACGGCCTCGACGAGGACCCTGCCTGATCGACGAGGTCTACCCCGTCCGGCGGCGTGCTGCGGTGTGCAGCCGGGCTCCCGCGCCGACGCCCGCTGCCACGGCTGCCAGGGCCACCATGCCGAGGAACACGGGCTCGCGTTCGGCCTCTCCGGAGGACGCGACGCTGTGAGAGCCGGCCGCCGTCCCGACCGGGCCGGGCACGGCCGGGGCGGCGGAGACCCGGGCGGGCAGGAGGGCCTGCGCCTCTGAGCTCGCTCCCTCGCTGGCGGTGCTCAGGCCCAGCACCGCGAACAGTGCGGCCAGGCACGAGAGAACCAGTCGACGCATCTGCCTTCACCCCCCGTGGAGCGCTCCCTGACAGGGGAGCTCTCTCCACCAGAACACCGGGGTGGGGGTGCCTCAACCCCGATATCGGGTACGCCCGGAGGGGCCGTACCCAGGCGGGGGTAGGTTGCCTCGCCATGGAGGTCGAGTGGCGGGTGGCAACCTCCTCGGACGCCGTCGCGCTGCGCGACCTGGAGCGCTCCGCGAGCCGGGTGGGGCTGGCCCACGTGTTCGGCGAGCTGCCCTACCCGGACGACGACGTGCTCGCCCGGTGGGTCCTCCTGCTCGACGACCCTGAGGTCACGGTCGAGGTGGTCGAGGACGAGCACGGCCTCGTGGCGCTGGTGGCCCACGACGGCTCAACCCTGCGCCACCTCGCCGTCCGTCCCGACCACTGGGGCGAGGGGCTGGCGCGTGAGGCCTTCGCCCGCGCCGAGGCCGCGGGCGCGCGGCGGCTGTGGGTGCTGGAGGCCAACGGGCGGGCACGCCGGCTGTACGAGTCACTGGGGTGGCGGCCGAGCGGGACCACCCAGGAGTGCCCCTGGCGCCCGTACCCGACCGAGGTCGAGTACGCCGCTCCCTAGGATCGGGGCATGCCCGACTCGCGGTCCGACCCGCTGCTGGAGATCGCCGACGACCTCTACGCGCTGCCGCTCGCCGACTTCACGCCGGCGCGCGACGCAATGGCCAAGGAGCACAAGGCCGACAAGGCGCTCGCTGCCGCGATCAAGGGTCTGCGCAAGGCGTCGGTCGCGGCGTGGATGGTGAACCTGCTCGTCCGGCGCGACCCCGACCAGGTGGACCAGGTGCTCGCGGTCGGCGAGGCGCTGCGCGACGCGCAGGAGAACCTCGACGCCACGCAGCTTCGGGAGTTCACCAAGCAGCGGCGGCAGCTGACCGCGTCGGTCACGACCGCCGCCCGGCGAATGGCCCGCGAGGAGGGCGTACGGACCACGCAGTCGGTCGCCGACCAGGTGGAGGCCACGCTGACGGCGGCGATGCTCGAGCCCGATGCCGCAAGGGCGGTGCGCAGCGGGCTGCTCGTGACGTCGCTGAGCGCCACCGGTCTCGGCGACCTCGACCTCACCGGTGCCGTGGCGGCACCGGAAGCCCTCGGCTTCACTGCGCGCGCCCGCCCGGTGGCGGCGCCCGACCCGACGCAGCGGCCCCAGCTCCACGTCGTGCCCGACCCGGACGCGGACGTGAAGGCGAGGGCAGCGGCGGACGAGCGGCTCGCCGAGGCGAGGGCGGTGCTCAAGGAGGCCGAGAAGGAGCACCGGGCGGCACGCCGGTCGGTGGAGAAGCTCCAGGCGCGGACCCTCCAGCTCCAGTCCGAGCTCGACGAGCTCCGGAGCCGGGTCGCGGCGCTCGAGGACACGCTCGAGGAGGTCGACGACGAGCTCAGCGAGGCCGAGGCCGCGCAGGCGGAGGCCGAGGAGGCCGTCGACGAGGCGCGGGTCGAGGTCGAGTCGGCGCGCGAGGCCCGCGACGGGCTCTAGTCGGCCCATCCCTTCGAGCGCTCGACCGCCTTGCTCCAGAGGGCGTACGCCGCGTCGAGGGCCGCGCGGTCGCCCGCTGGCTCGAACCTGCGGTCCAGCGCCCAGGTGTCGCGGAGCTCGTCGGTCGAGGACCAGGTGCCGGTGCCGAGGCCGGCGAGGAACGCGGCCCCCAGCGCGGTCGTCTCCACGATCTCGGGACGCTCGACCGCCCGGCCGACCTGGTCGGCCTGGAACTGGCACAGCAGGTCGTTGGCCGCGGCGCCGCCGTCCACGCGCAGCGTGGTGAGCTCGGGCAGGGTCTCGAGCACGTCGCGGACCTCGAAGGCGATGGCCTCGAGCGTGGCGCGTACGAGGTGGGCGCGGGTGGTGCCGCGGGTGATGCCGATGATCGTGCCGCGGGCGTGGGGATCCCAGTGCGGGGCGCCCAGGCCCGTCAGCGCGGGCACGAAGACGACGCCGTCGGTGTCCTCGACGGTCGCGGCGATGGCGGCGGTCTCGGCGGCGTTGCCGACGATCTGGAGCCCGTCGCGCAGCCACTGCACCGCGGCGCCGGTGACGAAGATCGCCCCCTCCAGCGCATAGGTCATCTGGCCGTCGGGGGAGCGCCACGCGGCGGTGGAGAGCAGCCCGGCGTCACTGCGCACGACCCGACCGCCGGTGTTGGTGAGGATGAAGGAGCCGGTGCCGTAGGTGCACTTGGACTCGCCCTCCTCGAAGCACGTCTGCCCGAACAGCGCCGACTGCTGGTCGCCCGCGATGCCGGCGATCGGCAGGGAGAGGCCGAGGAACGACTTCGGGTCGGTGGGGGCGACCTCGCCCCAGTTGGGCACCAGGTCGGGCAGCGCGTCGCGCGGCACCCCGAAGAGCCCGCACAGCTCGTCGGACCAGTCGCCCGCCTCGAGGTCGAAGAGCAACGTGCGGCAGGCGTTGGAGACGTCGGTGACGTGCCAGGTGCCGCGGGTCATCCGGGCGATGAGGTAGGAGTCGACGGTGCCCACGGCGTACCGGCCGGACTCGACCAGCGCCCAGGTGTGCGGCTCGTTCTCGGCGAGCCAGGTGAGCTTGGTGCCGGAGAAGTAGGGGTCGAGCCGCAGGCCGGTGAGCTCGGCGACGCGCTCCTCGTGGCCGTCGGCGCGCAGCCGATCGCAGATGTCGGCCGTACGCCGGTCCTGCCACACGATGGCGCGGCGCGGGGAGCCCAGGGTCTCGCGGTCCCACAGCACCACCGTCTCGCGCTGGTTGGTGATGCCGACCGCGGTGAGCTCGTCGGCGTCCACCTTGGTGAGCACCTCGCGGGTCGCCTCCAGCGTGGCCTGCCAGATCTCCTCGGCGGAGTGCTCGACCCACCCGGGCTGTGGGAAGTGCTGGCGGAACTCCTGGTAGCCCTTGGCCTGGATGCGGCCGTCGGGCGTGACCACGACCGCCGTCACGCCCGTCGTGCCGGCGTCGATCGCGAGGACGCTCATGCGTTCTGCCCCTCCTGCTCACCCCGGATGATCGCGAGGATCCGGCGGTCGATCCACGGAGGCCGCGCGCCCGGACCGACGCGCATCTCGTAGTTCTCCGACCCGACCCACATGTGGAAGCTGTCCTTGCCCTCGGCCTTGGCGAGCGACTCGAGCTCGATCATCAGCGCGTCGTCGACCGGCACCTGCTCCTCCGGCGTGGACGCCGTCAGGTAGAGCTCGTTGAGGTCGACGAGCCGTGCCAGCTCGGCGACGGGGTCGGCGTGGTCGTCGACGCGCAGGTCGACGGCGACGTCGTCGTGCCCGCCGTAGCCCGCTCCGTCGCGTACGACGAGCAGGGCCGCGCTCTGCCGGCCCCGGCGGTCGCCACCGGCCTCGTCGCCCGCGGCGAGGGCGGCCAGCAGCCGCCGCTCGAGCGTCAGGCCGTCACCGCCCTGCCAGGCCCGCTCCATGGCCTCGACGACCTCGGGGCCGGTGAGGATGTTGCCCTGGATCGCGTAGCCGCCGCGCTCGCCGCTGCGACCGGTGACCCCACCGGCCCAGGCGAAGCACTCGGAGCCGGTCCAGGTGGCGGCGTTTCCGTCGGAGTCGACGATCCCGGCCTGCCGGTGCTCGCGGCCCTCGTCCTCCTCGACGAGCCGGTCGAGCGCGACCTGCGCGGTCGCGCCCTCGTCGAGGTGGGCCAGCCCGAGGTACTTGTAGGCGATGTTGGCGTCGGCCTGCGTGGCGATCGCCCCCACCCCGGCCGCGGCCGCGGGCACTGCGGACCCGACGGCCAGGAACTTGGAGGCGACGGCGACCCCCCACGAATCGCCGTCGTCGGACCGGGCAACGATGGAGAACGTCATGCCCCGACCCTAGTGTGATCCCGTGCTGAACCGTCTCGGATTCCCCCGCGTCGGGGAGCATCGCAGGTTCGTGGCGGCCATCGTGGCCGACACCGTCGGCAGCGGCCTGTTCATGCCGATCACGCTCCTCTACTTCCTCGCGATGACGGACCTGTCGCTGGTGCAGATCGGCTCGGCGCTGTCGCTGTCGGCGGTGCTGACCATGCCGGGCGCGTTCGTGATCGGCAGCCTCGTCGACCGGTTCGGGCCGCGGAAGATGATGCTCGCGGGCAACCTGGTCCAGGCGGTCGGGATGATCGCCTACCTCTGGGCCGACTCGCTGCTCGTCGTCGCGCTGTGGACCACGCTGCTCAACATCGGCCGCCAGGCGTTCTGGGGGTCCTTCGGCAACGTCGTCACCGCGATCTCCGCGCCGGGGGAGCGCGAGGTGTGGTTCGGCTTCCTCCAGGCGGTGCGCAACCTCGGCTACTCCATAGGGGGCGTGCTCGCCGGAGTCGCGCTCCAGATCGGCACGGACCTCGCCTACGAGACGGTCGTGGTCGTCAACGCGGTGACCTTCGTCGTTGCGTTCGTCCTGCTGCTCGACGTGCCGGACCACCGGGCCGCGCACCCCGACGACGCGCCGGCCGAGGGCTGGGGCGTGGTCCTGCGTGACCGGGCCTACCTGCGCCTGGTGCTCGGCCAGTTCGGCTTCGTGGCCGGGATGATGGTGCTCAACTTCGCGCTGCCGGTCTACGTCGCCGAGACGATCGACCTGCCCGGGTGGGTGGTGGGGGCGATCTTCACCCTCAACACCGCGATGGTCGGGCTGGGCCAGGGCCTCGTCGTACGCCGGATGACCGGCCGCGTCCGGGCGCGGATGATGGGGCTCGCGCAGGTCGTGTTCGTCGTCAGCTACGCCCTGTTCGTGCTCGCCGGCTGGCTGCCGGTCTGGCTGGCCGTCGTGGTCATGCTGGTCGGCGCCGCCGTCTACACCTTCGGTGAGCTCATCGGCGGACCGGTGCTCAGCGCCACGGCGGCCGAGGCCGCTCCCGACCACCTGCGGGGCCGCTACCTCGGGTTGTTCCAGCTCAGCTGGGGCATCGGGGGAGCGGTGACCCCGGTGGCGTTCACCTGGCTCCTCGCCCACGGGCAGACGACCCTGTGGTGGGTGCTCGCGCTCGTCGCGGTCGCCAGCGGGGCGTACCTCCAGCGGCTGCCGCGGGTGCTCCCCGCGGCGGGGCTGCGGGTGACCGACCGGTCCGGTCAGGAGCCTGCCCCCGAGTCGGCCCCCGGACCTGCCTGAGGGTGGGCCTCAGACCTGGCCGATGCCCTCCAAGAGCTCGGTGAACCAGGCCTGGCTGTCGTCGAACGGCTTGTGACCGGCGATCCGCTCGAACTCGATCGCGCGGAGCTCGTCGCCGCGGTCCTCGTCGTGGCCGATCACGCCCGGACGGCCGGCCATGGCGGAGGCGACGGCGAGCTCGGCCATCTCCCTGATGAGGGCGAGGTCGGTGTCGTTGGCCGGCGCGGACCGCGAGAAGTAGCCGGACTTCTGGACCATCTTCTTCTCCGCGCCGATCGCCTCGGAGAACCGGTCGGCGAAGTAGCGGCCCGGGTTGATGGTGTCGATCTTGACGTGCCCGAACGGGTCGCGGCCGACCGTCTCGCCCGCCGCCTCGAGGTCGGCGACGATGTCGTCGATGCCGGCGCCCTCGGCCAGGAAGATGTTGACGCACCCGATCTCGTCCATCACCCAGCGCAGGCGCGTGGCCTCAGCGGCGAGGTCGATGGCCCGCTCGGGGACGTAGACCGCGTGGATGGCCCACTTGCGGCCGTCGAGGCCGATGCCGGGCAGCCACTCCTGCTCGGCGTGCCACGCCATGTAGTCGCGGGCCGCGGCGGCCGTCAGCCAGCCGCTGGCGCGCCCCATCACCTCGTGGACGATCAGCATCCGCGGGTTGGAGCCGTGCTCGGCCAGCACGTTCTGGGCGAAGCGCGAGGCCTGCTGCGCCGCGGTCTGGGCGCCGAGGCTCTGCCGGATCGGCACGATGTCGTTGTCGATGGTCTTGGGCAGGCCGACGACGGTCAGCTCGGAGCCCTGCGTGGCGAGGTACGCCGCCAGGTCGGCCGCTGCGGTGTTGGTGTCGTCGCCACCGATGGTGTGCAGCACGTCGACGCCGTCGGCCTGCAGCCGCGCGGCGGCCACCTCGAGCGCCGTCTCGTCCGCACCGATCAGGCCGCGCTTGCGGCAGTCCTCGTCGTTGGTCAGCTTGACCCGGCTGTTGCCGATCGGGCTGCCGCCGTAGCGGTGCAGCAGCGCGGCACCGGCGCGTACGTCGGCGCCGATGGTGACGCTGTTGCCGGTGAGCAGGCCGTGGTAGCCGTGCCGGTAGGCGATCAGCTCGATGTCGGGGTCGGTGGCGTCGTAGGTCTCGATCAGGGCGCCCACGGCGGAGGAGAGGCAGGGGGCGTACCCGCCCGCGGTCAGGAGGGCAACACGCTTCGGCATGGGCAGCAGGGTAGTTGGAACGTTCTAAGCCCGAAAGGGTGACCGCACCGCGGATGGCGGCCGCTGGACGTGACGGATCGGCCGACACGACGTTGTCAGGGCGGGCGGTGGTTGCCTCGCCCGTCCGGCGGGGCCATTGTGAGGAGAGGCCGTGCCGTGCACGGAACGACGAGGGGAGTCTCGATGAGCACGACAGAAGCCACGCAGCAGGACGTCCACGGGCAGGGGGGTGGCGACCTCAAGCGGGTGCTCGGCCCCAAGCTGCTGCTGCTGTTCATCGTCGGCGACATCCTCGGCGCCGGCGTGTACGCCGTCACCGGTCGGATCGCCGGCCAGGTCGGCGGCGTCGCGTGGCTGCCTTTCCTCGTGGCGTTCGCGGTGGCCACGGTCACCGCCTACAGCTACCTCGAGCTGGTCACCAAGTACCCCCAGGCGGCCGGCGCCGCGCTCTACGCGCACAAGGCGTTCGGCATCCACTTCATCACCTTCCTGGTGGCGTTCACGGTGGTCTGCTCGGGCATCACGAGTGCCTCGACGTCGTCGAACCTGCTCGCGGCCAACCTGCTGATCGGCTTCGGCAACGACGACCCCAGTGCCGGCGCCACGCTCGCCACCGCGCTGCTCTTCATGGTGGTGCTGGCCGTCATCAACCTGCGCGGCGTCGGCGAGAGCGTGAAGTTCAACGTGGTGCTGACGCTCGTGGAGATGCTCGCGCTCGCCATCGTGATCGGGATCGGCATCTGGGTGATCGGCGCCGGAGACGGCGACCTGAGCCGGGTCACGGTCTTCGAGAGCCCCGACGACAAGGGGCTCTTCATGGCGGTCACCATCGCGACCGCCATCGCGTTCTTCTCGATGGTGGGCTTCGAGGACTCGGTCAACATGGTCGAGGAGACCAAGGAGCCGCTGCGGATCTTCCCGCGCACGATGTTCACCGGGCTCGGCATCGCGGTCGTGATCTACATGCTGGTCGCGATCTCCGTGGTCGCCGTCATCCCGCCCGGACAGATCGCGGAGCCCACCAACGCCGAGGCCGGGATCCTGCTCGACGTCGTCAAGGTCGGCGCCCCCGACCTGCCCATCGACACGATCTTCCCGTTCCTCACCGTCTTCGCGGTCGCCAACACCGCCCTCATCAACATGCTCATGGCGAGCCGGCTGGTCTACGGCATGGCCCGCCAGGACGTGCTCCCGCGCTCGCTCGGAAAGGTCCTCCCGGGCCGCCGCTCGCCGTGGACCGCGATCGTGTTCACCACGCTCCTCGCGCTCGGCCTGATCACCGTGGTCACCCTCGACTCGGAGTCGTCGGTCGTCGCGGCGCTCTCCGGCACCACGGCGCTGCTGCTGCTCGCGGTGTTCACGATCGTCAACGTCGCGTGCCTCATCCTGCGGCGGGACCCGACGCCCGACGGCGCGTTCCGCGCCCCCTCGGCGCTCCCCGTGGTCGGCGCGCTGTGCTGTGCCTACCTCCTCGGACCATGGGCACGGCTCGAGGCCGACATGATCCAGTACCGGATCGCGGCCGGCCTGCTCGGCATCGGAGTGGTGCTCTGGGCGCTGACCTGGATGACGAACCGCGGCGTGCGTGCCAAGAAGACCGGCTTCCGCGACATCGACCACCTCGAGGAGTGAGCCGGCGGCGGGCGACACGGCCGGGTGCTGACCGGTGGTGTCGTGCCCGCCGTCTACGGTTGGCCGCGTGACACGACGACCTCTCGGGCCGGTGCTGGCAGCGCTGGTCGCCGGTGCCCTGGGCTGCTCGTCGGTCACCCCTCCCGCGCCGTCGGCGAGCGCGACGCCGACCGGGGACCACCCGGCTCCCACCGTCGACGCCTCGCCCCGCACCCCCGGTCCGGACGTCGAGCTCGACGCGCGCGGGCCGCGGGAGCGCCCGCCGGTCCCGCCCGCTCCCGAGCTGGCCGACGCCTACCGCTTCGTCTCGGCGCCCGACTTCCTCAACCAGGACGTCGCCGACCTGACGGCCGGCGGTCGTCGTACGCATGTCGTCAAGGGCACCGGGGAGGTCGCCAACTCCACCAACGCCTCCTACGAGACCGCCCTCGACCGGGTGATCGACGAGATGGCCTCCCACGGCACCCGCGACGTGCTCGTGCCGGGCGACCTCGTCGAGGGCCGGTGGGGCCGCGACGACGCGCGCACGGGCGTCTTCGGCCCCGTACGCACCGAGGCGCAGCGGATGCGTGCCTGGCGCCGCGCGGCCGACGTCTACTACCCGGCGTGGTTCGAGCGGTTCGACGACCACGACCTCCGCACCTACCCCGCGGTCGGCGACCACGAGGTGGGCGACGACCCCTGGCGCACGAGCCGGCGCAACCCGTGGGTCGACTTCAAGCGGCGCCACGTGCCGCAGATCAAGGAGATCTTCGCCGACCACGCGCTCACCCGCGCCGACGGCCGGCCGCGCTTCACCGACCGCCCGCGGCGCGGCCCGGCGCGACGCACCGCCTACGCCGTCCGGCTCGACGCCGACGTGCTCCTGGTGACGCTCGACGTCTTCGAACGCCGCGGGGGCGACGTCCACATCTCGGTCGACCCGGCGCAGCTGCGGTGGCTCGAGGGGGTGCTGCGGCGCGCGCGTCGGGCCGACGTGCCCTGGGTGATGGTGCAGGCCCACACGCCCATGCCGGGCCCGGTCCGCGTCCGCAACTCCACCCACCTGGTCTACGAGGGCGGCCTCCGCTCCGACCTGTGGCGCACGATGGTCGACGGCGGCGTCGACGTCTACCTCAGCGGCGAGGTGCACGACCAGACGGTGCGCCAGCGCGACGGGATCCTCGAGGTCTCGCACGGCTCGCTCTTCTACCGCGGCGAGGCGTCCTACGTGGTGGGCCAGGCGACGCGCGACGAGCTCGTCCTGGAGAACCGCCAGTTCCGCGGCACCGTCGGCTACGACGAGCGGCTGTGGACCACCTCGCGCCAGGGGGCCCCGGGGGAGATCACCTACCCCCTCCGGTCGATCGTCACCGGCACGCTGGTGGCCAGCCGGTCGCGCTCCGGTGGGCTCCGGGTCGAGGACGCCGACGGCGTGCTCGCGCCGCGGGGCTGACCCCGGAGCCGGTCAGCGCGCCTCCGCGCGGATCAGGCGTACGGCCAGCAGCAGGTCGATGAGGTCCTCGACCCGGCGCACGTCGCAGCCGGTGCGCTCGGCGATGCGGTCGAGGCGGTAGTAGATCGTGTTGGCGTGCACGTGGAGGTGCATCGCGGTGAGCTTGGCGTTGAGGTCGTGGGAGACGTAGGTGCTGAGCGTCTCGACCAGGATCCCGCCGGTCGCGAGGTCCTCCTCGACGAAGGCGCGCACCTCCGGGGGCACCAGCCGCGCGTTCTTCTGGCTCGAGATGAGCAGGTCGAGGGTCGACATCTCGTCCATGGCCCGCACGCCGGGACGGCCGAGCAGCGAGTCCATCGCGGTCCGGGCGTCCTCGTAGGCCCACGGGATCTCGTGGAAGCCGGTGCGCACGCAGCTGAGGCCCACGCTGGTCAGGATGCCGTCGGCCAGGAGCGAGACCACCGCCGTACGGACGCCGTCGACCACCCGGGCCGGTCCGCTCGCGCCCACCGGCAGCAGGGCGACCACCTCGTGGTGCCGCGCCACGACCATGCCACGCCCGGCCACCGTCAGCGCCGCCCGCAGCCTGGCCCGCTGCTCCGCCCCGACCAGCTTGGAGGGCAGCGTCGCCACGAGCGCGACGAGGGGCCCGTCGTCGGCGAGGCCCATCTGGGCCAGGGCGAGCTGCCGCTCCTCGACCGTCGGCGGCTTGCCGGCCAGGAGGTCCTCGAGCAGGTCGCGGGCCAGGCGGGCGGAGTCGGCCAGCTGGTACTGCTGGGCCTCGAGGTACGCCTCGGCCGCGGCCGTGCTGCCGACCTCGATGGTCCGCATCACCTGGCTGACCAGCAGGAGCGCCGCGTCCTTGGTCGAGGGCCACTCGTTGACCCCGGCGAGGATGTCGTCCCACAGGGTCAGCTGGCCGACGCGGAACGCCTTCATGAAGTCCGACAGCGTGATGCCGAGCTCGACGCGACGCATCGCGTGCTGCCCGCTCCAGGGGAAGTCGGAGCGGAGGGGATGACGGCGCTCGGTGACGCTGGCGAGGAACGCGGCGAAGACCTGTCGGCAGTGGGCCTCCACCTCGTCGCGCAGCCCGGCGTCCGCGCGGTCGCCGTACGCCGGCACCTGGTGCCAGATCGAGTTGGTCGCGTCGTGGGCGATCACCGACTCACGGCGCTGGACCCACTGGGCGAGCTTGTCCGCGCTGCGTGCCTCGCCGGCGAGCGCGACCGTGCCATCCGTCATCGAGTCTCCCCTTCGAGCTGACCGCCCATGGTGGCCTGCGGATCGCGGTTGCGCCACCCCCGAGGGTTTGTGATCCGGCCATGACCCGGCAGACGCGGCTTTGGGCTGCCGACCAGTGACAGCGGTGTCGCGGCGGGTCCACGATGTGACTCTCGTCACTCGCACCTCCCCGGAAGGAGAGTGAGGTCCACGATGCTCTCCGCCCGCAACCTCGAGGTCGTCTACGACGACGTCGTCCTGGCCCTGCGCGGGGTGAGCATCGACGTGCCCGAGGACCGGATCGTCGCCCTCCTCGGCTCCAACGGGGCGGGCAAGACGACGCTCCTGCGGGCCCTCACCGGGCTGCTGGACATCCACGACGGGGAGGTCACCAAGGGGCGGGTCACCCTCGACGACACGCCGATCCACCGGGCCAGTCCGGAGCGGGTCGTGCGTCAGGGAGTGCGCCAGGTGCTCGAGGGGCGTCGTGTCTTCGTGGAGCTCAGCGTCGAGGAGAACCTCAAGGTGGGTGCCCACACCGCCCGCTCGCGCATGGCGGACAACCTCGAGCGCGTCTATGCGCTGTTCCCGGTGCTGGGCGACCGGCGCGCCGCTGTCGCGGGCTACCTCTCGGGCGGGGAGCAGCAGATGCTCGCGATCGGCCGGGCGATGATGTCGGAGCCGCGCTACCTCCTGCTCGACGAGCCCACCCTGGGCCTGGCTCCACGGATGGTGGAGAACATCCGCGACGTGGTGCTCGAGATCAACAAGGGCGGCACCGCCGTCCTGCTGGTCGAGCAGAACGCGACGATGGCCCTCTCGATCGCCCACCACGGCTACGTCATGGAGACCGGCCGCGTCGTCCTCGACAAGCCGGCCGAGGCGCTGCTGAAGGACGACGACGTACGCGAGTTCTACCTCGGCCTCCATCCCGGCGAGGACGGCCGCAAGTCCTTCCGCGACACCAAGCACTACCGGCGCAAGAAGCGGTGGTCGGCATGACGGGACCCGTGACCGACCCGACCCCCGTGGCCCGGCTCGACGACGTGCACCTCTCCTTCGCCGGCGTGAAGGCGGTCAACGGGGTGAGCTTCGAGGTGCGCCCGGGTGAGCTGTTCGCGATCATCGGCCCCAACGGGGCGGGCAAGACCTCGCTGTTCAACGTGCTCTCCGGCGTCTACCGGCCGCAGCAGGGCTCGGTGGAGTTCATGGGCGAGAGCATCCTGGGCCGCCGGCCGCACCAGATCGCTGCCATGGGCATGGCCCGGACCTTCCAGAACATCGCGCTGTTCGAGCACCTCACCGTCCTCGACAACCTGATGCTGGGCCGTCACCAGCACATCACCTACGGCTTCCTCCAGGCGTTCGCCTGGGTGGGCACCGCGCGTCGGCAGGAGATCGAGCACCGTCGCGCGGTCGAGGAGATCGTGGACTTCCTCGAGCTCGAGCAGTGGCGCACCATGCCGGTCGGCCTGCTGCCGTACGGCGTCCAGAAGCGCGTCGAGCTCGGCCGGGCGCTCGCCATGGAGCCCAAGCTCCTCCTCCTCGACGAGCCGGTGGCGGGCATGAACCTGGAGGAGACCGAGGACACCGCCCGCTACGTCCTCGACATCCGCGACGAGCTGGACGTGCCGATCATCATGGTCGAGCACGACATGGGCCTGGTCATGGACCTCGCCGACCGGGTGCTGGTCGTCGACTTCGGCACCCCGATCGCCACGGGGACGCCCGACGAGGTGCAGCGCCACCCGGACGTGGTGCGCGCCTACCTGGGCAGCGAGGTCGGGTCATGAGCAGCCCCGTCAGCCGGATCCGGGACCACGCCGCAGC
This sequence comes from Nocardioides ganghwensis, assembly GCF_014779655.1. Taxonomy (GTDB): domain Bacteria; phylum Actinomycetota; class Actinomycetes; order Propionibacteriales; family Nocardioidaceae; genus Nocardioides; species Nocardioides ganghwensis. The sequence goes on from NZ_JACXYX010000014.1 coordinate 35,330, forward strand.
GATGCCCGACGCGGTGGCGCTGCGCGACAAGCACTTCGGCATCTGGCGGGAGTGGACGTGGGCGTCCTACTGGGAGCACGTCCAGCTGGCGGGCCACGCCTACCTGGCCCTGGGCGTCGTGCCCGGTGACCGCGTCGCCATCCACTCCGAGAACCGGCCCGAGTGGCTGATCTGCGACATGGGCGCGCTCGCCGTACGCGCGGCGTCCGTCGGGGTCTATCCCACGAACCCGGCCGCGGAGGTGGGCTACCTCCTCAACGACTCGGGCGCCAAGGTGCTGGTCGCGGAGGACCAGGAGCAGGTCGACAAGGCCTTCGCCGTGCTCGACCAGGCGCCGGACATGGTGCGGATCGTCTACCTCGAGCCGCGCGGCATCCGACACCGCTACGACAGCGAGCTGCTGCTCTCGTGGGAGGACTTCCTCGAGCTCGGCCGCGAGCACCGCGCGGCGCACCCCGACGCGATCGCGGAGGTGATGGCCGGGCAGGAGCCCGCGGACCTCGCGACGCTGATCTACACCTCCGGCACCACCGGGCCCCCGAAGGGCGCGATGCTCACGGTCAGCAACGTCGAGTGCGCGATCCAGGTCCTCGTCGAGCAGGGCGCCTTCACCGACCCGCCGCCCGGGCCGAAGGACCTGACCCTGTCCTACCTGCCCCTGGCGCACGTCGCCGAGCGGATCTTCTCCACCTGGTTCAACGCCGCAGCCGGGACACAGGTCAACTTCGCCGAGTCCATCGAGACGGTGCCGGCCAACCTCCGTGAGGTGCAGCCCACCATCCTCTTCGGCGTACCGCGGATCTGGGAGAAGCTGCTGGCCGGGGTCGAGACCCGGCTGTCCGGCGCCTCCTGGTTCAAGCGGGCGGTGTCGCGGTTCTGGCTGGGCGTCGCCGACGACATCGGGGAGCGCCTGGTCGCGCAGGGCGGTGTGCACAGCACGTCGACGCGCCTGAAGTACGCCGTGGGCTACGTGTTCTTCTACCGCGCCCTGAAGGACCGGCTGGGCATGCGGAAGGTGCGCTACGCCGCCTCCGGAGCAGCCCCCATCGCGCCCGAGGTCCTCAAGTTCTTCATGGGCATCGGGGTGCCGATGCACGAGGTCTACGGCATGACCGAGAACACGGCGGTCGCCACCGGCAACCGTCCCGGCCGGATCCGGCTGGGCACCGTGGGCGAGGTGCACCCGGGCACCGAGCTGCGGATCGACGAGGAGACCGGCGAGATCCTCACCCGCAGCGGCGCCACCTTCGCCGGCTACTGGCAGCGCGAGGAGGCGACCCGCATGGCGCTGACCCCCGACGGGTGGTTGCACACCGGCGACGTCGGCGAGTGGGTCGAGGGGACGCACGTGAAGATCACCGACCGGATGAAGGACATCATCATCACCGCGGGCGGCAAGAACATCTCCCCGTCCATGATCGAGAACGAGCTCAAGGCCTCGCCGTTCATCCGCGAGGCGATCGTGATCGGCGACGGTCGCAAGTACCTCACGGCGCTGATCGGCATCGAGCTCGACACCGTCGGCGAGTGGGCCCAGCGCCGGCAGCTCGGCTACAGCACCTACCGCGACCTCAGCGCCAAGCCCGAGGTCGTGGAGCTGGTCTCGGGAATCGTCGACGCCGTCAACGCCGACCTGGCCCAGGTCGAGCGGATCAAGGCCTTCCGGCTGCTGCCCAAGGAGCTCGACCACGAGGACGGCGAGCTGACCGCCACGCAGAAGGTCAAGCGCTCCGCGATCTCGCAGATGTTCGAGGACACCGTCGTCGAGATGTACGGGGGAGCGACCCGATGACCCAGTTCCTGGAAGTGGTCCTGCGCGGGCTCGGCTCGGGATCGATCTATGCGCTGCTGGCCCTCGGCTTCGTGATCATCTACAAGTCCACCGGGGTGATCAGCTTCGCGCAGCCGGCGATGATGCTGACTGGCGCGACGATCACCAGCTACGTCGGGCCGGCCCTCGGCGTGATGCTCTTCACCGGCTTCTCCTTCTTCGTCTCGATGGCCGTCGCGGCGCTGCTCACGGCAGCCCTCGCGCTGGTGATCGAGCGGGGGGCGGTCCGGCCGATGGTGGGACGCCCCGCCTTCGTGGTCGCGATCATCACCATCGGGATCGACATCGTGGTCCGCGTCGTGACCAGCGGCTTCATCGGCCTCGGAGCCCGCAACATCCCCAACCCGTGGGGCCTCGAGCGGGTGGAGCTGATCGGTCTCCGGGTCCAGGAGCGACACCTGGTGTCGCTGGCCACGCTCGCCGTGGTCGTGGCGGCCCTCTTCTGGTTCTACCGCTACACCCGCCACGGCCTCGCCATGCGGGCCGCCGCGTTCGACCAGGAGGCCGCCCTCACCCAGGGCGTCAGCGTCGGCAGCGTCTTCGCGCTGTCCTGGGCGATGGCGGGCGCCCTCGCGGCGGTGGCGGGAACGCTGCTCGCCATCTCGGCCGGCGTCGACCGGCAGATCTGGATCGTGGCCCTCGTCGCGCTCCCCGCGATCATCCTCGGCGGTCTCGACTCGCTCGAGGGCGCCGTGATCGGCGGGCTCGCGATCGGGGTGGTGGAGTCCCTGGTCGGCACCTACCAGCGCGACTACGCGCCGTGGCTGGGCGACAACTTCGCCGTCGTCTCGCCCTACGTCCTGATGTTGCTGGTGCTGATGGCCAAGCCCTACGGCATCTTCGGAACGCCGGAGGTGAGGCGCGTATGACCACCCTCTCGACTGGCTCGACAGGCTCGACGGGCCCGGGTTCGACGGGCTCGACGACCGCCCCGCGCGAGGCCGCGCCCCGCGCGCGTCGCACCGGGCGACTGTCCGGACGGCCGCAGTTCTACCGGTCGTACGCGCAGGAGCTGGCGCTGTTCAACACCCGGCCCAAGCGGATCTGGGTCGGCCTCATCGTCCTGGCCGCCTTCGCGCTGTCGCAGATGCTGACCGACAACCACCTCAACACCCTCGCGCTGGCGTACGCCTTCGCGATCGGCGCGCTCGGCCTCAACATCATCACCGGCCTGGCCGGACAGGTGTCCCTCGGCCACGCCTTCTTCCTCGGCGTCGGCGCCTACACCGCCGCGGCGATCTCCGGAGACCCGGACGGCCGCACCATCGGCTTCGGCATCACCAACATCCTCGTCTGGCTGCCCGCAGCAGGCCTCGTGGCCGGGATCGCGGGCGTGCTGGTGGCGCCCCTGGCGACCCGGCTCCGCGGCCTCTACCTCGCGATCATCACGCTGGGGCTCGTCTTCATCGGCGAGCACGTGTTCCGCGAGTGGAGCGACCTGACCGGTGGTGCGGGCGTGGGTCGCGAGTCGGCCGTGCCGGAGCTGTTCGGCCTCGAGTTCGCCCGCGACGGCGACTACCTGACCTCCGACCAGAAGTTCTACCTGCTGATGCTGGTGCTGATGCTGGTGTTCGCGCTGGGGGCGCGCAACCTGGCGCGGTCGCGCACCGGGCGTGCCTTCGCCGCGGTCCGGGACCGCGACATGGCCGCGGAGATGATGGCCATCAACCTGCCCCGCGCCAAGACGGTGGCGTTCGCGATCTCCTCGTTCTACGCCGGCTGCTCCGGCGCGCTGATCTACAGCATCATCGGGTTCTTCGAACCGTCCACCTTCGGCCTGCTGCTGTCCGTGCAGTTCATCGCGATGGTGCTGATCGGGGGAGCGGGCACGGTCAGCGGCGCCATCATGGGCGCGCTGTTCATCACGCTCCTGCCCACGCTGACGCGCGAGCTGCCGGCGTACGTGCCCTTCATCTCCGGGCAGGTCACCGACACCCCCAACGTCTTCCAGCTCGAGCAGGTGCTCTACGGCCTGCTCATCGTCGGCTTCCTGCTGTTCGAGCCGCGGGGACTCTTCGGCATCTGGATCCGGATCCGCAACTACTGGAAAGGCTGGCCCTTCAGCTACTGAGCGGCCGGACACACACAAAGGAGAGCACCGTGAAGTCAAGGAAGACAGGAGTGCTGCTCGTCGCGCTGGCACTGCTCGCCACCGGTTGTCGCGGTGGCGGGGAAGCGGAGGGCGAATCGGCCGTCAACGCGCCGGGGGTCACCGACGAGGCGTGCCCCGAGGCGGTCAACGCCGACAACGGGTGCATCTACCTGGGCACCATCTCCGACCTCACCCAGGGTCCGTTCGCACCGCTGGGCGTGCCGATCACCGAGGCGCAGGCGGCGTTCTGGAACCGCGTCAACGAGGACGGAGGCATCGGTGGCTACGACATCGACGTGACCACCTACGTCAAGGACAACCTCTACAACCCCCAGACCCACCAGCAGGTCTACGGCGAGATCGAGGGCGACGTGCTGGCGCTCGCGCAGACGCTGGGCTCGCCGACCACGCTGGCGATCATCCCCGACATGGACCGCGACGAGATGATCGGCGCCCCCGCGTCGTGGACCTCGCTGTGGGCCTTCGAGGACGCGATCCTCGAGTCCGGCGCCAACTACTGCGTCGAGGGCATGAACGCCGTCGACTACATGGTCGCCGAGAAGGACATCTCCTCGGTGATGGCGGTCGGCTTCCCGGGCGACTACGGCGGTGACGGCGCAGCGGGTGCCGAGATCGCCGCCGAGGCCAACGGGCTCGAGTTCACGGGGGTCGAGACGGCGCCCGGCCAGGAGGCGCAGGCGGGCGCCATCAGTGCCATCGTGAAGCAGAAGCCCGACCTCGTCCTGCTCGGCACCGGACCGACCGAGACCGCTGTCATCGTCGGACAGGCCGCCGCGCAGGGCTTCCAGGGACAGTTCATCGGCCTCGGTCCGACGTGGAACCCGGCCCTGCTGGAGACCCCCTCCGCACCGGCGCTGGAGGCGCTCTACATGCAGTCCGGCTACTGGGGGCCGTTCGGCACCGAGACGCCCGGCCACCAGGCGATGCGTGACGCGCTGGGCGAGGTCGCCCAGCCCAACGACGGCTACACGGCCGGCTGGGCGTGGTCCTACCCGCTGAAGGCGGCCCTGGAGGAGTGGCTCGACGGCGACTACGACAAGGACCGTGCCGGCCTGCTGGAGGCCGTCCAGTCACTGGAGACCATCGACTACGAGGGCATGCTGCCCGAGGAGGCCGGCAACCGGACGGGTGACCCCGACGAGACGATCTTCCGCGAGTCGGTCCTGAGCAAGGTCGACCCCTCGGCGCCGTCCGGCGTGACCATCGTGTCGGACTTCACGGCCGGCCCGACCGCGTCCGAGCACACCTTCGAGGGAGCGTGCTTCGAGGGCTGAGTCGAGCCTGAGCCGAGCCCGAGCCGAGTGCGTGCCCGGACCCCGACCGCCCGGAGAGCGGTCAGGGTTCGGGCGCGCGGGCGCACCCGCCGTACCCTTGGGGGGTGACCGCCATCCCCACCCTCGAGCAGCTGCACGCGCTCGGGCCCCTCCAGCAGCCCACCTACCCCGACTCCGGGGCGGTCGACGCTGCCGTGGCCCGACTGAGGACCGCGCCGCCGCTGGTGTTCGCGGGCGAGTGCGACGACCTCACCGAGAAGATCGCCGCCGTCACGCGCGGCGAGGCGTTCCTGCTGCAGGGCGGCGACTGCGCCGAGACGTTCGCCGGCGTCACCGCCGACAACGTCCGCAACAAGCTGCGGGTCCTGCTGCAGATGGCCGTCGTGCTGACGTACGCCGCGTCGGTGCCGGTCGTGAAGCTCGGCCGCCTCGCCGGCCAGTACGCCAAGCCCCGCAGCAGCGACTTCGAGACGCGCGACGGCGTGACGCTCCCCGCCTACCGCGGCGACGCCGTCAACGGCTACGACTTCACCCCCGAGGCGCGGGTGCCCGACCCGCAGCGCCTGGTCGACGTCTACAACTCGTCGGCTGCGACGCTCAACCTCGTGCGTGCCTTCGTCACCGGCGGCTACGCCGACCTGCGCCAGGTGCACACCTGGAACACCGACTTCGTGCAGTCCTCGCCGTTCGGCCAGCGCTACGAGGCGATGGCCGACGAGATCGAGCGCGCGCTGACCTTCATGAAGGCCATCGGCGCCGACCCCGACGAGTTCCACCGCGTCGACTTCCACTCCAGCCACGAGGCGCTGCTGCTGGAGTACGAGCAGGCCCTGACCCGCATCGACTCGCGCACCGACCTGCCCTACAACGTCTCGGCCCACTTCGTGTGGATCGGTGAGCGCACCCGTCAGCTCGACGGCGCCCACATCGAGCTGCTGTCGAAGATCCGGAACCCGATCGGCATCAAGCTCGGGCCCACGACGACGCCCGACGACGCCCTCGCGTACGCCTCGCGGCTCAACCCCGACAACACCCCGGGCCGGCTCACCTTCATCACCCGCTTCGGCGCGGGCAAGATCCGTGACGGGCTCCCCGCGCTGGTCGAGAAGGTCACCGCCGAGGGCCTCAACGTGGCCTGGGTCTGCGACCCCATGCACGGCAACACCTTCGAGGCCTCCTCGGGCTACAAGACGCGCCGCTTCGACGACGTCATCGAGGAGGTGCAGGGCTTCTTCGACGTGCACCGCGGCCTCGGCACCTGGCCCGGCGGCGTGCACGTCGAGCTCACCGGCGACGACGTCACCGAGTGCGTCGGCGGTGGCGAGGAGATCGACGAGGCCGGCCTGGCCAACCGCTACGAGTCCGTCTGCGACCCGCGCCTCAACCGCGTCCAGTCCCTCGAGCTGTCCTTCCTCGTCGCGGAGATGCTGCGGAAGGCCTGACCCGCCGGCTCGATTCGTGACCTGATCGTGAGCAGGTCGTGGCTCGCCGCGACCCCCGAGCGCCGATGCTGTCCCGATGGGGGACCTGTCGAGGCCGCTGCGCGCGCTCGCGCACCCGGGATCCGTGCTCGCACTCGTGGTGCTGGTCCTCAACGACCACCTGCTCAAGCGGGCGTGGCCCGGCTGGGTCACCGGCAAGCTGAGTGACGTCGCCGGGCTGGTGGTCGCGCCGTTGCTCCTGGCGGCGGTGCTCGCCCTCGTGCGCGCGCCCCGGAGCCTGCCGGTGTCGCTGGCGGCGACCGGGGCGGGGTTCGTGTTCTGCAAGACCTCGGACATCGGCGCTGCGGTGACGAGCAGTGTCTGGAGCCTCTTCGGCACGCCGACGATGATCCGTGCCGACGTCACCGACCTGCTCGCGCTGCCGGCGCTGTACGCCGCCTGGTGGATCCACCGGACGGCGCGCGACGCCGTCGGGAGCGGATGGCGGCGTACGGTCACCGCCGCGGTCGGCGCGGCGTTGCTGCCGATCGGGGTGCTCGCGACCGCGGCCACCAGCTGCGACGGTGACGACGGGTTGTGGACGATCGATGCAGTGCAGGGACGCTTCACCGGCACCCAGAGCCGGCAGGCGTTCGTGGTGTCCGACGACGCATCGGGGTACGTCCGCATCGATCCACTCAGTGGACGGGTGGACGGGCTCGCCGACCGCGATGTGGCCCGTCTGCACGACGAGCATCCGATCGGGTCGTGCGACAGCACCGGCGTGAGGTGCTGGCGCGTCGAGGACTTCGACAAGGTCCAGTCCTCCGTCGACGGAGGCGTGACGTGGCGAGACGACCTGGTGGTCAGCCCTGAGGAGCAGGCCGAGTCGGTCGAGGACGTGGACGCCGGCTGCGGCCGCGAGGCCTCGGCGCGGTTGACGTTCCTCGCGGCGGCGGAGGTGGACGGCGTCCCAGCGGTCGTGGTGACTGCGACGCACCTGGGTGTGTGGTGGCGCGACGCGGACGGGGACTGGCGCCTGATCACCCGGGCCGAGATCGCGGCGGCCCCGACCAGGGAGCCGAGCGGACCTCTGCCGCGGGGCAGGTTGCGGGTGGTCGCCACGCCGCCACGGTCGGAGCACGGCCAGTACCGGCCGACCAGCACCACCCCGCCTCCGCCCGGCTGCGCGAACCCCACCACCTCCACCGTCACCCCGAACCCCCTCAACGGTCCGCCCACCACCCGCGAGGTCTGCCCCTGACGACGGGTAGGTTCGCCCCGTGATCGACCTGCGCTCCGACACCCTGACCCGCCCGACGGCCGAGATGCGCGAGGCGATGGCCCGCGCAGAGGTGGGCGACGACGTCTACGGCGAGGACCCGACGGTCACCGCGCTGCAGGAGCGGGTCGCGGGGATGTTCGGCCACGAGGCGGCGCTGTTCACGCCGACCGGGTCGATGGCCAACGTGCTCGCCGTCGCGAGCGTGGTGTCGCCGGGCGAGGAGGTGCTCTGCGAGTCCTCCGCGCACATCGCCCGTGCGGAGCTCGGCGCGCACGGCGCGATCAGCGGCATCACGATGCGGACGTGGACGCACGCCCGCGGCCAGGTCGACCTGGCCGCGATCGAGTCGATGCACGCCCCCGACATGGGGCCGTTCTTCGTCCGGACCGCGGCGGTGTCGGTGGAGAACACGCACAACTTCGCCGGCGGCGCGGTGCTCCCCATCGACGACCTGCGCGCGCTGCGTGCGTGGGCCGGCCAGACCGGCACCCGGGTCCACCTCGACGGCGCCCGGCTCTGGAACGCGCACGTCGCGACCGGCATCCCGTTCGCCGAGTACGGCCGGGTCGCCGACGTGCTCGCCGTGTGCCTGTCCAAGGGGCTCGGCGCCCCGGTCGGGTCACTGATGGTCGGCTCGGCCGACGCGGTCGCGGAGGCCCGCGTTCGGCGCAAGCGGCTCGGCGGCGGGATGCGGCAGGTCGGCGTGCTCGCGGCGGCAGGGGCGTACGCGCTCGACCACCACGTGGAGCGGTTGGCCGACGACCACGCGCACGCCCGGCTGCTCGGCGAGGCGCTCGGCCTCGACCCGGACGCGGTCGAGACCAACATCGTCGTGGTGGAGCGCCCGGACGCTGCGTCGTTCGTGGAGCGGGCGGCCGCGGAGGGGGTGCGGATCGCGGCGGTCGGCCCGCGCACCGTACGGCTCGTGACCCACCTCGACGTCACGCCCGCCGACGCCGACCGGGCGGCCGTCGTGCTCAGCCGGCTCGCTGCCCGATGATCGAGACCTCGCTGATCGCGGTGTAGTCGCGCCCGAGGTCGCCGCTGCCCGGCGGCGTCACGGCGTTGATGGTGATCGAGAGCGTCCTCGTCGCCACCGGCGGCACCTTCATGGTCTGCAGGCCGGGGCGCTCGGCGAAGCTCTGCTCGATCGCCGAGCCGTCGGCGAACTGCCACGTCACGGTGAGGATGCGGCGGTTGTTGGGGTACCACGCCACGCCCTCGACGTTCTTGGCGTAGCCGTTGACGATGCCGAGGCGGTGGATCACGGCGGTCTCGGGCAGGGTCATCGTGATCTTCTGCCCGGTGGCGTCGCCGCCGATGCGCCACGCCGTGCTCGGGTCGCCGTCGCCCATCTGGTCGGCCTCGTAGGCGACCAGGCTGCCGTCGAAGTCCTGCGTCGGCGGGGCGGTGCCCGGCACGTCGAAGGTCGCGGTGCCTGCCAGCTCGCGGCGCTTGCCCACTCCCTGCGGAGCGCTTCCCGCGTCCTGTCCCGCGCCGGTCTCCTCGGTCGCTCCCGCGTCTGCCGCGGACTCCGTGGAGGAGGCGCCGTCCACGGCGGCGGTCGCGTCGACGGCGGCGTCGTCGGACTCGAAGACCTCCAGCAGCACGAGGACCAGTGCCACGAGCAGCACGGCACCGGCGACCCAGTACAACCAGGCGTGGCCCCGGACGGCCGGGAGGTCGACCTCGTCGACCTCCTCGTAGGGCAGCAGCTCCTCGCGCGGGTCCCACTCGGGGCGGGGCGGACCGGCAGGGGTGGGGGCCGACCGCTCGACCGGGGGCTCGACCGGGGGCTCCACACGGGGCTGGACCGGGGGCTGGGCCCGGCTCTCGTCCGGCACGTCGGGCGGGCTGGTCGGCGCGACGGGGGTCGGGTCGGCTGCCTGGACGGGTGGTGCGATCGGCTGCTGCTCGGCCGGTACGGGTGCGGGGGACGGCGCGGGGGACGGCGCAGCGGACGGCGCAGCGGACGGCGCAGGGGAGGGCGCAGGGGCCCCGATCGGGTGGCCGCAGTTGAGGCAGAACCGGCCCACGCCGAGCTCGGCCCCGCACGACACGCAGCTGTCCACGCGCCCCACGATAGGGGGACGCGCCCACCCGGACGCGTGGAAATCGCGATCGTGGCGCGTCACACCGCGATGTGCGGCACCTCGCCCTCGACCACCCGGCGGGGCGCCAGCTCGACGGCCAGCATCGCGACGAGCACCATGCCGCCGCCCAGCAGCAGGCGGGTGGTGAGGTCCTCGCCGCCCAGCCAGACCGCGAAGAACGAGGCGAAGACCGGCTCCATGCTCATGATGATCGCGCTGCGCGTGGGCGGCAGGTGGGCCTGCGCCCACGTCTGCCCGAGCAGCCCGGCGGCGCCGACGACGACCGCCATGTAGCCCACCGACAGCCAGTCACCGGTCCGGTCGGGCAGCACGATCCCGTCGTGCACGGTCGCCAGCGTGCAGACGACCGCGATGACCATGATCTGCAGGATGGTCATGCCGACCGCGTCCTGCGCGCTCGACCAGGCACCGAGCCCGACGATGTGCAGGGCGTACAGCACGGCCGAGGCCAGGGTGATCAGCTCGCCGTAGCCGATGCTGAACCCGTTGAGGGCCAGCACGCCCAGCCCGACGGTGGCGAGCGCGACGGCGGCCCAGGTGACCGGCGGGATCCGGGTGCGCAGGATCGCGGCGGCGAGCAGCGGCGTGCACACGACGTACAGGCCGGTGACGAAGCCGCTGATGCTGGCCGGCGTGTGCGCGAGGCCGGCCGTCTGGAGGATCTGGGCCACGCCGTAGAGGAGCCCGAGGACCACCGCGTGGCGTCGGACGACCGGCGAGAGCCGGCCGAGCGCCTTCGGCGCGACGACCAGCAGCGCGAGCGAGGCGATCGTGAAGCGTACGGCCAGGAAGTCGAGCGTCGGGACCCGGTCGAGGAGGTCCTTGATCATGAAGAACGTCGACCCCCAGCTCGCGGCCAGCGCCAGCAGCACCAGCGCTGCCAGCAGGGTCGTACGGCGGGTCTGCTGGTCGTGCACGGACGAACGCTAGGGCCTCACACGAGGAACAGCGTGATCGTGGAGCCCTTCGGGACCTCCTCGCCCTGGTCGGGGTCGCTGCTCGAGACGAAACCGAGCCCGAGGTAGGTGTCGGACTGCTCGGTCTCGACCTGGAAGCCGAGCCCCTCGAGCAGCTCGGTGGCCGCCTCCACGCCCATCGCCCGCACCCGCGGCACCTCGACGAGCTCCGGTCCGAGGGAGACCACGAACGACACGGTGTCACCGCGGAAGAGGGTGCCCGAGGTGGGGTCCTGGGAGATGACGTCGCCCTCGGCGACGGTGTCGCTGTACTGCTCGCCGACCACGCTCACCTGGAGCCGGCGCTTCTCCAGCGCAGCCCTGGCCGCGTCGAGCGACTGGCCGGTGAAGTCCTTCACCTCGATCGGCTTGCGGCCGCGGCTCAGCACCAGGTCGACGGTGGCGCCGGGCTTCAGCGTGGTGCCTGCCTTCGGGGAGGTGCGGATCACCTGGCCCTCCGGCACCGTCTCGCTCCACCGCCCCCTGCTCTCGCCGAACGCGAGGTTGGTCGCGGCGAGCGCGTCCTGTGCCTGGTCCTCGGTCTGCCCGGCCAGGTCCGGCACGTCGTAGCGCTCCGGGCCGAGGGACAGCACGAGCGTCACGGACCCGCCGTCGAGCACCCTGCCGCCCGGCCCGGGGTCGGTCGCGATGACCAGTCCGGCGGCCACGTTCTCGGAGTAGGCCGGCTCGCCCGCCTCGGCCTCCAGCCCCGCGTCCTCGAGCTCGGCGGTGGCGGCGGCCTCGTCGAGGCCCAGCACGGCCGGGGTCGTCGTCCAGCGCTCCCAGCCGAACCACCACGCGCCGGCGGCCACGCCGCCCAGCAGCAGGACGGAGAGCAGCAGCGCGACCGGTCCCTTCACCGAGCGGCGGCGCGCGGTCGTGGCGACGGGCGCCACCCGGGTGGGGGCGCGACCGGGCGGCTCGGGGCGTACGACGGTGGCGGCGGTCGCGGTCGTGGCAGCCGCGGCGACGGCGGGCGTGGTCCGCATCGGCTCGGTCATCGGTGCACCGACCGGCCCGTCCGGCCGTGCCGGGTGGCGCTCGAGGGCGGTCGTGCGGTCGGGGCTGCCGTCGTCGACCAGGCCGGAGTCGCGGGGGTCGACCTCGGTGAGCAGGGCGAGCGCGCTCGCGTCGAACGGCTCGGGGGTGGTGGCCTCGCCGGTGTCGCCCGTCGCGTCGGACGGCGTACGCCGGGGGAGCAGGTCGGCCGCCAGCTCGGGGTCGGACGCGAGCCCCTCGCGCAGCGCCTGCTCGACGCGGTGCAGGTGGTGCAGCAGCACCGTGGCGTCGGCGGGCCGCTGGCCGCGGTCGCGCGAGGTCGCCCGGGCCACGAGGGCGTCGACGTAGTCGGGGATGCCCGGCTCGAGGAGCGAGGGCATCGGCACGTCGTGGTGCACGTGCCGGTAGGCGACCTGGATGGGCGACTCGCCCTCGTGCGGCTTCTTGCCGGTGAGCAGCTCGTAGAGCACGACTCCGGCGGCGTAGACGTCGGCCCGCGCGTCGGAGCGGCCGTCGACCACCAGCTCGGGGGCGAGGTAGGACACGGTGCCGATCAGCACGCCGCCCGTCGCGGTGTGCTGGGTGTCGGCGCTGACGGCCTTGGCCAGGCCGAAGTCGGCGACCTTCACCCGGCCGCCGTGCGCCTCGTCGGCGATGAGGACGTTCTCGGGCTTCACGTCACGGTGGACCAAGCCGGCGCGGTGGGCGGCGGCGAGCGCGGAGACGACCGGCTCGAGCAGCGCCAGCGCCCGCGCCGGGGACATCGGCGCCTCCTTGCGGACGACGTCGCGCAGGGTGTGCCCGGGGACGTACTCCATGACGAGGAAGACGGTGTCGGTGCCGTCGGAGTCGTCGTCGCCCTGGTCGTAGACGCCCACGACGTGGGGGTGGTTGAGGCGGGCGGCGGCGCGCGCCTCGCGGACGAAGCGCTGCGCGAACTCCTGGTCGTCGCCGAGGCCCGGGTGCATCACCTTGACCGCGACCAAGCGGTCCAGGCGGGTGTCGGTGGCCTCGTAGACACTGGCCATGCCACCACGGGCCACCCGGGCGCCGATGCGGTAGCGACCGTCCAGCAGGCGTCCGACCAAGGGGTCGCCAGCAGCGCCGGACGCGGTTGCGCGGGCGTGCTCGGATGGCTCCACTGATCGACCTCCAGCGCCGGACCACGGGAGAACGGGGAAGGATCCGGCCGCCCCATCGTACGGAAGCGTCGCCTCCCGCCACGCTCAGGCGGGGCTCCGGCGTGGCGTCACGCCGGGGGCCGGCCCGCCTCCAGCCGGTGCTTGATGGCCTCGACGTTGTCGACGTAGGTCCGGGTCTCCTCGTAGAGCCCGTGCCGACGCACGGCGCCCAGGCCCTGGTAGTAGGCGCCGATCTTGTGCGCCCGCCGATCGGTGTGGCGCGAGAGCACGCGGAGCAGCAGCACGCCGGCCTTCGCGTTGTCGCCGGTCCGGCGCAGGTCGAGGTCGCGGCCGGCGTAGTGCTCCATCCAGCGTCCGGTCGACGGCAGCACCTGCATGGCGCCGATGGCGTCGGCGCTCGACACCACGCCCATCTGCCAGCCGGACTCCTGCCAGGCGACCGCGAGGGCGAGCTGCGGGTCGACGCCGTGGCTGCGCGCGGCGCCGGCGATGACCCGGCGGACCTTCTCGCGGTCGCGGTCGGGGTGCTGCCACATCCGGGTGCGGGTCGTGCCGTCCTGCCTGCCGCCCTCGCGGCCCACCACCGGGACCTCGATCCGCTGGCCGACCCGCAGCCCTCCGCTCCGGTCGAGGTGGTTGTGCGACACGATCTCGGCCGTCCAGGCGCCGAAGCGCACGGCGAGGCCCGAGGCGGTGTCACCCCGCTCCACGACGTACGGCACGAGCGTGCGGTCGGCAGGCAGCCGCTCGTGGTCGGCGTGGGCCGGTGCGGCGTGGACGGTCAGCGCGGCGGCCGCGAGGACCAGTCCGATCGTGCAGCGTACGGCGCGGTCGAGGGGGCGGCGGGGGGATGGGCCGGAGTGTGGGGTCACGGGCGTGCTCCTCGTCCCGTCCGCTGCGCCCGGGGGCCGAGGTCCACCGAGGGGGAAGCGCGCGGACGAGCGATCGACGTTACCGACCGGCGTACGACGACGCGAGGCGGCGGCCGGGTCGGGCGTGTCGCGCGACCGGCCGCCGCCTCGCGGTCGGGCAGGGGCGTCAGGCAGGTGCGGGCTGCCTCAGCAGGCGCCGTTGAACCTGCTGAGCTCGAGCTGGGGCGCCTTGATGGACTTCTCGTTGGGGGCGCGCATCGACCAGTAGCGCATCCAGTCCATCTGCATCCGCGCCGGGTCCATCTTCTTGCCGCCCTTGGCGCGCAGCTCGAACTTCAGCTGCCGGGGCACGGGGTCGAGGGCGTCGGCGCGGCGCTCGGTGTTGATGACGTGGCCGTCGACGAACCAGGAGACGTGGTCCTTGGCGACCTCGACGCCGTAGGTGTGCCACCGGTCGTTGCGCAGGTGACGGCCGAGGAAGCCGCGGTAGGAGTTGTTCGGCAGCGTGTGGACGTAGGACTTCACCGTGTTGGTGCCGAGCGTGAAGTTCTCGATGCCGATGTCACGGCCGCCGCAGTGCTGGTCGCGGGTGCCGCCGGGGACGAGCTCGGTGACGACCTTGAAGGGCTTGCCGCCCTTGACCTTCGACATCGTGCGGGCCCGCATCCGGATCTCCCAGCGACCGTAGGTGTGGCCCTTGAGGTCGAGGGTGGCCGACACGCTGCCGCGCTGGGTGCTCATCAGCGTCAGCATGCCGTTCTGGGTGCGGACGACGCCGCGGCCCTTCTTCTTCCAGAACGCCGGCTTGGGGCCGATGAACTCCTGGCGGAACACGCCGTGCTGGTACCAGCCGAACGTGTTGCCGGCGTGGACCGGGCCGGGGGCGCCGTCGTAGTGGTCGGCCGCGGCGGGGGAGACCGACGTGGAGAGGGTGAGCGCCAGCAGGCCGGCGAGGGCGGCGGCGAGTGCGGATCGCAGGGGGTGCATCCGCGACACGCTACGGAACGCTCCCCGGGCCGACAACTCCGGCGCCGACCTCCCGCGTGCGCCGCGACTCCCGGCCCGTACGGCTCCTCACCTAGGCTGCGCGCATGACCGACGTCCCCCTCGCCGACCGTGACCTGGCCGCCCTCGTCCCCGAGTGGCTCGACTGGAGCCAGGCCGCCGAGCTGCTCGGCGTGACGCCCGGCAAGGTCCGCACCATGATCCGTGAGCACGAGCTCGCCGCCGCCGTCCCCGAGCCGGGCGCCGGCCCGAAGATCCCGGCCGACTTCATCCAGGACGGGCTCGTGGTCAAGGGCTTGCCGGGCCTGCTCACGCTGCTGCACGACCACCGCTTCGACGACCGCGAGTGCATCGCGTGGCTGTTCACCGACGACGACCTCCCGGGACGTCCCATCGACGCGCTGCGCGAGAACCGTGGCAGCGAGGTCAAGCGCCGCGCGCAGGTGCTCGAGTACTGATGACCGCCTCGCCCGGGCGCAGGCGCTACCGGCTGTTCCTGCTGCTCGTGGCGGCGGCCGCGCTGGTCGTCTGGTTCCTCACCCCGGTCGACCAGGACGACCCGCCCGCGAGCAGCGGAGACACGACGACCTCGTCCGACTCGCGCTCGGGGTCGCCGTCAGGGTCGCCGTCCTCGTCTCCCACGCACGAGCTCACCCAGACCAACACCCCCAGCACCGAGCCGACCACGTCCCCCTCCACGCCACCGGCCGGCGAGGGCACCGACCCCGCCAGCGGGCTGCCCGTCGTACGCCTCGCGGACCTGCCGCCCGAGGCGGCCCGCACCGTGCGGCTGATCGACGCCGGCGGCCCCTTCCCGGAGCCCGAGCACGACGGCGGCACCTTCGGCAACCGTGAGGAGCTGCTGCCCGACGAGCCCTACGGCTACTACCGCGAGTACACCGTGCCCACGCCCGGCCTCGCGACCCGCGGCGCCCGGCGTATCGTGGCCGGACGGGCCGGCGACCTCTACTGGACGGCCGACCACTACAGCTCCTTCTCACGCATCAGGAGGTAGCCACATGAGTGGACTCGCTGCAGTCCTCGCGGGGCGCGAGGCGCCCGGCATCCACCTGTGGCACGGCGCGTTCGACGTCGCCGACGTGCGCCACTCGGTCGAGCACGCGGGGTGGGGCTTCGGGCACGTGGACGGCTGGACGGGCGCCGACAGCAAGGCCGCCTTCCTCGCCGCCGTCGGCGAGGCGCTGGACTTCCCCGACCACTACGGGCAGAACTTCGACGCGCTCGCCGACTGCCTGCACGACATCGGCGCCGGCCGGGACGGGGTCGTCCTGCTCTGGGACGGCTGGGCCACGCTGGCGCGGGCCGACGAGAAGGCCTTCAACATCGCCCTCACGGTGCTCGGCTCCCGCGTCAACGCCGACCGTGGGGTGCCGTTCTCGGTGCTGCTGCGCGGCGACGGGCCGCCCGTGCCGGGCATCACCAGCCTGGACTGAGCGCCGACACCTGTCGTAGCGCCGGACGGGACACGACGTCATGGTCCCCGGCCGCCCTGACAACCGCGGGCCATGACGTCAACGCTGCCGCGCGCCGGGGAGGGTAGTCCAGTGGACTGCGGTCGTCGTTCGCGTCGCCGGACAGCCACTTCCCACTGGACTACCGCTGGGGGCAGCCACCTCCCACTGGACTACCGGTGCTCGGAAGGGCGCCGCGCGTCGTCAGACGGTCCGCTGGGTGGCCGCTGCGGCCAGCTCGGTCAGCACCTCGCGTGCCCGCTCGTCGACGTCGGCCGCTCGCAGTGCCTCCACGGCGTGGTCAGCCAGCTGGCCGATCACGGCCTCGACCTGCGCGCGGGCGCCGGAGTCCTCGATGATCCCGCGCAGCCCGTCGACGTCGGCGGTCGTCAGGGGAGTGCCCAGCGCCGCGTCGAGCCGCGCGGCCGCCGCCGGGGGAGCGGCGTCGAGCGCGAGGGCGACGAGGACCGTGCGCTTGCCCTCCACGAGGTCGTCGCCGGCCGGCTTGCCGGTCGCGGCCGGGTCGCCGAAGACGCCCAGCAAGTCGTCGCGCAGCTGGAAGGCCTCGCCGAGCGGGAGCCCGAACCTGGTCAGCTGCTCGATCTGCTGAGGCGTGGCGCCGGCCAGCCCGGCGCCGATGTGGAGCGGTCGCTCGATCGAGTACTTCGCCGACTTGTAGCGCAGGACGGTCATCGCGGTGTCGACGTCGGCCCGTCCGCGCGCCTGCACGGACACGTCGAGGAACTGCCCGGCGATCACCTCGTTGCGGCACTGCTCGAACAGCGCTAGCCCCGGCGCCACGTCGTCGGCTGCGAAGCCGCTGCGGCGCAGCATGTCCTCGGCCCACCCGAGGAGCAGGTCGCCGAGCAGGATCGCGGCGGCGGCGCCGTACTGCTCAGGGTCGCCGCGCCACCCCGCGGCACGGTGCTCGGCCTCGAACGCGCGGTGCGTCGCGGGGCGACCGCGGCGGGTGTCGGAGGCGTCCATGTAGTCGTCGTGGACCAGGGCGCTCGCGTGGAGCACCTCCAGCGACGCGCAGGCCCGGGCGAGGGCCAGCTCGTCGGCGACGTCGGGCCGGATCGCCCGGTGCCCCCAGTGGCAGAACGCGGCGCGGAAGCGCTTGCCGCCGCGCACGGCCGTACGGGCTTCCGCAATCAGCCGGCCGGCGTCGGGGCCGAGCGGGGCGAGCTCGGCCTCGCGGTCGTCGAGGAACGCGTCGAGGACCCCCTGGACCTGGTCACGGAAGGCGGTGGGGTCCCAGGTCGTCACCAATCCAGCCTAAACAGTGGGACGGGGAGCCCGTCGGCCGCGGTCGTCCGTAGGCTGTTGCGCATGACGCACGGATGGAGCCCGAACCGGGACCTGAGCATGCGCGAGCGCCTCGACAGCGGCGAGCGCTCGTTCTCGTTCGAGTTCTTCCCGCCCAAGGACGCCGCCGGCGAGGAGCAGCTCTGGCAGGCGATCACCGAGCTCGAGCCCTACGGTCCGACCTTCGTGTCGGTGACCTACGGCGCCGGCGGCACCACCCGCGACCGCACCGTCGCGATCACCGCGCGGATCGCGCGCGAGACGAGCCTGCTGCCGGTCGCGCACCTCACCTGCGTCGGCCACACCACCGATGAGCTCACCGCGATCCTCCGCGACCTGGGCGCGGCCGGCGTACGCCACGTGATGGCCCTGCGCGGCGACCCGCCGGGTGGCCCGGGATCACCCTGGACGCCCACCGACGGCGGCCTCACCTACGCCAACGAGCTGGTCGCGCTGATCCGCGAGCGGACCGACCTGCGCATCGGCGTCGCCGCGTTCCCCGAGGGCCACGTCGAGGCCACCGACCTCGACCACGACGCCCGCGTGCTGAAGGCGAAGTACGACGCCGGCGCCGAGTTCGCCGTGACCGACATGGTGCTGCGTGCCTCCGACTACATCGGCCTGGTGGAGCGCGCCGAGGCCGTCGGGGCCGATCTGCCGATCATCCCCGGCATCATGCCGATCCTGAACCTGCGCTCGATGGAGCGCATGGCCGAGCTCTCCCGCCGCCAGCTGCCGACGGAGGTCGTCGCCCGCCTCACCCCGTACGCCGACGACCCGCAGGCGCTGCGCGCCGAGGGCATCGAGATCGCGACCGAGCTGTGCGAGGCCCTGCTCGACGCGGGTGCGCCCGGGCTGCACTTCTACACGCTCAACCGGTCGAAGGCGACGCGGGAGATCTTCGGCAACCTGCGGATCACCGTCTGAGGCCCTCGCCACTACGGTGACCTGCATGCACACCGTCACCGTCACCGGGACCGGCACCAGCCGGGTCGCTCCCGACAGCGCCGTCGTCCGGCTGGGCGCAGTGGCGCGGGGGAGCGGTGTCGCCGAGGCCTACGCGGCGATGACGTCGGCCGCCGCCGCGGTCGTCGAGGTCGCCCGGCGCCACACCGACGAGCGGCGCATCGCCTCGACCGGCATCACGGTGTGGCCCTGGCACGACCACTCCGGCACGCGGCAGGGCTTCGAGGCCCGCCACTCCTACGTGATCGGGTGCGCCGACCTCGCCGGTGCCGGCACGATGCTCGCCGAGCTCGCGGCCGAGGTCGGCGACGGCCTCGCGATCGACAGTGTCGGGCTGGAGGTCACCGAGGACCACGGTGCCGGCGACAAGGCACGCGAGGCGGCCTTCCACGACGCCCGCGACAAGGCCGCCCAGCTCGCGCGGCTGGCGGGAGCCGGCCTCGGTGCCGTGCAGACGCTGGTCGAGGGAGACGCCGGACGCGAGCCGTCGCCCATGGCCAGGGTGGCGATGGCGCGCGACTCCGCCGGCGGCCTGGAGGCGGGCGAGACGACGGTGACCACCTCGGTGACGGTCGTGTGGGAGCTGGCCTACTGACGTGCCCGACCGACGACCTCGGCGACCAGCGCGGCGCTGAGCCCGGCGAACGGCAGCCCTGACCCCGTGGTGGCGTGGGCGCCCGCAGTGAGCACGCCCGCGATCGGCGTACGCGGACCGAGCCGGGTGCGGGCGGTCCGCGGCCCCTGCCACTGCACGCCGTGCGGCGAGCCGCCCCACGCGTCGACGAGGTCGCGGGGCGTCCGGTCGACGCGCGTCACGACCCGGCGGCGCACGTCGATGCCGCGCCGGGCCAGCGCGACCAGGACGTCCTCGGCGATGCGACCGCGAGCCAGGACCGTCCAGGCCGCGCTGCCGGCCGGCGCGCGCCCGCCGGTGCGCACGACGAGGAGCGGGTCGCCGTGCAGCGCGACCTCGTGCGGCAGGTCGGGCAGCTCCTCGCCCGTGCCCTCGAGACCGACGTGGCACACCACCGGGGGGAAGGCGGGAGCCGTGCGTCGGACGTACGCCGCCAGCGCGGGCAGGCGACGCGGGTCGACGGCGACGACCACCTGGTCGGCGTCGACCTCGCCCGCTGCCACCTGCACCGCTGCGACGCGACCGTCACGGACGACGAGGTCGGTGGCGCTCGTCCCGGTCAGGACGGTCACGCCGCGCAGGGCGAGCCGGTCGGCCATCGCGGTGCCGAGCGCCGCGAGCCCGCCGGGGACGGTCCAGGCACCGAAGCGCTGCTCGAGGTAGACGTCGACACCGGCCAGGACCGGTGCGTCCCGCAGGTCGTGGCCGTCCATGACGAGCCGGTGCCCCGCGACCAGTCGCAGCCGCTCGTCGCGGAAGGCCCGGCGCAGCCGCCGGTGCAGCGACTCGCGGCTCCCGAGCAGGGCAGTCAGCTCGCGTGGGGCGACGTCGGGGTCGAAGGGGCGCTCGTACCACTCCTTGCGGAGCAGCTCCCACGTGTCGCCGTACGACGCCACGTGGTCGACCCACTGCTGCCCCAGGCCGGGCCCCAGCGCGTCGAAGGCGTCGAGCTGCGCGGCCCGCGAGCCGCCCGGCAGTCGAAGGGAGGTGCCGTCCTCGAAGCGGTGCTCGCGGACGAGGTCGAGGGGCTGCAGGTCGACCTCGCGCTCCAGGGGCCGACCGGACTTGCGGAAGAGGTCGCGCACGACGGCAGGCAGGAGGGTGCTGCTGGGCCCGGCGTCCCAGACGAAGCCGTCCTGCTCGACCGTCGACAGGGCGCCGCCGAGGTGGTCGGAGCGCTCCAGCAGGGTGACGTCGTGGCCGAGCTTGGCCAGGCGCGCGGCGGCAGCCATGCCGCCGAAGCCGCCGCCGACCACCACCACGCGAGCCACGGGGGAACCCTAGGGCCCGCGACCGTGGTCCGGGTCAGGCGACCCGGTGGAGCGGCTCCTCCTTGCGCCAGCGGCGCCACCCGCGGCGCACCAGCCGGGCCAGGAGGAGGACGGTGACGAGGCCGAGCAGCAGCAGGACGCCGGCGACGGCCGCGGCCGTACGGGGGTGCTCGATCGCGAACCACACGACGACCAGGACCGCGGCGTCCTCGGTGAGGCTGGCGACGACGTTGGTCACCGGCTCGGGCGAGGTGTTGATGGCCAGGCGACTCCCGGCCTTGACGAGGTGGCTCACCAGGGCGGTGCCGCCGCCCACGACGCCGAGCACGGCCTGGTCGAGGGAGGAGGCGTCACCGGCGAGCAGCACGCCGATCACCGCGCCCGCAGTGGGGCGTACGGCGGTGGAGATCGCGTCCCACGTCGAGTCGATGTAGGGGATCTTGTCGGCGATGAACTCCATCGCGTACATGAACCCGGCTGCCGCCAGCACGTCCCAGCGGCCGAGCACGTCGGGGATCTCGGCGAACGCCCCGACCCGGTCGGAGATGCCGAGCACGAGCACGACGAGGTAGGCGTTGATGCCGCTCGCCCACCCGCTCGAGAAGGTCAGTGCCAGTGCGTCCACGGGGCTGCGCTCACTCCACGCTGACCTCGACGGCGCCGGTCATCGCGACCAGCTCGTCGTAGGTCGTGGAGAACACCGCCGCCGGGTGCCCGGCCGCCGCCCACACCACCTCGTGCTGCCGCAGCCACGGGTCGATCCACGTCGGGACGGGAGCGGGGTGGTCGATGGGGGAGACGCCCCCGATCACCTGCCCCGTGTGGCGGCGCACGAACTCGGGGTCGGCGCGCCGCAGCCGGCTCACCCCGATGCGCTGCGCGACTGCCGACGTGTCGACGCGGTGGGCCCCCGAGGTGAGGATGAGGACGGGCTCCCCGTCGCCGTCGAAGAGCAGGCTGTTGGCGATGGCGCCGACCTCACATCCCAGCGCCGCCGCGGCGAGTGCCGCGGTGTGGGCGGTGTCGGGCAGGATGACCACGTCACCGGTGCCTCCGCGCCGGGTGAGGTCGCCTCGAAATGAGGTGATGGATGCGTGCTCGGTCGCCATGATGCGAGCCTAGCGACGAACGACGATGAGTCTCAGGGGAGTATTGATGGCGCGCGACCTGCCCGGATCCGTGGTCAACAGCATGCGAGTGCTGGGCCTGATCGTGGCCACTGCCGGCGTGATCACGCTGCTGACCTGGTGGATGCGTGACGAGGTGATCCTCGGCTGGGCCGAGGGCAACCCGTCGGCGCAGGAGATCCTGGCCCAGGGCGGCATCGAGCAGCTGCGCGAGAGCCCGATCGTGCCCGGCTTCGTGGCGCTGGCCGTGGTGGCGTTCGTCGGGTTCGCCGTGCTGGCGCTGGTGCTCGGGTCGTTCTTCGTCGGCGGGCACGCCTGGACCCGGCCGGTGCTGGCCGCCACGGCAGGCGTCGGCGTCCTCGTCGGCGTGGTCTGCCTCGACTCCCACCTGCCGGCGATCTTCGTGGCGCTCTCGGCGCTGGTGATCGTCGAGGGGCTCGTGCTCTCGTTCTTCCTGTGGCGCCGGGAGACGACCGACTACCTGCGCCGGGCCTGAGAGCCCTCCGTCTCCGTTCTCCACCATCTGCCGGTCCGCCCTTGACGGGCTGTCGGTGGGGAGTAGTACCGTTCGTGGTGTTCGAACAGATGTTCGATGCGATCCGGGTGGCGGTGACCTCGACCCCCACCGCCGCCCGGGTCGGCCGTGGGGTCGACGGATGTGCGAGGAGGCGTGATGAGGCAGTACGACGACCCCGTCGAGGTGCGACGAGGAGAGGCCGAGGACCCCGACCAGTTCCTGTGGCGGGGCAGGCTGTGGAAGGTGCGCGCCGTGGTGGCGCACTGGGTGGAGACCGGTCCGTGGTGGCAGGGGACGCACGGCGCCGCGACCGACCTCCTCGCCGAGCGGGAGCTCTGGCGGGTGGAGGCGGGCCGCGGCCCCGGTGCCCGGCGGGCCGCACGCGCGGTCGCCGGTGACGAGGAGACCTTCGGCGTCTTCGACCTCTCCTTCGACTGGACCGACGGGCGCTGGCAGCTCGTCGGCTGCCAGGACTGAGGGCGGACGGATGGGTCCCCACATGCTGCCGGCCACCGCCCACTCCTACCTCGAGCGCTCCGCGACGTCGCTGCGCGACGCGATCACCGCCCGTGACGTGCCCACCCGCTACGCGTGCGCCCACGTGGCCGCGCTGTGCGCCGCGGCGGCACTGTTGGCGGCTCGGGCCCGACCGGCTCCCCGCGGGCGCCGCCAGAAGAACGCCTGGGTCCTGCTCACCGAGGTGGCACCCGAGCTCTCGGAGTGGGCGACCTTCTTCGCCGCCGGTGCCGCCAAGCGGGCGGCGGCCGAGGCCGGCTCGACCCGCGCCGTGACGGAGCGCGAGGCCGACGACCTGGTCCGCGACGCAGACCGGTTCCTGGCCGTCGTCGAGCAGGCCCTGGGCCTGGTCCCGCACGCCAGCGTCGCCTGAGGGAGCGAGGTGTCGCGCGACCCCTTCGTCCACCTGCACGTCGCCTCCGGCTACTCCCTCCGGTACGGCGCGTCCCATCCCCACGTCCTGGTCGAGCGCGCTGCCGAGCACGGGATGGACACCCTCGCCCTCACCGACCGCAACGGCACCTACGGCGCGGTCAGGTTCGTCCGCGCCGCCCGCCGCGCCGGCATCCGGCCCGTGCTGGGGGTCGACCTCGCGGTCGCCCCGGTGGCGTTGCCGGCCGGTCCGTCCCGGTCCCGCCCCGACGCCCGGCGTACGCCGACGCGGGGCGGGGCGTTCCGTGAGTCCCCACCCGAGCGGGCCGACGGGTCGGGCGGCTCGCGGGTGACGTTCCTGGCCAGTGGGCGCGACGGGTGGGCGGCGCTGTGCCGGATGGTGTCCGCGGTCCACCTGGCCGGCGAGCGCGGCCGACCGGTCGCCACCGTCGAGGGCCTGGCCCCGCACCTGGCCGGCGGTCACGTGCTGGTCCTGCTCGGGCCGTCGTCCGAGCTCGGCTTCGCGGCCACCCGCCGGCGCGACGACCTCGGTCTGGCGGCGATCGCACCCTGGCTCGACCTGCTGCCCCGGGAGAACCTCGTCGTCGAGCTGGTCTCGCACCGCCTTGGCGGCCGCAGGGGGGACTGGGGCCCGGGCACGTCCCCGCACGCGGCCCGGATGGCCGGCGTCGCCCGCACGGCCGGCCTCACGACGGTGCTCACCAACGCCGTGCGCTACGCCGACCGTCTCGACGCGCCGACGATCGACGTCCTCGACGCCGCTCGGCGGCTGGTCCCGCTCGGCTCGGCCGGCCTCCGCGACGTCGGTCCGGCGGCCGCCCGCGGCAACGCCGAGGGCTTCCTCAAGTCCGGCAAGCAGATGGGGGAGGTGGCCGAGGAGATCTGCCGCCTCGCGGGGTTCGGCGACGGTCGGGACGAGGGTCGGCGACTGCTCGCCCGGACCCGCCTGGTCGCCGATCGCTGCGCGCTGGACCCGCGCCGCGACCTCGGCATCGGCGAGGTGCACTTCCCGGAGCTCGAGCTGGCGAGCGGCGCCACCCACGACCAGACGGCCGACACGTTGCTCCGCCGCCGCTGCGAGGCCGCCATCGACCACCGCTACGGCACCGCGCCCCGCATGCGCATCTGGACGCGGCTCGACCAGGAGCTCCGGACGATCGCCACCCTGGGCTACGCCTCCTACTTCCTCGCGGTCGCCGACGTGACCGACCTGGTCGCCCGCATGGGCATCCGCCGCGCGGCACGTGGGTCGGGTGCCGGCAGCCTGGTCACCTACCTCCTCGGCATCTCGGGGGTCGACCCGCTGCGACACGGGCTGCTGATGGAGCGCTTCCTGTCCCCGTTGCGCGCCTCGCTGCCCGACATCGACGTCGACGTCGAGTCCGCCCGGCGCGAGGAGGTCTACCGGGCGATCCTCGACCGCTACGGCGGCGAGCGCTGCGCGACGGTGTCGATGATGGACACCTACCGGGTCCGTCACGCCGTGCGCGACGTCGGCGCCGCGCTCGGCATGCCGCCGGGCGAGATCGACGCGATCGCCAAGGCGTTCCCGCACGTCCGCGCCCGCGAGGCCAGGCGCGCGCTGCGTGACCTGCCCGAGCTGCGGGTGAGCGGGCTCGGAGACGGTGCCCTCGACCGGTTCTTCGACCTCGTCGAGCGGCTCGACGGGCTGCCCCGCCACATCGCCATGCACCCGTGCGGGGTGGTGCTGTCCGACGCCACGCTGCTCGACCGCACCCCCGTCGAGGCGTCGTGGGCCGGGTTCCCGATGAGCCAGTTCGACAAGGACGACGTGGAGGAGCTCGGCCTGCTCAAGCTCGACGTGCTGGGGATCCGGATGCAGTCGGCGATGGCCCATGCGGTCGCCGAGGTGGAGCGGGTCGACGGCGTACGCATCGACCTCGACGACGAGAGCCAGGTGCCCTTCGACGACCCGGCGACCTTCGAGCTGATCAGCAGTGCCCGCACCCTCGGCGTCTTCCAGATCGAGTCGCCCGGCCAGCGCGAGCTCGTCGGCAAGTCCGGCATCGAGACCTTCGACGACATCGTCATCGACATCTCCCTGTTCCGTCCGGGCCCGGTGAAGAGCGACATGATCACCCCCTACCTCGAGGTCAAGCAGGGCTGGATGAGCGCCCGCTACCTCCACGACGACCTGCGCCCGATCCTCGAGCAGACCCGCGGCGTGGTCGTGTTCCACGAGCAGGTGATGGAGATCATCGCCCGGTTCGCCGGGGTCTCCCTCGCGGAGGCGGACGAGAAGCGGCGTGCCCTCGGCGGCACCGAGGGGATGGCCGAGACGCGGACGTGGTTCTTCCCGCGCGCACTCGCCCGGGGCTACGCCCTCGCGCTGGTCGAGCAGGTCTGGTCCGTGCTCGAGGCGTTCGCGTCCTTCGGGTTCTGCAAGGCCCATGCCGCGGCGTTCGCGCTGCCGACCTACCAGTCGGCGTGGCTCAAGACCCACTGGCCTGCCCACTTCCTCGCCGGGGTGCTGACCCACGACCCCGGCATGTACCCCAAGCGCCTGATCCTCGACGACGCCCGCCAGCTCGGGGTCGGGGTGCTCGGCCTCGACGTCAACGCCAGCGCGTCCTCCTACCTCGTCGAGCCGAGCGCGACGGGCGACGGACACGCCATCCGGCTCTCGCTCGCCGACGTCAAGGGCATCGCCTCCGCGGAGGTGGCCCGGATCGTCGAGGCCCGCGACGGTGCCCCCTACGCCTCGTTGTCCGACTTCTTCCACCGGGCGCGGGTGTCCCGGCCGATCCTCGAGAGGCTCGTGCTGGCCGGCGGGTTCGACGGCGTCTACGGCATCGGCTCGGGTGAGCAGGCGGTGCACAGGCGGGGCCGGGTGACGCGGCGCGACCTGCTCCTGCAGGTCGCCGAGCTCAACCACCACGCCCGCTCGATCGACCGCGGCTCGCGGGCGCGTGGGCGCGGGTCGGCCACCCGGCGTACGCCGCCCGCCGCCGCGGCCGCAGGCGCCGCGGCCGCGCGCAACAGCTCCGACCCCGCACTGCGAGCGGAGTCCGGGCCCACCGAGCGGCACGCGCTCGCCGACGGCGGGGTGTGGGCACGCGCCGCCGCACAGTCCCGCGCCCCCGCACAGGCGCCCCGGGCCGACTCCGTGCAGCTCACCCTCCGGTTGGGCGACGAGCCCGGCGAGCCGGGCGAGCGGCCGAGCGGGCTGCCGGAGATGACCACGCTCGAGCGGATGCGCGCCGAGCTCGAGATCCTCGGCCTCGACGTCAGCCAGCACGCGGTCGGGGCCTACGACCCGTTCCTCGACGCGCTCGGGGTGACCCGCAGCCGCGACCTGCTGCGGCGCCGCAGCCGCTCCGAGCTGCTGGTCGCCGGGGTCAAGGTCGCCACCCAGACCCCACCGGTCAGGTCCGGGCGTCGCGTCGTCTTCCTCACTGTCGACGACGGCACGGGGCCGATCGACGCGACCTTCTTCGAGGACGCCCAGGGGCCCTACGCCACCACCGTCTTCTCGTCGTGGCTGCTGCTGGTGCGCGGCGAGCTGCGGCGTACGGGACGGCGAGGCGTCTCCCTGCGCGCCACGGGTGCGTGGGACCTCCCGGCGCTGCACGGGCTGTGGCAGCGTGCCCGCTCGGGCGAGGACGGCGTCGCGCTGGTGCGCGCCGAGCTGGCGCGGGTGCCCGAGTCGCCCGGCGACGAGCCGGCCGGGCGCCGGGTGCTCGTCCACTCCAGCGGGTTCCGGGTGTCCCCCTACTCCGACACCCGGCCTGCCGGCGATCCCGCCAAGGACGTCGCGCGCCACCTCTGGCACCGCAGCCCGGGGAGTCCGGGATGACCACACCCCACGCACTAGGGTTGGCCCCATGCAGCCTCCCGCCACCGCCTCTGCCAGCGAGCGCCGCCAGTCGGTCCGGGCCGGAGTGGTGTGGGACGGCGTACGCCGGCTGCTGGAGGCTCCCGGGGCGTTCCCCGAGCAGCAGGCCCGGATCGTCGACGTGGGGGGTGGCACCGGCGGGTTCGCCGTACCGCTGGCCGAGCTCGGCCACACCGTCCAGGTCATCGACCCCAGCCCCGACGCCCTGGCCTCCCTCGACCGCCGCGCCCACGAGCGCGGCGTCGCCGACCGCGTCACCGGTCAGCAGGGCGACCTCGACGACCTGCCGAGCCTGGTCGACGGGGCCGACCTCGTGCTGTGCCACGGCGTCCTCGAGATGGTCGACGACCCCGCCGCCTCGCTCGCCGCGATCGCCGGGGTCCTGCGTCCCGGCGGTCACCTCAGCCTCCTCGTCGCGCAGCGCCACGCGGCCGTCGTGGCCCGCGCGATGGCCGGCCACTTCCAGGCGGCGCGCGAGCTCCTCGACGGCGACGCGACGACCCCGGCCGGTGGCCGTGCCGGCCGCCGCTTCACCCACGACGAGGTGGTCGACCTCCTCACCGCCGCCGGCCTCGAGCCCGCGTCCGTCCAGGCCGTGCGGGTCTTCTCCGACCTGGTGCCGGGCAGCCTCCTCGACCTCGAGCCCGGTGCGACCGCGGCCCTGGTCGAGCTCGAGCGGGCGGTCGCCACTCGCCCCGAGTACCTCCCGCTCGCGGCGCAGGTCCACGTCGTCGCCCGCCGCGGCTGACCCTCCCGCCGGTGGCGCAGCCACCGCCTCGCACCCCGGCCGCGGTGCGGCGTGACCGAGACCCCGATCCTGCACGTCGACATGGACGCCTTCTACGCGTCCGTCGCGCTGCGCGAGCGTCCTGACCTCGTCGACCAGCCGGTGGTGGTCGGTGGGAGCGGTCGGGGCGTCGTGCTCGCGGCCAACTACGTCGCCCGCCGCTACGGCGTCCGCTCGGCCCTGCCGATGACCCGCGTACGCCGGCTCTGTCCCCACGTCGTGGTGCTGGCGCCCGACTACGCCACCTTCACCAGTGTCTCCGCCTCGGTGATGGAGACCTTCCGCGAGGTCACGCCCCTCGTCGAGGCGGTGTCCCTGGACGAGGCGTTCCTCGACGTCCGTGGCTCCACGCGCCGGCTCGGTCTGCCCGCACGGATCGCCGAGCGGCTGCGGTCGACCATCCACGACGAGCAGGGCATCACCTGCTCGGTCGGCGTGGCTGCCTCCGTCTCGGTCGCCAAGCTCGCGAGCCGCCGCGCCAAGCCCGACGGGGTGCTGGTGGTGCCGCCGGCCGGGGTGACCTCGTTCCTGCACCCCCTCGACGTCGGGGAGCTCTACGGGGTGGGGGAGAAGACCCAGGCGCTCCTGCACCGCTTCGGCCTGCTCACCGTCGGCGACGTCGCGCACACCCCGCTCGCGACCCTGCAGCGCGCCGTCGGCCACCACCTCGGCCGCGAGCTGCACCACCTCGCCTGGGGCACCGACCGCGGCGAGCTGCACGTCAGCGCCGGCCCGCACGAGCCGGAGAAGTCGATGGGCGCGGACGAGACCTTCGCCCGCGACACCGACGACCGGGACGTCATCGTCCGCGAGCTGCTGCGCCTCTCCGCCCGCGTGGCCGGGCGGATGCGGGCGGCCGGGGTGGCCGGCCGGACGGTCACCATCAAGGTCCGCTTCGCCGACTTCACCACCATCACCCGCTCGCGGACCCTCGCCGAGGCCACCGACGTCACCGTCGAGATCCATCGCGCGGCCACCCGCCTCTACGACCGGCTCGGGCTGCAACGCGCACGCCTGCGGCTCGTCGGCGTACGCGTCGAGGGCCTGGTCCCGCGCGCCACCGTGCACCACCAGCTCGAGCTGGGCGAGCCGGAGCGCGGCTGGGCCGAGGCGGACCGCGCGGTCGACCGCGCGACGCGGCGGTTCGGGGCGGCCGCCGTACGCCCGGGCAGTCTCGTCTAGCCCGGCGACGGGCGCCGGCCCTCCGGGCAGGGTCCAGCCCCTGCGTGAGGGTGGAATTTTCTGGGGACGCCTACCGTGACTGGAAGAGCGTGCCTAGACTTGCGACAAGAAGGTGAGGAGGAACCGTGGAGCTCTCCGAGGAAGAACTGCGACTGCTCGAGCAGATGGAGCGCGCACTCGTCGAGGAAGACCCCAAGCTCGCCTCCACGCTGCGCGGCACCTCGATCGTGCGCACGGCCCGTCGGCGCATGATCGCGGGCGGTGCGATCGTCGTGGTCGGCATCGGCCTCCTCATCGTCGCCGTGCTGCTGGAGCTGAGTTCCGTCCTCCAGACCGTCGTCGGGGTCGTGGGCTTCGTGGTCATGCTGGGCGGAGCGATCCTCGCCCTCACGTCGGCGCGCACGCCCCACCAAGCGCCCAAGGTGCGGTCATCGGGCCGCACCGGCTTCGGTGTCGTCGACGGTGGTCGACCGCACCGCCCGGGTCGGCCGGGTCGTCAGCGCTCCGGTGCCCCCTTCATGGAGCGCATGGAGGAGCGGTGGCGTCGCCGCCGCGAGCGCGGGTTCTGAACCTCCCCTCCCTCCACGCTCCTCGCGTCGCCCCGTTGCAGCGCGCCCACTGAGGTGCGCCCACGGGCGCGTCCGGGCGTCCCTGGCCCGACTGGGAGGGGTAGACCGACACTTGGAGGGGGTTGTACACCCCTCCCAGTGACGGACTCCCCGCTCGAGCGGGGAGTCTGCGCACGCGGTGCGGCGCGATCTCGATCCACAGACCCGCGGACAGCCGACCGGACCAGGCGGCGGCCGGGGCAGGGTCAGCCGACGAGCTCGTCGACTGACCGGACGGACTCGTCGGCGGTGGTGTCGCTCCGGGCCTGACCGGCGCGGGTGCGCGAGCGCCAGGACGTACGACGGCCGCCCACCACCGAGGCGGGCCACCAGGCGGCGCGCCGCACGTCGCGAGGCGTGACGCCGGCAGCCAGGGCTTCCTCGACGAGATCGAGGTCGCCGGCGAAGCGGTCGGCGGTGAAGGTCTCCGGGTCGCGGGCGTAGCGGCTCCGCTCGAGGGCGGCGACGAGCCGGTCGAGGGCCTGGGCGGCCTCGGGGGCCTGGTCGCGGCCGCGTCGGGGTCGGTCGGGCCGCGAGCCGTCGCGGACGGGCGTCGCCAGGAGCCTGCCGAGCCAGTCGCCGGCCCGGCGTGGTGAGCGGCCCTCGGGCCACGCGTGCCCCAGGTCGCGCGCGACGTCGCGCAGCTCGACCCACAGGTCCTCGATGTCGCCGGCCAGGCGGCGCCGGCGCCGTGCCGCGCGCGCCAGCCGGGGCGTCATCAGCAGCAGGGCGACCAGGCCCAGGCCCACGAGCCCCGCCAGGATCGGGACCCACGGGATCGACGAGGCGCCGTCGTCGGCGGCCGCGGCCTCGGCGTCGGGCTCCTCGCCGCGCTCCGGCAGCAGCTCGGTCGAGCTGCTGGCGCTCGGCGACGCGGTCTCGGTGACCGCCTCGAACTCGGCCTCGGTGTACTCCGGCGGCTGGGTGGCGCGGGCCTGCGGCGTCGGCTCGAAGCGCACCCACCCCGAGCCGGGGAAGTAGAGCTCGGGCCACGCGTGGGCGTCGCGCGAGGAGAACTCCCACGACCCGTTGGTGGCGCGATCGGGCTCGAGGAACCCCACCGCGACGCGGCTCGGGATGCCGAGGACGCGCGCCATGATCGCCATCGACGCCGCGAACTGCTCGCAGTAGCCGACGCGCTCGTCGAGGAACGCCAGCAGGTCGGCGCCGCCGTCACCCGCCGACGGCACCTGGCCGAGGTCGTAGCGGAAGCCGCCGTCCTCGCGGAACCACTGCTGCAGCACCTGGGCCTTCTGGAAGCGGGTCGGTGCGTCGGCGGTCACGCTCGCCGCGAGCCGCCGGATCTCGTTGTTGAGGGTGCTCGGGACCTCGGTGAAGATGCCGGCCACCGAGCCCGCACCCGAGACGGCGGAGTTCATCGAGTCGGCGTCGTAGGTCAGCTGGACGCCGGAGAAGTCGTACGTGCTGTCGGCGGTGGTGACGTCCTCGCGCGCGGCGATGACGTCACGGGTGTTGACGTCGTAGCGCCAGTCGCTGCTGGCGGCGATGCGAGTCGTCTGCGCGGCGATGGGCAGCCACGTGGAGCGGAAGTCGGGCCCGACGCGAACGTCGTACTTGAACTCGCGGCGCGGCACCTCGAGGGCCACGCCGTCGAGCGGCGGCAGCGCACCCGTCGCCGACTGCGACTCGGGGATCTCGCGGTCACCCGGCGTCCATTCCGAGCCGCTGAACCGGGAGAGCACCGTGTAGCGGAGGTAGCTCGGCCGGGGGCCCGACGTGGTGACCCACAGCAGCGGCACGTCCACGCCGCGGCGCAGGTCGCGGCGCAGGTCGACCATCGGGTCCTGGACCTCGACCTCGCGGGTGCCGGGACCGTTGCCCTCGAAGACGCTCATGCTCATGGTGGGCACGGCCGCGGGCACGACCACCGCCAGGGCGATGGCGGTCGCGCCGAGGGCGAGGGCGGTGTTGGCGATCGCGCCGGTGCGGACCGAGAAGGACCCCTTCTCGCCGTCGGGCGCACGCCCCCAGCTGGTGACGTGGTCGCTGTGCTGGATGAAGACCAAGGTGAGGAACAGGGCGGCGATCACCGCGAAGAGCCACCACGAGACGGCGTCGCCGGTGACGGCGACAGGCAGGGTGTACGCCGCGAGCAGGACGAGGCCGGCCACGGGCGCGCGGCGCAGGGTGCAGGCGATGACGTCGACCAGCAGCACGACCAGCGCGCCACCGATGAGCAGCAGCGGGTGGACCGGCGGTACGCCGAGCTGGACGGGCGCGGCATAGCTGCGCGAGGTCTCGAGCGCGTCCTGGAGGGCGGCGACGAAGACGTCGACGTTGCCGGGCGTCGGGAGGGGCGAGCCGGTCGTCGTCCCGAGGACCAGGAGGGCGCCGATGACGACCTGGGCGGAGACGATGCCGGCGGCCGGGATCCGCTGCCACCGCGCCACGGCCCCCGCCCCGGCGAGGACCACGCCGATGAGGAGCAGCGGGACGCCGACCTCGGCGAAGCCCTCGGTGAGCACGCGCCACGACAGGACGGTGGTCCAGGCGGCGAGCAGGGCGATCCCGGCCATGCGCAGCTGGTGGGGGAGCGTGCTCCACGGGGCGCTCATCGTGCGGCTCCCGCCGAGGCGGTCGCGCGGCTCTGGAGCAGCCCGAGCTCCTGCCACGCGGTGTCGAGGCGGTCACGCGGGCCCACGGTGATGGACCGCCACCCGGTCGAGGTGAGGTGCGCGGCAGCGCCGGGCCCGGGTTGCACGGGCAGGTGCGGTGCCCAGGCGTCGACGTCGAGCGCGATCGCCAGGCTGGAGGACGCGTGGTGCTGGAGCCTGCGCAGGAACGGGAGGTCCTGCTCGCCGAGGCCGCCGAAGATCCCGATGGTGAGGCCGCCGTGCCCGGGCTCGGCCAGCCACTGGGTGTCGGGGGCGGGGGAGTGGTCGAGCTGCACGACCGCGAGGGCCTCGAGGAGCGGGATCGTGCCGGCCCCGGCGGCGTGCGAGTGCCACTCGGTCTCGCGGCTGTCGCCGGAGGCGGTCACCAGGCGCACGGTGTAGCCGTGGTGGGCGAGGTGGACGGCGATCGACGCGGCCGCCGACACGGCGCCCTCCAGCGAGCTGGCCGCCCCCTGGCCGCGGTGCGAGGTGCCACGGTTGTCGAGGAAGACGGTCGCGCGTGACTGCCAGGGCTGCTCCTCGCGCCGCACCATCAGCTCGCCGACGCGGGCTGAGCTGCGCCAGTGGACGCGCCGCAGGTCGTCGCCGCGCCGGTACTCGCGGACGGTGACGTCCTCGGCGCTGCCGGTCGCGAACGCCCGCGGCCGGTTGTCGCCCGACCCCGTCCACGCACCGCCCAGCGGGATGCTCGGCAGCGCGACGGTGCGCGGAGTGACGGTGAGCCGCGAGGTCGCGTGGAACGTGCGCCCGAGCTCGACGAGGCCGAAGGGGTCGGTCACGCGCACGGACATCGGGCCGATGTCGAACTGGCCGCGCAGCTCCGAGCGGACCTGGTAGGTCGCGTGGCGGCGCCAGCCGTGACCGAGGCCCTCGAGCACGAAGCGCGGTCGCGTGCCGAGGACGTAGGGGAGGCGCTCCTCGAGCAACAGCACCCCCGTCGGCGTGCGGGACTCGTTGGACACCGTCAGCTCGACGGTC
Organism: Nocardioides ganghwensis; assembly: GCF_014779655.1. Taxonomy (GTDB): domain Bacteria; phylum Actinomycetota; class Actinomycetes; order Propionibacteriales; family Nocardioidaceae; genus Nocardioides; species Nocardioides ganghwensis. The sequence goes on from NZ_JACXYX010000014.1 coordinate 68,593, forward strand.
GCGGGCTGCCCGGCGACGACGAGCTGGGGGGAGACCGTACGCACCAGCGAGAGGCGGTAGCGGGAGCGGCCGACCCACCATGCGGTGAGCAGCGGCAGCACGGCGACGAGGACGCCGATGCGGACGACGGACGAGTGCCCGACGACGATGGCCGCGACGACGGTCGTGATGCCGGCGGCCAGGAACGCCCGTCCGCGGACGGTCAGCGCACCGAGTGCCTCACGCACGGCTGCCACGGGAGTCGGGCGCCGTGGGGACCGGCACGGACTCCACGATCCCGGAGAGGATCGCGGAGGTGGTGCGTCCGTTCATCGTCGCCTCGACGTTGGGCAGCAGCCGGTGCGCGAGCACCGGCGAGGTGATGCCGTGGATGTCGTCGGGGAGGACGTAGTCGCGGCCCTGGGTCGCGGCGACCGCCTTGGCGGCCCGCACGAGGTGCAGCGTCGCGCGGGGCGAGGCGCCGAGGTGCAGGTCGTTGCTGGTGCGGGTGGCGGTGGTCAGGGCCACCGCGTAGCGCTGGACGGCCGGTGACACGTGGACCCGGCCGACGATCTCGATCACCTTGCGGACCTCGCCGGCGTCGGTGACCGGCTCGAGGTCCTCGAGCGGGTTGTGGGCGGTGTGCCCCTCGAGCATCGCGATCTCTGCGGACTCGACGGGGTAGCCGACCGAGACGCGCGCCATGAAGCGGTCGCGCTGGGCCTCGGGGAGGGCGTACGTCCCCTCCATCTCGATGGGGTTCTGGGTCGCGATGACCATGAACGGCTTCTCGAGCATGTAGGTCGCGTTGTCGACGGTGACCTGTCGCTCCTCCATCGCCTCGAGGAGCGCGGACTGCGTCTTGGGCGACGCACGGTTGATCTCGTCGCCGACCACGATGTTGGCGAAGACGCCGCCGGGTCGGAACTCGAACTCGCGGGTGTCCTGGTTGAAGACCGACACGCCCGTGACGTCGGAGGGCAGCAGGTCCGGGGTGAACTGGATGCGCCGCACCGAGCAGTCGATGCTGCGTGCCAGCGCCTTGCTCAGCTGCGTCTTGCCGACCCCGGGCACGTCCTCGATGAGGAGGTGGCCCTCGGCGAGCAGGACCACGAGGGCGGCGTTGACGACGTCGGGCTTGCCGGCGATCACCCGCTCGATGTTCTGGCGTACGGCACCGGTCACCCGGCGCACGGTGTCCAGGTCGGGCGCCTGCCCGGAGAGCCCTGTCGTCACGTCTGTCCGTCCCCTCGTCCACGCTCGTCACCGCTCGTCACCGCTGGTCACCACCGTATGTGGTGCGCGCAACATACCGGTCCGATCGCGCGCATCCTCCACTTCGCTCCACCTCGGGTGGCCGTTCCTCCCCACCGGCGCTCCACCGGCGCTCCACCGGGGTCGAGATCGGCCGATCTGAGCGTGAGGACGGCCTCGTCCACGCTCGTACGCGTCGTCGCCCAGGACCCCACCGGCAGGGCGCGCAGGCGTCGACCTGCCGAAATTCGTGCCTGAGACACGCTCGATCTGGTTGACGGTGGAGTGAAGTGGAGTACTGTGGTGCGAAGTGGGGGACAGGGTCGATCTGCCCGCCGAGCAAGGGGAGGTGCCGGATGTTCTTCGGCACCTACACGCCCAAGCTCGACGAGAAGGGCCGGCTCTTCCTCCCGGCGAAGTTCAGGGACGAGCTGACGGAGGGACTCGTGGTGACGAGGGGACAGGAGCGCTGCCTCACTGTCTGGTCGCTCGAGGACTTCGGGAAGCTCACCGACCGGCTCCGCGAGGCGCCGGTCACGCAGAAGAACACCCGCGACTACGTCCGCATGCTGTTCGCCGCCGCCAGCCAGGAGGTGCCGGACAAGCAGGGACGCATCAACATCCCGGCACCGCTGCGGGAGTACGCCTCGCTCCGCAAGGAGTGCGTCGTCATCGGGTCGATGAACCGGATCGAGATCTGGGACCCGACCGCCTGGGCGACCTACTCCGAGGAGCAGGAGCAGAAGTTCTCCGAGCTCAGCGACGAGGTCTTCCCCGGGATCTGAGAAGCACCGTTCCCAGCACCATCGACGAGCACAGCCTGACAACTCCACAGCCGACATCGCGACCCGCATCACCAGGTCTCGAGCCCGCTCCTCGCGTGGCCATCTGGGGCACTTCCCCGGCACCAGAGGGCACTTCCCAGCGCAGGGGAGCGGGCAGGGACCTGGTGCGGCGGCTCACCCCGTGCCACACGACGGGGGGTGTCAGCCGCACCGCCAACGTCAGCAGCACGTGTCAGCAGCAGCAACCAGCCACCGGCAACAAGACAGCAGCAACAAGTGGGGTCGAGACCATGAGCACCACCCAGCCCTTGGGACGCAGCGCAGCGGCACCGCCGCTGCGGGTGCGCGACCAGGCGCGCGAGGCGGCCGCCCTGATCGCGTTCTCCGCAGCCACGGCCTGCGGCCTCGCCCTGGCGCTCCTCCTGCTGACGCACCTGGGCTCCCAGGGCTGATCACATGACGACTCCCCGCCACGCCCCGGTGCTCCTCGACCGGGTCGTCGCCCTGCTGGCGCCTGCGCTCGAGGCCCCCGGCTCGGTCTACGTCGACTGCACGCTCGGCCTCGGAGGCCACAGCGAGGCCGTCCTGGAGCGACTGCCCGAGGCCCGGGTCGTCGGGATCGACCGCGACCCCGAGGCGCTGCGGAGGTCGACCGAGCGGCTCGCCGCCCACGGCGACCGGTTCACCGCGGTCCACGCGGTCTACGACGAGCTGCCCGAGGTGATCGCCTCGCTCGGCCTCGACCACGTCGACGCCGTCTTCTTCGACCTCGGCGTCTCCTCGATGCAGCTCGACGTCCGCGAGCGCGGCTTCGCCTACGCCGAGGACGCCCCGCTCGACATGCGGATGGACCCCACCACCGGGCAGACCGCGGCCGAGCTCCTCAACACCGCTTCCGCCCAGGAGCTGACCCGCATCCTGCGCGAGTACGGCGAGGAGAAGTTCGCGAGCAAGATCGCCCGGGAGGTGGTCAGGCGCCGCGAGACGACGCCGTTCTCCACCAGCGCCGACCTGGTCGAGCTGCTCTACGCGACGATCCCCGCCCCCGCCCGGCGTACGGGCGGCCACCCGGCCAAGCGCACGTTCCAGGCCTTGCGGATGGCGGTCAACGACGAGCTCGCGGTGCTGCGCCGGGCGATCCCCGCCTCGCTCGAGGTGATCGGCGTCGGCGGCCGCGTGGTCGTGGAGTCCTACCACTCCCTCGAGGACCGCCTGGTCAAGCGGGCCTTCGCCGACGCCACCCGGCTCGACGTGCCGCCGGACCTGCCGTTCGTGCCGGAGGGCGCGGAGCCGGCGTTCCGGCTGGTCACCCGCGGCGCCGAGCAGGCCGACGAGCACGAGATCGCCGAGAACCCCCGCGCCGCCTCCGTACGCCTGCGTGCCGTCGAGCGCGTCCGTCCCCGTTCCACCACCCGCTCCACTTCCCCAGGAGTCGCCCGATGAGCAGTCCCGCCCTCCAGCCACGCACGCGTGTCACCCGCATCGCCCAGGAGGCCGTGGACCGGGCCCGCCTCACGGTGGTGCCCCGGGTGCGGACCCGGGCGCCGCGGGTGCCGTTCGTGACGCTGGTCAGCCTGGTCCTCGTGGGCGGCATCGTCGGGCTGCTGCTGTTCAACACCTCCATGCAGCAGGCGTCGTTCACGGCGTCGTCGCTGGAGACCCAGGCCGACACGCTCGCGGCCCGCGAGCAGACGCTCCGCATGGAGCTCGACGAGCTCCGCGACCCGCAGCGGGTCGCGACCCAGGCCCAGCAGATGGGGATGGTGATCCCGTCCGCGCCCGTCTTCCTCGACCTCGAGTCGGGCACGACGAGCGGGGTGCCCACGCCCGCCACCCGCGAGAACGCGATCCAGCTGCAGCCGCCGGCGCCGATCAAGCCGGCCAACCTCGCCCCGGCGCCGATCGTCGTGGAGGTGCCCGCGGTGCCGACCGTCGAGGAGCAGGCCGCCGCGACGGCCGCCGAGCAGGCGACGGGTGCGCAGGACGGGCGCACCAAGCAGCGCAAGAACCGCAACCGCTGACGGCGCGGTCGCGCCGATCGGCGCACGCACCGACCTAGATTGACGAGCAGGCCGACTCCAGACCGGAGCCGGCCGGAGGAGAGGGAGACCAGTGCCGAGCACCCGCACCAGGCGTGGCGCCTCGCGCGGCGCGCCGATGCTGCGCCTGCGGATCGGGTTCGTCGTCATCGCGATGGTCCTCTCCTTCTTCGGCGCACGGCTGGTCCAGCTCCAGGGTGTCGACCCGCAGTCCTACGCCCTCCGCGCCGCCGCCGAGGGCGCGGCGCGGGTGACGCTGCCGGCCGAGCGCGGCGACATCCTCGACCGCAACGGCGTCCCCCTGGCCGACTCGGTCAAGGGCAAGATGGTGATCGCCGACCCGGCCCTGACCGCAGACTCGGCCCCGGAGCTCGCCCGCCTGCTCTCGGAGCTGCTGTCCATCGACTACTTCAAGGCGCTCACCGCGCTCGAGGGCCGCAACGAGGGCAGCCGCTACGAGTACGTCGCCCGACGGGTGCCGAGCACCCTCGCCGGCGACACGCTCGCCGCTGTCGAGGACGCCGGGTTCGAGGGCATCCGCCTGGAGGACGACCCGATCCGCGCCTACCCCGCCGGCGACGTCGCGGCCAACCTGCTCGGCTACATGGGCACCGACGAGCCCCTCGGTGGCTTCGAGCGCACCTTCGACGAGCAGCTCGCCGGCGTCGACGGCGAGGCCACCTGGCAGTCCAACTCCGGCAAGGGCGTCCGGATCCCGCTGCGCGAGAGCACGCTGAAGGCCGCCCGCAACGGAGAGGCGCTGCGCACCACGATCGACCGCGACCTCCAGTGGTTCACCCAGAAGGTGCTGGCCCAGTCGGTCCGGCAGTACCGCGCCGAGAGCGGCTCCGCCGTCGTCATGGACACCCGCACCGGCGAGATCCTCGCCCTGGCCGACGTGCCCACCTTCGACGCCAACGAGCCGACCGAGGCAGCGTCCCCCGACGACCTCGGGTCGCGGGCGATGAGCGACACCTACGAGCCGGGCTCGGTCGCCAAGGTGCTCACCGCCGCCTCCCTGATCGACGCCGGCAAGGCGTTCCCACGGCAGCGGTTCAAGGTGCCGCCGAACCTCGCGCGCCAGGACCGGGTGATCGGCGACTGGTTCGACCACGGCAACATCCGGCTGACCCTGGCCGGCATCATCGCCAAGTCGTCCAACATCGGCACCGTCCTCGCCGCCGACGCGTTCACACCGGTGCAGCTCGTCGACTACCTCAACCGGTTCGGGCTCGGCCAGCGCACCAACATCGGGGTCCGCGGCGAGACGGCCGGCATCCTCACCCCCGGTGAGGCCATGACGTCCCAGACCAAGGACCGGGTGGCCTTCGGCCAGTCGCTGTCGGTCAACGTCGTGCAGATGGCCGCGGCGGTCAACACGATCGCCAACGGCGGCGTACGCGTCTCGCCGAGCGTGGTCTCCGGCACCGCCGTCACCGACGACGGCGTCACCGTCGGCACCGACGTCGCCACCCGTACGCGCGTCGTCAGCAAGCAGGCGGCCCGCGGCACCGCGAAGATGATGGAGAAGGTCGTCGACCCCGAGGACGGCGTCGCTCCACGGGCCCAGGTGCCGGGCTACCTCGTCGCGGGCAAGACGGGCACCGCGCAGCGGGTGGACGGTGACTGCGGCTGCTACGACGGCAGCACGTCGGTCTCCTTCGGCGGGTTCGCGCCGGCCGACGACGCCCGCTTCACCGTCTACGTCGTGGTCCACGCACCGTCGGTCGACGGCGGCGGCGGCTCGATCGCCGGACCGGTGTTCTCGCGGATCATGGGCTACGTCCTGGGCCGCTACGGCGTGGAACCGACCGGCGGCACGCCGTCGCGTCTCCCCGTCGAGTGGTGAGTCGATACGCTCGGCCGGTGGACCAGCCAGCCGATCCGGCCAGCGCGACGCGCCCGCGCGTGGCCCCGTCGACCTCTGCCGCCGAGCTCGCCGACTGGCTGGCCGAGTCTCCCGACGCCCACCCCGACGCCCACCCCGACGCCTACCCCGACGCCACGGGCGTGGTCCGACACGGAGACCTCGACGTCGCCGTCTCCGGCCTGTCCCTGAGCACCGCGCGGGTGCGCCCGGGAGACCTGTACGCCGCCCTCCCGGGTGCCCGGGCCCACGGTGCGGACTTCGCGGAGCAGGCGCTCGCCGCCGGCGCCGTGGGCGTGCTGACCGACGCCGCGGGCGCGGACCGGCTGCCGGCCGGCACGCCCGCGATCGTCGTGCCCGACCCCCGCCGCGTCCTCGGCCGGCTCGCCGCCCACCTCTACGGAGAGCCCGCGACCGGGTTGCGGGTGATCGGCGTGACCGGGACGCAGGGCAAGACCACGACCACCCGCGTGCTCGAGCAGGGCCTCACCGCCGCCGGCGTGACGTCGGCGGTCATCGGCACGGTCGGCACGCGGATCGCGGGGGAGGCCGTGAAGACCCAGCTCACCACGCCCGAGGCCCCCGACCTGCACGGCCTCTTCGCGGTGATGCGCGAGCGCGGTGTCGACACGTGCGCGATGGAGGTCTCCAGCCACGCGCTGGTGCTGGGCCGGGTCGACGGGGTCGTCTTCGACGTGGCCACCTTCCTCAACCTCGGCCGCGACCACCTCGACTTCCACGCCGACCTCGACGACTACTTCGCCGCCAAGGCCGGTCTCTTCACGCCGGAGCGTGCGTCGGCCGGCCTCACCAACGTCGACGACGAGTTCGGCCGACGGCTCCTCGAGGTCGCCACCATCCCGATGTCGACCTACTCCTCGCAGGGCGCCGAGGCCGACTGGCGCGCCGTCGACGTCGACCTCACGCCCGGGGGTGCGACCTTCACCGTCGTCGGCCCCGGGGTCGAGGTCCCCGCTGCGGTGGGCCTCCCCGGCGAGTTCAACGTCTCCAACGCCCTCGCCGCCATCGCCTCCGCCGCGATGGCCGGCCTCGACCCGCGCCTGGTGGCGGACGGGATCGCGCGGGGCGGCGGCGTACCTGGGCGCCTCGAGCGGGTGTCGGCCGGGCAGGACTTCACCGTGGTCGTCGACTACGCCCACAAGCCCGACGCGCTCGAGGCCGTGCTCGCCACGCTGCGTCCGCTCACCGACGGCAAGGTCGTCGTGGTGGTCGGGGCGGGCGGCGACCGCGACACCACGAAGCGACCGGTCATGGGGGAGATCGCCGCCCGGCTTGCCGACGTGGTGATCGTGACCGACGACAACCCGCGCACCGAGGACGCCGCCTCGATCCGCGCCGCCGTCCTGGCCGGCGCGGCCGGGGCCACGGCCGAGGTCCTCGAGATCGGCGACCGCCGGCTGGCGGTGCGCGAGGCCGTACGCCGCGCCCGCCCCGGCGACGTGGTGCTGATCGCCGGCAAGGGCCACGAGACCGGCCAGGAGGTCGACGGGGTGGTGCACCCGTTCGACGACCGGGTCGTCGCGGCCGAGGAGATCTCCGGGCTCGGGGGCGCACGATGATCGAGATGACCCTCGCGGAGGTCGCCGACGTCGTGGGCGGGGCGGCCCACGGTGAGGCGACCGTCACCGGTGGCGCCTTCGTCGACACCCGTACGCCCGAGCCGGGCGGGCTGTTCGTGGCGATCGCGGGGGAGCGGGTCGACGGCCACGACCTCGCCGCCGCGGCCGGCGACGCCGGCGCCGTCGCCGTGCTGGGCAGCCGGCCCACCGACCTGCCGACCGTCGTCGTCGACGACGTGACCGCCGCGTTGGGCCGTCTCGCCCGCCACGTCGTCGACCGCCTCCCCGACGTCGTGGTCCTCGCGATGACCGGGTCGCAGGGCAAGACCGGCACCAAGGACTACCTCGCCCACGTGCTCTCCGAGGCCGGGACCACCGTCGCCACCCGGGGGAACTTCAACAACGAGCTCGGCGTGCCCCTCACCGTCCTCCGCGCCACCCCCGAGACCCGCTACCTCGTCGTCGAGATGGGGGCGCGCGGCGTGGGCCACATCGCCGAGCTCTGCCGGATCGCGCCGCCGCACGTCGCGGCCGTCCTCAACGTCGGCACCGCCCACATCGGCGAGTTCGGGGGCCGCGAGGCGATCGCGCGCGCCAAGGGCGAGATCGTGGAGGCCCTTCCGCCCGACGGCACGGCCGTCCTCAACGCCGACGACGACCTGGTCGCGGCGATGGCGGCGCGCACGGTCGCCACCGTCACCACCTTCGGCGACGGCTCGGCAGGTCGCGCGCCCGACGTCTCGGTGAGCGAGGTGTCCACCGACGAGATCGGCCGCCAGTCGTTCGAGCTGTCCCACCGCGGCTCCGGGGCCACCGTGCACCTGGCCCAGGTCGGCGCCTTCCAGTGGCGCAACGCCGCCGCGGCGGCGGCGATGGCGCTCGCCGCCGGCCTCGACCTCGACACCGTCGCCGACTCGCTCGCGGACGCCGGGCCGGCCAGCCGCTGGCGGATGGAGCTGACCGAGCGGGCCGACGGGCTGGTCGTGGTCAACGACGCCTACAACGCCAACCCCGAGTCGATGCGCGCCGCCCTCGAGACCCTCGCGGGCATCGGCGCGCGCAGCGGTCGGCGTACGGTCGCGGTGCTCGGCGAGATGCTCGAGCTCGGCGACGAGGCGGCCGCCGCCCACCACGGCGTGGGTGCGTACGCCGCGGAGGTCGGCGTCGACGTCCTCGTCACGGTCGGGCCCGGCGCCGCGGCCGTCGCCGAGGGCTTCGGGGCAGGCGGCACGGCCGGAGTGATCATCCCCACGGCGGGGCGTGACGAGGCCGCCGACTGGCTGCGGCACAATGTCTCGGCTGCTGATGTCGTCCTGGTGAAGGCATCGAGGGGGGCGGCGCTGGAACTGATCGCCGACGACCTCCTCACCCGGGGCGGCAACGAAGGGAGTAGCACGAGATGAGAGCCATCCTGTTCGGAGGAGGACTCTCCCTGCTGATCTCGCTCCTCGGCACCCGCTACGCGATCCGGTTCTTCACCCGTCAGGGATTCGGCCAGCCGATCCGCGACGACGGCCCCACCACCCACCACGTCAAGCGCGGTACGCCGACCATGGGCGGGGCGGTGATCATCCTCGCCACGGTCATCGGCTACTTCGCCGCCAAGCTCATCACCCAGACGGCTCCGACCGCCTCTGCGCTGCTGCTGCTCTTCCTGCTCGTCGGCATCGGCGCGGTCGGCTTCCTCGACGACTTCCTCAAGGTCAGCCGCCAGCACAACCTCGGCCTGCGCAGCCGCGCCAAGATGATCGGCCAGACGGTCGTCGGGCTCGTCTTCGGCTTCCTCGCGCTGTCGCCGACGCTCGAGGACGAGCGGGGCTGGCGCCCGGCGTCGGACCACCTGTCCTTCATCCGCGACTACGAGGGGTTCGCCCTCCCCACGGTCCTGGCGATCCTGCTGATCTGGCTCATCGTCACGGGCGCGAGCAACGCGGTGAACCTCGCCGACGGACTCGACGGGCTCGCCGCCGGCGCCTCGATCCTGGTCTTCGCCGCCTACACGCTGGTCAACATCTGGCAGAACAGCCAGTCCTGCGCCCTCGAGGCCGGCCCCAAGTGCTACGAGGTCCGCGACCCGCTCGACCTCGCCGTCGTCGCCGCCGCGATCACCGGCGCCTGCTTCGGCTTCCTCTGGTGGAACGCCTCGCCCGCCCAGATCATGATGGGCGACACCGGGTCCCTCGCCCTGGGCGGCGCGATGGCCGGCTTCGCGATCATGACGCGCACCGAGCTGCTGCTGGTGGTCATCGGCGGGCTCTTCGTGGCCATCACCCTGTCGGTGATGATCCAGGTCTCGGTCTTCAAGCTCAGCCGTGCCAGCGGCCTCGTGCGCTCGGTCTTCAAGATCCAGGCCGGCCACCGGGTCTTCCGGATGACCCCGCTGCACCACCACTTCGAGATGCTCGGCTGGGAGCAGGTCACCATCGTGATCCGCTTCTGGATCGTCACCGGCCTCGCGGTCGCCACCGGACTCGGCATCTTCTACGCCGAGTGGGTCGCGGGCATTGGCTGACCACCCGATGAGCACCCCCGACATCGAGTCCCTCGGTCGCACCAGCGACTGGTCCGGCGTCCGCGTCGTCGTCGCCGGCTTCGGCGTCTCCGGCTTCGCCGCCGCCGACAACCTGCTCTTCCTCGGCGCGCAGGTGACCGCGCTCGACGAGGCCACGAGCGAGGAGAAGGCCGAGAAGGCCGGGCTCCTCGAGACCCTCGGCGCCACGATCCGGCTCGAGGCGGGCGCCACCGCGGTGCTGCCCGACGGCACCGACCTCGTCATCACCTCTCCGGGGTGGCGGCCCGACGCCCCGCTGCTGGCCCAGGCGGCTGAGCGCGGCGTACCGGTGTGGGGCGAGGTCGAGCTCGCGTGGCGGCTGCGCGACCCCGAGCGGCCGGCGCCCTGGCTGGCCGTCACGGGCACCAACGGCAAGACCACGACCGTGCAGATGCTGCAGTCGATACTCACCGCGGCCGGCCTGCGCGCCGCCGCGGTCGGCAACGTCGGCCTGCCGATCGTCGAGGTGGTGATGGACCCCGAGCCCTACGACGTCCTCGCCGTCGAGCTGTCCAGCTTCCAGCTGCACTACGCGCACTCGATGTCCGCGGAGTCGGCCGTCGTGCTCAACGTCGCCGAGGACCACCTCGACTGGTACGACGACGACCCCGGGGGACCGACCGGGATGGAGAAGTACGCCGCCGACAAGGCGCGCATCTACGAGCGCGTCCAGCGGGCGTGCGTCTACAACCTCGCCGACCCCGCCACCGAGGAGATGGTCCGCGAGGCCGACGTCGTCGAGGGTGCGCGCGCGGTGGGATTCACCCTCGGCATGCCGGCGCCCGGCAACCTCGGCGTGGTCGAGGACCTCCTCGTGGACCGCGCCTTCATCGAGGAGCGCGCGACCAGCGCCGCCGAGCTCTGCACGCTGGCCGACCTCGCCTCGCCCGCGCCCCACTTCGTGGCCAACGCGCTCGCCGCCGCCGCGCTGGCCCGTGCCCACGGCGTCAGCCAGCAGGCCGTGCGCGACGGGCTGCGCGCCTTCCGGCCCGACGGGCACCGCATCGCACACGTCGCCGAGGCCGACGGCGTCACCTGGATCGACGACTCCAAGGCCACCAACCCGCACGCCGCCCAGTCCTCGCTCTCGGCGTTCGACGACGTGGTGTGGGTGGCGGGCGGGCTCGCCAAGGGCGCGCGGTTCGACGACCTCGTCGTCGCCGTGCGCGACCGGCTGCGCGGCGTCGTCCTGCTGGGCCGCGACCGCCACGTCGTGGCCGACGCTCTTTCGCGACACGCGCCCGATGTGCCGGTCATCGATGTGGGCGCCGACGAGACTGGGGACCCCATGGAGCGTGTGGTCGACGCGGCCGCCGGGCTCGCCAGGTCCGGTGACACGGTGTTGCTCGCGCCGGGCTGCGCCTCCATGGACATGTTCACCAACTACGGCGCCCGCGGCGACGCGTTCGCAGCCGCCGTGCACCGACGGATCGCCCGCACCGACTAGTCACCGCCATCGACAGAGGGGAGCGCGAGGAGTGACCACCGCGAACCCCGAGGACGTGAAGGTCGGGTCCGCCGCGGACGCCAGTGCGTCCCCCTCCGTGCCGCTCAAGGTCCGGCCCCCGCTCGGGGCCGGCGTCGTCGCCGCCTCGCAGGGCGTACGTCACACCGTCGCCGGCGGCTGGCGCGCGCTCCGCGAGGCCGTCGACAAGCCGCTCTCCTCCTACTACTTGCTGCTCGGTGCGTCCGCGCTGCTGCTCACCATCGGCCTGATCATGGTGCTCAGCGCCTCCAGCGTCCGCTCCTACATCGTCTACGACGACTCCTACGCGGTGGTCAAGCGCCAGCTGATGTGGGTCGCCCTGGGCCTGCCCGCCGCCTGGGTCGCCTCCCGCGTCCCGATCCGGCACGTACGCCGCCTGGCCTACCCCGGCTTCCTCGTCGCCCTCGTGCTGCTGGGGCTCGTCGCCCGCTTCGGCGTGGTGATCAACGGCAACAAGAACTGGCTCGCCCTCGGGCCGGTCAACATCCAGCCGGCCGAGATCGCCAAGCTCGCCATCGTGCTGTGGGCCGCCAACATCTACGCCCACAAGGAGCGCCGGCTGCGCGAGCTCCACCACCTCCTCGTGCCGGTGGTCCCCGGACTGTTCGCGATCATCGCGCTGGTGCTGGTCGGCCGCGACCTCGGCACCGCCCTCGTGCTCGCGGCGATCCTGCTCGGGATGCTGTGGGTGGTCGGTGCGCCACTCAGGCTCTTCGGGCTCAGCCTGTCGGTGCTCGGCGTCGCGGCCGTCGCCCTCGCCGCCACCGACCCCGAGCGGCTCAACCGCATCACGCACTTCACCGACCCGTTCAAGGACTACACCGACGCCGGCTGGCAGCCCGCCCACGGCCTCTACGCCCTGTCGAGCGGCGGCTGGTTCGGCCAGGGCATCGGCGCCTCCACCCAGAAGTGGGGCGACCTGCCCGAGGCCCACACCGACTTCATCTTCGCGGTGCTCGGCGAGGAGCTCGGCCTGGTCGGCACCCTCCTCGTCGTCGCGCTGTTCTTCACGATCGCCTACGCCGCCATCCGGGTCGCGCTCAGCACCCAGGACCCCTTCGTCCGCTACGCCACGTTCGGCATCGTCGTGTGGCTGCTGGGCCAGATGATCATCAACGTCGGCATGGTGATCGCCGTGCTGCCCGTCATCGGCATCCCGCTGCCGATCGTGTCCTACGGCGGTTCGGCCCTGCTGCCGTCGCTGGTCGCCCTCGGCCTCCTCATCGGGTTCGCCCGTCGCGAGCCGGAGGCGGCCGCGGCCCTCGCCGCGCGCCGCCGCGACCGCTCCGCCGGGCTCTCCGCTGCTCCGTCCTACGACCGCTCTCGATAGATTCACCCTGATGCGCGTACTCCTCGCCGGCGGCGGCTCCGCCGGCCACACCTCGCCCCTGCTCGCCACCGCCGACGCCCTGCGCCGCCTGGACCCGGCGACGGAGATCACCTGCCTCGGCACCCGTGAGGGTCTCGAGGCGCGGCTCGTCCCGGAGGCCGGCCTGCCCCTGGAGGTCGTCCCGCGGGTGCCCCTGCCGCGGCGCCCGGGCCCCGACCTGCTCCGTACGCCCTCCCGGCTGCGCGCCGCCCGCGCCGCGGCGCTCGAGGTGGTCGACCGCGTGCGCCCCGACGTGGTCGTCGGCTTCGGCGGGTACGTCTCGGTCCCGGCCTACCTCGCGGCCCGTGCGCGCCGGCTGCCGATCGTGGTGCACGAGGGCAACGCGATCCCCGGCATCGCCAACAAGCTCGGTGCCCGGATGACGACCCACGTCGCCACGAGCTTCCCCGACACCGCGCTCCCGCACGCCGTCTGCACCGGCCTGCCGATCCGCCGCCTCATCTCCACCATGGACCGGGCCGCGCTGCGAGCCGAGGCGCTGGCGACCTTCGGCCTGCGCGACGACCTGCCGACGCTCCTGGTCACGGGAGGGTCCCAGGGGGCGGCGCGGATCAACGCCGCCGTGTCCGGCGCGGCGTCCGAGCTCGCCGCAGCCGGCGTGCAGGTGCTCCACGTCGTCGGGCCCAAGCACGAGCTGGTCGTCGCGTCCGGGGAGGTCCCCTACGTCGTCGTCAACTACGTCGACCGCATGGACCTCGCCTACGCCGCGGCCGACGCCGTGCTGTGCCGCTCGGGCAGCAACACCGTCACCGAGGTGTCCGGCGTCGGCCTGCCCGCGATCTACGTCCCGCTGCCCATCGGCAACGGCGAGCAGGCGCTCAACGCACGCCCCGTCGTCGACGCCGGAGGGGGGCTGCTGGTCGCCGATGCCGCCCTCACGCCCGAGTGGGTCGCTGCGAGCGTCCCCGGCCTGCTCAGCGACGCGGACCGGCTCGCCGAGATGGGCGCCGCAGCGACCGGAGTGATCCCGCTCGACGCCGACGAGAAGCTCGCCCGCCTCGTCCTCGACGCGGCCCGGGGCGCGACGGGAGCCGCCTCGTGAGGATCCCGGTCCCCGACGAGCTGCTGCCCGCCGCCGAGCTGGGCCGGGTCCACTGCGTCGGCATCGGCGGTGCCGGCATCTCCGCGATCGCCCGGATCATGGCCGCGCAGGGCGTCCACGTCACCGGCAGCGACGACCACGACACGCCGTTCCTGCCCGCCCTGCGCGAGCTCGGCGTGACCTGCCACCTCGGCTACGACGCCGCCCACGTCGGCGACGCCGACACGCTGGTCGTCACCACGGCCGCCCGCGACGACAACCCCGAGGTCGTCGAGGCGCGGCGCCGCGGGCTGCGGATCCTGCCCCGCTCGGCCGGGCTCGCCGCCGTGATGGCCGGCTCCCGCGTCCTCGCCGTGGCCGGCACGCACGGCAAGACCACCACCACCGGGCTGCTCACCTCGGCGCTGCTGGCGGCCGGCGTCGACCCGTCGTACGCCGTGGGCGGGGTGCTGACCGCCACGGGTCGCAACGCCGACGCCGGCACCGACGACCTCTTCGTCGCCGAGGCCGACGAGAGCGACGGCGCCTTCCTCCACTACCGCCCGTTCGCGGCGATCGTGACCAACGTCGAGGCCGACCACCTCGACAACTGGGGCACCGAGGAGGCCTACCACCGCGCGTTCGAGGAGTTCGCCGACACGATCGACCGGTCCGGCTTCCTGGTCTGCGTGCTCGACGACCCGGGCGCCGCCGGGCTCGCCGGCCGGGCCCGCGCCCAGGGCCTCGACGTGGTGACGGTGGGGGAGTCGGCCGACGCCGACCTCCGCATCCACGACCTTGTCCTCGACGGCTCCACCTCCTCGTGCCGGGTCTCGCAGCACGGCGAGGACCTGGGCGAGCTGCGGTTGCGGATCCCGGGGCGCCACTACGTCCTCGACGCCGTCGCCGCCCTGGCGACGGGGCTGCGCCTCGGTCTGCCGTACGCCGCGCTCGCGGAGGGGCTGGGCCTCTTCACCGGCACCGGCCGCCGGATGGAGCTCAAGGGCGAGGTGGCCGGGGTGCGCGTCTACGACTCCTACGCGCACCACCCGGTCGAGATCCGTGGTGACCTCGAGGCCGCTCGCGCGCTCGCCGGGGACGGGCGCGTCGTCGCCGCCTTCCAGCCGCACCTCGTCTCCCGCACCCGCATCTTCGGCGAGGCCATGGGCGTCGAGCTGGGCGCCGCCGACGAGGTCGTCGTGCTCGACGTCTACGTCGCCCGCGAGGACCCCGACCCGGCCGTGACCGGGCTCCTCGTCGCCGACGCCGTACCCCTCCCGGCCCAGCACGTGACCTACGTCGACGGCCTGGGGGCGGCCGCGCAGGCACTCGCCGAGCGCGCGCGCCCCGGCGACCTCGTCATCACCCTCGGGGCCGGCGACATCACGGGCGTCGGGCCACGGGTGCTCGAGCTGCTCGGGGGTGCGTGAGTGGAGCAGGGGACCGTCTCCGACGCCGAGCCGGACACCCGGGCCGGGTCGGCCAGGCAGGCCCGTACGGTCTCGCGCACCCGGCGCCGCTTCGCGCGGCGCCAGTGGGCGCGGCGCTGGCTCTCCCTGCGCTACGTGCTGGCCGTGCTGCTGGTGCTCGCGATCGTCGGCACCGCCGTCCACCTGGTGCTCTTCTCCGCGACGACGCAGGTCAAGCGCGTGGAGGTCGTCGGCAACTCCCTGCTGAGCGACGGCCGGGTCCGCGAGATCGCCGACGTGCCGCTCGGGGAGCAGCTCGCGCTGGTCGACCTCGGCCGCGCCGACGCCCGCGTCGGATCGCTGGCCGAGGTCCGCTCCGTCGACGTCACCCGCACCTGGCCCGACACCGTGCGCATCGAGGTCGCCGAACGCACCGCAGTGGCGGTGGTCGAGCTGGCCGGACGGCTCCGCGGCCTCGACGCGGAGGGCGTCGTCTTCCGCGAGTACCAGCGCGTGCCCCGGGGCATGCCGCGCATCCGGCCCGGCTCCGCGGCCGGCACCGACGCGTTGCGGGAGGCCGCCACGGTGGTCTCGGCGCTGCCGGACGACCTCGCGACCCGCGTCGACCACGTCGAGGTCACGACGATCGACCAGATCACCCTCGTGATGCGCGACCAGCGGCAGGTGCTGTGGGGGAGTGCCGAGGAGTCCGAGCTGAAGGCCCAGGTCGTCGACCGGCTGCTGGCCGCGCAGAAGGCGTCCTACTACGACGTCAGCGTCCCGGGGAACCCGACCTACCGCCCCTGACCCGCAGGCAGGAAACCTGCGCGACCCACCGACACGCGGCGTGTCCGGCAGGGTTTCGGGTCGAGCGCTGCCTATGGTCTAGCGAAAGGCGAGGTTGACATAACTATAACCCTCAGGCTCACGGTTAGGGTTCCGAGCCCGAGGAACAGCACCAGTCGACCCGCACCCCCTACGTCACACAGACCCACTCAAGGAAGGCCCCGGAGCCGTGGCAGCAGCGCAGAACTACCTGGCGATCATCAAGGTCGTGGGCATCGGCGGCGGTGGCGTCAACGCCGTCAACCGGATGATCGAGGTCGGCCTCAAGGGCGTCGAGTTCATCGCGATCAACACCGACGCCCAGGCACTCCTCATGAGCGACGCCGACGTCAAGCTCGACATCGGCCGCGAGCTCACCCGCGGCCTCGGTGCCGGCGCCAACCCCGAGGTGGGGGCGAAGGCGGCCGAGGACCACGCCGACGAGATCGAGGAGGTCATCAAGGGCGCCGACATGGTCTTCGTGACCGCCGGCGAGGGTGGCGGCACCGGCACCGGCGGCGCGCCCGTCGTGGCCCGCATCGCCCGGTCCCTGGGCGCCCTGACGATCGGTGTCGTGACCCGGCCGTTCGCCTTCGAGGGCCGTCGCCGCGCCAACTCGGCGGAGGAGGGCATCAGCCAGCTCCGCGAGGAGGTCGACACCCTCATCGTCATCCCCAACGACCGGCTGCTGTCGATCACCGACCGCAACGTGTCCATCCTCGACGCCTTCAAGCAGGCCGACCAGGTGCTGCTCCAGGGTGTCTCCGGCATCACCGACCTGATCACCACCCCTGGCCTGATCAACCTCGACTTCGCCGACGTGAAGTCCGTCATGGCCAACGCCGGCTCCGCCCTCATGGGCATCGGCTCGGCCCGCGGCGAGGACCGCGCGGTCGCCGCCGCCGAGATGGCGGTCTCGAGCCCGCTGCTCGAGGCGAGCATCGAGGGCGCCCACGGCGTGCTGCTCTCCATCGCCGGTGGTTCCGACCTCGGCCTCTTCGAGATCAACGAGGCCGCCGCGCTCGTGTCGCAGGCCGCGCACGCGGAGGCCAACATCATCTTCGGCGCCACCATCGACGATGCGCTGGGCGACGAGGTGCGGGTGACCGTGATCGCGGCCGGCTTCGACGGCGGGATGCCCAAGCGCCGCTCGGACGGCAACGTGCTGCGCCAGGGCCAGCCTGCCCAGACGCAGGAGCAGACCCGCGCCGCCGCCCAGCAGCTCGCGACCCAGGCGCCGGCGCGTTCCGAGTCGTCGCCGGGGACCACGACCTTCGCGCCGTCGGCGCCCCAGCAGCCGGCCCAGCAGTCGGGCCAGCAGTCGGGCCAGCAGTCGGCGCAGCCCCGGTCGACGCAGCCCGCCCAGCAGCCCGCCTCCCCGCGGCCGGCCCGTCAGGTCCAGTTCGACGACGACGACCTCGACGTGCCTGACTTCCTGAAGTGACCCTGCTTCGCCACCGTGACCGGATCGAAGGCGACCTCGTGATCGAGGTCGCCTTCACCGACGTCACCCTCAGCCTCGGCGACGCGGCCGACGACGCGGTGCGCACCGCCGCGTTGGCGGAGGTGGCCGAGGCGACCGGGGCCACCCCGGTGCTGATGCACCAGGTGCACGGGGCGGACGTCGAGCTCGTCGCCGGCCGGGGCGACGCGACGGCGCCGACCTGCGACGCCATGATCACCTCCCGCCCCGCCGTGGCCCTGCTGGCTCGCGCGGCCGACTGCGTGCCGGTGCTGCTGGCCGACCCGGCCACCGGGTGGATCGCGGCTGCCCACGCCGGCCGCCCCGGTCTCGCCGCGGGCGTGGTGCCCCGGGCGGTCGCCCGCCTGCGCGAGCAGGGCGCCGAGCCGGCGGTGGCGTGGATCGGCCCGCACGTGTGCGGCTCCTGCTACGAGGTGCCGGCCGACCTCCAGGAGGAGGTCGCCGCCGTGGTCCCCGAGGCGCGCTCCACCACCTCGTGGGGCACGCCCGCGCTCGACCTCGGCGCCGGCGTACGGGCGCAGCTCTCCACCGCGGGCGTCCCGGACGTACGCGTCGTCGGGGCCTGCACCCGGGAGGACCGCACCTGGCCGTCCTACCGGCGCGACGGAGCCGACGCCACCCGCTTCGCCGGCGTGATCTGGAGCCACGCGTGAGCGGCCGCGCGGACGAGATCGCCGCCAACCTCGACGCCGTGCGCCGGCGCATCCGCGACGCCTGCACGGAGGCCGGCCGACCGGAGGACGACGTCTCGCTCGTCGTCGTCACCAAGTTCTTCCCCGCCTCCGACGTGCGCGTCCTCGCCGACCTCGGTGTCACCGACGTGGGGGAGAACCGCCACCAGGAGGCCGAGGCCAAGGCCGCCGAGTGCGCCGACCTCGGGCTGCGGTGGCACTTCATCGGCGGCCTGCAGTCCAACAAGGCAGCCGCCGTGGCGGCGTACGCCGACGTGGTCGAGTCGGTCGACCGCGCCAAGCTCGTGGGCCCGCTCTCTCGTGGAGCCCGGGCGCGCGGGGCGGAGGTCGACGTGCTGCTGCAGGTCAGCCTCGACCCGCCCGGGGCCGACCACCGGTCCGGCGCAGCGCCCGCCGACCTGCCCGACCTCGCCCGCCGGGTGGTCGAGGCGGACCTGCTCCGGCTGCGCGGCCTGATGGCGGTCGCGCCGCTGGGGGAGGACCCCCGTACGGCCTTCGCGAGGCTCGCGGACGTGCGCGAGGAGCTCGTGCGCGAGCACCCCGGTGCCACCGTGCTGTCCGCGGGGATGAGCGGTGACCTCGAGGCGGCCATCGCGTGCGGTGCGACACACGTGCGTGTCGGCTCCGCGGTCCTCGGTCCGAGGCCTGCGGTCCAGTAATGTCCACAACAGTCAACAGGTGTCCCGATCGGGGCGCCAGGTCTAGCGGAGGATCTGTCTCATGAGCGGCGCGATGCGCAAGATCGGCGAGTACCTCGGCCTGCTCGAGGACACCGGCCACTACGACGACTACGACGGCGACACCGAGACCACGACGCACGACGCTGTCGACCAGCGCCCCGTCGCGCGGGAGCGTCGCCCAGCCCCAGTGTCCGACCTTGCCGAGCGCCGTCGACCGGCCCCGGTCCAGACGGGAGTCGTGGCCGAGTTGAGCCGCATCACCACCCTGCACCCCCGCAACTACAACGAGGCACGCCTGGTCGGGGAGAACTACCGCGACGGCACGCCCGTGATCATGAACCTCAGCGAGATGGACGACAACGACGCCAAGCGCCTCGTCGACTTCGCCGCCGGCCTGATCTTCGCCACCCGAGGCACCATCGAGCGAGTGACCAACAAGGTCTTCCTGCTCTCGCCGCCCAACGTCGCGGTCTCGGCCGAGGACAAGGAGCGGATCGCCGAGGACGGCTTCTTCAACCAGAGCTGACCCATACTCGACTCGTGCAAGCCATCGGCCAGATCCTCTACGTCCTCCTGTTCCTGTTCATCGCGCTCCTGTGGGTGCGGTTCATCGTGGACTGGGTGCAGGTCTTCGCGCGCCAGTGGGAGCCGCGCGGCCCGCTCCTGGTGGCGCTGGAGGGCGTCTACACGACCACGGACCCGCCCATCGTGGCGCTCCGCAAGGTCGTGCCCCCGCTCCGCATCGGCTCGGTCGCGCTCGACCTGAGCTTCCTGCTCGTGATGGTGGGAGCATGGCTGCTGCTCAACGTGGTCGCCACCATCTTCGGGCTCTGAACCATCCGCCACACGGGTCACTGTGCCCCGTGGCTAACCGGGCGCTATTGTCTCCTGACAGCAGAGCCACCGTGATTATCGATCGTGAAAGTTTGGTGAGGTCATGCCGCTGACGCCTGAGGACGTGAGCAACAAGCGCTTTACGCCTGTCCGTCTCCGTGAGGGCTACGACATGGGCGAGGTGGACCAGTTCCTCGACGAGGTCGAGGCCGAGCTCGCCCGGCTGACCAAGGAGAACGACGACCTGCGGTCCAAGCTGTCGGCCGCCCAGTCCGGCGGTGCGTCGACTCCCGCAGCCGCTCCCGTGTCGTTCGCGCCGACTCCCGAGCCGGAGCCCGAGCCCGAGCCGGAGCCCGTCGCCGCCGCACCGGTCGCCGCCGCGCCCGTGCAGACCATGCGTGTCGAGACGGTCGCCGACGCGTCCAACGCCGCAGCGCGCCTGCTCGAGATCGCGACGCGCAACGCCGACGAGCTCGTCGAGGACGCCAAGAACGAGGCCGACCGCATCGTCGGCGCCGCGCGCACCAAGGCCGAGCGCCTCGAGGCCGAGTCGAAGACCAAGGCCGACCGCATGGAGGCCGACGCCCGCCAGCGTTCGCAGATGCTCGACTCCGAGACCGCCGAGCGCCGCCAGCAGATGTTCGGCGACCTGGAGAAGGAGCGCGACAAGCTCAACAGCGACGTCGAGACCCTCCGCCAGTTCGAGCGCGAGTACCGCTCCCGCCTGAAGACCTACTTCACGCAGCAGCTGGAGGCGCTCAACAACGGCAGCGAGACGCAGGCGCCCGTCGAGAGCGGCAGCGCGCCCAAGCGTCTGCGCTCCGTGCTCGGCGACGACGAGGGCTGATCCCTCCGAGCCCAGCGGCACGGCCTTCGAACAGGCCTCTGAAAATGCGAGGACGACCGCCCGTACGGGTGGTCGTTCTCGCATTTCGGCGAGCCGCTGTTGGTTCGTCAGGCGCCAGCGGCTAGCCTCCCTGCCACCGTGTGGTTCCTGCCACACCCGACGCATGCTGGAGGCCCTCGGAGATGGCTGGCACCACGCGCAAGTCCCTGGCCGGTACGGCCGCCGCCGCCGCGAAGCGCGTGATGGGCCGCCGCGGAGCCGCCAAGGACGCGCCGGCCTCGACGCCGACCGCGAAGAAGGCCCCCGCCAAGAAGGCCGCTCCGGCCAAGAAGGCAGCCGCGAAGAAGGCCGCCTCCAAGAAGGCCGCTCCGGCGAAGAAGACCGCTCCGGCCAAGAAGACAGCCGCGAAGAACGCTGCTCCGGCGAAGAAGACGGCTCCGGCGAAGAAGACGGCAGAGCCGGCCAAGAAGACCGCTGCAAAGAAGGCCGCGCCGGCCAAGAAGACCGCAACGAAGAAGTCCGCCACACCTACCAAGAAAGCTGCGCCCGTGACGAAGGCCGCCCCGACGCCCGCCAAGAAGGCCGCGCCGGCGAAGAAGGCACGCAAGGCCACCCCCTCGACCCTGGTGGTCCTCGAGGGCGAGGACGCCTGGACCCGCGCCGAGCTCAACGAGGTCGTCAAGGAGCTCAAGGAGCACCAGGAGCGACTCACGACGATCGTCGGCCAGTCCGAGCAGGAGCTCGCAGGGCTGATGCGCGACGCCGGTGACGGCGCCGGCCAGGACCAGGCCGACGTCGGGGCGACCAGCTTCGAGCGTGACCACGAGCTCACCGTCCTCGCCAAGGAGCGCGAGACGCTGGAGCAGATCAAGCGCGCGCTGTCGCACATCGACGACGGCACCTACGGCGTGTGCGACTCCTGTGGCAACCCCATCGGCAAGAATCGGTTGATGGCGGTGCCCCATGCCACACTGTGCATGTCATGCAAGCAGCGCGAGGAGCGTCGCTGAACCACAGCGACCAGGCCGATTCCGTCCCTGCCCGCCGTCGCGTCGACGCGCGGCTGGTCTTCGCGGGCGTGGCCCTGCTGGCGTACGCGCTGGACCTCGGCACCAAGCAGTGGGCGCTGTCGGCGCTGGCCGACGGCGACATCCCGGTCCTCGGTGACTGGTTCACGTTCCACCTGACGTTCAACCCGGGTGCGGCGTTCAGCACCGGCACGGACTTCACCATCGTCTTCACCGCCCTCGCGATCGTCGCCGTGGTGGTCGTGCTCTGGCTGAGCCGCCGGATCGCCAGCACCGGTTGGGCGCTCGCCCTCGGCATCCTGCTCGGCGGTGTGAGCGGCAACCTCACCGACCGCATCGTGCGTCCGCCCGAGCCGTTCCACGGTCACGTGGTCGACTTCCTGATGCTGCCCAACTGGCCGGTGTTCAACATCGCCGACATCTGCATCAACGTCGCGGCGGGGCTGATCATCCTGCAGACCTTCCGGGGCATCAACCTCGACGGCACCCGCGAGGCCTCCACCGGCAAGGACCGCGAGCAGCCGGAGACCCAGCCCGGGTCCGAGCCCGGCTCCGGGTCGGCGGCGTGAGCACCCGGGCCGAGCAGCGCACGGTCTTCGTACCCGACGGGCTGGCCGGAGAGCGCGTCGACGCCGCGATGGCGCGCATGTTCGGGTTCTCGCGCACCAAGGCGGCCGACCTGATCTCCCAGGGCCTCGTCCACGTCGACGGCACCGCGGTCGGCAAGAGCGACCGGGTCCACGGGGGCGCGATGCTCGACGTCACCATCCCCGCCGAGTCCGACCCGCTCGAGGTCGTGCCGGAGATCGTCGAGGGGATCCGGATCATCCACGACGACGACGCCATCGTGGTGATCGACAAACCCGTCGGCGTCGCCGTGCACCCCTCGCCGGGCTGGACCGGGCCGACGGTCGTCGGGCATCTCGCGGGGGCCGGCTTCCGGATCTCCACCAGCGGCGCGAGCGAGCGCCAGGGCATCGTGCAGCGCCTCGACGTGGGCACGAGCGGCGTGATGGTGATCTGCAAGTCGGAGCACGCCTACTCCGTGCTCAAGAACGCGTTCCGCCACCGCACCGTCGACAAGACCTACCACGCGCTGGTCCAGGGCCACCCCGACCCGCTCGCCGGGACGGTCGACGCCCCGATCGGCCGACACCCGCACCACGACTACAAGTTCGCCGTCATGGCCGACGGGCGGCACAGCGTGACCCACTACGAGACCCTCGAGGCGCACCGCTTCGCCAGCCTGCTCGAGGTCCACCTCGAGACCGGCCGCACCCACCAGATCCGGGTGCACATGAGTGCGCTCAAGCACCCGTGCGTCGGCGACCTGACCTACGGTGCCGACCCCAGGCTCGCGGCGCGGCTCGGGCTCCAGCGGCAGTGGCTGCACGCCATGCGGCTCGGCTTCGAGCACCCCGAGACCGGCGAGCAGGTCAGCTACGAGTCCACCTACCCCGACGACCTCGCGCACGCGCTCGACGTCATCCGGGACGAGCACTGACGGGACGAGCACAGACGCGATGGGCACCGACGCGACCAACACCGACGTGGAGCTCCGGCCGGCCTCCCAGGAGGACCTGGCCCCGATCGCCGACGTCCACCTCGCGGCCCGCGCGGGCGCCGGCAGCGCGTTCCCGCCGAGCGTCCACAGCGACGACGAGGCCCGGGCGTGGGTGGCCGGCTGGGACCTGGCGGCGTACGACGTGTGCGTGGCCGTGCTCGAGGGCCGGGTGATGGGCTACACCCGTGCCACCACGACGTGGCTCGACGATCTCTACGTCCTGCCCGAGGCGCAGGGTCGAGGCGTCGGCAGCACCCTCCTGGCCCGCGTGCTGGCCCTGCACCCCGATGGCATCGGGCTGTGGGTGTTCGAGTCCAACCGACCCGCCCGGGAGTTCTACGCCCGCCACGGCTTCGTGGCCCTCGAGCGCACCGACGGCTCGGCCAACGAGGAGCGCGCGCCCGACATCCGGCTCGTGTGGCCCGGCGCCGACCCGCTGGCCTGCTTCCGCTCGATGATCGACGACGTCGACCTCGCGCTCGGCGACGTGCTCGCCCGGCGTACGGCGCTGACGCGCGCGGTCCAGGCGGTGAAGCCCTCGGGCGAGCGGGACCCTCGCCGGGAGGCGGAGATCGTCGCCCGGGTCGCCGCGGTCGTGCCCGACCTCGGTGCCGAGCGGGTCGCGCGGATCGTCGACGTGATCATCACCGAGTCGCTCGACGCCGCCCGCTGACGTGCTGCCGCGAGCCGGGGAGGTCCTCCACTTCAGCGAGGACCCGGCGATCGGGCGGTTCGTGCCGCACGTCGCCGCCACCGCCCAGCAGGCCGAGGCCTACGTGTGGGCGGTCGACGCCCTCAACGCCCCCTGCTACTGGTTCCCGCGACAGTGCCCCCGGGTGTGCTCGTGGGGCGACGGAGTCCCGCGGGTCCACGCGATCGAGGACGTCTGGCTGGACGCGATGCGGACGACCCGGCTGTACGCCTACCGCTTCGCCGCGGCGGACTTCGCGCCGTTCGGGGACCGGCCGCACGCCCACGTCGCGGCTCGGGCGGTGTCGCCGCTGGGACCGCCCACGGAGGTGACCGACCTGGTGCGCCTGCACCACGAGCACGGCATCGAGCTGCGGGTCCTCCCGGATCTGGCCGACCACTTCGCCGGCGTGCGCGAACGGGGGCTGGAGTTCTCCGGGATCCGGATGGGCAACGCCGGCATCGGACCGGCCGGTCCGTTCCCGACCCGGCGCTGACCACCGCGTCGACCACCCTTGACCCGCGCCGATCCCGGCCGAGGTCGCCGGGCAGGATGGGCCCATGCTGCTCCATGACGACGTGATCGAGGAGTACCGCGACTTCGCGACGTACGCCGCGGGCGCCTCGCCGTGCTTCGAGGAGTGGGCGCTGGGCGTCGCCGGTGACGACGAGGTGCTCGAGTGGCTCGGCACCCTGCCGTCGGTCAAGCGCCAGCCGAACCTGGTCTTCGCCGCCGCGCGCTGGCACGGCGCGCCCGCCCCGGGACCGTACGAGGGGTTGCGCCGCGTCCTGCGCGAGCAGGAGCCGGCGATCCGCGAGACCGTCATGACCCGGGCGACCCAGACCAACGAGGTGGGACGGCTCGCCACCCTCACCCCCGTGCTCGGCCTCGTCGAGGGTCCGCTCGCGCTGGTCGAGGTGGGCGCGAGCGCGGGCCTGTGCCTGTTCCCCGACCGGTACGACTACGACTGGTCGCCCGCGGGCACGCTGCGGGGGAGCGGTGGACCGCTGCTGGGCGCGCGGGTCACGGGTCCGCTGCCGGTGCCGTCGGCCCACCCCGACGTCGCGTGGCGCGGCGGCGTCGACCTCAACCCCCTCGACGTGACCGACGCCGACGCGACGGCCTGGCTGGAGAACCTCGTCTGGCCCGAGCAGGACGAGCGGCGCGACCGGCTCCGCGGGGCGATCGAGGTGGCTCGCGCCGAGCCGCCGGCGGTGCGGAGCGGCGACCTGTTCGAGCACCTGCCCGGGCTGCTGGACGACGCGGCTCCCCATGGCACGCCGGTGGTGTTCCACTCCGCCGTGATCGCCTATCTCGAGCAGCCCGACCGGGAGCGGTTCCACGACCTCATGTCGGAGCTGGTGGCGGCGGGCAGGTGTCGGTGGGTCAGCAACGAGGGGCGCCGGGTCCTGCCTCGCGTGCTGCCGCGCGTCACCGGTGACAGGGAGGTCCCGTCCGGCCGGTTCGTGACCGCGCTGGACGGTGTCCCGGTGGCCCACAGCCACGGTCACGGCCACGCCATCGACTGGCTGTGAGCGCCCGGACGCGTCGTGTGTCCTGTCGGTGGGGCCGGGCAGACTGACGTAGGCTTGCTGCTCTTCCCCCCTTCCCGATCAGCGTGGCCCCGCTGAGCAGTCAGCACCCTCGTACGACCCCTGTCAGCGACCCACGAAAGGCGCGGAAGTCTCCTCCATGTCGGCCGGCTCCTCCACCAGTTCCGCGGGCAACTTCGTGCACCTGCACGTGCACACCGAGTACTCCATGCTCGACGGGGCGTCGCTGCTCGACGGCCTGTTCAGCCGCACGAGCGAGCTCGGCATGCCGGCGATCGCGATGACCGACCACGGCAACCTGCACGGCGCCTACGACTTCTACTCCAAGGCCCGCAAGCACGGCGTCAAGCCCATCATCGGCATCGAGGCCTACC
Organism: Nocardioides ganghwensis; assembly: GCF_014779655.1. Taxonomy (GTDB): domain Bacteria; phylum Actinomycetota; class Actinomycetes; order Propionibacteriales; family Nocardioidaceae; genus Nocardioides; species Nocardioides ganghwensis. Next base: position 94,525 of record NZ_JACXYX010000014.1, read on the forward strand.
TCACCCCCGGCACCATGCGCGGTGAGCGCCGCCGGGTCCGCTGGGGCCAGGGCGACCTGGCCGAGGAGGGCGGCAACGACGTCGCCGGCGGCGGCGCCTACACCCACATGACGATGTGGGCGGAGAGCACCGAGGGGATGCACAACCTGTTCCGGCTCTCCTCGCGCTCGAGCCTCGAGGGCTACTACTTCAAGCCCCGCATGGACAAGGAGATCCTCGCCGAGCACAGCAAGGGCCTCATCGTCAGCACCGGGTGCCCCAGCGGCGCGATCCAGACGCGGCTGCGCCTGGGCCAGTACGACGAGGCGGTGCGCGAGGCCGGCGAGCTCCAGGAGATCTTCGGCCGCGACAACGTGTTCCTCGAGCTGATGGACCACGGCATCGACATCGAGAAGCGCGTCCGCGACGACCTGCTGCGCCTCGGCAAGGAGATGGGCCTCCCGCCGATCGCCACCAACGACTCCCACTACAACAACCCCGAGGACGCCGCGGCGCACGACGCCCTCATCTGCGTCGCGTCCGGCAAGCGGCTCTCCGACACCAACCGCCTCAAGTTCGACGGCGGCGGCTACTACATCAAGTCCGCGGCCGAGATGCGGGAGCTGTGGGCCGACCGGTTCGGCATGCCGGAGGCGTGCGACAACACCCTCGCCATCGCCGAGCGCTGCGAGGTCGAGTTCACCGAGTCCACCGGCGGCTACATGGCGCGCGCGGACGTGCCCGCCGGCGAGACCGAGGAGAGCTGGTTCCGCAAGGAGGTCTGGCGCGGCATCGAGGCGCGCTACCCAGGTGAGCGCACCACGCAGGAGGTGCGCGACCGGGTGGAGATGGAGCTCGCGATCATCTCCCAGAAGGGCTACTGCGGCTACTACCTCGTGGTCGCCGACTTCATCAACTGGGCCAAGGACAACGGCATCCGCGTCGGTCCCGGCCGCGGGTCCGGTGCCGGGTCGATCGCGGCCTACGCGCTGCGGATCACCGACCTGTGCCCGCTCGAGCACGGGCTGTTCTTCGAGCGGTTCCTCAACCCCGAGCGCCCGTCGATGCCGGACTTCGACATCGACTTCGACGACGCCCGCCGCGGCGAGGTCATCCACTACGTCAGCGAGAAGTACGGCGCCGAGCGGGTCGCCCAGATCGCGACGTTCGGTCGCCTCAAGGCCAAGGCCGCCATCAAGGACGCCGCTCGCGTCCTCGACCACGGCTTCGCGATCGGCGACCGGATCACCAAGGCCTACCCGGCCGACGTGATGGGCAAGGGAGTCGCGCTCAAGGACATCTTCAACCCCGACCACAAGCGCTACAACGACGGCGGCGAGTTCCGCGCGCTGCACGGCCAGGACCCCGACGTCCGGACGATCTACGAGACCGCGGTCGGCCTCGAGGGCCAGATCCGCAACTGGGGCGTGCACGCCGCCGGCGTCATCATGTCGAGCGAGCCGCTGATCGACATCGTCCCGATCATGGCCAGGCCGCAGGACGGCGCGGTCATCACGCAGTTCGACTACCCGATGTGCGAGTCGCTCGGGCTGGTCAAGATGGACTTCCTCGGCCTGTCCAACCTCCGCATCCTCGACGACGCGGTCAGCAACATCGAGGTCAACCGCGGCGAGAAGGTCGTCCTGGAGGAGCTGGGCTTCGAGGACCGCGCGACCTACGAGCTGATGGGCCGCGGTGACACCCTCGGCGTCTTCCAGCTCGACGGTTCGGGCATGCGGTCACTGCTCCGGTCGCTGCAGCCCGACGCCTTCGCCGACATCACGGCCGTCAGCGCGCTCTACCGCCCCGGCCCGATGGGTGCCGACTCCCACAACAAGTACGCCCGCCGCAAGAACGGCCGCGAGGCGATCGAGCCGATCCACCCGGCGCTCGCCGAGGCGCTCGAGCCGGTGCTGGGGGAGACCTACGGCCTGATCGTCTACCAGGAGCAGGTGATGGCGATCGCGCAGGTGCTCGCCGGCTTCACCCTGGGTGCCGCCGACAACCTGCGTCGCGCGATGGGCAAGAAGAAGAAGGAGGAGCTCGACAAGCAGTACGCCGGCTTCCAGGCCGGCATGCTCGAGCGGGGCTTCCCCCAGCAGGCCATCGACAAGCTCTGGGAGATCCTGCTCCCGTTCTCCGACTACGCCTTCAACAAGTCGCACTCCGCCGCCTACGGTGTCATCACCTACTGGACCGCCTACCTCAAGGCCAACTACCCGACCGAGTACATGGCCGCGCTCCTCACGTCGGTGAAGGACGACAAGGACAAGATGGCGATCTACCTCAACGAGTGCCGCCGGATGAAGATCCAGGTGCTGCCGCCCGACGTCAACGAGTCCCACGCCAACTTCACGCCCGTCGGCAACGACATCCGCTTCGGCCTGACCGCCGTGCGCAACGTCGGCAGCAACGTCGTCGACGGCATCGTGTCCGCCCGGGAGGACAAGGGCCGCTACCTCGACTTCAACGACTTCATGGAGAAGGTCCCGGCGCTGGTGTGCAACAAGCGCGTGGTGGAGTCGCTGATCAAGGCCGGCGCCTTCGACGACATGAAGCACAAGCGTCGCGCCCTCGCAGCCGTCCACGAAACCGCGGTCGACCAGTTCGTCGACCTCAAGAAGAACGAGGCCATCGGCCAGGACTCGCTCTTCGGGGGGCTCGAGGACGACGACGCGGGCTTCGGCGTCAGCGTCGTCATCCCCGACATCGACGACTGGGACAAGCTCACCCTGCTCGGCCACGAGCGGGAGATGCTCGGCCTCTACGTCTCCGACCACCCGCTGCTCGGCCTCGAGCACGTGCTGTCGCAGGGCACCGACTGCACGATCGGCCAGCTGATGCTCGACGAGGAGCGCGCCCACAACTCCACGCTCACCGTCAGCGGTCTCATCACGTCCGTCTCGCGCAAGATCACCAAGCGCGGCGACCCGTGGGCCACGATCACCCTCGAGGACCTCGACGGCGCGATCGACGTGCTGCTGTTCCCCAGCGCCTACACGCTGGCCTCGACCCTCCTCGTCGAGGACAACATCGTCCGCATCAAGGGCCAGCTCTCGCGTGACAAGGACCAGCCCGAGCTGCGCGCCCAGGAGGTCACCGCACCCGACCTCACCCAGGGCCCGGCCGGCCCGGTGGTGATCAGCCTGCCGTCGACCCGGTGCACCCCGCCGGTCGTGGCCCAGCTCCGCGACGTCCTCGGCACCCACCCCGGCATGACCGAGGTCCAGCTGAGGCTGCTGACCCGGAGCTCGACCAAGGTGCTGCGCCTCGACGACAACCTGCGGGTCAGCCCGAGCCCGGCGCTGTTCGCCGACCTCAAGCAGCTCCTCGGCCCCGGGTGCCTGACCGGATGAGCGAGCCCGCCACCCGGCGCTCCTCGCCACTGCGGCGGGTCCTGTTCGTGCTGGTGCTGTTCGCCGTCGGTGGAGCCGCGGGCGGGGTGCTGTGGGAGCGGTTGTGGGACGCGCCGACCGGCCTGGCCTACCAGGGCGCCTGGTACCTCGAGCCCGCGGGCCCGGACTTCTCCTTCGAGGCGATCGCGCTGTTCGTCGTGATCGCGTTCCCGCTCGGACTGCTGCTGGCGGTCCTGTCCGGGATGTGGCGAGGCCACGAGACCGCGACGCTGGTCAGCGTGCTGGTGGGCGCGTGCGCCGCCGCCTTCGTGATGTACGCCGTGGGTCACGCGCTCGGCCCGGGCGACCCGCAGGCCCTGGCTGCCGGGCAGCCCGACTACACGCCCGTGCCCGGGGACCTCGGCCTGACCGCTCCCGACCAGGGGCGGGTGCCCTGGCACTCGACCGCCCTGCTCGCACTTCCGGCCGGCGCGATGACTGGTCTGGTCGGCACCTACCTCTTGGGAAGTCGGGGGTTCGTCCGGCGTCCGCGTGGGTAGGCTTTGCACGCCCGCACCAGGGCAGTCCCGGCGCCTGCCGGGAACCGTGCAACGGGGGAGCAGGACGAGATGAGCATGACACCGGGCGGTCCGACCAACGGCCCCGAGTACCTCGACGGATCGGGCCCGGTCGAGACCGCGCCCGCCAACGACAACAAGAAGCGCCTCATCGCGCTCGGCGCCATCGTCGCCGGCGGTGCCGTGGTCGCCGGCGGTGCCTGGGCAGCCACCAGCTTCTTCGCCACCGGCTCGCAGCCGGCCGAGGCCCTGCCCGACTCGACGGTCGCCTACTTCAGCGTCGACCTCGACCCGAGCGGCGGCCAGAAGATCGAGGCCATCAAGACCCTGCGCAAGTTCCCCGGCTTCACCGACAACGTCGACCTCGAGACCGACGACGACCTGCGCGAGCGGCTCTTCGAGGAGATCACGTCCTCCGGTGAGTGCGAGGGCCTCGACTACGCCGCCGACGTCGAGCCGTGGCTCGGCTCGCGGGCCGCGATGGCCGCCGTCGACCTCGGCGAGGACGAGCCGGCGGCGGTCGGTGTCGTCCAGACCACCGACGGCGGCAAGGCCGAGGACGGCCTGGCCAGGCTCATCGAGACGTGCGGTGGCGACACGGCCGGGGGTGGGGCCGAGAGCGAGGGCGAGACCGGCAGCGACGTCGGTGGTTGGGTCGTCGAGGGCGACTGGATCGTGCTGGCCGAGACCAAGGAGATCGCGCAGCAGGTCGTCGACGCCGCGGACGGGTCGTCGCTGGCCGCCGACTCCTCCTTCGCGCAGTGGACGGGCGAGGCGGGCGACGACGGCTTCATGTCCATGTACGTCGCCAAGGGCGTCACCAAGTACGCCGAGGACCTCGCCGGGATGGGCATGATGGGCACGATGGGCGTGCCGGGCGCCTCGACGGAGACCGAGGAGGTCCCCGAGGAGCTCCAGCAGATGATCAACGACTTCGACGGCGCGGCCGCCACCGTCCGCTTCGACGACGGCGCGGTCGAGGTCGAGTACGCCATGTCCAACTACAACAAGGACCTCACCCGCTTCGTCGAGAGCGAGGAGGGCGTCGAGATGCTCTCCGCCCTGCCTGAGGACACGGTCGCGGCGTTCGGGTTCGCCCTCGAGGAGGGCTGGGCCGAGGGTCTCCTCGACTACGTCAAGACCCTCGCGCCCGACGAGGCCGCATCGATCGACGAGCAGCTCGCCCAGTTCGAGTCCGAGACCGGACTCGCCTTCCCCGAGGACGTCGAGACGCTGCTCGGCGACGGGGTGACCGTGTCGATGGGCAGCGGGCTCGACCCCGACGCCGTCACCAACGGCGGACCGGGCGAGGTGCCGGCCGGCATCCGCATCAAGGGTGACGCCGACGAGATCCAGGCCGTGCTCGACAAGATCAGCGCCCAGGCCGGGCCCGAGGCCGCCGAGTTCCTCCAGGTCACCGAGGGCGACGGCTACGCCGTGCTCGCCCTCCAGGACGACTACCGCAGCGCGCTGGAGGGCCGGGGCAGCCTGGGCGACAGCGCGACCTACTCGGAGGTCGTGGACGCCGACGAGGCCCAGTCGGTGATGTTCGTCAACTTCAACGCCGACGACGACTGGCTCGTGCGCCTCACCGGGGAGATGCCCGAGGTGAGCGAGAACCTCGAGCCGCTGGCGGCGTTCGGCTTCAGCAGCTGGGTCGACGACGAGGTCGTCCACGGCCTCATGAAGGTCACGACCGACTGACCGACAGCGGCGGCGGGACAGCCCGCCGCCGCTCAGCGACGGATGGTGGCGATCACCGCTCCGGTGATCGCCACCAGGTCCTGCGGCGCGATCTCGAGGTCGAGGCCGCGCCGACCGCCGGAGACCAGGACGGTGTCGTGCTCGAGCGCCGAGGCGTCGAGGACCGTACGGTGCGGACGCCTCTGGCCGACGGGGGAGATGCCCCCGGCGACATAGCCCGTGGCGCGCTCGGCCGCAGCCACGTCGGCCATCAGGGCCTTGCTGCCGTCCAGCGCCTTGGCGAGCGCCTTGAGGTCGAGGTGTCCCGACACCGGCACGACGCCGACGACCAAGCTGCCGTCGAGCGTGGCGAGCAGGGTCTTGAACACCCGGTCCGGGTCGACGCCCAACGCCTCGGCCGCCTCGGCACCGTAGGACTCCGCCCGCGGGTCGTGCTCGTAGGCCCGGACCTCGTAGGCGATGCCGGCCTGCGTGAGCGCGACGGTTGCCGGGGTGCCGCCGGCTGCACGCGACTTCTTCGCCATCAGCTGCGCGTCTCAGTTGGGCGACCAGGCCGTACGCGCGACCTGGGTGGCGGGCAGCGACGGGATGACGTTGATGGCGCGCAGCTCGTCGGTCAGCAGCTGGGTGACGAGGATGAGCCGCTCGGTCGCGTCGGTCGCCTCGAGCAGCGACTGGCGCTCGGCCATCGGGAGGGGAGCGAGGGCGGAGAGCGTCCACGCGAGGTAGTCGGGGTCGCGGGGGAGCGTCCCGCTGTAGGGGTCGCCCTGGAGCTCGGTCATCGCGGCGCGGAAGGCGGTGAAGGTCGCGCGGGCGCGGTCGAGCAGGTCCTGCGGCACCTCGACGTCGGGCTCGGGCAGGACCGCGGCGACGCCCTGGGGGAAGTCGGCGCCGCGCTGCATCTCCTCGAGCACCAGCCGTTCGCGCGCCACTGCGACGATGTCGAAGGTCCCGTCGTCGCGGCGCTCGACCTCGGTCAGCTGGAGCATGCAGCCCACCCGGTAGACCGACTGGGCGCCGTGGTCGCCGACCTCGTAGCCCTCCCGGATGGCGACCGTGCCGAAGACGCGCTGCGCCGGGTCGTCGACCTCGAGGAGGTGGCGTACGAGCATCCGGTAGCGGTCCTCGAAGACGTGCAGCGGCACGCTCATCCCGGGGAACACCACGGTGCTCAACGGGAACATCGGCAGCGGATCGCTCACACCCGTGACAGTAGTCGGCGGTGTCCACCCCACGCCCGCGACTTCGGCCCGACCCGCCGGGGAACCTAGAATCGACGGCATGTCCCTGATCCGCCGCATCGACCTCAGGGGCGCCGACCCGGCGTCCGTCGACTACCGCACGAGCGTGCCTCGCGCCGAGTTCGACGTCGAGGCCGCCACGCATCAGGTGCAGCCCATCATCGACGCGGTGCGCGCCCGTGGCGTCGAGGCGATCACGGAGCTCTCCGAGCGCTTCGACGGCGTGCGGGTCGAGGACATCCGGGTCCCCCGGGAGGCACTCGACCGCGCCCTCGCCGAGCTCGACCCGGCCGTGCGCGCCGGGCTCGAGGAGTCGATCCGGCGGCTTCGGGCGACCAGCGAGGCCGAGCTCGAGCGCGACGTCACCAGCGAGGTGGCCCCGGGCGCGACCGTGACCCACCGCAAGGTCCCGATCGGCCGGGTCGGGCTCTACGTCCCCGGCGGCCTGGCCCCCCTCGTGAGCAGCGTCGTGATGAACGTCGTGCCCGCCCAGGTGGCCGGCGTGCCCTCGATCGCCCTGGCCAGCCCGCCGCAGAAGACCCGCGGCGGCCTGCCGGAGCCGACCATCCTGGCCGCGTGCGCGCTGCTCGGCGTCGACGAGGTGTACGCCGTCGGTGGCGCGCAGGCGATCGCGATGTTCGCCCACGGCGCGGGCCCGTGCGAGCGCGTCGACCTGGTGACCGGCCCCGGCAACATCTACGTCGCCGCCGCCAAGCGGCTGCTGCGCGGTGTCGTCGGCATCGACTCCGAGGCCGGACCGACCGAGATCGCGATCCTGGCCGACGACAGCGCCGAGCCCGCGTTCGTGGCGTCCGACCTGATCAGCCAGGCCGAGCACGACCCGATGGCCGCCTCCGTGCTGGTCACCGACTCCACGCACCTCGCCGACGCGGTGGAGACCGAGCTGGAGAAGCAGGTCTTCGAGACCCGCCACACCGAGCGGATCCGCACCGCCCTCGGTGGGCGGCAGTCCGGCATCGTCCTGGTCGACGACATGGACCAGGGTGTCGCGGTCGTCGACGCCTACGCCGCCGAGCACCTCGAGATCCACACCCGCGACGCGTCCGCGCACGCCGCGCGCATCCGCAACGCAGGGGCGATCTTCGTCGGCCCGTGGGCACCGGTGTCCCTCGGCGACTACTGCGCCGGCTCCAACCACGTGCTGCCCACCGCGGGCTGCGCCTGCCACTCGAGCGGGCTGTCCGTGCGCGCGTTCACGCGCTCGGTCCACGTCGTCGACTACTCGCAGGCCGCCCTCGCCGAGGTGGCCGACCACGTCGTGACGCTCGCAGAGGCCGAGGACCTGCCCGGCCACGGCCAGGCCGTCAGCGTGCGCTTCGAGCCGGGGCGGTCGGCACAGTGAGCCCGGTCTTCCCACCCCTGCGCGAGGAGCTGCAGGGGATCGAGCCCTATGGCGCGCCCCAGCTCTCGCTGGAGCAGGCCCCGGTCCAGCTCAACGTCAACGAGAACCCCTACGGCCCTTCGCCGGAGGCGACGGCCGACATCGCGCGCGCCGTCGGCGAGGCCGCGGTCTCGCTCAACCGCTACCCCGACCGTGAGTTCGTCGAGCTGCGGACCGCGCTCGCGGCGTACCTCGACACCTCCGGCGGCACCGGCGTCACCGCGGAGATGGTGTGGGCCGCCAACGGCTCCAACGAGGTCATGCTGCAGCTGCTGCAGGCCTTCGGCGGGCCCGGGCGGGTGGCGCTGTCGTTCGCGCCGACGTACTCGATGTACCCCGAGTACGCCCGCGACACCATGACGGAGTGGGTGGCCGGACACCGGGCCGAGGACTTCTCCCTCGACCTCGACGCCGCGAGGCAGCTCGTCCTCGAGCGGCAGCCGTCCGTGGTGCTGCTGCCGAGCCCCAACAACCCGACCGGGACGGCGCTGCCGCCCGAGGCGGTGACCATGCTGTGCGAGGCGGCCGCGTCCTACGAGCCCGGCGGGCTGGTCGTCGTCGACGAGGCGTACGGCGAGTTCCGGCGCGCCGGCACCCCGAGCGCGCTGGAGCTGCTGCCCCGGCACCGCAACCTGGTGGTGACGCGCACGATGAGCAAGGCGTTCGCCCTCGCCGGAGCGCGGCTGGGCTACCTCGCCGCCGACCCCGCGATCTGCGACGCGATCCGGGTCGTACGGCTCCCCTACCACCTCTCGGCCGTCACCCAGGCGACCGCCCTGGCCGCGCTGCGGCACGCGCCCGAGCTGCTCGGCAGGGTCGACGACCTGCGTGCCGAGCGCGACGAGACAGTCACGTGGCTGCGCGAGCAGGGCTTCGAGGTCGCCGACTCCGACGCCAACTTCGTGCTCTTCGGCCGCTTCGCCGACCGGCACGCGGTCTGGCAGGGTCTGGTCGACCGCGGTGTGCTGATCCGCGAGACCGGGCCCGACGGGTGGCTGCGCGTCTCGGTGGGCACGCCCGACGAGATGGCAGCATTCAGGCAGGCACTGCTGGACACAATCGACACGACGGAGGAGCCGGCATGAGCCGCATCGCCAGGATCGAGCGCACCACCAAGGAGTCGAAGGTCCTCGTCGAGGTCGACCTCGACGGCACCGGCCGCTCCGAGGTGTCCACCGGGGTCGGCTTCTACGACCACATGCTCGACGCGTTCGCCCGACACTCGCTCGTCGACCTCGTGGTCCGCACCGAGGGCGACACCCACATCGACGCGCACCACTCGGTGGAGGACACCGCGATCGTGCTCGGCCAGGCCCTGCGCGAGGCGCTCGGCGACAAGTCCGGGATCCGCCGCTTCGGCGACGCGACCGTCCCGCTCGACGAGGCGCTCGTCCAGGCCGTCGTCGACGTGTCCGGTCGCCCCTACTGCGTGCACACGGGCGAGCCCGAGGGACAGGTCTACGTCGCCATCGGCGGCTCCGGCGTCCCCTACATGGGCTCGCTCACGCAGCACGTCTTCGAGTCGATCGCGCAGCACGGCCACTTCGGCCTGCACGTCCGCGTGCTGGCGGGCCGCGACCCGCACCACATCGTCGAGACCCAGTACAAGGCGTTCGCCCGGGCGTTCCGCGACGCCGTGGCGATCGACCCGCGCGAGACGGGCGTGCCGTCCACCAAGGGCAGCCTGTGAGCGAGCCTGCGAGCCGGCCTGGCGTCGTCGTCCTCGACTACGGCTCGGGCAACCTCCGCTCGGTCGTGCGCGCCGTCGAGCGGGCCGGCGCGTCGGTGACGCTGACCGGTGACTTCGACACCGCACTCGCGGCCGACGGGCTCGTCGTCCCGGGCGTCGGGGCGTACGCCGCGTGCATGGCCGGCCTGCGCGGGATCAAGGGCGACCGGATCATCGGACGGCGCCTCGCCGGCGGCCGCCCGGTGCTCGGCATCTGCGTCGGGATGCAGATCCTGTTCGCCGGTGGGGTCGAGCACGGCGTGGAGACCGACGGCTGCGACGAGTGGCCCGGCCTGGTCACCCGGCTCGAGGCCGACGTGGTGCCGCACATGGGCTGGAACACCGTCGAGGCGCCCGCGGGGACGCGCCTGTTCGCGGGCGTCGAGGACGAGCGCTTCTACTTCGTGCACTCCTACGCCGCCCGGTCGTGGGACCTCGTGACCAACGACCGGACGGCGGCGCCGCTCGTGACCTGGGCCGAGCACGGAGGCGACCGGTTCGTCGCCGCGGTGGAGAACGGCCCGCTGTCCGCCACCCAGTTCCACCCGGAGAAGTCCGGCGACGCGGGCGCCGCGCTGCTGCGCAACTGGGTGTCCTCGCTGGCCTGACCTGGCCTGCTGGGAGGATGGCTCCGTGCCCGACTGGCCGGTCCTGCCGCTCTACGCCTTCCTCGTGGTCGTCGCGTTCTGCCGGGCCGGGGCCACCTACGCCGTGGGCCGGGCGGCACGAGGTGCCGCCGGTCGGCGCTGGCGCCTCGACGCGGCGTGGCTGCGTCGGGGGGAGGACGTCGTACGCCGCTTCGGTGCGCCCGCGGTCACGCTGTGCTTCCTGACCGTGGGGGTCCAGACCGCCGTGAACCTGGCGGCGGGGACGCTCCGGATGCCGCCGCGCCGCTACGTGCCCGCGCTCTTCCTCGGCGCCCTGCTGTGGGCCGGGGTCTACCTGACGGTCGGCATCGCGGTCGTGGAGACGTTCTGGGGGAGCGGCCGCCCCTGGCTGCTGCTCGCCGTGCTCGCGGCGGCAGCGCTCACCGCCGTCGCCGTACGGCGCCTGCTGCGCCGCCGGGTCACCGGCTGACCGGTCGCGAAATCGGTCGTCAGGTCCGGGCGGACGGGGTTAGCGTCCCGCGCATGAGCGATCGCATGAGCATGAACCAGGTCATCCATGCCGCGGTGCGTCGCGACGTGTCCCGCACGGAGCGGGCGCTCCGCGCGCTCCCCGCCGGCGACGTCGTACGCGCCCGGCAGGTCCGCACCGCCTGGCGCAACCTGGTCCGCGAGCTGACCCACCACCACGAGGCGGAGGACACCATCGCGTGGCCGTTCCTGGCGTCACGCGGCTTCGACGCCGCCCTCCTCGGTGAGATGGAGGCCGAGCACGTCGCCATGAAGCAGGCGCTGGTCGCGTCGTCCGCCGCGATCGACGCGGTCGTCGCCGCGCCCACCGAGGCCGCGGCGACCGCCGCGGCGGACGAGGTCGCCCGCGCGAGCGACGTGATCAACGACCACCTCGCCCACGAGGAGGCCGACGTCGAGGGCATCATGGGCGAGCTCGAGGACGACCCCGAGTGGAAGAAGGCCGCGGGCCGGATGCGCCCGGCCAGCATCGTCGACGCCGCCAACGCGCTGGCGTGGATGCAGGACGGCGCGGGGGAGCGGGAGCGGTCGTCGCTGCGGGCCACGATCCCCGGCCCGGTGGTGACGATCCTGACGCTGCTGCTGGCGCGCCGCTACCGGCGCGAGGTCGCACCGGTCTGGCGCTAGCGGGTCCCGGCGTCGCGCTCGGCCAGCTCCTTGAGGGTCCGCAGCTGCTTGCGGGCCATCACGAGGTCACCGACCGAGAGGAGCGGCGCCAGCCACCGGGTCGTACGGGCGACCACCTTGAGCACGAGCCGTGAGCCGCGCGGGTGCGGCAGCACGGCGTACGTCATGCAGGCGCCCATGATCTGCGCGGTCAGCTCCTGTCCGGGGACCACCGCCACGACCCGGCCCTGGTCGCGGCCGAACGCGCGGGTGAACGGGTCGCCGACCTGCGGCTCCGGCACGTCGAGGAGCTGACGCGGTGAGCGGCTGCCGAGGTTGTCGACGAGGTCGTAGGAGTACGGCGCCACCCGCACCTGCCGCACCCGTGCCCAGACGACGCCCGGCGGTGCGTGGACCGTGACCCCGCGCCACGCCTCCAGCGTCGGGACCAGGACCAGGTCGTCGCACCCGTAGTGGCGCTGCACCTCCGCGTCGCTCACGCCCCACTGGTCCCCGATCACGGGACCACGCTAGCGGTGCGTCACCGCGGGCGAGCAGCGGACCGACCTACCCATCCCGGGGGATTGCCGCGGGTGAAGGCCGGGTCTACGTTCGGCTCACGCGCCGCGGCAGCGCCGCCGCGCGCGTGGAGGGAGTCGTGATGACCCGGCACCGTGCCCGCCTGCTCGCCGTCGTCACCGCCGCCGCGGTCGCGCTCACCGTCGCCGGGACGCAGTCGGGCGCCCAGGCCGGGGACCGCGACCGGCACGGGCCGGGGTCCGCGGAGCGGCCGACGAAGGTCGTGATCATCGTCGTGGACGCGCTCAGCAAGGAGATCGTCGAGACCTACGACATGCGCAACGTCGAGGCGCTCATGAAGGACGGCGTCGACACGCCGAACGGCTACCTCGGCCACACCGGATCGGTCACCGTCGTCACCCACAACGTGGTCACGACGGGCGCCATGCCCAAGAACATGGGCTGGACCACCGAGGGCTACCGCGACGTCGACGGACTCCTCGGGGCTCCCGGAGGCCTCTACATCACGAGCAACTTCGGTCGCGCGCAGATGGCCCCGCTGCAGGTGGCGGCCGGCTACCGCCACCTCTCCGACTACCTCGACGACACCGGCAAGGTGTTCACCGTCAGCCCCAAGGGGTATGCCGCCTGGGGGCTGAGCGGTCCCGGCTCGGCGAACACCTCGACGATCACGTTCGGGAGCGGCCCGACCTGCCCCAACCCCGACGGGACCACCACGCGCTACCGCCAGCCGACCGGCTTCAACGTGCCTGCGTACTTCTCCGCCGCCTGCGGCTCCCGGTGGCTCGCCCGGCGCGACACCATCTACGACACCGGACAGTTCCCGGCCCAGCTCTACCCCGCGACCGACAACCGCTACGTCGTGGGCAACGACGCGGCCCAGCAGGGCGGGGACGTCTGGGCCACCGACGCGGTGCTCGAGATCATGGGCCAGGAGGGCGACGCCTGGAGCGGGATCTTCGTCAGCCTCCCGGGCGTCGACAAGGCCGCCCACATGTGGGGCGGGGTCAACGACCCGGAGGGAGCGACGCCCGGCTACGACCCGATGACGCACATGGAGTACGCGACCGCGACCGCCGACGCGCAGGTCGGCCGGATCGTGCAGGCGCTCGAGGACAGCGGCCAGCTCGACGACACGCTCGTCGTCCTCACCGCCGACCACGGCTCCGTCGCGGCCGCCGAGGGCCACTTCCACGGCGACTTCGAGCCGGAGAACGACTACGGCTACTACAACTGGTACTACGGCTCGCCGGCCAACGACGTGCCCTACCTGCGGCCGCAGGAGGCCCTGCTCCCGCTCATCGAGGGCACCGACGACGGGACCGGCGACAGCAACGTGGGCCTCTCCTACAGCGACTCCTCGCTCAATGTGTGGCTCGACGACCAGTCGTCCGCAGCGGTCGCCGACGCGGCGGCCATCATGGCGGACCTGCCCGACGTGACCGCGGTGTGGCAGCGGCGGGGCGACCGCTACGAGCGGGTGGGCCCGGTCCGGTGGGACCGGATGCACGGAGCGGAGAAGCGGTGGTTCGCCGCGAAGGCCCAGGAGCTCGTCGACACCCAGGCCGCCGACTACGGGCCCGACCTGATCGCCACCCTGCCCGACGACACGACGTACTCCGTCCTCGGCGACCACGGAGGCATCCAGCGTGCCTCGCAGCAGGTCCCGATCGTGTTCGCCGGAGCCGGCACCTCGCACCAGGACCTGCGTGCCGAGGTGAGATCGGTCGACATCATGCCGACGATCCTGCGCGCCATGGGCATCGCGCCGACCCGACCCATGGACGGCACCGCCTACGAGCTGCCCACACGGGGGAGTCGGCACTAGCGTCTCGCGGGGCCACCACCGGGTGGGTGCCGCACCGGGCCCCTCCTAGGATCGACCCATGCCCAGCACCCCCGAGCAGCCCTACCTCGAGCTCCTGCCCGCCGTCGACATCAAGGGCGGCCAGGCCGTCCAGCTGGTGCAGGGCGTGGACGGCTCGGAGAAGCGATTCGGTGACCCGGTCGAGGCCGCGCTGCGCTGGCAGGACGCCGGCGCGGAGTGGATCCACCTCGTCGACCTCGACGCGGCGTTCGGGCACGGGCACAACCGCGAGCTCCAGGCGCGGATCGTCGGCACGCTCGACATCCAGGTCGAGATGAGCGGCGGCATCCGCGACGACGAGTCGCTCGAGGCCGCGATGGCCACCGGCTGCCGCCGCGTCAACATCGGCACGGCCGCGCTCGAGCAGCCCGAGTGGTGCGCGAAGGCGATCGCGACGTACGGCGACCGCGTGGCGGTCGGCCTCGACGTGCGCGGCACGACCCTCGCGGCGCGCGGCTGGACCCGCGAGGGCGGCGACCTCTACCAGACGCTCGCCCGCCTCGACTCCGAGGGATGCGCGCGCTACGTCGTCACCGACGTCAACAAGGACGGCATGCTCCAGGGCCCGAACCTCCAGCTCCTGCGCGACGTGTGCGCGGCGACCGACAAGCCCGTCGTCGCCAGCGGCGGCGTCACCACCCTCGACGACATCCGGGCCCTCATGACCCTCGTCGACGAGGGCGTCGAGGGGGCCATCGCCGGCACCGCGCTCTACGAGGGTCGCTTCACACTCGAGGACGCGCTCGCCCTGACGAGGCCGGCGACGTGAGCCTCGCCGTCCGGGTCATCCCGTGCCTCGACGTCGACGGCGGCCGCGTCGTCAAGGGCGTCAACTTCACCGAGCTCCGCGACGCCGGTGACCCGGTCGAGCTGGCCCGCCTCTACGACGCCGAGGGCGCCGACGAGCTGACCTTCCTCGACATCTCCGCGTCCCACGAGGGCCGCGCCACCACGATGGAGGTGGTGAGCCGGTGTGCCGAGGAGGTCTTCATCCCGCTCACCGTCGGCGGCGGGGTCGGCAGCGTCGAGGACGTCGACCGGCTGCTGCGAGCGGGTGCCGACAAGATCGCGGTCAACACCGCGGCGATCCACCGCCCCGAGCTGGTCGCCGAGATCGCCGACCGCTTCGGCAACCAGGTGCTGGTGCTCAGCGTCGACGCGCGGCGCACCCGCCCGGACCAGCAGCGCACCGACAGCGGCTTCGAGGTCACCACCCACGGCGGCCGCCAGAGCGCGGGGCTCGACGCGATCGAGTGGGCCGTACGGGCCGCCGAGCTCGGTGCCGGCGAGATCCTGCTCAACGCGATGGACGCCGACGGCACCACCGACGGCTTCGACCTCGAGCTCATCCGTGCCGTGCGCCGCGAGGTGAGCATCCCCGTCATCGCCAGCGGGGGAGCGGGTGCCGTCGAGCACTTCCCGCCCGCGGTGGAGGCCGGCGCCGACGCCGTGCTGGCCGCGACCGTCTTCCACTTCGGCACCCTCACCATCGGCGACGTCAAGGCCGCTCTGTCCGCGGCCGGTCACCCGGTCCGCTGAGGCGGGGCGGGGTCGTAGGATTCCGCCATGCTGAAGACCTCCCGGCGCGCCGCGAAGCGCCCGCTCGCCGTCGCCGCCCTCGCGGCCGCCACGCTCGCGCTCACCGCCTGCGCACCGACCGACGAGGCCGACAGCGCCGACGACACCTCGAGCGAGACGTCCTCGGAGACGCCCGCCGCCGAGGAGTGCACGCCCGACACGATGGAGACCGTCGCCGACGGCACGCTCACCATCGCCACCGACGACCCGGCCTACGAGCCGTGGTTCGTCGACAACGACCCGACCAACGGCGAGGGCTACGAGTCCGCCGTGGCCTACGCGATCGCCGAGCAGCTCGGCTACACCGCCGAGCAGGTCACCTGGGTCAAGGTGCCCTTCAACAAGGTCGTCCAGCCCGGCCCCAAGGACTTCGACTTCGACATCAACCAGGTCTCCATCACCGAGGCCCGCCGCAAGGCCGTCGACTTCTCCTCCGGCTACTACGACGTCGTCCAGACCGTCATCACCAACGCCGGCAGCTCGATCGACGGTGCCACCAGCGTCGCCGACCTCGCCGACGCCAAGCTGGGCGCGCAGGTCGGCACCACGAGCTACACCGCCATCACC
Organism: Nocardioides ganghwensis; assembly: GCF_014779655.1. Taxonomy (GTDB): domain Bacteria; phylum Actinomycetota; class Actinomycetes; order Propionibacteriales; family Nocardioidaceae; genus Nocardioides; species Nocardioides ganghwensis. The sequence goes on from NZ_JACXYX010000014.1 coordinate 110,787, forward strand.
GAGCAGATCCGGCCGTCGGAGGACCCGGCCGTCTTCGACACCAACGACCAGGCGGTCCAGGCCCTCAAGAACGGCCAGATCGACGGCATCGTCGTCGACCTCCCGACGGCCTACTTCATGACCGCCGTCCAGCTGGACGACGGCGTGATCGTCGGCCAGCTGCCGCTCCCGGAGGGTGAGACCGAGCAGTTCGGTGCCGTCCTGGGCAAGGACAGCCCGCTCACCGACTGCGTCTCCAGGGCCGTCGACACGCTCCGCGAGGACGGCGTGCTCGACCAGATCGGCCAGGAGTGGCTGGCCCAGCAGGGCGCGCCCGAGCTGTCCTGATGACCCACCAGCTCGCCCCACAGGCGGACTGGCAGCCTTCCGACGTCCAGCGCGAGCGCGACGAGTGGCGACGCCGCCGTACGGTGCGCAGCGCGGCGATCGCCGCCGTCAGCACCCTGCTCCTGCTCGGCACCCTCGGCGGCGCGGTGGTCAGCTCGCCGGGCTGGGAGCGGGTGCGGGAGACCTACTTCGACTGGGACAAGGCGGTCTCGTCGTTCCCGGCCGTGGTCGACGGGCTCTGGCTCAACATCCGGGTCATGGTGGTCTGCTGGCTGCTGATCCTGGTGCTCAGCCTGACCGTCGCGATCGTGCGTACGCTCCGGGGTCCCGTCGCCTTCCCGCTGCGGATGCTCGGCACGGCCTACGTCGACGTCTTCCGTGGCCTCCCGCTGCTGCTCGTGATCTTCCTCCTCGGCTTCGGCGGTCCGGCGCTGAGCCTCCAGGGCCTGCCGACGTCACCGCTGTTCTGGGGCGGCGCCGCGCTGGTGCTCTCCTACTCCGCCTACGTCGCCGAGGTGTTCCGCGCCGGCATCGAGTCGGTGCACCCGAGCCAGCGCCTCGCCGGCCGGTCCCTCGGGCTGTCCTACGGGCAGACGCTGCGCCACGTCGTGCTGCCGCAGGCCTGGCGTCGCGTCATCCCGCCGCTGATGAACGACCTCGTGTCGCTCCAGAAGGACTCCGGCCTCATCGCCGTGCTCGGGGTGAGCGACGCCATCCGGAGGGCCCAGATCGAGACGGCCCTGGACTTCAACTACACGCCCTACGTCGTCGCGGGCGTGCTGTTCTGCTGCCTGACCATCCCGATGGCGCGACTCACCGACCGCTACGCCCGCAAGAAGGGCTACCACGGCGCAGGAGGCCACCTGTGAGCGAGCTGCTGAGGCTGGAAGGCGTCCGCAAGTCCTTCGGCGACAACGTCGTCCTGCGCGACGTCGACCTCGCCGTCGAGCCCGGGCAGTGCGTGGTGCTCATCGGTGCGTCCGGCTCCGGCAAGTCGACCCTGCTGCGCTGCGTCAACCTCCTCGAGGTCGTCGACGACGGCGTCATCACCTTCGACGGGCGCGACATCACCGACCCGAGGGTGGACGGCGACGAGGTCCGCGCGCGGATGGGGATGGTCTTCCAGGCCTACAACCTGTTCCCGCACCTCGACGTCATCGGCAACGTCACGCTCGCGCTGCGGCTGGTGCACGGCGTGGGCGCCGACGAGGCCCGTACGAGGGGGCTGGCGATGCTCGACCGGGTCGGGCTCGCCGAGAAGGCCCGGGCCCGCCCCGACGACCTGTCCGGAGGCCAGCAGCAGCGCGTCGCCATCGCTCGCGCCCTCGTGGCCAACCCGCGGCTGATGCTGCTCGACGAGGTGACCAGCGCGCTCGACCCCGAGCTGGTGGGGGAGGTGCTCGACCTGCTCGGCGAGCTCAAGGCCGAGGGCGTCACCATGCTGCTCAACACCCACGAGATGGGGTTCGCGCGCGACGTCGCCGACCAGGTGTGCTTCCTCCACGACGGCCGGATCCACGAGCAGGGCCCGCCCGGCCAGGTGATCGACGACCCGCAGCAGGAGCGCACCCGCGCCTTCCTCTCCCGGATCCGGGTATGAGCGCACTTCGGGAGGTATTCGATTCGTCCGCTGTCGGTGCCGAGGAATAGCCTGACCCGGTTGGTTGGTTGCGCTCGGCAACCGACGAGCGGGTCGGCGGACGAGACGGACTGAGATGCGAGGGGGCGGGCGACACCTGTGGGCGAGGAAGCGGAGCCGCGGGGCACCACCACACTCGACGGCTTCCGCGTCCTGTGGGTCGGCGTCAAGCGCGAGCCCAAGGTGTTCACGGTCGCGACGCTCGGCGCCGTCCTGTTCGGCGTGCTCACCGTGGCCGACGCGTGGGTGCTCGGCTGGTCCACCGAGCACGTCCTGATCCCGGCCTTCGACAACGGCGAGATCGGCACCGACATGCTGGTCTGGGTCTTCGCGCTGTTCATGGCCGTCGCCATCCTGCGCGCGGTCGGCATCGTCGCCCGGCGCCTCGGCGGCGGCATCATGTACTACCGCATGCAGTCCCACACCCGCCGGGCCGTCACCAGGCAGTACCTCTCCCTGCCGATGGAGTGGCACCAGCGCCACCCGACCGGCCAGCTGCTGTCCAACGCCTACTCCGACGTCGAGGCCGCGTGGTCGCCGATCATGCCGCTGCCGATGGCGCTCGGCACCGTCGTGATGATGGTCATCGCCGTCGTCCAGATGTTCGTCGCCGACACCGTCCTCGCGCTGGTCGGGCTGCTGGTCTTCCCGGCCGTCGTCGTGGCCAACCTGCTCTACCAGCACTACTCCTCGCCCCTGATGACCCGCGCCCAGGGCCTGCGCGCCGAGGTCAGCGAGATCGCCCACGAGTCCTTCGACGGCGCCATGGTCGTCAAGACCCTCGGTCGCGAGACCGAGGAGACCGACCGGTTCGGTGCCAAGGCCCGCGAGCTGCGCGACGTCAACATCCGCGCCGGTCGCATCCGCGCCGTCTTCGACCCGGCCCTGGCCAGCCTCCCGGGGCTGGGTGTCCTGGTCGTGCTCGCGGTCGGCGTCTCGCGCGTCACCAGCGGTGCGACCGACGCGGGCGACGTCGTCACCGTCGCCTACCTCCTCACGATCGTCTCCTTCCCGATCCGCGCCATCGGCTGGCTGCTCGGTGAGTTCCCGCGCTCCGTGGTCGGCTACCGCCGCGCCAAGGCCGTGCTCGACGCGCAGGGGTCGATGGAGTGGGGAGACGCCGAGCTGCCCCGCACCGACGAGGGCGCCCTGCTCGAGGTCGAGGACCTCCACTACTCCTACGACGCCGACGCGCCCCTGCTGCGCGGCGTCGACTTCGACGTACGCCCCGGGCGCACCGTCGCGCTCGTCGGTGCGACCGCGTCGGGCAAGAGCACCCTGACCAGCCTGCTGACCCGCCTGGTCGACCCCGACTCCGGCACGGTCCGCGTCGACGGTCGCGACGTGACCCGGCTGCGCAAGGGCGAGCTCTCGAGGAGCGTCTCGCTGGTGCCGCAGACCGCCTTCATGTTCGACGACACCGTGCGCGACAACGTCACGCTGGGGGCCGACGTCTCCGACGAGGAGGTGTGGGCGGCCCTGCGCACCGCCCAGGCCGACGGCTTCGTCGCGGCCCTGCCCGGCGGCCTCGACTCGCTGCTCGGCGAGCGCGGCACGTCCCTCTCCGGCGGTCAGCGACAGCGGCTCTCCCTGGCCCGCGCGCTGGTCCGGCGGCCCCGGCTGCTGATCCTCGACGACGCCACGTCCGCCGTGGACCCGGAGGTCGAGGCGCGCATCCTGGCCTCGCTGCGCGACGACGTCGACGGGTCCGCCGCGTCGCTGGTGGTCGTGGCCTACCGCAAGGCCACGATCTCGCTGGCCGACGAGGTGGTTCACCTCGACGACGGCCGGATCGTGGGCCGTGGCACCCACGCCGAGCTGCTGGCCACCAGTCCCGCCTACGCCCAGCTCGTCAACGCCTACGAGGTCGACGCAGCGACGCCTGTCGCCGACGCAGAGGGGACGAAGCGATGAGCACGACCGCTCCCACCTCCGGCACCAAGATGGACTCCGGCGAGGAGATCGGCGCCTGGGCCACCATCCGCCTCGGCATGAAGTACTCCCCGGAGCTGCGCGACGGCCTCGGCTGGACCCTCGTCCTGGCGGTCGTCGCCTCCTGCGGGCAGATCGTGGTGCCGATCGCGGTCCAGCAGACCCTCGACAAGGGGCTCAACGGTCCGGGCGGACCTCGCTTCGACTACGTCGCCTGGATGGGGGTGCTGGCCGCCCTAGCCATCGTGGTCACCAGCGTCGCGTCCTACGCCATGACGAGCCGGCTCTTCACCACCTCCGAGCACGGTCTCGCCACGCTGCGCACCAAGGCCTTCCGCCACGTGCACGACCTGCCGCTGCTCACGCAGAACACCGAGCGTCGCGGAGCCCTGGTCTCGCGCGTCACCTCCGACGTCGACCAGGTGAGCCAGTTCCTGGTGTTCGGTGGCCTGATCTTCGTGGTGAGCATCGGGCAGATGCTGGTCGCGACCGTGCTGATGCTGGTCTACAGCTGGGAGCTCGCCCTGGTCGTCTGGCTCTGCTTCGCCCCGCTCTTCCTGTCGATCCGCTGGTTCCAGAAGAAGCTCTCGGCCGCCTACACCGTCGTACGCCAGCAGGTGGGCGTGCTGCTGGGCGCCATCTCCGAGCCCGTGGTCGGCGCCGCCGTGGTCCGCACCTACGGCGTCGAGGACCGCACCCAGCACCGCATCGACACCGCGATCTCCGACTGGCAGAACGCCTACACCCACGCCCAGACCTACACCGTCACGTCGTTCTCGCTCGGCGGCCTCTCGGCCGGCCTGGCCAACGCCGGCGTCATCATCGTCGGCATCCTGCTCGGCTTCACCTCCGACATGACCCCGGGACGGGTGCTGGCCTTCGCGTTCCTCGTCACGCTGTTCGTGGGTCCGGTGCAGATGGGCACCCAGATCCTCACCGACGCCCAGAACGCCATCGCGAGCTGGCGGCGCGTCCTCGGCATCCTCGAGACGCCCGCCGACCTGATCGACCCCGGCCCCGAGGGCGAGACGCTGCCCCGCGGCCCCATCGACGTGCGCTTCGACCGGGTGACCTTCGCCTACCCCGCCGGCCCGCCCGTGCTGCGCGACATCGACCTCACCATCGAGGCCGGCACCCGGGTGGCGATCGTCGGGGAGACCGGGTCCGGCAAGTCCACCTTCGCCAAGCTGCTCACCCGCCTCATGGACCCCACCGCGGGATCGGTGCTGCTCGACGGCATCGACGTACGCCGCATCGACGCACGCTCGCTGCGGCGCAGCGTGGTGCTGGTGCCGCAGGAGGGGTTCCTCTTCGACGACACGATCACGGCCAACGTGCGCTACGGCAGGCTCGAGGCGACCGAGGACGAGATCCGCGCCTCGGCGGTCGAGCTCGGCATCGACGACTGGCTGGCCGGCCTCCCACGCGGGCTGCACACCCAGGTCGGCCAGCGCGGTGAGTCGCTCTCGGCCGGTGAGCGCCAGCTCGTCGCGCTGCTGCGCGCCCATCTCGCCGACCCGGACCTGCTGGTGCTCGACGAGGCGACGAGCGCGGTCGACCCGGCGCTGGAGATGCAGATCGGTCGCGCGCTCGAGCGACTCATGCAGTCGCGCACGTCGGTGACCATCGCCCACCGGCTCTCGACGGCGGAGAGTGCCGACGAGGTGATCGTGGTCGACAAGGGCCGGGTCGTGCAGCGTGGCCCGCACCACGAGCTGGTCGGGCAGGCGGGCACCGTCTACGCAGGTCTCCACGCGAGCTGGGTGGCCCAGCACTCACGCGCCTGAGGCGCTGCCGACCCTCCGGTCAGGAGGCGAGGAGCTGGCTGATGAGCAGGTCGGCGTCGAAGGCGTCCGACTCGGCGCCGGGGGCCACCACCGCGGCGGTGCGGGTGATGAAGTCGCTGACGTCGCCGGCGCGGGCCATCAGGACCAGGTGTCCGTCGGGGGAGCTGAGCTCGATGGCGACCATGGCACGACCGCTCAGGCCGATGGCGGGGGAGACGTGCACGTCGCCGTCGCCGGCGGGGGCCTCGGTGCCGCGGATGAGCAGGTCCCGACCGAAGGTCCAGACCAGGTCGCCGTCGGAGGTCACGAACGTCATCGCGACCGCGAAGGGGTCGGAGCCGGCGTAGCTGAGGACGGTGTCGATCTCGTGGCGGATCCCGCGGTCGTCCATGCACTCGACGGTGATGTCCAATGCCACGTCGGACAGGGTGTGCCCGCTTCCGGACAGATTCATCGAGAGCTCCTTCTCCTCGCCCGGGGCACTGGGTCCCCGAGTTGCGTTGCTCATGAGACGGCATCGGGGGTCGAGCGTGATGCGGAACGGCAAAAATTCACCCGAACCGGTCCAGACCGGATCTTGAGGCCGACTCATGTCGAACTTGACGGTATCCCGCGGTTTCGCCTGTCACGAACTCGCCGGTGCGAGCTCGCTGGTGCGGCCCGATAGGTTCTTTCCATGACGGGGGCAGCCAAGCGCATCGGTCTCGAGATCCTGGGGTGGACCCTTCTGCTCCTCGGCGTGGCAGCGATCTTCCTCCCCGGGCCCGGCCTGCTGGGGATCTTCGCGGGTCTCGCGCTGCTCTCCCAGCAGTACGACTGGGCGGAGAAGCGGGTCGAGCCGGTCCGGCTGCGCGCGATGCTCGGTGCCGCCGAAGGAGTCGAGACCTGGCCGCGGATCATCGCCTCCTGCCTGGGGGCCGTGCTCCTGGCCGCGTGCGGTGTGCTCTGGATCATCAAGCCGCCCGCTCCCGGGTGGTGGCCGGTCTCGGAGGCGTGGTGGCTGCCCGGCGGAATCTGGACCGGCATCACCCAGGTCGCGTCGGCCTTCATCGCCGTCGGCCTCATCATCTACAGCTACCGCCGCTTCCACGGCCACCCGGAGAAGGCCGAGGAGCTGCGCCGCGAGATCAAGGGCGACCGCTCGGCCGGCGACCGCCGCGGCGTCGGCGCCGATTCCTGACCCGATTCCGGTTCGGGCCCGACCATGGGATACCGTTCTGCCGAGCTCGGGCGATTGGCGCAGTGGTAGCGCGCTTCGTTCACACCGAAGAGGTCACTGGTTCGAACCCAGTATCGCCCACCGAGATCCTGCAGGTGAGAGGCCGGTTTCCACGCGGGAGCCGGCCTCTTGTGCGATCCGACCGGCCCCGACTGCCGGGCCCGCGTAACGCAGGCCACACCGTCGCGTTGATCCTTCAGCCGCCCGACACCCACGGGCGCCTCGAAAGGAACGACCGTTGCGCAGACTCTCGACCCTCGTGCTCGCCCCACTCCTGGCGAGCGCCTCGCTGGCCGCCCCAGCGACCATCTCGACGGCTCCCGCCCAGGCCAGCCCGGCCGACGACTACGTCGGCCCCTACTTCGGCGACGGCAACCTGCCGCCCGGCTGCATCAAGGACATGAGCCGGGACAACCCGGACAACATCTGCTTCCACGGCAAGCTGGGGCTCAACGCCCTGGACTCCCCCCAGGTGGACGTCGCCATCCTCGTCCCGGCCTCGCCGACCGCCGAGCGGGACATGCGGATCATGCGCCAGGCGGTGAAGTCGTGGGAGGGCGGCATCGACTACCTCTCCGACGAGATGGGCCTGGACTGGCTCGAGGAGGGCGTCGACTTCCACGTCACCGTCGACGAGATCGACCTCACCGGCGACAACGGCGGCGAGCTGACGACGTACCCCCTGGTCGACCCCGAGATCGTGGTGATCGCCACCAACCCCGTCGGCGGCATCGGCATCGGGGTGGACCCGGTGTACCTCGGCGCGGAGCTGGGCATCGTCGACGAGGACGGCGTCCCCTGCACCAACATCGAGAACCCGTTCGACATGGAGGCCTGGGAGATGATCCCGGGCTTCAACTCCCACCACGAGACGCGTGGCGGCACCTACGTCGAGGACTGTGGCGGCCAGGGTGGCAACGTCTGCTTCTCGGTCAACGGCGCCATCGACCCCGTCCCCGGCAGGACCGACGTCTTCTCGCTCTACGACCTGGTGCTGCACGAGACCGGCCACTGCCTGACCCTGGGCCACGTCGGCGACGGCGCCGAGGGCGAGTGGGGCCCCGTCCCCACGACCGACATCATGGCCTACAGCGCCGACCCGGCCGGCCAGAACAAGTGCGTCTCGACGCTCAACGTCGAGGCCTTCGCCACCCGGATGAGCAACTACCTCGACGTCGACGGCGACGGCCAGGTGACCGAGGCGGACCGGCTCGAGCCCAACGACGTGTCAGGTGACGGAGCGAACCCCTTCCAGGTCCAGCACCCCGACGACCACCTCTACGCCTCCTCGACCGGCTCGGTGTGGGACTGCCCGCAACCCGACCTCGGTCTCGTCCCGGGCGACCCGGTGGACTTCTCACCTGAGCCGGCCGAGACGAGCACTCCGTCACTGACCGTCAGCACGCCGGCGCACGGGGCCGAGACGGCGGACGGTCAGGTGCAGGTCGCCGGCACCGTCGAGCGGCTGGCCACGGACGCCGAGCCGACGTCGACGAGCGTCGCGCACGACGACGGGCTCGGCGACTCGTTGAGCCCGGTCACGGACATCTCGCACCTCCAGGTCGAGGTCACCGACCTCGACGTGGTCGCCACGGTGAAGGTGGAGGAGCTGTGGCCCGACGGTGTCCCCGGAGCCGCGAAGTACGGCGTGAGCATCGACGGGCGCGAGATCGAGTCGACGGTGCCCGACCCGAGGACCCCGGGCGACGTGGTGACGTACGACCACTCCATGGAGACCTACCTGCCCAGCGACTGGTCGGAGTGGGACGCAGCGGCCGGCACGGTCACCTTCCGCATCCCCCGCAGCTACCTCGCCTCCGCGAAGGTCACTGCTCCGTACGACGTCTTCGCGCTGACGAGCTACCGCTCGCCGTCCCACATGTGGACCCTCGTGGCCGACGACCGGGCACCGGACAGGGGCGGCATCGGCGTCGCGGCACCTGCCGGAGCGCAGGGCGCGGCCGGCACCGGCTCGTCCACGGAGGGCGGCAGCGGCACCACGAGCGGCAGCAGCCTCCTCAACCCCGTCGTCCTGGAACGCCCCGGTGGCAACACCTTCATGGTCACCGACAGCACGCTCGGCGCCACCGGTGGACCGGGGCACACGTTCAGCCTGCCCGTCCCGGAGACCAGCACGGTCGAGCTGCTGATGTCGTGGCCGGACGCCAGCGACCTCGACATGAGGGTGACCGGTGCCGCGTCGGGATCGGCGGCCACCGCCGGACAGCCCGAGCGGCTCGTCCTCGAGGACGTGCAGGGGACCCTGGAGATCGCGGTCGACCCCTACCTCGTCGTCGGAGTGCCGTCGACGACGTACACGCTCCAGGCCACCATCGTGCCCAGCGGCCCGGTGGACGGTGAGACCCCGGTCGACACCGATGGCGACGGGGTCGCCGACGGCGACGACGCGTGCCCGGACGTGCCGGCGGCCGGGACCAGCGGCTGTCCGGTGCCCTCTGACGAGACGGTGACGGTCTACGTCGACGGCGTCGAGGTGGGCAGCCAGGACGTCGAGTCCAGCAACGGGCCGGACGCGTTCGCGATCGATGTCACGGTGCCCGCCGGGTCGCACGAGGTGAGGACCGTCTGGACCCAGGACGACGAGGTCCTGGCGACGGACGTGCGCACCGTCGTCCACACGGCACCCGGGACCGACCGCGACGGCGACGGTGTCGCCGACGCCGGCGACAACTGCGTCCGGCAGCCCAACCCCGGCCAGGCCGACCTGGACGGGGACGCACAGGGTGATGCGTGCGACAGCGACATCGACGGCGACGGGCACTCCAACGCCAAGGAGAGGCAGCACGGCACGGACCCCTTCGACGCGGCGTCGTACCCCCGCAAGAAGGGCGACACCGGCCTCGTCCGGTGACCAGGCTGGGCGGTGGGCCGATCCGTGGGGCCGGTCCACCGTCCGCACCAGCAGCTGCGACCCTCGTCAGGAGGCAGGTCCCGTGACGTCACAGTCCCTCAGCGGTCGGCGCTGGGCGGTCGCGGCTGCGCTCGCAGTGGCGGTGGCGCTGGTCTCGCTCGCCGCAGCGTCAGCGCGGTCGGACCAGCGCACGACGACTGCCGGCGCGCAGGCGTCCGACACGTCCGTCGACGCCCAGGCCCTGGTGCACGCCGAGGTGGCGTGCGACCTCACGGGCAAGGCCCGGCAGGCGACCGGAGCCACGGAGGTGAGGGAGCGGGTGCGCTACGCGGCAGCGGTGCTGCTGCTCGACCAGGCGATCATCGAGTCGGCGCGTGCCGCACGGGCCGACACCCGCCTGGTCGCCCTCGACGCCGCGCTGCAGGCGGCCCACACAGCCGGCCACGAAGGCGACCACGACACCTGGCAGCGCGCCCTGCGCTCGGCCGACGCCGAGTGCGGGGCCGTGCTCGGCTGAAGCACGACAGCTCACGCCGTCACGTGACCTGGCGGCCGCTGGGCCGTTGAGCGTGCATGCGGCGAGGACCGCCGCCCACACCCCCGGAGGATCCCCATGCGACGTCACCACCTCTCGCAGCGACAGGCGATTGCCGCGGCGCTGTCCGTGTTCGCGCTCGGCGCCACCGCGCTCAGCGTCCCCTCGCCGGCCCAGGGCACCGCACTACCGGTCACGGACGTGTTCGCGCCCAGACTGGTCACCGTCGACACCCCGACGCGGGCGGACAAGGCTCGCCTCCAGGGGCTGGGCCTCGACCTGACCGAGCACGCCGGCCACGACTACGTCGAGGTCGTGCTGCACACGCCCGCCGACGTGGACGCGCTGCGCGCCGCCGGCTTCACCTGGGACGTACGCATCGCCGACCTGCTGCGTCGTGAGGCCGAGATCAACCGGCTCGACGACCTCTTCGCCGCCACCCGGCTGCGCACCGCGCTGCCGTCCGGCCGCGACGCGTACCGGAGCCTGGCCGACTACAACGCCGAGATGAGGTCGCTCGCCGAGGCGAACCCGGGCCTGGTCAAGCTGCTCACCCTCCCCGAGAAGACGCTCGACGGGAGGACCGTCCTCGGCGTGGAGATCGCCAAGGACGTCACGGCACGCGACGGGCGTCCGACGTTCGCCATGTTCGGGCTCCACCACGCCCGCGAGTGGCCCTCGGGCGAGCACGCGATGGAGTTCGCGGTGGACCTCGTCAAGGGCGCGCGCTCGGGTGACCCGAGGATCAGCGGGCTCCTCGAGCGCGGCCGCATGGTGGTCGTGCCCGTGGTCAACCCCGACGGCTTCCACCTGTCCTTCACCGACGGCCAGCTCGTCGACCTGCGGGAGGTGGACGGCGGCGGCACCGCGACGATCCTGGGGACTCCCGGCAACGCCTACAAGCGCAAGAACTGCCGGGTGGTCGACGGGCAGGACACGCCTGACGGCACCTGCGCCGCGTTCAGCCTCACCAGCCCCGGCGGCTACCTCGTCGGCACCGACCTCAACCGCAACTACGGCGGCCTGTGGGGTGGTCCCGGCGCCTCCGACCTGTTCGCCGACCCGACCTACCGCGGCGCCGAGCCGTTCTCGGAGCCGGAGACGCGCAACGTGCGCGAGCTCATCTCCTCCCGGCAGGTCACGATGATGATCTCCAACCACACCTTCTCCAACCTGGTGCTGCGGCCCAACGGCGTGAACCCGACCACCATCGGACCCGACGGCCTGCCGGTCGGCGACGCTCCCGACGAGGAGGCGATGAAGCAGGTGGGCGCGAGGATGACCGCACAGAACGGCTACGCCAACATCCACGGCTGGGAGCTCTACGACACCACCGGCACCACGGAGGACTGGTCCTACAACGCCACCGGCGGCTACGGGTACACCTTCGAGATCGGCCCCGACGAGTTCCACCCGCCGTTCGCCCAGGTCGTCGACGAGTACCTCGGCGCCGGGGCGTACGCCGGCAAGGGCAACCGCGAGGCCTACCTCGTCGCCTTCGAGGAGGCGGTCAGCCGCGCCAGCCACGCCGTGATCTCGGGCAAGGCCCCGGCCGGCGCCACGCTGCGCCTGCGCAAGCAGTTCTCCACCCCGACGTGGAGCCCGGAGAACGACTTCACCGACTCGCTCGAGAGCACGATGGTGACCAGCGGCAAGACCTTCAGCTGGGACGTCAACCAGTCGACCCGTCCGGCGGTGCAGGCGCGGCTCGTCAAGCTCCTCGCCGAGGAGCCGACCCGCAGCGAGACCTGGAGCGGCACCGCCGCCCCGGCCTCGTCCGTGGACCACGAGCTCGTCGTGACCGAGACCGACCAGGAGATCCTGCAGGTCGACCTCGACTGGCCGACGCCGGACGACCTGGACCTCGAGGTCTACCGCGAGAACCCCGACGGCTCGCTCACCCAGGTGGGCAGCTCGGGCAACTTCGTCGGTGAGAAGGAGAAGACGACGATCAGTGCGCCCACCCCCGGCACGTACGTCCTCCGCGTCATCAACTTCGCATCCGTCAGCCCGACCTACACGCTGACCGCGGGCCTCTACGACGCGACCGAGCAGACGACCGCGCCGCTGGTCGAGGCGTGGACGCTCACGTGCGAGAAGGACGGCCGGGTCCTGGAGACCGTGCCGGTCGTCGTCGAGCGCGGCCAGCAGGTCAGCATCGACCTCAAGGAGTGCAGCCGCCTCTGGAACCGCTGAGCGCCTGTCCCTGACGCCTACGTCAGGGGCGAGGCCGGCCGTGCCGCCGGGGGCAGCTCGCCCTCGGCGGCAGCCGGCGCCGCGGCCGGGTCGGCGGGGAGCTGGGCCACCTGCTCGCGGCACCACACCGACACCGGCCGGGTGCCGTCCAGCACGCCGCGGCGGAACTCCTCCCACGGCTCCCACCGGGTCGCGCCGACCTCGTCCGGGTCGGGGCGTACGTCGCCCTCCGCCGTGCCGACGAAGACGGGGCACATCTCGTTCTCCACGACCCCGTCCTGCTCGGCGCGGTAGCGGAACCGCGGCAGCACCAGCCGCAGGTCTGCCACGGTCGTGCCGAGCTCCTGCTCGACCCGGCGGCGCACGGCGTCGGCCAGCGCCTCACCCGGACCGGGGTGGCCGCAGCAGCTGTTGGTCCACACCCCCGGGAAGGTCCGCTTGTGCAGGGCCCTCTGGGTGACGAGCACCCGGCCGGCGCCGTCGAAGAGGTAGCAGGAGAAGGCGAGGTGGAGCGGCGTGTCGCCGTGGTGCACCCCGGCCTTGTCGGCGGTGCCGACGGCGCTGCCGTCCTCGTCGAGCAGCACCACCAGCTCGTCCGGTGGGGGATCGTTCGGGCGGGTGTCGGTCATGCGGGCCTCCCCACGGGTCGGGCGAGCTGGTTGACGGCGGTGTCGAAGACCCACGGCAGCCGGGCCGCCGCGGGGACGAGCCTGCGACGCACGGGCCCGACCGCGGTGGCGCGCAGGAGCGCGTGGGTGAGGAGCTCGTGGCGCAGGCCGAGCCGGCGCGCCAGTCGGTCGTATCGCTCGGGGCGTCCGTCGGCGAGGCAGTCGACGGCGACGCGCGCCTGCGCCAGGCCCAGTGCGAGCCCCTCGCCGGTCAGGGCGTCCACGTAGCCACCGGCGTCCCCGACGAGCAGGACCCGGCCGGCCGACCGCGACCGGGCGCGCTGGCGCAGAGGTCCCGCGCCCATCACCCGGGTGCGGGTGCCGGTCAGGCGCTCCTGCAGCAGCGGGAAGTCGTCGAGGAGGTCGTCGAAGCGCGATCCGGCCTCGGCCAGCACCGCCACGCCGACGAGGTCGTCGTCGACCGGGGTCACGTAGGCCTCGGCACGTGGCGACCAGTGCACCTCGACGTACGACGTCCACGGCGCCTGCTGCACGTGGCAGCGCAGCCCGAAGCGGCGACGTGCGGTGACAGGGGCGTCGAGTCCCACGAGGCGTCGTACGGGGGAGTGCAGCCCGTCGGCGGCGACGAGGTGGCGCGCCGGCTCACCGTCGACGAGCAGGTGGTCCCCGGCGTCGACGACGGCGGCCACGGGCCGGGGGTCGACGGGGATGCCGGCGGTGGCGACCTGCTCCGCGAGTGCCTCGTGGAGCACGGTGCGGCGTACGCCCCGCCCGGGGCCGCGGGCGAAGCCGGCTGTCGCCTCCCGGCCGTCGCCGGAGCCGTCGAGGTAGCGGATCCCGGCCAGCTCTCGTCCTCGCGGGTGCACGCCGAGCGCGGCGAGCTCGGCCACGGCCCCCGGCATGAGTCCCTCGCCGCAGGCCTTGTCGATCGGCCCGGTCCGCGGCTCGCGCACCACGACCGACAGGCCCGCGCGGTGGGCGTGCAGCGCCACGGCGAGGCCGACCGGGCCGCCGCCGGCCACCACCACGTCACGCAGCTCGTCACGCACCCCGTCACGCACCGGCGGGCTCCTCGGTCGGAAGCGTGGCCAGCGCCGCGTCCTCGACCCGGATGCGTACGACGAGCAGCGCGGCGTTGAGGACCGTGAACACCAGCGCCGTGATCCAGGCGGCGTGCACCAGCGGGAGCGCAACGCCCTCGACGACGACCGCGACGTAGTTGGGGTGGCGCAGGAGGCGGTAGGGCCCGGAACGGACGGGCGGCATGCCGGGCACCACGATCACGCGGGTGTTCCAGCGCCTCCCGAGCGTGGCGATGCACCACCAGCGCAGGGCCTGCGAGGCGATGACGAGCGCGAGCATCGACCAGGCGAGCAGGGAGGGCACCTGCGGCTGCCGGATCCACGCCTCGGCGAGCGCGCCGACCAGCAGCGCCGTGTGCAGCACGACCATGAACGGGAAGTGGCCCAGGCCGTGCTCGACCCCGCCGCGCTCCATGCTCCAGCGTGCGTTGCGGGTGGACACCACGAGCTCGGCGACCCGCTCGAGTCCGACGAGCGCGACGAGGACGGTGAACGCCACCAGCCCGGTCACGACGCCGCCCGCAGGAGCACGAGCTCGGAGCAGAAGCCCGGACCCATCGCCATCAGCACGCCGTGGCTGCCCGGCGTCGGAGGCCGCTCGCGCAGCGTGTCCTCCAGGACGTGCAGCACCGACACCGAGGAGAGGTTGCCGACCCGGGCGAGCGACTCCCAGGTCAGCCGGACCGCTTCGCGCGGCACCTCCAGGGCCTCCTCGAGGGCCTCGATGACCTTGGGGCCGCCGGGGTGGCAGACCCACCAGCCGATGTCGGCGCGGGTCAGGTCGTGGTCGGCGAGGAACGCGTCGACGTCGCCGCGCACGAAGCGGCCCACCAGCGTCGGCACCTCGGCGTCGAGCACGATGCGCAGGCCGTTGCCGGTCACGTCGAAGCCCATCGTGCGCTCGCTGTCGGGGTAGAGCCGGCTGCGCGAGTCGAGGACCTCCACCGGTCCGGGACGCCCGGACGAGCCGGTCGCGACGACGGCTGCCGCGCCGTCGCCGAAGAGCCCGCTCGCGACCAGGTTGGGCACGGAGGCGTCGTCGCGCTGCACCGTCAGCGAGCACAGCTCCACCGCGACCAGCACCGCCGTGTGCCCGGGGTGGCCGAGGAGGTAGTCGTGCACCCGGGCGATGCCGGCCGCGCCCGCGACGCAGCCGAGCCCGACGAGCGGCATGCGGCGTACGTCCTCGCGCAGGCCGACCTGGGCGGCGATGCGGGCGTCGAGCGAGGGCACGGCCAGTCCGGTCACCGTGGCGGTGACCACCAGGTCGACGTCGGACGGGGTGAGGTCGGCGGCCTTGAGGGCGTCGACGAGCGCACGCGACCCCAGCTCCACGGCGTGCTCGATGAACAGGTCGTTGGCGTGCCCGAAGTCGCCCAGGCCGGCGTACTCCGCCAGGGGCAGGACGGTGTGGCGTCGCTCGACGCCCGCGTTGGCATGGAAGCGGCGCAGCATCGACCGGTCGAGGCTGCGCTCGGAGATGAACTCCGCGAACGCCTCGGTGATCTCGGCCTGCGGGTAGGAGTGCGACGGCAGTGCGCCTCGAACTGCGAGGATCCTCATGTCAGCCACCTCTGGTCTGGGTGTCGGGTGCGTGCTCGGGGCGGGTGGGGTCGGGCCATGCTGCGGATCAGTCCGCCGGCCAGGCGGGCGTCGATGCGGCCGTCGCCGAGGCCGAGCTCGACGAGGGCGTCGAAGGCGTGGCGGTCGCGTCCCGCCGCGCGGATGCCGGCGTCGACGATGCGGGGGGAGCGGGACAGGCGCGAGGCGGCCCACGTGTGGCGCAGGTGGGTCCCGAGCAGGTCACGGACGACCTTACGGTGCTGGGCCCCGGCGTCGCCCGGGCGGCCGGCGGCCACCGCGCGCGCCGCGGTGCGGCCGGCGGCGATGCCGGTCGCCACGGCGTAGTAGATGCCCTCGCCGGTCATCGGGTTGACCAGCCCTGCTGCGTCGCCGGCCAGCAGGACCGGCCCGTCCGGCTGGTCCCAGCGCCACGTGCTCAGCGGGAGGTGGTGGCCGCGCCAGTCACCGCCCGTACGGGCGGCGCCGGGGACGAGCTCCTCGAGCTGCTCGAGGAGGAGCCGGCGGCTCGGTGTTCCCGCCCCGCCGCGCTCGCCGGGCAGCAGCTCGCCGTAGCCGACGTTGGCCAGTCCGTCGCCGCGGTCGAAGGCCCAGGCGTACGACGGCTGGCGGCGGGTCCCGTAGCGGATGACCTGCCGGCCGGCCATCTCCGGCGTCGTGGGTGCGTAACCGCGGATCGCGATCGCGCGTGGCTCGCGTCGCCGGCCCAGCAGGGCGGTGCGTACGAGCGAGTGTGCCCCGTCGGCGCCCACGAGCACGTCCGCCGAGACCTGGCCGGAGACCACGGGGACGCCGGGAGGGCGCGGCGCGTGGAGGTTGGCCAGCGACGTGACCCGGTGGGTGCGCAGGACCGCGCCGGCCGCGACAGCGCGCTCGACGAGCCGGGCGTCGAGCACGGCGCGTGGCACCACGTGCACCTCGCGGCGCATCGGACCGCTGACGGTGACGTCACCGTGGGACAGCTCGAGGTCGCGCAGCGGGGTCCAGTCCGCGACGACGTCGGCGGCGCCGACCGGCGCGAGCGCGTCGAGCACGTGCGGGGCGATGCCGTCCCCGCACGACTTGTCGCGCGGGAACTCGCTGCGGTCGAGGAGCAGCACCCGCAGCCCCGGGTCCTCCGCGAGCGCCCCGAGCGCGGCCGACGACCCGGCCGGGCCGGCGCCGACGACGACCACGTCCCAGTGCTCGAGCGCGCGGCTCATCGGGCCACCACCAGCAGCAGGGCGTCGACCAGGGCGACGCCGACCGCCGCGACGAACGGTGCGCGTCCCCGGCCGGCGACGACCACGGTGCCGAGCCCGAGCACCACGACGGCGGCGCCGACGGTCACCGCGAGCGGCGGCGCGGCACCGAGCAGGACCACCGCCGACGCCGCGACCAGGACCACGGCCGCGACGGGCGCGATGCGGCGCGGCCCCAGCCGGTGCGGGAGCCCTCGGACTCCCGTGGCGGCGTCGTCGGCGAGGTCGGGCAGCACGTTGAGCAGGTGGGCACCGACGCCCAGGAGGGCGGCGCCGAGCGGCCACCACCACGGCGGGGCCTGGCCGTCGGCGAGGGTGACCACGGCGGTGAGGCCGCCGAAGGAGACGGCGTAGGGCAGCCACGACCAGACGGTCGCCTTGAGCCCGAGGTTGTAGGCCCACGCGGAGGCCACGCAGGCGAGGTGGACCAGCCCGGCGGCCGTGCCGAGCGCCAGCGACAGCCCGACGCAGGCCAGGACGGCCAGCGCGCACGCGGCGCGCACGACGGCGACGGGAGCGCCGTCGACGGCGAGCGGCTTGTCCGTACGCCCGGCCGCGCGGTCGCGGGCGCGGTCCACGAGGTCGTTGCTCCACCCCACGGTGAGCTGCCCCGCCAGCACCGCGGCCACCAGCAGGGCGGACGTCGCCGGAGGCAGGCCCTGGGCGAGCGCGAGCAGGCCGGCGAGGACGGTCACCGCCAGCGCGGGACCGGGGTGCGAGGCCGCCACGAGGGTGCGTACGACGGACGGCGCAGGGCGTGCGGCGAGCGCGGAGCCGGGACTGCTCATGTCGCGCCTCCCGGTCGCTCGGCCGGCTCCCGCACCCGGCGACCGACCGGGCGGGCCGTCGCGACGCCGAGGGTGGCGACGAACCACCCGGCGAGGACGTCGACGACGTAGTGCTCGCCGGTGTGGACGAGGGTGAGCGCCATCGCCAGGGCGTAGGCCACCAGGAGGACCCGCACGAGGTGCGACACCGAGGGCCAGAGGAACGCGGCCGCGAGGAAGGCGGCGCCGGCGTGCAGGGACGGCATCGCCGCGACCGGGTTGCTCCCGGCCTGGCCGAGCTCCACGAGCCGACCGATCGCGTCGAGCCCCATCGCCTCCCAGCCGACGTGCGAGATGCGGTCGACGGCGCCGATGGCGCCTCGCTCGGCGGCCAGCCACGGGGGAGCGGCGGGATAGGCGAGGTAGCCGGCGATCCCGACGAGCGACATGGTCAGGACCGCGGTGAGCCACTTGGCGAACCGCTCGCGCACGCGGAACCACACCACCGCCGTGATGAGCGGGATGGTGACGAAGTGGGTGACGTAGACCAGCGCCGCCAGGGCGTCGTACCACTGGGGCGAGCCGTCGATGAGGCGGGCCTGGAGCCAGACGCTGGGGACGGTCCCGAACAGCGCCTGGTCGCCGCGCGCGGGCCCGAGCACGTGGAGCCCGGCGCCGAGACGGTTGGTGTCGGACCCGTCGCCGAGGCCGAGCGGCGCGGTGATCCACTGCGCCACCCAGTAGGCGACCAGGATCGCGCTGAGCGGGGACCACGCGATGAGGAGCTGGGCGACGGGACCGTGCCGCGACGGCTGGTCGTCGGCGTCGGCGTCGGCCTGCGAGCGCGAGGTCGCCACGCTGGTCATGCGTGGCTCCGTCGGCGTGACAGCCGCTCGAGCAGCGCCTGGGTGCGGAACCGGTTGTAGCGCTGGATGGCGATGAAGGGCAGGTTGACCAGCACGCCGTAGGACACCAGCAGGGCGGCGGCCAGCGGCGGGTTCCAGAGGAGGAAGAGCGGGCTGCACCACAGCGCCCACCAGTGCGCGAGCTCGGCCCGTCGGGTCTCCCTCACGAAGACCCGGAGCCCTTCGGTGTCGGGGGCGGGGAGCTCGCGCTTGCTGACGCCGCCGTCGAAGAGCGCGCCCGCCTCGGGGAGCCGGTCCTTCCAGCGGTGGATGCGCAGCCTGCGGCGGTACCAGTGACCGCCGGCCTCGAAGCGGCGCGTCCGCAGCCCCCAGCCGTCGCGGGCCAGGCGGTCGTCGCCGAGGCGGTGGGCGGCGTAGCCCGTCGCCGCGTGGAAGACGCCCCACGCGAGGACGTCGACCACGATCGTGACGGTCTGCGGCATGACCAGCCGGAGCATCAGCCCACCCCCTCCGGCGACCCGCGGTCGGCGAGCGAGACGTCGCGACCGCGCCAGGGCACGGAGCGGCGTACGGCGGTGAGCGCGAGCGAGCGGGCGAAGACCACGTCGAAGGCCAGCAGGGTGAGCGGGAACAGCGCCCACGCCCACCACCGGAACGACCCCGTGCGGCGCAGCACCCAGTGCAGCTGGAGGGCGATGCCGACGTAGGCGAGCGCCCACAGCACGGGACTGCCGGCGACGAGCGAGCCGCCGCGGCCGGCGAGCGCGGTGCCGAGCGACGCGAGAGCCCCGACTGCGACCGCGTGGTGCGCGCTGATCCACGCGACGGTCGCCGCGCTCGCCGACGGGGCGGCGGCGGACGCCCCGGAGGCGATGTTCTTGGTCCAGCCCGCCGCGAGCTGCCGCAGCCCGCCGGGATAGCTGCGCATCCGTACGGCGTCGCCGCCGACGGCGCACCACACCGGCAGGCCGGCGCGGTGGTAGGCCGCCGCCAGCGCCGCGTCGTCGAGGATGTCCGCGCGGACGGCTGCGTGGCCGCCGGCCGCCGAGTGGTCGGCGCGGGAGGTCAGCAGGCAGGGACCGAACGCCATCGGAGCACTGTCGCCGGGATACGCGGGACGGTCCGTGCCTGCGCTGCGGGTGAACGCGCCGCTGGCGATCACCGCGACGACGTTGAAGTAGGCCGACAGCTGCTCGTAGGGGCGCACGACGACGTGGTGCGGCTGCACCGAGACCAGCCCGCCGTGGCGTGCGTGGGCGTCGAGCAGGCCGACCAGCGCCCCGGGGGCGAGGACGGTGTCGGCGTCGAGGAAGAGGAGCAGGTCACCCGTGGTCGCGTCGGCGCCGGCCTGGCAGGCCCACGCCTTGCCGGTCCAGCCCGGGGGCGGGGTGCCGGCGGTCAGGACCCGGGCACCGCCCGCCCGTGCGACCTCGGCGGTCGCGTCCTGCGAGGCGTCGTCGACGACGAGGACCTCGGTGACGGCCGGGCCCTGGGCGCGCACGGAGTCCAGCAGGAGGGGCAGCGTCCGCTCCTCGTCGCGGGCCGGCACGACCACCGACACCGACGGCTGGCGCCGAGCCGGGTCGGCCGAGGTCGGACGAGGGAGCGTACGGAGGTCGGCCACCAGCCGCTGGGCGCACGCCGCCGCGACGACCAGCAGCACGGCGATCACGAGGTCGACCACGACGTCGGCGGTCATCGCGCACCCAGCCGTCGTACGACGAGGGGCATCCCGCCGCGGGGGTGGACCGCGACCTTGGCCTCGGCGACCGGGCGGTCCCACCCGGTCGGGACGTCGATGCGGTGCTCGCGCAGCAGCTCGGCGAGCACGACGACCATCTCGCCGAGGGCGAACTCGCGTCCGATGCACAGCCGCGGCCCCTGGCCGAAGGGCAGGTAGCCGGTGCGCGCGGTGCCGTCGACGAACCGCTCGGGGCGGAAGGACTCCGGGTCGGGCCACAGGTCCGGACGGCGGTGGACCAGCCATGGGCTGATGATCGCCAGCGTGCCGGCGGGCACCGCCCGGCCGCCCAGGACGTCGTCGCGGTGCGAGCGGCGCGAGATCGCCCAGGCAGGCGGGTAGAGCCGCAGCGCCTCGTCGACGACCGCGCGGGTCCACGGCAGCCGGTCGCGGTTGCCGACGAGCGGGACCGGTCCGGGACGGCTGTCGAGCTCGGCGCGGACCCGGTCCTGGGCGTCGGGGTGCTCGGCGAGCAGCATGAGGGTCCACGCGAGGGCGGCGGCGACGGTCTCGTGGCCGGCGATGACCATCGTGACGAGCTCGTCGCGGACCTCACCGTCGTGCATCCCGCTGTCGAGGAGCAGGCCGAGGAGGTCGTCGCCTCGGCCGGCGTCGCGGGCGCGACGCTCCGCGATGATGGCCGCGGCGCCCGCGTCGAGCCGACGGCGCGCCGAGCGCAGCCGCAGGTTGGTCCGGGTGGGGGTCCACTCGGCTCGCGGCAGGATCGAGCGTCCGAGCCGGACCACGAGGTCGGCAGCGTCGCTCGTCGCCCGGAGCAGGTCCTGTGCCTGGTCGGAGAGGTCGGTGCTGAAGAGCGCGCGCCCCACGGCGTCGAGGCCGATGGCGTGCGTCAGCGCGGCCACGTCGACGACCTCCCCGCCCACGACCCGGCGCGGGGCCGGGCCGCCGAGCCGGGCGTCGATCGCCGTCCGGGCGGCGGCGCGCACCTCGTCGCCGACGGCTTCGAGGCGCTGGTGGTGGAAGGCAGGCGCCGCGAGCCGCCGGTGCTCGATCCAGCCCGGCTCGGCCGACGCCAGGAGGCCGGGACCGGTGACCCGCGCGAGGGCGGCGTACTGGACGGTGTCCTTGCCCCAGCTGCGGGCGGATGTCTGGAGCACGTGCTTGACGTCGACGGGGTCGTTGATCAGGAGCGCGGGCGCGCCCGGGACCGGGAACGACACGGTGTCGCCGTAGCGTTCGGCGACTTCGCCGAGGAAGGTCAGCGGGTCGGCGCGGACCGACCGGAAGGCGCGGGCCATGTCCCAGGACGTGGGGCCGGGCACTCCCACGTCGGTGGGCTGCATCGCCTGCAGGCGGGTCGCGACGCTCACGCCCCCACCTCGTCCCCGGCGCGGTCACGGAAGGCCGGTCGGCGTCCGAGCCAGGTCCACGCCACGCAGCTGCACAGCACGAGCCCGAAGCCGAACATCAGGTCCTCGACCGGGGCGAAGACGAGGCGACCGTCGCCGAGGAAGCGGATCTCGCCGCTGCCGAGGATGGCGTCACCGGAGTAGCGCACGATGCCGCGGCCGGTGAGCCAGCCGTTGGTGAGCAGCTGGAAGAACACGATGATCGCGTAGGCCGACCACCAGTCCCGGGTCGAGGTGACCCGGGTGCGTGCCACCCAGCGGTCCAGCACGAGGGCGAGGACCACGCAGGCGACGCCGATGGCGGTGTAGGTCACCGGGCCTCCTGCCTGCGTCTCGCCACGCCGGGCCGCACGCCGCGGCGGGCCGCGCGTACGCCCTCGAGGGTCAGCACGGACACGAGGGGGATGACGACGAAGAAGCCGATCTCCTCCAGCGGGAGCCCGGCGACGCGCCACGGCAGGGTCTGCCCCTCGTCGAACCACCAGTGGCCGACCTCGGTCGCCCACAGGTCCCAGAGCAGGAAGGGCGTCCCCGCCAGCGCGATCGTCAGCAGCAGCCGTCCGGGCTGGCGCAGCACGCGCAGGCGGAACGCCGGCACCAGCGGCAACGTGCCGGCCAGGCAGAACGCCAGCATGGCGACGTAGGACCAGTGCGGAAGGCTCACGAGGTCCTCACGTGCCCACCGGCAGGCTCGACCGGTCACCGGTGACGCGCTTGAGCACGAGCTCGGCGCTGATGAGGCACATCGGCAGCCCGACGCCGGGCACGGTGCTGGCGCCGGCGTAGAGCAGGCCGTCGACCTTGGACGAGGCGTTGCCGGGACGCAGGAACGCGCTCTGGCGCAGGGTGTGCTCGAGGCCGAGGGCGCCGCCTCGCCACGAGTGGTAGCGCCGCTCGAAGTCCTGGGGACCGACCGTGTGGCGTACGCGGATCCGCTCGCGCAGGTCGGGCACGCCGGCCCACGTGGCGATCTGGTCGATCGCCGCGTCGGCCGTCCGCTCGACCGTCTCGGAGCCGGCGCCGTCGTCGCCGCCGCTGCCGATGGCGGTGTCGGCGGGCACGGGGACGAGCACGAACAGGTTCTCGCAGCCCTCCGGC
Source organism: Nocardioides ganghwensis (assembly GCF_014779655.1). GTDB lineage: Bacteria > Actinomycetota > Actinomycetes > Propionibacteriales > Nocardioidaceae > Nocardioides > Nocardioides ganghwensis. The sequence goes on from NZ_JACXYX010000014.1 coordinate 133,669, forward strand.
GCGACGGTGGGGTCGGTCTCCGAGGGCTTGCAGACGTAGATCGAGGCAGGATCGGGCACACGTGCATCCTTGCCGAAGATGTCCCCGAAGTTCTGCCCCCAGTCGCGGGTGAAGAACAGCGTGTGGTGCGGCAGCTGGGGGAGCCGGCCCTCCACGCCGAGCATCGCGAGCACGGCGCCGGGACCCGGCGAGCGGTCCCGCCACGCCTGCTCGGGGTGCGTCTGGAGCCCGCGCGGCAGCAGCTCGGTCTCGAGGTGGTGGAGGTCGGCGGCGCCGACGACCACGTCGGCGGACAGCGTCCGCGTCCCGCCCGGGGCCTCGTGCTCCACGCCCGTGACCACCGCCCGCCGGCCGTCACCCTCGGTGGTGAGGATCCGGGTGACGGCGGCACCGGTGTGCAGGCGGGCCCCGTGGCGCTCGGCGAGGTCGGCGACGACGCGGATCAGCTCGGTGAACCCGCCCTGGGGATAGAGCACGCGGTCGCCGAGGTCGAGGCGGCTCATCAGGTGGTACATGCTCGGCGCCCGGCTGGGGGAGGAGCCGAGGAAGACGGCGGGGTAGCCGAGGACCTGGCGCAGCCGGTGGTCGGTGAACGACGCGGCCACGTGGCTCTCCAGCGACCGCGTGAGCAGGCGCCCGAGCGCCGGGGTGCGGCGTACGACGTCGGGGTGCACGAAGGCCGTGGGCGAGTCGAAGCTCGTGTAGAGGAAGCGCCGCAGCGCCATGTCGTAGGTGCTCTCGGCCGAGCGGAGGTAGGCGTCGAAGGCCTCGCCCGCGCCCGGCTCGAGCGACTCGAAGAGCGCGCGGTTGTGCTCCCGGTCGGGGCGCAGGTCCACCGGGTCGGGGTGTCCCTCGAAGAACACGCGGTAGCTCGGGTCGAGCACGGCCAGGTCGAGCTCGGCCTCGGCGGACGTGCCGAGCAGGGAGAAGAAGTGCTCGAAGACCTCGGGCATGAGGTACCACGACGCGCCGGTGTCGAAGCGGAAGCCGTCGCGCTCCACGCTGCCGACGCGGCCGCCCAGGTCGTCGTTCTTCTCCAGGAGGTCGACGGAGTGGCCGCGCGAGGCCAGGAGGGCGGCGGTGGCCAGGCCGGCGATGCCGCCTCCGACGACGACCACCCGCCGGGGACCGCCGTCACCGGAGTGACGGGGGGAGGGGGTGAGCCGGGTCAGGCGCTCGGGAAGTCGCAGGGTCACGATCGACCCTCCCGCAGCGAGCCCACGGCGAGGCGGAGCTTGACCGGCGCCGGCACCCGGACGCGGGTGCGCCGGATCTCCTCGGCCGGGGCCGCGCGCAGGCGGCTGGCCAGCTCGGCGAACGTGGCGTGGGCGGCTCGTACGGCGCGCCGGCTGCTGGGCGGCAGGTCGGGCACGACGGCGGACGCGGCACGCAGGTCGGCGTCGATGTCGTCGAGGATCCGGTCGCGGTCGGCGTCGCAGAACGTCTCGACGTCCAGGCCCGGGAAGTAGTCGCGGCGCAGCAGGTCGTGGTCGTCGGAGAGGTCGCGCACGAAGTTCAGCTTCTGGAAGGCCGCGCCCAGGCTCCGGGCCCCGGGGGCGAGCCGGTCGTACCGTGCCCGGCCGTCCGGGCCCGCGTCGGGGGCGGCCAGGAAGGCGCGCAGGCACATCAGCCCGACCACCTCGGCCGAGCCGTAGACGTAGCGGTCGAAGCTCTCCTGCGTGTGCGTCCGGGTGTCGAGGTCGGTGCGCATCGAGGCGAAGAAGGGCGACACGATCTCGGTCCCGATCCCCACGGCGATGGCCGTGCGGGCGAAGGCGTGCACCACGAGGTTGCCGCTGTAGCCGGTGCGCAGCGCGTGGTGCACGTCGTCCTCGAGCCAGTCGAGCATGGTGGCCCGCGCCGTGCGGTCGAGCGCCGGGTCGGGGTTGTCGACGATCTCGTCGGCGACCCGCACGAGGGCGTAGATGTTGCGGACCTGCGTGCGCACGGGCTCGGCGAGGAGGCGGGAGGCGAGTCCGAAGGAGCTGGAGTACTCGCGGATCACCACCGCGGAGCTGGCCTCGGACGTCGCGTCGTACAGGCTGCGGGGGGCGCCACCCTGGACCAGCCGGCCCACGAAGAGCGTCATGCCGCCACCTCGCTGCCGTCGGCCAGCGCCAGGGGACGTACGCCCACGCCGTCGAGCAGGTCGTCCGGGATGCCGAGGCCGTCGAGCACCGTCCGGGCCTGCTCGAGGTGTCGCTCGGCGAGCTCCTCGACGAAGCGTCGCGAGCCCGAGGAGGTGAGCAGCTCGCGCACCTCGGCGAGCTCGTCGACGTCGAGCTCCCGGCCCAGGTGGCGGCGGACCTGCTCCCACTCGGGGGTCGTGCGGGCGTGCACGAGGAGCGGCGTCTGCTTGCGGGTGCGGAGGTCGCACGTGGTGCTCTTGCCGGAGCGGGCCGGGTCGCCGAACACGCCGATGAGGTCGTCGGCGAGCTGGAAGGCGATGCCCATCGCCCGCCCGGCGTCGCCGAGCCGGGCGGTCGTCGCCTCGTCCGCGCCGGCCAGCACCGCGCCGGCCTGGAGCGGCAGGGAGAAGGAGTAGGCGCTGGTCTTCTGTGCCTCCATCTCCAGGCTCTGGTCGAGGGAGGCCGCGGCGAGGTCGAGCGAGAGGCGTACGTCGGCGAGCTCGCCGGACGCGGTCCGGTGCAGGGCGAGGTCGAAGAGGTCGAGCAGTCGTGCCACGACCGGTGCCGGCGCACCGCTCAGGGCCACGGCTCGGACGGCTGCGGCCAGGGCGAGGTCGCCGGCCAGGATCGCCGCGGTGAGCCCGTAGCCGGCCGCCGCGTCCGTCCCGGCGCCGTCGATGCCCGCCACGGCCCGGAAGGTGCCGCTGACGTTGGGCCGTCCGCGGCGGACGTGGTCGTCGTCGATGACGTCGTCGTGCACGACGAAGGCGGTGTGCAGCAGCTCGACGGCCGCGCCCACCTCGGCCGCCGGACCGGCGCAGTCCCCGCCGAGGGCGTCGTGCGTGGCGACGACCAGGGCCGGGCGGAACCGCTTGCCCCCCTCGGTCGCGGCGCTCAGCGCCTCCCACAGCAGGGCGTGGTGGACGTCGATGGTGGCCGCCCGCCTGCGTCCCTCCGCCAGCAGGCGCGCCAGCGCCGCGTCCGTGCTCCTGGTCGTGCCGGTGTCCGTGCCGATCATGTGGTGCCTCCCGCAAGCTGGACCGTCGCTACCGAATCTATGCAACACTTCCAACTAAATCTAGGCACGATGCGAAGGGGTGGACCGTGGTCGATGCCAGTTCACGCGTCACGCTGTCGATCGGCGACCTGGCCCACAGGACTGGAGTACCCATTTCCACGCTTCGCAGCTGGGAGAAGCGCTACGGGTTCCTCCAGCCCGACCGGCGTGCCGGGGAGCACCGTCGCTACAGCGAGGCCGACGTCGACGCGGTGCTCGAGGTCCTGGCGCGTCGGCGGGGCGGGCTCTCGCTCGCCGCCGCCGTCCAGCGAGCCGACGCCCCGCCCGTGCGGTCGGGGTCGGTCTTCGCCGAGCTCCGACGCCGCCACCCCGTGCTCCGGCCGCAGGTGCTCTCGCGCCACACCCTGGTGTCGATGAGCCACGCGATCGAGGACGAGTGCTGCGCCCGCGCCGCCGACCCCTTGCTCTTCGGCGCGTTCCAGCGCGAGCGCTTCCTGCGTGCGTCGTACGACCGGTGGCGCGAGCTCGCCCGTACGGCGCAGTGCACCGTCGTCTTCGCCGACTTCGAGCACCCTGCCCCGCCGCGCAGGGGAGCGCCGATCGAGGTCCGCGTGCCGTCCGACTCGCCACTCAACCGGGAGTGGGTCGTGGTGTGCGACGCCGTCGACCTGCCCGCGTGCCTGACCGCCGTCGAGCGCCCCGGGCAGGATCCCGGGGCGGGCGACCGCACGTTCGAGGCGGTGTGGTCGGTCGACCCGCAGGTGGTGCGCGACGCCAGCCGCATCGCCGCCGCCCTCGCCGACGAGCTGCGCCCGGAGTGGCGCGAGGCCGCCGACCTGCCGCCGCAGCCCGACCCGCCGGGTGCGTCCGAGGACCTGCACCGCGCCACGGAGCTGTTCGACCGGATGGTCGCCTACATCGACGCGGCCCGGTGAGGCCCGGCCGGTCAGGCCTCCTAACCTGTGCGGGTGCTCGAGCCCGACACCCCCGATGCCGTCCAGCCGTTGCGTGCCCTGTGGCGCCGCTACGGCGCCTACCGCGGTCGCTTCGTCGGCGCCGTCGTGGCGTCCACGGTCAACAAGGTCGCCGACGTCGTCCCCGAGCTGCTGATCGGCGCTGCGGTCGACGTCGTGGTCCGCGGCGACGCGTCGTTCGTGGGCGAGGTGCTCGGCGTCGAGTCCCGCTTCGCCCAGCTCGGCTGGCTCGCGGTCGTCAACGCCGTGGTGTGGGTGGTCGAGTCGCTCAGCGAGTACGTCGCGAGCGTGCTGTGGCGGGGCCTGGCCCAGGGCGTGGAGCACGACCTGCGGGTGGAGGCGTACGACCACGTCCAGCACCTCGACCTCGGCTGGCACGAGAGCCGCCCCGCCGGCTCCACGCTGGCCACGCTCAACGACGACGTCAACCAGCTCGAGCGCTTCCTCGACGTCGGCGCCCCCGCGATCCTCCAGACGGTGCTCAACGTGTTGCTCGTCGGAGCGGTGTTCGCCGCGGCCTCCGGCCAGCTCCTGGTCCTGGCGTTCCTGCCCATCCCGGTGATCGTCGTGGGCTCGCTCGTCTTCCAGCGGCGCCTCGAGCCGCTCTACGACCGGGTCCGGGCGGCGGTGTCCGACCTGTCCGGCACGCTCTCGTCCAACATCTCCGGCATCGCCACGATCAAGGCCTTCACCGCCGAGGACCGCGAGCGCGACCGGGTGGCCGCGGTCTCGCGGGCCTACCGCGAGGCCAACACCGACGCGATCCGCTCCTCGGCCGCGTTCGTCCCCCTGGTGCGGATGGCGATCCTCGCCGGCTTCACCTGCACCCTGCTGCTGGGCGGCTGGGCGACCCTGCGCGGCGACCTCGAGGTCGGCCTCTACTCGGTGCTGGTGTTCATGACCCAGCGACTGCTCTGGCCGCTCACCGAGGTGGCGGAGGTGCTCGACCTCTACCAGCGCGGACGCGCCTCCGCGGCCCGGATCCTCGGCCTGCTGGCGGTGCCCGTCACCGTCCCGGCCGGCGCGACCGCCCTCGAGCGCCCGGTCGCGGGCCGGGTCGAGCTGCGGGGCGTACGGGCGGGGTACGCCGACGGGCCCGACGTGCTGCACGGCATCGACCTGGTCGTCCCCGCCGGCGAGACCCACGCCATCGTCGGGGCCACCGGGTCGGGCAAGTCGTCGCTGCTGCGGCTGGTGCTGCGCTTCGACGACCCCCGCGACGGACGGGTCCTCCTCGACGGCCAGGACGTCCGCGACCTCGACTGGGACTCGCTGCGCGGGTCGATGGGGTACGTCGCCCAGGACGTCTTCATGTTCGCCGGCACGGTCGCCGACAACATCGCCTACGGCCGCCCCGACGCCACCCGCGAGGAGGTCCGGGCCGCGGCCGAGGCGGCGGCGGCCCTCGACTTCGTCGACGCGATGCCCGACGGCCTCGACACCTGGGTGGGGGAGCGCGGTGTCACGCTCTCGGGCGGCCAGCGCCAGCGCCTCGCCCTGGCCCGGGCGCTGCTCCGCGACCCCGCCGTGCTGGTCCTCGACGAGGCGACCAGCGCCGTCGACAACGAGACCGAGGCGGCCATCCAGCGCTCGCTGCGCAAGGCCACGGCCCAGCGCACCGCGATCGTGGTCGCCCACCGCCTCTCGACCGTCCGGCACGCGCACCGGATCTGGGTGCTCGACGCGGGTCGGGTGGTCGAGTCAGGGACCCACGACGAGCTCATCGCCGGTGACGGGGCGTACGCCGCGCTGTGGCGGGTGCAGACGGGGGAGCAGGACGCGGCCGTCAGGTGACCGCCGCGGCCTCGACCGGCCGGCACGGGACGACGACCTCGGTCCGCGGCTCGGCGACCTCCGGGCCGTCGAGGTAGGACTCCCACGGCGCTCCGCAGGCCTCCATCCCGTGCTCGGCCAGCCAGCTGGTCACGGCCGCGTAGGCGTCGCCCACCCCGTCGTACGCGCCGGTGTGCAGCGTCGTCGCGACCATCCCTCCGGGCAGCTCGGACGGCACGACCCTCCCGCTGGGTGCGACCGCACCGGACGAGGGGAAGCCGCTCTCGACGTCGAAGCCGTCCTCGCCCACCGTGTAACGGCTGAACGGGGGGCCCAGCGGCGCGAGCCGTTGCCCCTCGAGCACCGTCATCACCTCGGCGAAGGCGCCCCCGACGAAGTCGGCGATGTCGTCGGTGCGGACGTGGGCGCGCACGACTGCCGTCGGTCGCGTCCGGACCTCGTCGAGGTGCACGTCGTAGCCCACGGTGCGCGTCCTCAGTCGACGGAGTCGGGGTTGAAGAGCACGACCTTGAGCGCGCCCGTCTCGCCGGCGCGGGCGAAGACGTCGTAGGCGTCCTGCATCTCGTCGAGGCCGAAGCGGTGCGTGCACAGCGACGACACGTCGAGCTTGCCGTCGCCGAGCAGGCGGAGGAGCAGCGGTGTCGTGCGGGTGTCCACCAGGCCCGTGGTGATGGTGACGTCCTTGATCCAGAGGGACTCGAGGTGGAGCGTGGCCGGCGCCCCGTGGACCCCGACGTTGGCCACGTGCCCACCGGGCCGGACCAGCGCCGTGCACAGCTCGAAGCTGGCCGGCACCCCCACGGCCTCGATGGTGACGTCGGCTCCCAGGCCGTCGGTGAGCTCGTGGACCAGCGCCTCCGCCTCAGCGTCCGACCCCACGGCGTGGTCCGCTCCCGAGGCCAGCGCGTGGCTCCTCCTGGACTCCGCCGGGTCGACCATGACGATCCGGGACGGGCTGAGGAGACGAGCGGTGGCGAGCGCCGCGAGCCCGATCGGACCGGCTCCGACCACCACCACGACGTCGCCCGGGGAGACCCGGCCGGCGAGGACGCCGACCTCGTACGACGTGGGCAGGATGTCGGCGAGCATGAGGGCGTCCTCGTTGCTCACGTTGTCCGGCAGCACGTGCAGGGAGTGGTCGGCGAACGGGACGCGCACCCGCTCGGCCTGGGTGCCGTCGATCGTGTGGCCGAGGACCCAGCCCCCTCCGCCGAGGCACTGCCCGTAGCGGCCCTCTTTGCAGAACCGGCACCTTCCGCACCCGGAGATGCAGGAGACCAGCACGCGTTGCCCGACCGTCACGCCGTGCACCTGCTCGCCGGTCTCGACGACGGTGCCGACGGCCTCGTGGCCCAGGATGCGCCCGGACCCGACCTCCGGCACGTCGCCCTTGAGGATGTGCAGGTCCGTGCCGCAGATGGTCACGGCGTCGACCCGGACGATCGCGTCCTCCGGGTCCTTGACGGCAGGGTCCGGTACGTCGACCCAGGACCGGTGGCCGGGGCCACCGTAGACGAGTGCCTTCATGACGAAGCTCCTTGGTGTGGGCGTGCTGGGTGGTGGGCGTGCGGCCCGACCACGACGACGTCGCAGGGCACGGCGTCGACGATGCGGTCGGTGAGTCGGTGGGGGCCGCGCGGTGACCCCGAGCCGAGGACCACGAGGTCGTGTCGCTCCGAGGCACGCACGATCGCGTCGAGGACGTCCGCGTTCTGGAGGGAGACCGACCGGATCGGCGCCGTGGACACGAGGTCGGCGGCCCGGCGGATGGTGTCCTGCTGGGCGACGGCGGCTTCCCACCGCGCAGCGCAGAAGTGGCCGGGCACCTCGCGCACGAAGACGCTGCGGTGGTCCGGCCAGACCGTCAGCACGTCCACGACGGTGTCGTGGTCGGCGGCACGGCGCAGTGCCCAGACGAGCGCGTCGACACCGGCTGCGGCGCCGTCCACGGCGACGAGGCAGGCCCGGATGAGCGTGGACTGCTCCATGCTCCGACCGTAGGCAGCGCCCGCGTCCTGGCGCCGCGGGCGGAGGTCCCGTGTTCGCCGGGACCTTCTGCCCTGCGCCCCTACGACCGGAGCTGGCGGGGCTGGGCAGCGAGGTCGTACGGATGCGGGGCGAGCCTGACCCGCACGTCCACGAGGACGGTGCCGTTCGGCGTGCACATCACCGGGTTCAGGTCGAGCTCGGCGACCTCCGGGACGTCGAGGGCGAGGTCGCCGAGGGCGACCACCGTCCGCTCCAGCTCGCTGGTGTCCACCGGCTGCGCTCCCCGGTAGCCGTCGAGGAGGGGCCACATCCGCAGCGACCGGATCGCGCGAGCGGCGTCCTGCCGGGAGAACGGGGGGAGCAGGAAGGTCCGGTCGTCGAGGATGCCCGTGGCGACCCCACCGGCCGCGACCATGACCAGCGGCCCGAGGCTCGGGTCGCGCACGACGCCGAGGGCGACCTCGACGCCGCGGACGAACGGCTGGACGAGGACGGGGACCGTGCTGCGGCCGAGCTCGGCTGCGAACGCGCGGACGGCCTCCTCGACCCCCTCGTCCGAGTCCAGCCCGAGGCGGACGAGGCCCCGGTCCGACTTGTGCACGACGTCGCGGTCGGCGATCTTGACCACGACCGGGTATCCCACGTCCGAGGCGACGCGGGTGGCCGTGCCGAGGTCGTTCGCGAGGCGACCGACGGGCTCGAGGCCGTAGGGCCCCAGCAGCCCCGGCACGTCCGCGGCGTCGACCCAGCCGCCCCCGTCCCCGAGGTCGTCGAGGAGGCCCAGGGCGACACCCCGCGCAGCCGCGGCTCGTTCCTCGTCGTGCGAGGCGGGGAGGGTGCGCGGTGTCGCCAGCCACGAGGCGTACCTCGCTGCGGCACCCATGGCCTCGACGGCGTCGTCGACGGCACGGAAGACGGTGACGCCCTCTGCCCCCTTCCCGAGGCCGCCCAGCCCGACGAGCGCCACCGGTGTGGCGGGGAACCCGGCGCGGGTCGCGACCAGGGCGTCCACCAGGGGCTGCGCGGGGGTGGCGCTGGTCGGCACCAGCACCACGAGCAGGGCGTCCACCTCACCCGAGGCCAGGAGCGCCGCTGCCACGCTGCGGACGTCGTCCGCGCAGGCACCTGCCCCGAGGTCGACCGGGTTGGCCGTTCCCACGGTCCCGGCCACGTGGTCGCTGATCCTGCTGCGCAGGCCGGACGACAGCTCCGGGACGTCGAGGCCGTGGAGGTCGGCTGCGTCGGCGGCCAGGACGCCGAGCCCGCCGGCGTTGCTGACGACGGCGAGCCTGCGCCCGCGAGGGAGGGGCTGCTCGGCGAGGAGGAGGGCCGTACGCCCCATCTCCTCCGCACTCGCGCAGCCGAGCACGCCGGCGTGGCTGAAGAGCGCGTCGACGCCGACCGCGGGGGTCGCTGCGGCGGCGGTGTGGGACGCCCCGCCGCGGCGGCCGCTCGCCGACCGGCCGCCCACGACGGCCAGCACCGGCTTGCGCTCGGCGAAGCGGCGCGCGATCCGGGCGAACTTCGGCGCGTTGCCGAACGACTCCAGGTAGAGCGCGGCGGCAGTGACCGTCGGGTCGTCCAGCCACGCGGCGAGCAGGTCGTTGCCCGACACGTCGGCCTTGTTCCCGAGCGAGATGAACGTGCCGACGCCGAGGCCGAGCTCTCGCGCCAGGTCGAGGAACGCGATCCCGACGCCGCCGGACTGCGAGGCGATGGCGAGCCCACCGGGAGGCGGCACGCTGCGGGTGAAGGTCGCGTTGAGGCGGACCTCCGGGTCGTTGACCATCACGCCCACGCAGTTGGGGCCGATGAGCCTGATGTTGTGGTCGCGAGCCGTCCGGAGCAGCCGCTGCTGCATCGCGGCTCCGTCGGGGCCGAGCTCGCCGAAGCCGGAGGAGATGACCACGACCGCCGAGACGCCGGCGCGCGCCGCGTCCCGCACGGTGTCCAGCACGTGGTGGGCGGGGACCGCGACGACCGCGACGTCCACGTGGCCGGGCACGTCGCTGAGGCGAGGGAAGGCACCCACCCCGTCGACCGAGTCGACCTCGGGGTGCACGACGTGCACGGCGCCGGTGAAGCCACCCTCGAGGACGGAGGTCAGCACGGCACGGCCCAACCCGGACCCGTCGCGCCGTACGCCGACGATCGCCACCGACCGCGGGTGCAGCAGGGGCGCCAGCGACCTGGCCTCCGACGCGCGCTCGCGACGATCGGCCACCTCGACCGCGGCAGCCGTGGCCTCGGTGCTCATCTCCACGAGGAGTACCCCGTGGTCGTTGCGCTGGGTGAGCGTGAACCCGGCGCCCCGGAAGAGGGTGAGCATGGCGTGGTTGGCCGGGAGCACCTCGGCGACGAGCCGTCGGATCCCGACGTCGCGGCAGGCGGCGGCGAGGTGCTCCAGCAGCAGGCTCCCCAACCCGTGCCGGTGCTCGGCGTCGGCGACGAGGAAGGCCGCCTCGGCGAGGTCCGGCCCGACCCGCTCCGCCACGGCCGTCGCCACGATCGTGCCGCCGACGGTCGCCACCAGCGTCGCGACGGTGTCGCCCGAGCCGGCCATCAGGTGGTCGACGTAGGCGCGGGCGGCCTCTCGGCTGAGGGAGAAGAAGCGCAGTCGCAGGCTCTCGTCCCCCGCGGCGTCGTGCAGCGCCATGAGCCCGGCACGGTCGGTGGGGGCCAGGGGGCGGATGGCCGCGATCCGTCCGTCCGCCAGCAGGACGTCGGCGGGCCTCGGGAGGGGACGAGTCACCTTCTCGGTCATCGTGCTGCCACCCCCCGGCCGGTTGCGGGGCGGCTGGTCCAGGGGCTCGCGGCACGTGGGCCCCGACGACGTCGGGCTTCCTTGACGAGTCCGTCGACGGTGACGAGCGCCACCGGTGCCGCAGCGGCTGCGAGCCACCCGGTGCTGGTCGGCCACGACCCGCCCAGCAGGCCGGCGAGCGGCGCGAACCCCAGGAACACCGCGAGCAGCACCAGCTGGACCAGGACCGCGGCAACCACCAGGCGGTTCGTCGTCACCTTCAACCTCCAGACCGGCGTGATCGTGCTGCGGCAGGCGAACGCGTTGGCCATCTGTCCGAGGGCGATGGCCGCGAAGGTCGTGCCGGACGCCGTGGCGAGCAGCGTCGCGGAGGGTGCCTCGCCCCACGACCACCCGCCGGCGACGAGCACCCACGTGCAGGCCGACATCGCCATCACCGCCTCGGTCGGTCCCAGGACGCCGAAGGAGCGCAGCAGCAGGGGACGGTCGACGATCGTGCGGGAGGTGCGGTTGCCCATCAGGCCGCGGCGGGGAGGTTCCGCGCCCAGCGCGAGGGCCGGGAGCATGTCGGTCCCGATGTCGAGCGCGAGCACCTGCAGGACCGTGAGGGCGAGCGGGTACTGCCCGCCGCTCAGCGCCCACAGCGCGAACGGCGCGAGCTCGGCGACGTTGTCCGTCAGGTGGTAGGTCAGGAACCGCCTCACGTTCGCGAAGGTCGCCCGGCCCAGCTCGATGGCGGTGACGATGGTCCCGAAGTGGTCGTCCAGCAGGATCAGGTCGGCACTCTCCCGCGCGACGTCGCTCCCGCTCGCTCCCATCGCGACGCCGACGTCGGCCTCGCGCAGCGCGGGGGCGTCGTTGACGCCGTCGCCGGTCATCGCCACCACGTGCCCGCGGCTGCGCAGGGCTCCCGCGATGCGCAGCTTGTCCGCAGGCGTGACCCGTGCGACGACCGCGCCGTCCGCGTTGTCCAGCAGGTCGGCCAACGCGGTGTCCCTCTCCGGCAGCTCGCTCCCGTCCAGGACGACGCCGCCCTCCCTCAGCAGTCCGACCTCCCGCGCGATCGCGGCCGCCGTGGCGGGGTGGTCACCGGTCACCATGGCCACCCGGACACCCGCGTCGCGACACGACTGCAGCGCCTCGTCGACGTCCTGGCGCGGCGGGTCCTCGAGGCCGACGAGCCCGAGCAGCTCCAGGTCGCGCTCCATCTCGTCGCCGGGTCCGGCACGCCACTCGCGCCGGGCGACGGCCAGGACACGCCGGCCGCTCGCGGTGAGGCGCGCCAGCTCGGCCGTCATGGTGGCCGGGACCGAGGTGCAGCGCCGGAACACCTGCTCGGGCGCGCCCAGCACGGAGACCTCCTCACCCAGCAGGGCCGAGCTCAGCATCCGGTCCGCGGTGTACGGGCGCCGCCGGGCCGGCGTCCCGGACGCCTCTCGGGCACCGCACCTCATCGAGAGGCAGTGCAGGGCGGCCTCCATGGGGTCGCCGTCCGGGACCCACCGGCCGTCGTGCTGCACGACGCGTCCTGCGACGCAGGCGAGGGCAGCGTGCGCCATGCGCGGCACGAGCGCGAGTGCCTCGTCCTCCCCGAGGAGGTCCGCCGTCGGCTCGTAGCCGACCCCCTCGACCTGCACGCTGCCGGCGACCGTGACGACGTCGACGACGTTCATGCGGTTCTGCGTGAGGGTGCCGGTCTTGTCCGTGCAGATGAACGTGGTGGCTCCCAGGGTCTCCACCGCGTCGAGACGCCGGACGAGGGCGTGGCGCTCGGCCATCGTCTGGGCTCCGCGGGCGAGGGACAGCGTCATCGTCGGCAGGAGTCCCTCCGGCACGAGTGCCACCGCCACCCCGACCCCGAAGAGGAACGCCTCGGTCGGGTGCAGCCCGAGCAGCACGGCTGTGGCACCCAGGCCTGCTCCGGTGAGGGCCGCCACGACCGCCACGACCCGCACCACCCGGTCGAGCTGCACGGCCAGCGGGCTCCGGGGCCTGGTGGCGGTGGCAGCGAGCCGCGAGATGTCCGCGAGGCTGGTCCGGGCGCCGGTGGCCTCGACGACGGCCCGACCCGCACCCTGTACGACGAAGGTTCCGGCGAGCAGCCGGTCGCCGACTCCGTGGGCCACCGCACGGCTCTCGCCGGTGACCATCGACTCGTCCTGCGCCAGGTCGTGCGCCAGGACGAGGCGGAGGTCCGCTCCGACACGATCTCCGGCCTCGAGGACCACGAGGTCGCCCCTGACCAGGTCCGCGACGTCGACCACGCGGGCGCTGCCGTCGCGCAGGACCCGCGCGCCGGACGGCAGGAGGTCCTTGAGCCGCTCGGTCGACCGGTCTGCGCGGTGCTCCTGCCAGAACGCGAACACCCCGTTGAGCAGCACGATGACGACGATGGCGACTGCCAGTGCCGGCATGCCCGCGAGCAGGGCGAGTGCTGCCGCCACCCACAGGAGCAGCGCGAGCAGGTGGGTGAGCTGCTTGGCCAGCTCGAGCCACGCGGCGGTGCGCGGGTGGTCCGGGAGCACGTTCGGCCCGTCCGAGGCGAGACGACGTGCCGCTTCGACTGCCGACAGTCCGCGCGAGTCGGCGGCGACGGAGACCGTCATCCTCACCACCTCGATGCCGGCCGCCACCGGCGGACGACCGGGCGCGGCCGGCGACCACCCGCCCACCGCGTGCTCCCACGGTCCGTCGTGCCGGCCCCGCGCGAGTAGGGCCGAACGTCCCTCCGGGTCCCGGCGAGGGCGGACGCTCGAAAGCCCGGGGCGCACGTGACCTTCGGCCCTGTGGTCGCGTCGTCGCCGGAACGAACGTGGAGGGGAAGAGGCCACGTGCCGTCGGCTCGCACCCGCCCGAGGAGCTTCCATGCAGACCATCCGCTGGTTCGACGAGATCTCGCTCGCCGCCGTCGACGAGGTCGGCGGGAAGGGCGCCAACCTGGGCGAGCTCACCCGCGCCGGGTTCCCGGTCCCACACGGGTTCGTGGTGACGAGCTCCGCCTACCTCGCGGCCGTCGAGGAGTCGGGCGCGCGCCGGCGCCTCGCCGACCTGATGGGCCGCACCGACCCGGGAGACGCCGCCGGTCTCGCCGAGGCGTCGGGCGTCGCCCAGGAGCTGGTCCGCGACAGCGCCGTGCCGGAGGAGATCGCGCAGGCCGTCACGAAGGCCTACCGCGAGCTCGGGGAGGACGTACGCGTCGCGGTGCGCTCCTCGGGCACGTCGGAGGACGCCGGGGACACGTCGTTCGCCGGCATGAACGCCACCTTCACCAACGTGGTGGGACCCGACCAGGTGCTCGACCGCATCCGGGACTGCTGGGCCTCGCTGTACGGCGAACGGGTCGTGGCCTACCGGGCCAACGGTCGGCTCACCGACGAACCGGCGATCGCCGTGATCGTCCAGGTCATGGTGGCCTCCGAGGTCTCCGGGGTCATCTTCACCGTCGACCCGACCCGCGCGACGACCGACCGGTTGATCATCGAGGCCGTGCTCGGTCAGGGCGAGGCGATCGTCAGCGGCATGGTCGAACCGGACACCTACGTCGTCCAGCGGGAGGGGCCGCGCATCGTCAACGTCCGCCTCGGTCGCCAGGACAGCAAGATCGTGCGCGGCCCGGACGGGGCCGACCAGGTCGTGGACCTGTCCCGCGAGGAGGGCGGCGCCCGGATCCTCGACGACCGGCGCGTCCTGGACCTCGCCCGGCTCGCCCTCAGGGTCGAGGAGCACTACGGGTCGCCCCAGGACATCGAGTGGGCGATCGCGGACTCGAGCACCTGGCTGGTCCAGTCCCGGCCCATCACCACGCTGGCGGCGCGGGTGGGGGAGGGCGTCGACGAGGCGACCGCCGGGTCCGGGCAACGGATCCTCGTGCGCGGCCTGGCCGCGTCGAGCGGTCGCGCCACGGGCGCCGTACGCGTGCTGACCGACCCGTCGCAGCGCGACCAGCTGCTGGCCGGCGAGGTGCTGGTCGCTCCGATGACCAGCCCGGACTGGATGTCCGCCATCCGCCGGGCCGCCGGCCTCGTCACCGACGGGGGCGGCATGACCTGCCACGCCGCGATCGTCTCCCGCGAGCTCGGGGTCCCGTGCGTCGTCGGCGCGCGCGACGCGACGACGGTGCTGCGTGACGGCGAGGTGGTGACGCTCGACGGATCGCTCGGCCTGGTGCTCGAGGGTGCCGACGCCGCACCGCCCGTGGCCGCGACACCGCCGGCAGCGGTCGCTGCCGGCGCACCGACGCCGACCTCGACCCGCCTGTACGTCAACCTCGCCCTCGCCGAGCACGCCGCCGAGGTGGCCGCCCTCCCCGTCGACGGCGTCGGGCTGCTCCGCGCCGAGTTCATGGTCGCCGACGCCCTGGGCGGCGTGCACCCGCGACTGCTCATGGAGCGGGGGGAGGAGCAGCGGTTCGTCGACGCGATGGCCGAGTCGCTCCTGACCATCACCCGGGCGTTCGCCCCGCGGCCGGTCGTCTACCGCAGCATCGACTTCCGCTCGAACGAGTTCGGCAACCTCGAGGGGGGCGACCGCTTCGAGCCGCGCGAGGAGAACCCGATGATCGGCTACCGGGGCTGCTACCGCTACGTGCAGGACCCCGAGCTGTTCGACCTCGAGCTCGACGTGCTCGGCCGGGTGCGTGCCGAGACGCCCAACCTGCGCCTGATGCTCCCGTTCGTCCGCACTGCCTGGGAGCTCGAGGCGTGCATGGCGATCGTCGCGGCGCACCCCTCCGCGTCGGGCATCCCGGTGTGGGTGATGGCCGAGGTCCCGTCCGTCGCGTTCTGGATCCCGACGTACGCACGCATGGGCATCGAGGGGGTCTCCATCGGGAGCAACGACCTCACCCAGCTGGTGCTCGGGGTCGACCGGGACTCCGAGATCTGCGCCGAGGTCTTCGACGAGGCGGACCCCGCCGTGCTCGACGCGATCGACCGCATCGTCGCCGCCTGCCAGGAGTCCGGGATCACCTCGTCCCTGTGCGGTCAGGCCCCGTCCAACCGTCCCGCTTTCGCCGAGCACCTCGTCCGCCGCGGGATCACGTCGATCTCGGTGAACCCGGATGCGATCGAGGCCGTGCACCGCACCATCGCCGAGGCCGAGTGGCGGATCGTGATGGAGGCGGCGGATCCGTCGAGGCGGATGACGGAGGCACCGCTGGCGCGGCACCGGCTGCGTCACCACAGCCTCCTCGAGGAGGGATGAGACCGGTGTTCAGCGTGCGGATCCACGGGAGGGGCGGCCAGGGCGCCGTCACCTCCGCCGAGATGCTGTCCGTCGCAGCCTTCGACCAGGGCATGCACGCCCAGGCGTTCCCCAGCTTCGGCTCCGAGCGCACGGGCGCCCCCGTGGTCGCGTTCTGCCGGATCGACCGGTCGCCGATCCGCGCGCACGACCCGGTGTCGGAGCCCGACGCGGTCATCGTCCAGGACCCGACCCTGATGCGCCTCGTCCCGGTGCTGGCCGGGCTCCCCGCCGACGGCTTCGTGCTCGTCAACAGCTCCCGCCCGTTCGACGACCTCGGTGTCGGCGACCTGGTGTCGGGCCTCGATCCCCGCCGCCTCGTGACGGTGCCGGCGACGGAGCTCTCCCGGCAGGTGCTCGGCCGGGCGCTCCCCAACACCGCCCTCCTCGGCGGCTTCGCCGCCCTCACGGGGGTGGTCACGCTGGACGCCGTCCAGGACGCGATCCGACAACGGTTCGACGGTGACGTGGGGCAGGCCAACGCCGAGGTCGCCCGCCTCGCCCACGACCACGTCCGGCTGACGGTCGGGGGTGGCATCCGTGCTTAGGCAGGTGGAGGGCTCGCGTGCGGTGGCCGACGCCGTCGCGCGCTGTCGGCCGCAGGTCATCGCGGCGTACCCGATCTCGCCCCAGACCCACATCGTCGAGGCGCTCTCGGACCTGGTCCGCACGGGCGAGCTCGCGCCGTGCGAGTACCTCATGGTCGAGTCGGAGTTCGGCGCGCTCTCGGCCTGCATCGGGGCATCGGCCGCCGGCGCGCGGGCCTACACCGCCACCGCCAGCCAGGGCCTGCTCTTCATGGCCGAGGCCATCCCCAACGCCTCGGGGCTCGGGCTGCCGGTGGTGATGACGGTGGCCAACCGGGCCATCGGCGCGCCGATCAACATCTGGAACGACCACTCCGACGCGATGTCGCAGCGCGACGCCGGGTGGATACAGCTGTTCGCCGAGTCCAACCAGGAGGCCGTCGACCTCCACGTCCAGGCCTTCGTCCTCGCCGAGCGCCTCTCGCTCCCGGTGATGGTCTGCATGGACGGCTTCGTGCTCACCCACGCAGTCGAGGAGGTCGACGTGCCGGAGCAGGACGTCGTCGACTCGCTGCTCCCACCCTTCGTGCCGCGCCAGGTCCTGGACCCGGCCGCGCCGGTCACGATCGGGGCGATGGTCGGTCCCGAGGCCTTCACCGAGGTGAAGTACCTCGCCGCCGTGCAGCAGCTGCGCGCGCTCGAGGAGATCCCGGTGGTCGCCGAGGAGTTCACCCGCGCCACCGGACGTACGTCGGGCGGGCTCGTCTCGCGCTACCGCACGGACGACGCCGAGACCGTCGTCGTCGCCATGGGGTCGGTGCTCGGCTCGGTCAAGGACGTCGTGGACGAGCTGCGGGAGGACGGCGTCCGCATCGGCGCCGTCACGGTGACGTGCTTCCGGCCCTGGCCCACGGACGAGGTCCGCGAGGCGCTGGCCGGCGTCGAGCGGGTGATCGTGCTCAACCGGGCCTTCTCGGTCGGGTCCGGCACGATGCTCGGGCAGGACGTCCGGCTGACGCTGACCACCCGTGCCCCTTCCCCTGCCACTGTCCCTGCCCCAGCCACGGTCGTCCACGACGTCGTCGCCGGGCTCGGCGGTCGACCCGTGACCCGCGACAGCATCCGCGCCCTGGTCGCGGCCGTGCTGGGCGGGGAGGTCGATCCCGACCGGCTCCACTTCCTCGACCTCGACCGGTCGCTGCTGGAGGGCGAGGACCTCACTCCTGCGGCGAAGGACGCGCGATGACCACGGACCTCAAGCTCTACCAGATCGGCACCTTCGCGGCCGGCAACCGCCTGCTCGACCCGGACGAACGCTCCGTCCAGGCCGACCCCGGGCGGGCCAACGCGATCACCTCGGGCCACCGGGCCTGTCAGGGCTGCGGCGAGGCGCTGGGTGCCCGGTTCGTGCTCGACGCGGCGATCCGGGCCGCGGGGGGCGACATCGTCACCGCCAACGCGACGGGCTGCCTCGAGGTGTTCTCCACCCCCTATCCCGAGTCCGCGTGGCAGCTGGCGTGGGTGCACTCGCTCTTCGGCAACGTCGCCGCGGTGGCGAGCGGCATCGCCGCCGCGCTGAAGGCGCAGGGGCGCGAGCACGTCCGGGTGGTCGCCCAGGCCGGCGACGGCGGGACCGTCGACATCGGCCTCGGCTGCCTGTCGGGCATGTTCGAGCGCAACGACGACGTGCTCTTCGTCTGCTACGACAACCAGGGCTACATGAACACCGGCGTCCAGCGCTCGGGGGCGACGCCGCCGGCCGCCCGTACGGCCACCACCAAGCCCGTCGGGGCCGAGCCGGGCAACGTCTTCGGCCAGGGCAAGGACCTGCCCCGGATCGCCATGGCGCACGAGATCCCCTATGTGGCCACCGCCACCGTGGCCGACCTGCGCGACCTCGAGCGCAAGGTCGAGAAGGCGATGTCGATGCACGGCGCGCGCTACCTGCACGTGCTGGTGCCCTGCCCGCTGGGCTGGGCCTCGGCGTCCCAGGACACGATCCGGCTGGCCCGGCTGGCCACCCAGAGCGGCCTGTTCCCGGTCTTCGAAGCCGAGCACGGGGTCGTCACGGCCACCACGCCGATCCGGCAGCGAGTGCCGGTGGAGGACTACCTCGTCCTCCAGGGCCGCTTCTCGCACCTGTTCGGGGAGCACGGGCGTCCCGACGTCGTCGCGCGCATCCAGGCCGGCGCCGACCACAACATCGCCAGGTACGCCCTGGCGCCCGATCCGGAGGTGGTTCCCCATGACTGAGCCCGAGCTGCCGTTCGCGATCACGCTGGGTCCCGGCACCAGCCGGGCGGACCTCACCGGCTCGTGGCGCACCGAGCGGGCGACGTACGTGACCCGCCAGGCGCCCTGCGGCAACGCCTGCCCGGCGGGGGAGGCGGTGCGCGACTGGCTGTACGACGCGGAGGAGGGCGACGCCGGCTACGAGCGGGCCTGGCGCCGCATCGTCGAGGTCAACCCGTTCCCGGCCGTGATGGGCCGGGTCTGCTACCACCCGTGCGAGACGAGCTGCAACCGCGGCCAGCTCGACGAGTCGGTCGGCATCAACTCGGTCGAGCGCTTCCTCGGCGACCGTGCGCTCGAGCTCGGCTGGCCGCTGCCACCGGTGGCGGCCCCGTCGGGGCGGAGGGTGCTGGTGGTGGGGGCGGGTCCCGCCGGACTCTCGGCGGCGTACCACCTCGCCCGGCTCGGCCACGCGGTCACGGTCAAGGAGGCCGAGGACCGGCCCGGCGGGATGATGCGGTGGGGGATCCCGCGCTACCGCCTGCCGCGCCCGGTGCTCGACGCCGAGGTGCAGCGCATCCTCGACCTCGGCGTACGCCTCGAGCTCGGCGTACGCGTCGACGACCTCGCCGCCACCTTGGCGGCCGAGCACTTCGACGCCGCCCTGGTGGCGATCGGGGCCCAGATCGGCAAGCGTGCCTACATCCCGGCCGGGTCGGCGGCCCACGTGATGGACGCGGTCACGGTGCTGCACGGCCTCGAGGCCGGCGAGCGGCCCCTGCTCGGGCGCCGCGTGGCGGTGTACGGGGGCGGCAACACCGCCATCGACACCGCCCGGACCGCCCGGCGGCTCGGCGCCGCCGACGCCCTCGTCGTCTACCGCAGGACGCGCGACCGGATGCCCGCCCACGAGAGCGAGGTCCGGGAGGCCGAGGAGGAGGGCGTCCGCTTCCGCTGGCTGTCGACCATCGGCGACGTGGAGGAGGGCGCGATCACCGTCGAGCAGATGGAGCTGGACGACACCGGCTTTCCCCGGCCCACCGGTCACACCGAGGTGCTGGCCGCCGACTCCGTCGTGCTGGCGCTGGGCCAGGACTCCGACCTGTCCCTGCTCGCGGGCCTGGACCAGGTCGACCTCCGCAGCGGCGTCGTCCACACCTCACCGGCCCTGATGACCGGGCAGCCCGGCGTCTTCGCAGCCGGGGACGTCACGACGGGGGAGCGCTCCGTGACGGTGGCGATCGGGCACGGCCGGACGGCCGCCCGGCACCTCGACGACTGGCTGTCAGGACTCGCGCCCGCTCCCGAGCCGCCCGCGGAGCTGGCCGCGTTCGACATGCTCAACACCTGGTACTACGAGGACGCGCCACGCTCGCACCGGCCGCGCCTGGAGCTCGTGCGTCGGCAGTCGACGTTCGAGGAGGTGGTCGAGGGCCTCGACGCCGACAACGCGCTCTACGAGGCGCGTCGCTGCATGTCCTGCGGCACCTGCTTCTCGTGCGACAACTGCGTGGCCGTCTGCCCCGACAACGCCGTGGTCAGCCTCGGCATGCCGGGCAGCTACGCGATCGACCTCGACTACTGCAAGGGGTGCGGGATCTGCGTCGCCGAGTGCCCGTGCGGGGCCATCGAGATGGTGCCCGAGCAGATCTGAGACTCGCCGCTCGGACCACCGGATCGGGTCTGGTCGTCGCGCTCACCTCCAGAGCCAGCGCAGGGCGTCGGGCAGCAGCACGCCGGGGTGGTTGGAGTCGTGTGCACCGTCGCCCAGCACGAGGCGGGCGTCGTAGCGGGCTCGGAACAGGGCGGCGGCGACGAGCAGGTTCTCCGCCAGCCAGTTGTCCTCGTGCTCGTCCCAGCCGAGGTCACGGTGCCCGACGTGCAGCAGGACCCGTAGTGGTCTCGCGGGCTCGGACGCGATGAGCCGTGGGTAGGGATTGCCGCCGACGACCTGCGGGAAGCTCGAGGAGAACCCGATGACCCTCCCGAACGCGTCGGGCCGGTGCCACGCGGCAGTGAGAGCCGCGCTGCCCCCGCTGCTGAACCCGCAGAGCCCGCGTCGAGCCGGGGCGTCACTGATCCGGACCTGGTGCCCGACCAGCGGAAGGACCTCGTCGGCGAGGAGGTCGGCATAGCGGCTGTCGAACGCGTCGTACTCGGCGTTGCGGGCGACGGGGGCGACGAAGACGCCGACCATCGGCGGGATGTCGCCTGCCGCGATCAGGTTGTCCAGGACGACCCCCGCCCGCAGGTCGTCCTCGGGGTCGAGGAAGCCCTCGCCGTCCTGGAAGAGCATGCAGGGCAGCGCGCCGTCCGCTGTTGCGGGAGCGTGCACCCAGATGTCGCGGCTGGTGCCGGGGAACGCTCGCGAGTCGGTGAGCCGCAGCCGGGTCGTCCGGCCCGCGGTGACACCGGGTTGCGGTGAGGAGTCCGGTCCGTGGTCGTAGAGCACGTGGGACTGGTCGATCGGCAACGGCTGGAACGGGATCCGAGCATCCATGCCCGTGAACCTAGCCTCCGGGGCGGCCAGCGGCCGTGAAAGGGTGGGCGGGTGAGCGGCGGGGGCGTGTTCGTCTCGGGGTCGTTCCTTCGCTACTGGCGCGCCACGGCCGTCTCGGGGCTGGGCACGTACGTCACCGTGTTCGCGCTCCAGGCACTGGTCGTGCTGACCCTGGACGGGACGGCCGCGGACGTCGGGTGGCTCAACGCCGCTCGCTGGCTGCCGTACCTGACCTTCGGGCTCGTCGTCGGAGCGCTCGTCGACGGCAGGCGCCGCCTCCCGCTGATGGTGCACACCGACCTCGCCCAGGCGGTGCTGCTGCTGGCGATACCGGCGCTGTGGTGGGCCGACGCGCTGTCGCTGCCCGTGCTCCTGGCCGTCGTCTTCGCCTACGGCACCGCAGCCGTGGTCAACATGTCGGCGACCATGTCCCTCCTGCCGCGCCTGGTCGAGCGCGGTCAGCTCCAGCACGCCCACGCGCGGGTGGACGGGGCCGACGCGGTGTCGTCGACCGCCGGTCCCGCGCTCGGTGGCCTGCTGGTCAGCGCCCTCGGCGCACCCGTGGCGGTCGTCGTGGACTCGGCGACGTACCTCTACTCCGCGCTCACCCTGCGCAGGATCGAGGTGGACGAGCCGCCACCGCGCACCGGCGTCACCGTGCGCGGGCTGCTCGGCGAGATCCTCGAGGGTGTGCGCTGGGCCTACGGTGGATCAGGTCTGAGGACCTTGGCGATCGCCACGCACGGATGGTTCGTGGGCAACGCGATCGTCGGCGTGGCGGTGGCGCCGTACGCGTTCCTCGTGCTCGACCTCGGTGCCGCGGAGTTCGGCCTCGTCGGTGCGGCCGGGGGAGTCGGTGCCGTGCTCGGAGCAGCCGTGACGACCTGGGTGGGGCGGCGCCTCGGTACCGGCCGGACGATCATCCTGTGCCACCTGCTCACCACCGCGGGCGTGGTGACGATGATGCTCGCCGGCCCGTCGCCGTACGCCGTCTGGGTCCTGGCGCTCGGCCAGGGCGTCTACGGGCTGGCGATGGGGATGAGCAACTCCCACGAGATGAGCTACCGACAGCTCGTCACCCCCGACGAGCTGCAGGCGCGCACCAACACGACACTTCGGTCGCTCAACCGGGCCGTCGTGGTCCTCGTGGCGCCGATCGCCGGCCTGCTGGCAGACGCGGTCGGCATCAGGACCATGCTGGCCGTCGCCGCGGTCGTGTTCGCCGTCGTGGCCGTCGGTCTCGCCGCCACGCAGTTCAGGAACGTACGAGCGCCTGTCTGAGGGGCTCGGAGGATCGGGTGCGTGCGTTCCGCGCCGGTGGGGTCAGCCACCGGTGGGTGCGAGCGCCTCGAGGTCGCTGGTGTACTGCCCGCGCCGGGCGGCCCCGTTGAGGTGGGCACGGTGCCGGAGGGCTTCGTGGGCGGCCCGTGTGCGGGCCGGTTCCCCGGCCCAGGCACGCAGCACGGGCGCCTGGAGCGCGCGCCCGAAGGAGAAGCTGAGCTCCCAGGGCTGGACCCCTGACCGGTTCAGGGCGTCGAGCCGCGCCGTCGCCTGGACGTCGCTCTGGCCGCCGGAGAGGAACACGATGCCGGGCACGGCGGCCGGCACGGCCTGCCTGAGGACCGACAGCGTGGCCGCGGCGACGGCCCGGTCGTCCACGACCTGGGCGCTGTCCTGGCCCGGGAGGACCATGTTGGGCTTCAGCAGCGTGCCCTCGAGCATGACGCGGTGGCGCGCGAGCTCGGCGTACACCTCTCGCAGGACCGTGACGGTCACCTCGGCGCAGCGCTCGATGTCGTGACCGCCGTCCATCATCACCTCGGGTTCGACGACGGGGACGAGCCCGGCCTCCTGCGCCAGGGCAGCGTACGCGCCGAGCGCCTGGGCGTTGGCCGCCACGCACGTCGTGCTGGGGCGTCCGGCGCCGATCCGGATCACCGCGCGCCACTTGGCGAACCTGGCGCCCAGCGCGGCGTACTCGGCGAGCCTGTCCCGCAACCCGTCCAGCCCCGCGGTGACGACCTCGTCCGGGAAGCCCGCCAGCGGCGTCGTGCCGGCATCGACCTTGATGCCCGGGACGACGCCGGCATGCTCGAGCAGCTCGGCGAACGGCCGACCGTCGCTCGCGCGCTGCCGGATCGTCTCGTCGTAGAGGATCACCCCGCTGATGTGCTCTCCGAGGTCCGGAGTGGTGAAGAGGATCTCGCGGTAGTCGCGGCGCAGCGCCTCGGTCGAGGTCAGGCCCACGGCGGCCAGCCGCTTCGCCATGGTGGGCGTGCTCTCGTCGGCCGCGAGGATGCCCTTCCCCGCGGCGACCAGGGCACGAGCAGTGCTTTCGATCGGCGTCGTCATGGCGATCCGCTCCTTCGGTTGCCGACGCTCCCAGCCTCCGCCGCTCCCGGGCAGGTGTGAACGGGCCTTCGTCCCCACCCCTGCGGGAACAACGGCCCCCGCTCCAGGTAGGGACCAATGGCCCTGACCGTCGCCGGCCAGGCCGCCTAACGTGCGTGGTAGGCGCCGGTCCAGTCAGGGGAGACCGAACAGGCGCACACGGCCCGGGCGCGCTCCGCTCACGCAGCGAGCGCGTCCCGGCCACCGCCGGGGGCCCGCTCTCGGAGGGAGCGAGGCCCCCGGCACCCATCGCATCCGTACGAGGAGTGAGGAACGACCATGAGTGGCGACGTCAGCGCATCGACCTGGCAGGTGGAGATCCAGCTCGGGGAGCACGACGGCCGCACTCGCGCCGTCGCCCGCCTGCGTACGCACGACCGGACCGCCCTGGTCGGCACCGGGCTCGCCCGGCTCAACCCCACGGACCGCGACGTGCCCGAGATCGGCGCCGAGCTGGCCACCGCCCGGGCCCTGCACGACCTCGCCGACCGACTCCTCGGCGCAGCGGTCGGCGACATCGCGGACGTGACGCACGAGGACGTCGAGCTGCGCGACCTCCGCTGACCGCGGGTGGGTGAAGGCTGGACGAACAGGGCCCGGCCGATGGACCACGACACGGCGCCCGGGACCACCGGCGGCCTCACCGTCGAGGAGGCCTCGCGCCGACTGCTCGAGCTCGGCCCCAACCGCCTCCCGGACCCGCCGCGACGAGGAGTCGCGCTCCGCGTGCTGGACCAGCTGCGCGACCCGATGATCCTGCTCCTCCTGGGGGCTGCCGCGCTGACCGCGGCGCTCCACGACCTCGGCAACACGGCCATCATCGCGATGGTCGTCGTCTTCAACACCTCTGTGGGAGTGGCCCAGCAGGTGCGCGCCGAACGGGCGATGAGCGCCCTGCGGGCGCTGACCGCTCCCACCGCCAGGGTCGAGCGGGACGGGGTGGTGGCGGAGGTGGCCTCGGAGCACGTGGTGCCCGGGGACCTCGTGCACCTGACGGCCGGGGACGTCGTCCCGGCGGACGGCGTGCTGCTCGAGGCGGTGACCCTCCAGGTCAACCAGGCACTGGTCACCGGCGAGGCGTTGCCGGTCGACCTCGACGAGGGGGACGAGCTGGTCGGAGGCACCTCGGTCACACGAGGTCGCGCGTCGGCACGCATCCTCAGGACCGGCGCCGACAGCGGTGTCGGGGCGATCGCGCAGATGATGGTCCGCGCCACGACGCGGCCCACACCCCTGCAGCGGCGACTCACCCGCCTCAGCCGCGACCTCGTCGCGGTCATCTCGGTCCTCACCTGTGTGGTCGTGGCGAGCGGGTTGTGGCAGGGGCGGCCGCTCACGGAGATGCTCGTCGTCGGGCTCAGCCTCGCCGTGGCGGCCGTGCCCGAGTCCCTGCCGGCCGTCGTCACCATCGCCCTCGCCCTGGGCGCCCGGCGGATGGCCCGGCACAACGCCGTCATCCGCAGCCTCCCCGCAGTCGAGACCCTGGGATCGGTCACCGTCGTCGCGACCGACAAGACCGGGACCATCACGGAGGGCACGATGCTCGCCCGGCACGTCTGGGTCCCCGACGGCACGTGGGCCGTGTCCGGGAGCGGGTACGACCCCAGGGGCCACCTCACCAACGCGGCGTCCTCGTCTCCCGGGCTGCCTGCACCGGTGCAGCGGCTCCTGCGTGACGCCGCACTCTGCAACGACGCCCGGCTGGTGCACGAGGACCCGGGCTGGAGCGTGGTCGGTGACCCGCTGGAGGGGGCGCTGCTCGTGCTGGCCGCGAAGGGAGGCCTGGACCTCGACGAGACCCGCACCGCCTGGCGCAGGACCGCCGAGGAGCCGTTCGACCACACGACGTTGCGGATGACCACCCGCCACGCAGGACCGGACGGCAGTGCGCTGACCATCTGCAAGGGCGCTCCGGAGGCCGTCCTCGACATCGTCGAGCCCGGTCCGGCGGTCAGCGTTGCCCGAGGCGTCGCCGGGGCCTTCGCGGACGAGGGGCTGCGGGTGATCGCCGTCGCGGACGCAGGGTCCACCGACGTGGGTCGAGCGCTCGAGCTCGTGGGGCTCGTCGCCGTGGGCGACCCACCACGGGCACACGCCGCGCTCGTCGTCGAGCGCCTCGGGGCGGCCGGCATCCGGGTCGTCCTGGTGACGGGCGACCACCCCGGCACCGCGTCCAACATCGCCCGCGCGGTCGGCATCGAGGAGGAGGACGTCGTGGCGAGGGTCCGCCCCGAGCAGAAGGTCGAGGTGGTCGAGCGCCTGCAACGGTCCGGCGAGGTCGTCGCGATGATCGGCGACGGCGTCAACGACGCACCCGCACTGCGTCACGCCGACATCGGGGTCGCGGCGGGTGACGGTGGCAGCGAGGTCGCCAAGCAGGCTGCCGACCTGGTGCTGATGGACAACGACCTCTCGACCGTGGTCGCGGCGGTCCAGGAGGGGCGCCGGATCTTCGCCAACATCCGCACCTTCCTCACGTTCGCGCTGGCCGGAGGCCTGGCCGAGGTCGCCGTGATGCTGCTCGGACCAGTGATCGGGCTCGTGCTGCCGCTGCTGCCGGGCCAGATCCTGTGGATCAACCTCCTCACCCACGGCATCACGGGCGTCGCCTTCGGCAACGAGCCGTCGGCCCCCCAGGACATGTCGACCCCACCGCGGCCGGCGAGCGAGGCCGTCCTCACGGCTCGCTCCTGGCTGCTCATCGCCGTGGCAGTCCTCGCGATGACGGCGGCCGCGATCACCGTCGGCGCACTGGCACCGGGGTCCGTGGAGGAACGTCGCACGTCGATCTTCCTCACGCTGGGGCTCGCCCAGCTGGGGGTGGCTCTCGCCCTGCGGGCGCCGGGTGCCCGGCGTCCGTTCAGGAGCCGACACCTCGAGCTGGCCGTGCTCGTCGCAGCACTGCTGCAGCTCGGCGCGGTCGTCGTCCCTCCGCTCCAGGCGCTCCTCGGCACGACGGTCGTCGAGCCGTCCGGGCTGGTCCCCCTGGCGCTGGCTGCCGCGGTGCCCGGCGTGCTCGTACGCCTGGTCATCGGCGTCCTCGGGTGGCGGCGACGCGCGTGAGGGCGAGGGCAACCTCCCGGCATCCGAACACGGCTACGGGGTACGGGCGGTCCATGCCCTCCCACGAACGCTTTCCGCGCGTCGTCCTCGTCACCGGTGCCTCCAGCGGCATCGGTGAGGCGGCGGCGCACGTCGCCGCGCGACGCGGCGACCACGTCGTCCTGCTCGCCCGCGGTCGCCGTGCCCTCGAGCGCGTCGCCCGCGACTGCGTGCGGCTCGGGGCTGCGTCCGCCGCGGTCGAGCCCACCGACGTCAGCGTCGACGCCGAGGTCTCCGCGGCCGTCTCCGCGACCATGGCCCGTCACGGCCGGATCGACACCGTCGTCGGCAGCGCGGGCGTCGTCGCCTACGGACGCGTCGAGGAGGTCCCCGTCGAGGTGTTCGACCAGGTCGTCGCCACCAACCTGCTCGGCTCGGTCAACCTCGCGCGCCACGTCCTCCCGGTGCTGCGCGCGCAGGGCACCGGCAGCCTGGTGATGGTCGGCTCGCTGATCGGGCACATCGCCGTGCCGGACATGGCGTCCTACGTCCTCAGCAAGTGGGGCGTACGCGCACTGGCCCGCCAGCTCCGGGTGGACAACCGCGACCGGCCGGGCGTCAGGATCGACTACGTCGCCCCCGGCGGCGTCGACACCCCCATCTACCGCCAGGCCGCGACGTACGGGGGAGCGGTCGGTCGTCCACCGTTCCCGGTCACGACCCCCGAGCGAGTCGCCGCACGCGTGATGGCGGTCGCCGACGGCAGGCGCGGGAGCGGCCAGGTCGGCATCGCCAACCAGGTCATCCGCTTCGGCTTCACGGCCGTGCCGTGGGCGTACGACCGGCTGGTCGGCCCGCTCTTCGCCGTGGCCGCCCAGGACCAGACCGCGCCGTCGCGCTCGGGGCCCGGCAACGTCCTCGCCTCCCGCGAGGAGCACAACGGGCTGCGCGGCGGGCACGGCAACGCGCTGCTGGCCGCGGGCGCCAACGTCGTCGAGCTCGTACGCCGCCGCGCACGGCCCCCGCGCGAAACCGGGGTGAGCCTGCCCGCGGGCGGCCGATAGCATCACCGGACACCCACGGGGACGTCCGTCCCCGCCCGCCACACCTCCCGAAGGAGCACTCGTGTCCGACATCCAGGTCGTCCGCATCCACGCCGATCAGCGTGCGGAGACCACGGTCACGACGGGCACCAAGGCCTGGGAGCTGTTCCGCGACGACGCCGACGTGATCGCCGCGCGGGTGGCGGGCCAGCTCAAGGACCTCGCCTACGAGCTCGCCGACGGTGACGAGGTCGAGGCCGTGGCCATCGACAGCGCCGACGGTCGCGACATCCTGCGACACTCGACCGCGCACGTGCTGGCGCAGGCCGTGCAGCAGATCTGGCCCGAGGCCAGGCTCGGCATCGGCCCGCCCGTGGAGAACGGGTTCTACTACGACTTCGACGTCGAGACCCCGTTCGTCCCCGAGGACCTGGTCAAGATCGAGTCCGCGATGCGCAAGATCATCAAGGAGAACCAGCGCTTCGAGCGCCGCGTCACCACCGACGCCGACGCGCTCGACGAGCTCAAGGACGAGCCCTACAAGATCGAGCTCATCGGCCTCAAGGGCGGCGCAGGCGCGTCCGACACCGAGGGGGCCTCCGTCGAGGTGGGCGCCGGCGAGCTCACCATCTACGACAACATCGGCCGCAACGGCGAGGCGAAGTGGTCCGACCTGTGCCGCGGGCCGCACCTGCCGACCACCAAGCGGATCCCCGCCTTCAAGCTGATGCGCAGCGCCGCGGCCTACTGGCGCGGCGACGAGAAGAACAAGCAGCTCCAGCGCATCTACGGCACCGCCTGGGAGTCCAAGGAGGCGCTCGAGGAGCACCTCCACCGCATCGAGGAGGCCGAGCGGCGCGACCACCGCAAGCTCGGTCGTGACCTCGACCTGTTCTCCTTCCCCGACGAGATCGGGTCCGGCCTCGCGGTCTTCCACCCCAAGGGCGGCGTGATCAAGCGCGTCATGGAGGACTACGTCCGCCAGCGGCACATCGAGGAGGGCTTCGACTACGTCGGCACCCCCCACATCAGCAAGGAGGGGCTTTTCCACACCTCCGGGCACCTGCCCTACTACAAGGACACGATGTTCCCGCCGATGGAGTTCGAGGGCTCGGACTACTACCTCAAGGCGATGAACTGCCCGATGCACAACCTGATCTTCCGCTCGCGCGGACGGTCCTACCGCGAGCTGCCCCTGCGGCTGTTCGAGTTCGGCTCGGTCTACCGCTACGAGAAGTCCGGCGTCGTCCACGGCCTGACCCGCGTGCGCGGCCTGACCCAGGACGACTCGCACTCCTACGTGACTCCTGAGCAGGCGCCGGCGGAGGTCAAGCACCTGCTCGACTTCGTGCTCGGCCTGCTGCGCGACTTCGGCATCGACGACTTCTACCTCGAGCTGTCGACCCGTGACGACTCCAAGCCGGAGAAGTTCGTCGGCACCGACGAGGAGTGGCAGGTCGCGACGAAGGTCCTGGAGGACGTCGCGATCGAGTCCGGCCTCGAGCTGGTCCCCGACCCGGGCGGTGCGGCGTTCTACGGCCCGAAGATCTCCGTGCAGGCCAGGGACGCGATCGGTCGCACGTGGCAGATGTCGACCATCCAGTACGACTTCAACCAGCCCAAGGGCTTCGAGCTCGAGTTCGCCGCGGCCGACGGCTCGCGGCAGCAGCCGGTGATGATCCACTCGGCGAAGTTCGGCTCGCTCGAGCGGTTCTTCGGCGTGCTGGTCGAGCACTACGCCGGCGCGTTCCCGCCCTGGCTCGCGCCCGTCCAGGTGCAAGGCATCCCGATCGCCGAGCGCCACAACGACTACCTCTTCGACATCGCGCGGCAGATGAAGGCGCAGGGGCTGCGGGTCGAGGTCGACGACTCCGACGACCGGATGCAGAAGAAGATCCGCAACGCGCAGCTGCAGAAGGTGCCGTTCATGATGATCGCCGGCGACGACGACGTGGAGAAGGGTGCCGTGAGCTTCCGCTACCGCGACGGCCGGCAGGACAACGGGGTGCCGCTCGCCGAGGCGATCGAGCGGGTGGCCGCCGCGGTCGCGAGTCGCGAGCAGGTCTGAGCGTTCGTCGATGGGTGAGGTGCGAGCGGAACGAGCCGCGAGACCGGGCCGTCCGGTCGTCGACCTCACCGAGGAGCAGGCGCGCCGCGCGCTGCCCCTGAAGTGGGGCACCGTCCCGGCCGGGGTGATCCCCGCGTGGGTCGCGGAGATGGACTACGCCGTCGACCCGGTCGTGCTCGGCGCCGTGCAGCAGGCGGTCGCCGACGGCATCACCGGCTATCCGCTCTTCGGGTTCGACCCCGCCCTCGCCGAGGCGTACGCCGGCTGGTCGGCGCGGCACTTCGGCTGGGCGCCCGAGTCCGAGGCCGTCCTGCCCGTCGTCGACGTGACCGCCGGCGTCCGGGTGGCGCTCGACGTGTTCTCCGGGCCGGGCGGCGTGGTCTTCCCGACGCCCGGCTACAACGCGCAGCTCGGCCTGGCCGGGCTCACGGGCCGCGAGGAGGTGCGGCTGGAGGTGCCGACCACGGCCGACCGCGCCGAGATCGACCTCGACCGCCTCGACCGGCTCTTCGCCGACGGCGCGCAGACGCTGATCCTGACCCAGCCGCACAACCCGTGGGGCCGCGTCTTCACCCGCGCCGAGCTCGAGGGCATCCGCGACGTGGTGCTGCGCCACGGCGCACGGGTGGTCAGCGACGAGATCCACGCCCCGCTGGTCCTGCCCGGCGCCGAGCACGTCTCCTACCTCGCCGTCGAGGGCACCCACGACCACGCGGTGGCGGTGGTCGCCGCGTCCAAGGCCTTCAACACCGCGGGCCTGCGCTGCGCGCAGCTGGTCGTCCCCGACGCCGCGTCCCGCCGGCTGCTCGCTGACCAGCCCATGGCGCGCAACGACTCGCACTCGCCGCTGGGCGCGATCGCCGCCCGCACGGCGTACGCCGAGGGCGACCCGTGGCTCGCCTCCCTCGTCGAGCGCCTCGACCAGCAGCGCGCGCTGCTCGCCGAGCTGCTCGCCGCCCACCTGCCGCGCGTACGGATGCGTCCGCTCGAGGCGACCTACCTCGCCTGGCTGGACGCGTCCGCCTACGGCCACGACGACGCCGCTGCGGTGGCGCTCGACCGCGGCCGGGTCAAGGTGAGCCCGGGACACTCGTACGCCCCCGGAACCACCGGCCAGGTCAGGCTCAACATCGCCACCTCGCCCGAGCGGCTGACCGAGATCGTCGAACGGCTCGCGAGGGCGTGGGCGTAGGTCCACTCCCAAGATCACTGGCCGGCAACCGTCACAG
Source organism: Nocardioides ganghwensis (assembly GCF_014779655.1). Lineage (GTDB taxonomy): Bacteria > Actinomycetota > Actinomycetes > Propionibacteriales > Nocardioidaceae > Nocardioides > Nocardioides ganghwensis. The sequence goes on from NZ_JACXYX010000014.1 coordinate 164,610, forward strand.
CCGAGGCTGACTGTCGGTGGGCTTCCGTATCATCGAACACATGATCGAAGCGCTGGCGGGGCCCGGAGCACGTGAGGTCGACGACCTCACCGCCTCCGACGTGCTGCACGCGATCCGCGACCGCAAGGCGGCCGAGGACCAAGCCGCGGCCGACCAGCTTGTCCTCGCTGCCCGGTGGGCCGATCTGCACCCGCCGGAGTCGATCCACGACGCGGCCTCGTTCACGGTGCCGGGGTGTGAGCACGAGGAGCCCATCGCCGGAGAGGGTGCACCGCTGGTGGCGGAGTTCTGTGTCGCCGAGCTCGGCACCGTGCTCGGCATCTCCCCGACGGCGGCGAAGAAGCTCATCGGTCACGCGTTGGAGCTGCGCCACCGCCTGCCGCGGTTGTGGGAGCAGGTCCACTCCGGTCGGGTCCCTGCCTGGCGTGCGAGGGCGGTGGCGGAGACGACGATCCACTCGACTCCTTCGCTGACGGCTGAGGCGGCGGGGTTCGTCGACTCCCAGGTCGCCGCCGTGGCCGGGCGGATCGGGCAGGCGCAGCTCGACCGGCTCCTCGCGGAGACGATCAAGCGCTACGACCTCGCCACCGCCGACCCCACGAAGGACCCCGTGGACGGGTGGCAGCACGTCGACCCCCGACACGTCACCGTCGACAAGGACGACGTGCACTACGCCGGCACCCTGCACCTGGAGGCCGACCTCTACCTCGCCGACGCCCTCGACCTCGACCGCGCCGTGGCCCACCACGCCGCGGTCCAGAAGGCTCTCGGATCCACCGAATCGCTGGACGTGCGACGTGCGAAGGCGCTCGGGGACCTCGCCCGCACGCAGACCGCGCTGGACCTCGCCCAGGACGACTCCGTCCAAGACGATTCAGCCCAGGACAGCTGCCGTGGTTTCGAGGCTCGCTCCTCAACCACCGACAAAGCCAGGACCTCGACCACCGATGAGAGCGGGCCGGACCTGCCGGCTGCGCGGGAGGTGGTCATCCACGCCCACTTCGACGCCTCCGTGGTCGGCGAGCAGACCGTGTTCGGGCCGACCGGGCGGATGGAGCACGGGCAGCGACTCGTGCTGCTGGACCAGATCCGGTCGTGGTGCGCCGACTCCCGTACGAAGGTGACGATCAAGCCCGTCATCGACCTCAACGCCCAGCTGACCGCGCAGAGCTACGACCTCCCGGACCGGATCCGCGAGCAGATCATTCTCCGCGACCGCACCTGCGTGTTCCCGTCCTGCACGAGACCGGCCCGCGGCTGCGACATCGACCACATCACCGCCTACGACCACGACGCGGACGCCGAAGGCAGACCCCAGCCCGGCCCGACTCGCAGTGACAACCTCGCGTGCCTGTGCCGGTTCCACCACCGTCTCAAGACCCACTCACCCTGGAACTACCGGATGGTCGAGCCCGGAGTGTTCGAGTGGACCAGCCCCCACGGCCACCGCTACCGCCGCGACCGGACCGGCACCACCGCGCTCGAGCCGTCCGGGCCACCCGAACCGCCGGGCATCCCACGACCCCGCCGACGATGACCCTGCCCCACACCCCGCCAGTCAAGGACCGGCGGGGCATGTGGCCTGTCCGGACGTGACTGCACCAGCAAGAGATCGCGCCCGACCCACCCCGTCGCGTGCGGGGCACGTCCCCAGCCCAGCAGGGCGGATACCCGAAGCGGGCGATGCGCCGGACGGCGTCGTCTCCTAGCGTCGGACACGGCTCGGCACCGGGCCGGGTCGCACCGCGATCGGGAGGTCTTCATGATCAGCAGATCCGCACATGGGGCAGTGCTGGTGATGGCCATCGTGGCGTCTGCCGGCGCCGCCGTACCCGCCGTGGCCGCCACACCTGTCCACATCGACGCCGACGAGAAGCTCGAGGGCGGCGGCTCCACCTTCACCAGCACGATCGAGGGCTGCTCCTCGGGCACGGTCTCCAACGGCCCCTTCCGCATCGGTGGCGGGCCGGGGACGGACTTCGGCAAGTTCAACGGCTTCAAGGTCTTCGAGTGCGCGGACGGCGGCGGCTTCGTGGTTCGTCTCCTGGCGAAGTTCGGCGAAGGCGGATCGACGGGCACGTGGGCGATCGTCGACGGCTGGGACGGCTACGAGGACCTTCACGGCGCGGGAACCCTCGTCGGCACCCCGACGAGCACCGGGATCAATGACGTGTACGACGGGACGCTGCGTCCCTGACACCCGCTGAGCCGGTGGCGTGGACCCGCTTCTCGTACCTCCGGCACGGCGACACGTACGTCTCCCCACCCGCGGCGACCTCGTAGGGCAGGTCGCCCTCGTCCACCCAGCCCTGCTTCTCGTAGAACCGCCGCGCCCGGGCGTTGCCCACCACGACCGCCAGCCACGCGGCGGAGTGCCCGGCGGCCGCGACCCGGCGCTCGGCCTCGGCGAGGAGGGCGGCCGCGAGGCCGGTCCCGCGCGCGGCACGCGCCACGAAGACCTGCTCCACCTCGTCGCCCACCACCATCACGAAGCCGACGACCGATCCGTCCTCCGCGACCGCGACGGCCGTGTCCGCGACGCGCGGGGGAGTGCGCTCGTGGAAGGCCGACAGCGTGCGGGCCGCGGTCAGCCCGTCGGGCACGTGCCCGGCGTGCCCGTCGTGCCAGCCCTCGTGCCACAGGTCCGCCACCGCGGCCATGTCGGCGGGCACGGCCGGTCGGATGGACGTCATGCGCCCACCCTAGGATCGCTGCCATGGCTGACGACGGGCTCGAGCGGATCTGGACTCCTCACCGCATGGCCTACGTCAGGACCGCCGTGGACGACGAGGGCTGCCCGTTCTGCGCCATCCCCGGCCACCCGGACGAGGAGTCGCTCGTCGTCGCGCGCGGGGACGCGGCGTACGCCGTGCTCAACCTGCACCCCTACAACCCCGGCCACCTGATGGTGCTGCCCTACCGCCACGTCGCCGACCTCACCGACCTCACGCCCGAGGAGGCGGCCGACGTGATGGCGATGACCCAGCAGGCGCTGCGCGCGATCCGGTCGGTGAGCCGGCCCCACTCGTTCAACGTGGGGCTCAACCTCGGCCGTTCGGCCGGCGGGTCGCTGTCGGAGCACCTCCACCAGCACGTGGTGCCACGCTGGACCGGCGACGCCAACTTCATCACCGTGGTCGGCGGCACCAAGCTGCTGCCCCAGCTCCTCCAGGACACCCGCAAGCTGCTGGCCGACGCTTGGGCGGGGGCCTGAGGCCCCGGGGACTCACTTCTTGCGGGGCACCACCGGGTCGGGGGCGTCGCTCTTCGCCGCCGTCTTGGCGTGCTTCTCCGCGCGCTTCTCCTTGATCGACTTCCCGGACTTCTTGGACATGCCCTGTCGCGGCGACTTGTCGCTCATCGAGGCTCCTCAGTTGGAAGCCTGGGTGGCTCCGTCCTGCCACAGTACGCCTCCGGCTAGCGTGGGACCCGTGGACGACGAGACCCGGCTGCAGCGCGACGCGGCCCTCGCCGCCGACCTGGTCCGCGAGGCCGCCCTGCTGGCCGCGCGGATCCGTGCCGAAGGACTCGACGTCGAGCGCAAGACCAGCGGGTCCGACATCGTGACCCAGGCCGACACCGCCGCCGAGCGCCTCATCGTCCAGCAGCTCACGGCCGAGCGCCCCGACGACGCCATCGTGGGGGAGGAGGGCACCTCGCGGCCCGGCACCTCGGGCCGTACGTGGGTCATCGACCCTGTGGACGGCACCTTCAACTTCTCCCGGGGCAGCGACTGGTGGTGCAGCGCGATCGCGCTGCACGACGAGGACGACGTCCTGCTGGGCGCGGTCCACCACGCCGCCTCGCTCCGCACGTGGGTCGGCGGCCCCGAGCTGCCGAGCACCTGCGACGGGATCCCGCTCGGACCCCTGCCGGAGACCCCGCGCGAGGCACGCTGCGCCGCGACCTACCTCCACCCGCCGTTCTACGGCAGCGAGGTGGGGGAGGCGTTCGCCCGCGCCCTCGGCCAGGTCGGCACGCTCCGGATGCTCGGCTCGGGGACCATGGACGTCATGGCGATCGCCTCGGGCCAGTGGGACGTGCTGTTCCAGCACTCCGTGGCCGACTGGGACCGGCTCCCGGGTGCGGCCATCATCCGCGGCGCGGGCGGCGCGTCGGCCCTGGTGCCGGCCTCCGGGGTGACCTGGACGGTCACCGGCGCCCCGGCCGCCGTGGCTGACGTCCGCGCCGCCCTGCTGGACGGGTAGCCTGCGGCCGTGCTCGATCGGTTCAAGGCCTTCTGGCAGGGCAAGATGCTCGCGCCCTTCGTCAACCTGTTCATCCGCCTGGGCATCAGCCCCGACGTGGTGACGCTGGTCGGCACGTTCGGGGTGAGCTTCGGTGCGCTGTTCTTCTTCTCCCAGGGCTGGGTCTGGCAGGGCGTCCTGTTCATCACCGCGTTCGTCTTCAGCGACCTGATCGACGGTGCCATGGCCCGCAAGGTCGGGCGCACGGACGACTTCGGCGCGTTCCTCGACTCCACCCTCGACCGCATCGCCGACGGTGCCCTGTTCGGTGGCCTGGCGCTCTTCTTCGCCTGGCACGCCGAGAGCCGCCTCTACCTCGCGCTGTGCCTCGTCATCCTCGTCATGGGCGCCGTCACCTCGTACGCCCGGGCCAAGGCCGACCACCTCGGCTACGACGCCAAGGTCGGCATCGCCGAGCGCCCCGACCGGCTCGTCGGCATGCTCGTCCCCGCCTTCTTCGCCGACGTCCTCGACCTGTGGATCCTGCTGGAGGTCGCCCTCTGGGCACTCGCGATCGCGGCGACCGTGACGGTCGTCCAGCGCATCTGGGTCGTACGCCGCCAGGCCCTCGCCCGGGCCGCGTCACGCGGCTGACCGGCCCCGACTTCGGTCGTGGCCCGATGCATCCTTCCGGATGAGGCCGCACTACGATCGAGGCATGGCTGAGCACACCCCCCAGACGTCTGCCCGGACGTCCTCCGAGACCCCCATCGAGCACGGCACGAGCCGCGTCAAGCGCGGCATGGCCGAGATGCTCAAGGGCGGCGTCATCATGGACGTCGTCACCGCCGAGCAGGCCAAGATCGCCGAGGACGCCGGCGCCGTGGCCGTGATGGCCCTCGAGCGCGTCCCGGCCGACATCCGCGCCCAGGGCGGCGTGTCGCGGATGAGCGACCCCGACATGATCGACTCGATCATCGAGGCCGTGTCGATCCCGGTGATGGCCAAGGCCCGCATCGGCCACTTCGCCGAGGCCCAGGTCCTGCAGTCCCTCGGCGTGGACTACATCGACGAGTCCGAGGTGCTGACCCCGGCCGACTACGCCAACCACATCGACAAGTGGAACTTCACCGTCCCGTTCGTGTGCGGTGCGACCAACCTCGGCGAGGCCCTGCGCCGCATCACCGAGGGCGCGGCGATGATCCGCTCCAAGGGCGAGGCCGGCACCGGCGACGTCTCCAACGCCGTCATGCACATGCGCACCATCGGCGGCGAGCTGCGACGGCTGCACAGCATGTCCGAGGACGAGCTCTACGTCGCGGCCAAGGAGCTGCAGGCCCCCTACGAGCTGGTCAAGGAGGTCGCGGCCGCGGGCAAGCTGCCGGTCGTCCTCTTCACCGCCGGCGGCATCGCCACCCCCGCCGACGCCGCCATGATGATGCAGCTCGGCGCCGAGGGCGTCTTCGTCGGCTCGGGCATCTTCAAGTCCGGCAACCCGGCCCAGCGCGCCGAGGCGATCGTGAAGGCCACCACCTTCCACGACGACCCCGACGTGGTCGCCAAGGTCTCCCGCGGCCTGGGCGAGGCCATGGTCGGCATCAACGTCGACGAGATCCCGCAGCCGCACCGCCTCGCCGAGCGCGGCTGGTAGTCCCCGTCCGGGCGATCAGCGCAGCGCCCGGGTGAGCACCCGGGCAGCGTCGGTGAAGCCGTACGCCTCCTCGCCCGGCTGGGCGGGGAGGCCGAGGCGGACCACCATCGTCCGGGTCGTCGGGTCGACCAGCAGCACCTGGCCACCGAAGCCCAGCGCGGCGTACAGCTCCTCGGGCGCCCCGGGCGCGAGCTGGCCGGTCACCGGCCGCAGCGGCTGCCCCCGGTCGTCGACGGGGTCCGTGGCTCCCCGGATCGGGCCCGGCCGGTTGAGCCACCACAGGTGGCCGTAGGCCGCGTTGTGCACCGTGGACGAGCGGCCCACGGCGCGCCGGACGTACGACCTGTCGAGGAGCCGACGGCCGTCGACCGCGCCCTCGCCGAGGTGGAGCCGACCGAGCCGGGCGATGTCGAGGCACGTGGTCCGCATGCCGTAGAAGACCGCCGCGTCGTCGGCGCGGTCGGTGATGAACGTCGAGTGGGTCATGCCCAGCGGCTCGAACAGGCGGGTCTCCGCGAACTTCGCGACCGGCTCTCCGGTCGCCCGTTCGAGCACGGCCTCGAGCACCTGGATCGCCGCGTTGTTGTAGGCCCACGCGGTGCCGGGCGGATGCTGCTGGGGGAGCGAGACGGCGTACCGCGTCCGGCTCCTGGCCGAGAGCAACCCGGTGTAGTCGGTCTCGAGCGACCAGAACCGGCCGCTGTCGTTGGACAGCAGGTTGCGCACGGTCACCGACTCCGACGCGGTGCCGCGCCACTGCCGGACCCACCGCGAGACGCGGTCGTCGAGGCGCAGGTCTCCGTCGCGCACCGCGATGCCGACGAGGGTGGCGGTCACCGACTTGGTGATCGAGAAGACCTCGCGCGGCTCGTCACGTCCCAGCCGCCAGTTCCACTCGCGGGCGAGCCTGCCGTTGCGCAGCACGGCGAAGCAGGTGGAGTCCAGGCGCCTCGCCTCGGCTGCTCCGCGCCGGATCGCGGTGCCGCGCAGGCCCAGCGCGGACGGCGTCCCCACGGTCCAGCCGTCGACGGTCCCGGCCCTGTCGGGCGCCGGCGCCGCGCCGGCCGGGGGCGTGCTCACGGCGCTGAGCACCAGGGCCAGCACGGCGGCTCCGAGGGCGGCCGGTCGGAGGGACCTCATGGGCACCGAGCCTACGGCCGGGGCCCGGTCCTAGGATCGGCGTTCGTGAATCCCGTCATCGGCGTCCTCGCCCTGCAGGGCGACGTGCGCGAGCACCTCGCCGCCCTCGGTGCGCTCGGGGCCGACCCCGTGCCAGTACGCCGCCCGACCGAGCTCGCCGCGTGCGACGGCCTCGTCATCCCCGGCGGCGAGTCGACCACGATGATCAAGCTCGCCCGGATCTTCGACCTCCTCGAGCCGCTGCGCGAGGCCGTACGGGGCGGCCTGCCCGCCTTCGGCACCTGCGCCGGCATGATCATGCTGGCCGACCGGATCGAGGACGGCGCACCCGGGCAGGAGTCGATCGGCGGGCTGCACATCACGGTGCGACGCAACGCGTTCGGCCGCCAGGTCGACTCGTTCGAGGAGGACCTGCACGTCGACGGCCTGGAGGAGCCGGTGCGTGCCGTGTTCATCCGGGCGCCCTGGGTCGAGGCGGTCGAGGACGACGTCGAGGTGCTGGCTCGGGTCGAGGACGGACCGGCCGCGGGTAGGATCGTCGCGGTCCGTCAAGGCCCCCTGATGGCGACCTCGTTCCACCCGGAGGTCGGCAGCGACCACCGGATCCACGGCATGTTCGTGGACCTGGTGCGCTCGGCCCGCTGACGCACCGACACGAGCTGCACCAGATCTGCGACAGATAGAGGGATCCATGTCAGGCCACTCCAAGTGGGCAACGACCAAGCACAAGAAGGCCGCGATCGACGCCAAGCGCGGCAAGCTCTTCGCCAAGCTGATCAAGAACATCGAGGTCGCGGCGAAGCAGGGCGGCGGCGACCCCGCCGGCAACCCGACCCTCTACGACGCCATCCAGAAGGCGAAGAAGAGCTCGGTCCCCAACAAGAACATCGACTCCGCGGTCAAGCGCGGCTCGGGCGCCGAGTCGGGCGGCGTCGACTACCAGGGCATCTCCTACGAGGTCTACGGCCCGCAGGGCGTCGCCTTCCTCGTCGAGTGCCTCACCGACAACAAGAACCGTGCCGCGATGGAGGTCCGCACCGCGGTCACCCGCAACGGCGGCACGATGGCCGACCCCGGCTCCGTCTCGCGCCTGTTCACCCGCAAGGGCGTCATCGTGGTCCCGAAGTCGCAGGACCACGACGGCACGGTCCGTGACGTCACCGAGGACGACGTCCTCGAGGCCACCCTCGACGCCGGTGCCGAGGAGGTCAGTGACCTCGACGAGGCCTTCGAGGTGCAGAGCGAGGCCACCGACGTGGTCGCCGTCCGTACGGCCCTCCAGGAGGCCGGCATCGACTACGACTCCGCCGACGTGGAGTGGGTGGCCAGCCTCGAGATCCCGGTCGACGCCGACGGCGCCGGCAAGGTCATGCGCCTCGTCGACGCCCTCGAGGACCTCGACGACGTGCAGGACGTCTTCACCAACGTCGACATCCCCGCCGACGTGATGGCCGAGCTCGAGTCGGCCGACGCCTGAGCCGGGCGCCGCGCGTGTCGTACGCGCTCCCGCGCCCGCGCCGGGTTAGCGTGGCGCACGAACACATGTTCGGACGGCGAGGGCGTGGAAGGGGAGCGGCGTGCGGGTGCTCGGCATCGATCCCGGCCTGACCCGCTGCGGCGTCGGGGTGGTCGACGGAAGCGTCGGCCGACCGCTGACGATGGTGGACGTCGGCGTCGTCCGCACCAGCTCCGGCCTGCCGATCGCCGAGCGACTGGTCACCATCGAGAAGGGCCTCGACGCCTGGATCGAGGAGCACCGCCCCGACGCGGTCGCCGTCGAGCGCGTCTTCGCGCGCTCCGACTCCAGCACGATCATGGGCACCGCGCAGGCGAGCGGCATCGCGCTCGTCGTCGCCGCACGCCGCGGCCTGCCGATCGCGATGCACACCCCGAGCGAGGTCAAGGCGGCCGTCTCCGGCAACGGCCGGGCCGACAAGGCCCAGGTCGGCGCCATGGTGGTCCGCATCCTCCGGCTGACCGAGCTGCCCAAGCCCGCCGACGCCGCCGACGCGCTCGCCCTCGCCATCACGCATCTCTGGCGCGGCTCCGCCAGCAACCGCCTCGAGGCCGCCGTGGCGCGGGCGAAGACCCAGCAGTCCCAGCAGACCCCAGTGAGGACCCGATGATCGCCTTCGTCCGCGGCGAGGTCGCCGCCGTCACGCTCAACAGCGCCGTCCTGGAGGTCGGAGGTGTCGGCCTCGAGCTCATGTGCACGCCCGGCACCCTGGCGACCCTCCGCGTCGGGAGGTCGGCCACCCTGCCGACGAGCATGGTCGTGCGCGAGGACAGCCTGACCATCTTCGGCTTCGTCGACGACGACGAGAAGCAGATCTTCGAGATCGCCCAGACCGCGTCCGGCGTCGGCCCCAAGGTCGCCCAGGCGATCGTGGCCGTGATGAGCCCCGACGAGGTCCGCCGCGCGATCACGACCGAGGACGTCAAGGCGCTCACCCGGGTCCCGGGCATCGGCCAGAAGGGCGCCCAGCGCATCATCCTCGAGCTCAAGGACCGTGTCGGCCCGCCGGTCGGCGCCCACCACCCCACGGCGTCCGCGGCCCCTGCGGCGCCGTGGCGCGACCAGGTCCAGCAGGGCCTCATCGGGCTGGGCTGGTCGGCCAAGGAGTCGGAGAAGGCCGTCGACGCCGTCGCGCCAGAGGCGGGCGACGCCCCCGACGTCGGGGCGCTGCTGCGCGCCGCCCTCCGCACGCTGAGCAAGGCCTGAGGCGGGCCCGACGATGAACTGGGACGACACCGACGAGGACGTCTACGACGAGGCGGAGCTGAGCGAGGCGGAGCTCACCCACCTCCAGCGGCTGACCGACGCCGACGCCGACGGCGACGAGCGCGCGGTGGAGGCGGCCCTGCGGCCCAAGACGCTCGACGAGGTCGTCGGGCAGGCACGCGTACGCGACCAGCTCGGGCTGGTCCTCGAAGCCGCCCGCCGCCGCGGCCGCGCCCCCGACCACGTCCTGCTGTCCGGACCTCCCGGGCTGGGCAAGACCACGCTCGCCATGATCATCGCCGCCGAGATGAGCACGCCGCTGCGGCTCACCAGCGGTCCCGCGATCACCCACGCCGGTGACCTGGCCGCCATCCTGTCCGGTCTCAACGAGGGCGACGTGCTGTTCGTCGACGAGATCCACCGGATGTCGCGCCCGGCGGAGGAGATGCTCTACATGGCCATGGAGGACTTCCGGGTCGACGTGGTCATCGGCAAGGGGCCGGGTGCCACGGCGATCCCGCTCGAGATCCCGCCCTTCACCCTCGTCGGTGCCACGACCCGGGCCGGCCTGCTGCCCGGTCCGCTGCGCGACCGCTTCGGCTTCACCGCCCACCTCGAGTTCTACGAGCCCCACGAGCTCGACCAGATCGTGCACCGCTCCGCCGGCCTGCTCGGGGTCCACCTGACCGCGGACGGGTCCGGCGAGATCGCCTCCCGCTCCCGCGGGACCCCCCGCATCGCCAACCGGCTGCTGCGACGGGTCCGCGACTACGCCCAGGTGCGCGCCGACGGGGTGCTGAGCCTCCCGGTCGCGCAGGCCGCCCTCGAGCTGTTCGAGGTCGACGAGTCCGGTCTCGACCGGCTCGACCGGGCGGTGCTCGACGTGCTCTGCCGCCGCTTCGGCGGGGGACCGGTCGGCGTCTCGACGCTGGCCGTGGCCGTCGGGGAGGAGCGTGAGACGGTCGAGGAGGTCGCCGAGCCCTTCCTCGTCCGGATGGGCATGCTCGCCCGCACCCCGCGGGGCCGGGTCGCGACGCCGACGGCGTGGCAGCACCTCGGCCTCACCCCGCCGGCCGTGCCGACCGTCGACTCCACCCTCTTCGAGGACCTGTGAGGGGGTCCCGCGCGGCCGCGTAGACTCCACGCGCTCACGCACCCCACCTCCTGAGGAGACGTACGACCGTGAACGACCTTGCCGCCCTCCTGCCCCTGGTGGCCATCCTGGCCCTGTTCTGGTTCATGGTGATCCGCCCCCAGCAGCGTCGGCAGAAGGAGGTCGTCGCCCTCCAGAACAGCATCCAGGTCGGCCAGCGCGTGATGATGTCGTCCGGTGTCTTCGGCACCGTGGTCTCGCTCACCGAGGACCGCGCCCGCCTCGAGATCGCGCCGGGCACCCAGATCGAGATCGCGCGCGCCGCGATAGCGAAGGTCGACGAGCCGGTCGGGCAGACCGGGGTCGACGAGCGCGGCGATGCCTGACCGTCGTACGGCCCAGGAGGCGCTGACGCGCCTCACCGTCGACGTCCCGGACTGGCCCGAGGAGGGCGTGACCTTCAAGGACATCACGCCGGTCCTCGCCGACCACCACGCGTTCTCCGCGATCATCACGGCACTGGCGGCGGCAGGGCGCGACGACCACGGCAACGTCGTCGTCGACAAGGTCGTCGGCATGGAGGCCCGCGGCTTCATCCTGGCCGCGCCCGTGGCCCTCGCCCTCGGCATCGGGTTCGTCCCCGTCCGCAAGGCCGGCAAGCTCCCGCGCGAGGCGCACGCGGTGTCCTACGCCCTGGAGTACGGCGAGGCGACCCTCGAGGTGCACCGCGACGGGATCGCAGCCGGCGAGCGCGTGCTCATGGTCGACGACGTGCTCGCCACCGGTGGCACGGTGGACGCGACCCGTCGGCTCATCCAGGCCTGCGGGGGTGTCGCCACGGGTGCCTCGGTGCTCATGGAGCTGTCGTTCCTCGAGCCGCGCACGGTCACCGGCGACCTGCCGATCTCGACGCTCCTGACGATCTGACCGGCGTCGCCGCCGACGTCCGGGTCCGCCCGCAGCATGGATGGACCGGCGTCACTAGACTGGGCCAATGGCTGAGGACACGGTGCCCGCGCAGGAGCCCAGGGTGGCGCCCCTGACCGCGCGCGGCATGCGCGCCCGCCTCGCCCGCGTGGGCACCCGCCCCCCGTCCTCCAACCCGGTCCTCGAGCCGCTGTTCCGCGCGGTGCGCGCCAACCACCCCAAGGCCGACCTCGCGCTGCTCGAGCGCGCCTACGCCGTCGCGGACAAGTGGCACACCGGCCAGATGCGCAAGAGCGGCGACCCCTACATCACCCACCCGCTCGCGGTGACCACGATCCTCGCCGACATCGGCATGACCGAGCCGACGCTCGTCGCGGCGCTGCTGCACGACACCGTCGAGGACACCCCCTACACCCTCGACGCGCTCCGCGCGGACTTCGGTGACGAGGTCGCGCTGCTCGTCGACGGCGTCACCAAGCTCGACAAGGTCCAGTACGGCGACTCGGCGCAGGCCGAGACGATCCGCAAGATGATCGTGGCGATGTCGCGCGACATCCGCGTGCTGGTCATCAAGCTCGCCGACCGCCTGCACAACATGCGTACGCTCCGCTACGTCCCGGCCGCCTCGCAGGAGCGCTCCTCGCGCGAGACGCTCGACATCTACGCCCCGCTCGCCCACCGGCTCGGCATGAACACGCTCAAGTGGGAGCTCGAGGACCTCGCCTTCGCCACGCTCCACCCCAAGATCTACGACGAGATCGTGCGGATGGTCGCCGAGCGTGCGCCGTCGCGCGACCAGTTCCTCGCCGAGGTCGTCGTCGAGATCGAGCAGGACCTCAAGGCGGCGCGGATCAACGCCAAGGTGACCGGCCGGCCCAAGCACTACTACTCGATCTACCAGAAGATGATCGTCGGCGGTCGCGACTTCTCGGACATCTACGACCTGGTCGGGATCCGCATCCTCGTCGACGAGGACCGCGACTGCTACAGCGCGCTCGGCGTGATCCACTCCCGCTGGAACCCGGTCCTGGGCCGGTTCAAGGACTACGTCGCGATGCCGAAGTTCAACATGTACCAGTCGCTCCACACGACGGTCATCGGTCCGCAGGGCAAGCCGGTCGAGGTGCAGATCCGGACCTTCGCCCAGCACCGTCGCGCCGAGTACGGCGTCGCCGCGCACTGGAAGTACAAGGAGAACAGCAAGGCCGGCGTCGACACCGACCGCCTCGGCGACAAGGACGACCTCACCTGGCTGCGCCAGCTCCTCGACTGGCAGAGCGAGGTGGAGGACCCGGGCGAGTTCCTGGAGTCGCTTCGCTTCGAGATGAACCAGCAGCAGGTCTACGTCTTCACCCCGCGCGGCGACGTCATCCCGCTGCCGAGCGGCGCGACCCCGGTCGACTTCGCCTACGCCGTGCACACCGAGGTCGGCCACCACACGATCGGCTCGCGGGTCAACGGCCGCCTCGTGCCGCTGGAGTCGACGCTCGACAACGGCGACGTCGTCGAGGTCTTCACCTCCAAGTCACCGACGTCGGGCCCCTCACGCGACTGGCTCAACTTCGTCCAGTCGCCGCGGGCCCGCTCCAAGATCCGCCAGTGGTTCACCAAGGAGCGGCGCGAGGAGGCGATCGAGCGCGGCAAGGACCAGATCGCCAAGCTCATGCGCAAGGAGGGGCTGCCCCTCAACCGCCTGATGACCCACGACATCCTCGCGCTGGTGGCCGAGCACTTCCACCACGCCGACGTCTCGGCGCTCTACGCCGCGGTCGGCGAGGGCAACCTGAGCGCGCAGGCCGTCGTACGCCGCGTGATCGACCTGCACGGCGGCGACGAGGGCGCCCAGGAGGACCTCGCCGAGGGCGTCACCATCACCGGCCGCTCCCGCACGGCCACCAAGCGCGGACCGACCGACTCCGGCGTGATCGTCAAGGGCGTCGAGGACCTCTGGGTCAAGCTCGCCAAGTGCTGCACGCCCGTGCCGCCAGACCCGATCCTGGGCTTCGTCACCAAGGGCGGGGGAGTGTCGGTGCACCGCAAGGACTGCACCAACGCCTCCAGCCTGCTCGGCCAGCCCGAGCGGGTCCTCGAGGTGGAGTGGGCGCCGACGTCGCAGTCGACCTTCCTCGTCAACATCCAGGTCGAGGCGCTCGACCGGGCGCGGCTGCTCTCCGACATCACGATGGCGCTGTCCGACGCCCACGTGAACATCCTCAGCGCCACCCTCTCCACCACCCGCGACCGGGTGGCGAAGAGCCGGTTCTCGTTCGAGATGGCCGACGCCGCCCACCTCGACGGCGTGCTGCGGGCCGTACGCGCGGTGCCGGGCGTGTTCGACGCCTACCGCGTGACGTCCTGATCAGCCGAACTCGGCGGCCGCCTTGCGGGCCATGTCGAGGAAGGCCTGTTTGTTGGCCAGCTCGGACTCGAGGTCCTTCACGCGCCGCTCGTCGCCGGCCGCGCTCGCCTTGTCGAGCTTGGCCCGGGTCTCGGCGATGCCGGTCTCGAGCTTGCCGATCATGTCGTCGGCTCGCGCGGACTTCTCCGGGTCGCTCCTGCTCCACTGCTCGTCCTCGACCGCGCGGATGGCCTGCTCCACCTTGCGCATGCGGCCCTCGAGCTCCTTCATGCGGTCGCGGGGGACCTTGCCGGCGGCGTCCCAGCGGTCGGCCAGCTCGCGGAAGGCCTTCTTGGCCGACTCCACGTCAGTGACGGGGAGGAGCGCCTCGGCCTCGACGAGGATCGCGTCCTTGACCTCGGCGTTGGCGGCGAACTCCTGGTCGAGCGCCGCGTTGGCCGCGTCGCGGGCACCGAAGAAGGTGTCCTGCGCCCCGCGGAAGCGCTGCCAGAGCTGGTCGTCCACCTCGCGCGGGGCGGGGCCGGCGGCCTTCCACTCCCGCATCAGGTCGCGGTACTTGCCGGCGGTCGGGCCCCACTCGGTCGAGGACGAGAGGGCCTCGGCCTCCTTGACGAGCCGCTCCTTGACCACGCGCGCGGAGTCGCGCCGCTCGTGCTCCTCGGCGAAGTGCGCCTTGCGGTGGCGGGTGTACGTCGTGCGCGCGGTGGAGAAGCGGCGCCACAGCGCGTCGTCGGTGGCGCGGTCCAGCCGGGGGAGCTCCTTCCACGTGGCGAGCAGGTCGCGCAGGCGGTTGGCGCCGTTGCGCCAGTCGGTGCCCTCGGCGAGCCGCTCGGCCTCCGCGACCAGCTTCTCCTTGGCGGCCTTCGACTCGGCCGCCTTCTGCGCGCGCTCCTCCTTGCGGGCCGAGCGCTGCACGGCGATCACGGGGGCCAGCGCGTCGAGCCGCGCGGCGAGGGAGACGAGGTCGCCGACCGCGTGGGCGTCCACGACCTGCTCGCGCAGCGCCTTGACCGACGAGGTGGCCTCCTCGGGAGCCAGCCGACCCGAGGTGACGCGCTGCTCGAGCAGGTGGACCTTGCCCTCGAGCTCCTCGAAACGCTTGGTGAAGAAGTCCAGGGCCTCGTCCGGCGTACCGGCCTCGTAGGACCCGACGGACCGCTCCCCATCGGCGGTGCGGACATAGACGGTGCCGTCCTCGGCAACCCGACCCCAGGCCGTGCCGGCCTGGGTCGCGTCGTCTGGGGACTGCTTGTCAGAGCTCATGGTCGCCCATCGTAGTCATGGCCCGGAGTGCCGTCGGTAGGCTTCCCACCGACAAGGAGACGACTGGCCGGACGGCCAGGCGACCAGTGGACGACAAGCAAGGACTGACGCCCGTGTTCATCGCCGGCTTCCCCGCCGGACCCTGGGGGACCAACTGCTACGTCGTGGCGACGGGTCCCGGGTCCGAGTGCGTGGTCATCGACCCGGGCAAGGACTCCGCGGCAGGTGTCGACCAGGTCGTGCGCGAGCACCGGCTCAAGCCGGTCAGCGTCCTGGTCACCCACGGGCACGTCGACCACATGTGGTGCGTCGCCCCCGTCGCGGGCACCTACGACGCGACCGCGTGGATCCACCCCGCCGACCGTCACCTCCTCAGCGACCCGATGGCGGGGATGAGCCGCGAGACCACCCAGATGCTGCTCGGCGGCGACTACTCGTGGGCCGAGCCCGACGACGTGCGTGAGCTGTCCGACCTCGCCGAGCTCGAGCTGGCCGGCCTCCGGTTCGTCGTCGACCACACGCCGGGCCACACCGAGGGCTCGGTGACCTTCCGCTCGCCCTACCCGGAGCAGGACGTCTCCGAGGTGATGTTCTCGGGCGACCTGCTCTTCAAGGGCTCGATCGGGCGCACCGACCTCCCCGGCGGCGACCACGCGACGATGCTGCGCAGCCTCGCCGACAAGGTGCTGCCGCTGGCCGACGACATCGTCGTGCTGCCCGGTCACGGCGAGCAGACCTCGATCGGGCGCGAGCGCGCCACCAACCCGTTCCTCCACGACCTGATCCAGGACCACTGATGAGCAAGATCAGCCCGCTGAGCGGGTTCCCCGAGCTGCTGCCTGCCCAGCGTGCCGTCGAGCGCGAGGTCATCGCGTCCGTCTCGCGCACCTTCGAGCTGCACGGCTTCGCCAACATCGAGACCCGCGTCGTGGAGCCGATCGACCGCCTCGCCAAGGGCGGCGAGGTGGACAAGGAGATCTACGTCCTCCAGCGCATCGCGGCGGAGCCCGACGCGAAGGCCGACCTCGGCCTCCACTTCGACCTCACCGTCCCCTTCGCGCGGTACGTCCTCGAGCACGCCGGGCACCTCGAGTTCCCGTTCCGCCGGTTCCAGGTGCAGCCCGCATGGCGCGGCGAGCGGCCGCAGGAGGGCCGCTACCGCCAGTTCACCCAGGCCGACGTCGACATCGTGGGTCGCGACGAGCTGCCGTTCCACCACGACGTCGAGGTCATGTCGGTGATGGTCGACGCCCTCGGCCGGCTGCCGATCCCGCGGGTGTCGTTCCAGTTCAACAACCGCAAGCTCATCCAGGGCTTCTACCGCGGTCTCGGCATCGACGACGTCACCGACGCCATCCGCGTCATCGACAAGCTCGACAAGCTCCCGGCCGACGAGGTCGCGGCGATGCTCGTCGAGCGGGTCGGCACCACGCCCGAGCAGGCGCAGCGGTGCCTCGAGCTGGCCACCATCCGGGTGGCCGACACCTCCTTCGTGGAGCAGGTCCGGGCGCTGGGGGTCACCGACGAGCTGCTCGAGCAGGGCCTCGCGGAGCTCGCGGCCGTGGTGGAGGGCTGCCGTGCCGTCGCCGGCGACCGCGTGGGCGTCGAGGCCAACCTCCGCATCGCCCGCGGCCTCGACTACTACACGGGCACCGTCGTCGAGATCTTCATGGAGGGCTACGAGCGCCTGAAGTCCGTCGGCGGCGGCGGGCGCTACGACGCGCTGGCCAGCGACGGTCGTACGACCTACCCGGGGGTGGGCGTGTCGTTCGGCGTCTCCCGCACCCTCATCCCGCTCATCGCCGATGGCGTCCTCTCCGGCAGCCGGCCGGTGCCGAGCGCCGTCCTCGTCGCGCTGAACACCGAGGACGACCGTGCCGCGAGCACGCGCGTGGCCGCGGCGCTGCGCGCGCGTGACATCGCCTGCGAGGTCGCGCCGTCGCCGGCCAAGTTCGGCAAGCAGATCCGCTACGCCGAGCGCCGCGGCATCCCGTTCGTCTGGTTCGTCCAGCCGGACGCCGGCGCCGACGACCTCCGGGGCCAGGTCAAGGACATCCGCACCGGCGAGCAGGTCGGGGCCGATCCCTCGACCTGGACCCCGCCCGAGGCCGACGTACGGCCCTCGATCATCAGCACCGCCCGCACCACCGCAACCAGCGAAACCGAGGAGAACCAGTGATCCGCACCCATGACGCCGGCGCCCTGCGCGCCGAGCACGTCGGCCAGACCGTCACGCTCGCCGGATGGGTGGCGAGGCGGCGCGACCACGGCGGCGTCGCGTTCCTGGACCTCCGCGAGCGCAGCGGCGTGGTGCAGGTCGTCGTCCGCGACGAGGAGGTCGCGCACAGCCTGCGCAGCGAGTTCTGCCTCAAGGTGACCGGCGAGGTCGTGGCCCGCAAGGAGGGCAACCAGAACCCCAACCTGGCCACCGGTGACATCGAGGTCGTCGCCACGGACCTCGAGGTGCTCTCCACCTCCGACCCGCTGCCGTTCCCGATCGACGACGCGTCCGGCCACAAGGGCGGCGAGGTCGGTGAGGAGGCGCGCCTCAAGCACCGCTACCTCGACCTGCGCCGCTCCGGCCCGAACGCCGCCCTGCGCCTGCGCAGCAAGATCAACAAGGCCGCGCGCGACGTGCTCGACGCGCGTGACTTCGTCGAGGTCGAGACCCCCACCCTCACCCGTTCGACGCCCGAGGGCGCCCGCGACTTCCTGGTCCCGGCCCGCCTGGCGCCGGGCAGCTGGTACGCCCTGCCGCAGAGCCCGCAGCTGTTCAAGCAGCTGCTCATGGTCGGCGGCATGGAGCGCTACTACCAGATCGCGCGCTGCTACCGCGACGAGGACTTCCGTGCCGACCGCCAGCCCGAGTTCACCCAGCTCGACATCGAGATGAGCTTCGTGGACCAGGAGGACGTCATCGAGCTGATGGAGGACGTCCTGGAGGCGATGTGGGCCCAGGCCGGCCACACCATCGAGCGCCCGCTGCCGCGGATGACGTACGCCGAGGCGATGGCCAGGTACGGCTCGGACAAGCCCGACCTCCGGATGGGCCTCGAGCTCGTCGAGTGCACCGACTACTTCAAGGACACGCCCTTCCGCGTGTTCCAGGCCGACTACGTCGGCGCGGTCGTCATGCCGGGCGGCGGCAGCCAGCCGCGTCGGCAGTTCGACGCGTGGCAGGACTGGGCCAAGCAGCGCGGCGCCAAGGGGCTCGCCTACGTCACCGTCGCCGACGACGGCGAGCTCGGGGGACCGGTCGCCAAGAACCTCACCGACGCAGAGCGTGCCGGGCTCGCCGCCCACGTCGGCGCACAGCCCGGCGACTGCGTCTTCTTCGCCGCCGGTCCGGTGAAGAGCAGCCGTGCGCTGCTCGGCGCCGCCCGGCTCGAGATCGGCCGCCGCCTCGACCTGCTCGACGACTCGACCTTCGCCTTCACCTGGGTCGTCGACGCTCCGCTGTTCGAGCCGAGCTCGGAGGCGGTCGCGAGCGGTGACGTGGCGGTCGGCGCCGGCGCCTGGACCGCCGTGCACCACGCCTTCACCAGCCCCAAGCCGGAGTTCGTCGACACGTTCGACACCGACCCCGGCAGCGCCCTGGCGTACGCCTACGACATCGTGTGCAACGGCAACGAGCTCGGCGGCGGGTCCATCCGTATCCACCGGGGGGACGTGCAGAAGCGCGTGTTCTCGGTGATGGGCCTGGGGGAGGAGGAGGCGCAGGAGAAGTTCGGCTTCCTGCTCGACGCCTTCAAGTTCGGCGCGCCTCCGCACGGCGGCATCGCTGTCGGCATGGATCGCATCGTCGCGCTGCTCGCCGGCACCGACTCGATCCGCGACGTGATCGCCTTCCCCAAGTCCGGAGGCGGCTACGACCCCCTCACGGCGGCCCCTGCCCCCATCACTCCGGAGCAGCGCAAGGAAGCCGGTGTCGACGCGGTGCCCGCGAAGGACGTCCCGCCCGCTGGATGATCTCCCGCACGTTTGCCGGGGGTTCGGGACGGCCGCGAGACCAACACGTCGTAACGGGATCGTTACCCGTCGGTGATCGTCCACGCGGTGCAGGTCACATAGAGTCCCGTCTCGGCGCAGGCCCCGGGGGACCCCCGATCTGCGCCGGGACAGTCCCGAACCAGATGGGGAGAGCATGTCGGCAGAGACCGCAGGGCCGGAGACGCTGGGCTCGTTGAGTGACGAGCCGGAGCACCAGGATCCCAACAGCCAGAAGGCCAAGGAGATCTCCGGCAAGTCCCCGATGCGGATCGCGTTGGGCCGTCTGGCCAAGGACAAGATCGCCGTCGTCTGCGCGGCGGTCGTGCTGTTCTTCATCATCTGCGCCCTGTTCGCCGGCACGATCAGCAGCCTGTTCGGCGTGAGCCTGGAGACCCCGCTCGCCTCCGAGCGCGTCGACGGCCTCAACAACAGCCTCCCCAAGCCCGAGATGGGCCCGCCCAACGGTCCGTTCACCTGGGAGCACCCGATGGGTGTCGCGCCCCGCACCGGTGAGGACAACCTGGCCTACTGGCTGCACGGGTGCCGCGTCTCGCTGATGATCGCCTTCGCGGCCACGCTGATCGCCAGCACCGTCGGCGTGATCGTCGGCCTGCTGGCCGGCTTCCTCGGCGGCGCGGTCGACAAGGTCCTGTCGTTCTTCATCGACATGTTCCTGACGATCCCGTTCCTCCTCGCGGCGCTCACGCTGGCCCCGATCCTCAACGACCGCTTCAACACCTCCGAGAACTACGCGACGATCCAGAAGTTCAGCCTCGTCTTCGTGCTGGCGTTCTTCGGGTGGATGGGCACGGCCCGCCTCATCCGCGGTGAGGTCCTCGCGCTCCGCGAGCGCGAGTTCGTCCAGGCGGCCCGCGTGATGGGCATGCCGACCTCCCGCGTGCTGTTCAAGGAGCTGCTGCCCAACCTCGCTGCGCCGATCATCATCAGCGTCTCGCTGATGCTGCCGGCCTTCGTCGCCCTGGAGGCGGGCCTGGCCTACCTCGGCATCGGTGTCACCGACGGCGTCTCGTGGGGGCAGACGATCCTCAAGGCCGCGACCCCGACCTACTTCCGTGAGTACCCGCAGTACCTGTGGCAGCCGCTGCTCGGCATCGTCGCACTGGTGCTGTCCCTCAACCTGCTGGGCGACGCCGTGCGCGACGCCCTCGACCCCAAGACCCGTCGCTGAGCCATCCAGGCCAACGCAGTGACCAGGTCCCACGCACGTCGCCGGAGACGCCGTCCTCGGTGAGAACAAGAAAGAAAGGCTGGACAGCATGAAGCGGAACAAGCCGCTCGCACTCGTTGCTGGTGCCGCCCTCCTGACGCTCGCTGCCTGTGGCGGCGGTTCGTCGGAAGACGGTGGCTCCAACGGCTCGGGTTCGGACCGAGAGTTCGGCGACCAGGAGGGGGGCACCAAGGACGCTGAGCGTCAGGGCCCCGCTGCCGAGGTCGAGGGCGCGACCCCGGGTGGGACCATCACGGTCTACCTGCCGGGTGACCCCGGTCCGGACTCGCTCGACCCCACCGGTGGCTGGTCGGTCACCGGCAACTCGATCCAGCAGGCGCTCACGAGCCGCTCGCTGACCCAGTACGTGCGTGACGAGAACGGCCAGCCGGTGCTGGTTCCCGACCTCGCCACCGACCTCGGCACGCCCAACGAGGACTTCACGGAGTGGACCTTCACCATCCGTGAGGACGCCACGTGGGAGGACGGCAAGCCCGTCACGGCCGAGGAGGTCGCGTTCGGTATCTGTCGTTCGCTGGACTCCGAGGCGTTCCCGTCGGGTCCGGGCACCGAGTACTCCAAGCACTACTTCGCTGGTGCTGAGGAGTACGAGGGCCCCTACACCGGCAAGGACCCCAAGTG
>NZ_JACXYX010000015.1 GCF_014779655.1 Nocardioides ganghwensis
GCTCAACTCCCTCATCTGGGGAGTGTCACCAATCAACCGGAGTAGCTGTCACCCATCACCCGAAGATGTGTGACGCATCAACCGAAGGCCGAACGTCACCCATCAGGCGAAGCAATACACGATGTGCCGTAGGCCTCCAGGGGCTCGAACCCTGAACCAACGGATTAAAAGTCCGCTGCTCTACCAATTGAGCTAGAGGCCCGGGGTGGGCGCCGACCCGACGAGCTGTCCGAACCCGTACGCCTCACTCCTGTCGCGCATCCTCTCAGAGCAGGGCGGTCCGTGGCCGCAGGGGCTCCGTGCTCCGGGCACCCCTGGCATCGGGTCCCAGGCGGACGGTCGCCCCGCAGATGTGACGTGGTCGACTTGACACAAATTGGGTATCTCGGACTGGATCATCAAGATTTGGTCAAGTGCCGTCGAAGGCGGTGTTAGCGTGGCGCGGTACTTGTACTTGTCTAGACCTTCGGGTGCGGTGAGCCGGTTCGCGCCGCCGCCCCGGAGGGTGACAGCCAGGACGTCGGTGCCCTGTGGGCACGCGTCCTGGGGACGAGCTGTGCGCCCGCTTCGTGGTGCGTCGGATGCGTCCCGGGGGGCAGTCGCGGCACACGTCCCCTAGGCAACCGACAGCACATTGGAGAGTTCCCCCGCAATGAAGTCCCACCCCACTGGCGCGCGCTCTGCGCGTCCCGCAACCCTGTTCTCGCTGCTGACCGCCTTGACGGCAGCGGTGATCGCCCTGCTACCCCACGTCCTCGCCACCGCGGCACCCGTGTCCGAGCGGAGTGCGGCGTCCTCCTACGGCGTCTGGTCCGACTCGACGGTCCCCGCGGTGCCGTCCTCCGACGACTCGCGGAGCGTCACCCTCGGCCTGGTGTTCAGCAGCGCCACTGCTGGCCGGCTCCACGCGGTGCAGTACTACGCCGCGGGCGCCAACCGCGTCGCCACCACCGGTGACGTGTGGAACGGTGCCGGCCGCCGCGTCGCCTCCGTCAGGTTCCCCGCGACCGCGAACGACGGCTGGAAGACCGCGTGGCTCAGCTCGTCCGTACGGATCCGGGCGGGCGAGAAGTACACGGTCTCCTACCGCGCCCCGCGTGGGCGCCACGCGATGGAGACCGGCGTCTTCGCCAACGGCGGGACGTTGTCCGCCAAGGACCTGACCGCCCATCGCGGCACCTTCGGCTATGGCACCGGTCGACCGACCGAGACCTCGAGGGGCTCGCACTACTTCATCGACGTCCTCTTCGCCCCCTCGAGCAAGACGTCGACGCCGGTCCCCAGCCCGGACCCGACGACCACCTCGAGCCCGACGCCGACGCCGACCCCGACGACGACCTCGAGCCCGACGCCGACGCCGACCCCGACGACCACCTCGAGCCCGACGCCGACGCCGACCCCGACGACCACCTCGAACCCGACGCCGACTCCGACCGAGCCTGCCGGGACCTGCGTGAAGCCGGACGCCACGAACACCGGCACGACCGGCACCTTGACCGCCGACAGCCGTACCACCCTGAGCACCCCCGGTGAGGTCATCGAGAACAAGCGGTTCTCCGAGCGCATCCTCATCCGTGCGAACAACATCACCCTGCGGAACGTGCAGGTCGACGGCGGCATCGACATCGGCGACGAGTTGAGCGGGATCACGCTGGACCACGTCCGGGCCGAGAGCGCAGGCGTGACCTCCTCCGACAACGTCACCATCCAGTACTCGCACCTGAAGGCACACAACGGCGACGCGCTCTACGTCAGCGGGTGGGACGGAGTGCAGACCACCAACCTGACGGTGAAGCACAACTTCATCGACCGCCCGACCTTCACCAGCAGCGACGCCCACTGGGACGGCATCCAGATGCGCGGCGTCAGGAACGTCGACATCTACTGCAACAACTTCGACGTCGGCGCGTGGCAGTACGAGTACAACGTCCTGATCTACTCCGAGCCTGCCTTCGGGGGCAACTACAACATCGCGGTCGACAGCAACTGGCTGAACGGCGGCAACTTCGCGATCATGGGCGGGGCCTCCGTGCCGGACGGCTACACGATCACGAACAACAAGCTGCGCGGCGCCGACTTCTACTTCGGCCTCTGCTACCCCGGTGGCGGGATCACCGCTGAGAACATCGACCAAGTCATCCAGGCCGGCAACACCCTCGACGGCGCTCCGCTCGAAAAGGTGTGCAAGGCAAGCGACTTCGGCTGATGGCAGGGGTGGGGCGTCCCTTCGCAGTCTCCCGGGACCCCCGCCAACGACGCCTTCTCGCCGATCTGCATCATCGAGGACACCCCGCCTACGGCGGGAACGTCTGGTCCGACAACTGGTGGGCCGACGGCGTGCCCGCGTCGTCCGGCCAGTCCCGCTAGCGAGGGACCGGGGCCGGGGCCGGCGAGGCCCCGGCCCCGGTCACCCCTCGGCGGCGAGCACCGCGGCCGCGAGGCTGTGGTCGACGTGCGTGGTCATCAGCGCGGCTGCGGCCTCGGCCTCGCCCCGGACTACCAGCCTGACCAGCTCGTGGTGCTCCTCGAAGTCGCGGGTGCGGTCCTCGCCGCCCGGCGGCAGCTGGAGCCCGACCCTGCGGTAGCGGTCGGACTTGTCCCACAGGTCGTCGAGCATCCGGACCATCACCTCGTTGTGCGAGGCGCAGTAGAGCGCGCGGTGCACCTCGCGGTGCGCGGCGAGGGCGGTCTCGCCCCATCGCCGGGTGACCGGCCGGAGCCGCTTCAGCGCGGCCTGCATCCGGGCGACGTCCTCGTCCGTACGCCGCTCGGCCGCGAGTGCGACGGCGGCGGGCTCGAGGGCGCGCCGCGCCTCCAGGAGCGCCCGCGCGTCGGCCAGGTCGAGCTCGGCGACGCGTGCGTTGCGGTGGGTGTCGAGCAGGATCCAGCCCTCCCCGCTGAGCCGGCGTACGGCCTCGCGCAGCGGCGTGATGCTGATGCCGAGGTCGGCGGCGAGGTCGTACTGGGCGAGCTTCGAGCCTGCCGCGAGCGTGCCGTCGAGTATCCGCTGGCGGATGAGGGCGTACGCGACGTCCGCCTTGCTGGTGAACACGGGCTCCGACATGGGTGGATCTTATAAGACGAGTTGGCAAGGACGCGCTTCCGGAGGTACGGTCTCGATCTCACATCTTATAAGAACCGGAGGGACCATGCGGATCGTCTCGGCCCACGAGGGCGTCATCCCGATCAGCTCGTCGATGAGCAACGCCTTCATCGACTTCTCGACGATGGACTGCTCGGTGCTGGCGCTGGTGAGCGACGTCGTCGTCGACGGGCAGCCGGTCGTCGGCTACGGCTTCAACTCCAACGGGCGCTACTCGGCCGGCGAGATCCTGCGCCGCCGGATCCTGCCGCGCCTGCTGGAGGCCGACCCCGACAGCCTGCTCGACGCGGACGGCGGCCTGTCGCCGAGCGCGGCCTGGGACGTGGTGATGCGCAACGAGAAGCCCGGCGGGCACGGCGAGCGGTCCGTCGCCGTCGGGGTCGTCGACATGGCGCTGCACGACCTGGCCGCCAAGGTCGCCGGCGTCCCGCTCCACCGCTGGATCGCGGACCACTACGGTGACGGGGGGTCCGACGAGTCCGTCTTCGTCTACGCGGCCGGCGGCTACTACGCCCCCGGCAAGACCCTCGGCGACCTCCAGGACGAGATGCGCGGCTTCCTCGACCTGGGCTACGAGGTGGTCAAGATGAAGATCGGCGGTGCCGACCTCGCCGAGGACCTGCGCCGCATCGAGGCCGTCCTCGAGGTGCTCGGCGGCGACGGCTCGCGGCTCGCGGTCGACGTCAACGGGCGCTTCGACCTCGACACCGCCCTGGCCTACGGCCGGGCGATCGACCCCTACGGCCTGTTCTGGTACGAGGAGGTCGGCGACCCGCTCGACTACCACCTCAATGCCACGCTCGCCGAGCACTACCGCGGCCCCATCGCCACGGGGGAGAACCTGTTCTCGCTCCAGGACGCGCGCAACCTGGTCCGCTACGGCGGCCTGCGGCCCGACCGCGACTGGATCCAGGTCGACCCCGCACTGAGCTACGGCCTCGTGGAGTACCGCCGCATCCAGGACATGCTCGCCCAGCACGGCTGGTCCTCGCGCCGCTGCATCCCGCACGGCGGTCACCAGTTCTCGCTGCACATCGCGGCCGCCCTGCGCCTCGGCGGCAACGAGTCCTACCCCGGCGAGTTCCAGCCCACCGGCGGGTTCGCCGACGACGCCGCCGTCGAGGGCGGCCGGGTGCGCCTCGACGACCGCCCCGGCATCGGGTTCGAGGGCAAGGCGGCCTTCCACCGGGTGCTGCGCCAGCTGCACGCCTGACGCCCGCCGCGAGCAGCGTGCGGCGTGCCGAGGTGGGGGAGCCGAAGGTCACGGCGCCCCCGGGCGATCGGCCCTCGCCCGCGGTCGGTCGTCGGTGCTCGACTGGGAGCACCAACGATTCGGCTTCAGCAAGGGGTGGTCAGGATGCGCTTCACGAGAATCGCCGCGGCGGGTGCGCTCGTCCTCGGGACGCTGGGCCCTCCGGCGGAGGCCGCCGTCCCGGGCGGGGGCTGGGGAGACCCGGTGCGCGTGTCGGGAGCCGCGGGCGACATCTGGGACCTCGAGCTCGCCGTGCACCGCGGTCGCGGCCTCGCCGTCTGGGTGCGATGGCGCGGGGAAGCCACCCGCGTCGAGGCCGCGTGGCAGCGCGGTGACGGCGCCTGGAGCGACCCCGTCGCGGTCGAGGGGACCCGCGATGCCTCGGAGGTCGAGGTGGCGTACGACGCGCTCGGCCGCCCCCGGCTCGTCTGGACACGCGGCCGCAGGGTCGTGACGGCGCGGTTGGAGCGCGACGGCTCGACGACCAGGCCGGTGGTGCTGCACCGCACGGCCGCCGGTCCGCTGGGCACCCGGCCGGCGTACGTCCGGCTCGCCCTCCACGCGACCGGCACGGCGGTGGTCGGCTGGCAGGCCGTGGACGACGACGAGGCGCCGCCGTATGCGACCTCCTCGGTGCAGGTGGTCACCCGCGACGCGGCTGGCGGCGACTGGACGACCGCGCAGACCCTGTCGTCCCCGGAGGTGGACGCCACGCGTCCCGAGGTGGTCGTCGACCGGTCCGGGCGAGCAACGGTGGCGTGGGGCGAGCAGCAGGGACGGACGTGGCGCGTCCGGGCCGCGTCACGATCCGCCGGCTCGAGCTGGGGAGCACCGGAGACCCTGAGCGCGACCTCGGAGCAGGCCAGCGCCCCACAGCTGGCAGGGCTGCCGTTCGGTCGGCTGGGTGGGCGGTTCGCGGTTGCCTGGCCGACCCGCACCGAGGACGGGCACGGTGTCGTCGTCCGTCAGTGGGACGGCGCGGCCGGCTGGTCGGCACCCGTGACCGTGCGCAGTGCGCGACTGCCCGGCTGGGTCGACCTCGGCCTCTCGCGGCACGGACCGGTCGTCGCCTTCGCCGCTTCCACCCGACGGGTGGACGCCCGCCAGCGCGTGCTGGTGGCGCGGGTGTCACCCACGGGTGAGGTCGACCGCAGCCGGCTGGCGCCGCGGGTGAGCGTCTACTACGGCATGCACGTCGTGGTGAACCGGGCCGGCGACGCCTTGGTGGCCTGGGACTCGGTCCGCGGGGGCGACCACCCCGTCGAGGCCGCGTACGGTGCCCGCGACGGCAGCTGGGGACCGGTGACCCGCGTCTCCGCCGTCGGGGGCGACGCCTTCCTCGGTGCCGTCGCCCTGCGTCGGGACGGCGACGGGCTGGCGGTGTGGAACGGCGGCGACCTGGAGGACCCGGACTCCTCCCGGGTGTGGGCGCGCACCTACGTCGCGCAGTGACGGACCGTGTTCGACGCGTGTTCACCGGCACGTGGATCTCGACCGGTGACGTCGCGAGAATTCTTGGTAGTGTTTGTCGTGCAACAGGTGCAAGTTCCAGCAGGTAGACGCCCGCGGAGTTTGTGATCCAACGGCGTTTGTTCTTCGGGCCCTGCCAGCTCGTGAGTCTCAAGCGGCGTGTCACCGCATCTGGTGCGGGTCGCCGAGGTGGCGACTCCCGCCCCAACACGAGGAGTAACGAGCAACATGGCTCAGGGCACCGTTAAGTGGTTCAACGCCGAGAAGGGTTTCGGCTTCATCGCGCAGGAGGACGGCGGCGACGACGTCTTCGTGCACTACTCGGCCATCCAGACCAACGGCTACAAGTCGCTGGACGAGAACCAGAAGGTCGAGTTCGACGTCACCCAGGGCCCCAAGGGCCCGCAGGCGGAGAACGTCCGTCCGCTCTGATCGGCTGACGCTGGACTGAGTTCCAGATCTGATCGCGAGTCCGGCCCTACCCCATAACGGGGTGGGGCCGGGTTCGTTTTCGGGGCAGACTTGACACGTTCGGGTCATTTCGCAGGACTGTTCCGTCAGTCAGACTTGACCCCAACGCCTAGCATCGAAGGATCCAGGTGACTGATCCGGTCGGCCGGCGGGTCGACCGATCCAGGAAGAGGGAGGGTGACGTGCACGACCAGTTCGACGTGACCCTCGAGGACGGTGACCTCCTCGGCGAGGTGGAGCTCACCACCACCCTGATCATCGCGGCCAGCGAGTCCGAGGACCACCTGTCCCAGGAGGAGATCGACCGTCTCCTCGGGGTCACCCCGCGCAAGCCGCAGGACTAGCAGCCTGCCGCTGGGGCCTGCCGCTCAGCAGGTCGCGAAGAGCACCGGGCCGCTGGTGAGCTCGGAGAGGACGTACGCCCCCTCGACGGGGCGCAGGTCCAGCACCACCTCGCGGCCTTCCGAGCCCGCTGCCTCGACCTCGAACCGGTCGGTGAAGTCCCCGCCCTGCCCGGGCGCCGGGCCGGCGGCCAGCCGGGCCCGCGCCTCCGCGTCCACCTCGGCGTCGTCCTCGTCCTCGACCTGCAGCACCGCGCGTACGTCGCCACCGGGCAGCCGCCCCAGCGCGTAGCCGGTGAGCGGGTGGACGGCGCCCGCCGCCGCGACGAGCTGGTCCGCCTCGGCCTGCGCGTCGTCGTCGGCCTGCGCCATGGCGAGGTTCTCGCAGGCGTACGCCCCGTCGTACACGGCGGCCGCGAGCGGCTCGTCCAGCGCCTCGGCGAGGTCGACCAGCTCCTCGGGGCCGTCGTCGCCGAGGCCTTCCAGGACCTGCTCGAGGTAGGGCGCCTGGTCGGAGGTGAGGACCAGCCCGTCGTCGGCGAGGAGCGCGACGTGCTGCAGCTCGGGGGTCAGGGCCGGTCCGACCCTCGCCAGCACGTCCGGTCCGCCGACCCACACGCCGTCCGCCTCCTCGGGCTCGGTCCAGCCCAGCTCGGCGAGCCGGTCGGCGACCGCGTCGAGGTCGACGCCGTCCACCCCCAGCACCTCCACCGCGCCGGTGCCCGACTGGGCGAAGAGCTCCCAGGAGACGCTGGCGGGGGAGAAGCCGAGCTGCTCCTCCATGACGCCGGCCGAGGTGCCGAGCGCCGACATCGGGGACAGGTCGGCGTCGAAGGCGTCGGCCATGAAGTCGTCCACCTCCTCGGCGGACGCCCCGGCGCCGACGTCGGCGCCCAGCTCGCTGCGTACGGCCGCCCAGTCGGTCCAGGAGAAGCGGGTGGTGTCCGCGGGCACGAGCGACATGGCCCGGGCGAGCGGGGGCGGGGGTTGGAGCAGCCGCGCGCCGACGACACCGCCGAGGAGCAGCAGGAGGACGGCCGCGAGCGCCGGGAGCGCGTGGGTGAACGCACGCGGGACGACACGTTGTGGCACGGGGCTCCTCGCCGATCGGGGTGGGTGTGACACTACTTCCATGGAGCCCCGCGACGTGCGCGCTGCCGGTGCCGTGGTGACCCGCAAGGGCGGAGACGTGCTGCTCGTGCACCGCCCGAAGTACGACGACTGGTCCTTCCCCAAGGGCAAGCTCGACCCCGGCGAGCACACGGTCACGGCCGCGGTGCGCGAGGTGGCGGAGGAGACGGGTCTCGACGTGCGGCTGGGGCCGGCGCTGAGCCCGCAGCGCTACCGGCAGTCCAACGGCCGGTGGAAGTCGGTCGACTACTGGACCGCGCGCGTGGTGGGCGGCGACGACGTCTCCGGCTACCGCCCCAACGCCGAGATCGACGAGGTGGAGTGGGTGCCGTGGAAGGACGCCGTCCGCCGGCTGACCTATCCCTACGACCGCGACACCCTCGCCGAGGCGCGCCCCCTGCGCCGCCGGACGAGGGCGCTGGTGGTGCTGCGCCACGGCAAGGCACGCTCGCGGGGCGCGTGGAAGAAGGACGACCGCCTGCGCCCGCTCGTACGGCTCGGCGAGACGCAGGCACAGCGGCTCGTGCCGCTGCTGGCCGCGTTCGACGTGACGGTGGCCCACTCCTCCTCCAGCACCCGCTGCGTCCAGACGGTGACGCCGTACGCCGAGGTGACCGGCTGGCCGGTGAAGCTCTACGACGAGCTCAGCGAGGAGGGCGCGACGGTGGACGGGGTCGTGGACGTCGTCGACGCCCTGCTCGAGAGTGGGGAGAGTGCCGTGCTCTGCACCCACCGGCCCGTGCTGCCGACGGTCCTCGACGCGCTCGGCGTGCCGGACGTCAAGCTCGAGCCGGGCGCGATGCTGGTGGCCCACCACCGCAAGGGCCGGGTCGTGGCCTCGGAGCTGCTCCAGCCCTGAGCGGTCTGCAGGGCGGCTTGCAGGGCGGCCTGCTTCTAGGACGGTCTGCCGTGCCTCGTCAAGGGCGCCCGGACGAGTTCATGTGATCGTCGTCTCACGCCCGGACGGGTGATGCCAACCGGTCCTGCCGAGTTCACCGCCCGTTCACCGACGGCGGCGTGGTCGTTCTCCTGCCGTGCCTACCTTCCTGATCGTCAGCACACACGAAGACCTTTCAGGAGCAACGAAGTGAAGCGCACTTCTCACCGCTGGAGCATCGCGTCCGGCGTGGCCGTCCTGGCCCTCACCCTGGCCGCCTGTGGTGGCGGCGACGCCGGCGCCTCCGAGGGCGGCTCGGGTGCCAGCGGCACCGTCGCCGTCGACGGGTCCTCCACCGTCGAGCCCATGTCCAAGGCGGCCTCCGAGCTGCTCTCCGAGGAGAACCCCGACGTACGCGTCACGGTCGGCGCTGCCGGCACCGGCGGCGGCTTCGAGGTGTTCTGCCAGGGCCAGACGGACATCTCCGACGCCTCGCGCCCCATCGAGGAGGACGAGGTCGCCGCGTGTGAGGAGGGCGGTGTCGAGTTCACCGAGCTCCAGGTCGCCACGGACGCGCTGACCGTCGCCGTCCACCCCGACCTCGCGGTCGACTGCATCACCTCCGAGCAGCTCGTCGAGCTCTTCGGCCCCGGCTCCGACGTCACCAACTGGAGCGACCTCGACCCGAGCTTCCCGGACCAGGAGATCTCGTTCTTCATCCCGGGCACCGACTCCGGCACCTACGACTACATGGCCGCCGACGTCGTCGCGGACGAGTCCGAGGAGCTCCGCAAGGACGTCGAGTCCTCCGAGGACGACAACGTGCTCGTCCAGGGCATCTCCGGCACCGAGGGTGCGGTCGGCTTCTTCGGCTACACCTACTACGAGGAGAACATGGACTCGCTGAAGGCGCTGTCCATCGACGACGGCAACGGCTGTGTCGAGCCGTCCGCCGAGACCGCGCAGGCCGGCGAGTACACCCCGCTGTCCCGCCCGCTCTTCATCTACGTCAGCAACTCCTCGTACTCGGAGAACGCCGCGACCAAGGAGTACGTGGACTTCTACATCGAGAACCTCGAGACCATCGCCGAGGCGGCGAAGTACATCCCGCTGAGCGAGGAGCTCTACGGCGAGACCCAGAGCGCCCTCGAGGGCCTCTCCTCCTGACCGGAAGAGTCGTCATCCTTCTATGAGCAGCAACAACACTGCCGGCGCAGGCCCGTCCCTCGGGGCGGGCCTGCCCGGCGCTTCCGTCAACCTGGGCCGCAAGCCGCGCCCGGGCGAGACCGCGATCAAGGCCGTCCTGTTCGTGTCGGCGATGCTGTCCGTCGCCATCACGGTCGGGATCCTCGTCGCGTTGGTCGAGCCCGTCATCCACTTCTTCGCCGAGGTGCCGTTCGGGGACTTCTTCTCCTTCGACGAGGGACAGCGCTTCGCCGTCTTCCCGCTGATCACGGCGACGCTGATGACGACCGCCATCGCGCTGATGGTCTCCGTCCCGCTCGGCCTCGGCGCGGCCATGTACCTGTCGGAGTACGCCTCGCGGCGCGCCCGCAAGTACCTCAAGCCGACCGTCGAGCTGCTGGCCGGCGTACCGTCCGTCGTCTACGGCTTCTTCGCGGTCATGTTCGTCACCCCGACCCTGCTCCAGGACATCCTCGGTCTCGGCGTGGGGTTCACCAACGCCCTGGCCGCCGGCCTGGTGCTCGGCGTGATGATCATCCCGACCATCGCCTCCCTGGCCGAGGACGCCTTCTCGGCCGTGCCGCAGGCCCTGCGGCAGGGGTCGTACGCCATGGGTGCCAACCGGATGCAGACGACCCTGCGCGTCGTGCTGCCCGCGGCCCTGTCCGGCGTCGCCGCGGCGATCGTGCTGGGCCTGTCCCGGGCGGTCGGCGAGACCATGATCGTGGCGCTCGCGGCCGGGTCGCAGAAGAACTTCAGCCTCAACCCCCTCGAGGGGATGCAGACCATGACGGGCTTCATGGCGACCACGGCGGGCGGTGAGAACCCCGTCGGCTCGACCTCGTACAACACGCTGTTCGCGGTCGGCCTGACGCTGTTCGTCATCACCTTCGTGATCAACATGGTCAGCATCGCCCTCGTCCGTCGTTACAGGCAGGCCTACTGATGAGCGTCGCAACCGCCACCGCCCGGGACACCGTCCGCATCGCGACGGGCAGGAGCCGTGACCGGAGCGCGGCGTCCCTGGTCTTCCTTGGGCTGCTGTGGTTCTCCCTCTTCTTCGGCGTGATGGTCCTCGTCGTGCTGATCACCGACACCGCCATCGCCGGGTCCGGCCGCTTCGACTCCGCGCTGGTCACCGGCTACGACTCGACCCTCTACCCCGAGCGCACGGGGTTCCGGGCCGGCATCCTCGGCAGCCTGTGGCTGATGCTCTTCACGGCGGTCATGGCCGTGCCCCTGGGCATCGCCGCGGCGGTCTACCTCGAGGAGTTCGCCGACTCGACCCGGTGGTACAACCGGATCATCGAGGTCAACCTCCAGAACCTCGCCGCGGTCCCGTCCATCGTCTACGGCCTCCTCGCCGTGGCGGTGATGGCGCTGATCGGCATCGAGCGCAAGGGCATCGTGCTCGGCGGCGCGATCGCGCTCGCCCTGCTCATCCTCCCGGTCATCATCATCACGACCCGCGAGGCTGTCCGCGCCGTGCCCGAGGAGATCCGTCAGGGCTCCCTCGCGCTCGGGGCGACCACGTGGCAGACGACGTGGCGGCAGGTCCTCCCGTCCGCCGTCCCGGGCATCGCGACCGGCACGATCCTCGGCCTGTCGCGCGCGATCGGGGAGGCGGCTCCGCTGCTGATGCTCGGACTCGCCTCGTCGGTGCGTTTCGACCCCGAGGGCATGATGAGTCCCATCACGGCGCTGCCCATCCAGATCTACGGCCTGAGCTCGAGCTCGCAGCAGGCGTTCCAGGACGCTGCCTCGGCAGCCATCATCGTCCTCCTGGTGATGATCCTGAGCCTCAACGGGCTGGCCATCTTCATCCGCAACAAGTTCCAGCGATCCTGGTGAGAGAGACACACTGACATGGCTTCAGCCACTTCCTCCGACACGTTCCCCCAGATGGGCTCGCTCGGCGAGGTCCACGTGAGCGCCGAGCGGCGCCTGCCGGACGCGCCGGTCAACCCCGTCATGGAGACACGTGACCTCAACGTCTTCTACGGCGACTTCCACGCCGTCCACGACGTCAACCTGGCCTACGGCCGTCACGAGATCACCGCCATGATCGGGCCCTCCGGGTGCGGCAAGTCGACGGTCCTGCGGTGCCTCAACCGGATGAACGACCTGGTGGCCGGCGCGCACGTCGAGGGCGAGGTGCTCTACCACGGCCAGGACATCTACCAGAAGAACGTCGACCCGATCGCCGTGCGCACCCAGATCGGCATGGTGTTCCAGAAGCCCAACCCGTTCCCCAAGTCGATCTACGACAACATCGCCTACGGCCCCCGGGTCACCGGCATGAAGGTCGACAACATGGACGACCTGGTCGAGGAGGCGCTGCGCGGCGCCGCGCTCTGGGACGAGGTGAAGGACAAGCTCAAGCAGTCGGCGTACGGCCTCTCGGGCGGGCAGCAGCAGCGCCTGTGCATCGCTCGTACGATCGCGACCAAGCCCGACGTGATCCTGATGGACGAGCCGTGCTCGGCCCTCGACCCGATCGCCACCGCCCGCGTCGAGGACCTGATGCTCGAGCTGCGCAACGAGTACACGATCATCGTCGTGACCCACAACATGCAGCAGGCCGCCCGCGTCTCGGACCGTACGGCGTTCTTCACCGCGCGCCCCGACGAGACCACCGGCAACCGCACCGGCCTCCTGGTCGAGTACGACCTCACGTCGACGATCTTCTCCAACCCCAACGACAAGCGCACCGAGGACTACATCTCGGGTCGCTTCGGCTGAGCGGCTCCTCCTGGGCCTCGGCGTCATCCGGATCCGGACCCATGGGTGCGGATCCGCATGACGGTCGGGGTGGCCCGGAACGTCCTGGTGGTTCGGTCGGGGGTTCGACCCACCAGGGCGTCCCCGGCCCCCCCGGCCCGGTCGGCGTGATCCCGGGGCGGTGATCCCGGGGCGGGATCCCGGGGCCCGGGTCGGCGTCATACCGATCCGAACCCATCAGTGCGGGTTCGCATGACGCTCGCCGGTCGGCACGACCAGCGTCGCGCCACGATCCGTCCACAGGCGGGGGCGAGGGCCGCTGGTCCACAGGCGAAGGGCCGGCTGCTGGCGGACGTACGTCGGCGCCGCGACCGTGGAGTGGTGACCGAACAGACTCCCCGCACCGCATCCCTCAGGGCCGCTCGGCGTCGTCGGGCAGAGGAGCTCGCCCGCGCCCAGGCGTGGTCCGTGTCGCGACGCCAGCTGTACGCCGCCGGCCTCACCCGAGCGGAGCTGCGGGCCAACGTACGAGCTCGGAGGTGGCAGCTCGTGGGCCGGCACGTCGTCGTGGTGCACACCGGTCCGATGGCGCTCGACACGATCCTGTGGGCGGCCCAGCTGTCGGGCGGCCCCCGTGCTCGGCTCGACGGGGCGTCGTCGCTGATCGCGGCTGGCCTGCGAGGCTTCGACGTCGACCGCCACCGCGTCTCGGTCCCGCGTGGCGCCCGCGTGTTCCGGGACCCCGTTGTCGACGTACGCCAGACGCGCCGCTGGCGTACCGACGACCTGGTCGGTGGTGGCGGACCACCTCGTACGCGCCCGGAGGTGGCCGCCGTCCGCGGCGCGCTGTGGGCGCGGAGCGACCGGCAGGCCGCGCTGCTGCTCACCATGGTCGTCCAGCAGGGTGTCGTGCCTCCAGACCGGATCGGTCAGGCGCTGCTCCAGGTGAAGCGCGACCGTCGGCTGACGTTCGTGATCGACGTGGTCACCGACCTGCTGGGCGGGGTGCGGAGCCTGGCCGAGCTCGACTTCGCGCGCGAGTGCCGCAGGAGGGGGATCCCCGAGCCGACCCGCCAGGTCGTACGCCGCGGCAAGGACGGCCGCTACTACCTCGACGTGTTCTGGGAGGAGTGGGGCGTCGTGGTCGAGGTGGACGGCATCCAGCACGCTCTTGCGCAGGAGGTCGTGGCCGACGCGCTACGACACAACGACGTGACCCTCGACAACCTCACGGTGCTGAGGGTCCCGGTCCTCGGTTTCCGCGTCGCCGCTGACGAGTTCTTCGCCCAGATCGAGCGGGCGCTGGCCGACGCAGGCTGTACGGAGCTCGGCCCCGCGGCCTGAGCGCCCGGCGTACGGCGGGCCGCGCACCGTCGCCGGGCCTCCTGAGCGTCATGCGGACCGGCACCTATGGCTGCGGCTTCGTATGACGCAGCCCGCCGGGCCTCCTGAGCGTCATGCGAACCGGCACCTATGGCTGCGGCTTCGTATGACGCAGCCGGCCCGTCAGGGGAGGAAGATCCGCGCGATCCAGTAGCAGATCGCGGCGGCGAGGGCGGCGGCCGGGAAGGTCAGCACCCAGGCGGTGAGGATCGACTTCGCCACGCCCCAGCGCACCGCGGAGAGGCGCTTGGTCGCACCCACGCCCATGACGGCGGAGGTGATGGTGTGGGTGGTGGAGATGGGGGCGTGGAAGGCGTACGCCGTGGTGTAGAGCACCGACGCGGCGACGGCCTCGGCGGCGAAACCGCGCGGCGGGTCGAGGTGGATGATGCGCCGGCCGAGCGTACGCATGATGCGCCAGCCGCCCGAGTAGGTGCCGGCCGAGATCGCGGCGGCGGCGGCGAAGATGACCCACAGCGGGAGCGGGTCGTCGGCGCCGACGTAGCCGCCGGCGAGCAGCGCCAGGAAGATCACGCCCATCGTCTTCTGCGCGTCCTGGAGGCCGTGGCCGAGCGCCATCGCGGCGGCGGAGATCGTCTGCGCGATCTTGAAGCCGCGGTTGGCGCGACTGGGGTTGGCGCGACGGAAGAGCCACATGATCGCGACCATCAGCACGAAGCCGAGGGAGAAGGCGACGACGGGGGAGAGGAACATCGGGATGACGACCTTCTCCAGCACGACGTTCCAGTTGGCCGTGGCGCCGGCGGCGACCGCGGAGCCGACGAGGCCGCCGATGAGGGCGTGCGAGGACGACGAGGGCAGGCCGTAGTACCAGGTGATCATGTTCCAGGTGATCGCGCCGAGGAGCCCGCACATCACGATCACCAGCGCGTGGCTGCCGGTGCCGGGGTCGATCGTCTCGGAGACGGTCTGGGCGACCTTCTGGCCGAGGAAGGCGCCGACGAAGTTCATGACGGCGGCCATGGCCAGGGCGACGCGAGGCTTGAGGGCGCCCGTCGAGACGGACGTCGCGATTGCGTTGGCCGCGTCGTGGAAGCCGTTGGTGTAGTCGAACACCAGGGCGACGACGACGACGGCAATGATGATGCCGATCTCCATCAGTCTTACGACTCCTTGACGGCGATCTGCTCCACGATGTTGGCGACCTTCTCGAAGGCATCGATCGCCCCCTCGAGGGACTCCACGATGTCCTTCAGCTTGAGGACCTCGAGCGCCTCGTACTCACCGCTGAAGAGGTTGGCCAGGATGCGGCGGTAGGACTTGTCGCCGGTGTTCTCGAGGCGGTTGATCTCGATCCAGTACTCGTCGAGCTTGCCCATCGACTCCAGCGACGGCATGGCCTCGGCGGTGAGCTCGGCGCAGCGCTGGAGCACCTCCACCTGCTGGGTCGTCTCCGCGGGCAGCGACGTGACCTCGTAGAGCAGGACCAGGTCGACGGCCTCGTCCATCATGTCCATGACGTCGTCGAGCGCCGACGCGAGGTGGTAGATGTCCTCGCGGTCGAACGGGGTGACGAACGTGCTGTTCACCCGTCGGATGATCGAGTGGGTGGTCTCGTCTGCGGCGTGCTCGGCCTCGCGCATGCGCTGGGCGATCTCTGCCTTCGAGTTGCCGTCCGACAGCATCTCGCTGAGCAGCTGGGAACCGACGACGAGGTGGTTGGCAGCCTCGCTGAAGAGGTCGTAGAACGAGCTGTCGACAGGGCGGAACTTCAAACGCACGGTGAACTCCGAACGGGGGGCGGATGAACCGTGGTTCATGGTAGGGGGTCAGCGGCCCAACGGCGCAAGTTGCGGCGCCCGTCCCCGGACGGGTGTGACGCGGGGCTCAGCGGCGGACTCAGCGACGGGCTCAGCGACGGGCTCAGCAGCGGCCCCGGCCGCACGCCAGCGGCTGGCTAGCGGCGACGGGCGCGCTGGCGGGCGATGAGCTCGTCCTGCAGGTGGCGCTCGCCGTGCTGCAGCCGCCACTCGGCGTCCGATCCGAGCTCCCACGCGGTGGTGCCGGGGTCGAGCGCCAGGTCGAGCAGCGCCGCCACCTCCGCCACGACGTGCGGGTCGCGCAGGCGTACGAGCACCTCCACGCGGCGGTCGAGGTTGCGGTGCATCATGTCGGCCGAGCCGATCCACGCCGACGGCTCGCCGCCGTTCTCGAACCAGAACACCCGGCTGTGCTCGAGGAACCTGCCGAGGATCGAGCGCACCCGCACGGTCTCGGACAGGCCGGGTACGCCGGGTCGCAGCGCGCAGATCCCACGGATCAGCAGCTCCACGCGCACGCCCTCCTGCGAGGCGAGGTAGAGCGCGTCGATCACCGCTTCGTCGACCACCGAGTTGGCCTTGATCCGGATCCCGGCGGGCCGGCCGGCCTGGTGGTGGGCGATCTCCTGGTGGATATGCGCGATCAGCCCCTCCCGCACGCTGTGCGGCGCGACGAGCAGGTGGTCGTACGTCCGGTTGCGGCTGATGCCCGAGAGGTTGTTGAAGAGCAGCGCGACGTCCTCGCCGATCTCCTGGTTGGCCGTGAGCAGGCCGAGGTCCTCGTAGACGCGGGCGGTCTTGGGGTTGTAGTTGCCGGTGCCGAGGTGGACGTAGCGACGGATGCCCTCGGGCTCGTCGCGCACCACCATCGACAGCTTGCAGTGGGTCTTGAGGCCGACGAGGCCGTAGACGACGTGGCAGCCGGCCTGCTCGAGCTTGCGGGCCCAGCGGATGTTGGCCTGCTCGTCGAAGCGCGCCTTGATCTCCACGACCACGAGGACCTGCTTGCCGGCCTCGGCGGCGTCGATGAGTGCCTCGATGATCGGGCTGTCGCCGGAGGTGCGGTAGAGCGTCTGCTTGATCGCGAGGACGTGCGGGTCGGCGGCGGCCTGCTCGAGGAAGCGCTGCACCGACGTCGCGAACGAGTCGTACGGGTGGTGCAGGAGGACGTCGTGGCGAGACACCGAGTCGAAGACGTCGACGGGGGAGGACGACTCGACCTCGGCCAGGCTCGGGTGGGTGGTCGGCAGGAACGCGGCGTACTTGAGGTCGTCGCGCGGCAGGTCGGCGATCGAGTGCAGGCCGGTGAGGTCGAGGGGACCGGGCAGCGACACCACCTCGTCGCGGCCCACGCCCAGCTCGGAGACCAGCAGCTCGAGGACCTTGGGATCCATCGACTGCTCGACCTCGAGGCGTACGGGGGGCCCGAAGCGCCGCCGCTGGAGCTCCTTCTCGAGCGCCTTGAGCAGGTTCTCGGCGTCGTCCTCCTCGACCTCGAGGTCCTCGTTGCGGGTGACGCGGAAGGTGTGGGCGCCGAGCACGTCCATGCCGGGAAAGAGCTTCTTGAGGTGCTCGCCGATGACGTCCTCGATGGGGACGAACCGCTGGTTGCCCAGACCGACGAAGCGGCCGAAGGTCGGCGGCACCTTGACCCGCGCGAAGTGCTCGGTGCCGGTCTCGGGGTGGCGTACGACGACGGCGAGGTTGAGCGAGAGCCCGGAGATGTAGGGGAACGGGTGGGCCGGGTCGACGGCCAGCGGGGTGAGGACCGGGAAGATCCGGTCCTTGAAGAGCTTCTTGCAGACCTTCTGCTCGTCGCGGTCGAGCTCGGACCAGCGCAGGATCTCGATGCCGTGCCCGCCGAGCTCCGGCAGGAGGTCGACCAGGGCGCGGGCGTGGCGCTCCATCAGCTCACGGCTGCTGGCCCAGAGCTGCTCGAGCTGCTCGCGTGGCATCAGCCCGCTGGCGGCCCGTACGGCGACTCCGGCCGCGATCCGGCGCTTGAGACCGGCGACGCGCACCATGAAGAACTCGTCGAGGTTGCTGGCGAAGATCGCGAGGAAGCGGGCCCGCTCGAGCAACGGCAGGCCGGGGTCCTCGGCGAGCTCGAGCACCCGCTGGTTGAAGCGCACCCACGAGATCTCCCGGTCGATGAACCGGTCGTCGTACTTCTCGACCGCCTCGATCGCCGCGGCGTCGGGCGTGTAGGGCGGCTCGACGTCGAAGGTGTCGGTCGGGTGGCCGAAGGGTTCGGCCACCGGACCCTCGTCGACCGACTGGGAGACAGCGCTGGTGAGGGTGGCCGGGTCGTTCATGGACCAAGTCTGGCACCGGAAGGTGAACGCGGGATGACCTCGGCGTCAGTAGACCAGCGCCTGGACACCCTCGCCCAGGACCTGCTCGGCGAACACCGCCGCCCCCGCGATCCTCACGCCGTCGCGCAGGTCGCCCTCGACGAGCCCGCGGCGGGCCGCGCACTGCGAGCAGACGGTGATCGTGCCGCTGGTGAGGACCGCGGCCATTAGCTGGTCGAGGGGCGTGGCGAGGTCGAGGTCGAACTCCTCCGCACGACCCGGGACGCCGAACCACGCGGCTTCCCCGGTCAGCCAGAGCGAGACCTCGGCGCCGGCCGCCGCGGCGGCCGCGGCGACCGTGAAGCCCTGGTTGCAGCGCTCGGCGTCGTCGGCGCCGCAGGTGACCTTGAGGACCAGTGAGCGAGCCATGCCCTCACATTAGAGTGACGCCCATGCCCTTCGAGCTGCCCGACAACCTGCACCCCAACTGCGGCCCCGTCGCGTGGCTGCTCGGCACCTGGCGCGGCAACGGCCACGGTGACTACCCGACGATCGAGAAGTTCCACTTCGGCCAGGAGCTGATCTTCACCCACGACGGGCGTCCGTTCTTCCACTACATGTCGCGCGCGTGGCTCGAGGACGAGGACGGCGAGTTCATCCGCGACGCGGCGATGGAGACCGGTTTCCTGAGGTGTCCCGAGCCCGGCAAGGTCGAGCTCCTCCTCGCGCACAACATCGGCTTCTCGGAGATCTGGTACGGCGCGGCCGAGGGCGGCCGGCTCGAGATGCACACCGCCGGCGTCTCCTTCACCGAGACCGCCAAGGAGGTCACGGCCGGGTCCCGGATGTACGGCAACGTCGACGGCGACCTGCTCTACGCCTTCGACATGGCCGCGGTCGGCCAGGAGCTCCAGCCGCACACCTGGGCACGGCTCCAGCGCGCCTGACGACCTCATGAGCGACGACCTGGCGAGCCGGCTGCGCGAGCAGGGCCTGCGGCTGACCCCGCAGCGCGAGCTGATCCTGCGTGCCGTCGAGGAGCTGCGGCACGCGACGCCCGACGAGGTGCTCGCCCACGTGCGCGCGCAGGTGAGCTCGGTCAACGCCTCCACCGTCTACCGCACGCTCGAGGTGCTCGAGGAGCTCGGACTGGTGCGCCACACGCACCTGAGCGACCGCGCGCCGACGTACCACTCCACCCTCGAGCACGAGCACGTCCACGTCGTGTGCCGCCGCTGCCACGCCGTACGCTCCTACGACCCCGGCCTCGTCCACTCCCTCGTCGCGGCGCTGGGCGAGGACGGCTTCTCGGTCGACGTCGGGCACCTCGCGATCTTCGGGACCTGCGCGGACTGCTCGGCGGCGACCGCCTCACCCGAGCCGACCTAGACTCGGGGCATGGCCAGCCCCCTCCTCGCCCTGCCCGGGGCCGTCGCCGGTGACGGCATCGACGCCCCGGTGGCCGCCCACTACGGCTCCTTCAACACCGAGCAGCGCAGCCTCGCCGCCGGCGACGGCTTCGTCGACCTCTCGCACCGCGACGTGGTGCGGATCGCCGGCCCCGACCGGTTGTCGTGGCTGCACAGCCTCACGACCCAGTTCTTCGAGGGGCTCGCTCCGGGCACCTGGACGCAGGCGCTGGTGCTGAGCCCGCAGGGCCACGTCGAGCACGCCTTCACCGGCGTCGACGACGGGGAGTCGTTCACCGCGCACACCGAGCCGGGCGCCGGCGCCGCGCTGGTGGAGTGGCTGGAGCGGATGAAGTTCATGACCCGCGTCGAGATCTCGCTCGTCGAGGACCTCGCCGTGATGTGGCGCCCGGGCGAGGGGATCGGTCGCTACGACCTCGTGCCCCGCGACCGGCTGGAGGCGTACGCCGCGGCGGCCGGGCCGGCGTGCGGGCTCTGGGCGTTCGAGGCGCTGCGCATCGAGCGCGGCGAGCCGCGGCTCGGGATCGACACCGACCACCGCACGATCCCCAACGAGGTCGGCTGGATCGGG
Organism: Nocardioides ganghwensis; assembly: GCF_014779655.1. GTDB lineage: Bacteria > Actinomycetota > Actinomycetes > Propionibacteriales > Nocardioidaceae > Nocardioides > Nocardioides ganghwensis. The sequence continues at coordinate 20,011 of NZ_JACXYX010000015.1, forward strand.
CCCGCCGTCCACCTCGAGAAGGGCTGCTACCGCGGCCAGGAGACCGTCGCCCGCGTGCACACCCTGGGCCGGCCGCCGCGCCGGCTGGTGCTGCTGCACCTCGACGGCTCGGAGAACCGGCTGCCCGCCGCGGGCTCGCCCGTGTCGTACGACGGGCGCGACGTCGGCTTCGTCGGCTCGAGCGCCCGCCACCACGAGCTCGGCCCGATCGCGCTCGCGCTGGTCAAGCGAAACGTCCCGGTCGAGGCCACCCTCACCGTCGACGAGATGCCCGCCGCGCAGGAGGTCGTCGTGGACCCCGAGGTCGGCCTGCACGTCCGCCCGCTGCGCTGAGGTCGCGGCTCGGGGCCCGCTGCGTCATGCTGAACCGCACCCATGAGCGCGCCTTCGTATGACGCTGGGGTTCGCGGGTGGCCTTGCGTCATGCAGAACCGCACCCATGAGTGCGCCTTCGTATGACGCTGGCGGCGGGGCCGGGAGCTGGCCGGAGCCGGGGGCCGGGAGCCGGGGGCAGCGGCGGCGCGCGCGGAGGTCAGCCGCGGCGGTACTGGACGTGCGTGTCGGCGGCGGCGTGCTCGAAGCCGAGCCGGGAGTAGACCGCGACCGCCGGGGCGTTGTCCGCCTCGACGTAGAGCAGGACCTCGTCCACCCCGAGGCCGACGAGGTGGTGCAGGCCGGCCAGGGTGAGCACCTTGCCGAGGCCACGCCCCTGCGCCGCGGGCGCGACACCGACGACGTAGACCTCGCCGAGGTGGTCGTCGTGCTGCTTGGTCCAGTGGAAGCCGAGCATCCCGGACGCGTCCTCCGCGACGAGGAGCCCGGCCGGGTCGAACCACGGCTCGGCCATCCGGCGGGCGAGGTTCTCGAGGTCCATCGCGCCCTGCTCCGGGTGGTCGGCGAAGGCGGCCGCGTTGACCGCGACGACGTCGGCGGCGTCGCTGTCGCGCCACGACCGGATCGTCACCCCGGCGGGCGGCTCCAGAGGGGGCAGCGGCAGCGAGGACGGTCGGCGCATCACCCAGAGGTCGCGTACGCGCTCCCAGCCGTGGGTGGCCGCGAGGCGGGCGGCCGCGGGGTGGTTGCCGTGCGACCACGCGACCAGCGGCCCGGCGTACGACTCCTCGACCCGGCCGAGCAGGGCGGCGCCGAGGCCGCGCCCCCGGGCGGAGGGCCGTACGACCAGCGACAGGTCGCCGTCGTGCACGAGCGCGAAGGCGTCGTCCTCGGCCACCACCTCGGCCCCACCGTCCGCCAGCGCGATCCGGGCGGCCTCGTCGAGCGGGTCGGTCCCGTCGGCGTCGGCCGCCTCCGCGGCGATCTCCTCGACGGTGGCCTGCACGGCGCTCAGGCGTCGCTCCTCGAGCGCGTCGAGCGGGGCTGCTCCTCGGCGTCCTTGTCGCGGGAGGGCACGACGAAGCGGTAGCCCACGTTGCGGACGGTGCCGATGTGGTGCTCGTGCTCGGTGCCGAGCTTGGCGCGCAGGCGGCGTACGTGGACGTCGACGGTGCGGGTGCCGCCGAAGTAGTCGTAGCCCCAGACCTCCTGGAGCAGCTGCTCGCGGCTGAAGACCCGCCCGGGGTGCTGGGCGAGGTACTTGAGGAGCTCGAACTCCTTGTAGGTGAGGTCGAGGGGGCGGCCACCGATGCGCGCGGTGTAGGTGGCGTCGTCGACCACCACCTCGCCGCGGTGGATGACGTGCGCGGACGGGTCGTCGGGTGCGGCGGCGCTGGAGCGGCCGACCGCGAGCCGGATCCGCGCGTCGAGCTCGGCCGGACCGCACGTGTGCAGCACGACGTCGTCCATGCCCCAGTCGTGGGCCACCACGGCCAGGCCGCCCTCGGTGACGATGAGGAGCACCGGGGCGTCGGTGCCGGTGGTGCGGATCAGGCGGCAGAGGTCGCGCGCCGCGGCGAGGTCCTGCCGCCCGTCGACGAGGACCAGGTCGGAGTCGGGGGCGTCCAGCAGCGCGCTGCCCTGGGCGGGCACGATCTTGACGGTGTGGGAGAGCAGCGCGAGCCCGGGGAGCACCTCGGCGGAGGGCTGCAGCGCGCTCGTGAGCAGCAGCAGTGCGCTCATGCGGGGTCCCCGCGGCGTTGTTCGGGGGAGCGCAGCGGAGGAGAGGAACGTCGTGGGGTGTTCATGGCCTGGGCCTCCTCGTCCACCGGGGGATGAGGAAGGATATCCCGCATGAGTGCTGGCACTGATCGCGATCGCGCGGATGAGACGGTCACCGTGCGCTACTGGGCGGGCGCCCGGGCCGCGGCCGGCACGGCGGAGGACGTCTTCGAGACGGCCGGCGAGCTGACCCTGGCCGAGGTCGTCGAGCGGGTGCTGGAGCGGCACCCGGGCGAGCAGATGGCGCGCACCGTCGCGGTCTGCTCGGTGCTGCTGGGCGAGCAGCCGGTCCGCTCGCAGGACCCCGCCACGGTCGTCGTACGCCCGGGTGCGGTCGTCGAGCTGCTCCCGCCGTTCGCGGGCGGCTGACCCCGGCTGAGCCCCGACTGACCCCTGGAAGCTGCTGGTCGGCGAGTTCGCCACCCCGGTGAGGTTTGGGACCCGGCGAACAGGTCATGATCACCCCCGTCCGGAGTCCCATGGCTCCGCACGGGGGACGTGCTTGCACGACGACGGCTGTCGTCGTGCTGCGCGCGCGGCTCCATGCAGCGACGACGACAGTTCCAGGGGGAACAAGGAATGCAGATCAGCTCAACGGGGGCGCGCAGACGCCTCTCATCCATCGTGGCGGCCGGTGCGCTCGCCACGGGCGTGCTGGCCATCGCGCCGGCCAGCGCGGCACCGGTGGGCGTCACCACCACCGTCACCGACTCGGCGGGCAACCCGGTCGAGGGCTACGTGACCGCCTACCTCGGCACCAGCGACGGCTCCTACTACAGCGCCTCCGGCCAGTACCTCGCCGACGGCCGGATGAACCTGCCGCTCGAGCCGGGCACCTACAAGTTCGAGTTCGAGAGCATCGACGGCACCGTCGCGTCGGAGTTCTACACCGACAAGGCCGACCTGGCCTCGGCCGACGCCGTCGCGGTGACCGGCCCGACCGCGCTCGCGCCGGTCGTGCTGGCGCCCGCGCCGACCGCCACCGGCCGCGTGGTCAACGCCGCGGGTCGCCCGGTGCGCGCCGGCAGCGTGAGCCTCCACGCCGGGGGCTCGTTCGTCTCCTCCGCGCGGATCGAGCGTGACGGCACCTTCCGCGTCGGCGCGTCCGTCGCGGGCTCCTACAAGCTCCGGGTGAACGCCAGCAACTACGCCCAGGAGTGGTACGCCAACAAGACGACCCAGGAGACCGCTGACGCGATCACCCTCGGCGCCACGCCCCTCGCGCTCGGCGACATCGGCGTGAGCCGTGGCGGCGTGCTGACCGGCCGCCTGACCAACACGGCCGGCACCCCCCTCGAGCGCGTCGAGGTCGAGGCCTACCGCAACGGCAGCCCCTACTCGTCCTACTCCGACCTGACCGACTCCAACGGCGTGTTCCGGATCGACCGTGCCATGGAGGGCGTCTACAAGATCCGGTTCACCGACCCGGTCGGCCAGTTCGCCGGTGAGTGGTTCGCCGACAAGGCCGACCAGGCCACGGCCACCGAGCTGGTCCTCAACGGTGACGCGACCGTCGCCGGCATCGACGCCGCGCTCGCCGACGACCCGTCGTTCACCGTCGACCCCGCCACGGTCGACCTGAGCGGCACGGTCACCGACTCCGCGGGCGCCCCCGTGATCGGCGCGCAGGTCGTCGCCTGGTCGACGCCGCTGAAGTCCGGCGACGAGCGGCGGGCGGCGTACTCCGTCACCAACCGGGCCGGCCAGTACGCCTTCACCGACCTCGACCCCGACTCCTCCGGCTCCTCGGAGAACCAGTACAAGATCCAGGTCGAGGACACCCTCGACCGCGAGGACGGCCAGTACCACCGCCTCGGCCGCTGGTACGGCGGCGGGCAGTCCTTCGCCGCCGCGGCCCCGGCTCCGGTGCCTGCCGCCGGCGTCAACGTCACCCTGCCGCTCACCGGTGGCATCTCCGGCACCGTGACCGCGGGCTCGACCCTGTCGACCGACGGTGTCGCCGTCCAGGTCGTGGAGGCCAAGGACGGCCCCATCGGCCTGGAGAACGTCGGCTTCGCCTCGCTCGAGGACGACGGCACGTTCGACATGACCGCGCTCAAGCCCGGTGACTACAAGGTGCTCTTCGTCGACGGCGGCTCCGACCGCTTCTTCGGCCCGGAGTGGTACGACGACACCAACTTCGCCAACGCGAAGGTCGTCAGGGTGTCCAGCGGCAAGACCGCGACCGGCATCGACGCCACCCTCGAGGAGGGCATGCGCGCGCTGCGCAAGCCCGAGATCAAGGGCAGCCCCTACCTCGGCGGCAAGGTGCGGGCGACCACGGGTGCCTGGACGCTCGACGGCGACACGACCTACCAGTACGCCTGGATGGTCAAGGACGAGATCGTCGGGCAGGGCCGCACGCTCAAGGTCACCAAGAAGTTCAAGGGCGAGCGGATCACCCTGCGCGTGACCGCCAGCAACGACGGCGTCACCGGCAACGCCATGGTGACCAGCCAGAAGATCGCCAAGAAGCCCAAGGTCAAGGTCGCCGTCAACGGCGCCAGGGCCAAGGTCTCGGTGTCGGCCAAGAAGGTCAAGGCCGCGAAGTTCAAGGGCTCGGTCGTCGCGAAGAAGATCGTCCGAACCGACGAGTTCGGCGCGCCGGTCTACAAGAAGATCGGCAAGGCCAAGCTGCGCAACGGCAAGGCCTCGCTGACCCTGAAGAAGCTGACCAAGGGCAAGAACAAGGTCGTCTTCCTCATCACGCTCAAGGGTGGCAAGTACGGCGACGCGGAGGTCGCGCGGACCATCAAGGTCAAGAAGCGCTGACTCCTGCGCGCAACGCAGCATCGCGCACACGCGGGGCCCCGGGACTTCCCGGGGCCCCGCTCTGCATCCGGAGCCGGGTCCGGAACAAATCCGGCGGCGGTCGTCGTTGGCCGGGTGTGACCACCGGAGCCTGGATAGCCCTCGCCGCCGTCGTGCTCGCCCTGGCCGTCGGCCTGTGGCGGGCCGCGACCGACGGCCGCTTCCGCGGCACCCACGCCGTACGCCGGTCCGAGCCGCTGGTCGAGGCCGGCGCCCCGGACTCGTCGACCCCGGCCGGGGACGGCGCCCCGGCGCCCGTCGCGAGGCCCGGTGCAGAGCTCGTCGCCAGCCTCGGCGGGACGCTCGGTGACCGGGCGACGCTCCTGCAGTTCTCCAGCGCCTTCTGCGCGCCGTGCCGTGCCACGCGGCGGGTGCTCGGCGAGGTGACCGGCCTGGTCGAGGGGGTCGCGCACGTCGAGGTCGACGCCGAGCACCACCTCGAGGCCACGCGGGCCTTCGGCATCCTCCGCACCCCGACCACGATCGTCCTCGACGCCAGCGGCGTCGAGGTCACGCGGGCTACCGGCGCGCCCACCCGGGACCAGGTGCTGACCGCCCTGGCAGCGACCTGATCTCAGGATGTGGATGCGTGGACCACATGGTGAGACCGAAGCAGGAGAGGCGGCGACGACCGCCTACTGTCGTCGCCATGTCCTCGACCATGCTCACCAAGCGCCGCGCAGTGGACCACTGCCGCGTGCGCTCGGCGCTGTGTCGAATGTCGTAGCGGTCCCACCGCTCGTCTGAGCCCTGCCGTCCAGCGATCCGCTGGACCGTGCTCGTTCGGTTGGGACCCTGCGCCGGGTCACGTCCCGGCGCGTCCGGCCCCGTGCTGTGCCGACCGACCTCAGGAGAGACATGACCACCACCGCCCACCCCCGTGCCGCCACGTCGGGCGTCCGCCCGGACGGCGGCATCGACCCGCGCGCTCCCCAGCTCGCCGCCGGCCTGACCGCCGTCGTGCTGGTGGCCGTCCTGCTGCTCCCGCAGCCGTACGGCACGGCGCTTCTCGCCGTCCAGGCGGCGCTGTTCGCCGTCGGGGCCGTACGCGGGGTGCAGGCCACGCCGCACGCGTGGCTGTTCCGGACGCTCGTACGCCCCCGGCTGGGCCCGCCCACCGAGTGGGAGGCACCGGAGCCGCCGCGCTTCGCCCAGGCCGTGGGCCTGGCCTTCACGCTCGTCGGACTGGTCGCCCTGCTGGCCGGCGCCACCGTCGTCGGGCAGGTCGCCGTCGGCTTCGCGCTGGTCGCCGCCCTGCTCAACGCCGCCTTCGCCTTCTGCCTCGGATGCGAGGTCTACCTGCTCGTCCGCCGCTTCATCGCCACCGCTTGATCACACGACTGTTCACCACCACAAGGAGCACACCAACCATGAGCCGCGAGAACTCGCTCGTCACCGCCCAGTGGGTCGAGGACAACCTCGACACCGAGGGCATCGTCCTCGTCGAGGTCGACGAGGACACCACCGCCTACGACAAGGGCCACATCCGGGGAGCCATCAAGCTCGACTGGACCACCGACCTCCAGGACCAGGTCCGCCGCGACTTCGTCAACAAGGAGCAGTTCGAGGCGCTGCTGTCCGAGCGCGGGGTGTCCAACGACGACACCGTCGTGCTCTACGGCGGCAACAACAACTGGTTCGCCGCCTACGCCTACTGGTACTTCAAGCTCTACGGCCACCAGGACGTCAAGCTCCTCGACGGCGGCCGCAAGAAGTGGGAGCTCGACTCCCGCGAGCTGACCGACGAGCTGCCCACCCGCGCGAAGACGTCCTACACCGCGACCGAGCAGGACCACTCGATCCGCGCCTTCCGCGACGAGACCGTCGCCGCGATCGGGGTCAAGAACCTCGTCGACGTGCGCAGCCCCGACGAGTACGCCGGCCGCCTGCTCGCGCCGGCGCACCTCCCGCAGGAGCAGGCGCAGCGCGCCGGCCACGTGCCGACGTCGATCAACGTCCCGTGGTCGAAGGCCGCCAACGACGACGGCACCTTCAAGTCCGACGACGAGCTCCGCGAGATCTACGGCGCCGCCGGCCTCGACGACTCCAAGGAGACCATCGCCCTGTGCCGCATCGGCGAGCGCTCCTCGCACACGTGGTTCGTGCTCAAGGAGCTCCTGGGTCACCAGAGCGTCAAGAACTACGACGGCTCGTGGACCGAGTACGGCTCCCTCGTGGGCGTCCCGGTCGCGCTCGGCGACGAGCCCGGGGAGGCCTGACATGTGCGGAGCCAAGGAGGGCGGGCTGTCGCTCGACGGCGTCAACGTCGCCAAGGAGGCCGTGATCCAGGGCCAGGTCCTGCGCGGTGACGAGCCGGTGCCCAACGCGTACGTCCGGCTGCTCGACCGCAGCGGCGAGTTCACCGCCGAGGTCCCGACCTCGGCGACCGGTCACTTCCGGTTCTTCGCCGGTGACGGCGAGTGGACGCTGCGCACGCTCGCGCCCAAGGCGCAGCCGGTCGACACCCGCGTGGTGGCCGCCACCGGCTCGGTGGCCGAGGTGCAGGTGCTCGTCACGGCCTGAGTGCCATGGTCTGAGCGGCACCGGTCCGAGGACTGGTCTGGACAGGTGGGGATCACCCCGTGCGGCGAGCACGGGGTGATCCCCTCATTTTCGCCACCGTTCCCCCACAGCCCCCGCTGCCGGGCAGGCCCGGGTCCTACGGTGAGACCTCGGGCTGTGTCGTCGAGGGAGTGTGTGGTGGTCGCAGAGGTGGTTCGGGCACCCGACACCGATGAGCTGTGGCGCCTGACCATGGAGCACTCCCCGGTCGGGATGGCGATCGTCTCGCCTGCGGGCGACGTCCTCACCGCCAATGTCGCGTTGTGCGACATGCTCGGCTACGACCCCGAGGTGCTGGCCACCCTCACCGTCCAGGACATCACCCACCCCGACGACCTCGCCACCGACCTGCGTCTCGTCGACCAGGCGCTGGCGGGTGAGATCAGCTCCTACCGCATCACGCAGCGCTGCATCTGCTCCGACGGCTCGATCGTCATCGGCGACCTGTCGGTCGCGCTGCTGCGCGACGAGGACGGAGACCCGGTCCACTTCATCGCCCAGATCGCCGACCTCACCGAGCGGCAGGCGTTCGTCGACAGGCTCGATGCCGCCGAGGCCGCCGCCGAGGTCGAGCGGCGCAAGGCCCACGCCGTCTTCGAGGGCGTCAACGTCGGGCTGCTGCACATCGACGCCGCCGGCGCCTACGTCGCCCACAACACCCGCCTGCGGGAGTTCCTCGACCTCGCGTTCCCCGACGGGCACCTGGGCGTGGCCGGTCAGCCCGGGTTCGCCTACGACGCCGACCAGCGACGCCTGGAGCCCGACGAGATGCCGTCCGCACGCGCGGCGCGCGGCGAGCAGTTCAACGACGTCCGGCTGTGGGTCGGTGAGGACCCCGCGTCGCGGCGCGCGCTGTCGGTGTCGGCCCGGTCGGTGCTCGACGGCACCGGCGCCCTCGCCGGAGCGGTGCTGGCCTACCACGACGTCAGCGACCTCGTCCGCGCGATGAGCGTCAAGGACGAGTTCGTCTCCACCGTGTCCCACGAGCTCCGTACGCCGCTGACGTCGGCGCTGGCCTACCTCGAGCTGCTCGACGAGTCGACCGACGTGAGCGCCGAGGGCCACCAGCAGGTCACCGCCGCCCGGCGCAACATGCTCCGCCTGTCACACCTCGTCGCCGACCTGATCTTCAGCACGCGGGCCTCGGCCGGTTCGGCCCTCGTCGACCCCTACCGCGTCGACGTGGCGACGCTGCTCGCCGAGGCCGTCGACGCGGCGCGCCTCGACGCGGAGAGCGCAGGCGTACGCCTGGAGATTCGGCACCCCGCGTCGCTGGTCGCCGTGGCCGACGGGATGCGGCTGCGGCAGGTCTTCGACAACCTGCTCGACAACGCCATCGGCTACAGCCGGCCCGGTGGAGTCGTCACGGTCGACCTCACCGAGGACGCCGGTGGCCTGGAGCTCGTCGTCACCGACGAGGGTGTCGGCATCGAGCCGGGTGACCTCGGCGAGGTCTTCGAACGGTTCTTCCGCGGCGCCAACGCGCGCCTGCTCAACGTGCCCGGCACGGGGCTGGGCCTGACGATCGTGCGCACCATCGTGGAGGCGCACGGCGGGCACGTCGCGCTCGCGAGCGCTCCCGGCCGGGGCACGGCCGTCCGCGTCACGATCCCGCGCTGAGGCGCGTGCGACGCGTCGGCGTACGGGGCCCGGACGTGCGGGGACCCCTCGCGTGGGGCGAGGGGTCCGACGGCAACCGGGTGGGGACCGGTGCGTGTCTCGCGAGGGGGAGTCGCGAGGTGGCGCACACTGGCATCGCAGGGACTTTGCCAGTAGTACTTGCCCAAGTTTGCCAAAGACCGCGACACTCGGCATCTGTTTTGACAAGATTTCTTCTGCAGACGCTCGGGAGCCTGCCCAACCCCACTCAGCACCCCACCCTGGAGACACCATGAACCGCAAGGCCACCCGCATCTTCGTCGCCACCATCGCACTCGTCAGCCTGGCCGGCTTCGCCGCGCCGGCCGAGGCCGGGCAGGTCAAGCAGACCCGCACGGTGTGGTGCTGCTGACCGCTTGACGTCGCCGGCCCCGGTGACGGGTCCGGCCCGACTCAGCTGCGGGCGAGCGTGGAGGACGCCACGCGCGCCCGCAGCCCGGTCGAGACCGCTGCGCGCCGATAGGCGTCGAGCGCGGCCTCGGCCATGCCGAGCCCGGTGAAGAGGTCGGCGAGGTCGAACCACAGCTGTGCCGCGCCCTGGTCGGCGCCGATCGCCGACAGCCGGTGCACGGCCTTCGTGTACGCCGCAGCGGCCTCATCGGCCTCGCCCTCGGCGGCGAGGGTCCGGCCCTCGAGCACCAGCGCCTCGGCCTCCGCCAGCGGAGCGTGCCCATCGGCGGTGAGGTGCACCTGACCGATCAGGTCGCGGCTCTCGCCCAGGTCGCCGGCGAGGAAGGCCACTCGGGCCAGCCCGAGCAGCGTCCACGCCCGGTCGACCGGCGAGCCGCTGCTCCACTCGAGCTCGGCGGCGGCCTGCTCGAGGTTGTGTCGCGCCTCGTCGAGGGCGGGTGGGTCGAGCTCGAGCTGGAGTCGGCCGACCTCCGTACGCAGGCGGGCGAGGTTGCGCGCGTCCTGTCCCTCACCCAGCAGTGCCAGGGCTCGCTCGGCGAGGGGGACGGCCGCCGCCACGTCGCCTCGACGGGCCTGCATGGCGCTGGCGTTCCAGTAGGCCGAGGCGCGCGCCTGGGCCGACCCGAGCGACTCGGCCCGGGTGATGGCCTTGCGGCACATGCGTACGGCGTGGCCGGTGTCGCCGCGCTCGAAGTGGGCGGCGGCGAGGGTGACGGCGAGCTGGACGGCCTCGTCGCAGGCGTCCAGGCCGGCCTCCTCGACGTAGGTCATCACGCGCTGGCCGCACTCGATCGCGCGGCCGAGGTCGCCGGTCTCGCGATAGATGCGGCTCAGCGCGATGCCGGCCTTGATGCGGGTGACCCCGTTGGCCTGCTCGTCGTCGGCGAGCTCCTCGAGCTCGACGATCGCCTCGTCCTCGCGCTGGGTGGCCTCGAGCGAGCGGGCGTGCAGCAGGCGGGCGCGGTCGCGCATCCCGTCGAGGCGCGAGGTGTCGAGCTTCTCCAGGGCCTGCTGGAGGTGCGTCTCGGCATCCGCGGGCTGGCCCGACTCGAGCGACAGCTCGGCATAGTCGAGCGCCAGGCGGATCTCGTCGACCACGTGGCGGTCGGGCTCTCCGAGCAGGGACTCGACGGTGACGCCGAGCCGCTCGGCCAGCGCCACAAGCGTGGGGAGCGTCGGTCCGCGGTGGCCCGACTCGATGCGGGAGAGGAACGCCACGGACATGATGTCGTGTGCGACGTCGCCCTGGGTCAGCCCTCGAGCGAGGCGTGCCGCCCTCAGGCGGCGACCCAGCGCCTCACGGTCGGTCTGCTCCAGCAGGTCGGCATGACGCGGATCCATCCGCACATTGTGCGGCACGACTTGACAGCGTGGTGACGATTTCCGGCAAAGTCCCACGGATGGGTCAGGTGTGACTGCCGGTCAGGACCCGGCGGGTGGTGCGTCGGGGGCATAGCCGTAGCCATAGCCGTACCCGTAGCCCGAGCCGTAGTTGCCCCGGCCCTTCCGCGGCACCATGTTGAACACGGCGCCGAGGGTGTGCGCGCCGACCGCGTCGAGGCGCTCGCGCGCGGCCCCGAGCTGCTCGCGGGTGGTGCGTCCGTGGCGTACGACGACCACCGCGCCGTCGACCTGGGAGGCGATGAGCGCCGCGTCGGTGACGGGCAGCAGCGGAGGCGCGTCGATGATGATGACGTCGTAGGCCGCGCGCAGCTCGCGCAGCAGCGAGGCCATGGCCTGCGACTGGAGCAGCTCCGAGGGGTTGGGTGGCACCGCCCCGGACGCCAGCACCTGCAGCCCGGAGGCGTGGGTGAGGATCACGTCGGTCGCGGAGACCTTGCCCACGAGCGCGGTGGTCAGGCCGATCGTGCCGTCGAGGCCGAGCAGCTCGGCGGCCTGGGGGCGGCGGAGGTCGCCGTCGATGAGCAGCGTGCGCTCGCCGGCCTGCTGGAGTGCGAGGGCGGTGTTGACGGCGGTGGTCGACTTGCCCTCGCCGGGCAGCGCGCTGGTCACCACGATCGCCTTGGATGTGGCGTCGATGTCGACGAAGGACAGGTTGGTGCGCAGCACCCGGAAGGCCTCGGAGCGCGGCTCGTGCGAGTTCAACTCAGTGAGCAGCGGACGCTTGCCGACCTCGCCGTCGAAGGCGAAGGTACCGAGGATCGGCGCCTCCAGCGCCGTGGTCACGTCGTCGGCCGACTTGGTGCTGGTGTCGAGCAGCTCGCGCACCACCGCGAGGCCGACGCCGAGCAGCAGGCCGAGCACGAAGCCGAGGCCCAGGTTGCGTACGGGGTTGGGGGAGACGGCGCTGGTCGGGAAGCTGGCGGCGTCGGTGATCGTGGCCTTGAGGACGGGCTTGCTGCGCCCGGGCGGGGTCTCCAGCTCGGCGACGAGGGCCATCAGCTCCTCGCCGTAGCTCTGGGTGAGCTGCTGGGCCACGGCAGGGTCGGGGTCGGTGACCGAGATGTTGAGCAGGACCGTCTCGGGGGAGGCCTGCGCGGTCACCTTGGCGGCCAGCTCGGCGGGCGTGAGGTCGCTGCCGGTCGAGGCCGCGACGCGCGTGGCGAGCTCGGTGCCGGCCGCCATGTCGGCGTACGACGAGAGGCGCTGGCTGCTGAAGAGGTTGCCCTGGTAGGCCTCGGCCGACGACGAGGCGCTCGTGGAGATGAAGAGCTGGGTCGTGGACTGGTACTGCGGGGTCGTGCGCCAGGTGATGAGCGCCGCCGCGACCAGCACCAGCAGGAGGGTGGCCACGACGAGTCGCCAGCGACGACGCAGGATGCGCAGGTAGTCAGACAGTTCCACGATGTGGTGTTCCCCCGGGGTCAGTGAGTGGCCAGTGTCAGCCACGAGCGGCGGCCCGGGCAACTTGACTGTATTTACCGCCCATTTACCAGCTTGTGGATTTTCGGGTTACGGTTTCCCCGCTGACCGCGTCAAGGACACCTTGCCGTAGGGTCGGCTCGGATCGAGAAACGAACCGGGGACGATCCCACTCGCACTTATGGAAGGTTCTTCGTATGAAGAAGACGGCCATCGCCGCCGCCACCACGTTCGCTGCGCTCAGCACCATGCTGATCGCGCCCGCCGCCCAGGCAGACCCCTACCCGCGCTCGGTCGACACCGCGTGCGTGGCGGTCGCCGACGACCGCAAGGTCGGCCCCGGTGACCGGGTCAAGGTCAAGTTCAAGTGGACCGCCGACGGCAACATCACGCCCAAGGGTCGCGTCGACTACACCGTGATCCGCAAGCGCACCGGTGTCATCGAGAAGGGCTCCTTCTGGAGCGGCGCCGCCAACCGGACCCAGACGCGGATCTTCTCCTTCAAGCGGACCGGCAACTACTACATCGAGTTCCAGACCAAGGCCAAGGCCACCTCGATCTTCCGCAACTGCGAGGCCATGACCGAGAAGATCAAGGTGCGCAAGCGCTTCTGATCCGGGCTCCACACGCAACAACGATCTGCTGCCCACCAGGCCATGCCGGTGGGCAGCAGTCATGACGGGGTAGATGACTGTGGCGAGAACCACACGAGAGCGCGCGGAGCGCGCGGTCTGGCGCCGGTGGCGCTGGGCTCTCGCGACGGCTCTTGCCGTGGTGGTCGCCGGGGCTCTCTGGGCGGGCTGGACGGTCTGGCAGGTCCAGCGGGACCTCACGGCCGCCCGGGCGCAGGCCGTCGCGCTTCCCGCCGCCCTGGCGGGTGACGGCGACGGCGCCACCGCGGCGGTCGACGCCCTCCAGTCGCACGCCGGCGCCGCCGCCGACCGTACGTCCGGTCCGACCTGGCAGGTGCTCAGCGCGCTGCCGGCGCTCGGCGACGACTTCGACGCGACGGCCCGGGTCTCCCGCGCCGTCGACATCGTCGCCCGCGACGGTGCGGGTCCACTGGTCGGGAGCGGTCTCAGCGCCGCGACGTTCGCGCCACGCGACGGACGGCTCCCGGTCGAGCGGGTCGCCCGCGCCGCGGCCCCGCTGGCCGAGGCCCGCGACGGCTTCGTCGAGGCGCAGGCCGAGCTCGAGGACATCCGGCTCGACGGGCTGGTCCGTGAGCTGCGGCCGCAGCTCGAGGCGCTGATCCGCGAGGTCGACGAGGGCGTCAGCACGCTCGACGGCGCGACCCGCGCCGCGGAGGTGCTGCCCGCGATGCTCGGTCGTGACGGCGCCCGCGACTACCTCCTCGTCTTCCAGAACAACGCCGAGCCCCGGTCGCTCGGCGGCATGCCCGGCCTGATGGCGCCCCTGCGCGCGGACCGCGGCACGGTCATGCTCGGCGGGACGGTCGCGGCCAGCGAGTTCGGCGAGCTCGACCGGCCGGTGCTGCCGCTCACCGAGCAGGAACGCGCCATCTGGTTCGACCAGCCAGGGACGTACTTCCAGGACGCCGTCTTCATCCCCGACTTCGAGCGGGCGAGCGAGCTGATGGCCGCCCGGTGGAAGCTCGAGACCGGGCAGGACGTCGACGGGGTGCTCTCGGTCGACCCCGTCGCACTGTCCTACCTCCTCAAGGCCACCGGCCCGATCACGGTCGACGGCCGCCGCCTCACCAGCAGCACCTTCGTCGACGAGATCCTCCACGAGCCCTACCTGCGCTACCAGGACGACCCGGCGGCCGAGGACGCGTTCTTCGCCGAGGTCCTCACCACGACCTTCGACCGGCTCCTCGACCCGCGCACCAGCCCGTCCGCCCTCGTCAGCGCGCTGTCGCGCGGTGCCACCGAGGGGCGGCTGCTCGTCCACTCCGCTAAGAGTCAGGAGCAGGACCGGCTCGACGGCACCCGTGTCGCCGGCGCCTTCCCGACGGAGTCCGGGGGAGCGGCCCAGGCGGGCGTCTACGTCAACGACGCGACCGGGTCCAAGATGGGCTACTTCCTCGACTACGACGCCCGCATCAGCAGCGTCTCGTGCGCGGGCGGCGTGATCGGCTTCAGCGGCTCGCTCCGGATCCACTCCACCGCTCCCGCCGACGCCGCGTCGCTGCCGCCCACGGTGACCGGGCCCGGGACGTACGGCGTCGCCCGCGGCGACCACCTCAACGTCTTCGACCTCGTCGCGCCCGCCGGGGGCAAGATCACCGACGTCGTGGTCAACGGCGTGAAGTCGACCGGCACCAACCGCACGTTCGAGGGCCGCCCGATCGTCTCGGTGCCGATCCTGCTCGAGCCAGGTGACGTCGTCACCCTGACGTGGCGGGCGACCTCGGGCGAGGGCCACTCGGGGGGCGTCGAGCTCATCAGCACCCCGGGCGTGCAGCGCGGCGGCGGCAAGCAGTTCGTCCCGGCTCCGTGTGCCGGAGGCGAGCAGTGATGAAGGTCACCGGCCTTCCGTCCACCCCTGAGGGTGGATTGGTGCGTCCGGGCCCCGACACGGTCAAGCGTCAGGGGTCGCTTGACTTAGGATCAGCAGCGACCGTTCTTGGGGAACTGGGTCTTGCTGCCTCTCTGAGGCGACCAACACATGTGGGGACATGTCGATGACTGTGCTCGGGCTTGAGTCTGCTGTGCGCGGACGCAGGACGGCGATGCTGATGGCGCTCGACGCGCTGGCGCTCGCCGCCGCCTACTTCTTCGCCGTCGTGGTGCGCTACGACGGACTGTCGCCGGTGCCGTGGCGCCATGCAGCGCTCGTGGTCGTCGCGGCTGTCGCGCTCCAGTGGGCCATCGGCCTGGTCGGACGCCTCTACCGGGGCCGCGTCGGTGTCGCCACCAACGAGGAGACCCTCCTGCTGGGGACCGCCACGGCAGCAGCCGGCCTGGTGGTCTTCATCGCCAACGCGTTGACGGACCCCCTCTGGATCGCTCGCAGCCTCCCGCTGACCGCCACCTTCTTCGGCTTCTTCCTGATGCTGACCACGCGAGCGCTGTGGCGTCGCCTCACCATGCGGCTGGCGCCGCTGACGGCCGCTGCCGGCCAGCGCACGCTGGTGGTCGGTGCCGGCGCCAGCGGCGCGCGGCTCGTGCACTCGATGCGCAGCCACCCCGAGTCGGGCCTGGTGCCGGTCGGCTTCCTCGACGACGACCCGTGGATGCGCAAGCGCCGCCACTTCGGCGTGCCGGTGCTGGGCACAGTCGCCGACCTCGAGCGCGTGGTGCTCGTGACCGGTGCCACGACGGTGGTCGTGGCAATCCCCAGCGCCAGCAAGGAGCTCATCAGGACCGTCGTTGACCGGTGCACCGACCTCGGCATCACCGCCAAGGTGCTGCCGTCCTTCGCCGAGACGTTCGCCAGCAAGGCCGACGTGCGGGACGTGCGCGACGTCGACATGCGCGACCTGCTCGGCCGCGCCGCCATCCAGACCGACCTCGCCTCGATCGCGGGCTACGTCACCGGCAAGCGGGTGCTGGTCACCGGCGCGGGCGGTTCGATCGGCTCCGAGCTGTGCCGCCAGCTGCACCGGTTCGGGCCCGCCGAGCTGATCATGCTCGACCGCGACGAGTCGGCGCTGCACGGCGTGCAGCTCTCGATCCACGGCCGCGCCCTGCTCGACAGCCCCGACGTGGTGCTCAACGACATCCGCGACGAGGTCGCCCTGCGGCGGGTCTTCGAGGACCGCCGTCCCGAGGTGGTCTTCCACGCCGCCGCGCTCAAGCACCTCCCGATGCTCGAGCAGTATCCGCACGAGGCGATGAAGACCAACGTGCTCGGCACGGCCAACGTCCTCGAGGCGGCTGCGGCGGTCGGCGTGACCACCTTCGTCAACATCTCCACCGACAAGGCCGCCGACCCCACCAGCGTCCTGGGCTACTCCAAGCGTGCCGCCGAGCGCCTCACCGCGGACATGGCTCGACGGGCCGAGGGCGCCTACCTCAGCGTGCGCTTCGGCAACGTCCTCGGCTCGCGCGGCTCGGTGCTGCACACCTTCACCGCACAGATCGAGGCCGGCGGTCCCGTGACCGTGGTCCACCCCGAGGTCACCCGCTACTTCATGACGGTGGAGGAGGCGGTGCAGCTCGTCATCCAGGCCGGCGCCATCGGCGAGGACGGCGAGGTGATGATCCTCGACATGGGCCAGCCCGTGAAGATCGTCGACATGGCCCAGCAGCTCATCGCGATGTCCGGCAAGAGCGTCGAGATCGTCTACACCGGCCTCCGTGACGGCGAGAAGCTGCACGAGGAGCTCTTCGGTGCCGCCGAGAGCGACGAGCGATCCAAGCACCCGCTCGTCTCCCACGCGCACGTGGAGCCGCTGTCGGTCGACGTCGTACGCTCCTTCGATCTCGGCGCGCACCATCTCGGGCTGCTCCAGGCGTTCGAGGACTGGGTGCACGGCTCCGAGTCGGAGCTGGTGGGAGCCCACGGCTACGGCCGCGCGCATGGAGAGGCATCGTGACTGTCGACGTCGAGACCCAGCCACGCATCCTGCTTTCCCCGCCCGACGTGGGCGAGCTCGAGCAGGAGTACGTCATGCGGGCCATGCGGTCGGGGTGGGTGGCGCCGGCCGGCCCGGACCTCGACGCCTTCGAGGCGGAGGTCGCATCCCGCGTGGGCGTCCCCCACGCGGTGGGACTCTCGTCCGGCACCGCCGCCCTCCACCTCGCCCTCGTGTCGTGGGGCGTCGGCCCCGGCGACGTCGTACCCGTCTCGACC
This sequence comes from Nocardioides ganghwensis, assembly GCF_014779655.1. Lineage (GTDB taxonomy): Bacteria > Actinomycetota > Actinomycetes > Propionibacteriales > Nocardioidaceae > Nocardioides > Nocardioides ganghwensis. Next base: position 37,153 of record NZ_JACXYX010000015.1, read on the forward strand.
TTCACCTTCGCAGCGACGGTCAACGCGATCCGCTACGTCGGCGCCGAGCCGTTCTTCGTCGACTGCGACGACACCGGCAACATGAGCGCGGAGCTCCTCGAGCAGGCGCTCGCATCGTTGCGCGCCGATGGTCGCAGTGTCCCCGTCGTGGTCCCGGTCGACCTGTTCGGCAGGGCCGCGGACTACTCGAGCCTCGTGCCCATCGCGGCCGCGGCCGGGGCCAAGGTCCTCTCCGATGCCGCCGAGGCTCTGGGGGCGACACACAACGGGAGCCCAGCCGGATCCTTCGGTGACGCAGCGGTCCTGTCCTTCAACGGCAACAAGATCATGACGACCTCGGGCGGCGGCATGCTGCTGACGCACGACCGAGCCCTCGCCGACCACGTCCGCAAGCTCTCCACGCAGGCACGCGAACCGGTCCCGCACTACGAGCACACCGAGGTCGGCTACAACTACCGGCTCTCCAACATCCTGGCCGCGATGGGCAGGGCGCAGCTCGTGCGGCTCGACGACATGCTTGCGCGCCGTCGCGAGTGGCGCGAGCGCTATCGTGCGCTCTTCGCCGACCAGCCGGCTGTCTCCATCCTCGGCGGCGCCGACGACGCCGGTGACAACTGCTGGCTGACCCCGATCGTCGTGGACCCCGACGTGTCGGCGTGGGCCGCGGGGGACCTGGGAGCAGCACTGGACCGGGCCAACGTCGAGACCCGGCCGGTATGGAAGCCGATGCACCTCCAGCCCGTGTCCGAGGGCCTTCGTGGAGCGCTCGACGGGACCTCCGAGCGCATCTTCGAGCGAGGTCTGACACTTCCCGCAGGGTCGGTGCTGTCGGACAGCGAGTTCGAACGCATCGAGCGCGCGATCCTCGGGGTGACCGCTGCGTGAAGCCCTACGACCCCGTCAAGCGTGGCATCGACGTGGTGGTGGGATCGGCTGCGCTGATCCTGACCGCGCCGCTGCAGGCAGTGCTCGCACTCGTCGTACGCCGGAAGCTGGGCTCGCCTGTCCTCTTCCGTCAGCTGCGGCCGGGCAAGGACGGTCAGATCTTCGAGCTGATCAAGTTCCGCACCATGCTGGAGCCCGACGAGTCGCAAGGACTCGTAGCGGACGCGCAGCGGATGACGCCCGTCGGCGCCTTCCTCCGCTCGACCAGCCTCGACGAGCTGCCGACGCTGTGGAATGTGGTGCGCGGGGACATGAGCCTCGTCGGTCCCCGCCCCTTGCTGGTGCGCTACCTGGATCGGTACACCCCCGAGCAGGCGCGCCGTCACGAGGTGCGCCCCGGCGTCACCGGGCTCGCACAGGTGAGCGGCCGGAACGCCATCACGTGGGACGAGAAGTTCGTGAAGGACATCGAGTACGTCGATCACCGCAAGCTGCTGCTCGACCTCAGCATCGTGTGTCGAACCCTCACGCAAGTAGTTCGACGTAACGGCATTTCGGCTGCCGATGATGTGACCATGCCCGAGTTCGTAGGGAGCAGACGATGACCAAGCCGATCGTGATCGTTGGAGCAGGCGGCTTCGGACGAGAGGTGATCGATGTTGTCGACGCCATCAACGCTCAGGCCGCCGCGCCCGAATGGGAGATTGTGGGTGTGGTCGACGATTCGCCGACCGAGATCAACCTCAAGCACCTCGAGCGCCGCGGGACGCCGTTCCTCGGTGGAACCGAGAAACCGTTCAGCTGGCCCGAGCCCGTCTACTACGTAGTGGGAATCGGGAACCCCCGAGTCCGACGCCTGATCGCGGACCGCTACGACGCCGCGCACCTGAAGGCGGCGACCCTTGTGCACCCGGCGGTGACGCAGGGTTTCGACGTTCGGATCGGCGCGGGATCGGTGGTCTGTGCGGGCGTTCGACTGACGACCAATATTTCGCTGGGTCGTCACGTCCACCTCAATCTAAATGTCACCGTGGGGCACGACACGACCCTGGAAGACTTTGTCAGTGTCAATCCGTTGGCATCGATCTCGGGTGACTGCGTGATTGAGGACGACGTTCTCGTTGGGGTGGCCGGCGTCGTGCTCAACGGTCTGACCGTTGGCCGCGGAGCGACCGTCGGGGGGAGTGCATGCGTGGTGCGGGACGTCACCCCTGGGCTGGTCGTGAAGGGCGTTCCGGCGAAGTGACGTCGCTACGAACGTCGCGGGAACCCTTGCGGAAGCGCCCACGGGTGGTGATCTTCGTGACGAGCCCGATCACGGTGGCGAGTTTCGTGATGCCGATCGCGAAGGCCTTTATGGCTCGCGGATGGTCTGTCGACATCGTGAGCGCGCCAGGGGAGGGGCTCGACCGGACGGCCGAGGAACTGGGGGCCACTGCGCACGCCTTGCCACTGCACCGAGGGGTCGCTCCGCTTGCGATGCTGAAGGCGTTCATCAGCGGAACGAAGCTTGTCAGGCGCATGCGTCCCGATCTCGTTCTAGCGGCGACTCCGGTTGCCGGCCTGCTGGGCGTAGTTGCGGGCAGGACCGCGAAGACTGATGCGAAGATCCTGCACTTGGCCTGGGGGCTTCGCTCAGAGTCACTCAAGCCTCCGTTCAAGCAAATGGTTGGTCGGCTTGAGACATTGACTGCGGCCCTCGCAGACATGACGCTGGCGAACAGTGGGAGCCTGTCGCGTGCGATCACCTCGTCGACTTGGCGGCCACTCAGTGTGTCGGTCCTGGGGGAGGGCAGTTCGCACGGCGTTGACCTGGGCAAGTTTCGGTTCATTCCTCAACGGAGGAATTCTCAGCCCGTCATTGGCTTCGTTGGCAGGATTCGCCGGGACAAGGGAATCATCGAGCTGCTTGAGGCGATAGAGCTACTAGACCAGCGGGGGTTGTCGTTCGAGGCCAAACTCGTGGGGAGCCTCGAGGAAGTCGACCTGGCATCCAGAATCGAGGCCACGCCTCGGACTTCACACACAGCGTTTGCGTCGGATGTGCCCGCGGTTATGGCTGACCTCGATGTGTTGTGCCTACCTACGTGGCGCGAGGGGTTTCCGAACGTTGTCCTGGAGGCAGGCGCCTCGGGCCGTCCTGTCGTCACCACCACGGCGACCGGTGCTGTCGACGCAGTGGTCGAGGGCGACACCGGACTACTCGTTCAGCCCCGCGACCCGCACGCGCTCGCGGACGCACTAGAGCAGTTGCTCCGAAGCCCGGAGCTTCGCGCGACCATGGGCGAGTCGGGGCGACGTCGCGTGGAGGAGCACTTTGACCAGGAAGTCGTATGCCATCGCCTCGTCGACTTCGCGGAGCAACTCTGTGGCGTGGAGAGCCCGCGTTGAGCTCAATCCAACCAGTGTCAGCACCCAATCAAGCACCGTCGAGGCTCCTGCAGACTCTGGCAGTCGCCCTGCTCGTGGGGTGGCTTGTCTTGGGCGCGCGGGTCACGGCGACGCTGTCCACCGGCGGCCGGGGAACGCTCGCGATCCTCGACCCGGCGCTGATCCTCTTGGGAGTGGCCATTTGGTGTTGCACGCCCACCGGTCGAGGCAAGATCGTCCCAGCTCGGATGTACTGGCGATCAGCAGGGCCATTGTTTCTTTTGCTGCTGCTACTTCCCGTTTTGGGCGTCGCTCACGGCACACACAACGTCCGAAGCCTCTACTCGATCGCACTGGTTGCGGTTCCCTGGTCAATCTTCATGGTTGGACGGGTAGCCGGAGATCCTCGGACGTGGACCAGAGGTGTGACTGTGGCTATTTGGATCCACGGCGCCTACGGGGCGGCTCAGCTAATGGGCCGGCTGTCACTGCTCCCGGATGCGCTTTCGGGGTGGATGGCGGCGTGGGACCTGAGCAGCCAAGCAGCATATGCAGAGTCATACATCGTCAGTCAGCGAAGCACCGGCGTGCTGATCAACCCCAACAGTTACGGGTTGTGGTCGGTGCTCGCGGTCGTATTCAGTGTCTTCTACCTGAGAGGGCGCACGCGTGCGATCTCGATCGCCCTGGCTTTGACAGGGGTCTACGCGAGCGAGTCCCGCACCGCCATGGCGGCCCTTGTTGTATCTCTCATCGTGGTGGCCCTCACCGGCCGGGGGTTGGACGCCATCCTCAAAATGGTCGCACTAGTTGCGGCAGCCGCGGTGCCTTTGGCCGTGCTCAACTGGTTCGGAATGCTGCAGTCGTTCTTCTCTGAGAGCACACTAGAGAGGATGCGCAGCGGTTGGCTCGTACTGACTGGTCGAGGTGTGGACGAGAACTTGGCCGGGAGGTTCGAGGCATGGGACTTGGCGAGGACGATGTCAGCGGATCATTGGCTCGGAACGTGGGGCCCGCCGCAGGTGACGCTTGGCCAGTCGATCGACAGTCAGTATCTAGCATTGTTCTTGCAGGGTTCGTTGCCGCTCTTGCTGGCTTACCTGCTCCTCCTCATCTCTCCTCTTATCGTGCTCCCGAAACGCCGCCGCCGACCGTTCGTCGCACTCTCGGTGGCCGTAGCCACTATGTCGTTAACAGCGACGGCCTTCGAGAACATGGCCGCAATGGGATTGGTCTGGTGCGCACTCGTGATTGACGCTCTACGGCTGCGGGCATACGGCGACGAGACTGTCCGATCAGAAGTCGCTGAGGTGTCGCACGACAAGGTTGCTGCCGCATGAGCCGCCGCCCAAAGCGTGACCATGCACGACTGGCGTTCGTCGGCCAAGCACGCTGGGCACAGCAGTTGGCGAAGGGTACGGGCGCCCAAGGGCTGGACGCACACGTCGTGTCCGCCGAGCCTCCTTGGAACCTCCTGCGGCCGACCTCTCTGCGTTTGGTGATGACTTCCGATGTCGTCGTCAGAGTGGGGTTCCGCCCCGGTTCGAGGACCGCCCGTGGGCGCCTGTTCGATGCGTTGCTCGGGATCCTGTCCAAGGGAAGCCTGCGCGTCATGTACTGGATCGGGACCGATGTCCAGAGGCTCGTTGCAGAGGTTGAAGGCGGTGCCGCTCCGCTGCGAACCCGCGCGATGAGCCGCACGCATTGGCACTTGGCGGGGTCGTCGCGTCTCCGGTCCGAGCTCGCGGCGGTCGGCGTGGACGCCAGACTGGTGGACTTCCCGTCCTTCGTGTCAATGCCGGTCGGCAGTTTGCCCGAGATGCCGTCTCGTTTCACCGCGCTCACGTACATCCCGGACTTCCGGAGCGGGTTCTACGGCGGTGACGTCATCCTCCAGCTCGCCCGCGCGCGTCCTGATGTCGACTTCGTAGTGATGGGTGGCGACGGGACGTGGGCAGGCGACGCACCCGCGAACGTCCGGTTCGTCGGCTGGGTGAGCGACCCATCCTCCCTCTACGCGCGTTCGAGTTGTGTGCTTCGCCTACCTGAACATGATTCGGTCGGCGCGACGGCGGCTGAAGCTCTGCTGTATGGCAGACCGCTTATCTATACTGAATCGCTTCCATACTCGAAACTCGTCGACCGGGAACTTCCTTCGGTGCTTGCGGCGCTAGACGATCTTCATCACGCACACAGCAAAGGGGATCTCCTCCCGAACGTGGACGCGAGCAACTGGGCCAAACAAGAGTTCGACCCCGAGAGTCGGTTCGCTCGCCTCGCCAATGTCCTGCGAGAGATGGCCTAGCGCTCGCCGTGCCAGTTCGACGAATATTGACTCAGGTCGTTGCGCGAGCATCGCTACCCGCGGGACGCATGGGAATGGCCGCAGCGGCCTCGGCAGCCGTTGGCGCTTTGACTACGCCGGTTCTCGCCTGGACCGTTACGGCGGAGGACGTCGGCCGGTTCAACCTGCTCATGGTCTACGTCGGGCTTGGCGTTGTCATCTCGTGCCTGGGTTTGGATCAGGCCTACGTCCGCTTCTATCACAACGCTCGCGTCCGAGGGCGCCTGCTTGTTGCAGCCATGCTGTTACCGACCGCGGTGTCCGGGGTTCTTGCCGGGGCAATCCTCGTCGCTCCCGGCTGGTTCGCCGAACAAGCGTTCGACTTGCGGGCTGCATCGGTAGGCGTCGGTCTGGCGGCAGCGACTGTGCTGAATGTCATCTATCGATTCGCGGCAGTTCAAATTCGGATGGCGGAATCCCCTGGTGCGCTTCTGGTCAATCAGGTCGTACCCAAGGTCATTCTCATATGCGCCGTCCTCCTTGCTTCCGCCGTCGGGGCCGTTGCGGAGTTCGAGTTCATCATCTGGGTATACGCCGCCGGACTTGCCGCTGCCCTCGTCGTCTGGTCGACGCGTCTGTTCTCGCGGTTCCCCGTGCTCCATGCCGAGCCGATGGGAGAAGTCGAACTACGGCCGATGCTTCGATACGGTGTCCCGCTTACCGCATCCGCTCTTGCCTTTTGGCTAGCGGCATCGACAGGGGTGGTCGGTCTTCGCGCGCTAGCCTCAATCCAAGAGGTTGCGCTCTACGCACTCGCGCTGAGCTTCGCCTTGCCCGCGTCACTTTTGCAGGTAGTTCTGGCGAGCGTCTGGGCTCCCATCGTCTTTCGATGGAACGACGACGAGGCCCGTGAGCAGTTGCCTAAAGCGCAAAGGCTGGTTTCAGCAAGCGCTTTGTGGATCTTCCTGATACTCGGGTGCTGCTCATGGGTTGTTCACTGGTTGCTGCCAAGCCAGTACGCGGGTGTCGAGTACATGATCCCCGCCGCGATGGCCCCTTCCATCTGGTATGCCGTGTCAGAGGTGACTGCGGTTGGCATTCATATCCGCAAGCGAACCTCTTTGTTGGCCTTTGCATCTGCAGCGGCTGCGGCTGTCGGGGTGACCGCCATCGTGCCGCTTGCTGCCGCCCTCGGGGCTAGAGGCGCGCTGCTCTCAACGATGGCCGCGTACGGAACCCTTCTAGTTGTGAGGACGGAGATGAGTGCACGCGTGTGGAAGTCAATGCCGCGGCGTCGCATGTACCAACAGGCGGCCCTCATAGGCGTGTTGGCGACATCGTTCCTTTTTGCTGGTCCGTTTCTCGGTGCGCGCGTGTATCTGATGTGGGGCACGGCCGTGGTGATCCTCGTGCTGATCGAGTTGCGTGAGAAAAACAGAAGGTCGCGTGTTGTGCGTGTGGCGTGAGATGACGGAGGCTTGAAAGTGAAACTGGTATATGAGGCACCTCTGTTTCCTGGAGTGGGGGGCGGGCCACGACATTTCGAAGGGGTCGCGGGAGCACTCGCGGATCTCGGAGTGGACACTCACCTCGTGCTTCCCTCGCGCACAGCCGTCGACGTACCTCGTGGCGCTTCTCGACAGACTCGCTTGCGGTCCCCAGGCAACCGTGCGATCCGACACGTGACCTATGAGGTTTCGCGAATCGCCCTGATCGTGTGGTGGCTCATCTCGGGGACCCGCGTTGACGTGTGGATGTCGCGACACTCGCTTTTCGGGGTAGGGACTCTCCTCGCGAGGCGGATCGCCAAAGTGGTCGTACTGGAAGTGAACGGTCCGGTGCGAGAAGAAGTCGCTGCCAATTTCGGTTCGCCAGCTCTTGCCCGACTCGTCGACCGTCTCTTCCGTTGGCAGATCAAGTGCGCGGACGTGACGATTGCTGTGAGCCCTGGGCTTGTTGACTACGTGCTCACGCGACAGCCCAACGCAACGTGTCACGCAGTCCCGAATGGCTCCAAGGTTGCCAACGTGAAGGTGTCTCGCCAGCCCCTGAAGATCGTCTACAGCGGGGCGCTGACCCCTTGGTACGACCTCACGACCCTACTCATGGCGGTGGAGCGGCTCCGCTCAGTTCACAACATCGCTGCGACCCTAGATGTCGTCGGCGACGGGAATCAAGCGCTTGAGCTGCGACGCTTCGCGGGCGACCACGGTTTGGCCGATATCGTCCGATTCACCGGATGGCTCCCATCGAGCGCCTCGCAGCAGTACGTGCACTCGGCTGTCGTGGGCGTCATCCCCATGGGAAGGGCGGCCATGGGCAGATCTCCCCTAAAGCTGTACGAATACGCTGCTGCGGGTCTCGCCATCGTCGGCTCTGACGTCGACGGAGTCTCGAACTCTCCCCTCGGGGCGGAAGTCTTCCAGTACGAGGTGGGCAGTGTGGAATCACTTGCGCTCGCACTTCGCCAGGCGCTGATTGCGGGCAATAGGACCTACGACGCCGAACTTTGGTCCTGGGAGGCGCGCGCTAGGCAGATTCTGTCCTTGGTGGAACATCGAACGGGCCATACCGAGCTGTGATCACTCTTTGACTTCGGCACGTTGCGACGAGTCGGGGCCCCAGTTGAGTCAAGCCGCGGGCTGCACAGAAGAATGTGTCGATTGATCTCGCAGCAAGGTCATGAAATGGTCGCAGCGGCCTTCGCGCAAAGCGAAGGCCGCCGCGGTCGTCGGGACGGCGAGCTGGTGGATCAGCTGCCGCTGTTGATCATGCCCGCGCCGACGGTGACGCCGGTCGCCTCGTCGATCAGGATGAACGAGCCCGTGGTGCGGTTCTTCGCGTACGGGTCGCACAGCAGCGGCACCGTGGTGCGCAGCTGGACGCGGCCGATCTCGTTGAGCCCGAGCTCGCCGGCCTCTTGGTCGCGGTGCAGCGAGTTGACGTCGAGGCGGTACTGGATGTCCTTGACCATCGCGCGCCCGGTGCGGGTCGTGTGCTTGATGGCGAGCTTCTGGCGCGGCTTGAGCGGCTCGTTGGTCATCCAGCAGATCATCGCGTCGATGTCCTGGCTGGGCTTGGGCGCGTTCTTGGGCCGGGCGATCATGTCACCGCGCGAGACGTCGACGTCGTCCTCGAGGTGGACCGTCACCGACATGGGCGGGAACGCCTCGGCGATCTCCTGGTCGAAGAGCTCGACCCGCGAGATGGTCGAGGTCATGCCGCTGGGCAGCACGACGACCTCGTCGCCCTTCTTCAGCACGCCGCCGGCCACCTGACCGGCGTACCCGCGGAAGTCGTGGTACTGGTCGGACTTCGGGCGGATGACGTACTGCACCGGGAAGCGGGTGTCCACGAGGTCGCGGTCGGAGGCGACGTGGACGTGCTCGAGGTGGTGCATGAGCGTCGGACCGGAGTACCACGGGGTGTTCTCCGAGCGGTTGACGACGTTGTCGCCCTGCAGCGCGGAGATCGGGATGACCTCGAGGTCGGGGATGTTGAGCTTCGTCGCGAAGGTCGTGAACTCGCGGTGGATCTTCTCGTAGACCTCCTCCGACCAGTCGACGAGGTCCATCTTGTTGATCGCGAGCACCAGGTGCGGGACCCGCAGCAGCGAGAGCAGCACCGCGTGGCGGCGCGACTGCTCGGTCAGGCCCTGGCGGGCGTCGACGAGCACCAGGCCGAGGTCGGCGGTCGAGGCACCGGTCACCATGTTGCGGGTGTACTGGATGTGGCCCGGGGTGTCGGCGATGATGAACTTGCGGTTGGGCGTCGCGAAGTAGCGGTAGGCCACGTCGATGGTGATGCCCTGCTCGCGCTCGGAGCGCAGGCCGTCGGTCAGCAGCGCCAGGTCGGTGTAGTCGTAGCCCTTGGACTGCGAGGTCGACTCCACCGCCTCGAGCTGGTCCTCGAAGATCGACTTCGAGTCGAGCAGCAGGCGTCCGATGAGGGTGGACTTGCCGTCGTCGACGGAGCCGGCGGTCGCGAAGCGGAGCAGGTCCATCTCGCCCTGGGCGGCGGTGTGCGGGTCGTTGCTGGCCATCAGAAGTAGCCTTCCTTCTTGCGGTCTTCCATGGCCGCCTCGGAGAAGCGGTCGTCGCCGCGGGTGGCGCCCCGCTCCGTCACTCGGGCGATGGCGATCTCGTCGATGATGGCTGCGGTGTCGGTGGCCTCGGACTCCACGCAGCCGGTCTGGGTGCGGTCACCCACGGTGCGGAAGCGCACCATCTTCTTCTCGACCTGCTCGTTGCCCTTGGGCTGGATCTCCGGGCCGATCGAGAGCAGCATGCCGTCGCGCTCGACGACCTCGCGCTCGTGGGCGAAGTAGATGGAGGGGATCTCGATCTGCTCGCGGTGGATGTAGTGCCAGATGTCGAGCTCGGTCCAGTTGGACAGCGGGAAGATCCGCATGTGCTCGCCGGAGTGGATGCGCCCGTTGTAGAGGCTCCACAGCTCGGGGCGCTGCATCTTGGGGTCCCACTGGCCGAAGTCGTCGCGGTGGGAGTAGACGCGCTCCTTGGCGCGGGCCTTCTCCTCGTCGCGGCGACCGCCACCGAAGGCGGCGGTGAAGCCGTTCTCCTCGATCGCGGCGAGCAGGGCGCCGATCTGCTGGCGGTTGCGGCTGGTCTTGCCGTCGTCGACGACGTGGCCGGCCTTGATCGCGTCCTCGACCGAGGCGACGACCAGGCGGGCGCCCAGGCGCTCGACCCACGAGTCGCGCGTGGACAGCACCTCGTCGAAGTCGAGGCCGGTGTCGACCTGCAGCAGCGGGAACGGCAGCTTGGCAGGGAAGAACGCCTTCTCCGCGAGGCGGAGCATGACGATCGAGTCCTTGCCGCCGGAGAACATGAGGACCGGCTTCTCGAACTCGGCGGCGACCTCACGGAAGATGTGGATCGACTCGGCCTCGAGCTGGTCCAGCTGACTCAGCTGGTAGTCGACGTGGGTGTTGGTCATGGCGTGGCGAGGACCTCTCTAGGGACAGCAGCGTTCATCGTAGCGACGACGCACGCCTCGGTGAATTCGCACTGCTGGGCGTGGTCGGTCAGACTCGTCAGAATGAGCCGTACCCCCCGACTCGCACCCCGTCACCACCTGCTCGCGGGCGTGCTCGCCGCTGCCCTCGTCACTGCGGGCTGCTCCGCCGCGGACGGCGGCGACGCCAACCCCCCGGCGTACGAGCAGAGCGACGCGGTCGACGCCGCCGTCCTGCCCCAGCTCGCCGCCAACGGCGAGGACCCCGAGGCCGCCGACGACGCCGCCTGGGTCGTCGACGCGACGGTCGACGGTGTCGAGGAGGGCACGGCCGTCACCCTGGTCGCGCGTACGGACGACGGCTGGGACGACGTCGACGAGCAGGAGACCGACGACGACGGCCGGGTCTCGCTCACGAGCCGCGAGTCCGGCGACCTCCACGTGGTGGTCGGGGACGGCGACGACGCGATCGGCGCCGAGGTGTCGACGGACGACGCGCCCGCGGCGACCTTCACCGACGACTTCGACGAGGACTCGGTCGACGAGGAGGGCGCCACCTGGCTGACCCGCGACCAGGGCTACATCGGCGTACGCACCTGCTCGCGCGCCAGCGCGGACGCCGCGGAGGTCACCGACGGCGTGCTCCGGCTGAGCGTCATGGTGGACCCCGACCGCGAGGGCGACGAGTGCCAGCTGCCCGGTCGCCGCAAGAAGTTCCCCTTCCGCCTCAACGGCCACGTCGGCACCGAGTTCAGCCACTCCTTCACCTACGGCTTCGCGGCCGCCCGCATCCGTACGCAGGCCGCGCGCGGGCAGCACGCGGCCTTCTGGCTGCAGTCCGTCGGGGGCCAGAAGGTCGGCGGCCCCGAGAAGGGCGGCGCCGAGATCGACGTCATCGAGTACTTCGGCGACGACCACCCAGAGGGCGGCCTGACGAGCTTCACCTACTTCCTCGACAAGAACGGCAAGAAGCAGACGGTCGGCGGCTGGCTGCCCGACGCCGAGCAGTACGGCGACGACTGGTCGGAGAAGTACCACGTGTTCTCCGTCGAGTGGACGCCCGACGAGTACGTCTTCCGCATCGACGGCCAGGTCACCCAGCGCCTCGAGGGCCCGACCTCCGGGCAGCCGGAGTTCCTGATCCTGTCGCTGCTGTCGTCGGACTACGAGCTGCCGCGCTTCAACGGCGAGCTGCCCGAGACCATGGAGGTCGACTGGGCGCGCGTGTGGGAGACCGGTCCGCGCTGACCCCCTGGCGTCTCACGTCCGGCTGCGTGCGATCCACACCGCGAGCGCGACGAGCCCGGCGCCGAGTGCCAACAGGACGAACGGCGCAGCCAGGTCGCCGGGGAACCACTCGTTGACCGCCCGGGGCACGATCATCAGCGTGCCCAGGGCGCCGGCGGCGAGCATCGGCAGCTCACGAGCGATCACGGCCACGAGCACCACGCCGACGACTGTCACGAGCCCGAGCACGATGCCGGCGTCACCCGACATGGTCGCCGAGGCCCCGAAGACCATGCCGAGCGCGCCGAAGGACATCGCCATGGCCGGAGGCCGCAACACCTCGGTCCAGCCGAGAGCCAGCCAGGCGAGCGCGACGGCCCAGATGCCGATGCCGATCGCCCAGTCACCGTCGAGGAACTGGTCCATCGCAGCGCCCGCGGTGAGCATGGCGCCGACCATGAGCACGATCTGCTGCAGGGGGACGCGGTGGGCCAGCCACAGCAGCGCGGCGACGGCTGTGGCGGTGCCGCTGACGGTGAGCCCCATGTCGGTCCCGCGCAGGTCGAGCACCTCGTCGGCCAGGACGGCGGTGAATCCGGCGGCGGCGACGGTGGCGGCCGCCCAGAGCACCGACCGCAGTCGGCTCCAGGCGTCGCCCCGGCCAGCGGGCGTCAGGCTCCCCGCGGCCACGAGGCCGACGGCGGCCCCGGCCAGGACGCCGAGCCGGGCCCCGACCCCCAGGTCGCTCCAGTACAGGTTGGCGAGCAGCGTCGCTGCGATGACGACGAGCAGTCCGCCCAGGTAGCCGAGGGCCTCCACGGCGTACGAGCGCAGCTCCGCACCGCCGAAGCCGGTCACCCGCTGCGTCTCCTGCTCACGCGTCTCGGGCACCGGCACCCGGGCGCGGTCCCGGATCCGGGCTGCCTGCTCCTCGCTGATGATCCCTTCGGTGACCCAGTCCCTCACCTGGGCCTCGAGTGGCGCGCGTTGGTGGGGCACGTGCAGGTGGCCTCGCCGACGAGTCGTGGTCTCGTTCATGACGACCTCCTTCTCCACCCCACATCTATCCCCGGGCGCGGCCGACCGCCAGAGTCCAAGGTCATGACCCGCAGCGCGCGTCTTCCACCCGCGTCGTCGACCGCTGGTTGAGCCGGGTGAGGAACGAGCCCGAGTCGAGACCGAGGTCATCGGGATGCCTTGGTTTCGACACGCTCGCTGCGCTCGCTGCTCAACCAGCGGGGGCTCGCTGCGCTCGCTGCTCAACCAGCGGGGGCTCGCTGCTCAACCAGCGGGGCTCAGGGGGAGTCGAGGACGAGGGTGATCGGGCCGTCGTTGACGCTCTCCACCCGCATGTCCGCACCGAAGCGGCCCCGCTCCACGTGCGCGCCGAGGCGTTCGAGCTCGGCGCACACCGCGTCGTACGCCGGCTCGCTCACCGGTCCGGGCGCGGCCGCCTGCCAGGTGGGGCGGCGGCCCTTGCGCGCGTCGCCGTAGAGGGTGAACTGGCTGACCACGAGCACCGGTGCGCCGACGTCGCTCGCGCTCCTCTCCTCGCGCAGCAGGCGCAGGTCCCACACCTTGCGCGCCGTCCACGCGACCTCGGCCGGTCCGTCGTCGTGGGTGACGCCGAGGTAGACCAGGAGGCCGGGGCGGTCGAGCTCGCCGACGACCTCGCCGTCGACCCGGACGCTGGCGGAGAGGACCCGCTGGATGACCGCACGCATGGTGCAAGGATGCCGCCATGTCTGACGCGTTGCTGATCACGGTCGCCCCCACCGGGGCCGAGACCGCCAAGGCCGACTGCCCGCAGCTCCCCACCACCCCGGAGGAGATCGCGCGCACGGCCGCCGAGTGCGAGGCGGCCGGCGCCGCCATGATCCACATCCACGTGCGCGACACCTCGCACCAGCCGACGCTCGACCAGGCGCTGCTGCGCGAGTGGGTCGCCGCCGTGCGCGAGTCGTCGTCCCTGGTGGTCCAGCTGTCCACGGGCGGCTCCGTGCACGACCCCCTCGAGGAGCGGCTCAAGGTGCTCGACGCCGAGCCCGACTCGTGCTCGCTGACGATGGGCACCACCAACTTCGGGGACGACGTCTTCCTCAACCCGTGGCCCTTCGTGAAGGACCTCTACCAGCTCGCCCTCTCGCGCGGAGTCGCCCCCGAGTTCGAGCTGTTCGACCTCGGCCAGGTGCACGCGCTGGACCGGCTGCTGCGCGAGTACGGCATCCCGGACGGCGGGAAGGTGCACGTCGACTTCGTGATGGGCGTGCCCGGCGGCATGCCCGGCACCGCACCCGCGCTCGTCGCCGGGGTCACCGCGCTGCCGCCCGAGGTCACCTCGTGGTCCGCCACCGGCATCGGCCGCTCGACCCTCTCCGTCGCGATGGCCTCGCTCTCGATGGGCGGTCACCTGCGCGTCGGGATGGAGGACGTCCTCACCATCAGCCGCGGCGTACCGGTCGAGTCCAACGCCCAGCTCGTCGAGCGCGCGGTCGACCTCGGCCGGATCGCGCAGCGGGAGCCGATGACGCCCGCCGGGTGCCGGGAGCTGCTCGGGCTGGGGTGAGCCCTGGCTCGCGTCAGCGGGGGAGCGGCAGCCCCACCACGTGGACCGCGTTGTGGTCGTGGTTGGAGATCAGCAGGAAGTCGTCGGTCGCGGCCGCGCTCGCGCTGCCCGGAGGCGGCCCGATCACGTGGGTGGCACGCCGCGTGCGCGGGTCGATCCGGACGACGACGGAGTCCGTACGCAGCCACACGGCGCCGCCGCCGACCGTGAGGTCCCCGCCGCCGATGGCCAGGCCGGTCATCGCGAGCTGCTCGGCCTCGCCGGAGCGCGGGTCGATGTGGGAGACGGAGCCGTCGCCCTGGTTCATCACCCACACCGCACCGAAGCCCACGTCGAGGAACCGCGGCCGCGGCCCGACGGGCACGCTCGTCCACGACCCCCTCCGGAGGTCGTACCTCTCGACCGTGCCCTCGTGGGTCGGCACCCACAGCGACCCGAAGCCGGCCCGCACCGCCACCGCCCCCTCCGGTGCCTCGATCTCCTCCACGACCGCGTCGCCCTCCACCACGACGATCCGCGGCTCGGACGGCTCGACGAGCACGTACGCCCGGCCGCCGGCGGCACCCACGACCGCCTCGGCCACCGGGCTGGCGGGCAGTCGCACCCGGTCGAGCACGGCGCCCGTGGTCGCGTCGAGGCGGAAGAGCGCGCTCGGGTTGAGGCTGGGCACCCACACGGACTCCGGCGTCGCAGCGAGCGCCTGCACGACCTCGCCGGGGATCCTGGCCCGTGCGGTGATCGCGCCGCTCGCGTCGTAGCGCACGGCACCCGGAGCGACGCCCGACAGCCAGACCCCGTCGCCGGCCGTCACGGCGAAGTCGGCGAACGGGCGGGCCGGCAGCGTACGCGCCTCGACCTCCTTCAGCGACAGGGTCGCGGGGAGGTCGCCCGCTTCGAGGTACGTCGGGCTGGGCGAGTCGTCGGGCGAGGGGGTCTCGCTGGGGCTCTCGCCAGGAATCTCGCTGGTGGCCTCGCCGGAGCTGGTCGGCTCCTCGGGGCGCTCGTCCTCCGCGCAGCCGAGCAGCGCACCTGCCAGCAGGAGGAAGGTCGCTACGGGTGGGCCGAGCCTCATGCCGTCGATGATCCTCGGCGGGTCGCCGGGCGCACACCGCATTTGCCGGGCGGTCTGGTCCACCGAGGCCTGTGAGGGCCGCTCCTCGACGTCGCCGCGCCGACACGCCGTACGGACTCCCGCGACACGCCGGTGGCGGCGCGGCTGGAGTCTGGCTCGGGCCCCTCAGGCGGCGACCGGCAGCGCCATCGCTGCTCGCACGGTCCGCACGACGACGTCCGGCGAGAACATCACCTGCTCCCACGTGAAGCGCAGGACGGTCCAGCCGGCGGTGACGAGGGCGTTGTAGCGCACGCAGTCGGCGTCGTGCTCCGCCTTGCCGGCGTGGAAGGCCCACGAGTTGGCCTCGATGGCGAGCGCGCGGAACGGGTCGGCCAGGTCGGGGTGGTAGGTCACGCCTCCGACCGTCGTGGCCCACTGCGGGACGACATCGATCCCGGCCTCGACCAGGATCGCCCGGAGGACCGACTCGAACGGGTTGGCGGCGAGCGGAGTGGCGTGCTCGAGCACGCGGCGGACGCGCTCCGGGGTGTCGGACCGGATCGTGGCGAGGAGGTCGTCGTGGTGCAGGTGGCCGTGGCGGAGCGCGGAGTCGGCCACGGCCAGCGCCTCGTCGAACGGGAGCTCGGCAGCGCAGTCGAGGACCGTACGCAACCGCGAGGTCGCCCACCCGTCACGGTCGGACGGCGGGAGGACGGCGTACGCGAGCTCGGCACGGACGGGTGTGGCGGGCCTGCGCGGCGCGACGACCTGCGGGAACCGTGCCGGCCACTTGGTCTCCCACCCCCAGTGCGATGCGGCCGAGAGCAGGCGCAGGTGGCCGCCGACCTCGCGGGCCACCGCCCGGGCCTCGTCGGCCGTCGGCAACGCGTAGCGGCCGCGGGACACGCGTACGACCTGCCGGGTCTCGACGGCCCGGCGCAGGCGCTTGCGGGTGGTGAGGGAGAGGATCTCTGCCGTCGACCCGATGCCGCCGAGGCGGGTCAGGGCGGTGACGGGATCCATGGCCGGGAGTCTGGTCCGGTCGCCGGATCGGCGCGACCGGTCATCCACAGGGGCCAGCGCGGGCCCCTCAGGCGTCGTCGACCTTCTTCATCCCGACCAGACCGGGGCGGTAGGACGGGTCCTCGAGCTGCGCGATCGTGGGCGAGCCGAACATGGGCAGGCCCTGCTGCTTGCGCAGGAAGCCCCAGACGATGGGCAGGACCACCAGGACGGCCAGGCCGATGCCGGCGATCAGCATCGGGTGGGTCTCCTCCTCGCCGAGCGGCGCCCAGCCGGACTTGTCGAGCAGGGCGACGCCGCTCATGGTCAGGACGACGACGATGCCGCGGCGGATGAAGGACTGCGGCACGCGCGGGGCGAGCATCGAGCCGAGGATGGTGCCCGGGACCGACCCGAGCACCAGCGGGACGAGGATCGCCCAGTCGATGCCGTGCAGGGCGATGTTGGAGACGGCGGCCGCCAGGACCAGCGGGACCGCCTGGACGAGGTCGGTGCCGACGAGCTTCACCGCGGAGAGGCCGGGGTAGAGCATGAGCAGCGCGATCATGATGACCGAGCCGGAGCCGACGCTGGTGATGCCGACGAGCAGGCCGCCGAGCATGCCCACCAGGAGCGTCGGCACGACCCGGATCGTGGGGTTGTCGTCGACGACGTGGGAGCCGGAGCGCACGCGCAGCAGGTTGACGTAGAGGCGGAGGGCGTACGTCGCCGCGGCCAGCAGCAGCGCGAAGCCGATGCAGATGATCAGCACGTGGTTGAGCTCGTCGATGTCGTCGGTGAACCACGCCACGAGGTGCGGCCCGAGCAGGGCCATCGGGATGGAGCCGATCATCAGCCACTTGGCGAGCTGCATGTTGGGCGAGCCCTCGCGCTTGTGCACGATCGCGCCGCCGGTCTTGTAGACCGCGGCCGCCGTCAGGTCGGCGGTGACGACCGTCGCGGCCTCGCCCACCCCCAGGAACAGCAGCGCCGGCGTCATCAGTGCGCCGCCGCCCATGCCGGTCAGCCCGACCACGATGCCGACGATGAAGCCGGCGGCGAGGATGGAGAAGAAGGTGATGGTGATGAACTCGAGCATCAGCGCTCTCCGACGAGTCTGGGGACGACGACGCTCAGCATGGCAGTGATTGTGCCGGTTGCCGTCTCGGCGGCCGCCGTACCGCGCCGGTAGGGGTCGGCCACGTCGTGGGCGGGGGAGGCGGGCGTACGCCGCCGGCCGGCGGCCTCGACCAGCTCGCGGCCGCTCAGGCCGGGGAGCTCCGCGATCGTCGCCTCGAACTGCCCGAGCGTGAAGACCTTGCGGTGCAGCTGCGGGTGGTCGTCGAGGATGTGCTGGCGGTGGGTGGACTCCGCGGTGAGGACCAGGTCGGCGTCGGCGAGGACCGCTGCGGAGAGGTAGCGGCTGCGGAAGGCGTCGGCGCCCCCGGGAGCGAGGGTCGGCGGCAGCGTGGGCGTCATGTCCGTGTTGATCGCGTGGCCGTCACGGGCGTGCGTGCCCGCGCTGCTGAACTCGACGCCCGACCGCTCGGGGTCACCGGCCAGGTCGCGCGCGACGAGCTCCATGACGGGCGAGCGACAGATGTTGGCGGTGCACACGAAGAGCACCCGGAGCGGCTCAGGCATGGGTGCCGGTCAGCGTCGGCAGGTGGAGGAAGCCCGCCTCGTCGAGCGCGACCAGGACGTCGTCCAGCGCGTCCTCGATGGTGCGGCCCGTCGTGTCCACGCGTACGGCGGGGTCCTCCGGCTCCTCGTAGGGCGACGAGATCCCGGTGAACTCGGGGATCTCGCCGGCGCGCGCCTTGGCGTACAGGCCCTTGCGGTCCCGGCGCTCGCACTCCTCCAGCGGCGTGGCGACGTGGACGAGGAAGAACGCCCCGCCGGCGGCCTCGACCATCTCCCGCACCTGCTCGCGGGTCTCGGCGAACGGCGCGATCGGCGAGCAGACGGCGACCCCGCCGTGGCGGGCGATCTCGGCGGCCACCCAGCCGATGCGGCGGATGTTGGTCTCGCGGTCGGCCTTGGAGAAGGTGAGCCCGGCGGACAGGTGGCGGCGTACGACGTCGCCGTCGAGGCTGGTCACCGACCGGCCGCCCTGCTCGAGGAGGAGGTCCATCAGGGCGCGGGCGAGGGTGGACTTGCCGCTGCCGGAGAGACCGGTGAAGAACAGGACGAGCCCCTGGTCCTCCCGCGCGGGCCGGTCCTCGTCGACGATGGCGGCGATGGCGGCGGGGAAGGCGTCGGGGAGGGTGGCCCCGGTCTCGACACGCTCGCTGCTCAACCAGCGGTCGGCCAGGGCGTGGACCGGGTCGGGCCCGGCGTACGTCCCCACGACCTGCGCCCCCAGGGCGTGGTCGGCCTCGGCGTCGCCGTGGGAGGGGAGCGGCACCGCCACGACGGAGGCGTCGTCGAGCAGCTCGGCGGCCGCGAGGGTGGCGCGGACGAGCGCGACGGGGGAGAGCTCGGCGGTCCCGGTGCCGGTCAGCGCGAGGAGGACAACACGGCCGAGGCCGCGGAGCTCGGCGAGGTCGGCCTCGGTGAGCGCGTCGACGACCGGCACGAACGTGGCGCCGGCGTGCTGCTCCCGCACCTGCGCGGGCGTGAGGTGCAGCCGGCGGAAGGGGCCGTACTGGGCGTGGGTCAGCGGCTCGAGCGAGCCGTCGGCGGCGACCCGGGCCAGCGGCAGCCCCTCGGGATCGACCAGCTCGGCCTCGGCGGCGCCGTCGGGGAGGGTCAGGGTGACGGGGGAGCCGGGCTCGTTGAAGCGGGTGAGCGGGGCGTAGGCGCCGGAGACCAGGAGCTCCAGGTCGTCGAGCTCGGTCGGCGTCGGGCAGTGCTGGATCACCCGCGCATCCTCTCACCCTGACGGTGAGTAGCCTGCGCCCCATGTCTGCCGCTGCCGCTCAGCCCGTCGTCGCCGAGATCGTCCGCTCCGGGTTCGTCGAGGGCCACCACTACGGCTCGATCGTGGCGCTCGCCGCCGACGGCACCGTGGAGTGGTCGGTGGGCGACGTCGAGGCGCCGGTGCTCCCGCGCTCGAGCAACAAGCCGGTCCAGGCCCTCGCCATGGTCGAGCTCGGCCTGGACCTGCCCGACGACCTGCTGGCGCTGGCGTGCGCGTCCCACTCGGGCGAGCCGTTCCACGTCGAGGGCGTACGCCGCACGCTGGCGTCGGCCGGGCTGGACGAGTCGGCCCTGCAGACGCCGCCCGACTTCCCGCTCGACGACGCCGCGCGCGAGGCCGTCCTGCGCGCGGGCGGGGCCAGGACCCCGATCCTGATGAACTGCTCCGGCAAGCACGCCGCCATGCTCGCCACGTGCGTGCTCCGCGGCTGGGACACCGGGACCTACCTCGCCCCCGACCACCCGCTGCAGGTGGCGATCATCGACACGTTCGCCCGGCTCACCGGCGAGCCGGTGACGACCGTCGCGGTCGACGGCTGCGGCGCGCCGCTGCTGTCGACCTCGCTGACCGGGCTCGCGCGGGCGTTCTCCTCCCTCGCCGCCGCGACCGAGGGTCCGCAGCGCCGCGTGGCGGACGCCATCCGGCGCCACCCCGAGTTCGTCAGCGGCACCACCCGCGACGAGCTCGCGCTGCTGCGCGCCGTGCCCGGAATGATCGGCAAGGCCGGCGCGGAGTCTGTGTACGCCGTCGCGCTGCCCGACGGCCGCGCGTGGGCGCTCAAGACCGACGACGGCGCGCCCCGCGTACGCCCGGTGCTGATGGCCGAGGCCCTGCGTCGCTCCGGCGTGCTCGACGAGGAAGGGGTCGACGCCGAGGCGGTGCGGTCAACGGGGCGGCTCGAGCTCCTCGGCGGCGGGGTGCCGGTCGGGGAGATCCGCGCGGTCTTCTGAGCCGACCGCGAGCCCGAGGAGCGCTCCGAGCAGGGTGCCGAGGGTGTTGGCGACGACGTCGGCGTGCGTCGCCGAGCGCCCGCCCAGCGCCACGGCCTGCACGACCTCGACGAGGAACGACGCGGTGAAGCCGATCGCGGTCCAGTCGCGCCACGTGGGCCGCGGCCACAGGAGCGTGCCGAGCAGGCTCAGCGGCACGAACGCGGCGGCGTTGAGGCCGAACTCCACTCGCTCCGGCGCCGCCAGGACCTCCGGCAGCCCCAGTCGGCCCAGGATCCCCGACCCGGTCTCGACCAGCCACGACGGCCCGGCCGCCGACGGCGCCAGCAGGGTGACCGCCAGCACCACGGTCCACGCCGCGAGCGCCACGGCCAGCGCCCGGCGTACGGCGGGGTGGAGCGGGCGGCGGGACATGCCGCGATCCTAGACGGCGCCCGATGTCACCCTGAGAGGGGTGCGAGCAGCGCTGTTAGCGCGAAAGTGCGCTTGACAATTGGCATTGTGAGTGGTCTCACCTGCCGAGGACTTGTGTTCTGCTAACAGAGTTAGCACACTGGAGACATGGCCAAGGACAAGAGCCCGGCCAGGACGAGCGGCAAGAGCGGCGATCGCGCCGGCACGAAGACCAGCAAGGCGGTCGTCGACTCGCTCGGCTCGCTGGGCGACTACCTCAAGGAGCAGCGCCTCGGTGCGCAGCTCTCCCTCCGACAGCTCGCCGACCAGGTCGGCGTCAGCAACCCCTACCTCAGCCAGATCGAGCGCGGCCTGCGCAAGCCGTCCGCCGAGGTGCTCCAGCAGCTGGCACGCGCCCTGCGCGTCAGCGCCGAGCAGCTCTACGTCCGCGCCGGCATCGTCCACCCCGACCCCGGGCAGGCCGGCTCCGTCGAGCTGGCGATCCTGGCCGACACGGCGCTGACCGAGCGGCAGAAGAACTCGCTGCTCGACGTCTACGCCTCGTTCCTCGCGCTCAACGAGCGCGACACGGCCCCACCCCCGTAGGACCCCCGTACGACCCCCGAACGACCCCCGTACGACCCAGTAGCACCCTGCAGCACCCACCGGACCCGAGAGAAGGAGCACCACCATGGCAACCGCCAAGTTCGACATCAAGACCGAGGCCCTCAAGCCCGTCCTGGCCGGTGTCGGCGTGACCGACCTCGCCGTCGAGGCCGTCCGCGAGGCAGTGGCCGACGTGCAGAAGCGCGTCGCCGCGGTCCAGAAGGACGTCACCATGCGCGTCAACGACGTGCAGAAGACCGCCACCGACCCCAAGGCGCTGCGCAAGCAGGCCCAGGCCCGTCGCGCCGCCATCGAGGCCCGCGTCTCCGAGCTCCAGGCCGAGGCCCTCGCCTACCCCGCCAAGGTCTCCACCCAGGTGACCACGCTCGTCGACGAGAACGTCGCCGCGGCCAACGCGACCTACTCCGACCTGGTCAAGCGCGGCGAGTCCCTCGTGGGCCGCATCCGCCGCCAGGAGTCGACCAAGGCCACGGTGAAGTCCGCCAAGACCACCGCGTCGAAGGCCAAGGCCACCGCCACCCAGGCCAAGAAGGCTGCCGAGGCCAACGTCGAGGCCGCCGACAGGACCGCCGCCACCAAGGTCGCCCCCAAGCCGAAGCCGACCGCCAAGAAGGCGACCCAGAAGGCTGCCGGCAAGAAGGCCGCCGCCACGACCGCGCGCAAGACCGCGGCCAAGAAGACCGCCACCGCCCAGAGCAGCGCCAAGGCCACGGCGACCGCCGCGACCACGACCGCGACCAACGCGGTCAAGGCCGTCGCCGACGCCGCCGAGAAGGTCGGCGACTGAAGAGCGCCAGCCGACGACGACCAGCTGATGCTGTTCTGATCTTGTCATGAGAGAGGCCCCCTTCCATCAGGACGGGGGCCTCTTGCTTCGTCTGAATGGGTCGTCAGACGTGGCTCTTCTCCTTGCCCGCGACGCCCTCCGCGACGCCGATGAGGAGCACGGCAGCCACCACGGCCAGCACGAAGCCGATGACGTTGAGCTCCCAGATGCTGCCGGTGCCGAACAGCTGGGCGATCAGCCCGCCGATCAGAGACCCCACGAGTCCCAGGCCGAGCGTGGCGAGAATGCCGAGGTTCTGCTTGCCGGGCTTGATGAGGCGCGCGAGCGCGCCGATGATGAGGCCAGCTACGAGGAATCCGATCATGGGGTGGAGGTACCCCCGGCGGCGTGACGGTATGCGCCGGCGGGGGTTGCGGCGAGCGTCATGCGAAGTTGCAGTCATGCGTACGGCTTTGTATGACGCCTCGGCCCGTCCGGCTACCCTCGTGGCGTGGACATCTACGCCTTCCAGAGCACCCTGATGCTGGTCGTGCTCGTCGCGCTGCTCGCGATCAAGGGATTCGCGTTCATCAACTCGCTGACCTACTCCGCCGAGGCCTACGAGGCCGCCGGCAAGCTGACCAAGCAGGCGTGGGTCGCGATCACCGGTCTCGGCTTCGCCGCGCAGCTGCTGCTGATCGGCTCGTCCCCGCTGGGGCTCATCCACCTGGTGTTCACGATCGCCTCGCTCGTCTACATCGCGGACGTACGCCCCGCGCTCGCCGAGGTGACCTCGCACCGCTGAGGTCCTCGGTTTCGACACGGGCTCGTTCCTCGCCCTGCTCAACCAGCGGCGCGGCCCCACCGCTGAGGTCCTCGGTTTCGACACGGGCTCGTTCCTCGCCCTGCTCAACCAGCGGCCCACCGCTGGTTGAGCAGCGAGCGCAGCGAGCGTGTCGAAACCGAGGTCAGTCGGCGAGGTAGCGGTCGAGCGCGGCCAGCGCGTCCTCGGGCTCGAACCCGGTCGCCCGGATCTTGTCGAGCGACATGGCGGAGTTGAGCGGCCGCGGCGCGAACGGTTTGCCCTGCGCCAGCACCCCCTCGGCGTACGCCGCCGTGGTCGTGCCGGAGACGTCCTCCGCGCTGCGGCCGGAGCGCTCGAAGACCGCCTGCGCGACCTCGCGCCACGACATCGCGGGGCCGCCGTTGGAGAGGTTGTAGGTGCCGTACGGCGCCTGGCTGTCGAGGAGGTGGCGGGTCGCGCGGACCAGCTCGTCGGTGAAGGTCAGGCGGCCGACCTGGTCGTCGACGACGCTGGGGGACACGCCCTTCTCGGCGAGGGACTGCATGGTGCGGACGAAGTTCTTGCCGTCGCCGATGACCCACGACGTGCGCAGGACGTAGTGGCGCGGGGCGAGCGCGGCGGCGATGTCGCCGGCGGCCTTGGTCTGGGCGTAGACGCCGAGCGGCGACAGCGGCTCGTCCTCGGTGTGGCCGGGGTCGAGCGGCGCGGTGCCGTCGAAGACGTACTCGGAGGAGAAGTGCACGAGCGTGAAGCCGTGCCGGCGGGCGAGCCCGGCGAGCGTCGCGGGGGCGGTGGCGTTCGCGGCCCACGCGGCCACCCGGCCCTCCGGCGTCTCCGCGGCGTCGACGGCGGTGTAGGCGGCCGCGTTGAGCACCACGGCGTACTCGTGCCAGGGCCACGCCGCCACGGCCTCGGCGCCGGTGACGTCGAGCTCGGCGCGGGTGACGGCCTCGCTGCCGGGGAAGGCGGCCGCGAGCGCCAGGCCGAGCTGGCCGCCGCCCCCCAGGACGAGGGTCTTCTTGGGCGGGATCGCGGTGGCCGGGTCGAGCGCGGGGTTGTTCTGGTCCTTCTCGCTGATGATCGCCTCGGCCAGCGGGATCGGCCAGGCGATCGCCGCGGACGGGTCGTCGAGCGCGAGCGCGGGGTAGGCGATGCCGGGGCGCCAGTGCTCGTTGACCAGGTAGGTGTAGGAGGTGGCGTCCTCGAGCGTCTGGTAGCTGTTGCCGACGCCCCGCGGGACGAACACGGCCACGGAGGTGTCCATCTCGAGCGTGAACGTCGCGCCGAAGCTCTCGCCCTCGCGCATGTCGACCCACGCGCCGAAGATCCGGCCGGTGGCCAGCGAGACGAACTTGTCCCACGGCTCGGTGTGGATGCCCCGGGTGACGCCACGGTCGGCGTTGAAGGAGACGTTGTTCTGGACGGGGCCGAAGTCGGGCAGCCCGATCGCGAGCATCTTCTCGCGCTGCCAGTTCTCCTTGAAGAACCCGCGGTCGTCGACGCGACGGTCGAGGCGTACGACGAGGAGGCCGGGGATCGGGGTGGTCTCCAGGGTCGGGAGGGTCACTGGCCCTTCTCCGCGTACTTCGCCTCGGTGGCGTCCTTGTGCGGGCGCCACCAGTCCTCGTGGGTCTGGTACCACTCGATGGTGTTGGCCAGACCGGCCTCGAAGTCCTGGAACTGCGGACGCCAGCCGAGCTCCTGGCGCAGCTTGCCGGACTCGATGGCGTAGCGCAGGTCGTGGCCGGCGCGGTCGTTGACGTGGTCGAAGTCGTCGGCGTCCTTGCCCATGAGCGTGAGGATCAGGCGGACGACCTCGAGGTTGTTCTTCTCGCCGTCGGCGCCGATCAGGTAGGTCTCGCCGATGCGGCCCTTCTCCAGGATGGTGAGCACCGCGGAGGAGTGGTCGTCGGCGTGGATCCAGTCGCGGACGTTCTCGCCGGAGCCGTAGAGCTTGGGGCGGATGCCGTCGATGACGTTGGTGATCTGGCGTGGGATGAACTTCTCGATGTGCTGCCAGGGGCCGTAGTTGTTGGAGCAGTTGGAGACCGTCGCCCGCACGCCGAAGCTGCGGACCCAGGCGCGGACGAGGTGGTCGGAGCCGGCCTTGGACGCCGAGTAGGGCGAGGACGGGTTGTAGGGGGTGTCCTCGGTGAAGCGCTTGGGGTCGTCGAGCTCGAGGTCGCCGTAGACCTCGTCGGTCGAGACGTGGTGCAGGCGCTTGTCGTGCTTCCGCACCGCCTCGAGGATCGTGTAGGTCCCGAGGATGTTGGTCTTGATGAACGGGCTGGGGTCGTGCAGCGAGTTGTCGTTGTGCGACTCGGCCGCGTAGTGGACGACCGCGTCGTGGGCCGCCACGAGCGGGTCGACGACGTCCTCGTCCGCGACGTCGCCGACGACCAGCTGGACGCGGTCCTCGGGCAGCCCCGCCAGCGACTCCTGGGAGGCGGCGTAGGTGAGCTTGTCGAGCACCGTGATCTTCAGGTCGGTGTGGTCGACGAGGTGGTGCACGAAGTTCGACCCGATGAACCCCGCGCCCCCGGTCACAAGAAGGCGTTCCATGGCGGGGAGTCTAGGGCGCGGCGCCGGGGCTACGGAGCGGTGGCCGACCCGGTGATGCTGAAGCTGGGCTGGGTGACCAGGCCGGGATCGGCGTACGCCGCCCGCCCCGGGCCCGTACGCGTCCAGCCCTCCGGCAGCTCGCCGACCTCGTAGCCCTCGGGCCAGCGCACGTCCACCGACACCGCCTGGGGCACCACCAGGCCCTGCGGCGTGGCGTCGAGGCGGTAGGTGAGCGTGCCGTCGCCGGGCGCGACCGCGGCGGCCGGGACGTCGTACTCGAGCACCGCCTCGCGCGTCGTGCCGGGCGGGAGCGTGAGGCGCAGCAGCTTGTAGGGGCGGCCGTAGTAGTCGAAGAGGCGGGTGCCCTGGGGGCGCCCGGCGGCGGTCGCGCTGGTGAGCACGGCGCCATCGGGCAGGAAGACGCCGAGGGTCATGCCGTTCCACTTGGTGACGTAGGTGCCGTCGCGGGGGTCGGGGAACGGCTGGACGTAGGGCGGCGAGTCGTTGTGGACCGAGATGGTGAGACGGACCTGCGCCGAGCCGTCCTCGCGCAGCCGGACCTCGCTCGCGACCGTCCGCTCCTGCCAGAAGTCGGCCTTGCTGCGGTTGGTGTTCTGGTTGAAGACCGCGAGGTAGTCGTGGCGTGTGTCGGACAGCTCGCCGGCGAGCCCGATGTCGGCGACCGCGGACTGCAGGTCGGGATCGCGCATCCACATCGCGAAGTGCCGCGCCTGGGCGGAGGTGCGCAGCGACTCGATCTTCTCGAGGCCGTCGCCGGGGTCGAGGAGGCGCTCGGCGAACAGCGGCACGATCGCGCGGTTGAGGTCCTTGCGGGCCTCGTTGTCGGGGTACTTGTCGTAGTCGCCGACGAGCGTCGCGGTGAAGTTGTCGGCGCCGAGCGTCCCGTAGCCCTCGGTCTCGACGGGCCCGGTGATCCGCAGCATGTCGGCGAGCGCCACCATGTCGACGACCACGATGCCGTCGACCTCCTGGTCGGTCCGGCGCTCCCAGCCGCGGAGCAGCTCCTCGCCCGACACCGACCAGTCCGGGGCGTAGGTCGAGGTCGACAGGCGCAGCTTGCCGTTGTGGAACGGGTTGCCCTCGACCCGCTCCCAGCGACCCACCCGGAACAGGTCGGGGTCGGTGGTGTCGCGCGCCTCGCCCATGCTGAGCCTGCCGTCGGTGACCTCCATCGGCACCACCGTCAGGGGGGCGCCGCCGGAGAAGCGCTGCTCGCTCGGGTTGAGCAGCGCCAGGAGGTAGGTGCGCTCGCCCCGCGCGCCGAACAGGTCGGGCAGCACGTCGGTGATCGACCTCGCCCGCCGGGCGGTGGCGGCGACCGGGCTGAGGACCTCGGTCGCCTCGTCCCGCGCGTCGCCGAGGCGGGTGCCGACTCCGATCGAGGAGTCGCGCACCTCGCCGAGCTCGAGCTGGGCGGCGTCGAGGTGGGTGCTCGCCTCGTCGACCGCTCCGACCAGCGTCTCGAGCGTGGGCAGGTCCACGCCCCGGTCGGCGAACAGCGTGGCGTCGTCGCCGTTGACCGCCGGCCACGCCTGCACGGCCACCTCGGCGGCCGCGGTCAGGTGGTCGAGCGCGTTGCCCAGGTGGCGTACGTCCGAGACGGGCTCGCCGACGACGGGGATCAGGCTCCAGACGTCACCGCCGAACCCCTGCATCGCGTCCTGCACCTGGTCGGCGTGCCGGCGGGCGCTCTGCACGCTCGCCTCCGCCGCGCCGACGTCTCCCGCGGACAGCGAGTCGCGGGCCGCCTCGAGGTCGGTGCGCGCGCCCTCCGCGTGCCCCGGCGCCTCGAGGAACGGGATCGCCAGCAGCGCCAGGCCGACGAGCAGCAGGAGCAGGCCGCCGACGACGGTCGCGGGCCGTACCAGGCGTCGCGGGGACGTGCGACGGGAGGACGGCATGCGCACATGGTGCCAAACGGGTCCGACGTGCGGGCCCGAACGGCTGTGACGCCCGACGCCCTAGGGTGCACCCATGCGCGGAATCATCCTGGCCGGTGGCACCGGCTCCCGACTGCACCCGATCACGCAGGGCATCAGCAAGCAGCTGGTCCCTGTGTACGACAAGCCGATGATCTACTACCCGCTCTCCACGCTGATGCTCGCGGGCATCCAGGACGTCCTGATCATCACCACGCCCCACGAGGCCGACGGGTTCCACCGGCTGCTCGGCGACGGCTCGCAGTTCGGCATCAACATCACCTTCGCGGTCCAGCCCTCGCCGGACGGCCTCGCCCAGGCGTTCATCATCGGCGCCGACCACATCGGCGACCAGCGCTCGGCGCTCGTCCTCGGCGACAACATCTTCTACGGCTCCGGCCTCGGCCAGCAGCTGCTGCGGTTCTCCGAGCTCGACGGTGCAGCCGTCTTCGGCTACCACGTCGCCGACCCCCGGGCGTACGGCGTCGTGGAGTTCGACGACGAGGGCCGCGCGCTGTCGCTGGAGGAGAAGCCGGAGAACCCCAAGAGCGACTTCGCGGTGCCGGGGCTCTACTTCTACGACAACGACGTGGTGGCGTACGCCGCGGAGCTCGAGCCGTCCGCGCGCGGCGAGCTGGAGATCACCGACCTCAACCGCCGCTACCTCGAGGAGGGGCGCCTCCACGTCGAGGTGCTGCCGCGCGGCACCGCCTGGCTCGACACCGGCACGTTCGACTCGCTCAACGACGCGTCCAACTTCGTGCGCACCATCGAGGGCCGGCAGGGGTTCAAGATCGGCGCGCCCGAGGAGGTCGCGTGGCGGATGGGCTTCCTGAGCGACGACGAGCTGCTGGAGCAGGCCGAGCCGCTGCGCAAGAGCGGGTATGGCGAGTACCTGATCGGGTTGTTGCAGCACGGGTAGGCGGGAACCACCGGTGGACCGGTGGTTCCCGCGCTCCTGACCCGCTGCAACGGGTGAGAACCCGCAGAAGGGGACTGGAACCTCAGGCGAGGTCCGCGGCGACCATCCGCCGCACGATCTCGGCGAAGTCGACCGTCGGTGCCCACCCCAGCTCCTCGCGGGCGCGGGTCGCGTCGCCGACGAGCTCGGTCGGGTCGGCGGGGCGGAAGAACGCCGCGTCCTGCCGGACGAGGGGCTCCCAGTCGGTGATCCCAGCCGCGGCGAACGCGGCGGCCACGAAGTCGCGCACCGAGTGCGCCGTGCCCGTGGCCACGACGTAGTCGGCCGGCTCGTCGGCGCGGGCGGCGCGGACCATGGCGTCGACGTAGTCGGGCGCCCACCCCCAGTCGCGTCGGGCGTCGAGGTTGCCGAGCACGAGCTCGTCGGCGTCGCCGCGCGCGATCGCGGCCACCGTCGAGGTGATCTTGCGGGTCACGAACCGCAGGTGGCGGCGCGGGGACTCGTGGTTGTAGAGGATCACGCTCGACACGTGCTGGTCGCGCTGGCGGAAGACGCGCGCGGAGAGGTGGGCGAACGCCTTCGCCGCGCCGTACGGGTTCACCGGCGCGATCGGGGTCACCTCGTCCTGCGGGGCCTCCTGGGCCTCACCGAAGATCTCCGCGCTCGAGGCCTGCACGAGGCGTACGCCGCCGAGCCGTCGTGCCGACTCCATCAGCGCGACGGCGGCGTGGCCATTGACGAACGAGGTGCGGTCGGGCTCGTCCCACGACTGGGCGACCGAGCTGATCGCGGCGAGGTTGTAGACCTCCTGCGGCGCGATCTCCGCGACGAGGCGGCGCGTGGCCTCGACGTCGGCGAGGTCGCCGGTGTGCAGCACGACCTCGGCCGGGCAGTGCTCCGGGTGGCCGTCCGTCTCCAGCACGAGGGCGTGGACCTCCAGGCCCTCGGCCACCAGGCGCTCGGCGAGGTAGGTGCCGTCCTGCCCGCCGATCCCGGTGATGAACGCGGCTGCGGTCACCAGCCCGCCTTGGCGGCGGCGATGTCGGCGTCGACCATCATCGCGACCAGCTCGGCGAACGAGACGGTCGGCTTCCAGCCGAGCTTGTCGCGCGCCTTCGACGCGTCGCCGATGAGCAGCTCGACCTCGGCCGGCCGCATGAAGCGCGGGTCCTGGGTGACGTGCTGGTCCCAGTCGTCGATGCCGACGTGGGCGAAGGCGAGGTCGAGGAAGTCGCGGATCGACCAGGTCTCGCCGGTGGCGATGACGTAGTCGTCGGCCTCGTCCTGCTGCAGCATCCGCCACATCGCCTCGACGTAGTCGCCGGCATAGCCCCAGTCGCGCCGAGCGTCGAGGTTGCCGAGCGCCATCGAGTCCTGCTGGCCGAGGTGGATCCGGGCCACCGCCTGGCTGATCTTGCGGGTCACGAACTCGGGGCCGCGACGCGGCGACTCGTGGTTGAACAGGATGCCCGACGAGGCGTGCATGCCGTAGGACTCGCGGTAGTTGATCGTCATGTAGTGGCCGTAGACCTTGCTCACGCCGTACGGCGAGCGCGGCCACAGCAGGGTCTTCTCCGACTGCGGCACCTCCTGCACCTTGCCGAACATCTCCGAGCTCGACGCCTGGTAGAAGCGGATCGCGCGCGGGTCGTCGCCCGCGTGGAGGCGTACGGCCTCGAGCATGTTGAGCACGCCCATGCCGGTCACGTCGCTGGTGACGAAGGCGTTCTCCCAGGAGTAGGCGACGAAGGAGATCGCGCCGAGGTTGTAGACCTCGTCGGGCTCGGAGTCGCGCATGGCGCGCATCAGGCTGGACAGGTCGGTGAGGTCGCCGTTGTGGAGCTGGACGTCGGGGACCAGGTCCTCGACCAGGGCCCGGCGCGGGTTGTTCTGGCCGCGGATCAAGCCGTGGACGTCGTAGCCCTTCTCGAGCAGCAGCTCGGCGAGGTAGAGCCCGTCCTGGCCGGTGATCCCGGTGATGAGTGCGCTCGGCATGCGGCCAGTCTGTCAGGGCGGAGCATCGTTAGGGTGTGGCTCATGAAGATCCTCGTCAGCGGCGGTGCCGGCTACATCGGCTCGCACACCGTCATCCAGCTCGTCGCCGCCGGCCATGACGTGGTCATCGTCGACAACTTCAGCAACGCCCACCCGACCGTGCTCGGGCGGATGGAGTCGCTGACCGGGACGCCGCTGGCGCTGCACTCCTTCGACCTCTGCGACTACGACAAGACCGAGCACCTCTTCGCCGCCGAGGACTTCGACGCGGTCATCCACTTCGCCGGGTTCAAGGCGGTGGGGGAGAGCGTCGCCAAGCCGCTCGACTACTACGAGAACAACCTCGGCTCCACGTTCTCCCTGGTGCGCGCGATGCAGAAGCACGACGTCGACAAGCTCGTCTTCTCCTCCAGCGCCACGGTCTACGGCACCGACCAGGCCGGTGCCACGGAGGACCAGCCGACCTTCGCGACCAACCCCTACGGCTGGACCAAGGTCATGCAGGAGCAGATCCTGCGCGACGTCGCCGAGGCCGCCCCGCGGATGCGCTTCGCGCTGCTGCGCTACTTCAACCCCGTCGGCGCCCACGAGTCCGGCACGATCGGCGAGGACCCCTCGGGCACCCCCAACAACCTGATGCCGTTCATCGCTCAGGTCGCGGTGGGCAAGCGCGACAAGCTCCAGGTGTTCGGCGACGACTACGACACCCCCGACGGCACCGGCGTGCGCGACTACATCCACGTCGAGGACCTCGCCGCCGGTCACGTCGCTGCCCTCGAGGCGCTGACGACCACCTCCGAGCCCGTCAACGTGTGGAACCTCGGCTCCGGCCACGGCACCAGCGTCCTCGAGCTGCTGCACGCGTTCGAGCGCGCGGTCGGCCGCGAGCTCCCCTACGAGGTCGTCGCCCGCCGACCCGGCGACGTCGCCACGTCGTACGCCGACCCGAGCAAGGCCAACCGCGAGCTCGGCTGGAGCACCCGGCGGTCCGTCGACGAGATGGCCGCCGACACCTGGCGCTGGCAGTCGCAGAACCCGCAGGGGTACGCCGGCTGACACCATGCAGGCAGTTCGGCTGCAGGGGCTCTCGGCTGAGCGTGCCCGACAGTGTGCAGGCGGCGAACTGCCTGCATGGTGCCTGTGGATGGAGCGAGCGAGTGCCGCGGGACTTGCGGCACTCTCGGGGCATGGACCCGGTCGTCGCCCTCCGCGAGCTCGGCGGCGTGGGCACCTTCCGGGAGCTGCTCGGCCTGACCACTCGGGCACAGCTACTGGTCGCGGTCGACAGCGGGGTGATCCACAAGCCGCGGCACAACAGGTACTGCCTGGCAGACCTCGAGGGGACGATGCGCGCGGTGGCGCGGACAGGGGGCACCGCGTCTCACCTCAGCGCTGCGCAGGAGTTCGGGTGGAAGCTGAAGCACGAGCCCCTCAGGCCGTGCATCACGATGCCTCGAAGTGCGCGCAAGCCGAGCGGCTCCTATGAGCTGCACTGGGCCGACCTCAGCGAGCGGGAGCTCCGACGCAACGTCACCTCGCGCACCCGGACGGTCATCGACTGCGCACGTGCCTACGACTTCGACGTCGCGCTCTGCGTGGCCGACTCGGCTCTTCGCGAGGGGATCGTCGATCGGGATGACCTCATCATCGCGGCTGCCCGGAGTCCGCGCACCGGCCGCGCCAAGGCCTTGAGGGTCGCTCACGCAGCGACGCCGCTGCGAGCGAACCCTTTCGAGACCTGCCTCCACGTCATCGCGATGACGGTGCCCGGGCTGGATGTCGTACCGCAGGGCCACGTCCCCGGCGTCGGCTTCGTCGACCTCCTCGACCGGGTGCTCGGGATCGTGTTCGAGGCCGAGTCGTTCGAGCACCACTGGACGAAAGCCGGGCTACAGCGCGACGTCGACCGCTACACCACCGCGGCCCGGCTGGGGCTGGTGGTGGTGAGGTTCTCGTGGGTCGACGTCATGTTTCGGCCGGACGAGGTCCGCGCCGCCATCGAGGACGTGGTTCGTTGGCGCACCATGCAGGCAGTTGGGCGCCACGGCCTGGCCGCCTGAGCGTGGAGGGGGGCGTCAGCGAACCGAACTGCCTGCATGGTGTCGGCTTCAGCGGATCGTGAGCTCCTCGAGCGCGCGCAGCACCACCCGCAGGTGGGCGACCTCGTGGATCCGGAGCAGGTGTGCGCCGCCGAGCGCGGCGAACACCCCGTAGAACCCCTCGGCCTTCCGGAACTCGTCACCGAAGATGTCGTAGGTGTGCGGCAGCACGTTGCACACCGGGACGCCGAGCGGTCGCAGCCGGAAGGTCTGCGTCAGGACGCGGGCCTGGTGCTGCGCCCGGGTCATCGGGTCGACGAGGTTGCCGTAGTAGAAGCCCATCCCCGGGTCGATGACGACCTTGTCCACCCCGAGCGAGCGGGCGTGGCCCAGCCGGGGCGCGAAGTGGTCGAGCAGGACCGGCATCGGGTCGGCGTCGGGCGGGACGTCGGCGATCTCGCGCACGTTGGACGTCACGCCGAAGCACATCACCACGGCCGCGTCGTACTCGGCGGCGAGCGCGAGCATCTCCTCCTCGTGCTGGCGGCCCGTCATGTTGAGGACCCGCGCGCCGGCGTCGAGGCAGGCGCGCACGACCTCGGGCTCGTACGTCTCGACGGACACCACCGCCTCCGCGGCCAGCTCCTTCACCGCGGGCACCAACGTCGCGATCTGGTCGTCGGCGGTGACGCGGGCCGCGCCGGCGTTGCTCGACTCCGCGCCGAGGTCGATGAGCGCGGCACCCTGCGCGGCCTGGATCCGCCCCATGCGTACGGCGTCGGCGGGGCTGGTCGCGACGCTCTCGCGGTAGGTCGAGTCGCGCGAGAGGTTGATGCAGCCCATCAGGGTCACCGGCCCGTCGCCGATCGTGACCGGTCCGCGGGGGCCGTCGAGGACGACCGGCTCGACTGCCGCCGCCAGGTCGTCGGCGTGCGCCTGGTGGAGGGCGGCAAGGTCCGCAAGGGTGATCACGCTCGCCAGCGTAGAAGGCAGGATGAAGTCCGTGAGCGAACCTCTCGAGCTGCGGCGGCTGGCCGACCTGTCCGACGACGAGCTGGCGGCGGCCTACACGCCGGAGCGCGAGCCGTGGCTGCGGGTCAACTTCGTCAGCACCGTAGACGGGGCGGCGCAGGGCTCCGACGGGGTCAGCAAGAGCATCAACAACGACGCCGACAAGCGGGTGTTCGACGCCCTGCGGCGCCGCGCGGACTGCCTCGTGGTGGGCGCCGGCACGCTGCGCGACGAGGGGTACGACGTGCCGCCGATGCCGCTCGTCGTGGTCAGCAGGTCCGCGGACATCCCGCCCACGCTGCGCGACGCACCCCGAGGGCGGATCCTGATGGCGACCGTGGCCAGCTCCGACGGGCTGGCCGCGGCCCGCGAGGCCCTGGGCGACGAGAACGTGCTGGAGCTCGGCGAGGACGAGATCGACCTCGCCGCCCTCAAGGCCGCCCTGGTCGAGCGCGGGTGGACCGAGCAGCTGTGCGAGGGCGGGCCGTCGCTGTTCGCCGACCTCCTGGCTGCGGGCGTCGTCGACGAGCTGTGCTGGACGATCGTGCCGGTCCTGACCGGTGGCGACGCCGTACGCATCGCCACCGGCGCGGAGGTCGAGGTCGCGCTGCGTCCCGCCCTGCTGCTGGAGCAGGACGGGACGCTGCTGGGACGCTGGCTGGTGGAGTGACCCCGACTCAGGGAGCCGGGTAGTCCACCACGTAGCTCGGGATGCCGGGGGCGTTGCTGTCCACCCGCGCCCCGGTGTCGTTGACGACGTGCTCGATGCTGCCGGCCTCGAGGTTCACCGTCATGACGTGGTGGAGCCGTACGCCTGCCCGGTCGGGCACCTCGAAGCCGCTCTCGGTGGTGATGGAGGGGTCGTTGCGGTTGAAGACGTAGACCCCGCCGCCGTAGAGCTGGTGGCGGCGCACGTCGTCGGCGACCTTGTAGCCGGCCCAGCCGAGCGTGCCGTCGGGACGGGTCCAGTCGGCCTGCGACGGCGGGTCGTAGGGGAGCTCGTTCTGGTAGAGCACGACCTCGCCGTCCTCGCCGTTCCAGATGGTGTTGAACTCCTGGTAGTGCTCGACGAAGAGACCCGTGGCGCGCACGCGGTCACCGTTGACGATCAGGCCGACGCGACCGATGTTGGTGTTCCAGCGGTCGGTGTCGCCCACCGCGCCGGCGGTGAAGCCCTCGATGCCGTGGTCGGCGCGCCAGACCCACGCGTGGTCGATGAGCACGTCGTCGGCGTCGATGCGCAGCGAGACGTCGGCCTTGCCGATGTGCGGGCCGCCGACGCGGAAGTAGACGTCGTTCAGCGTCGTGGTCGGCACCTCGCCAGCGGGTCGGCGGTCCCCGGAGCGGCCGGGACGGCCCTGGATGTGCATCAGGGTCGGCGAGAGCCGGGCGCCGGCGTCGACGGTGACGCCCGCGACGACCACGCCGGTCGCCTCAGGACGTACGACGACGGGGGTCGCACCGCCGACGGCCGTGAGGGTCGCGTGGCCGAGGCCGAGGACCACGGTGTCGTCGCGGCGGATCACCAGGCTGCGGTCGACGTCGTACACGCCGGGGGTGAGCAGCAGGTTCTTGCCACGGTCCAGCGCCTTGGCGATCGTCCTGGCCGACTGGTCGGGGGTGGCGACGTGGAAGGCCGAGAGCGGGAGGTCGGTGCCGGCGGTGGTGCCGCCGGCCCAGCTCGTGCCGCGCGAGCTGGTGCGCCCGTCGGGGACGCGGACCTGCCAGTCGCCGTCGTCACCGAGGTGGAGGTAGGGCTTCTCCCGGCTCAGCGGCGTGCGGTCGAGGGTGGTGTAGGGCTCGGTGGGGAAGTTGGCCTCCGAGGGCGCGCCGATCGTGCCGGCGAAGACCTGGTTCCACACGCCGTTGGTCCACGAGCCGACCTCGCTGTTGCGGGTGAGCCACTGCTGCTGCGAGCCGTTGATGACGGTGCCTGCGCGCGAGTCGGCGAGGTAGCCGCCGCTGGCGTACTGGGGACCCTCGGTGCAGTAGTCCATCAGCGAGAGGTTGCCGCCGCGGACGTCGACGCGGCGCAGGGAGGCGGCCTGGGAGGTGGCCCAAAAGTTGGCCGAGGCGCGGCAACCGTCCTGGCCGGTGCCGTTGACGTCGATGGTGAGGTTGGACAGCGAGCGCCAGAAGTTGTTGAGCGCGACGCAGTAGGGCTGCGTGGGGCCGTCGGTGAGGCAGCGGTTGTAGACCTCGACCTTGCCGTTGATCACGACGTCGGACGGGTCGACGCCGAGGCCGGCGACCTCGGTGTAGTAGCCGACCTTGATCTGCAGCGGCTCGGCGGCGGTGCCGTAGGTGCCGGGCATGAAGAGCAGGCTCCACCGCTCCTCGGACATCTCGGCGTCGACCTGCTGCTGCCAGATCTCGTCGGCCCGCTGGCGGATCTCGGAGGTGGACATCGTGGGATCGAAGACCACCACCCGGTCGCCGAGGTCAGGGGCGTCAGCGGCGGCCGCGGGCGCGGCCGTGCTCGGGGCGATGGTGGGGGCCGTGAGCCCGACCACCGTCAGGGCGAGGGCCGTGAGGACGGCTCGCAGGGGCGTACGACGGGGTCGGCGGGGGTGCGGAGGGGCAGCTGGCATGGGGGGACCTTCCGGGTGTGAGAGCGCTTCCACTCAGCATGCACCACTCGTGTGACCACCGCCACACCCGGGGCCCCGCCCTGAGACGACCTAGCCGTCGAGCGCCCCGAGCAGGGCCTTCGAGAAGGCCGGGATGTCGTCGGGGTTGCGGCTCGTGATCAGGTTGCCGTCGGTCACGACCTCCTCGTCGACCCACTCGCCGCCGCCGTTGCGGATGTCGGTCTGCAGGCTCGGCCAGCTGGCGACCCGCTTGCCGCGTACGCGGTCGGCCTCGACGAGGGTCCAGGCCGCGTGGCAGATGGCGGCCACGGGCTTGCCGGAGTCGACGAAGTCGCGGATGAAGGCCACGGCCTCCTCGTCCATGCGGAGGGCGTCGGGGTTGGCGACGCCGCCCGGGAGGACCAGGGCGTCGTAGTCGCCGATGGCGACGTCGGACACGCGCCGGTCGACGCGCTGGGTGGAGGACTTGTCGAGGTGGTTGAAGAGCTGGACCTCGCCCTCGTCGAGCGACAGGAGCTCTGCGGTGTGGCCGGCGTCGACGGCGGCCTGCCACGGCTTCGTGAGCTCGACCTCCTCGACGCCCTCGGATGCGGTCAGGAATGCGATGCGCTTGGACATGTCCACCACGCTCGCTCGCCCCCGGGGGCCGGACAACCGCCTTCCGGGTGGGGGGATGGGGGCACGTGGGAACCACCGGTCAACCGGTGGTTGCCGAGGATCCAGCCCGTTGCAGCGGCCGATGAGCCGCTGAAAGGGACTGGAACCTACGCCCCGAGGGCTCGCCTCGAGTCGAGGAGCTTGCGGACGCGCCGCGCGAGGAGCTCGGGCGTCGCGAGGTCTGCCCACGTCACCCGGATGCACACCCATCCCGTCAGCTGGCAGATGAGCTCCTCGCGCTTCTTCTCACGCATCAGGAACTCGTCGAGGGTCTCGCCGTCGCGGCGGTACTTGGCGTACTTCTGCTTGCCGTCGAACTCCACGAACACGCCGAACTCCTCCCATGCGAAGTCGACACGCCCGACGAGTCGACCGCGCTCGTCGTACACCTCGACCTGCGGCGTCGGGCGAGGCAGGTGCTGGCGCCAGCAGAAGTAGTAGAACCGTGACTCACCAGCGGACTCGATGCGGGTGTCGCACAACCGGAGCACCAGGTCCGTCGCCAGGCTGTGCGGCCAGTAGCGAGCGCTCCGTGCCCAGTCGGCGAACTCCTGCTCGGTCGTGGCACCCGAGTGGAGGAGGCCGTTGACGACGACCAGGCTTCGCTCGACGTCCGTGATGGTCGTGATCTCGACACAGGTGCGGGCCGCGACAGACACGGGGATCCCGTTGAGCATCGTGACGTCCGTCGGTGGCAGGGCCCCTCCGTGCTGGATCCAGTCCTTGCGGCGGCGGCCCACCTTGCCGTCGCAACGGGTGGTGTGGGCGACCCCGAGCGGGAGGTCCCACACGGGTGCGCCCCACTCGACGGCGGCGGAGACGTGGGTGGCTGTCGTGCCCGGGTGGGCTGCGAGCATCACCCCGCGCGTGAGGAGTCGGTGCCGGTCTGCGCGGCCCAGCGCACGCCACGCCTCGCCGTCGACGTACTGGCCCCTGCGGACGCGTACGAGCGCGCCGGCGTGCACGAGAGCGTTGATGTGTCGGTCCGTCATGCCCTCGTCGATGAGGGTGGCGCGCGCCACCACGAGGGGGAGCTCCGCGAGCTGCACTGGCTTCATCATGGCGAGATGGTTGCCGACCGCGGGCGGCCTCAATCCTGCTGGAGCGCGCCTGTGGAGAACGGTCGAGCCGTCGTCGATCCGACAGTCCTTTTCATGCGCATCTGTGGCGCTGCAACGGGCTGCAAGCGCGGGAACCACCGGTGAGCCGGTGGTTCCCACCGCGGCGCCCGGCGGTCCCGCGACGGAGGGGGAGCGCCGGCGGTCAGCCGATCGCGCCCGCGTCGTCCTTGGCGAGCGAGCGGGAGATGACCAGCCGCTGGATCTGGTTGGTCCCCTCGAAGATCTGCATCACCTTGGCCTCGCGCATGTAGCGCTCGACGGGGAAGTCGCGGGTGTAGCCGTAGCCGCCGAGCACCTGGACGGCGTCGGTGGTGACCTTCATGGCGTTGTCGGTGGCGACGAGCTTGGCGATCGAGGCCTCGCGGGAGAACGGGAGGCCCGCGTCCTTGAGCCGCGCGGCGTGGAGCATCGTGGCGCGGGCGGAGACGATCGCGGCCTCCATGTCGGCCAGCACGAAGGCCAGGCCCTGGTGGTCGATGATCCGCGTGCCGAAGGTCTCCCGCTCGCGGGCGTACGCCACGGCCGCGTCGAGGGCGCCCTGGGCGAGCCCGACGGCGACGGCGGCGATGCCCAGGCGGCCCGAGTCGAGGCCGGCGAGCGCGATCCGCAGGCCCTCACCCTCCGCGCCGAGCAGGCGGGAGGCGTCGACGCGGACGTTGTCGAAGCGCATGGTCGCGGTGGCCGAGCCGGTGAGGCCCATCTTGCGCTCGGGCGGGTCGGCGGACAGGCCCTCGGAGTCGGCGGGCACGAGGAAGCAGGAAATGCCGTTGCGGTCGTCGGACGTGCGGGCCATCACCTTGTAGAAGTCGGCGTGGCCGCCGTGCGTGGTCCACGCCTTCGCCCCGTTGAGGACGTAGGAGTCGCCATCGCGGCGCGCGGTCGTACGCATCGCGGCGGGGTCGGAGCCAGCGTGCGGCTCGGAGAGGCAGTAGGCGCCGAGCAGGTCGCCGCCGAGCATGTCGGGCAGCCACCGGGCGCGCTGCTCGTCGGTGCCGAACTCGGCGAGGCCGAAGCAGGACAGGGCGTGCACCGAGACGCCGACGCCGACCGACGACCAGACGGCGCTGATCTCCTCGAGCACCTGGAGGTAGACCTCGTAGGGCTGGTCCCCGCCGCCGTGCTCCTCGGGGTAGGGCAGCGACAGCAGCCCGGCCTGGCCGAGCATCCGGAAGACGTCGCGCGGGAAGGTCTCGGTGGCCTCCGCCTCCGCCGACCTGGGGGCGAGCTCCTTGGTCGCGATCTCGCGCGTCAGGGCGAGCAGGTCGCGGGCCTCGTCGGTGGGCAGCTGGCGGCGAGCGGTCATGATCGAAACCTACCCGGCCCGACGGCTCAGGCAGGAGGCCGGAGCATCCCCTCGGCGACCATCAGCTCGAGGGCGTCGCCGACCAGCGTGACGGCGTCGGGGTGGGCACCCCACAGCTCCTGCACCTCGGCGACGAGCTCGTCGGCGGTGCGGGGGGCCTCGAGGGCGAGCCAGAGGACGACGCCGAGCCCGGCCAGCACGTGCACCCGGGAGTCGACCATCAGCACCAGCTCGTCGTCGTACTCGACCGCGTCGCGCCACGGCGTACGGGTCCAGGCGCCGGGGGGACGTCCCGTGTCGGCCTGGGACGGGTGGTGGCGGCGCGGCGGCGGGGGCCGGCCCTCGACGTCGAGGAGGTCGACGAGGTCGTCGAGCCAGTCCGCCAGCTCGCGGTAGTGCAGGGCCCACGCGCCCCCGCACGCGTCGATCGTGTCGGCGAGGCGACGGACCGGGTGCTCGAGCCGGACCAGCGAGGAGGTCTGCGCCACGATCTCGGCGATGGCGCGGGCCGGGGCGAGCGGGACGAGGCCGAGGTCGGTGTCGCCGCGGTGCAGCAGGACGATGCGGTGCAGGTGGGCCGACGGCGGCGGTCGCCGCAGGTCGAGGTCGTCGGGGGACAGCGAGTGCTTGACGAGGGGGGCGTCGCGGTCGGTGATCACCGAGAGCGGCTTGGGGTGGGGGTGGACGGCGAGGCCCTCGTCGACCGAGGTGGTCTCGTCGGACAGGTAGCCGAGGCGGCGCGCGAGCTGCTGCACGGCCGTCGTCTTGCCCGAGCCCGACGGGC
Source organism: Nocardioides ganghwensis (assembly GCF_014779655.1). Taxonomy (GTDB): domain Bacteria; phylum Actinomycetota; class Actinomycetes; order Propionibacteriales; family Nocardioidaceae; genus Nocardioides; species Nocardioides ganghwensis. Next base: position 76,904 of record NZ_JACXYX010000015.1, read on the forward strand.
CGATGACGACCAGGGTCCGGCCCTCGTCGTCGGCCACGGCGCCGGCGTGCAGGTTGATGCGGAGCCCGGCCGTGGCGTCGAGCGCGGCGAGGGTGACCCGCGAGGTGACGGCGTAGTCATGGGCCACGTCGTCCTCGGTGCCGATCTGCTCGAGGTCGACGACGGTGGCGGCCGGGCGGTCGGTGAGCGCGCGGCTCCACTGCCGTCGCAGGCGCGCGGCGGCCTCACCGGAGACGGGGATGCCGATGGGCACTCCCAGGGCGTCCACCACCACCTCGGGCGGTGTTCCCTGGGAGCTCACGCCGCCCACTCTAGGGTGGACGACGTGGGGTGGAGGGGCGAACGACGGGTGCTGGTCGGCGTCGCGCTCGGCTACGTCGTGGGGCTGGCGGTCCTGGTCGGCGGCCCGTGGGGCTGGGCCCTCAACCGCTTCACGGTCGCCTGCTACGTCTGGTTCAGGTACGACTGGCCGATCGCGCCCGACTGGGTCACCCCGGAGCACTACGGTGTGCTCCTCAACGTGCTGCTCTTCGTCCCGCTCGGGGCGTTGTTCGTGCTGCTGACGCGGCGGCCGTGGTGGCAGGCGACGGTGGTCGCGGCGGCCGGGTCCCTCGCGATCGAGGCGGTGCAGTGGCGGTGGCTCGACCGGCAGGGCACGTGGAGCGACGTCGGGGCCAACACCCTCGGCGCGGCGATCGGCGCGCTGGCGGTCAGTCTTCTCGCGCGACGCCGATGATGACGAGCTGGTCGACGAGCGTCTCCACGTCCTCGCGGATCTCCTCGGGGCCGGTGCCCGACATGGCGGCGGCGGCGGTGACGACCTCGTCGAGGGTGCCGCCATCGGCGAGCGCGAGCCACACCACGCACCCGGAGCCCTCGAGCAGGATGGGCGGCCCCTTCGGGAGCCGGGTGAGGTAGGCGGTCGGCGTCTCCCCGCCGTCGAGCTCCTCCTCGCTCACCCACGCGACGTCGTCGGCGATCCGGTAGCGCGTCACGACCGCCGCCACCTCCTCGTGGCCCCCTTCGCGGCCCTGCTCGACACCTCGGCGACCGCCCGCCTGACGCGCAGGCGCTGCCGCTCGCGCACCTCGTCGCGGGTGGGCGTGCGGCCCAGCTCCATCCGCAGGTGGTCGCGGTTGACCCGCGTCGCGGCGGTCACCAGCGCCGCTTTCGCACGCAGGGTCGGCGCGGCCGCGAGCCGCGCACGCCACTCGTCGAGGCGGGTCCCGCCCTCGCTGAAGTAGCGCCAGAGCAGGTACGACGGGTCGCCGCGGTGGAGCTCGAGCTCCCCGATGCCGGCGGCGAGGGCGACCTCGGCCCCCAGCTCGGCGGCCAGCCGGCGTACGGCGTCCTGCTCCTCCGGCTCGGCACCCGCCCAGGCGTGGTCGGCGTCGGCCGTCCCGCCGGACCGCGCGGAGTGGAGGACCAGGATCAGCCGCTGGGAGGTGCGGTCGGGCACCGGGCACGGCCTGTGGGCGATCTGGCGGTGCACGAGGGTGCGCGCGAGCACGGCGTACGCCTCCTCGGCGTCGATGGTGACGCCCGGCCAGCTGGTGTGGACGTCGACCCACCCCCAGTCGTCGTGCCACCAGTTGGCGGCGTGCGCGAACGCGGACCCGGTCGAGAAGTCGGTGCGCTGCTCGAAGCCGACGGACTCCAGCGCCTCGACCAGGCGGGCGAGGTGGCTCGGGCGGACCAGGACGTCGACGTCGCTGGACTGCCGGCCCTCGGCCCGCAGGCCCGGGAGGACGGCCGGGCCCTTGAGGTGGAGGAGGTCGACGTCGCGGTCGTCGGCGAGCTTCTGCACGACGGCGTGGGCGAGGTGGACGCGCGCGGCGATCGGGGCCGCCCGGCCCTCCCGGTGCTCGTCCATGGGCACATGGTGCCAGCCTGAGTGTCGCGCTTCCGGGTAGATGGACCGGTCCGACGTCCTACACTCGCGAGCATGACGTTCGGGGACTTCGTCCGGCTGAGCCGCGCCTATGTGTGGGTGCTGATCGGCTGCACGGTCCTCGGCGCGGTGCTGATGGCCGCCTGGACCACGCGCGAGCCCGTGCTCTACTCGGCCACCTCCTCGGGACTGGTGACCGTCGGCAACGCGACGACCGCCGGTGAGGAGCAGGGCAACGCCCAGCTCGCCGAGGACAAGGCGGTGCTCTACGCCTTCCTCGTCTCCACCACCCCGGTGGCCGAGAAGGTCGTGGAGGACCTCGGCCTGGACGTGCCGCCGAGCGCCATCGCGGGTCGCTTCTCGGCGTCGGTCGACGCCAGCGTGAACGCCCTGACGGTGACCGCGATCGGCAGCACTCCGGAGGAGGCGCGCGACCTGGCCAGCGCCGTCGTCGACGCCGTCGTGGTCTATGCCCAGGAGGTCGAGACCGGTGAGGAGAGCCCGCGCGAGGCCCCGCTGACGCGCATCGTCCCGGTCGAGCAGGCGCAGCTGCCCACGGCGCCGTTCAGCCCGGACTACCCCAGCGCGGCGTTGAAGGGAGCGCTCGGTGGTCTCGCCCTGGCCTACGCGGTGCTCATCGGGCGCCGCCTCATCGACCGCCGCATCCGCTCGGCCAAGCACGTCGAGGAGGCCACGGGCGCCGCGGTGCTGGGGATCATCCCCAAGGAGGACTCGCTCGGCCGTACGCACCGTGGGGTCCGCGGCGACCTGGGCCGGGCGGCGGAGGCCTTCCGCCAGCTGCGCACCAACCTGCGCTTCGTCGACGTCGACAACGAGCCGCGCCGCATCGTGGTGACCTCCGCCCTCGCCGGCGAGGGCAAGTCGACGGTCTCGGCCAACATCGCGCGCCTGGTCGCGCACGCCGGCACCCCCGTGCTCCTGATCGACGCCGACCTGCGCCGGCCGATGCTCGCCACGACGTTCGACATCGACGGCGCCGTCGGCCTCACCCAGGCGCTGGCCGGCGACGTGGAGGTCCGCGACGTGATCGTCGAGTCGGGCATGGCCAACCTCAGCCTGCTCCCCGCCGGACGCATCCCGCCCAACCCGAGCGAGCTGCTCGGCTCGCTGCGGATGAAGCAGTTCATCGACGAGCTCTCCCACGACTACTTCGTCATCCTCGACGCGCCGCCCCTGCTCCCGGTCACCGACGCGGGCCTGCTCTCGGCGTTCTGCGACGGCGCGCTGCTCGTCCAGGCGGCCGGCAAGACGCAGATCGAGCAGAGCCAGCACTGCCGCCGCATCCTCGACCAGGTCGGCAGCCGGCTCCTCGGCGTCGTGCTCAACAAGGCCCCGGTCAAGGGCGCCGCAGCCATCGCCTACGGCGGCGGCTACGGCGGCTACGGGGGATACCAGGCGGAGTACGCCTCGCAGGAGGCGGACGCCACGGCCGGCAAGGGCTGGCGCAAGAAGGCCGACAAGGGCGACAAGGCCGCCGACGCCGAGCAGGCCGAGGCTGCGGCCGAGGCGGAGAAGGCCGCCAGGTCCTGACCCGGTGGTCAGTACGCGCCGCGGCTGGCCAGCACGGCGGTGACCGTGCGCGCCAGGATCAGCAGGTCCTGCACCATCGACCAGTTGTCGACGTAGTAGAGGTCGAGGCGGACGGTGTCCTCCCACGACAGGTCGGAGCGCCCGGACACCTGCCAGAGTCCGGTCATGCCGGGCATCACGTTGAGGCGGCGCAGCATGTCGTCCTCGTACTGCTCGACCTCGGTGGGCAGCGGCGGGCGGGGACCCACCAGGCTCATCTCGCCGCGCACCACGTTCCACAGCTGGGGCAGCTCGTCGAGGGAGAAGCGCCGGATGAACCGGCCGGGCCGGGTGACGCGCGGGTCCTGGGTGCTCTTGAAGAGGACGTGGTCGCGAGCCTCGAGCTCGGCGAGCCGGTCCTCGGCGTCGATCGACATCGAGCGCAGCTTGAGGCAGGTGAACTCGGCACCCTGACGCCCGACGCGGACCTGCCGGAACAGCGCGGGGCCGCCGTCGTGGAGCCTGATCCAGAGCATGAGGGCGAGGAGGACCGGCCAGACGAGGGCCAGGACGGCCAGCGAGCCGAACAGGTCGAAGGCGCGCTTGGCGTCGTTGGTGGCCAGCTGCGAGCGCGAGCGCCCCAGGTGCATCAGCGGCAGTCCGGCGACCGGACGGATCCGTACCCGCTCGCTGGAGACGTCGGTGACGTTGGGGGCGACGATGATCTGGACGTGCGCGTGGTCCTCGAGGTCCCAGGCGAGGCGGCGCAGCGCGGTGGAGGACTTCACCGCGCCCGCGGTGAAGAACACGATGTCGGGCGAGAACTCGTCGACGACCGCGCGAACGTCCTCGATGAGCCCGAGGACCGGGACGCCCGCGGAGATGGTCTCCGGCCCGGCGTGGACGGCCGGCACCAGGCACCCCATCACCTGGTATCCGAGCCAGGACTCGCGGGCCAGCACCTGGTGGATCTCGGCGATGTAGATCGGGCTGCCGACGAGCAGCACCTTGGAGTTGAGGTGCCCGGCGCTCCTGAGCCGCTGGATGACCCGTCTGCTGACCAGCCGCCCGAGGAGGAGCGTCATGACGCCGAGGGGGAAGTAGAGGACGAAGAAGCCGCGGGAGAGCGGGTACTGCATGAGGTAGGCCATGGTCGCGACGAGCGCGGCCGTGAAGACCGACGCGTTGACGACCTGCTTGAACTCCTCGGTGCCGGCACCGATCACGTCCAGCTCGTAGGCGCCGAAGTAGACGAGCATGACCAGCCACGTCCCGAGGAAGAAGACGCTGGCGAGGGCGGTGTTCTCGAGGATGTCGCCCGCGGTGGCGAAGATCGGGAGGGTCATCCGGAAGCGGATGGCGAGGACGGTCGCCAGCGCGATCATGACGAGGTCGACGCCGCCGAGCAGCCACGGGAGCAGCCGGGAGCCTTCGGGACGCACGTCAGGCCACCGTTCCTTCCCCCAGAGCAATCGTGCGGATCCTGTCGATGAACCGGGCCTCGCCGAACTCCTCGGCCCGGGCCCGCAGTCTTGCACCGTCCCAGCCGTGCCGGTCGGAAACGTCGAGGGCCACCGCGATCTGGTCCGGGTCGGGGCGGTCGAAGAACACCCCGGTCTCGCCCTCCAGGACGGTCTCGAGGAACCCGCCGCCGCGCAGGGCCACGGCGGGGACGCCGAAGGCGGCGGCCTCCAGGGGGGCCAGGCCGAAGTCCTCGTGGCTCGCGGCGACGAGGACGCCCGCCCCGGCGTACACGCCGCGCAGCTGCGCGTCGGGGAGGCCGCCGAGGATGCGGACGTTGTCGGGGAGCGTCGCGCGCAGCCGGGACTCCTCCGGACCGCGGCCCACCACGACCAGGCGGCGCTCGGTGCCGCGGACGGCCTCGATGACGGCGTCGACGTTCTTGTAGGGCAGCAACCGCGAGACCACGAGCGCGTAGCCGGGCTCCCACCCGTCCAGCTCGGGCACCGGCTCGGTCGGGGCGGAGGCGTCCATGCCGTGCGGCGGGGGCAGCAGCTCGGCGTCGCGGCCGTACGTCGCGCGGATGCGCTGCTGCACGACGCGGCTGTTGGCGAGGTAGACGTCGACCTGGTCCGCCCGGCGCCGGTCCCAGCGCTTGAGGACGGGGCGCATCGCCAGCAGCGGCGGGCCCACGGGGGAGCGCCAGGCGGCGCCGCCGAGGTACTCGTCGGTCTGGTAGAGCCAGCGGGCCGGGTTGTGGCAGTAGACGACCGTGCGGGTCCGGTCGCCGGTCTCGAAGCCGTGGGCCCAGCCGCTGCTCGACGCCACCACGACGTCGGCGTCGACGCGCATCCGTGAGGCGGCCGGGGCCAGCAGCGGGAGGGCGAGCCGGTGGTCGCGGCGGAGGGGGGCGAGCCGGTTGAGGGGGGACGTACGGACGTCGGCGTCGGCGAAGTCGGGATAGGTGGCGTCGGGGTCGTAGAGGGTGGTGTGCAGGGGCGCGTCGGGGAAGGCGCGCATGAGCGTGAGGACGACGCGCTCGGCGCCGCCACGCTGGGTGAGGTAGTCGTGGGCGATCGCCACGGGTGGCCGGTGGGTGCTCATGTGATCCCCAGGTCCGTGAGCAGGGCCTCGACCCGCAGCCGGCCGGCCCGCGGCGAGTACTGCTCCTCCCAGCGCCGGCGGGCGCGCCCGGTCACGTCGCGCACCTCCTCCGGGGTGGCTCGGAGCGCTCGCTCGAGGACCCGGGCCAGGTCGTCGGCGTCGCCGGCGCGGGCGACCCACGGGTGGTCGGGGCCCGCCACCTCGGGCAGGGCGCCGGCGGCGGAGATGACGAAGGGGACGCCGGCCGCCATGGCCTCGGCGACCACGAGGCCGAAGGGCTCGGGCCAGACGCTCGGGAACACGACGACGTCGACGCGGCGGAACAGGTCGGCGGGGCTGGTGTGCCCGAGGCGTACGGCGCGCGGGCCGAGGCCGGCGAGCGCGTGCTCGACGGTGCGCACGTCCGCCTCCGCGACGTAGCGCGAGTCGCCGGCGAGGAGGAGGTCGCCCGCGACGGCCGCGCGGGCGACGGCACGCACGAGGACGTCGACCCCCTTGTCGGTCGAGATCCTGCCGAGGTAGCCGACGGCGCCGGTCCGCACGGCGGGCCGGTCGAGGGTGGGGAGGTCGGAGGTCCAGTTGGCGTGCGCGCGGCTGCCACTCACCCGTCCCGCCATGTCCGACGACGGCACGAGGGTGGCCAGCGCCCCCCGGCGTGCGACGCGGGCCGCGACCGCCTGCGCCCGGCCGCGGGGGTCCTGGTGGAGGTGGACGATGCGCCGCGGGTGGCCGGCGGTCGCCAGGGCGGGCACGAGCCCGTGGCACCACAGGACGCCGTCGCGCTCCGTACGGTCCCAGGCGCGGAGCCGCTGGAGGTGGTCGCGGCGGCCGTCGGCGCGGATCGCCACCACGTCCGCGCCGACGCCGGCGGCGGCGTCGAGGACCTCGGTGGGGGAGTCCGCGGCCACGACCGTCACCGGGTGGCCGAGGTCGAGCAGGGCCTCGGCGTGGCGCAGCAGCACCTGCTCACCGCCGCCCAGGTCGGGGTTGTTGGCGGCGAGGTGGATCCGCTCAGGCATCGGCCACGGCCTCCGGTGGTGGCCGCAGCGACTGGCCGAGGGCGAAGCCGACCGCGATCGCCGTGGGGGTGTCGAGAAGCACCTCGCCGAGGGTGATCGCCATGACCGCCGCGCCGATGAGGGCGGCCTGTGCTCCCGCGGCCGCGAGGTCGCCTGCGCGCGAGTGCCGCGAGACGACGAGGAAGGCGAAGGCCACCAGGCCGAGCACGAGGAGGAGCGCGATCCAGCCGCCCTCCTGGCGGACGGCGAGATAGCTGTTGTGGAAGAAGAACTCGAGGTCGCGGACCTCGACCCGCGCCGTGCCGGGACCGTTGCCGTACCACGGGGCATCGGCGAGCTCGACCCGCTCCTGCGCGATGATCCGCTCCCGCAGGGAGTCGCTTCCGGACCGGTCCGAGAACGGGCCGTAGAGGACGAGGTCCTCCGGGATGTTGTCGACCAGCCAGACGAGCGCGGCCGCGACCGCGGCGCCGCCCGCGGCACCCAGACGCCGTCCGGCGAACAGCCAGAAGATCGCGAACGCGCCCGCCAGCAGCCCGGTCCGCGAGAAGCAGAGCACCAGGCCGGCCAGGAGCGGCACGGCCAGGGCGACGCGCACCTTCCACCGGTCGTCGGCGAAGACCACGGCGAGGACGCCGAGGACGGCGATGAAGAAGGCGCCGGCGTTGGGGTCGCCGAGGAAGCCGGTCAGCCGGCCGGGATAGGTGTCGCCTCCGATGCCGGCCAGGGCGAGCGCGATGACGGCGACCAGCCCGGCGCCGAGGCCCGCGCCGGCGGACCGCAGCGAGACCCGGCCGGTGCCGAGGGCCCAGACCAGGCCGGCCAGGACGACGACGTGGCCCACGCGCCGCGCCCAGTCGACGTCGTTGGCCTGGCCCGAGTAGAGCAGGAGCGCGAGGAGGGCGCCGAGGGCGAGCACCACCACCTCGTGCAGCCGGGCCCCGCCCCGGGCCGGCCGGAACAGGCTCAGGCCGACCAGGGCCGCCATGGCGAGCTCGTTGACCGGCAGCCCTGCGACCTCGACGGTGCGGAAGGGGAGGACGGCCATCAGCAGGAAGTCGGTCGCCCGGATCTCGCGGTCCGCCAGGTCGGCGCGGAGGACGGTCCGGTCCGGCAGGTTCCACGGGGTGTCGATCCGGCCCATCAGCCCGCCCCTGCCGAGGCGTACGTCGCCGCGATCCGGGCGCACATGTCCTCCACCGTCGGCCAGTCCCCCAGGGTCGGGCGGGCGGTGACGTCGAGGCCCTGGACGGCGAGCGCGGCTGCGACGGCCGCGGTGTCGTCGGCGTCCACGAGCGAGGTCGGCGGCAGGATCTCCGGGTTGCCGCCCACGTCGCTCGCGACGACGCCCATCCCGCGGGTGGCGGCGTCCAGCAGGGCGTACGAGCAGTTCTCCCAGACCGACAGCATGGCCAGCACGTCGTGCTCGGCCATCGCCCGCTCGGCGTCGAGGTGGCCGGGCAGGGCGACGGCGTCGCCGAGGCCGAGGCGGTCGACCTGCGCGCGCAGCGCCCCCTCCTCGGGGCCGGTGCCCGCCAGCGTCAAGCGGGCCTCGGAGTGGTCGCGGCGGAGCACGGCGAAGGCGTCGAGTAGGTCGGGGAGCCGCTTCTCCGGAGCGAGCCGCGCCAGTGACAGGATGCGCAGGCCGGGCTGCGGCGCGTCGTGCGGTGGTCGGGGTGCGAGCGGAGCGAGCCTCGCGACCATCTCCACCCCGTTGGGGACGACGACCGGCGGCACCCGCGGGCGCCACTTCTCGACCATCGCGTCGGCCGTGGCGCGACTGACCGCGATCACGGCGTCGAAGCGGCGCAGGCGCGCGGTGTGGACGGCTGCCATCGCCCGGGTGCGGGCCGACGAGCGGTGGTAGACGGTGTCGTCGCGGGCGATGCCGTGCTCGGTGGTCACCAGCCGCTGACCGCGCCCGGCGGCGAGGGCGACGACGATGTCGGCGTACGCCAGGTGGCTGTGCACCACGGCCGGACGGAGGGTGCGTACGACGTGGCACAGGCTGGCGGTCGAGGCGCGCAGCCCGTGGTCGGGGCCGAACGGCCGCTCGAGCACGGCGGCGCCCGCGTCGCGCAGCCGCGCGGGCAGGTCGCCGGGCGGTGCCAGGACCACCAGTCGCCAGCCGGGGATGCCGGCGCGGGCGACGTCGAGGACGTGCCGGGCCACCCCAGCGAGGTCGCTCACCGGGACCACCCACAGTGCCGTCGGTGGGGCAGCGGGCTGGCTCAGAACCATTGCTCCAGCCGCTCGAGGGCGATCCAGAAGCCCTCGCCGTCGTTGACGTGCCCCTGCCAGATCTCGGGGATGAAGCTCACGCCCGGCGCCAGCACCTCGAGCTGCTTGGCCAGCACCGCCCAGTCGATCTCGCCGTCGCCGACCTGGACGCCCTCGCCGTCGACGCCGGTCGCGTCGACGAGGTGGAGGTGCTCGGTGTGCGGCGCGAGGAGGTCGGTCGCCTCGGAGAAGGACATGCCGAGGTAGTTGGCCGAGAGCTTGGAGTGGGAGACGTCGAAGCAGAGCCGGCGGTCGTAGCGCTCGGCGAACTCCGCGGTGTCGCGCGGGTCGACGAAGAGGTTGCAGTAGAGCTGGCCGCCCATGTACCAGGGGTAGGGCGGCAGCGTCTGCGCGCAGAGCCGGACGCCGGAGTCGTCGACGCGGGCGAGACCGGCGGCCACCCGGGCGTACATCGCCTCGCGCTGCTCGGGGCGGACGAACGCGTCGGTGGTGAAGCCGCCGAGGCTGGCCACGACGACCGGGCCCTCGGCGTCGGCCTTGGCGTCCGCGCCGCGGGTGAAGTGCTGCTGCATCTCGCGGGTGGTGTCGACGACGCGCTGGAGCTCGCGGATCGAGCGCTCCCAGTGGTCGTCGTCCTCGGAGGCGAGGTTGAGCAGGAAGTCCCCGGCGAACAGGTCGGGCGAGTGGGTGGTGAAGCCCATCGGCAGGCCGCCGTCGTACTTCGCGAAGACGTCGGCGACCGGCAGGTCGAGGTCCTTGTAGGAGAAGTGGAACTCGAGGAAGTCCGGGGTGGTGTCCTTCGTCATGGCGTCGATGTCGTGGTAGCGGACGGCCAGGCCCCACGGGCGGTCGAAGTCGTAGGCCCGCCCGCGCGGGGCGGCGTCGCCGAGGTCGGTGGCGTAGAAGAAGTCGCCGGCGTCGAGCGCGCGCGTGGTCGTACGCCCCACGAGCCGGTCGTAGGCGTTGGGCTGGAGGCCGCGGCCGGGGCTCTTGATGTCGATGTCGGCGTCGGTGAGGGTCTCGCCGACCTCGATGCGGCGGGCCGCGACGAGGGACTTGGCCAGGTTGACGCGGTTCATCATCTCGCCGGTGGAGACCGCGCGCGGCGCGGACGTGCCGAGGGCCTCCTCGACCTCGCGGACGCGCTGGACCATCTCCTTGAACTCGCCGGGGAGCAGGCTGACCTTGTGGTCGTTGCCCTCGAGGTCGCGGTCGACGGTGAAGTGCTTCTCGATGATGCGGGCGCCCAGGGCCACCGCGGCCAGCGCGACGTGGAACCCGCGCTCGTGCCCGGAGTAGCCGACGGGCGCCTGGGTGAGCTCGGCGAGCCGGGTCAGGTAGGCGAGGTTGACGTCCTTGAACGGCGCCGGGTAGGTCGACTGGCAGTGCAGGAAGGCGTGGGCGACCCCGGTGCCGCGGATCAGGTCGACGGTCTCGCGGATCTCGCCCTCGGTGGACATGCCGGTCGAGATCACCATCGGCGTGCCGCTGGCGGCCATGTGGCGCAGCAGCGCGTGGTTGGTCATGTCGGCCGAGGCGACCTTGAGCGAGGTGATCCCGTAGTCGACGAGGCGGTCGACGCTGACGGGGTCCCACGCCGTGCACATCACGTCGATGCCGACGTCGCGACAGTGGTCGAAGACCTCGAAGAGGCCGTCGGCGCCGAGGTCGTACTTGGCGAGGAGGTCGAGGGTGTACTGCGGGCCGAGGTCCTCTCCGCCGGAGCCGGAGGAGCCCTGGCGGTAGAGCGAGTCCATGTCGCGCAGCTGGAACTTCACGACGTCGGCACCGGCCTCGACGGACAGGTCGACGAGCTGCTTGGCGAGCCCGACCTCGCCCTGGTGGTTGATCCCGATCTCGCTGATCATCAGCGCCGGCGCGTCGGGCGCGACGACGTGGCGCCCGATCCGGAGCTCGTCGGCCCGGTTGATCGCGATCGCGACGAGGTGGCCCCGGTCGTCGACGAGCGCGACGTGGTCGATGCCGGACCCGAACGCGTGCGAGATCTCGGCCGGGCTGCTGCCGATCGGCAGGCTGCGCGGGGAGGTGTTGGCCGCCTCGATCGCAGGTACGTCGGTGGTGAGGGTGGCGGCAGCGCTGACCCAGCGCCGGAAGTCGCCGTCCGACAGCACCCCGTCGAGGTGACCGTGCGAGTCGACGAGGAAGATCACGCGCGCCTTGTTGGCGGTGATCTTCTCCAGGGCACGCAGGACCGGGTCGCCCGAGTAGACGACGTACGGCGTGAGGTCACGCTCGATGATCAAGGCGGAGGCCTTCCCTGGGAGTACGTACCCGACCACGGTATCCAGCGGATCGCCATGGCGTGGGCAGTCCGCTCAACGAGCAGTCAACAACCTCGCGGCCAGCGCCACGTCGAGCTCGGTGTCGATGTCGATGCCCTCGTCCTCGGCCATCACGAACAGCCCGATGCGGCCGCCGAGCCGGTTGTCGTGGCGCTCGTAGATCTCGGTCCGGGTGACGTAGAGCGAGCCCGTCTCGCGGTAGCGGCGGGTCTGGTCGGTCAGGTCCTGCCGCCGCGGGCGTGCTGCGACGTCGTACGCCGCGGTCGGCGGGTCGCCGGCCTGCCAGATGAACGGCGGCTGCTCGACGACGCCGACCATCGAGTCCACGCCGGTGTCTGCGAACTCGGCGAGGGCACGCCCGAGGGTGTCGCCGTGCCGGACAGGGGAGGTCGCCTGGAGCAGCATGACGGCGTCGGGTCGCCCGCGCTCGGCGCTCACCTGGTCGATGGCGTGCCGTACGACCGGCTCGGTCGGGGTGGTGTCCTGGGCGAGCTCGGCCGGCCGCAGCCACGGCACGCGGGCGCCGGCGCCCCGGGCCACGTCGGCGATCTCCTCGTCGTCGGTCGAGACGACGACGTCGAGGCCGGGGGTCGCGAGGGCCTGCTCGATCGTCCAGACGATGAGCGGCTTGCCGCCCACGTCGAGCAGGTTCTTGCGGGGGACGCCCTTGGAGCCGCCCCGGGCCGGGATCACGCAGAGGGTGCTCATCGGTCACTCTGTCGGTCGAACCCGTCCAAGATTCCGGGTGACGATGGTCGGAACCCGGACGGAAGGAGGGCGGGCGCTTCGCGGGGGGACATAGGTTCCACGCTCTCAGAGTCCGTCCGCGATCATGCGGATTCCGGATTCATGGCCGACGGCTTGTCGTGAACGAGCGTGCTCCAGCCCGGATCACGATAACGTCCCACGTCGTGCCTCCGACGCCGCCTAGTCTTTCGGTGGTGCTGATCGTGCTCAACGGCGCGCAGTGGATCGCGGCTCAACTCGACGCGCTCGCCCTGCAGCGCGAAGCGCCTGAAGCATGGGAAGTGGTGGTCTCGGACAACGGCTCCACTGACGGGACGCAAACGCTGGTGATGTCCTACGGGGACTCGTTCCCCGTGCCGCTGCGACTGGTGGACGCGAGCAGCGCTCCCGGCGTCAGTCATGCACGAAATGTGGGCGCGTCCGCGGCCGAGGGCCATGTCCTGCTCTTCTGCGACTGCGACGACATCGTCTCCGACACCTGGGTTCGAGACGGCTACTCCGCACTGCAGACGCACGTCTGCGTCGTGGGCACAAGTCGGGTCCTCGAGCACCCGCACAACACGTCATCGGAGGTCCTCAACCCCGACGGTCTCGTGGGACGGGGGATCCATGGATGCAACTTCGGCGTTCGTCGTGACGTCTACTTCGCGGTCGGTGGATTCGATGAGAGCCTTCCGCCGTATGGCTGTGACGACTCCGAGTTCTCGATCCGACTGCGACAGGCCGGACACGCGATCGAGCCGGCGGACGGAATGGTTCTCTACTTCCGTAGGACGACGGGTGTGCGTCGCACGCTGCGAAAGGTCTATCTGTCGGCCATAGCCGAGACGGTCGTGTGGCAGCGGCATCCCACGATCTATGGCTCAAGGCTCACCCGGCGAGCCATCCTGGGTGACTTGATGGTCTGGCCGATCCATGCGGTTCGAAGAGTCGCAGCAGAGCGGCGGATCAACAGGGACCTCGCACGTTCGGCCGTGACCGCATGGGCACACGTGGTCGGCTACCTGACGTGGACACGCACCCGCCGTGCCGGGGAGGCCCGTCTTGTCTTCCGTCCGCTCGATCTCGACTGAGACCGAAGGGATCGGTCAGGCTGACAGTGCCTGACGGATCGCGACGGCGATGTTCGCCGCCGGCTCGAACGCGGGTCGCTCGGGCATCGGTGTAGGCGACGCTCCCAACCGATGCATGCCGTACCTCTCCCAGAACTCCCCGAGCCATGAGGGCGGTCTTGGGAAGGCCACCCAGGCGTCTCGCCCTTGCGCTGCCGCCTCGATGACGCCGGTCGAGAAGACACTCACCACTGGCCCAGCCAAGCGGGCGAGCGGGGTCGATCCGTCAACCGTGATCGCCTTTCGGCGGAAGCCGTCGTGGGTCAGCCGCGAGAGCAGGTCGCACTCGGAGGGGTGCGGACGGTAGACGGCCTCGTTCGAGAGGCAGAACGTTGCTGCTGCATGCGCCAGGCGCGGACGGGGCAGCTCGGCCGCGTGCATCTGGCCGAGGTAGGTCAGTCGCGTGTCGGCATCGGCCCCTGGTCGCTGGTCGGTTGCCTGCCACAAGAGCTGGCTCCCCACCACCTGGTGGTCGACGTCTGGTCGACCGGACGCCCAAAAGGCCGCGTCGGCCGCGCTCCAGGCGAGCAGGTGCGCACCCGCAGGCAACGGAGGCGCGTACGGGGTGAGGGCGCCGTGCTGCACCACGACCGATCGCACCCCCACGGAGCTCGCCCATCGGTGCGCGAGCTCGCCGCGCGGCAGGTAGTGGCCGAGTGAGACGACGGCACCCACCCCACGGAGGCTGTCGGGGAGGTCGATGCCGACACGCTGCTGCTTCAGTGGTGCGCGGCCGTCGATATCAGGCGCCGGCCCGGGCGCCAGGACCGCGACGGGCACGTCGAGGCGTGCCAGAGGCTCGACGAGCGCCGCGTGGCTGGTGGGCGAGGACGAGTCGAGCGCCACGAGCAACCGGGGCTCGGGGTCGTAGGTCGTGAGCACGAACGCCTCGGGCACCTGTCCGGTTCCCGGCCGGATCGCGTGGCGAATCTGCCGCAAGCGGTGCCGGGACCGCTGCCACCTCTGCCACGCAGCAAGGTCATTGGGGTGGATCAGGCCCATGCATCCTCCAGCAACGGGATGCGGTGGTCGAAGGTGTGTTCGGCAAGCGTCCGGCTGCGACCTCGTTCGGCGATCGCGCGCGCCCAGGTGCGGTCGGCGCGTGCCCGCTCGCAGAGGCCGGCCAGATCGTCGACGTCGGTGAACACCAGGACCTCGCGGCCGGGTTCGTAGAGCGTGTCCACGTCAGGGCGGTCGATGAGCTGGAGGGACCCGGTTCCCGGCAGTTCGAAGGTCCGCATGGTGAAGCCGTCCTGGTTGGTGTGGGAGTTGAGCGCTGCGACGGCGCCCGCCGTCAACCCGTAGGCGGTCGGGCGGTCCACCCCTCGCGCCGACGGCACGTCCGGGCGGCTCAGCTCCCACGTACGCGCCCGGTCAACCGGGTGGCGCGACCAGTCGCGGCCGTACGCCCGGACCGGCACACCGCGCTCGTGCAGGCCGAGCAGCAGCCGCGTGCGGTCGGGGTAGCGGGCGCCGATGAAGACGACCTCGTCACCGGGCGCCGGGGTGAACGGGATGGTGTGGTCGAAGGCATCGAGCACGTGCCCGGCCCGGAGCCCGCGTTCGCGGAGGGCGGCTACGTCCTGAGGTGAGTACGACACGATGGAGGGCCGGGACGCGAGGACGTCGTCGTCGAGGTCCATCCGGGCGAGCTCGTCGTAGAGCCAGAGCAGCTGGCGGGCGCCCGAGGCGTCGAGCGCCTCCCAATAGTCGGCGCCGAGAGCGTCACCCTTGACCGTGACGACGACGTCGGGCCGCCCGGCAACAACGGCCGCGACGGCACGCGCGGTCAGCGTTCGCTTGCGGGCGAGCTCGCCCGATCTCGAGCCGAACCGGCTCGGCAGCTCGTGGACGAGCTTGGTGCGCACCTTTGAAGCCAAGGTCTCGTTGGCGTCGTACGCATGGAGGATCACGTCATGGCCCACCCGTCGCAGGGCTCCAGCGATGGATTCGCCGTAGCCGTGGAAGGCGGGGGCGACGAGGAGGACCCGAGTCATCCAAGCCCTCGCCTCGTGCGCAGGAGCGCCAGCTCGGAGCGAAAGGTCGACAGCGGCTGGCTGTCCCGTCCAGCCATGGCCCGCGCGATGTTCCAGAACAGGTTGGCGGCTGATGCGGTGATGAGTGCGGCCCTGAGACGGCGTTCGGCGATTGGGCCGCCCCACTTGTGGGCGTAAGCCAGTCGCGACTCCACCAGCCACCGTCGGCGGTCCGGCGACGGCGTCGACCCGCCCCCCTCGTGAACGATGTGAGGCTCTTCCACGACGACCGATCGGATGCCAGATGACCTGAGGCGGCGTTGCAGGTCGACTTCTTCGGCGTTCATGTGGAAGCGCTCGTCGAAGCCGCCCACGGCTCGGAACGGCTCGACGGGCAACAGGAGTGCGGCGCCGATGACCCAGTCCACAACTGCGGTGCGACCCAGTGCCGAGGTGTCGTGACCCACGGCCTCGTGCAGGCGGGGTCGGAGCCGGACGAGCGGGTGCAGCCACTCCACCACCTGATGTGCGACTGTCGGGAAGTGGCGGCCCACCCACTCGTTCGTGCCAGCACGGCTGACCACGCGAGGGCTCACGACTGCCGGAAGCCATGGTTCTGCGGCTTCGAGAAGGTCGGTCACGAATCGTGGCCCGACAGTGACATCACTGTTCAGGACGAGTGCCAAGTCACCCGACGCTTCGGCAACGCCCGAGTTGACCGCCGCGCCGAACCCACCGTTGGTCGGCCGACGTTTCAGCCTTACGCCTGCCATGGCGGGGAAGGGGGACGGTGACGCGTCATCGACGACGATGACCTCGTCGACTCCATCCTGAGCGAGAAGCTGCTGCACCAGATGAGTGGTCGGTCGAGAGTCGCCGAAGTGGGGAATCACCACCGAAAGCCGGGGCATGCTGACATGCTAACGACGGGACGTCGCCCGGATGGGCGATCGCCCACTTCGCAATGCTTGCTCGAGACAGGAAGTTCAACGGTTGTGCCGGGCCCAAGTGACTCCATGCGCGCGGCTCTGATCGGTCTTGTCCGCCGTGGGTCCCGGACCGTCCTCTGGGGTACTGATGTCGCGGGATTCGCGAACAACCTGTATCTCTGGCTCTGCGCTGCAACATCACAGCGCTCCGGCGACGCCACGTATGTCCTTCGGCGAGAAGGGATGGCCACCTGGCTGAAGCAGATGCCAGCCGTGGACGAGTTCCTCACGATCGACAAGCAGCACGTGCGTTTCGTCGACCAGCGCGACCTGGGTCACCACCAGGTGTACGGCGTGGACTTTGGTGCTGTCGACCTGCGGCGGTTCATCGAGGAATTCCTTCTACCTTCTCCGCTACTCCAAGGTCTGCCCCGCGACGACGATCCCAGGCGAGTCGTCCTGAACGTTCGGCGCGGCGACTACTACAGCGATCCGGTGTACCGCGGTCAGTACTCGTTCGACATCGTCGAGTACGTTCGCTCCGCCTTGGAGGTCGCCCGACGTCAACATCCAGTGGACAGTGTCCACGTGGTGAGCGATGACATCGGGTGGTGCCGGGACCGATTGGGCTGGTTGTCGACCGACAGCACCACGACATTTGCGGAGCCCGGACAACCTGTGAATCATTTTCGGGAGGTGGCCGGCGCCTCCAGGTTGATCCTCGCCAACTCGACGTTCTCCTACTGGGCGGCGTACGTGAGCAACGTCGTCCACGGGACGGATCCGGCAAGAGTCATAGCCCCGTGGTTTCACAACAGGCTCTCGCGCCACGGTGCCGCTTGGCAGCTCGATCCGCGCTGGACCGTGATCAAGGAGATCCGAGGGGGCTGGGATGCGTGAGCACGTGCGGTTCGCACTCCTGCGCTTCTTCCGGCGCTACGCACGGCCCGTGTTGGGGCCGGGCATGCTGTGGATGAACACAGCGGGCAGCCACGGCTACCACCGAGCGAGGCCGGCGGACGTGCCAGTGACGGCGTACTGCGTCTACCGATCGACCAACGCGGACGCAGTAGCGACACTCGTTGACGGGCTGCCCAGTGGGTCGCTCGTCCACCTGCACGCGCTGGACCGAGTGGCTCCGATCCTCGATCAGTTCACCAGGGAGATTGGTCCGGGAGCGCGCATCCCTCTGCTCCAGAACCTTCTCGACAAGTATCCACCCGTGCTCGAACAGCACGTCGTGATCGCCGACGACGACGTCACGTTCATCGGCACGGGCGCACGGCGATTCCCCGGACTCGGTGTTCTGGCTGAGTTCGACATCTGCCAGCCGGCGCACACGCCCGACAGCGAGCACAGCTTCCGCGTAACTCGTGCTGAGCCGCTCAGCACGGCGAGAGAGACCACATTCGTCGAGGTCGGACCAGTCGTTCTCCTGTCCCCGAAGGCGCAAGCTCTCGTCCTCCCATTTCCCGAGGATGCTCAGATGGGGTGGGGCCTAGATGTGCAGTGGTCAGGGTTGCGGCGTAACGGTTTGCGATTGGGCGTCATAGACGCGACGCCCGTGCATCACTTCGGGCGTGTGGCAGCTGACTACGACACTGGTCCCGAGGCGGAGGTCAACGCTCGTTATCTCCGCGAGGCCGAGGTTGCGTCCGTACACGATCTAGCGCACAACACCGGCCGCACGTGGCGTCCGTGGCAGCGTGCACCGCGATGGACGGGCGAGCGATGAAGGTGGCTATGCCGGTCACGCTGCTTCGCCGCGTGCTGCCTCCGGGCTCGGGCGTGCTCTTCAGTGAAGGCACACGATGGCGTCTCGTCCTGGCAGCCGCTGGAGCTGTGCTTGTCGCCATGCTGGACATGCTGGGTGTGGCTGCGCTGCTGCCACTCATGCAGATCCTGACTGACCGGCCACGGAGCGAGGGCGCTCTTGGTGTGGTGGTTGCGGTGGTGGGTGAGAACCGCAGCGATCAGTGGGTTGCGGTCTTCGTCAGCCTGGTGATGGTCGGGGCTTTCGTCCTGAAAGGGGTTCTCACGATCTGCTTCAGGTGGTGGCAGCTGGGCTTCCTGGCGAAGGAACAGGTGCGCACCAGCTCTCGCCTGATGCGCGGGTATCTCGCGGCTCCCTACGAGAAGTTCACTCAGCGAACGACGGCCGAGCTGCTGCGAACCATGGGGGACGCTGTCGGACAGACGTACGGACAGGTCGTCCTCGGTTCGCTCAGCGCGGCCACCGAAGCTCTCACCATCCTCGCGATGGTCGGCTTGCTGCTGCTGACCAGTCCTGGTCCTGCGGCGTTGGCAGTTGCCTACTTCGCTGTGTCGGCGTTCTGGCTCAGCAGGGTTGTCAAACGACACGCCGCTGAGGCGGGCGAACAGGTGCTTCAGGAGTCGACGGTGGCGTTCCGTGCCGTCCTGCACTCCATGGGCGGCGCCAAGGAGATCATGGTGCGACGGAACGCGGAGACGTTCGTCGGTCACTATGCCGAGGCTCAGACGAGGCTCGCGTCGGCGAAGCGCCGATTCGCGTTCACCGGCGAGTTCCCCAAGTACGCGCTCGAGATCATCTTCGTCGTCGGTGTCGCACTGATGACCATCGCCACCTTCAGCGTGGAAGGACCCCAGGACGGGCTGACGACACTGGCTGTCTTCGTGGCCGCAGGAACTCGCGTGATCCCGTGTCTCTCACGCCTCATGGCGGGCCTCGTGGCTGTGCGGTTCGGGTTACCGGGACTCCGACTGGTTGTAGATGACGTACATCATTACGTCTTGCCCCATGAGGGCGAGAGGCGCAGCTCGCCGCTCGACCCTCGCGACGGCACCTGGGCAGCAGACATCGAACTGCACGACGTGGGGTTTGCCTATGAGGGAGCGGACCAAGTGCTGAGCGGCATCAACGTGCGCGTCCCAAGGGGTACGACTCTGGCCATCGTTGGAGCAAGCGGTGCTGGCAAGACCACGTTGGTCGACCTCCTGCTCGGGTTGCTGGCACCGACGTCTGGCCGCATCACAGTCGGTGGTCGGGACATCAGAGAAGACCTTGAGGGCTGGCAGCGCCAGATAGGGCTGGTGCCTCAGCTGGTGTACATCATCGAGGACACACTGCGGAACAACGTCATCTTCGGGATGCCAGCGGACGACGATCGCGTGTGGGACTGTCTTCGGCAGGCGCACCTCGAGGAGTTCGTGCGATCTCTCCCAGATGGCCTGGACACCGAACTGGGTGACAGGGGATCCCGCATCAGCGGCGGACAGGCGCAGCGTCTGGGCATCGCTCGCGCGCTGTACCTACGCCCGTCCGTCATCGTGCTGGATGAGGCGACATCCGCTCTGGACAACGAGACCGAGCGATCGGTGTCAGAAGCCATGGCTTCCTTGCACGGAGAGGTGACCCTGGTGGTGGTCGCCCACCGGCTGTCAACTGTTCGACATGCCGACAAGATCGTGATGCTGGTCGATGGTGAGGTGGATGGCGTAGGTACGTTCGATGAGCTGAAGGCGGCCAGCTCGCGGTTTGCGAGGCTGGTCGAGCTGGGTCGACTTGAGTGAAGGTACGACGAGTCATCCAGGCGAAGGCTGCCGGCGGCAAGACCCCTGGCCCAGAATGTTCGTCAGGCGACTGAACCCAGGCCGCAGACCTCACCCCGCCAGAAGGTCAGCCGGGTCCCACGTCGACCAGACGCCCGGACGCACAGACACCATGGGACCTGCAGCCTGATGGTCCAGCAGGGGCACCGGACGCCCCGTTCGCAAGTCAGACCAGATGTCGGCGATGGCGTCGTCGTCAAGCCCGCTTGCTCGTCGCCAGTGGGGTGCGATGTTCCCCGACTTGCCAGCTGCGACAGCAGCGGCCGCCCCCTGTCGCACTTTGCGCGCGACCTGACTCTGACTGCGGTACACGGCATGTGCAATGTGTATCCCGTGTGCGTGCGCACCGACCCGCGCGGCTGAGTGGTTGCCCACGCCGAGCACCAGCCAGGGGTGGGTGCGTGCGGCTACCTTTCCAGGGAAGGTGGGCGTCGCGTCGAGCACGTACTCGGTCTCTACATCGATCGGGCCGTCGCCGGACGGCACCATCGAGTGCCATGCGGCATGCACGACGGTCGCGGTGTCTTGCCTCCGCAGCAGGTCCGCGAGCAATTCGTCCTTGGCGAACCAGAACTCATCGGCGTCGAACGGTACTACCCACCGGGCGCCGCGCTGTCGCGCGATGTGCGCAAGGTAGGACATCTTCTCGGCCTGGTAGTAGCGGGGTTCGTCGTCTCGCCCGACATGGAGCCGGGGATCCCGTGCGGACAGCTCCGCCAGTATCCGCGGGGTTGCGTCCCTGGATCGATTGTCCACCACCAGCACGTGATCCAGACCTTGGTCCAACAGGTGTTGCACGGTCAGGCCGATGATGTCGGCCTCGTCTCGCACCATCGCGATGCCCCAGACCTCGTCCCGCTGCGAGGGTTCGGGCAGGTCCGGCAGGGTGATCCCGCGATTGGATCGCCACTGCTCGACCCATCGTTGCGGTCGTCTGTACTCGCGCAACGCCCAGCTCAGCTGACCGATCTCACTCCTGATCCGCGACTTCACGTCAGGCATGGGAGCGGAGCTCCTCAGGCCACCTTGACCAGGAGAAGGGGTTTCCGTACAAGGCCGCACCAGGTTCGGGGGACCAACTCAGACCGTCGATTGGGCGACCGTGGATGATCTCGCTCCACACTGTGTTCAGGCCGTCGTCGCTCATTCCGCCGAAGCGGCGCCAGTGAGTACCGACGTTGTCATCCACGTCGATGCCCGAGAATGCCGCCCGCCCCTGACGCAACTTCCGGCCAAGCTGCTCGCGACTGCGCCACGGGACGTGGACGATGCGGAAGGTGGTGTCGATTCGGCCCGGTCGAGAGACCCAGTGGTTGCCGGTGTCGAGGAGGGCAAGCCGCGATGCTCGGTACGCGACCTTCCTCAGACTGTGAGGAGCGCGTTCAATTCGGAATGAACCGGGCTCGCCAGAAACAGGGAACGCATTGTGGATGTCGGCTCGAGCGACCTTCGCCGAGGTTGCTCGCAGGGAGTCAGCCAATGACGCTGACTGCCCGAACCACAGCTCGTCGGCGTCGAACGGGATGATCCAACCAGCGCCTCGGCGCGCTGCGTACCGCCCGAGGAGCGTCATCTTCGCCTGCTGGTAGTAGGCAGGTTCGGTGTCGCGCGCCAAGATCACGCGCTTGTCGCGAAGACCCAGCAACAAGTCAACGGTCTCGTCAGAGGAGCCGTTGTCTGCGACAAGGACCCGGTCTACGCCCTGGGCGAGCAGGTGTCCCACCGTCTGGGTGAGGATGTCGGCTTCGTTCTTCACCATCGTTACTGCCCAGATCGCGCCGGTCGCATCTGGTCCGTAGCTGCTTCGGGGGAGCTGAAGACCTCTCTGGGCGCGACGCATGGCCATCCGATGCTCATGCTGTCGTAGGTGCGTGATCTGGTGCGCCACCGCGCCGCGCACCGAGAGGCCATCCACGAGCCGTGAAGACGTCGTGGTCGGGTCTGGAGTCATGTGCCGATCTTCTCTGTCCAAGGCGGGCTGGAGGGGTACGGGTCGCGAGCTCTGCATCGACCCTTCCGCCATGTCACGTCACGCTCCTGATCCATTCCGTCTCGCCATGCCGCACGCCGGCCTCAGCCGCAGCTTCGACAGCCAAGGCGACCATCTTGCCCTGAATCAAACGAGGCGACCGGGACAGCGCTCGGTCGACCCCTCGACCGAGGCGCGCTGCATCTTCCGCCGTGCCAATGCTGCGCGCGACCGCCATGACCAACCAGCGCCAGGCTCCACCGCCTGCAGGCTCTGGCAACGCACCTGAATGCCGGTCGCGGAAGGCTCGTATCGACGCGCCGGAGATGAAGGCCCGCGCTACCCGGGACTCTGCGTCTGCGGCAGGCCCGCGGTGCTCGATCTCGAGATCGGGGTCGATGACGATCTCCACTCCGGAACGAGCCAGACGCAGCCCGAGCTCGGAGTCCTCGCGGTAGGTCATGGTCGGGTCGAAGCCGCCGACCGCTTCGTACGCCGCCTTCGGCACCGAGTTGCACGCCGCCCAGTGGAGCCACCGCTGCTCGGGCGGGCGTGCGTACGCCTGGGCGATCAGGCGGTGGTTGGCGGGCCTCCCGTACGCGCTGGCGTAGGGCGTGTCATCGAACACGTCGCGGGTGAGCGAGACGACACCGAGTGGCGGGGCGTCCGCGGGACGCGCCCGGTGGCGGGCCAGATGAGCAGCGAGGAAGCCGGGTCTGGGCGTGAGGTCGTCGTCGCAGCGGAGCACGATCTCCCCGCGCGCCGCCTGGTAGCCCGCGGAGAGGGCAGCGGACACCCCGTCGCCACCGGCTCGCTCGACGATCCTCAACGGCACGCGGTCGGCGTACGTCTCGACGACCTCGCGGCTCCCGTCGATGTCCCCGTCGAGGACGAAGAGGACCTCCCACGGCTCGTCGACCTGCTGGGCGGCGAGTGCGTCGAGCAGGACCGGTAGCCGTGTCGCACCGCCGCGAGTGGGCACGACGACGGACAGGGCGAGATCGGGCACCCGCCGATCGTAGGTGGCCTGCGCGTTCACTCGGCCGGGCTCGGCTGCTCCGTGAGCACGCCGAAGACGTCCTCCACGAACGCAGCCACCTCGTCCTCCCCGTCCACCGGCCCTCCTGCGAGATAGCCGTCGGCCCCGAGCAGGACCGCGGCGGGCGCGGCGACGGAGAAGACACGACGGACGTTGAGCTCCGGCTCCCAGGCGGCGAGGTCGTACGCGTGCTCGCCTGCTGCGCGCGCCGAGGCCTCGTCCGGGTAGATCGCGACGACACCCACGACCGGCGCGAGGCGGGCTGCCCAGTCGTCCAGCTTCTCCGCGGTGCGTACGCACGGGCCGCACCCGGGATTGAGGACGACGAGGAGCCGGGCCTGGGCGGCGGCGAGCTGGGCGATGCTCGTGGTCGTCCCATCGTGCAGGGTGAGGGCGCCGTACGGGGTGGCCTGGCGCTCGTAGTCGAGAAGGTCCTCGTCGGCCGACGCGGTGGGGCCGGCGCTCGCCGGAGCACCGACCACCAGGACCGCGACCGTCGCTGCGGCGGCTGCGGCCGCGAGCGCCCACCAGCCCGCGACGTCCAGCGCGCCGAGCGCCGACGGCACCGACCCGCCGTCGAGGGCGAACCACACGACCACGGCGGCGAGCGCGGTCAGGAGCACGTTGCGGGCGAGGGTCGTGGTGTCCACGTCGTGCCGGCCGAGGGTGCCGAAGCACGAGCACGTCACCGGCTCGTCGAAGGTCAGCGCCCGCGCGACCAGCGCGGCGTAGGCCAGCATCAGCAGCAGGACCACCACGGCGACCGGCACCAGCCAGCCGGACGGAGTCACGAGCAGCAGGGCCGCGGCGGCGATCTCCACCCAGGGCAGGGCCGGCGCAGCGACGTCGGCCGGCACGATCGCCGGCACCCGGAGCGCGGTGAAGGCGTCCCGGGTCGCGCGGCGGTCCCGGAGCTTGGCGACCCCGCTCGTGAGCAGCACGGCCACGAGGGTCAGCACGACCACGAGTGCGGCGACGGGTGCCTGCGACATGTGCGAAACCGTACGGCTCTGGCGAGGTGACCCCCGTCAGTGCCTCGGGTGCGCCCAGCGGTAGAGCGCGATCAGGCCGGGAAGGAAGACCACCAGCAGCACGATCCCGAAGACCCTCTCGCCGACGCCTTCGCCGAACAGCACGAACAGCGAGCCGCCGAGGACGAACGGTGACGTGAGCAGCCCGACGATCCAGAAGACCAGCCGGGGGAGGAACCCACGCTGGGGACGCTGGGCCCACAGCGCTGACGTCCCGGTCGGGGTGAGTCCGGCGAGCACGTCCTCGAGGTCGCCGTGCGTACGGGCCGTGAGGGCGCGCGAGGTGCGCTCGTCGAGGTCGGCCGGGGTGAGGCGTCCCTGGCTGAAGGCCCTGTTGAGCAGGTCGCAGACCCGCTCCCGCTCGGCGTCGGACGCCAGCGTCGCCTCGCGGGCCGCCTCGGCGCGGTCGCGGGCTGCCATCCACATGCGCATGGCCTCGTCGCCGGGGCCGGACCCGGGAGTGGCGCCGCTGGGGGTGGTCATGCGGCTCAGGGTAGGTGCTCGTCCCGCGGCACCGCGGCACTTCGGAGGGAACAACCCCGCTCGATCCGCTGTTGTCCTTCCTCGATGAGCCCAGCACCCGACGCCGCCCCTGATGCCGCGGCCACGAGCGCGCAGGCGGACGACTCCCGTCGCGTCTCGCTGCTCCTCGGGCTCCTCTTCGGCCTGGCCGGCATGGGCTCGTCGAGCGCCGCGGTGGCGCTGGCCCTGCTCGGCGAGGACCTCGGCGTCAGCTCCGGGCTGGCGGCGTGGGCGATCAGCCTCTACGTCCTGATGCTGGCGGTCACCACCGCCCTCTACGGCCGGATCTCCGACCTCGTCGGCGTCCGCGGTCCGCTGCTCGCGGGACTGGTGCTCATGTCGATCGGCGCGCTGGTCGCAGCCCTCGCGCCCACCTTCGAGGTGCTGCTCGGCGCGCGCATGGTGCAGGGCGCCGGCGCCGCGGCGGTCCCGACGCTCGGCGTGACCATCCTGTCCGCGAAGTACACCGGCGAGGTGCGCGGACTCGCCTTCGGGCGGCTCGCGGGAGTCGCCGCGGCTGTGAGCTGCCTCGGACCGCTCATCGGCGGGCTCGTCGAGGCGGCCTGGGGCTGGCGTGCCGTGATGGCGCTGCCGATCCTCGGCGCGCTGGTCGTGCCGCTGCTCTGGCGGGCCCTGCCGACCGGTGGCAGCGGCGCGCGGCTCGACGTCGTCGGCGCGATCCTCGTCGCCCTCACCGCCGCCGGCATGGTGCTGCTCGTGCAGTCGCCGTCGGCGGGCCTGCTGGTGGCCGCCGTCGGCGCAGGACTGCTCGTGCTGGGCGTGCCCGCGGTGCGCGCGACCGTACGCCGGCGTCCCGACGGCTTCCTGCCCGTCGAGGTGATCCGCAACGCCACCGTCGTCCGCAGCGCCGTCGCCGCGTCGGCCGTCCCCGCGTCGTGGTTCGCCATGCTCATCGCGCTGCCGGCCGTGCTGCTTGGCGAGGGCTGGGAGGCGTGGCAGGTCGGCCTCGCCATGGTGCCCAGCGCCGGCGTGGCGCTGCTGGTCCCGCAGGTCGCCGGGCCGATGCTCAACCGGATCGGGCCGAGCCGCGCCCTCGCCGTCGCCGGCCTCGTCGCCTCGGCCGCGCTGCTGGTGGCGACGGTCGGTGCCTGGGCGACGAGCGCGACGGTGCTGGTCGCCGGCATCATCCTGGTCACCTTCGCCTTCGGCCTCGGCCAGCCTGCGTTGAGCGCCGTCGTCGGCGACGCGGTCCACCAGGACGTACGCGGGGTGGCGCTGGGCGTCTCGACGCTGCTCTTCCTCATCGGCGGCAGCGTCGGCTCCGCCGTGGTCGCGGGCATCAGCGGCCCGCTGGGCATGCCCGTCGCGCTCCTGGTGCTCGCGGTCCTGCCGCTGCTCGGCCTCGTCGTGCTGGCGCCCACGCTGCGCGCGGAGCCGGTCGCGGACTGACGCACCGCCACCGAGGAGCGCGGCCCGCGGGCAGGTGCAGGGTCAGCCCTGCGCCGAGCGGGCACGCTCGGCCAGGGCGACCGCGGCGCGCTGCACGACCGGCAGCTCCTCGGGGTCGCGGGCCGCCTCGTGGGGGACCGCTCCGCCGAGGAGCGCGGCGGGACTGGTGAGCCAGATCCACGCGCGCCACGGGTCGACCGCGGCGAGCAGCGGCTCGAGCACCGTCAGCAGCTCGGTGCGCACCTCGCCCGTCTCGTCGAGCTGGAACCTCGGCACCAGGATCGCGCCCTCGTGCCCGACGAGCAGGAGCGTGCGCCGCTCGGCGGCCTTGTGCACCGCGAAGCGGGCGGCGTTGGTCGAGACGCCGCGCAGCGCCGCGACCCCGGCGTAGTCGAGCCAGCCGCCGTCGAGCAGCTCCTGCCGCAGCCGGGACTCGCGACGGAGCCGGACCAGTGCGACCGGTACGGCGTGGGCGGGGTCGTCGCCCTGCGCGCGCAGCAGCCGGTCGAGCTCAGCGAGCCGGTCGGCGTCGAGCGGCTCGCCCGTCGTGGGCTCGGTCCAGCGCACGTCGGCGCCCGCGCGCTCGTACGTCGGCAACCCGGCCGCGGCGAGCTGGTCGGCGAGGCCGAGGCCCTCCAGCCAGTCCGCCAGCTCGTGCGCGAGGTCACCGTCGGGCACGGTCGGGCCTACTTGTTGGCCTTGCGCGCGCGGGACGCGGTCTTGGCACGCGCGTTGGCGTCGAGCACGACCTTGCGGATGCGCACCATCTCCGGGGTGACCTCGACGCACTCGTCCTCGCGGCAGAACTCCAGGCACTGCTCGAGCGAGAGGCGCTTCGGCGGGATCAGCTTCTCGAAGTTGTCGGAGGTGGCGGACCGGATGTTGGTCTGCTGCTTCTCCTTGGTGATGTTGACGTCCATGTCGTCGGCGCGGGAGTTCTCGCCGACGATCATGCCCTCGTAGACCTCGGTCGCCGGCTCGACGAAGAGCACGCCGCGCTCCTGCAGCGACGTCATGGCGTACGCCGTCGCCGCGCCGGCGCGGTCGGCCACGAGCGAACCGTTGTTGCGCGAACGGATCTCGCCGGCCCACGGGAAGTAGCCCTCGGAGATGTGGTGCGCGATGCCGGTGCCGCGGGTCTCGGTGAGGAAGTCGGTGCGGAAGCCGATCAGGCCGCGCGAGGGGACGACGAAGTCCATCCGGACCCAGCCGGTGCCGTGGTTGGTCATGCCCTCCATGCGGCCCTTGCGGGCGGCGAGGAGCTCGGTGATGGTGCCGAGGTACTCCTCCGGCGCGTCGATCGTGAGGCGCTCGAACGGCTCGTGCAGCTTGCCGTCGATCTCGCGCGTGACGACCTGCGGCTTGCCGACGGTGAGCTCGAAGCCCTCGCGACGCATCTGCTCGACCAGGATCGCCAGCGCGAGCTCGCCGCGGCCCTGGACCTCCCAGGCGTCCGGGCGCTCGGTCGGGAGGATGCGCAGCGAGACGTTGCCGACGAGCTCGGAGTCCAGGCGGTCCTTGACGAGGCGGGCGGTGACCTTGGAGCCCTTGACCTTGCCGACGAGCGGCGAGGTGTTGGTGCCGATGGTCATCGAGATGGCCGGCTCGTCGACGTGGATGAGCGGCAGCGCGACCGGGTTCTCGGCGTCGGCGAGCGTCTCGCCGATGGTGATCTCGGGGATGCCCGCGATCGCGCAGATGTCGCCGGGTCCGGCGGACTCGCCGGGCTTGCGCTCGAGGCCCTCGGTGACGAGCAGCTCGGTGATGCGGACGTTCTTCACGTCGCCGTCGCGGCGCATCCAGGCCACGGTCTGGCCCTTCTTGAGGGTGCCCTGGTGGATGCGCAGCAGCGCGAGGCGGCCGAGGAACGGCGAGGAGTCGAGGTTGGTGACGTGGGCCTGCAGCGGCGCCTCGTCGTCGTACTGCGGGGCGGGGATGGTCTCGAGGATCGTCTTGAAGAGCGGCTCGAGGTCCGAGCCCGCGGGCATGGACCCGTTCTCGGGCTGCTCGAGGGAGGCGATGCCGGCCTTGCCCGAGGCGTACACGACGGGGAAGTCGAGCGCGTCCTGGCTGTGCGACTCGTCGAGCAGGTCCATGAACAGCTCGTAGGACTCGTCGACGACCTCGCTGATGCGGGCGTCGCCGCGGTCGGTCTTGTTGACGACCAGGATCACCGGCATGTCGGCGTTGAGCGCCTTGCGCAGCACGAAGCGCGTCTGGGGGAGCGGACCCTCGGAGGCGTCGACCAGCAGCACGATGCCGTCGACCATCGACAGGCCGCGCTCGACCTCGCCGCCGAAGTCCGCGTGGCCGGGGGTGTCGATGATGTTGATCGTCATGCCCTCGGGTGCCGACGGGCCCGTGTAGTGGACCGCGGTGTTCTTCGCGAGGATCGTGATGCCCTTCTCGCGCTCGAGGTCGCCGGAGTCCATGACCCGGTCGGCGACGCTCTCGGCCTGGTGCGCGGTGAAGGCGCCGGCCTGGCGGAGCATCGCGTCGACCAGCGTGGTCTTGCCGTGGTCGACGTGGGCGACGATCGCGACGTTGCGCAGGTCGGTGCGGGACTGGGTGGACATGCAGGGGCCTTCCGGGCGGAGACAGGGCTGTGCGAGAGCGGACGAGGCCCGAAGGGCCGGGCGCGGCCAGCACGGCCGCAGCGTGTCGAGTCTAGTGCGCGGGGCGGCAGATCGAGATTTCGCGGACCCAGCGGGCTCGGGTGTGATCAAGGCCTCCCGGCGAATGATCCGGGCTGTAACTGTGTGTTACCGCCGCGTGGCCCGGTGCTCCCTACGGTGGGGCCGTCCCTGAGGACCGGGACCCCGTACTCGGACTGGAGCACAGCATGGCCACTGCCTCGACCCACGCCTCGACCCACGCCCGGCCGTCCCGCCGCACGGTCACGCGCACTGTCGCCTGGACCGTCCCCGTGGTCGCGGCCTCCGCCGCGGTGCCCGCGTACGCCGCCTCGTGCACGCCGCTCACGGGCGCGTCCTTCGCGTCCTGGTCGGGCACCGTCTCCAACGGCGGCCTGGACTACGTGCAGACCTACACGCCTCCGTCCGGGGCGTCGGCCGCGCCGATCACGATGAGGATCGCGGCGAGCTACACGGGATTCGTGAAGGCCGGCAGCGAGGGCGGAAACGGTCCGAGCCTGTACGACGTCTACGACCCGGTCGGCGGCACCGGGAAGCCGGGGCTCGGGCTCATCCAGAGCGTCACCCGGCGGATGGACCGCCCCGCTCCCGGACGCAACGCGCGGGGCGCCTACACGTTCTCGTTCAGCAAGCCGGTGAGCAACCTCGTGCTCACCTTCACCGACATCGACCAGACCGCTGGAGACTTCCGCGACCGCGCCGAGCTGGACGGCTCCTGGACCGAGGTCGCTCGCGGGAGCGGTGTGTCGGGTGCCGGGACGCAGACGTCCCCGTGGGCGGGCGGTGCGGCCTACAGCGACAGCTCGAGCGGTGCCGGGAACGTCACGGTCAGGTTCGCCGGTCCGCTGACGAGCTTCACGCTGACCTACTGGAACGCCGAGACGAGCTGGAGCGGGGTCGACCGGAACCAGGCGGTCTTCGTCACCGACGTCAGCTTCGACTACCAGCCCTGCTGAGTCGCCCCGCCCGGGCGCACCCCTTCCGGCTGTCGGACCGGACAGGTAGACCTGTCCCATGACCTCTCGGGACACCCACTCCGCTCCTGCTCCGCGCTGCACCTTCATCCCGCCCTGGCTGGCCGAGCGGGTCGACGGCCCCGAGGCGGCCGCGCGTGACGAGGCGGTGCGCCGCCTGCGCGCGCAGCGCGGGGTCGAGGCTCGCGCCGCCTCCACGGTGGCTGTCGAGGGGGTGGGCGTCGCACCGGTCTGGACGGTCCACGACGCGGGGTCGTCGACCAGGCTGCCGGGCACGCCGGCCCGGCGCTCCGGAGAGCCCGACACCGGGGACGTCGCGGTCGACGAGGCCGCCACCGGCATCGAGGCGACGCTGCAGATGTTCCTCGAGGACCTCGCACGCAGCTCCCACGACGGCGCCGGCGCCCCGGTGAGCCTCACGGTGCACTACGGCTCCGACTACAACAACGCCTTCTGGGACGGCACCCAGCTGGTGTTCGGCGACGGCGACGGCCGCGTGTTCGAGCGGTTCACCAAGCCCGTCGACGTGCTCGCCCACGAGTTCTCCCACGCCGTCATCGAGCACACCGCCGACCTCACCTACCGCGGCCAGTCGGGCGCGCTCAACGAGTCGGTCGCCGACGTGTTCGCGTCCTGCCTCAAGCAGCGCCTGCTCGGCCAGGAGGCCGCCGACGGCGACTGGCTCATCGGCGAGGGGATCTTCATGCCGTCCGTGCAGGCCCGGGCACTGCGCGACATGGCGGCGCCCGGCACGGCGTACGACGACCCCGAGGTCGGCGCGGACCCGCAGGTCGGCCACATGGACGACTACATCGTGACCACCGCCGACAACGGCGGCGTGCACCTCAACTCCGGCATCCCCAACCGGGCCTTCCACCTCGCGGCGCTCGCCGTCGGCGGCAGGGCGATCGAGGGCGCGGGCCGGATCTGGTACGACGCGCTGGTCGGCGGCGCGGTCCCTCGCGGCGCGGACTTCGGCACCTTCGCGGCGGCGACCGTCGCTGCCGCCGGCGAGCACGCCGACGCGGTGCGCGACGCCTGGCGGCAGGTCGGTGTCGAGCCCGGCCGCGCGTCGGCGCCCGCCCCCGAGCCGCAGCCCGGAGGGCGTCTGCGCGTCGAGCGCAGCGGGGGCTTCGCCGGTCGCTCCGAGGCGGCCGAGGTCGACGTCGAGGCCTCCGGGCTGGGCCCGCTCGTCTCGGCGGCGGTGTGGTCCGCGGCGGCCAAGGACGCCCGGCCGCACCCCGACATGTTCGTCTACACGTTCACCGTCGAGGGACACGAGCCGGTGCGGGTGCCCGAGCACCTGCTCACCGACAGCCAGGCCGAGCTCGCCCGGCAGGTGCTGCGCCCCGGCACGTCCGAGGTGTGACGTCGGTCGCCGGCGCGGGCCGCGGGACCCCTCCCTGTGGGTGTCCGCCACCACGTGGGTCGACCAGTAGGTTCGCCGCATGCCGCGACTGAGGCGTACGTTCCCCGACCAGCCAGGCTGGACCCGACGCCGGGCCGGCAAGGGGTTCACCTACCTCGACCAGCACGGCAACCGGCTGGACGAGGAGCAGGTCCAGCGGTGCAAGGACCTCGTCATCCCGCCGGCGTGGAAGGACGTGTGGATCACGCCCTACCCCAACGGCCACCTCCAGGCGGTCGGCACCGACGACGCGGGTCGTCGGCAGTACATCTACCACCCGCACTGGCGCGCCAGCCGGGACGCCGCGAAGTTCGACCGGATCCTCGGCTTCGGCAAGGCGCTGTCCAAGGCCCGCGAGCGGGTGCTGGCCGACATCGGCGCCGAGGGCATGTCGCAGGAGCGCGCGTGCGCGGTCGCCGTACGCCTCCTCGACCTCGGCTACTTCCGCATCGGCAACGACGTCTACACCGACACCAACGGCTCCTTCGGCCTGACCACGATGCTCCGGGAGCACGTGTCGCGGCACCGGGGCGGGCTGCGGTTCTGCTTCGTCGGCAAGTCGGGCGTCGAGCACTGCATCGACATCGACGACCCGGCCGCCGTGGGTGCGCTCGACGTCATGCGCCGCCGCCGTGGTGGCGGCGACCAGCTGTTGGCGTGGAAGGACGGCCGCACCTGGCGCGGTCTCTCCTCCGCCGACGTCAACGACTACATCCGCACGTGCTTCGGGATCGAGGCCACGGCCAAGGACTTCCGCACCTGGCACGCGACGGTGATCGCCTCGGCCGCGCTGGCGGAGTCCGACGAACCGGGGAAGACGAAGGCGTCGCGCAAGCGCGCGGTCGCGAGCGCGATGAAGGAGGTCTCGGAGTTCCTCGGCAACACCCCGACCCTGGCGCGCACGGCGTACGTCGACCCGCGCGTCGTCGAGGCCTACGAGCGCGGGCGCACGATCAAGGTGCGCGCCTCCTACGACACGGACGACGCGCGCCAGGCTGCCCTGGAGCGCGCCGTCCTCAAGCTGCTGACGGGCTGACTGCGCCTTGCCCGAGTGCGGTGGACCTCAGCTGTTCTCGACGACGAAGTCGATCGCCGCGGTGAGCTTCTCGACGTCGGCGGGGTCGATCGCGGGGTACATCGCGATCCGCAGCTGGTTGCGGCCGAGCTTGCGGTAGGGCTCGGTGTCGACGATGCCGTTGGCCCGCAGGGTCGCGGCGATCGCGGCGGCGTCGATCGACTCGTCGAAGTCGATCGTGCCGATGACCAGAGAGCGGTCGGCCGCCTCGGTGACGTACGGCGTGGTCCAGGCGGTGCGCTCGGCCCAGCCGTAGAGCGCGTCGGAGGACGCGGTGGTGCGCTCGACCATCGCCTTGAGCCCGCCCTGGCCGTTCATCCAGTCGAGCTGCTCGGCCATCAGGAAGAGCGTGGCGACCGACGGGGTGTTGTAGGTCTGGTTCTTCGACGAGTTGTCGATGGCGGTCGGCAGGTCGAAGAACGGCGGGACGTAGCGGTCGCTCGCCGCGATCTCCTCCGCGCGGGCCAGCGCGCGCGGCGACATCAGGGCGATCCAGAGGCCGCCGTCGGAGGCGAAGCACTTCTGCGGGGCGAAGTAGTAGGTGTCGACCTGGTCGAGGTCGACGGGCAGGCCGCCGGCGCCGGAGGTCGCGTCGACCAGCACGAGAGCGTCGTCGTCGATCCCCGCCGGGCGGCGTACGGGCGCCATCACCGCGGTGGAGGTCTCGTTGTGGGCCCAGGCGTAGGCGTCGACGCCGTCCTCGGCGACCGCGTCGGGACGAGAGCCGGGCTCGCTGGTGATGACCGACGGGTCGGCCAGCCACGGCGCCTTCTTGGCCGAGGTGGCGAACTTGGAGGAGAACTCGCCGAACGACAGGTGCTGGCTCTTCTCGCGGATCAGGCCGAAGCAGGCGATGTCCCAGAACGCGGTGGCGCCGCCGTTGCCGAGCACCACCTCGTAGCCCTCGGGCACGTCGAAGAGCGCGGTGAGACCCTCGCGCACCCGGCCCACCGTCTTCTTCACCGGCGCCTGCCGGTGCGAGGTGCCCATCAGCGACGCGCCGGTCGCGGCCAGCGCGTCGAGGTGGCTGGTCTGGATCTTGGACGGGCCCGCGCCGAAGCGGCCATCGGCCGGGAGGAGGTCGGCGGGGATCTTCAGGGCGTCGGTCATGGAGGAACCTCACGTGGATCACGGTGGACACGGAACGGCGGTCCTGACGACGCTGTCAGCGGGTCCTAGTCTGTCACCTTCCCGACGACGTCTCACATGGGGGGATCCGACACGTGCCTGCACCCGGGCTGCGCATCGAGCGACTGCCGATCACCCATCCCGACGCCATGCTGCTGGTCGAGGCCGTGCAGGAGGAGTACGTCGCACGCTACGGCGGCCGCGACGAGTCGCCCGTCGACCCGCATGACTTCGAGGACCCGCTCGGACAGTTCTTCGTCGGCTACCTCGACGGCACGCCGGTCGCGACCGGCGCCTGGCGGCGCAGCTCGGTGAGGGCGCTCGGCGCCGAGGTGACCGCGGAGGTCAAGCGCATGTACGTCGTCCCGGCCGCGCAGCGCCGCGGGCTCGCCCGCCGGATGCTGGCCCACCTCGAGGCCACGGCCGCCGAGGCCGGCGTCGAGGCGCTCGTGCTGGAGACCGGGATGAAGCAGCCGGAGGCGATCTCGCTCTACCTCTCCTCGGGCTACGAGCCGATCCCCGGCTTCGGCCACTACTGCGGCTCGGAGCTGAGCCGCTGCTTCGGCCGTCGCATCCACGACCCGCGTAGCCTGTGAGCGTGCCCCGCGGACTGATGCTCAACGACGCCGACTGCGGCTTCTGCATGCGCACCGCACGGCTGGTGCCGAGGCTCGGCGTCGACGTCGACGCCTCCACTGTCCAGGCCGCGGACCTCGCCGCCCTCGGCGTCGACCCGGTCCGTGCGGTCGTGGAGATGCCCTACGTCCACCCCGACGGCCGGGTCGACTACGGCCACCGTGCCTTCGCCGCGATCCTGCGCACCGGACCGCTGCCGTGGCGCGCCGTCGGGCGCGTGATGACCGCCCCGGGCGTCGACGCGGTGGCGCGCCGGACGTACGCCTGGGTGGCCGCCAACCGGCACCGGCTGCCGGGCGGCACCGCCGCCTGCGAACTACAGCAGTGATGTTCTGACGATCCCCTGACGCCTGCGCGTGGGGCCGCATACGGTCCCTGTGCCGGATGTGGTCACAGGGGAAGGTGGGACGTCTCGATGCGAGCGCCACTGCGTGCCGTCACGCGAGTCGCGGGTACGTGCGCCCTCGTGCTCGGCCTGCTCTCCGGCACCCTGGGTGCCGCAGCGGCCGACGAGCCGAGCAGCCGGCGCGGGACCGTCACGTCCTCGGCGCCGTACCTCATGCCGATGGAGCCGTACGCCGGCTACCAGCCGCAGACGACCTGCCGGCGCACTCCGAGGGCCGGGGTGCTGATGCTCGCCGACTGGCTCGTCGCACGCGGCGGCGGCTACGGCACGATCGCTCGTGACTGCGCGGGGTCGAGCCGCAGCGAGCACAAGGAGGCGCGCGCCTTCGACTGGATCCTCGACGCCACCGACCCGGTCGAGAAGGCCCTGGCCGACGCGATGATCGAGGAGATCCTCGCCCCCGACGACACCGGCCAGCCGCACGCGCTCGCCCGCCGGATGGGGATCATGTACGTCATCTGGGACGACCGGATGTACGCCTCGTACGACGGGTTCGTCGCCAAGCGCTACTTGAGCTCCGGCTGCCGCAACCGGCGGACGTGCTCACCCACCCTGCGGCACCGCGACCACGTGCACATCTCGCTCACGCGCCGTGGCGCGAACGGCAAGACGTCCTGGTACTACGCCCAGGCCTCGTCCCAGCCCTGAACCTCGCTCGCCGGCCGGGTGCTCGGCCCGGCGTAGACGGCGGACGGCCTGATCAGCCGGCCGGTCGTCTTCTGCTCGAGGATGTGCGCCGACCAGCCGCCCGTGCGGGCACAGGTGAACATCGAGGTGAACATGTGCGCCGGCACCTCGGCGAAGTCGAGGACGATCGCCGCCCAGAACTCGACGTTGGTCTCCAGCACCCGGTCGGGGCGACGCTCGCGCAGCTCGGCGAGGGCGGCCTTCTCCAGCGCCTCGGCCACCTCGTAGCGCGGCGCGTCGAGCTCCTTGGCCGTGCGTCGCAGCACCCGGGCGCGCGGGTCCTCGGCGCGGTAGACGCGGTGGCCGAAGCCCATCAGCCGCTCGCCGCTGTCGAGCAGCTCCTTGACGTAGGACGACGCGTCGCCGTCGCGCTTCTCGACCTCCTCGATCATCCCGAGCACGCGCGACGGGGCGCCGCCGTGCAGCGGACCGGACATCGCCCCGATGGCGCCGGAGAACGCGGCGGCCACGTCGGCGCCGGTGGAGGTGATGACGCGCGCGGTGAAGGTCGAGGCGTTCATGCCGTGCTCGGCCGCCGACGACCAGTAGGCGTCGATGGCGTGCGCGTGCTTGGGGTCGGCCTCGCCGCGCCAGCGGATCAGGAACCGCTCGGCGAGGGTGCGACCCTGGTCGACCTCGGCCTGGCTGACGACCGGCTTGCCGAGGCCGCGGGCGGACTGCGCGGCGTACGACAGCACCATCACCGCGACGCGCGAGAGGTCGAGGCGGGCCTGCTCGTCGGAGATGTCGTAGGTCTGGCCCATCCCGAGCATCGGCGCGAGCATCGCCACTGCGGCCTGCACGTCGGCGCGCACGTCACCGGTGTGGATGGAGATGTTGTAGGGCTCGGCGGGCGGCAGGCCGGGGGAGTAGGTCCCGTCGACCAGCAGGCCCCAGACGTTCTCGAAGGGGACGCGGCCCACGAGCTCCTCGATGTCGACGCCGCGGTAGCGCAGCGCCGACCCCTCCTTGTCGGGCTCGGCGATCTGCGTCTCGAACGCGACGACACCTTCGAGGCCGTGCTGGATCTCGGTCATGCCACTCCTTCGTGGTCCTCCGTGCATCAGGCGCCCCGGGAGAACTGCACGGGACGGCTCATTGTGCACCCCGCCGCTACTGTCCCCCTATGGACCTCTCCGGACTGCGCGAGGAGTACGGCCGTGGCGGCCTGGACCTGCCCGACCTGGCCGACGACCCGATCGAGATGTTCGAGCGGTGGCTGCAGCAGTCCTTGGACGCGGGCCTCCACGAACCCAACGCGATGGTGGTCTCCACTGTGTCGCGCGACGGTCGGCCCTCAAGCCGGACCGTGCTGCTCAAGGGTGTCGGACCCGCCGGCTTCGTCTTCTACACCAACCACGCCTCGCGCAAGGGGGAGGAGCTGGCCGCCAACCCGCGCTGCGCGCTCCTCTTTCCCTGGTACGCCCTCGAGCGGCAGGTGCGCGTCGAGGGCGTCGCGACCACGCTCGACGACGCCGAGGTCGAGGCCTACTTCCGGTCCCGCCCCCGCGGCGCCCAGCTGGGAGCGTGGGCCTCGGCCCAGTCGAGCCGGGTGGACTCGCGTGCGGCCCTCGCCGAGGCGTACGCCCGGGCGCACGAGCGGTTCGGCGACGACGGTCCGGTGCCGGTGCCCCCGACGTGGGGTGGCTACCGCGTCGCCCCCGAGGCCGTCGAGTTCTGGCAGGGGCGGCCGAGCCGGATGCACGACCGCCTCGTCTACCGCCGCGACGGGGAGCGGTGGGTGGTGGAGCGGCTCGCGCCGTAGCGGGCTTCGGGGCCGCCAACTCGCCAGTTGGTTCGCCAACTCGTCGGTTGGCAGCACAACCCCGCGCCAGCGCAAAGCCGCTTGTGAGTGAGCGCTCACTCACTTACCCTTGGCCGGGTGACTCCCCGCGCCCGCCCGATGACCCCCGACGACCGGCGCGAGGCGCTGGTCGACGTCACCATCCCGCTGCTCCACGAGCACGGTCGCGCGGTCACCACCCGCCAGATCGCCGACGCGGCGTGTGTCGCGGAGGGCACGATCTTCCGGGTCTTCGAGTCCAAGGACGACCTGGTCACCGCTGCCGTCGAGAAGGCGCTCGACATGGAGCCGTTCCTCGCCGACCTCCAGTCGGTCGACCTCGACCAGCCGCTGCGGGAGCGGCTCACCGACCTCTGCTCGCGGCTGCAGGAGCGCTTCCGCGGGATCTTCGCTCTGATGACCGCGATGGGCATGGTCGGGCCCCCGAAGGCCCACCGCCACATGGAGGAGCGGCGACGACTCGTCGAGCAGGTCATGGTCGCGGTCGTCGAGCCCGACGCCGACCTCCTCACCTGCACCCCCGAGCAGCTCGTGCACATGCTCCGGATGCTGACGTTCTCCGGGACCCACCCGCACATCAGCGACGGGCACCTGCTGACCCCCGACCAGATCGTCGGGACGCTGCTCGACGGCGTGCTCAAGCCCACGGCCGGGAAGGAGTCCTGATGCTGCTCCGACTCGTCCGCACCTACCTCCGGCCGTACGCCGCGCCGCTCGCCGCCGTCGTCGCGCTGCAGTTCGTCGGCACCATGGCCGCGCTCTACCTGCCGAGCCTCAACGCCGACATCATCGACAACGGCGTCGTCACGGGCGACACCGGCTACATCGTGCGCCACGGCGGACTGATGCTCCTCGTCTCGCTGGTCCAGATCGTCTGCTCGATCGCCGCGGTGTGGTTCTCCGCGCGCAACGCGATGGGCTTCGGCCGCGACCTCCGGGCGGCGATCTTCCGCCGGGTCGGGTCCTTCTCGGCCCGCGAGGTGCAGCACTTCGGCGCCCCCTCGCTGATCACCCGCGAGACCAACGACGTCCAGCAGGTGCAGATGCTCGTGCTGATGGGCGGCACGCTGATGGTGTCGGCCCCGATCATGATGGTCGGCGGCATCATCATGGCCGCGCGCGAGGACGTCGGTCTGTCGTGGCTGGTCCTGGCGGTGGTGCCGGTCCTCGGCGTCTCGATCGGGCTGCTCGTGCGCCAGATGGTGCCGAGCTTCCGGCTCATGCAGGAGCGCATCGACGAGGTCAACCGGCTGCTGCGCGAGCAGATCACCGGCGTACGGGTGGTGCGGGCGTTCGTCCGGGAGGACCACGAGACCCGGCGGTTCGGCGATGCCAACGCCGAGCTGACCGACGTGGCGATCCGGGCCGGTCGCTGGCAGGCAGCGATGTTCCCGACGGTGATGATCGTGGCCAACGTCGCCACGGTCGGCGTGCTGTGGTTCGGCGGGCACCGCGTCGAGGACGGCCAGATGGAGGTCGGCGCCCTCACGGCCTACATCTCCTACCTGATGCAGATCGTGATGTCGGTGATGATGGCGATGTTCATGCTGATGATGGTGCCGCGAGCCTCGGTGTGCGCCGACCGGATCACCGAGGTGCTCGACACCGAGTCGTCGGTGCCGCCGCCCGTCGACCCCGTCACCGCGCTCCCCGAGCGGCTCACCCTCGAGCTCGACGGCGTGACGTACGCCTACCCCGGCGCCGACCAGCCGGTGCTGCGCGAGGTCTCGCTGGTCGCCGCGCCCGGCGAGACCGTGGCGATCGTCGGGTCCACCGGCGCCGGCAAGTCCACGCTGGTCAACCTGGTGCCGCGCCTCTTCGACGCGACCGCGGGAGCCGTACGCGTGGGCGGGGTCGACGTGCGCGACGTCGCCCCCGAGACGCTGTGGTCGGAGCTCGGACTGGTGCCGCAGAAGGCGTTCCTGTTCCGCGGGACCATCGCCGACAACCTGCGCTACGGCAAGCCCGACGCCACCGAGGATGAGATGTGGGCGGCGCTCGACGTCGCCCAGGCCCGGGACTTCGTCGAGGCGATGCCAGACGGTCTCGACTCCGAGGTCGCGCAGGGCGGGTCCAGCCTCAGCGGCGGGCAGCGCCAGCGGATGGCCATCGCTCGAGCGGTGATCCGCCGGCCGCGGATCTACCTCTTCGACGACTCCTTCTCCGCCCTCGACCTCACCACCGACGCGCGACTGCGCGCGGCGCTGCGGCCGGTGACGCGCGAGTCGGCGGTGGTCATCGTCGCGCAGCGCGTGGCGACCATCCGGCACGCGGACCGGATCGTGGTGATGGACGGCGGCACGGTCGTCGGCACCGGCACGCACGACGAGCTGCTCGAGACGTGCTCGACCTACCAGGAGATCGTCGGTTCCCAGCTGACCGCGGAGGAGGTGGCCTGACGATGAGCACCGACGCACCGGCCAAGCCCGGCACGCTGAAGGAGACCGAGCGCGTCCAGACGGGTCCCGGTGGCCCCGGCCGCGGCCCGATGGGCGGCGGCATGATCGGCCAGAAGGCCGACACGTTCTGGCCCTCGCTCAAGCGGCTCCTCGCGCGCCTGCACCCCGAGCGCCACAAGGCGTACGCCGTGCTGGTCCTCACCGTGCTCAGCGTCGCCGCCACAGCGGTCGGTCCCTGGATCCTGGGTCGCGCCACCGACCTCGTCTTCGCCGGCCTGATCGGCAAGGACGTCCTCGCGTCCGGGGCCACGCAGGAGCAGGCGGTCGAGGCGCTGCGCGCGCAGGGCGAGGACGACCGCGCCGACATGCTCGCCTCGATGGACCTGACCGACGGCGTCGACTTCTCCGCCGTCGCCGACGTGCTCCTCGTCGTGCTCGCGGTCTACGTCGTCGCGTCGCTGCTGGCGTGGGTCGGTGGCTGGCTGCTCAACGACGTCGTCCAGCACACGGTGCTGCGGATGCGCTCCGAGGTCGAGGACAAGGTCCACCGCCTCCCGCTGGGCTACTTCGACAAGCAGCCGCGCGGCGAGCTGCTGAGTCGCGTCACCAACGACATCGACAACATCAGCCAGACGCTCCAGCAGACGATGAGCCAGATGCTCAACTCGCTGCTCACGGTGCTCGCCGTGCTGGCGATGATGTTCTGGATCTCGCCGGTGCTGGCGATGGTGGCGCTGGTCTCGGTGCCGATCTCGATGTACGTCACGGGTGCGGTGATGAAGCGCTCGCAGGGGCTGTTCATCCAGCAGTGGCGGCGTACGGGCACACTCAACGCCCACATCGAGGAGACGTTCTCCGGGCACGCGATCGTCAAGGTCTTCGGCCGGCAGGCCGAGGCCGAGCGCGTGTTCGCGGAGCAGAACGACGAGCTCTACCGGGCGTCGTACGGCGCGCAGTTCGTCAGCGGGCTGATCATGCCGATCATGATGTTCGTCGGGAACCTCAACTACGTCGTCATCGCCGTCCTCGGCGGCCTCCGCGTCGCCAGCGGCACCATGTCGCTCGGTGACGTGCAGGCGTTCATCCAGTACTCCCGGCAGTTCACCCAGCCCCTCACGCAGGTCGCGTCGATGCTCAACCTGCTGCAGTCGGGCGTCGCCTCGGCCGAGCGGGTCTTCGAGCTGCTCGACGCCGAGGAGGAGACGCCGGAGGCGACCGGCCGTCCGGCGTCCGCCGCCGACGCCCGCGGCGAGGTCCGCTTCGAGGACGTGTCGTTCTCCTACGACCCCGAGCGGCCGCTCATCGAGCACCTCTCGCTGGTCGCCGAGCCCGGCCACACCGTCGCGATCGTCGGACCGACCGGCGCCGGCAAGACGACGATGGTCAACCTCGTGATGCGGTTCTACGACCCGCAGTCCGGGCGCATCCTGGTCGACGGCGTCGACATCGCCTCGGTCCCGCGCGCCGACCTGCGCGGCCGCATCGGGATGGTGCTCCAGGACACCTGGCTCTTCGCCGGGACGATCCGCGACAACATCGCCTACGGTCGCCCCGACGCCACCGAGGAGCAGGTCCTCGAGGCGGCGCGGGCGACCTTCGTCGACCGCTTCG
The DNA here is from genome assembly GCF_014779655.1 of Nocardioides ganghwensis. Taxonomy (GTDB): domain Bacteria; phylum Actinomycetota; class Actinomycetes; order Propionibacteriales; family Nocardioidaceae; genus Nocardioides; species Nocardioides ganghwensis. The sequence continues at coordinate 117,561 of NZ_JACXYX010000015.1, forward strand.
TGCACTCGCTGCCCGACGGCTACGACACGATGATCGACGAGGACGGGTCGAACCTGTCCGCGGGCGAGCGCCAGCTCATCACGATCGCGCGGGCGTTCCTCAAGGACCCTGCGCTGCTGATCCTCGACGAGGCGACCTCCTCGGTCGACACCCGCACCGAGCTGCTGCTCCAGCACGCGATGGCCGCGCTCCGCTCGGACCGTACGTCCTTCGTGATCGCGCACCGGCTCTCCACGATCCGCGACGCGGACCTGATCCTCGTGATGGAGGACGGCTCGATCGTCGAGCAGGGCTCGCACGACGAGCTCCTCGTGGCCGACGGCGCCTACGCCCGGCTCTACCGCTCGCAGTTCGAGGCGGCGGTCGAGGACGTGGTGGCTTAATCCGTTGAGCGGCCCCACCCGCCGACGTACGGTGGTCTCACACAGAAGGGAGGTGATCCGGAGAATGATTTCTTTTCGGATGAGTGAGGTGGCTGCCCGCTAGGCAGCCCCGGTCCGCCGACAGCTGCCGGCGAATCCACTGCAGCCACCCGACCCGCAGGCCCCCGGTGTCATCCCCCGGGGCCCCTCCCAGAGGGGCAGCAGGCCTGCGGGTCGCTGCATGTCCGGGGGCTGGCCAGCGCGCCGTACGGGCTCCCGCGACCGCCAGGTGTGGCCCAGGTCTCGTCGCCGCCCGGTGGCCTCCACGCGCCATCGGGCATATGGTTGTGGAGAACAACTATTGCGCAACGCAACCACGACCAGAAGGAACGCAGTGACCCAGGCCCCCACCGTCGCCGCCGCCGAGCAGAGCGGTGAGATGAGCCACCGCGAGGTGCTCGAGGCCCTCAGCGGACTCCTCCTCGCGATGTTCGTCGCGATGCTCTCCAGCACGATCGTCAGCAACGCGCTGCCGACCATCGTCGACGACCTCGAGGGCAGCCAGACCGGCTACACCTGGGTGGTCGTCGCGACCATGCTCGCGATGACGGCGACGACGCCGATCTGGGGCAAGTTCGCCGACCTGTTCGACAAGTTGCTGCTCGTGCAGTCGGCGCTCGTGATCTTCTCGGTGGGCTCGCTCATCGCCGGCTTCGCGCCGTCGATGGAGGTGCTGATCGGCGCCCGTGTCGTGCAGGGCCTGGGGGTCGGCGGGCTCACCGCCCTCGTGCAGGTCGTGATCGCCACGATGGTCTCGCCGCGTGAGCGCGGTCGCTACAGCGGCTACATCGGCGCGGTGTTCGCCCTCGCCACGGTCAGCGGCCCGCTGGTCGGCGGCGTCCTGGTGGACACCGTGGGCTGGCGCTGGTGCTTCTTCGCCGGCCTGCCGGTCGCGGCGCTCGCCTTCGTGGTGCTGCAGAAGACGCTGCGCCTCCCGGTGGTCAGGCGCGAGGTCTCCATCGACTACCTCGGCGCCTTCCTGCTGGTCGGCGGCGTGTCGATCCTGCTGATCTGGGTGTCGCTCGGTGGGCAGGACTTCGACTGGATCTCGTGGACCAGCGGCCTGCTGGTCGTCGGCGCCGTCGCGGTCATCGCCGCCGCGATCCACGTCGAGGCCAACGTCGCCACGGACCCGGTCATCCCGCTGCGCCTGTTCAAGGACCGTACGCTCACGCTGGCCACCGTCGCGTCGGTGCTGATCGGCGTCGCGATGTTCGGCTCGACGGTCTACCTCAGCCTCTACTTCCAGCGGGCCAAGGACATGAGCCCCACCGAGGCCGGCCTGATGTCGATCTGCATGGTCGGCGGCCTCCTCGTCTCGAGCATCCTCAGCGGCCGGATCATCACCGCCACCGGACTCTGGAAGCGCTGGCTCGTCGGCGGCATGGTGCTCGTCATCGCCGGCATCGCGCTGCTCGCGACCATCGACGCCTCGACCTCGCTGTGGCACACGGGCGCCTACATGGCGGTGCTCGGCCTGGGCCTCGGCGCGACCATGCAGAACCTCGTCCTCGCCGTGCAGAACACGATCGCCCTCTCCGACATGGGTGCCGGGTCCTCGGTGGTGGCGTTCTTCCGCTCGCTCGGCGGGTCCATCGGCATCGCGGCCCTCGGCGCCGTGCTGGCCCACCAGGTCGCCGACGCCGTGGAGTCGGGGCTCGCCCGGCTGCTGGCCGCCCACCCGGAGCACGCCGGCTCCGTCGGGCACGACACCGGCAGCATCCCGGACGTCTCAGGCCTGCCCGCGCCGGTGCGCGCGATCTTCGAGAGCGCCTTCGGTGACGCGACCGGTCACATCTTCCTCGTCGCCCTGCCCTTCGCGGTGGGCGCGCTCGTCGCGGTGCTCTTCATCAGGGAAGTGCCCCTGCGCACCTCGGTCAAGCGCGAGGATGAGCTCATGGCGGAGGCTCCCCGGGGATGAGCGCAGGATCGACGACGAGGTACGACGACCTGCGCCGCATCGAGGCCGAGGTCGGGACGCTGATCCGCAGGGTGAAGCGCGTGATGGGCGAGCGGGCCCGCGAGGTCCACCCCGACCTGCACCCGATGACCTACTTCATCCTCACGCACCTGGCCAAGCAGGGGCCGATGCGCGCCGCCGACCTGTCCGACGCCTTCGGCATGGACAAGGGCGGCGTGAGCCGGCAGGTGCAGACGCTGGTCGACCTCGGCCTGGTCGAGCGCCGGCCGGCCGCCGAGGACCGCCGCGCGATCCTGCTCGACGCCAGCGAGGAGGGGCGTACGCGCCTCGAGACCGTGGCGCGCAGCCGCAGCGACCGCTTCGACCGGCGCCTCGGCGGCTGGAGCGACGACGAGCTGTCGGCGTTCGCCGCGCAGCTCGCGGCGTACAACCAGGCCCTCAGCGACGACTGATCGGCGTCCCCCGGCACACGCACGCCGCCTCCGGCGCCAGCGTCATGCAGACCTGCACCCATGGGTGCCGATCCGGATGACGCCGGGCCGGAGGCGGCGTCGGCGGGAGGATGTGCGCGCGCACGGAGCCGTACGCGTGCGGGCCGGCGTCAGCGCAGCCAGGCCGCCGTGTCGGCCGGCAGCTTGCCGTCGATCGGAGCGCTGGCCAGGAGCAGCTCGCCCTCGGGCAGCTCGACCGGGGCCGCGCCGCAGTTCAGCACGACCGTGAGCGGGCCGCGACGGAACGCGAGCACGTCCTCGCCGACGTTGAGGATCTCGACCTCGTCGCCCGCGGTCCACGCGAACTCGCGCCGCACCCGCAGCGCCTCACGGTAGAACTCCAGCGTCGACGACGGGTCGCCGGTCTGGGCCTCGACCGTCAGCGCCGCCCAGTCGTCCGGCTGGGGGATCCACGGCTGCCCGGTGCCCGGGCCGAAGCCGTACGGCGCCTCCGTGCCGCTCCACGGGATCGGCACGCGACAGCCGTCGCGGCCGACCTCGCCGGTGCGGAGGTAGGACGGGTCCTGCCGGTGCTCGGGCGCGACGTCGACCTGCTCGAGGCCGAGCTCCTCACCCTGGTAGAGGTAGCTGGAGCCGGGCAGGGCGAGCATGGCGAGCGTCGCGGCGCGACCACGGGCCAGGCCCTGCTCGCCACCGCCGTAGCGGGTGACGTGGCGCACGACGTCGTGGTTGCTCAGCACCCACGTGGGGGAGGCGCCGACGGGCTCGACGGCGGCCAGCGTGTCGGTGATGACCTTCTCGAAGGCCTCCGCGGTCCAGTCGGCGAGCAGCCAGGCGAAGTTGAAGGCCTGGTCGAGCTCGTCGGGACGGACGAAGGCGGCCATCGACTCGGCGGTCTGGGTCCACGCCTCGGCGACGGCCATCCGGTCGGGGCCGGCCTCGTCGAGGACCTTGTGCCAGGAGCGGTAGACCTCGTGGACCTCGGGCTGGTCCCACATCGGCTCGTCCTTGAGGTCGAGCGACACCATCGAGTGGTCGGTGTTGACCTGGCCCGACGACGCCCGCTCGCCCTCCTCGACGACCTGGTCGCGCAGGCTGGCCTCCTTGAACAGGCCGTGGGCCACGTCCACGCGGAAGCCGTCGACGCCTCGGTCGAGCCAGAACCGCAGCACGTCCTCGAACATCTCGTTGACCTCGGGGTTGCGCCAGTCGAGGTCGGGCTGGGTGGAGTCGAACAGGTGGAGGTACCACTGGCCGTCCTCGACCTGCGTCCACGCGGGGCCGCCGAAGACCGAGCCCCAGTTGTTGGGGGGCGTGCCCTCGGGCTCGCCCTCCGGGGAGTCGCGGAAGAGGTAGCGGGCGCGCTCGGGACTGCCGGGGCCGGCGGCCAGCGCGGCCTGGAACCACTCGTGCTGGTCGGAGGTGTGGTTGGGCACGAGGTCCACCACGACCCGCAGGCCGAGCTCGTGGGCGCGCGCGACCAGGTCGTCGGCGTCGGAGAGCTTGCCGAACAGCGGGTCGACGTCGCGGTAGTCCGCAACGTCGTAGCCGTGGTCGTGCTGCGGCGAGGTGTAGAACGGCGTGATCCACAGCGCGTCGACACCGAGGTCGGCGAGGTGGGGCAGGCGCGAGGTGATGCCGGGCAGGTCGCCGACGCCGTCGCCGTCGCTGTCGGCGAAGCTGCGCACGTAGACCTGGTACACGACGGCGTTGCGCCACCAGTAGGTCTTTGGATCGTTAAAATCTGGCATGCGCACTATCCTCTCAACACTCCCCGGGCCTCGGTCAAGATCGCGCGGTCATGTCGCGTAGCGCTCGAGCACCCGGAGGGCGGTGAGCGTCGCCCATCGCGAGCGGCTCGGGGGATCGGGCGGCACGTGCGTACGCCCCGGCCACGCGCGCGCCGTCCAGGTGCCGTCCCGTCGACGTCTGGCGAGCAGCGCCTCGAGCGCGGCCTCCATCCGCGGGTCAGGCGGCACGCCCGCTCCGGCGAGGCAGTCGAGCCCGCGGAGGATGTCGAAGTGCCACCGCGGGGGGTGGTGCGGCACCAGGAAGTCCTCCCGGATCACCTCGCCCGTCCGCTCGCTGCGGAACAGCTGGTGGCGCAGCACGAACTCCACCGCGGTGCCCTGTGCGGCGACGACCTCTTCCCGGCGGTGCCGGTGGCCGGCCGCGAGATAGCTCGTGAACCCCTCCAGGACCGAGACGGTGGTGTGCAGCGAGGAGTGGGCGAGGGGAGCGTGAGGAGGCCGGTGGCGGCAGTTGAAGCCGCCGTCGACGACCGTACGGGCCAGCAGGACGTCGACGAGCGAAGCCAGGTCCTCCTCGCGGGCGCCGAACCAGCTCGCGTAGCGGAGCCCCATGCCGTTGATGCAGGCGTCGCTGACGGCAGCGCGGTGACTCGGGTCGAGCCCGCCGTCGGGCCCCTTCTCGCGGGCCAGGACCAGGGCCGCCGACTCGACGGCGGCCGGCTGGTCCCCGGGCAGGCCGAGGTTGCACAGCTCGAGCAGGGTGTAGTGGGTGCTGGTCCACTTGGGCTGGTAGAAGCCGCGGCCCCAGTGGCCGTCCGACCTGCGGGCGGCGAGCAGGGCAGCCCCGTGGCCCTCGGTGGCGATGCGGGTCCGGAGGCCCGGGGCCGTGCGGTGCAGGAGGTCGCGCGTCGTCTGGTGGGCCACTGCCACGTCACCGGCGAGCAGCCACTCCACGACCTCCGCCCGCGCGGTCACCGCGGTGATCTCCCCCCGAACAGCGCCGGGTCGACCGCGATCCAGGTGTGCTCGGCGGCCGCGACGACCCGGCCCGCGGAGTCGTACAGCGTGGAGGCGGTGAAGGTCTTGCGCCCGTCCCGGCCGCGGCCCTCGCCGACCACGACGTGCGGCTCGCCGATCACGGGCAGGTCGTCGACACGAGCGGTCATCCGCCCGAGCACCATCAGCCGCTCGGTCAGGTCGCCCGCCCAGCCGCCGATGCAGTCCAGCGCCGCCCAGGTGACGGCCACCGAGGCGCGGGGATGCTCGTCGCCGTACGTGTGCCAGTCCTCGTGCAGGCTCGCGTGCGGGGTCCAGGTGGCCGCGATGCGCTCGTCGCCCGCGTCCACGGGTCCGGGGAAGATCCGCAGCCCGTCGCCGTCCTCGCGCGCCGTGCCGCAGGCGAAGCAGGTGGGGAAGGGGTGGAAGGTGTGCCCGGGGTACGACGCCTCCGCGGCTGCGGCCGCCGCGGGCTCGACCGGCGCGACCTCGGTGAGCGTACGGTCGACGCGCTTCGCGGTCGCGACGGGCGCCCCGCCGTACGACGCCGTGGTGACGCCTGCCTCGACGGTGACGGGCAGCGGGGTGTCGAGCGGCGGCGGTTGCCGGAGCGAGACCTCGATCGCGGGCCAGCCCCCGCACCGGTCCGCGGGCGCGTCGGCGTCGTCGAGCGCGGCCAGCGCGCCGGCCGTCCAGCCGCCGTTGCCGGAGTCGGGAGGTCCGCAGAAGCGTCGGGGCACGATCAGCTCGGTCACCGGCTCACTGTGCCACGGCACGCGTGCCCGGGGCAGTTGCGCCATGGGACACAATGACCCCCGTGAGCGACCTGATCGACACCACCGAGATGTACCTCCGCACGATCTACGAGCTCGTGGAGGAGGGCATCGTGCCGCTGCGTGCGCGCATCGCCGAGCGTCTGCACCAGTCGGGTCCCACGGTGTCGCAGACGGTGGCGCGGATGGAGCGGGACGGGCTGCTCACGGTCCAGGGCGACCGCCACCTGGAGCTCACCGAGGAGGGCCAGCGCCTCGCCACCCGCGTGATGCGCAAGCACCGGCTCGCCGAGCGGCTGCTCACCGACGTGATCGGTCTCGACTGGGAGCTCGTCCACGCCGAGGCGTGCCGGTGGGAGCACGTGATGTCCGAGACCGTCGAGCGCCGGCTGCTCGAGCTGCTCGACCACCCGACGGAGTCGCCCTACGGCAACCCGATCCCGGGCCTCGACGAGCTCGGCGACCAGGCCGGCGAGGACTTCATGGACAACGTGGAGCCGCTGTCGGCCGCCGCGGGCGCGGAGGACCAGCGCGTCCACGTCAAGCGGATCTCCGAGGAGATGCAGAAGGACGAGGAGCTGATGGGCCTGCTGCGCCGCGTGGGCGCCCTGCCCGGCAAGACCGTCACCATCGCGCGCACCGAGGAGGGCATCCTCATCGGCTCCGGCGGCGAGACCGCCGAGCTGGTGGTCGAGGCGGCCGAGCACATCTTCGTACGCCGCTAGGCGGCGCGGGCGGCGAGCTCGCCCAGGAACTCGCTGCACCCGACCTCGAGCTTGTACGCCGCCAGCTGGTCGCCGCGCGTCAGCCCGCGGTTCACGATGACGATCGGCGTGCCTCCCGAGGCCGCCCGCTTCACGAACCGCAGGCCGCTCATCACCGTGAGCGACGAGCCGGCGACGAGCAGGGCGCCGTCCGTGCCCAGGGCCTCGACCGCGGCGTAGCAGCGAGCGACGCGGTCGGCCGGCACGTTCTCGCCGAAGAACACCACGTCCGGCTTGAGCGGACCGCCGCACGGGCACCGGGGCACCACGAAGTCGTCGGTGTCGTCGAGGTCGACGTCGCCGTCGGGGCGGGACTCCACCCAGCCGTGCCGCGCGAGCCAGCCGGGGTTGAGCGCGTCGAGCTCGCTCGCGAGCGCGGCCCGCGACGACGTCGTGCGGCACGACAGGCAGACCACGTCGGCGACCCGGCCGTGCAGCGCGACGAGCCTCCGCGACCCGGCGGCCTCGTGCAGGCCGTCGACGTTCTGGGTGATGAGGAGCCCGGGATCGAGGGCCGCGAGCGCGCGGTGGCCGTCGTTGGGGAGTGCCCGCCCCATCCGCTGCCACCCGAGGTGGCTCCGCGCCCAGTAGCGCTGCTGCGCCTGGGGCGTTGCGACGAACTCCTGGTAGGTCATCGGCGCCCGCGCGGGCGAGCCCGGCCCGCGGTAGTCGGGGATCCCGGAGTCGGTGGAGAGCCCCGCCCCCGTCAGCACGACCAGCGGCCGGGTGGCCAGCAGGTCGAGGGCCTCCTCGACCGACCGGTCCGCGAGGAGGGTCACGCGTACCGCGCCTGCGCGCGGGCCCTGGCCTTGGCCGCCTCCACCTCACGGTTCTTCGGCGGAGCGGTGGTCACGAGGTCGTCGAGCAGGTGCTCGGTGATGTGTGCGATCTCCTTCACCGCGGCGTAGAACACCTCCTCGTTGGCCTGCGACGGCTTGGTCGTCCCGGCCACCTTGCGGACGTACTGCAGGGCGGCCGCGGTGACCTCGTCACGGCTGGCGGGAGGGTCGAAGTTGTTCAGCGGGCGGATGTTCCGGCACATGGCATCGAGGATACGTCGGTGCGGAGCTCAGCCGGCGAGCTCGAAGAAGGACACGTCGTCGCCCGTCACCAGCACCACCCTGCCCGACGCGAGCGGCACGAGGCGTACGTCGGCCACGTCGCTGCCGTGCTCGACCTCCACCATCCGGTTGGCCATCGAGCCGTCCGCGAGCGAGAGCACCGAGACCCAGCCGGTGGTGCCGGTCCAGCCCTCGGAGACGACCGTCAGCGCGACCCGCTGCTCCGGCAGCCAGGTGAACTGGCGCGGGTCGAGGCCGGCGCCGGCCTGCGTGTTCTTCGCGTAGCGCACCACGTCGAGCTGGCGCGGGTCGGTCAGGTCGGTGACGTCGAAGAGCGCGGCCTGGGCGCCGCGTGTCACGCCCTGAGGCGACGCGTCCTGGCCCATCCCGATCAGGCGGTGCTCGCCGAGGGGGTGGAGGTACTCGGAGAACCCGGGGATCTTCAGCTCGCCGAGCAGCACCGGCGCGGCCGGGTCGGTCAGGTCGATGGCGTAGAGCGGGTCGGTCTGCCGGAAGGTCACCACGATCGCGAGGTCGTCGAACCACCGCACGGACTTGATCTGCTCGTCGACCCCGAGCCGGTCGACGCGACCGTCCGCGACGAGCTCCGACCCGTCCTCGCGCAGCGTCAGCACCGAGTTGAAGTTGCCCGTCTCGCTGCTCGGTCCGACCGCGACGCGCAGGGAGCCGCCGACGGCGTCCATCGACCAGCGGTCGGCGATGGTGCCCTCGACCTCCCCCGAGGCGACGTACGTCGTCTCCGCCCCGTCGAGCGCGAAGGCGAACAGCGGCGTGGTGCCGCTCGACGACGGCCAGGTCGTCCGGCAGTCCATGCAGTCGATCCAGCCCCACTGGGGCCCTGCCGCCGCGAGGTAGAACCGGTCGGTCGAGAAGTAGGAGAGGTCCGAGTCGATGGCCACTGCGGTCGTCGTCCGGGCAGTCGGGTCGGCCGGGTCGACGGCGAGGACGGTGGTGGTGCCGAGGGCGATCTCGTCGTCGTCGGGGATCGCGACGTCCGCGCAGTCGACCAGCGGTGTGCCGTCGACCGTCGGCAGCCAGTCGGCGAGCGTCGTCTCGCGCACGAGCGCGCGGTTGCGCAGTCGCGCGCGCAGCTGGCCGAAGGCGCCGTCGGGGAAGGAGAAGTCGAGCTCGGGCAGGCCGTTCTGGAGCACCACCCGCACCACGTCGCCGTGCAGCCGTACGGCGGACGCGCGGCCGCGGATCGTGGTCGCGTCGACGACCGTGGGCGAGGTGGGGTCGGCGAGGTCGACGGTCGTGACCGTGCTGCTCAGGCCGTCGTCGGAGGTCCCGACGACGACCGCCCGGCCGTCGACGAGGACGAGCTCGCCGCCCGGGTCGCCGACCCACGCGGACGTGCCGCGGGCGTCGTCGATCCGGGTCGAGGACAGCAGCCGGGGCTCGGCGCCCGCCACGTCGTACGCCAGCAGCTCGCCGTCGCGCAGCCGCAGCAGCAGGCTGCCGGCCACCTTCACCACGTCGGACTCGTCGACGCCGACCTCCTGGACGTTGGTGCCCGACTCGTTGCTCGTCGTTCGTGAGGTGCTGACGCCGCCGCGGGGGTTCACCGGCGCCCCGGCGTCCTCCGAGGCGCCGGCGGAGTCGCCGCCCTCCATCACGCCGAGGTCGACCGCGCCGCCACCCCAGCCGTACGGCCCGACCAGCTCCAGCGCGCGCTCGACGTACGAGGCGAGCAGGTCGTCGCAGTCGGCCGCGACGCCGAGGTCGGCGTTGGCGAGCGCGATCGGCGGAGCGGACGGCCCGCCCGGCGAGCCCGGCTCGCTGCCGAGGGCGTAGCCGACGCCGACGGCGGCGGCGAGGCTGGCGCCGACGATGATGCCCGTGATGATCCTGCGCGCTCGCATGGCAGTGGGACGGGGCGGTCGGGGCCGTGGTTCCGCGTGGCACGATGGCGCGATGAGCGACCGCCACCCCGACCGTGACCTCGACCTCGTGCTCTTCGGCGCCACGGGCTTCACCGGCGGCCTCACCGCCGACTACCTCGCCGCCCACGCGCCGGCCGGGCTGAGGTGGGCGATCGCCGGGCGCAACGCCGACAAGCTCGAGGCCGTGCGCCGCCGCCTCGCCGACCAGGGAGCCGCGGACGTCGAGGTGCTGGTCGCCGACTCCTCCGACGCGGCCGCGCTGTCCGACGTCGCCCGTCGTACGCGGGTCGTCGCCACCACGATCGGCCCCTACCTCGAGCACGGCGGCCCGCTCGTCGCCGCGTGCGCCGAGGCCGGCACCGACTACCTCGACCTCACCGGCGAGCCGGAGTTCGTCGACCGGATGTTCCTCGAGCACCACCAGACGGCGCTCCGCACGGGCGCCCGGCTGGTCCACGCGTGCGGCTTCGACTCGATCCCGCACGACCTCGGCGCGTACTTCACCGTCCGCCAGCTGCCGTCCGACCAGCCGATCACCCTGCGCGGCGTCGTCCGCTCCGGCGGCACGTTCTCCGGCGGCACGTTCCACTCCGCGGTCAACCAGTTCTCCCGGGCCAGGGAGATGAAGAAGACGTACGCCGCCCGCCGCCGCGCCGAGGTGCGGCCCGAGGGGCGCTCGTCCCGCTCCGTCAGCGGGAGGCCGCACCGCGACCCCGTGCTCGGCTACTGGCTGCTGCCGCTGCCGACCATCGACCCGATCGTCGTCGCCCGCAGCGGCGCGGCGCTGGAGGCGTACGGCCCGAAGTTCCGCTACTCCCACTGGGCCGGCACCAAGACGCTGCGCTACGCCGCGGGCGGCGCCATCGGGATGGGTGCGCTGACCCTCGCCTCGCAGGTCAAGCCGCTGCGCGACCTCCTGCTGTCCAAGGTGCCGCAGGGCTCGGGACCCGACCCGGCCAAGCGGGAGAAGTCGTGGTTCACCGTCGACTTCGTGGGCGAGGCCAAGGGCAGCACCATCCGTACGCGCGTCTCCGGCGGCGACCCGGGCTACACCGAGACCGCCAAGATGCTCTCCGAGGCCGCGCTGTGCCTCGCGCTCGACGACAACCCGGAGACCGCCGGACAGGTCACGCCCGTCCAGGCGATGGGTGACGCGCTGATCGTGCGGCTGCAGGCGGCCGGGATGCGGTTCGAGACCCTCTGAGGGTCGGACGTAGGCAGCGTGCACCGCGCGCGAGACTGCACCACATGAGCCTCGTCCTCGTCACCGGCGCCTCGACCGGCCTCGGACTCGCGACCGTTCGGGCGCTGGTGGCCGCCGGTCACGACGTCGTGCTGCACGCCCGCAGCGCCGATCGGGTCGAGGACCCGGCCGTTCTCGCCTCCGTCGCCGGAGCGGCGTACGCCGACCTCTCCGACCTCGACGCGACCGTCGCGCTCGCCGGAGAGCTGGACCGGTTCGGCCGGTTCGACGCCGTCGTCCACAACGCCGGGACGATGGACCGGTCGCTCGCGACCGCCGTCAACGTCGTGGCGCCGTACGTCCTGACGGCGTCGATGCGACCGGCCGGCCGGTCGATCGTGCTGAGCAGCGGCATGCACCGGTCGGGCACCACCGACCTGGCTCGGGGTGGGAGCTACTCGGACAGCAAGCTGTGGGTCACGACGTTCGTGATGGCGCTCGCCCGGCTCCGCCCCTCGACGTCGTCTCACGCGGTCGATCCGGGGTGGGTCCCCACGCGCATGGGCGGAGCCGGCGCACCCGACGACCTGGACGAGGGTCATCGCACCCAGGTCTGGCTCGCGAGTGCGCCCGACGAGGAGATCGACCCGCGTACCGCTGGCTACTGGCACCACGGCGCACCGCACGAGCCCCACCGGGCGACGCGGGACCCCGACTTCCAGGAGAAGGTCCTCGCGCACCTGGCGACGTCCACGGGCCTGCTGATCGAGGCCGACGCGAGTGTCACCGATCAACCGGAGTAGCTGTCACCCGTCAGGCGAAGCCACACACTGGCTGGTGCCCCAGGCAAGAGTCGAACTTGCGACCTTTCGCTTAGGAGGCGGCTGCTCTATCCACTGAGCTACTGGGGCGTTGCCACGTCACCGCGAGGTGCTGCAGCGGGCAGCATCCTGCCACGACGTCGTCCGCCGCCGCCCATCAGGACGGTCGCCACGCGGCGGTCAGTGGGACGGCAGCGAGCCGGACAGCCGCTCGTGGCGCTCGGCGCTCGAGGGGTTGAGCCCGACGATCTCGACCGTCTTGCCCTTGTGGGCGTACTTGGTCGCGATCGCGTCCAGCGAGGCGACCGTGGAGGCATCCCACACGTGGGACTGCGAGAGGTCGATGACCACGTGGTCGGGGTCTCCGGCGTAGTCGAACTGGGTGTAGAGCTCGTTGCTGGAGGCGAAGAACAGCTCGCCCGTGACGCGGTAGACGGCGCTCGTCGTGCCGTCGCGGTCGACCACCAGGTCGCGGTGGGTCTCCGTGAGGTGCGCGACGCGGCGGGCGAACAGCGTCATCGCCGCCAGCACGCCGACCCCGACGCCGATGGCGAGGTTGTGGGTCACGACGGTGACCACGACGGTGGCGAGCATGACCGTGGTCTCCGACTTCGGCATCCGGCGCAGGGTCGAGGGCTGGACGGAGTGCCAGTCGAAGGTGCCGACCGACACCATGACCATGACCGCGACGAGTGCGGCCATCGGGATGAGTGCGACGACGTCGCCGAAGCCGACGACCAGGACGAGCAGGAAGACGCCGGCGAGGAACGTCGAGATGCGCGTCCGGGCGCCGGACGCCTTCACGTTGATCATCGTCTGGCCGATCATGGCGCAGCCGCCCATCCCGCCGAAGAAGCCGGTGACGACGTTGGCGGCGCCCTGGCCCCAGGCCTCGCGGGTCTTGTCGGAGCGGGTGTCGGTGATGTCGTCGACGAGCTTGGCCGTCAGCAGCGACTCGAGCAGGCCGACGAGCGCCATCGCCACGGCGTACGGGGCGATGACCTGCAGCGTCTCCAGCGTCCACGGCACGTCGGGCAGGAACAGCGACGGGAGACTGTCGGGCAGCTCGCCCTCGTCGCCGACGTCGGGCAGGGACAGGCCGGCGACGAGCGTGAAGGCGGTGAGCGCGACGATGGCGATCAACGGCGCGGGGACCACCCGGGTCACGCGGGGCAGGAGCACGATGGCGGCGATGCCGACGGCGACCATCGGGTAGACCAGCCACGGCACGCCGACCAGGTGCGGGACCTGGGCCAGGAAGATCAGGATCGCCAGGGCGTTGACGAACCCGACCATCACCTGGCGCGGGATGAACCGCATCAGCCGGGCCACTCCGGTGAGGCCGAGCACGACCTGGATGGCGCCGCCGAGCAGCACGGTGGCGATGAGGTGGTCGTAGCCGTGGTCGCGCATCACCGGCGCGATGACGAGCGCGATGGCGCCTGTCGCGGCCGAGATCATCGCCGGACGACCGCCGAGGAAGGCGATCGAGACCGCCATCGTGAACGAGGCGAAGAGGCCGATGCGCGGGTCGACCCCGGCGATGATCGAGAACGAGATCGCCTCGGGTATGAGCGCGAGCGCGACGACGAGGCCGGCGAGGACCTCGGTGCGCAGCAGCCGCGGCGAGCGCAGGGCGGCTCGTACGGTGGGCTCGGCGGGGGTGGCCATAGGCTCGGCGACGGCAGACACGGAGGGGAAACCTACCCTTACGTAACGGTAGGTTTGCAATCGGCGCGAAGGAGCGGACCCGTGGGTGACGAACCCGTCATGCAGATCGGCGAGGTCGCCACCCGTACGGAGCTCTCCCTGCGGAGCCTGCGGCACTGGGAGGAGGTCGGCCTCCTGACGCCCTCCGGGCGCACCGACGGAGGGTTCCGGCTCTACACCGAGTCCGACGTCGACAAGATCCTCGTGATCCGCCGGATGAAGCCGCTCGGGTTCACCCTCGACGAGATGAAGGCCGTCATGGGCGACCTCGAGGTGCTGGACGACGCGGCGGCCGACGAGTCCGCCCGCCGGGCCGCCCGCGAGCGCCTCGGAGCGGTGTCGGGGGAGGCGACCGAGCGTCGGCAGCGCCTGGTGCGGCAGCTCGACATGGCCGACGAGTTCATCGGACTGCTGGCGGCTCGGCGCGACGGATGAGCGCGCTGCAGAGAGCAGCAAACTTGCCGAAGTGAAGTAGATTCCGTCCCGGTCAGTCCATCCCACCCTGTCGAAGGTGAGCCCGTGTCCGACGAGTCGCGTCCGGAACCTGCTGCGGGCGTGCCCAAGCGCAAGGGCAAGGCCGCCCGCCGGCACACCGTCGGACGCGTGATCCTGATCAGCGCCGTCGTGCTCGCCCTCGTCACCGGGCTCGGCACGGTCTACTTCATCCGCCACCTGGACGGCAACATCGAGGGCATCTCCACCGACGCGCTCACCGACCGCCCCGACGAGGTCTACACCGGCAACGGCCAGCCCCTCGACATCCTGGTGATGGGCTCGGACTCGCGCGAGTGCGAAGGCTGCGACATCGACGCCGAAGGGGGCGGCGGGTCCGACACCACCATCCTCGTGCACCTGTCCGCGGACCGCAGCCGGGCGTACGCCGTGTCGATCCCTCGCGACTCCATCGTCGACCGACCCGAGGACGGCTGCGACTCCCCGGCGGCGACCGAGGTGATGTGGAACCAGGCCTACGGGATCGGCGGCCCCGTGTGCACGCTGGCCCAGGTCGAGCAGAACACCGGCATCCGGGTCGAGCACTTCGTCGTCGTCGACTTCGCCAGCTTCGGGTCGATGGTCGACGCGGTCGACGGCGTGCCGGTGTGCGTGCCCGAGGACATCGTCGACCGGCCGCGCCAGATCTTCGTGCCGAAGGGCGACCCGTCGGTGCTCACCGGTGACCAGGCCCTCGACTACGTCCGGGCCCGCTACGTCGGCGACAAGATCCAGCAGAACGACATCTCGCGCATCCGACGCCAGCAGGAGTTCATCGGCGCGCTCGTGCGCAAGGTCCTCTCGGCCGGCACCCTGACCCGGCTCGACAAGGTCGTGCGCTTCCTCGACGCGGCGACGGAGTCGCTGCAGACCGACGAGGAGTTCGCCAGGGTCACCCGCCTGGGCAAGGTGGCGATGCAGCTGCAGGGCATCGGCCTCGACAAGATCAAGTTCGTCACGCTGCCGACGGACTACTACCCGGTCGACTCCGAGTTCAGCGGCAAGGTGTTCTGGAAGCCCGAGGCCGACCGGATCTGGAAGCTGATCGCCCAGGACAAGGAGATCCCGGCGCGGCTGCTGAAGGGGACCTCCACCAGCGCTGAGCCGCCCGCGAGCTCGACGCAGTCGCCGACCGAGACCGGCTCGCCCGGCGAGACCGCGTCGGAGACCCCGTCCGAGACCCCGTCGGAGACGCCCACCGAGACGCCGTCCGACACGGCCAGCGAGACCCCGTCGGAGACGGAGACCCCCGAGGCCCCGGAGAGCACGACGCCGCCGGAGGAGCAGATCTTCGGCGTCTGCGCATGAGCACCACGCCAGGTTCTCCTCCGGCACCTGACGAGGGTGCGGAGTCGGACTGGGAGCGGCGTCGCCGGCTGGCCGAGGTCTTCGGTGAGGGAGTGCCCGAGCAGACCAGCGACGACAGCGACGCGCGCGAGGACCGCCCCGGCAAGGGCGACGACTGGTACCGCGACCAGGTCCCGCCGCACCACGGCTGAGCGCTCGCGCCCAGCGGTGAAAGGATCAGACGGAGCCGTTGCGCGCCTTGAGCAGGTCGCGGATCTCCTCGAGGAGGGCCACGTCGGCGGGGGCGCCGGCCTCCTCTGACGGGAAGAAGCGCTCCTTGGCCTTCGTGTAGGGGAGCACGATGAAGAAGTAGACGACCGTCGCCATGATCAGGAACGCGATCAACGCGTTGAGGAAGGCGCCGAAGCTGCCGGTCTCGTCGCTGAAGAAGTCGTCGCCCACCGGGAGCAGCCCGGTGAGCCACTCGGTGAACGTGGTCGTCACGGCTGCGAACGCCAGCGCCATGATCAGACCGGTGGCGATCTCGATCAGGTTGCCCTTCAGGACGAAGGCCTTGAAGCCACTCATGGTGTATCTCCCTCGTGTCGGGCCCCGAGAGGAGCCGCTGATGAGTGAACGCACCTCACACTAGCGGTTCCACGACACGGTCAGGAACTGCGTCAGCGCCGCCCCGGCGATGTCCACCGCCTCCCCGGCGCTCGCGCCGACCACCACGAGGGCCCCGCCGCTCCCGCCGGCCGGTCCCTCCGGCACCCCGGTCGGGGTGGCGAGCACGGTGACGTCGCTCGCCACGATCGTGGACGACCCGGTGCCGGGATCGGTCGCGAGCAGGTCGACCTCGTCGCCGGCTCGCAGCAGCGCGGCCATGCCCGCGTCGGGCAGCCGCACCGGCACGACCGTGTCGCCGGCCTCGGCGAGCGCGAGGCGGGGACCGACGAGGCGTACGTCCGTCACGACCTCGCCCCGCGCGATCGGGGCGGCGAGCACACGGCCAGTCGGTGAGGTGGCCGCGGCCGCGGGTGCCAGGTCGGCCGGCCAGGCGCGACTGACGACGTCGTCCTCGCCGATCACCGCCCCGGACGGCAGGTCGCGGGCGGCGACGAGCACCTCGACCGTCGCGGGCGGTGCCGGGGCGAGCGTGTGCAGCGCGCTCAGCACCGCGAGCGCCGTCAGCGTCGCGGCGATCGGTCGACGGCGGCGCCGCAGCTGGTGGCGTACGGCGCGGAGCCGGCGGCGGGCGGGCGGGAGTCCCGGGAACATGCGTCGACGCTAGGCCGGACGGGCGTGCTCCCGCTCGGCCTCTCCACAGGAGCCTCGAACCCTGCGAGCAGCCGGAGGTTCAGTCGGACGACGAGGCCGACGACGAGGAGGTCGACGAGGAGGTCGACGAGGAGGTCGACGCGGCGGCGGAGCTGCCGGACGACCCGTCGGAGGAGGTCGACGCCGCGGCGGGGGTCGAGGCGGGGGTCGAGGACGACGAGCCGGAGCGGCTGTCGGTGCGGTAGAACCCCGAGCCCTTGAAGACCACGCCGACGGCGTTGAACAGCTTGCGCAGCTTGCCGTCGCACTCGGGGCAGACGGTCAGCGCGTCCTCGCTGAAGCTCTGGAACTGCTCGAAGGAGTGGCCGCACTCGGTGCAGGCGTACTGGTAGGTCGGCATGTGGGTCCTTTGAGAGCGACGGGCGGAGATCAGCCGGGCCGGCGCGACGCGCTGGCACTCTGGCCCTTCGACTGCCAATGGTACGGCACAATGGGGGAGGACATGAGTGAGCCTGCACCCACCCCCGAGACCGACACCGCCGAGCCCACGCGTGGCTCCCGGTGGCAGACCTTCAAGCGCGCACCCCGGGCGGTGCGGTGGACCGCCTGGACGGCACTGGCCCTGGTGCTGGTCCTCGTCGTCCTCGCGGCCGCCGTCGTGGTGGTCGTACGCCGCCCGCTGCCCCAGACCTCGGGCGAGATCGAGGTGCCGGGCCTGTCCGCGTCGGTCGAGGTGGTGCGTGACCAGCACGGCATCGCGCAGGTCTACGCCGACACCGACGCCGACCTGATGTTCGCGCAGGGCTTCGTGCACGCGCAGGAGCGTTTCTTCGAGATGGACGTCCGCCGCCACGTGACGGCCGGGCGGCTCTCGGAGATCTTCGGCCCCGACACCCTCGAGACCGACCGCTTCATCCGCACGATGGGGTGGCGACGCGTCGCCGAGCGCGAGTGGGCGCTGCTGGAGCCGGCCACCCGCGACGCGCTCTCGGCGTACGCCGACGGGGTCAACGCCTACATCGCCGAGCGCAGCCCTTCCGAGCTCGCCACGGAGTACAGCGTGCTCGGTCTCAGCGGGCTCGACTACACGCCCGAGGAGTGGCAGCCGGTCGACTCGCTCGCGTGGCTGAAGGCGATGGCGTGGGACCTCCGCGGCAACATGGACGCCGAGGTCGACCGGGTGCTGCTCTCGCTCGACCACACCGAGGACGAGATCGCCGCGCTCTGGCCGTCCTACCCCTTCGACGAGCACCCGCCGATCGTGGACGGGGGCGGCGTGGTCGACGGCGTGTTCGAGCAGAACGCGACGGGCAACGCCACCCGCAACCCGCGTCGCCCGGCGTACCCGCAAGGCGTGGTCGACGCGCTCGAGCGGGTCCAGGACCGGCTCGACGCGATGCCCGAGCTGGTGGGCAAGGGGCGTGGCATCGGCAGCAACTCGTGGGTCGTCGACGGCGAGCACAGCGCCACCGGGAAGCCGATCCTCGCCAACGACCCGCACCTGGGCATCAGCCAGCCGGGCATCTGGATGCAGATGGGCCTGCACTGCCGCGAGATGTCGGCCGACTGCACGCTCGACACGTCGGGCTTCACGTTCTCCGGCGTTCCGGGCGTGATCATCGGCCACAACGCCGACATCGCCTGGGGCATGACCAACCTCGGCCCCGACGTCACCGACCTCTTCCTCGAGCAGACCGAGGGCGACGACCGCTACGTCCGCGACGGCGAGACCGAGCCGATGCAGGTCCGCACCGAGATCATCGAGGTGCGCGGCGAGGACGACGTCGAGCTGCGGGTGCGCGAGACCGTCCACGGCCCCCTGATCAGTGACGTGTCGCCTGCGTTCGCCACCGTCGGCGCCAACGCCCCGACCGACGAGCCCGGGGAGCGGGGCAGCGGGTACGCCGTCGCGCTGGCGTGGACCGCCCTCGACCCGGCCCCCACCGCGGACGCGATCCTCGCGTTCAACCGTGCCTCGGACTGGGACGAGTTCCGCGCGGCGGCGGCCGACTTCTCCGTGCCCGCGCAGAACCTCGTGTACGCCGACCGCGAGGGCCACATCGGCTACCAGTCGCCCGGCCGGATCCCGATCCGCCGGGCCGGCAACGACGGCACGATGCCGGTCGAGGGCTGGGTCAGCGCCAACGACTGGACCGGTGACTACGTCCCCTTCGACGGCCTGCCGAGCGTCCTCGACCCCGAGGAGGGGTTCATCGCGACCGCCAACCAGGCCGTGGTCGGCGAGGACTACCCCTACCTGCTCACCGAGGACTGGGACTACGGCTACCGGTCGACCCGGATCCGCGAGCTGCTCGAGGCCGAGGGCGAGCTGTCCGTCGAGGAGATGGCCGAGCTCCAGCTCGACTCCGTCAACCCGATGGCCGAGACGCTCGTGCCCTACCTCCTCGACGTCGAGCGGCTGCCGTCGCCCTACTACCGCAACGCGCAGAACCTGCTCCGCGGCTGGGACTTCACCTCGCCCGCCGACAGCGCCGCCGCGGCCTACTTCAACGCCGTGTGGCGCACCCTGCTGCAGAAGACCTTCCACGACGACCTGCGCCAGCGCACCTGGCCCGACGGCGGCGACCGCTGGTTCCGCGTGGTCGGCGAGATGCTGACCGAGCCCGCCGGTCCGTGGTGGGACGACTCGACCACCGACGACACGGTCGAGACCCGCGACGACATCCTCCGCGCCGCCCTCATCGACGCGCGCGACGAGATGACCCGACGGCAGTCCCGCGACCCGAAGCTGTGGGAGTGGGGCCGGCTGCACCGGATGGACCTGCGCAACGCCACGCTGGGCGAGTCCGGCATCGCGCCGGTCGAGCGACTGTTCAACCGCACCGGCTGGGAGGTCGGCGGCGGCTCGTCGATCGTCGACGCGACGTCGTGGAACGCGGTCGAGGGCTACGGGGTGACCGCGGCGCCCTCGATGCGGATGGTGGTCTCGACAGCCGACTGGGACGACTCGCGGTGGATCAACCTCACCGGCGTCTCGGGGCACCCGGTGTCCGCGCACTACTCCGACCAGACCGAGCTGTTCGTCGACGGGGAGACCCTGCCCTGGGCCTGGTCGCGCGGCGCCATCGAGGAGGCCGCCGAGGACCGGCTGGTGCTGACGCCCGCGGGGTGAGCCCCACCTGCCCCGGGAACCACCGGTCCACCGGTGGTTGCCTAGGTTCTCACCCGTTGCAACGGGTGAGAACCCGACGGATCACCGGGCAACCGGTGGTTGCGACAACGGAGTGACCCCGCTCGCGGTCAGCGCGAACCCGACCCGTACGTCGTGCGGCTCCGAGGGCACGGCGACGCCGACCTCGTCGTCGAAGAGCACGACGGCGACGGGCGTACCGGCCGGGACCCGGGGCAGGACCCGGTCGTAGCAGCCGCCGCCCTGACCGAGCCGCTCGCCGGCGGGGGAGACCCCGAGGCCGGGCACGAGCACGACGTCGGCGGTGCGGATCGCGTCGCGACCCAGCCGCGGGCCGGTCGGCTCGTAGAGCCCGCGCGTCGCCGGCGCGAGGGCGTCGGGACCGTCGTAGACCGCCCAGTCGAGGTCGAGGTCGGGCAGCACCACCGGCAGGATCACCCGCTTGCCCGCGGCCACCAGTGCGTCGAGCAGCAGCCCGGTGCCCGGCTCGCTGCCGACCGACACGTACGCCGCGACGGTGGCGGCGTCGCGGACCGGTGCCCACTGCAGGGCGACCCGCGAGACGTCGGCGGCGAAGTCCGCCGCGGCACCGAGCGGTCGGCGCCTGCGCGCGGCGCGTACCTGGTCACGGAGTGCCGTCTTGGCCGGCGAGTGTCCTGCTCCCACGTCGGCAGCCTACGATCGAAGCATGGCAAGCAAGGGCAACCCCCAGGGTCTCGCGCTCGCGCGCGAGAAGATGCGGCAGGCCGGGGTGGACGAGGTCGCGATCGACACGTTCGCGCACTACTACCGGCTCCTCGAGCACGGGGAGACCGGCATGATCGCCGAGGACTCGATCGAGCCGCTCGACATGGAGTCGATCGCCGACGTCGAGGTGGCCGACGACGTGGCCGCCGAGGCGATCCGCGCGACCGCGGTCATCAAGCTCAACGGCGGCCTCGGCACGTCGATGGGCATGGACCGCGCGAAGTCGCTGCTGTGCGTGCGCCGGGGGCTGAGCTTCCTCGACATCATCGCCCGGCAGGTGCTGCACCTGCGCAAGCAGTACGACGCGCCGCTGCCGCTGATGTTCATGAACTCCTTCCGCACCTCGGCCGACACCATGGCGGCGCTCGCCCGCTACGAGGACCTCCCGGTCGAGGGGCTGCCGCTGGAGTTCCTGCAGAACAAGGAGCCCAAGCTCCTGGTCGCCGACCTGATGCCCGCGGCGTACCCGAAGGCCCCCGACCTCGAGTGGTGTCCGCCCGGCCACGGTGACATCTACACCGCGCTGCGCGGCACGGGCCTGCTCACGCAGCTGCTGGCGGCGGGCTACCGCTACGTGTTCGTCTCCAACTCCGACAACCTCGGCGCGGTGCCCGACGCGCGGGTGGCCGGCTGGTTCGCGCAGAGCGGGGCGCCGTTCGCGATCGAGGCGGTGCGGCGTACGCCGTCGGACCGCAAGGGCGGCCACTTCGCCCGCCGGAAGGCCGACGGCCGCATCGTGCTGCGCGAGTCGGCGCAGACGCTCGACGTGGACAAGGAGGCGCTGAGCGACCTCGACCGCCACCGCTACTGCTCCACCAACAACCTCTGGTTCGACGTCCAGGCGATGGTCGACGCCCTCGACGCGCGCGGCGGCATCCTCGGCCTGCCGCTCATCCGCAACGTCAAGCACCTCGACCCCGCCGACCCCAGCACGCCCGAGGTCATCCAGATCGAGACCGCGATGGGCGCCGCGATCGAGGTCTTCGAGGGCGCCCGCACGATCGAGGTCGGCCGCGACCGGTTCGTCCCGGTCAAGACCACCGACGACCTGCTGGTGCTGCGCTCCGACGTCTACGACATCGGCAAGGACTTCGTGCTCGACCAGTCGGGCGACGAGGTGCCCTACGTGTCCCTCGACGGCGACTTCTACAAGCTGGTCGGCGACTTCGACAAGCGCTTCCCCGAGGGGGCGCCGTCGCTGCGCGAGGCGGACTCGTTCACCGTCGACGGTGACTGGACCTTCGGCCAGGGCGTCCGCGTCGTCGGCGACGTCAAGCTGCAGGCGTCCGCGGCGCAGCGGGTCGCGCCCGGCACGGTGCTGAGCGAGCAGGACGCGGCCCAGGGCTCGGCCCGGGACACCGATGGCTGACCTGCTGCCGGTCGCCGACTACGTCGAGCGCATCCTCGCCACGGTCTCCCCGCTCCAGGCGTTCCCCCAGCCCCTCATGGAGGCTCTCGGCCTCGCGCTGGCCGAGGACGTCGTGGCACCGATCTCCCTGCCGAGCTTCGACAACTCCGCGATGGACGGCTACGCCGTGGTCGCCGAGGACGTCGCCGCCGCCACCGCGGACGACCCCGTGACCCTGCCGGTCGTCGGCGAGATCGGGGCCGGGCAGTCGTCGATCCTGGCGCTCTCGCCCGGCACCGCGGTCAAGATCATGACCGGCGCGCCCGTCCCGGCCGGCGCGACCACGGTGGTCCCCTACGAGTGGACCGACAGGGGCGTCGCCACCGTCCGCATCGACCGGGCCGCGACGCCCGGCCAGCACATCCGGCCCACCGGCGACGACATCGCCGAGGGCGACATGCTGCTCGAGGAGGGCACCGTCCTCGGCCCCCGCCACCTCGGCATGCTGGCCGCGGTCGGCCGGGCCACCGTACGCACCCGCCCGCGCCCGCGGGTGGTCGTGATCTCCACCGGGTCCGAGCTCCGCGACCCCGGCACGCCGCTCGGCCACGACTCGATCTACGACGGCAACTCCTACCTCCTCGCCGCGGCCGCCCGGGCCGCCGGCGCCATCGCCTACCGCGTCGGGATCGTGCCCGACGAGGCCCACGCCTTCACCGAGGCGCTGAGCGACCAGCTCGTCCGCGCCGACCTCGTCGTCACGAGCGGGGGAGTGAGCGAGGGTGACTACGACGTCGTCAAGGAGTCGTTGTCGCACCACGGCTCGATGTGGTTCGGCGGCGTCGGCATGCAGCCGGGCAAGCCGCAGGGGTTCGGCACGATCGGCGAGGACGACACCCCGGTCTTCACCCTGCCGGGCAACCCGGTCTCGTCCTACGTCTCGTTCGAGATGTTCGTGCTGCCTGCGATCCGCCGGATGATGGGCAAGCTGCCCTACGTACGCCCGGCCGGCCGCGCGCGGCTGACCCACGGGCTGTCCTCGCCCGAGGGCAAGGTGCAGCTGGTGCGCGGGCTCTACGAGACCGACCGCGGCGGCACCTTCGTCTCGCCGGTCGGCGGCCACGGGTCCCACCTCATCGGCGACCTCGCGACCGCCAACTGCCTCATCGAGGTGCCGGCCGACACCACCGCGATCGCCGCCGGCGAGATGGTGGCGATCCGCAAGCTCGACGAGGAGTTCTGATGGCCTCCGAGGACCACGCCGGTGCCGCCCGGCTCACCCACGTCGACGACAGCGGCGCCGCGCGCATGGTCGACGTCGGCGACAAGCCCGTCACGACCCGTACGGCCTCGGCCACCGGCCGCGTGCTCGTGAGCCCGACCGTGGTCGAGCTGCTGCGTGGCGAGGGCGTGCCCAAGGGTGACGCGCTCGCCGTGGCCCGCATCGCCGGGATCATGGGGGCCAAGCAGACGCCCGCGCTGGTCCCGCTGTGCCACCCGCTCGCGATCTCGGGCGTGACCGTCGACCTCGAGGTCACCGACGAGTCCGTCGACATCACCGCCACCGTCCGCACCACCGACCGCACCGGCGTCGAGATGGAGGCGTTGACCGCCGTCTCGGTGGCCGCGCTCACCGTCGTCGACATGGTCAAGGCCGTCGACAAGGCGGCCGTCATCACCGACATCCGGGTCGAGACCAAGACCGGCGGTCGCTCGGGGGACTGGTCGCGATGAGCCTCCCCGCGGCCGTCGTCGTCGCCTCCAACCGCGCCGCGGCAGGGACGTACGCCGACGAGACCGGTCCGCTGATCGCCGACTGGCTGCGCGGGCAGGGGTTCGACTGCGGCGAGCCGGCCGTCGTGCCCGACGGCGACCCGGTCCGCGAGGCGATCTCCGCCGCAGTGGCGGCCGGGGCGCGCCTGGTCCTCACCACGGGCGGCACGGGTCTGACCCCGACCGACCGCACCCCCGAGGCGACCGCTGCGCTCCTCGACCGCGAGGTGCCGGGCATCGCCGAGGCGATCCGCGCGGCGGGCGTCGCCAAGGGCGTGCCGACGGCGATGCTCTCGCGCGGCCTGGCGGGCCTCGTCGGGGACTGCCTGGTCGTCAACCTCCCCGGGTCGCGCGGCGGCGTGAAGGACGGCCTCGGTGTGCTCGAGCCGGTCGTGCGCCACGCCGTCGAGCAGGTCGTCGGGAGCGACCACTGAGCGCGCTGTCCGGCGACGCGCCGGGCTGGCCGGCCCGCCTGGAGTCCGAGGGCGTCGTCGTGCGTCCGCTCAGGCGCGCCGACGCCGACGAGTGGCAGGCCGTGCGCGCCCGCAACCACGACTGGCTGCGGCCGTGGGACGCGACCGTCCCGCCGGGTGCCGCGCCGCGTCCGTCGTCCTACAAGGTCGTCACCCGGTCGCTGCTGCAGCAGGCCAGGCAGGGACTCTGCCTGCCGTTCGTGATCGAGGTCGAGGGCCGCTTCTCCGGCCAGGTGACGGTGAGCAACGTGGCGCGGGGGTCGGCGCAGTGGGCGTCGATCGGCTACTGGGTCTCCGCCGACGTCGCCGGGCGCGGGGTCGCGCCGCGTGCGGTGGGCCTGGTGATCGACCACTGCCTCGGCCCGGTGCGGCTGCACCGCGTGGAGATCTGCGTGCGCCCCGAGAACACCAACTCGCTGCGGGTCGTGGAGAAGCTCGGCCTCGAGCAGGTCGGGTACGCCCCGCGGTTCCTGCACATCGACGGGGCGTGGCGCGACCACCGGATCTTCGCCGTCACCGCCGAGGAGGCACCCGAAGGGGTCCTCGC
Organism: Nocardioides ganghwensis; assembly: GCF_014779655.1. Taxonomy (GTDB): domain Bacteria; phylum Actinomycetota; class Actinomycetes; order Propionibacteriales; family Nocardioidaceae; genus Nocardioides; species Nocardioides ganghwensis. Next base: position 142,418 of record NZ_JACXYX010000015.1, read on the forward strand.
ACGGCTCTCGACACATCAGTCACACCAGTAGTTCTGCGACACACCACTTGACATCCGCCCCGCTCACGCTCCACGCTCCTACGCTTCGGACGTGGACCTGAGCGCTCTCATCTTCGTCGCCCTTGCCGTGGCGTGGGCCGTCTACCTGATCCCCAAGGCCCTCAAGCACCACGACGAGGTCGTCCGCAGCCGTTCCGTCGAGAAGTTCTCGCACACCATGCGGGTCCTCGCGCGCCGCGAGCCCGTCGACCGGCGCAGCGCGCGCCTGGTCGTCTCGCCCGTCCGCGCCTCCCTGCGACCGCCGGTGGAGACCAAGGCCCACGCGCAGCCCGTCGCCGAGACGGTCAGCGCGTCCGTGACCACGACGGTGACCCGCGAGGTCACCGCCCCCGTCGCCCGTACGCCGCGCACCTCGCCCGTCGCCGAGCGCGCCTCCGCCCGCCGTGCCGCGAAGCGCCGCCGCAACGTCCTCGCCCTCGTCCTGCTGGCCAACACCGTCGTCATCGGCCTGGCCGCCGCGTCCGTCATCGCGTGGCCGTGGGTCGCCGCGCCCGCCGCGGTGCTCGTCGCCTGGCTGGTCGCCTGCCGGGTCTCCGTACGCGCCGAGCGTCGCCAGCGCACCGCCCGCTCCGCGATCGAGATCGGCCTGCCGCCGCTCATCGAGGAGGAGCAGGGCGACCTCACCGGCGAGCTGCCGGTCACGCCGCCCCAGCCGCGCGTCCCCGCCGCCCCGGCGGCCCCCGAGCCGTCCGAGTCGTCCCCGGCCGCCGACGCGCCGGGCGTGGTCACCGGCGAGATCCCGGTCGTCGGCGGGTGGGACATGGTGCCCACCACGCTCCCGACCTACGTCAACAAGCCGGCCGCGGCGCGGCGTACGGTCTCCACCATCGACCTCGACTCCACCGGCGTCTGGTCCAGCGGCCGCAACGACGAGGACTCCGCCCTCGCCCGGTCCGCCGAGCAGTCCGCGCGCACCGCCCGCGAGGCCGACGAGTCCGAGCGCGAGGCCCGTCGCGCGAGCGGCGCCTGAGCCGGTCCGGGCCGATTGGGTGGGCCGCAGAACGCTCGTGTATCTTGGCGTCGCGCCGTGAGGCGCATGGGGCTGTGGCGCAGTTGGTAGCGCGTCTCGTTCGCAATGAGAAGGTCAGGGGTTCGAATCCCCTCAGCTCCACCCCTTGTGGTCTCCCATGAGATCCCGGACAGCCCGGACCGTTCAGGGTCCGGGCTGTTGCTCTTCCCGGACGCGGTCCGTTCGAGGGGCGACCGGGCTCAGCCCGCCGGCGCGGAGTGGTCGCGGACGACGTACGAGGCGTCGACGTTCTCGGCGACGAAGGTCGCGATGTCCGCGGAGGTCATCTGCCCGGTCGCCATCGCCGCCTGCGCGGCGGTCATGAGCTCGTTGGAGCAGGAGAGCTCGAGGGCGATGTCGTCCGGGTCGCGGAAGTTCAGGTGGGAGCCGAACGTCTCGTCGCGGATCGGGGTGTAGCGCACGCCGAGGTCGTCGAAGCGCGCCTGCCACCACTCGAGCTCCTCGCGCGACGCCGACGCGAGTCCGAGGTGGTCGACGCCGACGTCGAGCTCGGAGAACGGCCGGCCGGTGCCGCCGTCGTGGACCAGCAGGGCGAGGACGAAGCCCGTCGCGGGGTGCATGCAGATGCGTCCGGTGCCGACGTCCATCACGACGACGAAGCCGAGCACCTCGGTGTAGAAGCGCTCACTGACGTCGAGGTCGGTCACGGTCAGCGCCACGTGGTCGATGCCGGCGAAGCCCGGCGCGGCCTGGGTCATGGCTGGTCCGCCCGCGCCCGCGGTGGCCGTGCGACGTGCGCGGCTCATCGACGTGCCGTCCGCTGCGGGCGGTAGGGCGGCATGAAGCGCCACGGCACGTAGGCCCAGCCGGGGGAGCGCATGACGCGCTCCAAGGTCTCTAGCATGTGATGCGATGTCCACATGGGGACCACCTCCTGGTGTTGAACGTCCCGGCAACCCTGGCTCCGGGGCGCCTGCTCCCGCGTCCGGCAAATCCCCCAACTCGCCGCGCGACCTGGTCGGCCGCGACCGCGAGCTGGGTGTCGTCCGGCAGCTGCTGGACCACGTCCGGGCCGGCGAGGCCGCCGCGCTCCACGTCGAGGGGGAGCCCGGGATGGGCAAGACCCTTCTCCTGCAGCAGGTGCGGTCGATGGCCGTCGGGTTCACCTGCCTGTCCGCGACCGGGATCGAGTCCGAGGCGACGCTCGCCCACGCGGGGCTGCTCGAGCTGCTCACCCCGGTCCGGCACCTGCTGGGCGAGGTCCCCGAGGGGCAGGCCGCCGCCCTCGGAGTCGCGCTCGGCTGGACCTCCTCGGGCGCACCGGCGGACCGGTTCCTCGTGGCGGCGGGCACGCTGTCGCTGCTGGCGGCCGCGGCGGTCCGGACGCCGGTGCTGGTGCTGGTAGACGACCTGCACTGGCTCGACCGGGAGTCGGCGGACGCGATCCTCTTCGCGGCGCGCAGGCTCAACGCGGACGCCGTCGGGTTCGTGACCAGCGCGCGCAGCGGCGTGCTCCCCCCGGAGCTGGTGCACGGCCTGCCCGCGCTGCACCTCGGCGGTCTGGACGACCGCGAGGCGGGCGAGCTCCTGCGAGCAGACGTGGCGGCTCCCGTGGTCCGACAGCTCACCGACCTCACCGGGGGCAACCCGCTCGCCCTGCTCGAGGTCTCCGGTCGCCTCAGCGCAGCCCAGCGGGTGGGGGCCTCGCCCCTGCCCGACGCGCTGCCCGTGGGAGCGCGGCTGCACACGGTCTACGACGCGGTCGTGGGCGCGCTGCCCGACCACGTACGTCTCGCGGTGCTGCTGACCGCCCTGGACCGGGGCGTGGCGCCGAGCGCCGCTCCTGCGGAGTCGTTCGACGAGGCCGTGGCCCGGGGGGTGCTCGTCGCCGACGGCGTCGGTCACGGATTCCGGCACCCGCTGATCCGCTCCGCGGCGTTGCGGCTCGCCTCGCCGAGCGAGCTGCGCGACGCGCACCGGCTGCTGGCGGGCCACGTCCCCCGGGGATCGGCCGCACACGCGCACCACTGCGCGGCGGCAGCCACGGGTCCCGACGACCTCGTCGCGGACGCCCTGGCGCAGACCGCCGCGGCCGCGCGGTCGCGGCTGGGCTACGCCGCGGCCTCGGCTGCCCTCGAGCGCTCCGCGCTGCTGACCCGCGACCACCGGGTCGCCGCCGACCGGCTCGCCGCCGCCGCGCAGGACGCGTTCGTGGCAGGCGACCTGGCGCTCACCCGCGGGCTGGTCGACCGGGTGCTGGCCTCGTCCGGCGCCTCGGCCGAGACCCGGGGCCGGGCCCACTTCACGCTCGGGATGATGGAGCAGTACGCCGGGTCGGTGGCGCGTGCGGCGGACCATCTCGCCGGCGCGTGCGCCGCGCTGGAGGGCGCCGAGCTGGTGGACGCCCTGACCGAGAGGGCGCTGGTCGCCTTCCGGCTCAACGACCTCGCGACGTTCGCGGACTGCGCGGCCGGGATCGAGGCTGCCGCTGACGTGGACGACCCTGCGCAGCACCTGCGCCTGCGCTTCACCGGTGGCATGGCGAGGGCGATCGCCGGTGACCACGAGTCGGCCCAGGGCATGCTCGGCGGGCTGACCGACCTCGCCCTGTCGGAGGAGCTCCGGGACGACCCCCGGTCCCTCCTTCTCGTGGCCCTGGCCGCGGGCCTGACCGGCACGGTGGGCGATGCGCTGGCTCGCGCCGCGGGCCGGGTCGACGACGTCAGGCGCCGGGGGGCGATCGGCGTGCTGATGCCGATCCTGGCGATCAGCGCGTCCGGCCGGGCGATGGTCGGCGACCACGCGGGTGCCTTCGCCGAGGCCGGCGAGGCGGTGGAGCTGGCGGACTGGCTGGGGTACGTCGCCGACGCCGCCGTCGCCGTCGAGCAGCTCGCCTGGCAGTACGCCGCCCGAGGTCTCCACGACGAGGCCCGGGCGGCACTGGAGCGGGCCCGGCGGCTCATCGACCGGGCCGAGACGACGACCGCGGCCGCCCACCACGCGATCACGGCCGCGTTCTGCGCGCTGTGCCGCGAGGACCTCGCGCTCGTGGTGGACCTGCTCGAGGCCCGCATCGCGATCGACGGCGGTGTCGGCGCGATGGGTGAGCCCCTCGGCGTCGCGCCCCTGCTCGTCGAGGCCTACGTCGGCCTGGGTCGCGCCGACGACGCGCGGAGCCTCTCGCAGCGGCTCGCCGATGCCACGCCGGTGGCCTCGCCGGTCGAGCTCACCGCGCAGGTCCAGCGGTGCCGGGCGTTGACGGCCGGGGACCGGGCCGAAGCGCACCGGTCCTTCGAGGCGGCCCTCGAGTCGTACGCCGCCCACCCCGATGCCTTCGAACGCGCCCGGACGCACCTGATGTTCGGGTCCCGGCTGCGGCGGGACGGCCTGCGCGTCCTCGCGCGAGAGCAGCTCCGCGCCGCGCACGAGACGTTCACCGAGCTGGAGCTGACCCGCTGGGTCCGGGTCGCGGCCGCCGAGCTGGACGCCACCGGCGCGACCGTCCGGACGGCAGGCGACGGCGAGCCTCGCGACCTGACGTCGCAGGAGACGCGAGTGGCCCTGCTGGTCGCGGCGGGGAAGTCCAACAAGGAGGTCGCTGCCGCCCTCTTCCTCAGTCCCAGGACGGTCGAGCGCCACCTCGGCAGCGTCTTCCGGAAGAAGGGCTTCCGCTCGCGCACCGAGCTCGCCCGCGCCTTCGCCGCGCGGGGGGACGCCGGCGCCGGCGGCTGAGGGGCGTACGGCCGAGCTGTCGGGCCCGGCCGAGACCGCTTCGTTATCTCGGCGTCCTTCCGAGATCCGATCGTGACAGTCGCCCACTCCGCCGGCCGGTGGGCGCCTCCTAGCGTCGTGCTGACCACGGGGGACCACCGTCCTCGGTGATGACATGACAGAAAGGCTGGACAGCATGAAGCGGAACAAGCCGCTCGCACTCGTTGCTGGTGCCGCCCTCCTGACGCTCGCTGCCTGTGGCGGCGGTTCGTCGGAGGACGGTGGCTCCAACGGCTCGGGTTCGGACCGAGAGTTCGGCGACCAGGAGGGGGGCACCAAGGACGCTGAGCGTCAGGGCCCCGCTGCCGAGGTCGAGGGCGCGACCCCGGGTGGGACCATCACGGTCTACCTGCCGGGCGACCCCGGTCCGGACTCGCTCGACCCCACCGGTGGCTGGTCGGTCACCGGCAACTCGATCCAGCAGGCGCTCACGAGCCGCTCGCTGACCCAGTACGTGCGTGACGAGAACGGCCAGCCGGTGCTGGTTCCCGACCTCGCCACCGACCTCGGCACGCCCAACGAGGACTTCACGGAGTGGACCTTCACCATCCGTGAGGACGCCACGTGGGAGGACGGCAAGCCCGTCACGGCCGAGGAGGTCGCGTTCGGCATCTGTCGTTCGCTGGACTCCGAGGCGTTCCCGTCGGGTCCGGGCACCGAGTACTCCAAGCACTACTTCGCTGGTGCTGAGGAGTACGAGGGCCCCTACACCGGCAAGGACCCCAAGTG
>NZ_JACXYX010000016.1 GCF_014779655.1 Nocardioides ganghwensis
CCACCAGACAATCCGGCAAGCATCGCAACGTCGCCTACCGCCGCGGCTGCAACAAACAACTACGTGCCGCGCTCGTCGACTGGGCCCAAGACACCCCACGCGCCAACGCCTGGGCACGCGACACCTATAACCGCGCACGCCACCGCGGATGTCGCCACCCCCACGCAGCACGAATCCTGGCCCAAGGCTGGACCAGGATCTTGTGGCGCTGCTGGCACGACCAAGTGCCCTACAACCCCGACCTACACGGCCGGCTCGGCACCCTCCAGCAGGAGGCTGCTTGACATAGGGCTCTCAGTGGACGTGGTCGCGCCAGTCGTCCGGCACGCGGCCGGCCGGGCCGGGGACGGGCTGGTCCTCGGGCCGGCTCTGCGGGTCGGCGAGCCGCGGCCCGACCACCCCGACGGAGCGGCTGAAGTCCCAGAACCAGTCCTCGCCGGGCTCGAAGCTCTGCATCACCGGGTGCCCGGTGGCGGCGAAGTGCGCGGTCGCGTGCTGGGACGGGCTGGAGTCGCAGCACCCGACGTGGCCGCACTGGGCGCACCGGCGCAGGTGCACCCACCAGCCGCCGGCCTCCTCGCACTCGACGCACCCCGGGCCGGACGGGGGGACGTCTGGGTCGATGCCTGCTGTCATGCCACCAGCGTGCCCCCTCGGCGCCCGATCAGCCAGAGCCGATCCCTGCGCGTCCGTACGGGTCCTTGACCCGGGCCCTGCCGATCGGTTCGGGTAGGCGCAGCGACGAGGCCATCGGGGGTCTCGTCACGACGAAAGAGTCATGCATGCACACCTCCCTCAGGACCCTGGTCCACCTCCTCGCGTCGCTCGTCGCGGTCGCCGGGCTCGCCGGCCCCGCGCACGCGGTCACCAAGCTGACCGACGCCCAGGCCAACAGCCAGCTCACCGCTGTCGGCATCACGCGCGTCTCGACCGGCGGCTGCACCGACCGCTACACCTCCACCTGCACGTCCTACGAGCAGATCAACCAGGAGACGGTCAGCGGCATCAAGACCTTCAAGTCGGTCAGCGGCTGCGCGATCACGATCACGGGCGGCACCGAGATCGGCCACGCGTCGGGCACCTACAGCCACTGGAACGGCTACAAGGTCGACGTCCGGCCGACCACCTGCGTGTCCAGCTACATCACCAGCCGCTACGCCTACTACGGCGTGCGTGCCGACGGAGCCACGATGTACCGCGCCGCCTCGGGCAACATCTACGCCCGCGAGAGCAGCCACTGGGACATCACCTACTACACCTGCGGCTGCTGAGGCTCCGCGAAACCCCGCGACACCGACGGCGGCGTGGTCCCACACTGGGGCCATGCCGTCGTCGAGCCAGTGGGTGACGTTCCTGGTCGCCTCGATCCTCTTCATCCAGGTGCCCGGACCGAGCCTGCTCTTCACCATCGGCCGCGCGCTCACCGTGGGCCGCCGCGAGGCGCTGCTCTCCGTGGTGGGCAACGGCCTCGGGCTGCTCGTCCAGGCCGCACTCGTGGCGGTCGGGCTCGGCGCGGTCGTCGCGGCGAGCGCCACGGCGTACACGGCGGTCAAGGTGCTCGGGGCGGCGTACGTCATCTGGCTCGGCGCCCAGGCCATCCGCCACCGCAGCGACGCGCGGCGGGCGATGGCGGAGTCGGAGCCCGTACGCCGGGGGCACCCGGTCCGGATCGGCCTCACCGTCGGCGCGACCAACCCCAAGACGATCGTCTTCTTCGTGGCGTTCCTGCCGCAGTTCACCGACCCGGGCGGGCCGGTCGCGCTCCAGACGATGCTGCTCGGCCTGGTCTTCGCGGCGATGGCGGTCGCCTCCGACACGGTGTGGGCCCTCGCCGCGGGCACGGCGCGTCAATGGTTCGCCCGTCGGCCCGAGCGGCTCGACGCCCTCAGCGCCTCCGGCGGCACGATGATGATCGGCCTCGGGGCGACGATGCTGACCGTCGACTGAGCCCGACCGGACGGGTCGATGCGGCGGGTCAGCCCGCGATCGGCTTGACGGGCAGGGCGCGCAGGGCGCGCAGGGTGCGCTCGAGCAGGTCCACGGACGGCTGCGCGAACCCGGTGCGCGGGACGCCCTCGGGCCACCAGGTCGGGTTGTCGAGCGGCAGGCCGACCATGCCCCGCAGGAGCGCGAACATCGGCACCTCGGTGTCGGCGACAACTCCGCCGGAGATCGTGCGGTCCAGTTCGGTGCACACCGGACAGATGAGCAGGATGCAGCGGTGCGTCAGGACGTCGTCCGCCGGGTCGAGCAGTTGTCGAAACATCTTGTACCCCCCCACAGGGCCGTTGATCCCGCCGTGTCGCTACCACGCTGGTGCGGATTCCAGTGATATGGAGCGTATGGCTGCGGGGGTTGGTCGGGGGCGTTGTTACCGGTGCGTGGGCGCACGGTGGATCACGCGGGCACCTGGCGGCCCCCCGGCCCGGCCGCGGTCCAGACCAGCCGGGCGCTCCCGGGCGGCGTACGCGGCTGGTGCCGGCGCACGCCGCCCGAGGTCGTCGGTCAGGGGACGGAGACCTTGTCGTCGTCGGGATCGGCCGTCTTCGCGCGCCGGTTGGCGTACAGGCTCGTGGCGACCGTCGTGACGAGGATGCCGAGGATCACGAACAGCGAGGTGAGGGTCGGCACGTCGGGGACGGACGGCCACACCAGGTGCGCCCAGTGCAGCACCAGCTTGAAGCCGATGAAGCCGAGGATCGCCGCCAACCCGTAACCGAGGTGCGCCAGCGCACCCAGCGCGCCCTGCAGCACGAAGTACAGGGCCCGCAGCCCCAGGAGCGCGAACGCGTTGGTCACGAAGACGAGGTAGGGGTCGCCCGTGATGCCGTAGACGGCCGGCACGGAGTCGACGGCGAACACGACGTCGGTCGCGAGCACCGCGACGGTGACGAGCGCGAACGGGGTCAGGGCACGCACGCCGTTCTGGGTGACGGTGAACTTCGTGCCGTTGTACTCGTCGCTGACGGGCATGAAGCGCCGCATCACCTTGACGACCCGCAGCTCGGCCACGTCGATCTCGTGGTCGTGACCGCTGATGGCGTCACGCAGCAGCTTGACGCCGGTGAGCAGCAGGATCGCGCCGAAGACCAGGAACACCCAGTCGAAGGCAGACAGGGCCGCGGCGCCGAGCGCGATGAAGATGCCGCGGAGCACCAGTGCGCCGATGATGCCGTAGAGCAGCACCCGCTGCTGGAGCACCGTCGGCACGGCGAAGGCCGCGAGCAGCAGCATGAAGACGAAGAGGTTGTCGACGCTGAGTGACTTCTCGACGAGGTAGCCGGTGTAGTACTCCAGCCCTCGATCACCCCCGTGGACGTTCCAGACGTAGAGGCCGAAGGTCAGCGGCAGCGCGACGTAGAAGGCCGACCAGGCGATGGCCTCCTTCATCGACACCTCGTGCGGCTTGCGGGTGGCGATGAAGTCGACGACGAGCAGGGCGAGCACCACGCCGATGGTGATGAACCACAGGGTGGGGGACGCGATGGACGACATGGGTCTCCTCAGGATGGGTGTCCTGAGGTCTCCCCCGCCGCCTGACAGGCGGCCGCTCGCCGGGACGCCTGCTGAGGCGCCGTAGTGACCGACGAGCGTTGGTGGGGTACTCCCCTCGACCGTCAGTTTAGTTGAACGGGCAAGGGACCACCAACCTGTGGCCGGCCCGTACTCTCGCGAGCATGGACGCACTGGAGTACGACGTCGTCGTGATCGGCGGCGGACCGGCCGGGGAGAACGCCGCGCAGTACGCCGTCGAGGGCACGGCGATGACCGCCGCGATCGTCGAGCACGAGCTGCTCGGCGGCGAGTGCAGCTACTGGGCGTGCATGCCGAGCAAGGCGCTGCTGCGCCCGGTCGCGGTCGCCGAGGTGACGGCCGACCTCCCCGGCGTCTCGACCGCACACGTCGCGCCCAGGGCGCTGCTCGAGCGCCGCGACGCCTGGGTGTCGCACTACGACGACTCCGGCCAGCAGGAGTGGGCCGAGGGGGCCGGTCTGGCCGTGCTCCGCGGCGAGGGCCGGCTCGCGGGCGAGCGCACCGTACGGGTCACGTCGGCCGACGGCGACCGGCTGGTCCGGGCGCGTCGGGCCGTGGTGATCGCGACGGGCAGCGCCGCGCGCGTGCCCGAGACGTACGCCGACGCGCTCCCGTGGGACTCGCGGGACGCGACCGGGGTGGTGGAGGTGCCCGAGCGCCTCGTGATCGTCGGCGGCGGCGTGGTCGCGTGCGAGGCGGCGACCTGGATGGCGGCTCTCGGCTCGGCGGTGACCCTGGTCGTGCGCGGCCCGCGGCTGCTCGGGCGCACGGAGCCCTTCGCCGGCGAGGCGGTGCTGGCGAGCCTGCGCGAGCGCGGGGCCACGGTCCTGCTCGGGACGTCGGTCGAGTCCGTACGCCGGGCGGACCCCGCCGCGACGGGCACCGGTCGCGTCCACGGAGGCACCGTCACGCTGACCACGTCGCGCGGCGAGCTCGAGGCCGACGAGGTGCTCCTCGCCATCGGCCGCGAGCCGCGGCTCGACGACCTCGGCCTGTCATCGGTGGGCCTGACCCCCGAGGACGTCACGTCCGGTCGCCTGCCGGAGTGGCTGCACGCGGTCGGCGACGCCAGCGGCGGCCCGCCCCTGACGCACTGGGGCAAGCACCAGGCCCGTGTCGTCGGCGCACGGATCGCCGCGGCGGCCGCGGGCGAGGTCGCGTGGGAGCCCGACCGCGAGGCACCGGTGCCGCAGGTCGTCTTCACCGACCCCGAGGTCGCGAGCGTCGGGATGACCGAGGCCGCGGCCCGCGAGGCCGGTCACGACGTCGTGGTGTCGCGCGTGGCCACCTCGTCGGCCTCCGGCACCGCCCTGCTGCGCGACCACGTCGTCGGCGACTCGCAGCTGGTCGTGGACGCTCGGTCGCGGCTGCTGATCGGCGCGACGTTCGTCGGGGTCGAGGCCGGCGAGCTGGTGCACGCCGCGACCGTCGCGATCACCGGCGGGGTCCCCGTCCACGTCCTGCGCCATGCCGTCGCGTCCTACCCGACCGCCGCCGAGCTGTGGCTGCGGCTGCTGGAGGAGCTGCCGCGCGAGCTGCGGACGCCTCCGCCGCCCCCCGCCGGCTGAGCGCTGCGTGTGCGCCACCGCCCCCCCGCTGGTTGAGCGCTGCGGGTGCGCCCCCCCCCCCCCCCGCTGGTTGAGCAGCGAGCGAAGCGAGCGTGTCGGAACCAAGGGCTTCGGATCGACGTGGTCTCGACACGGGCGCCAGGCGCCCTGCTCGACCAGCGACCGGTGAGGTCAGCCGCGCTCGCGCCACCGCCCCCGCTGGTTGAGCAGCGAGCGAAGCGAGCGTGTCGAAACCAAGGGCTTCGGATCGACGTGGTCTCGACACGGGCGCCAGGCGCGCTGCTCGTCCAGCGACCGGTGAGGTCAGCCGCGCTCGCGCAGGTAGCGCCCGAAGTGGGGCACCGTGAAGGCGATCCGCCCGCGCTCGCCGGAGTAGACGAGGCCCTTCTTGAGGAGCGAGTCGCGGGCCGGCGAGAGCGACTGCGGCTTCTTGCCGAGGGCGGCCGCCACGTCCGAGCTGAGCACCGCGTCGCCCTCGGCCTCGCCGTCGCCCGCCTGGGCGACGGCCACGTCCGCCATCGCCATCAGGTAGTCGCGCTCCCCCGGCGTCGCCCGCTCGTAGCGCGACCCGAAGAAGCCGACCGCGAGCTCCGACTCGGCCTCCGGTGCGGCGACCGCGACGTCAGCAGCGGTGATCGGTGAGTGGGGTGCGAGGTCCCACACGGCCTTGCCGTAGGCCTGGATGAAGTAGGGGTAGCCCCCGGTCGCGTCGTACATCGCGGCGAGGGCGTCGGGCTCGTACGCCGCGTCCTCCTCGGCGGCGGGCGCCTCGAGGGCGCGATCGGCGGCCTCGCGGGCCAGCCGGTCGATCCGCTGGTAGCGGAAGAGCCGCTCGCTGTAGGACTTGCTCGCGCTCAGCACGGCGGGCAGGTGGGGTAGGCCGGCCCCGACCACGATCACCGGCAGGCCGGACTGGCTGAGCTCGTGGCAGGCGGCACACAGCGCCGACACGTCGTCGGCGCCGAGGTCCTGCATCTCGTCGATGAAGATGCCGACGCCCTTGCCGACGTCGGCGGCGAGCCCGCCGAGGTCGGTGAAGAGCTCGACGAGGTCGATCTCGATGTCACCGGAGTCGGCGCGCCCGCGCACGGCCGGCACGTCGATGCCGGGGCTCCACTGGTCCTTGAGCTTCGCACCCGTGCCGGCGTCGCGGTGGGCGAAGGACTTGATGACCCCCAGGACGTGGTCGACCGAGTCCTCGTCGCGGTGCCCGAGCTCGCGCACGGCTTGGTGCAGCGCGCTGCTCAGCGGACGCCGCAGCCCCTGGCCCGGGCGGGCCTCGAGCTTGCCGGTGCCCCAGCCCTTGCGTACGGCGGTGCCGCGCAGCGCGTTGAGCAGCACCGTCTTGCCCACACCGCGCAGCCCGGTGAGGACGAGGCTGCGCTCCGGGCGACCCTTGGCCACCCGCTCGAGGACGACCTCGAAGGCGGCGAGCTGCTCGTCGCGGCCGGCGAGCTCGGGCGGGCGCTGCCCCGCGCCGGGGGCGTACGGGTTCCGGATCGGGTCCACGATCAGACGGTATCGAGCAATCTAGGGAGGTTCCTAGATTGGTGGATAGTGGGCGAGTCGCAACCACCGGCTACCCGGTGGTTGCTCGGGTTGTCACCCGTTGCAACGGGCAAGAACCTCATGAACCGCCGGGCAGCCGGTGGTTCCCCCACCTGCGATCAGCCGGCTTCGGTGGACCGTTCGACCCGCTCGACCCGCTCGCGCGCCGCGTCGTACGCCTCGTCGAGCCCGCGACGCAGCAGCGCGATCAGGTCCGGGACCTCGTCGGCGGAGAGCCGGAACGTGCCGGCGCAGACGTTGTCCCGCCACAGCGACAGCACGACGAGCTGCGAATCCTGGTGCCACGTCACGCGCAGCGAGCGGTCCTCACCGCGGGGGTCGAGGAAGACCGCCCCGGTGCGCGGCAGGGTGCGTGGCTGGACCATGGCCCATGGTGACCCGCGTCGAGGCCTGCTGCCAAGGGGCGCTCGTGCCTAGACTCGGGAGCGTGCCCGAGCTGCCCGAGGTCGAAGCCCTCGTCCAGGACCTGCGCGGACGCCTCGTGGGCCGCGCGATCAGCCGCGTCGACCTGACGGCGTTCAGCGCGCTCAAGACCTTCGACCCACCGCTCCAGGCGCTGCACGGCACGCTCGTCGACGACGTGACCCGCCACGGCAAGTTCCTCGACATCGACGCCAGCGGCGTGCACGTGGTCATCCACCTCGCCCGCGCCGGGTGGATCAGGTGGCGCGACGAGGTGCCCGAGCTGCCGGCGCGGCCCAACCCCAAGAACCCGCTGGCAGCCCGGATCGTGATCGACGACCCGGACCTCGACGTCCGGCCCGGCCTCGACATCACCGAGGCCGGCACCAAGAAGGGCCTGGCGATCTACGTGGTGCGCGACCCCCAGGAGGTCGAGGGCATCGCGCGGCTCGGCCCCGACCCGCTCTCCGACGACTTCACGATCGACGTGCTGCGCCGGATCCTCGAGGCCGAGGGGCGCAAGCAGATCAAGGGCGTGATGCGGATGCAATCGATCATCGCGGGGATCGGCAACGCCTACTCCGACGAGATCCTGCACGCCGCGCGGATGTCGCCCTTCAAGCCGGCCAACAGCCTCGACGACACCGAGCTCCAGACGCTGCACGACGCCGTGCGCGGCACGCTCGGCGACGCGGTCCGACGCTCGAGCGGCCTCGCCGCCAGCGAGCTCAAGGGCGAGAAGAAGAGCAACCTCGCCGTCCACGGCCGCACGGGCCAGGCGTGCCCGGTGTGCGGCGACGTGGTGCGCGAGGTGTCCTTCGCCGACTCGAGCCTGCAGTACTGCGCGACCTGCCAGACCGGCGGGAAGCCGCTCGCCGACCGGCGGATGTCGAAGCTGCTCAAGTAGCCGGGTGGCCCCGGGGCCGGGACGCGCGGGAGGTGTCGGTCGGACTCACCCCCGTGAAGCCCGCCCGACACCTCTCAGCGTCAAGACTACCCTGACGCCGAAGATCGTCTCACGCAGTCGCGCCCTTGTCGCCCGACTTTCTGGCGAATCTCTCCCACGCGGCCTGGCGCGACACCCCGAGGGCGCGACCGATCTCGGCCCACGACACCTGACGGGTGCGCAGCAGGTCGACCCACTCGTGGGCGAACGCCGTGTTCTGCTCGGCGGAGGCCATGATCATCGGCAGGGTGGCGAGCAGCTCGGCGTCGGTCATCGACTCCCACGGGAACGCGCTGCGCGCCGCGGCCATGAGGTCCTCGTCGTGGAGCATCTCGTGGAAGTCGTCGACGCAGCGGGCGCACACCTGGGCTCCCAGGCCGCCGACCAGCGGCAGGTCCGTGCCGGGACCTCCGGGCTCGCCGCAGAACGAGCAGATCCTGCCCTCGCGTGTGACCGTCATGCCGCACCCTCCCTCTGCCTCGCCCGTGCGTCGATGGTACGGCCCGGTCCGCAGCCGTGGCCGCGGACCGGGGAACTGGATCACTGCGTGGTCTCGGGCATCTCCAGCTCCGGCACCTCGATGTCGTCCATCGGGTTGCCGCAGGTGTCGGTCACGTAGTCGCCGAAGGCCTCGGCCTGCCGCTGGACCTCCTCGGACGCCTCGGCACCGCCGTCGCCGAGCTCCTCGAGCTTCTCGGCGGAGAAGTCCGAGGCGTCGATCTCCTCGATCTGGTCGAGGACGGCCTCGAAACCTGCGCGGGCGTCGTCGGAGATGTCCTCCGGCGTGCCGACCTCCTCCATCCGGGTGCCCCAGTCCTTGACCGCCCGGGCCATGTCCTCGTCGCTGGGGACCTCCGGGGTGGTCATGTCGTCGGGCATCAGGTCGGTCAGCAGGCTGTTGGCGGCCTCGCAGAACCCGTCCTCGCTCGCGTCGCTCGGGGCGCCGCTGCCGCCGCCGCAGGCCGCGGTCACGGCGCCGACCAGGAGGACGGCGCTGGTCAGGGTCAGGCGGGCACGGATGGTCGTCCGGTTGGTCATCGGGATCCCCTCTGGTCGGACGCGGTCGTCGCGCCACGCTCGCCATACCCTCCCGTGGTCGTCCTCAATCGTCCAGCCGGAAGGCCGCGGGGGGCGGGAGGTCCACGCAGCGCCGGAGGGACTCGAGGTACTCCGCGCGCGGCCGGCGTACGACCCCGAGCGAGGCCAGGTGGGGGGTCTGCCACTGCACGTCGAGCACGCGCCGGTCGGCGTGCTCGTCGCGCAGCAGGTCGACGAGCGCGACGAGGGCGACCTTGGAGGCGTCCCGCTCGCGGTGGAACATCGACTCCCCGGCGAACAGCCCTCCGACGGCGACGCCGTAGAGGCCACCGGCCAACCGGCCGTCGCGCCACGCCTCGACCGAGTGCGCCCAGCCGAGGCGGTGCAGGCGCCCGTACGCCTGCCGGAACTCCCCGGTGATCCAGCCGTCCGGGCGGTCCGGGCTGCCGCAGGCGGCCATGACCTCGTCGAACGCGGTGTCGACGCGGATCTCGAAGTCGCGCACCGAGCGGCGCAGCGACCGGGAGACGCGGAGGCCGTCGAGCGGCAGGACGCCCCGCTCCACCGGGGAGAACCAGCCGAGGTGCTCCTCGGCGTCGAGCGTCACCGGCATCGGGAACAGGCCGAGGCCGTACGCCGTCACCAGCGTGCCCGGCTCCAGGTCGGCGCCCAGGGCGACGAGGTCGTCGTCGGGGTCCCACGTCGAGTGCGGGGGGAAGGCCCACGGCGTCGGAGCGGGGGCGATGGGCACGATTCGCACGGTAGCCAACAACCTTTCACGCCGGGGCGTCGTCTACCCCTCGACGACCTACTCGGAGGACTGACATGGGACACGCCGCCACCCGGACCACCCTGACCGCGCTCGCCGTACTGGCCGTACTGGCCGTACTGGCCGTGACCACCGTCGGCCCCGTCGCCACCTCTCCTGCGTCGGCGGCGGTGACCTGCGACGGCAAGGCCGCCACCATCGTGGTGCCGGCGCCGGTGGAGCCGATCACCGACGCGACGGAGACGACGGCGGTCACTGGCACCACCGGTGACGACGTCATCGTCGGGACGGACGCCCGCGACACCATCGACGGCGGCGCCGGGAACGACACGATCTGCGCGCTCGGCGGTGACGACACCGTCCGCGGCGGTGCGGGCGACGACCGGCTGTTCGGCGGCCTCGACGGGGTCTACGTCGCCGACGACGACTTCTGGGGCGACGTGGTGGTCCCCGGCCCGGGTGACGACCACGTCGACCTCGGCCACGACCCCCAGGGCGCGGACCTCTGGTACGGGGACTCGATCTACCTCGACCGGCTGTCGTTCCGTGACGCCGCCGGACCCGTGACCGTCGACATGGCGGCGGGCACGGCGACCGGCGAGGGCGACGACACGATCGCCCCGGTGGTGCTCGGGGCGGGCATCGAGGGATCGCCGCACGACGACGTGCTCAGCGGCACCGACCTGGACGACCAGATCGACGCGGGCGGGGGCGACGACCTCGTCGAGGGCCGCGGTGGCGACGACCTCGTCGAGGCGGACCGGCTCTACTCCGGCATGCCTAGCCCCCCGGCCGCGCAGCCGGGTGACGACGTCGTCCACGGCGGTCCCGGCAGCGACGAGGTCAACGGCGGCCACGGCGTCGACGAGCTGCACGGGGACGGTGGCGGCGACGTGGTCCGCGTGGAGGACGCCGAGCAGGGTACGCGCGTCCTCGGCGGCCCGGGGCGCGACGGCCTCGGCTCCTGGAGCTTCCGCAACAGCGGGCGCGCGACGTTCGTCGGCGGCGGCGGTGACGACGTCTTCCAGCCGGCGATCAAGGGCGCGGGCGACAAGGTCGTCGTGCGGGGCGGCGGCGGCGCCGACCGCATCGCGCCGAGCGGGTCGCTGCGCGCCGCACCCCACGGCAGCCGCGTCACGATCGACGCCCGGCGCGGGACCTACCGGATGAAGGTCGGAACGTCGGTCCGCTTCTCCTCGGTGACCTCCTTCGGGTGGGAGGGCAGCACCGAGACCCGGCTCCACTTCCGCGGGTCGGGCCGGGCCGAGGCCTTGGCGCTCACCGAGCAGTACGGCCCCGTGCACGCCGTCGGCGGTGGCGGCGCCGACCGGCTCGAGGGCGGCTGGGGACGCGACCTGCTCGACGGGGGCGCGGGGCGCGACACCCTCGACGGGGACAAGGGCCGGGACCGGTGCCTGCGTGGCGAGCGGCTGCGGGACTGCGAGGCGCGCCGCTGAGCCCGGGGGGCGCGACCCCGCGACGTACGATCACGGCATGGGCTTGAAGCAGACCGTCGGGCGTCAGCTCGCGCCGAAGATCCAGGAGCTCACCCCGGGGCTGAGCGCGGGCTTCGTGCGCGAGGCGCTCAACCGCGCGATCGACGGCATCGGACCGCTGGCACCCGCGGCGGACGCCGCCGACAAGCAGCTGCGTGAGCAGCGCGGCAACGTCGAGCGGGCGATCCACGAGGTCATCGAGAACAACGTGCGCATCGCCGGCGCGCAGGGCTTCGCCACCAACGTCGGCGGCCTGGTGACCATGGCGGTGGCGATCCCGGCCAACGTGACCGGTCTCGCGGTGATCCAGTGCCGGATGGTGGCGGGCATCGCGCACCTGCGCGGGCACGACCTGACCGACCCCCGCGTCCGAAACGCGATCCTCGCGCTGCTGCTCGGCGAGGAGCACGTCACCGAGATGGTGAAGAAGAAGAAGCTCCCCGCGACGCCGATGGCGCTCGCCACCGCGCCGGTGCACGACCCGTCCATCGACGGCACCATCTCCGCCGTCGTGGCCTCGGACATCTTCACCCGGGTCGTGGGCAAGCGGCTCGCGACCACCGTCGGGCGCCGGGTGCCGGTGATCGGCGGCGTCGTCGGGATGGGTGCCGACGCCTTCGCGACGTGGAAGGTCGGGAGGTACGCCGACCGCGAGCTGCTGCCACGCCGGCGCTGACCGCGGCCCCGCTCCCGACACCTACGGCAGCCGGTCGACGGCCGTTGTGACGAACGTGCCGACGTCCTCGGTCGTGAAGGAGGGCTGCACCCCGTCGCCCGCCACGATGTCGACCACCTGCAGGCTCATCAGGACCGGTCCCCGGCGCACCACGGCGTTGTGCAGCAGCCAGTACGCCCCACCGCCGGCCTCCTCCATGGTCGTCAGCTCTCCGAAGCGGTCCTCGCCGACGGCCGGGAGGCTCATCGGCTCGGCCGTGCCCGCGCCCTCCTCCCCGGCCGGGATCGCACCCTCGCAGGCACGCATCCCGTCACGCAGCGCGTCGAAGGTCGCCTCCACCTCGGCGGGTTCGCCGGCCATCAGGAACTCCTGGACGAAGACCAGGTGGCCGCGTCGATCGCCTGCAGCCATGTCGAGGGGGTCCGGCTCGGACTGGTCGAGCTGCCGGAACGCCTGCCACCGCAGCGCCTCCGCGGCTGCCCGGGAGTCCTCGCTCGCCTTCTCGCAGAGCTCGATCCTGGGGAGCATCTCCTGCTGGGCCTCGGACACCACCCCGCTGACCGCGGCTTCCTCGTCCGGGGGGACGTTGACGGTCCAGGTGCCCTCGTAGGCGTCCGTCGTCACGAGCGCGGCGGCCAGCTCCTCGGCGGTCGGGACGGCCACCTGCGGGGAGGAGGGCGAGGAGGTGGGAGAGGCGCCGTACGGTCCCGGCCCGGCGCCGTCTCCCCCGCAGCCGCCCAGCAGCAGGACGACGGCCGCGGTCAGGGCGAGGACGGAGCGGGAGCGCCTCATCGTGACACCGTCTCGGGCTCGTCGTCCGCCGCGCTGTCGGCGTCCGGCGGCGCGGGACCTCCGGGCGAGGAGCCTCGCCCCGGCGGTTCGGCCAGCAGGAACAGCGCCCCGACCAGCAGCATCCAGAGCACCACGCCCGCGTTCGCGAACCCCGGTCCCGGGGGCAGGGCGCCGGTCTCGTGCATGACCACGTTGACGACCAGCGCCACGAGCTGGACCAGCGCGACACCCGCGAGGAGCATCCCGGCGCGACCCGTACGGCGCACGGCGAGGAAGCTCACCGCGATGACGAGCGCCAGGTCCACCACCGTCACCACCGGGCCCCACTCGTCGCTCGGGACGACGTCGAGGAACGCGTCGGTGACGGCGAACACGGTGACCGCCGCGGCAGCGACGAGGAGCACGCGCGCAGCCGGCTCCGGGCGTCGCAGCGCGTAGCGGCTCAGGACGGCCGTCGGGACGACCCACAGGGCCGTGACCGGGTCGCGACCCACAGGGGCCAGTCGGTGAAGGCGTACCCGGCTGCGAAGACGCAGCCGGCGAGGCCGACGCCCACACCGAGGACCAGACCCGTCCACCTCAGGATCCTGGCGAACATCACGCTCACCCTCAGCCGCTCATCCAGCCCAGGCCCTCCGCGACCTGTTGCAGCATCAGGGCCGTCAGCAGTGCGCCGACGACGACGGCGGCGACCACCGACCACCCGTGGTCGTGGTGACGGATCCGGGCGACCAGGCCGACGACGGTCGAAGCAGCCGCACTCGCCAGGATCGCGAAGCCGGCAGCGGTGAGGAGCCAGTTGTCACTGAAGCTCTCGGCCCGCTCCAACCCTGCCGAGAAGGCGATCGCGGTCGCCACGGTGCCGCCGAGGGCCAGTCCGGCGAGGGACAGCGCCCACGTGCCCGTCCGGGTCACGGGCGCCCAGTGCATGCCACGGTGGGCGTGCGACGGTGTCGTCATCATCGAACTCACCTCCCGAGGGCCCGCTCGGCTCTCGGGCAGGTGCCCTCGACTTCACCGTAGGCCCCCTCGCGGGACCGCGTCAGGGTCGAAGGTCACGAGGTGACCGGGCGGTCCACGGCCTCCGTCAGCCGGTGCGCCCGCGCAGTCGCCGGTAGGCGTCGAGCGTGCCGCGACCTGCGGGACTGCCCTCGAGCGTGGTGACCACCTTGCGCCTCGCCCGGTACGCCGGGGTGAGGCGGGCCCGGTCCCGCTCCTCGCGCGCCTCCCGCAGCTCCTCGTGCAGCCGCTCCTCCACCGCACGCAGCCGCGCGGCCTCGACCAGCAGGGCGCCGATCGCGTCGAGGGCGGGTGGCAGCAGCTCGTCGGCGCCCACCGCGTCGGGGTCGGCGTACGGGCCGGGCTCGGGGCCGAGCAGGTCGTCGAGCGACCCGACGACGTCGTAGCCGCGGTCGGCGAGCACCTCGATCCAGCCCTGCGACAGCTCCCGCGCCCACGCGTGGTCGGCCGGCGGGAGGCCCAGCCGGGCCGAGGCCACGCCGCGCGAGAGGGTCTGGTGGGCGAGCGTCTCGCGCACGAGCGGCCGGTAGTCCGGCGGGGCGATGACCGAGGTGACGCGCTCGTTGACGGTGCGCAGCAGCGCGGTCTCGGGCACGCCGAGCGACGGGTTCTCCCGCTCGGCGGTCAGGTCGAGCGGCAGGTCGTCGAGGCCGAAGGTCCGCGAGAACCGTCGCCAGAGCTCGCCCCGGTCGGAGCCGGACGGCGGCAGCGTGACGAGGTGCACGTGCTCGGGCGGGAGGGAGGAGCCCCACCGTTCGAGGATGTCCGGGATCTCCTGCACGGCCCAGAACCAGGAGCCGATCCGGGAGTCGCGCTCGGGGTCGCGGATGGTGCGCAGGAACCGGCCGTAGGTGATGTGGCTGCGGTGCTTGACGTTCTCCTGCCACTCCGCGGGGATCTGGCGCACGAGGTCGCGCACGGACAGCACGAGGTGGACCTCGGCGTCGCCCAGCGAGGCGAGGGCGCGCTCGACCTGGGTGGGCGTGGCGCGCGCGAAGATCTCGTGGCTGATGATCGAGGTCCCGTGCCAGTCCCGCACCTGCTCGGCGAGCCGGTCCCACGCGCCGACGGCCTCGGTCTCGATGCCGCCCCAGGGCAGCGTCATCAGGTCGAGCGCGGCGAGGAAGTGGGCGTCGAAGCGGTCGGCCGGGTAGAGGATGTCGTGCTCGCGCAGCACGGCCTGGTTGCGGAAGAGGACGTCCTGGAGGTAGGACGTGCCGGTCTTCGGGCAGCCCACGTGCAGCAGCACCCGCCTGCTCACCGCTCCACCTGCCTCTCCGTGCGCCACGTCGGGTCGACGATCATCCCGATCGCCAGGTCCAGCACCTGCTGGTCGTCGGCACCCGCCGCGGCGTCCACGGCGGCGCGGGGCGCGAGATCGGCGAGGTCGCCGACGACAGGGTAGCCAGCGCGCGACAGGTGCCTGCCCAGGCGGGCGGCCGAGGCGGCGACCCATTCCCGCTGGGCGGCCGGCACCCCGACGGGTGCGACGCCGGTGTCGGAGATCCGTCGCTGGAGCGTGCGCATCAGCGCAGGCCGCTCGGCGACCGGGGCCCGCAGCCCGACCACCGCGGCGATCCGGCGCGCCAGCTCGGCCTGGTCGGCGCCCGGCGTGCGCACGGCCGGCAGGTGGCGTACGCCGACCTGGCCCGGCAGCTGGGCGAGGTCGGTGACGACCCGGACGAACGGGCGACGCCCGCCCCAGCGGTGCACGGAGTCGACGAGGTCGACGCGGGCGGGGAGCTGGTCGCGCTCCACCCAGAACCGCAGCCAGTCGCCCCACGGCCTGCTGCCGTGCTCGAAGCAGCGTTGCGTCCACGTGTGGGCGAGGAGCTCGTCGAGCGGGGCGCCGACGGCGACGACGAACGGTCGCGGTCCGCCCTCGGGGCGGCCGCGGCCGAGCAGGTGCTCGCGGGCGGCGACGGTGACGAGCGGGTCGCCGACCAGCCGGAACCGCCGTCGCCACGGCCGTGCCCAGCTCGTGGGCACGGGGTCGGGGCCGAGGTCGACGAGGTCGTCGGCGAGCAGCACGCTCGCCACCCGCAGCAGCTCGTGGGCACTGACCCCTGCCGGGTCCACAGGTCGCGGTCCGTAGGACGGGGCCGGGACCCCGACGAGCGGCAGGTCCGCCTTGCCGCGACCGGCGGCTGGAGCGGTGAGGACCCGGTCGGCGAGACGGGTGCGCCGGTCGTCGTGGTCGCCACGGGGGCCGGCACCCGACTCGAACGCGAGGTTGATCCGGCGCAGCAGCTCGAGCTGCTGGGCACCGGGGACGGCGCGAGCCGCGGGTGCCGCGTCGTCGTGGCCGGTCCACGCCAGCCAGGGCGTGGTGCCGCCGGCGCGGAGGTGGGCGACCCAGCCGTGCGCCCGCACCTGGTCCGAGCCCGGGTCCTTCCGTGGCTCCACGACCGGCTCCGCTCCCGACCTGCTGGTGGTCAACGGTCGCGCAGTCGGCGTGCGGTGTCGAGCAGCCGGCCGCTGACGGACTCGGCGGACGCCCGGTTGGCCGCCTCCTGGGTCATCACGGTGAGCGCGTCGAGCGCGGCCCCGAGCTCGAGCTTGGCCCGGACGCGGTCAGGGTCCTTCCACGCCTCGCCCTCGGCGGGACGGCGCGGGCGGAGGTCCTCGACGTCGCCGATGACGTCGACGCCGGAGCCCTTGATCCAGTCGATCCAGAGGTCGGCCTGCTGCTCGGCGAAGTCGTAGCGGTCGGGCGGCAGCCGCACGGGCACGGCCTTGCGGGAGACGAGCACCTGCTGGGCGAGCAGCTCGCGGATGAGGGCGTCGTACGCCGGGTCGCGCCACACGCCGAGCTCGAGGCGCCGGTTGAGCTTGCGCAGCAGGGAGGTCTCCGCGATGCCGAGGGAGCGGTTGTCGCGCTCGGAGTCGAGTGGCGCCCACGCGGGGTCGATGCCGAATGCGCGGCAGAACCGCAGCCACAGCTCGTCGCCGTTGGGGCCGCGGTCGTGCGGCACGGTGACGACGTGGACCCGCTCGGGCGGCAGCTTGGTGCCCCACCGCGACAGGACGGTCGGGAGGTCCATCGCGTTGAAGAACCAGGTCTGGCCGCGCTCGACCTTGGTGAGGAAGCGCTTGAACGGCCACTTGCGACCCTGCTTGATCGACTCCTGCCACGCTGCCGGCAGCTGGCGGCCGAGGTCGCGCGCGGAGTAGACGATGTGCACCTCGTCGCCGGCGAGGTCGTTCATCGCCTTGGCGACCTTCTCGGGCTTGGCGCCGGCGAGGATCTCGTGGCTGATGACGACGTTGCCGTCGGCGCGCCGGACCTTGCGCATCATCGCGTCCCAGGCCCCCGTGGCGTGCCCGGGCGCACCGCCCCAGTCCTGGTCGAGGAGGTCGAGCGCGGCCCGGAAGTGGAACATGTCGGACCGCCCGCCGCGACGGCTCGGGATCGTCACCCCGTGCCGGGCGAGGGTCGAGCTGTTGAGCAGGAGCCGGTCCTGCAGATAGGTGGTGCCGGTCTTCGGGGCGCCGATGTGCAGGTGGACGACGCGGCTCATGGCGCTGATTGTGCCCGAGTCGGAGTCGCGCTGCTCAACCCGCGCTGCCCGAGAGCGCCCGTACGACGGCGCTGGGGCTCGGGCGACCCAGCTGCCCGGCCATCCACGCGCTCGTCGCCACCACGGCGTCGAGGTCGACACCGTGGTCGATCCCCAGGCCGGTCAGCATCCAGACCAGGTCCTCGGTGGCGAGGTTGCCGGTCGCCGACCTGGCGTAGGGGCAGCCTCCGAGGCCGCCGGCGCTGGCGTCGAAGGTCGTGATGCCCGCCTGGAGCGCGGAGAACGTGTTGGCGAGCGCCTGCCCGTAGGTGTCGTGGAAGTGCATCGCGAGCCGGTCGGTGCCGACGCCCGCGTCGACGAACGCGCTGACGAGCGCCTTCACGTGCCCGGCGGTCGCGACGCCGATGGTGTCGCCGAGGCTGAGCTGCGAGGCCCCGAGGTCGAGCAGGCGGGTGCCGGCGGCGACGACCTGCTCGATCGGCACCGCTCCCTCCCACGGGTCGCCGAAGCACATCGAGACGTACGCACGGACGTCCATGCCGGCCTCGCGGGCGCGCGCCACGGTCGGCTCGAACATCGCGAACTGCTCGTCGAAGGTTCGGTTGAGGTTCTTGGTCGCGAAGGTCTCCGTCGCGCTGCCGAAGATCGCCACGTGCTCCAGGCCGAGCTCGAGCGCCCGGTCGAGGCCGCGCTCGTTGGGCACGAGGACCGGCAGGTGCCGGCCCGCCTCGCCCAGCTCCGTCATCAGCAGGTGTGCGTCGGCGAGCTGCGGCACCCACTTCGGGTGCACGAACGACGTGGCCTCGACGATCGGGAGCCCGGCGGCCACGAGGCGGCGTACGAACTCGGCCTTGACCTCGACCGGCACGATCGCCTGCTCGTTCTGCAGGCCGTCGCGGGGGCCGACCTCGTAGATCGTCACCCGCTCCGGCAGGCCGTCGGCGGGCACGGTCATGGGCAGTGGTTGCCCCCACGACCCGTCGCCATGACGCACCGCCCCAGCGTCATGGCTCGCGGTCGTCACAGCGGCCCCTCGCCATGACGTCCGGCGTCGGGCTCGACGACGAACAGCAGGGCGCCGAGCTTGACCAGGTCGCCGGTGGCCGCGCCGACCGCGGTCACGGTGCCGGCGAAGGGCGCCTTGAGCGCGAGCTCCATCTTCATCGCCTCCATCACCCCCAGCGTCTCACCCTCGGCCACGGTGTGGCCCTCGGTGACGTTGACCGCGAGCACGGTGCCGGGCATCGGTGCGAGCAGGGTGCCGTCGCCGGCCGCAGCTGCGTGGTCGGCGAAGGGGTCGTGGCGCTCGAAGACGAAGCGCTGGCCCCGGTGGACGACCTCGACCTCGGCGGTGGTCACGCTGATCGTGGCGCCGTGCTGCTCGCCGTCGACCGTGGCCCAGGCCCGGTAGGGAGACCCGTAGGCGGTGATGGCGTGGGGCTCGGTCACGGCACGGCCGTCGACCGTTCCGGCCCCGAAGGCGACCGGCCGGTCGACCTGGACGACCAGCGGCGCGGGATCCGCACCGAGACGGAACCCGTCTGCCCGCCACGGGCCGCCGTCGCCGTGCGGGGGCGACGCGTCCGGGGCCAGCGAGACCGCGGCGAGGATCCGGGCCACGGCGTCCGACGGACGTGGGACCTCGTTGCGGTCCAGCCACGCGGTGTCGATGGTGGCGCCGCGGAACTCCTCGCTCGCCACGAGGGTGCGGAGGAACCCGGTGTTGGTGGTGAGGCCGAGGATCTCGGTCCCGTCGAGCGCCGCCACCAGCGAGGCGCGGGCGGCCTCGCGGTCCGGCCCCCACGCGATCACCTTGCCGAGCATGGGGTCGTAGGCGGTGCTGACCTCCTGCCCGCTCTCGAGCGCGTGGTCGACCCGGATGAGGGGCTCACCGGGCTCCCCACCGCTCCGCACCACGTCGGGAGCGAGCAGCCCGGCGGTGAGACCGCCCGGCCACTCGACCGAGGTCGCGACGCCGGCCTGGGGCAGGAAGCCGTTGAACGAGTCCTCGGCGTAGACGCGCGCCTCGATGGCGTGGCCCTCGAGCGTGACCTGCGACTGCTCGATGCCGAGCGGCTCGCCGGTCGCGACGCGCAGCTGGAGCTCGACGAGGTCGACCCGCTCGCTCCCGTCGTCGGACCGGACCCGGACGACCTCCTCGGTCACCGGGTGCTCGACCTGGAGTCGGGTGTTCATCTCGAGGAAGTAGAACTCGCCAGTGGCGTTGTCGAGGAGGAACTCCACGGTCCCGGCGCCGGTGTAGCCGCACTGCTGCGCGAGCGCGACGGCCGACGAGGTGATCGCGGCCCGCTGCTCGTCGCCGATGGTGGGCGCGGGCGCCTCCTCGAGCACCTTCTGGTGGCGGCGCTGGGTGGAGCAGTCGCGCTCGAAGAAGTGCAGCACGGTGCCGTGGGCGTCACCCATGACCTGCACCTCGATGTGGCGGCCGGACTCGACGTACTTCTCCACCAGGATCGTGTCGTCGCCGAAGGACGACAGCGCCTCGCGCTGGGCGGCGGCGAACGCCTCGGCGTAGCCGTCGGCCGAGCGCACCACGCGCATGCCCTTGCCGCCACCGCCGGCCGCCGCCTTGACCAGCACCGGGTAGGCGAACGTCGCCGGGTCGGCCGCATCCGGACCGACGAGGGAGTACGACGGCACGACCGGCACCCCCGCGGCGAGCGCGACCTCACGGGCGGCGTCCTTGCGGCCCATCGCGTCCATCACGTCGGCTGACGGGCCGACGAGCGTGATGCCGGCGTCGGCCAGAGCCCGCGCGAACGGCGCGCGCTCGGACAGGAAGCCGTAGCCGGGGTGGACGAAACCGGCGCCGGCCTCGCGGGCGGCTGCGACGACCTCGTCGATGTCGAGGTAGGACGCGACCCGCACCGTACGGTCCGCGGCGCGCACGTGCGGCGCGTCGGCGTCGAGGTCGGTGTGGATCGCGACCGTGCGCCAGCCGAGGCGGCGCGCCGTACGCATGACCCGCAGGGCGATCTCGCCGCGGTTGGCGATCAGCAGGGTGTTCATGAGTTCTCCATCTCGGCAGCCTCGGTTTCGGCACGGGCCTGGCGGCCCTGCTCAACCAGCGGACGAAGCGAGCGCCGCTGGTCGAGCGACGGACGAAGCGAGCGCCGCTGGTCGAGCAGCGAGCGAAGCGAGCGTGTCGAAACCACGGCGGTCACATCCTGAAGATGCCGTAGGACGGTTCGGGGATCGGCGTGTACGCCGTGGCGGCGAGCGCCATGCCGAGCACGCGGCGGGTGTCGGCGGGGTCGATGATCCCGTCGTCCCACAGCCGCGCGCTGGCGTAGTAGGGCGAGCCCTGGGTCTCGTACTGCTCACGGATCGGCGCCTTGAAGGCCTCGACCGCCTCCTCGTCCTCCAGGTCGGTGCGGACGGTCGCGAGCACCGAGGCCGCCTGCTCCCCGCCCATCACCGAGATCCGGGCGTTGGGCCACATCCAGAGGAAGCGCGGGTCGTAGGCCCGCCCGCACATGCCGTAGTTGCCGGCGCCGAACGAGCCGCCGATGACGACGGTGAACTTCGGCACGACGCTGCACGCGACGGCTGTGACGAGCTTGGCGCCGTCGCGGGCGATGCCCTTGTTCTCGTACTCGCGACCGACCATGAAGCCGGTGATGTTCTGGAGGAACACCAGCGGGATCCTGCGCTGGTTGCACAGCTCGATGAAGTGAGCGCCCTTGAGCGCCGACTCGCTGAACAGGATGCCGTTGTTGGCGACGATGCCGACCTCGTAGCCGTGGATCCGGGCGAAGCCGCACACCAGGGTGTCGCCGTAGAGCTTCTTGAACTCGTGGAACCGGCTGCCGTCGACCACGCGGCGGACCACCTCGCGCACGTCGTAGGGCGTGCGCGTGTCGGTCGGCACCACGTCGTAGAGCGACTCCGGGGCCTCGTGCGGCTCCTCGACGTCGGCGACGGGCGTGCGCACCGGGGTGGCCGCGGGCAGGGTGTCGACGATCGAGCGCACGATCGCGAGCGCGTGGGCGTCGTCCTCGGCGAGGTGGTCCACCACACCGGACGTACGGGCGTGCACGTCGCCGCCGCCGAGGTCCTCGGCCGTGACCACCTCACCGGTCGCGGCCTTCACCAGCGGGGGGCCGCCGAGGAAGATCGTGCCCTGGTTGCGCACGATCACGGTCTCGTCCGACATCGCCGGGACGTACGCGCCACCCGCGGTGCACGAGCCCATCACGCTGGCGATCTGCGGGATGCCCCGGGCGGAGAGGTTGGCCTGGTTGAAGAAGATCCGGCCGAAGTGCTCGCGGTCGGGGAACACCTCGTCCTGCATCGGCAGGAAGGCCCCGCCCGAGTCGACGAGGTAGATGCACGGCAGGTGGTTCTCCGCGGCGATCGTCTGCGCACGCAGGTGCTTCTTGACCGTCATCGGGTAGTAGGTGCCGCCCTTGACGGTCGCGTCGTTGGCGACGATGACGCACTCGCGGCCCGCCACCCGGCCGATCCCGCCGACGACGCCGGCGGAGGGCACGGCGTAGTCGTCAGCGTCTCCACCGGAACCCTTGCCGTACATCCCGAACGCAGCCAGCGGCGCCAGCTCGAGGAACGGGCTGCCCGGGTCGAGGAGCCGGTCGACCCGGTCGCGGACCAGCAGCTTGCCGCGGTCGGTGTGCTTGCGCCGGGCGGCGTCCGACCCGCCCCGGCGCACGCGGGCGAGCCGGGCGCGCAGGTCGTCGACGAGCTCGCGCATGGTGGGTGGGGCAGTCAGTGGCTCGGACACCGGCTCAGGTTAGCGATCGTTAACCTGCGCTGTCCATCACGCGGGTCGGTCCGCCGGGAACTCGCCGCGCAGGACGGTGCCCCGTCCGGGTCCGGTCTCCAGCGCGAGGCGGCCACCGGCTGCGGCCACGCGGGCCTCCATGCCGAGCAGGCCACCGGCGACCACGCGGTCGCGGTCGAACCCGCGCCCGTCGTCGGCGACGCTGAAGGACAGGTGCGGGCGACCGCGCACGGTCACGAGCACCTCGGTGGCGTCGGCGTGCTTCGCGGCGTTGGTGAGGGCCTCGAGGATGCAGAAGTACGCCGCGGCCTCGACCTGGCGGCCGGTGCGCTCGACGTCGGCGACGTCGAGCGTGACCGGCACCGTCGAGCGGCGCGCGGTCGACTGGAGCGCCGCGACGAGACCGCGCTCGGTGAGCAGCGGCGGGTAGATGCCGCGGGCCAGCTCGCGCAGCTCGGTGACGACCTCGCGGTTGTCGGCCGCCAGCTGCCCCAGGAGCGCTGCGGCACCCTCGTGCCGGCCGGCCAGGAGCTCCTTGCGGGCGCGCTCGATGGTCACGCTCATCGCGAGCAGGCGCTGCTGGGCACCGTCGTGCAGGTCGCGCTCGAGGCTGCGGCGGGCCGCGTCGGCGACCTCCACGATCTGCGTACGGGACTCCACGAGCTGGGCCGACTGGTCCTGCAGGCGCGTGTAGGCGTCGCGGACGAGGAACACCACCACCGCGACGCCTGCCGGCAGGGACGCCGCGATGACGATGGCGTTGACCCACCACAGCTCGTTGATCGCCTCGACCCGCCGCCACTCGGCCAGGGCGGCGACCGCCGCGCTGCCGACGACCGCCACCACGCTGAGGGCCTGGATCCAGCGGCGCCCGACGTAGGGGAACCCCACCAGCAGCGGGACCAGCGTCAGCAGGGCCGTCAACGGGCTCAGGTTGGGCGTCGCCCACGTCCCGCCCACGGCGAAGAGGAGCGCGGAGAGCGTCAGCCCGACGATCGCGGCCGGCGCGCCGTAGCGCCGGCACAGCGGTGACGTGACGAGCATCAGCACGATCGACACGACCATCACGCCGAGGTCGATCTCCACCGCGGTGTGCCGGAAGCCGAGCACGTACGTCGCCCCGAGCAGGAGGGTGGCGGTGGTGAGCGCGATCAGGTTGATGCGCAGCAGCCACCGCAGCGCCGGGTCGAGGCTGTCCCAGCCCGACAGCAGCCCCTTCATCGGCGGGGCGTGACCCCGCCGCCGACGCCGGCCTCGCTGAGGAAGACCAGCGTCGCCGCCACCCGGCGGTGCACCGGGGCGTCCGCGGGCAGGTCGAGCTTGGTCAGGATCGAGTTGATGTGCTTCTCCACGGCGCGGTCGGTGATCACCAGCTCCGCGGCGATCGCCGCGTTGGTCATCCCGCGGGCGACCATCGAGAGCACCTCGAGCTCGCGCGGGGTGAGCCGGTCGAGCAGGGAGTCGTGCCGCCGCGTGCCGGTCTCCATGAGGGCGTCGACGACGATCTGGTCGATCACCGACCCGCCCGCCGCGACCGTGTGGAGGGCGGCCACGAGCTCGTCGACGTCGGCGACGCGCTCCTTGAGGAGGTAGCCCCGGCCGTCGCTGCCCTCGCGCACGAGGTCGAGGGCGTACTCCACGTCGGCGTACTGCGTCAGCGCCACCACGCCCACGTCGGGATGCGTACGCCGCAGCTCGCCCGCCGCGCGGACGCCCTCGTCGGTGAAGTCGGGCGGCATCCGGATGTCTGTGAGGAGCACGTCGGGCCGGTGCTCGTCCACCGCCGCCAGCAGCTCGGGGAGGTTCGTGGCGGTCGCGACGACGTCGATGTCCTCGTAGGAGTCGAGCAGCGCGAGCACCCCCGCCCGCAGCAGGTCTCCGTCCTCGGCGAGGACCACCCGGATCTGCGACATGCGCCGCACTGTAGCCACGGCCGCCGCGGCGCGTCGGTAGAGCAGGCACCACTGCTCCGGGACGCTGCCTGCCCGCGCGCACCCTTGATTCCGCTGTCCGCGCGCCTGGCGGCCGAAGTTCTTTACACCAAAGTGGTGCTGGCACCACTCATTCCTCAGGGTGTTGCGCGTAATATCTGGATTGCACGACGGGGGGCGCTGATCGTGGGGATCAG
Source organism: Nocardioides ganghwensis (assembly GCF_014779655.1). Classification (GTDB taxonomy): domain Bacteria; phylum Actinomycetota; class Actinomycetes; order Propionibacteriales; family Nocardioidaceae; genus Nocardioides; species Nocardioides ganghwensis. The sequence goes on from NZ_JACXYX010000016.1 coordinate 24,222, forward strand.
TGGGCCGCTGCGGGGGTGCGGCCCACTGGCAGCACCCGGCGGCGCCGGCACGGGGAGTAGTGGGGAGACGCGTGTGATTCCGCTGGCAGTCTGGGAGGCGCCAGAGCGCGACATGGCGCTCCCGGCACCACGCGCACCGCGCGACGGGTTAGCAGGCACTAACCTCGACGTCGTGACCCCTCGCCGCCAGCAGATCCTGGACATCGCGGCCGAGCTCTTCGCCACCCGCGGGTTCCACGGCGTCTCGGTCGCCGAGCTCGGCTCGGCCTGCGGGATCTCCGGTCCCGCGCTCTACAAGCACTTCGAGTCCAAGGACGCGATGCTCGCCGAGATGCTGGTGTCCATCAGCGAGACGCTGCTGACCGAGGGCCGTGCGCGCGTCGCCGGCGCCGCCGGACCCCGCGAGGCCCTCGAGGCGCTCGTCGAGTGGCACATCGAGTTCGCCCTCGAGCACCGCGCCCTGATCGTCGTCCAGGACCGCGACTGGAGCAACCTCCCCGACGAGGCGCGCGAGCGGGTCCGCGCCCTCCAGCGCGCCTACGTCGACATCTGGGCCACCGAGGTACGCCGCCTCGAGCCCGGGCTGAGCCCCGAGGCGTCGCGCACCCGGGCCCACGTGCTGTTCGGGCTGCTCAACTCCACGCCGCACAGCGGCCGGCTGCCCGACCCGCAGATGCACGACGTGCTGCGCGACATGGCCCACGGCGCGCTCGGTCTCGCCTGACCCGAGCCCGCAGCCCGCGCTCGTCCCCCCCGATAGGGTGAGCCCATGCAGCTGAGCGAGACCCTCGAGAACGCCTTCAACGCCCAGATCACGCTCGAGTTCCAGGCGTCGTTGGTCTACCGCCAGCTCGCCATCGAGCTCGAGATCATGGACCTCCCCGGGATGGCCGCGTGGCTGCGGCACCAGGCGGACGAGGAGATCGTCCACGCCAACAAGTTCATCGACCACGTCGCCGACCGCGACAACCACCCGCGCATCGGCGCGACGTCCGCGCCCAGCCCGACCGTCGGCTCCGTCCTCGACGCCTTCGAGGCCGCGCTGGCCCACGAGGAGAGGGTCTCGGCGTCCATCCGCGACCTCTACCGCCTCGCCGAGTCCGAGGGCGACCTCGACTCGCGGCCGCTGCTCAACTGGTTCCTCGAGGAGCAGGTCGAGGAGGAGGCGACGGTCAAGGAGATCGTCGGCCGCCTCAAGATGATCGACGACGACGGGCCCGGCCTGCTCCGGCTCGACGAGGAGCTCGGCGCCCGCCCGGTCACCACGACCGAGGCCCGCTGAAGGCTTGGCCCCCGGATCACCAGGAGTCGAACGGGTCCTCGCGGTGCAGCAGGCGGGCGGCGCGTACGGCGGCGTCCTCGGCCACGACCAGGTCGTCCAGCGCCTCGCTCGACCCTGAGTCTCCTGCAGACTCACCGGCCAGGGCCGCGGCGGAGGGCTGCGCGAGCCGGTGCAGGTCGCGCAGCACCCGGTCGCGCGAGAGCCCGCGCAGGTGGGTCAGCACGAACGGGTCGGCCTGGATCAGCCACGCCAGCTGGGTGAGCACCGCCAGCGCATGGGGGCACGGGTCCAGCCAGGCGTCGCACGTGCACGCCGAGCCCAGCTCGCCGCCGTAGGGCAGGAGCTCGACGCCCGCCTCCTCGATCGCCTCGACGAACGCGTGCGGCAGCTGCCCGGCGAGCAGCGCCCCGATCCGTCCGGACTCGGCCGCCACCAGCTCGGCGAACGCCGCGGCGTCACCCTCGTCGAGCACCGGGACGGTGACCTCGACGGTGAAGGCGTCGTCCCCGTCGGTCACCGCCGCCACGGCCCCGCCGTCGGAGACGGTGATGGCGCCCACCGCGCCCGCGCGGGCGAGCGTACGGGCCCGGCGCAGGTCCTGGACGCTGAAGGCCGCCTCCTCCACCGCCCGGACCACGGCCTTGCTCCACCACGTCCCGGCGCCGCCCCCGCGCCGGGCGGGCAGCCGCGGGTGCGTCACACCGGCGCTCATCGCCGCAACGCCACGAGGTCGCGCAGCTCGTCGTCGGAGAGCTCGGTCAGCGCGGTCTCGCCGCGGGAGAGGACCGAGTCGGCGAGGGAGCGCTTGCGGGTGAGCAGCTCGGCGATCTTCTCCTCGATCGTGCCCTGGGTGACGAAGCGGTGGACCTGCACGGGGCGGGTCTGGCCGATCCGGTAGGCCCGGTCGGTGGCCTGGTCCTCGACGGCGGGGTTCCACCAGCGGTCGAAGTGGATGACGTGGTCGGCGCGCGTCAGGTTGAGCCCGGTGCCGCCGGCCTTGAGCGACAGCAGGAAGACCGGCACCTCGCCGGCCTGGAAGCGCGCCACCATCGCGTCGCGGCCGCGCACCGGCGTACCGCCGTGCAGGAGCTGGTGGGGCACGCCGGCGGTCGCGAGGTGGCGCACGAGCAGGTCGGCCATCGCGACGTACTGGGTGAAGACGAGGACCGCACCGTCCTCGGCCATCACGGTGCCGACCAGCTCGTCGAGGAGCTCGAGCTTCTCCGAGCGGCCGCGGAGCCTGGGGTTGGGCTGGCGCAGGAAGTGGGCGGGGTGGTTGCAGATCTGCTTCAGCCCGGTGAGGAGCTTGAGCACGAGGCCGCGACGCGTCTCCTCGTCGGCCTCCTCGATGCGGCGCATCGAGTCGCGCACGAGCGTCTCGTAGAGGACGACCTGCTCGCGGGTCAGGCCGAGCAGGTGGTCGGTCTCGGTCTTGGGCGGCAGCTCGGGCGCGACGCCGGGGTCGGACTTGCGCCGGCGCAGGAGGAACGGGCCGATCAGGTCGGCGAACTGCCGCGCCTTCGTCGGCTCGAGCCCGGACTCGATCGGACCGGCCCAGACCTTGCGGAAGGCGTTGCGGCTGCCGAGCAGGCCCGGGATCGCCCAGTCGAGGATCGACCACAGCTCGGTGAGGTCGTTCTCGACGGGGGTGCCGGTGAGGGCGACGCGGGCGGTGCTCGGGATCGTGCGCAGCGCCCGGGCCGCGGCGGAGCGGGAGTTCTTGACGTGCTGGGCCTCGTCGGCGACCACGAGGTCCCAGGGCACCTCGGCGAGCAGGGCGGCGTCGTTGCGCATCGTGCCGTAGGTCGTGAGCACGAAGCCCCGCGCCGCGTCCAGGTCGCGCGCACTGCCGTGGTGGCGGCGTACGGGGACTCCCGGCGCGAAGCGTCGGATCTCCGCCTCCCAGTTGCCGAGCAGCGACGCCGGGCAGACCACCAGCGTCGGTCCGACATCCTTCTCGCTGGTCGCGTGCCCCGCGAGGGACGAGCGGGGCGTGTCGAGACCTTGACGGTGCAGGTGCAGCGCGATCACGGTGATCGTCTTGCCCAGGCCCATGTCGTCGGCGAGGCAGGCGCCGAGCCCGAGCGAGGTCAGCTCGGCCAGCCAGGTCAGCCCGCGACGCTGGTAGTCGCGGAGGTCGGCCTGGAGTGCCGGCGGCACCTCGACCAGGTCGCCGGTGGCGGCGTCGCGCACCCGGTCGCGGACCGTGAGCAGGCTCGCCCCGACGACGGCCTCGTAGGGCGCGTCCTCGATGTCGACGACCCCGGTGAGGGTGGCGGCGAGCGCCTGCACCGGCGTCACCGTGCGGATGAGCCGCTTGCGTGCCCGCTTGATGACCGCCGAGTCGACCGCCACCCAGTTGTCGCGCAGCTTGATGATCGGGCTGGTGGTGCGGGCCAGCTCGTCCATCTCGTCGTCGGTGAGCTCCTCGCCGTGCAGCGAGAGCTGCCACTCGAAGCCGAACAACGCCTGCGGGCCGAACAGGCCGTCCTGGAGCGGCTCCTCGCGGGTGGCGGTCGACCTCCGGTGGCCGAGCTCGACGCGCTGGGTGACCTCGCGGTCGAGGTACTTCGGCCACATGACCGGGTGGCCCGCCTCGGTCAGTGCGGCCGCGCCGCCGTCGAGCAGGGAGAGGATCTCGTCGGAGTCGAGGACGATCTCGTCGGGCACCCGCAGGTCGAGCAGCCGGTCGAGCACCGGCCACGCGTCGGCCGCCGACCGCAGGGCGATCGCCGCGTGGGTGCGGGCCCGCTCGCCGAACCCGTGGGCCGCGTCGGGGCCGGGGTCTCCCCACAGCTCGGAGGCGTCGGCGACGTGCGCGGCGTTGTCGACGGCGTGGACCTGGTGCACGAGGCGTACGGCGCCGGCGACCAGCTCCTCCTCGTCGGCCTCGATCCGGAAGGAGATCGACACCAGGTGCGGCCGGTCGTCGCGGCCGCGCGCCCGGATCCGGGCGATGCGCTGCTGGAGCTCGTCGCTGAAGGCGTCCGGGCTGCGGGTCTCCGGCACGCGGGCCGGGGCGCGGGCCGGGGCGGCCGGCCCCCGGTGTCGGGAGCGGCCCGGGGCGGTGCGCGGCATCGTGTCGACCACCGCGTCGAGCACCGCCCGCACCGTGCCCTCCGCGGTCGCCTCGTCGAAGCCGTCCCAGGCGCGCGACCGGGCGAGCTCGCCGATGCGGCGCTCGTCGTCGGCGTCGAGGCCGGCGACCTGCCAGTGCCGGCCCTCGGGATCGGGCGCGAACCGCCCCGAGGCCACGAGCTGGAGGCCGAGGAGGGCGGCGCCGGCCAGCAGGGCGACGGACGGATGGGCGTCGGGCTGGTCGCGGACCTTGCCGAGCACCGGCAGGGCACCGCGGATGGGCAGCACGATCGTGCGCCGGTCGTCGGTGAACTCGACCGAGCCCTCCCGGGGCCGCTCACCCGCCAGCAGCCTGGCGGGACCGGTGACCGGGACGAAGCTCATGCAGCAGCACCTCTCTGGTCCGCGGAGCAGCGGACGACAGGACGCTAACGCCTCGCACCGACAGGGAGTTCCCTGTTGCTAGCGTCGGGACGCATGGACCTCACCGGCCTGCTGGCCGCCCACCCCGTCATCGACGGGCACAACGACCTGCTCTGGACCGCGCGCGAGGAGGCGGCGTACGACTTCTCCCGCCTCGACGTCGGCGCCGGCGGCACGCCGACCCACACCGACCTCCCGCGCATGCGTGCCGGCGGGATGGGGGCCCAGTTCTGGTCGGTCTACGTCCCGACCCGGCTGACGGGCGACGCGGCCGTGAGCGCCACGCTGGAGCAGGTCGACGCCGCCCGGATGCTGACGAGCCGGTACGCCGACCAGCTGGCGTGGGCGACCACCGCCGACGAGGTCGAGGACGCCTGGGCGACCGACCGGATGGCCTCGCTGGCGGGGGCCGAGGGCGGACACTCGATCGGCTGCTCGCTGGGCACGCTGCGCCAGCTGCACGAGCTGGGCGTGCGCTACCTCACCCTGACCCACAACGCGAACACCCCGTGGGCCGACTCCGCGACCGACGCACCCGTCGCGGGCGGGCTGACGGCCTTCGGCCGCGAGGTCGTGCGGGAGATGAACCGCATCGGCATGATGGTCGACCTCTCCCACGTCTCCGCCGACACGATGCGCGCGGCCCTCGAGACCACCGAGGCGCCGGTCATCTTCAGCCACAGCTCTGCGCGCGCGGTCACCGACAGCCCCCGCAACGCTCCCGACGACGTGCTCGAGGCGACGGCGCGCGGCGGCGGCGTGTGCATGGTGACCTTCGTGCCGAAGTTCGTGAACGCCGCCTGCGCGGAGGCGCACCGCGAGCTGGTCGCGGCCGCGGCGGCGGACGGGATCCCCGAGGCCGACGGCGTACGGTTCGCGGCGTTCGAGCGCGCGTGGGTACCCGACCACCCGCAGCCCACGGCGACGCTGGCCGACGTGGTGGCGCACGTCGAGCACGTTCGCGAGGTCGCCGGCATCGACCACGTGGGGCTAGGCGGCGACTACGACGGCGTCGAGACCCTGCCGGCCGGGCTCGAGGACGTCTCGACCTACCCGGCGCTGCTCGCCGCGCTCGCGGAGCGAGGGTGGTCCTCCGGTGACCTCGCCCGGCTCACCTGCCGCAACACCCTGCGGGTGATGCGGGAGGTGGAGTCGGTGGCGCGCGACCTCCAGGCCGTGCGCGGTCCGTCCCTGGCCCGGATCGAGGACCTCGACGGCCCGCCCGCGGCCCACCCGTGAGGGTGATGCAGACCACCGCGAAAACAATTACGTCGTTGTCGTACGCCACCCATACCGTGGTCCGGTGACCGACACCCAGACACCGCCCGGCGGCATCGCGCCGGAGCACTCCGACAAGCTCGACAAGGGCGTCCTGATGGTGGCCGGCGTGGTCGTCCTCGGCGCCATCATGTCCATCCTCGACATCACCGTCGTCTCCGTCGCGCTCAACACCTTCCAGGAGGAGTTCGACGCCACTGCGGCCGAGGTCGCGTGGACCATGACCGGCTACACGCTCGCCCTGGCCAGCGTCATCCCGCTGACGGGCTGGGCCGCCGACCGCTTCGGCACCAAGCGCCTCTACCTCCTCGCGGTCCTGCTCTTCACCATCGGGTCGGTGCTCTGCGCGGCGGCGACGTCGCTGGAGATGCTCGTGCTCTTCCGCGTCCTCCAGGGCCTCGGAGGCGGCATGCTGATGCCGCTCGGCATGACCATCCTGACCCGCGCCGCCGGCCCCGAGCGGGTCGGCCGGGTGATGGCCGTGCTCGGCATCCCGATGCTGCTCGGCCCGATCTTCGGCCCGATCATCGGCGGCGCGCTGATCGAGAGCGCCTCGTGGCACTGGATCTTCCTCATCAACCTGCCGATCGGCATCGCTGCGATCGCCTACGCCTGGATCGTCCTGCCCCGGGACCACGTCGAGCCGTCGGAGACCTTCGACTGGCTGGGCATGGTGCTGCTGTCGCCCGGTCTCGCCGCTTTCCTCTACGGCGTGAGCTCGATCCCCGAGGAGGGCACGGCCCTGGCCGCCCGCGTGCTGGTGCCGATGGTCGTCGGCCTCGCGCTGATCGTCGCGTTCGTGCCGTGGGCCCTGGCCCGGCGCAACATCCACCCGCTGGTGGAGCTGCGCCTGTTCAAGAACAAGAACATGACGGTCGCGATCATCGCGATGACCCTGTTCGCGATCGCCTTCTTCGGCGCCTCGCTGCTCTTCCCGCTCTACTTCATCCAGGTCCGTGGCGAGGGCACGCTCTTCACCGGCTGGCTGCTGGCCCCGCAGGGTGTCGGCGCGATGCTCACGATGCCGATCGCCGGCATCCTCGCCGACCGGATCGGCCCCGGCAAGATCGTCCTCACCGGCATCACGGTGATCACGGTCGGCATGGCGATGTTCACCCAGATCGGTGCGGACACGTCCTACACCTACATCCTCGGCGCCCTGTTCATCATGGGCCTCGGCATGGGCGCGACGATGATGCCGATCATGACGGCCGCGCTCGCCACGCTGACCGCGCACAACGTGGCCCGCGGCTCCACGCTGCTCAACATCACGCAGCAGGTGGCCGCCTCGATCGGCACGGCGCTGTTCTCGGTGATCCTCACCAACGAGCTGAAGGACTCACGCTTCGTCGCGGCAGGCACGGCGCTGGCCGAGGCGGGCGACGACCAGACCCAGGTGGCCGCGATCCTCGACCGCTTCGGCATCTCCCCCGATCAGCTCGGCAACCTCGAGCAGCTGGTCACCAGCGACATGGCCGACGCGTTCGCGACGGTCTTCATCGTCGCGACCGTCCTGGTCGCGTGCTGCCTGGTCCCGGCGGCGTTCCTCCCGCGCAGGAAGGTCGCCCCGGTCGACCCGACGGCGATGGTGGGTCACTGACCCTCACCCACATCGACTAGGGGTTGTCGGCGCCCGTGGTGCCCTTGCCAAGCGCGACCACGATGTCGGTCGGCATGTTGGTGCCCTCGCGGAAGACCGTCGCCAGGCCCCGCGTGGTGGACTCGAGGGCGGGCGAGATGTCCTTGAGCAGGGCGGCCATCTTGTCGAGCGACTCCGCGAGCGCCGTCATGAACCTCCGGCACCGCTCCAGCACCGAGCGCGCCTTGTTGATCAGCGACGTCAGCGCTGCCGGTGCGGCGATGCCCAGGGTCAGCGCCGACTGGGCGACGGCACCGATCGCCTCGCCGACGAGGTCGGAGAACAGGCCCTGGATGAAGTCGCGTACGCCGGCCAGCAGGCCGCCCGCGACCTCGATGCCGGCGGAGACGCCGTAGGCCACCTGGGACAGGGCCTCGAAGACGTGGACCATCCCCCCGGCGGCGGCGCGGTAGGCGTCCATGCTGAGGCCGGTGAAGCCGCCGGTGTCGGCGTCGACGAGGTTGCGGTACTGGGGGCCGATGCCGCCCATGTGGTCGCCGATGTTGCTCCAGGTCTGCACGCCGGCCTTGATCACGCCGGGGTCGCCGAGCAGCTCGTCGAGCCAGTCCTGCAGCGGGCCGCAGTGCTCCATGATCCAGTTGATGACCATCGAGCAGGCGGTGCCGAGCGGGTTGAGGATCATGCCGACCACGTCGAGCGCCGCGCTGACGCCGTTGATCGTGCCTTCGATCCAGTCGCCTCGGGAGAACGCCGAGGCCGAGTCGGCCGCCCCGTCGATCATCTTGAGGCCGTTGGTGCCGTTGGCGAAGGAGTCGAAGTTGGTGAGGACACCCCGGTCGGTGTTGCCGGGGTCGGCGACGAGCGCGCTCATCGGATCCTCCTGCCGATCTCGTCGAAGTGCTGGCCGACCGTGTTGTCGATGAAGGTGAAGGTGTCGGCGAGGGCAGTCACGCTCTCGGCGCAGTCGGCGAGGGCGCCCTCCATGGCGGAGGCGGCGACCTGCCCGGCGCCCTGCAGCGGCAGCATGACCGGTCCCACCAGGATCGAGCCGATGCTGCCGAACATGCCGGAGGTGAAGCTGACCTGGTTGGCCGCGGCGGTGGCCTTGCCGGCCTCGCCCGACAGGCTGTGGACGCGGCCGGCGTGGGCCCGCATCTCACCCGGGTCGACGAAGAGCTCGCTCATGTCGGGGTCCCTCCGGCGTTGTCGGACGGGGGAGCGAAGCGGAGGAGGCTGAGAACGTCGTGGGGTGACTTCATCGGTCCTCGTCCTCCTCGTAGCCGTAGCGGTCGCGGTAGGCGCGGGTGAACTCCTGCACCGACGGGGAGCCCGCACCGTAGATCTCGGTGCCGAGCTGCTCGACGTGATAGCTCAGCCGCCGCTGGGCCTGGCGCAGCGCCTCCAGCACGTCGGCGGCGACCTGGGCGCCGGTGAGGTGGCGGACGTCGTCCTCGATGACGATCGCCTGGACCTGACCGGTGCCGTCGACGGTGACCGTGGCGATCTCGTCGGCGGAGGTGCCCTCGACGGCCAGGTGCTCGCTGCGGGTGGCGAACTGCTGGGCCTGGTCGAGCTTGGTGAGTGCGGAATCGGCCTGCGCGTCGATCGTGGCCAGCACGGCCTCGAGTCGCGACATGGACATGGGTGTCTCCTCGGATCGTGGAGGCGGGTTCGGTGTGGCCCGCCAGCACCGGACATCTTCCCCTCCCTATGCTTGCGAAACATGGACGGACTCGGGACCGAACTGCCCCAGCGCACCACGATCATGTGGATCCTGCTCGCCGCCGCCGTGGTCTTCCTCGTCCCCACCGCGCGCACCGCTCGGCGCGCGCTGGGCGAGTCGGGCGGCACGGCGGCCGGGCTGTGGGCGATGAGCGCGGTGATGGTGGTCCTGCTCGTGGTGGTCCCCCTGCGCGTCGCCCGCTCGATCCAGCAGCGCCACACCTACCTGTCCGACGACGCCGTCACCGTGGTCTCCGGTGACGACCGGCGCACGCTCGCCTTCGCGGACCTCGAGGAGGTGAAGGTCCGCTACTCCACGCGCGGCGGGTCGGTCTTCAGGAACGAGAAGGTCTTCCTGGTGGGGCGCTCGGACCGCGGTGAGCGCACGGTCATCACGGTCTCGCGCTACTACGTGGAGACGATGCAGCCCCTCCTCCGTCGACTCGCGGTCGAGGTGGACCAGCGCCCCGGGCTCCTCGACGGCGACCTCGAGCGCGACTACTTCGACCACGCCCTCCGCAGCGCTCCCTGACCGGAGCCAGCAGGCACGGGCCTGCTCTCAGCCCTGGGCCGCCAGCGCCAGCGGGAGGACGGCGTCGGCACCCGCGGCACGGATCGCCGTGGCGGCGACCGTCAACGTCCAGCCGCTCGCCACCTGGTCGTCGACGAGCAGGACCGTCGAGCCTGGCGGGACCTCGGCGTCGAGCCCGCCCCGGCGGCGTACGGCGGCGACGCGCTGCGCGGAGTTGGACTGCCCCGCCCGGGGGGGCACCGAGGGGTCGCGGATCGCCCAGGTGCCGACGACGGGGACCTGCATCACGCGCGACAGGCCGTCGGCGAGGTCCCCCACCAGGGTCGGCCTCGTGGCCGACTCGACGACGACGATCGCGTCGGGTCGCGACGTCCACTCCGACGACCAGTCCTTCATCACGTCCATCACCGCCTGCGCGAGCCCGGGCGGGACGGGTCCGTCCGGGGTGTCCTCGCGGAAGAGCGCGCGCAGGGCCTGACCGTGGCCGAGGTCGGTGAGCCGGGCGACCGTACGGCCCGGCTCGGCGCCGGCCGCGATCTTGCCCTTGAGGTCGAGGCCGACGTTGGCCAGGGCGGTCGGCCACATCCGGCGCGGCTCGAGGACCACACCGGGTCGCGACAGGCGCTGGCCGGCCTCGGCGACCGCCGCCTCGCTCACCGAGGACGACAGCGTCACGCCGCCGCAGTTGTCGCAGCGTCCGCAGTCGGCAGCCTCGGGATCGTCGAGCTGCTCGCGGAGGTAGCGCATCCGGCACTCGGTCGTGCGCAGGTAGCCCAGCATCGCCTCCTGCTCGCGCTCGCGGGCCTCGGCGACGCGTGCGTAGCGCTCGGCGTCGTAGGTCCACGGCTGACCCGTGGCCACCCAGCCGCCCTGCACCCGCTGGACCGCGCCGTCGACGTCGAGCACCTTGAGCATCGACTCGAGCCGGTTGCGACCGAGCTCGACGCGGGTCTCCAGGGTCGCGGTCGACATCGGGCGCTCGGACCCGGCGAGGGCGGCGAGCGTCTCGCGCACCTGCTCCTCGCGCGGAAAGCCGAGGGAGGCGAAGTAGGCCCAGATGTCGCGGTCCTCGACCTGCGGTAGCAGCACGACCGTGGCGTCGTCGGTGCCGCGTCCGGCGCGGCCGACCTGCTGGTAGTAGGCGACGGGCGACTGCGGTGCCCCGAGGTTGATCACGAAGCCGAGGCTGGCGTCGAAGCCCATGCCGAGCGCGCTCGTGGCGATCAGGGCCTTGACCCGGCCGTCGACGAGGGCCTGCTCGAGGGCGTGCCGTTCGTCGGGCTCGGTCTGCCCGGAGTAGGCCGCGACCTCCAGCCCCCGGTCGCGGAGGTAGCCCGCGACCTCCTGGGTCGCGGCGACGGTGAGGCAGTAGACGATGCCCGAGCCCGGCTGCTCGGCGAGGTGGTCGGCCAGCCACGCGAGACGCTGCTCGGGCGTCTTGAGCTGGACGACACCGAGGCGCAGGGACTCGCGGTCGAGGGTGCCGCGCTGCACGAGGACCTGCGTGTCGGCGGCGCTGTCCGCGTGGACACCGAGCTGCTCGGCGACGTCGTCGGTGACCCGCTGGTTGGCGGTCGCCGTCGTGGCGAGCACGGGGATGCCGGACGGGAGCTCGGCGAGGAGCGTACGGAGCCGGCGGTAGTCGGGTCGGAAGTCGTGGCCCCAGTCGGAGATGCAGTGGGCCTCGTCGACGACGAGCAGGCCGCAGGTCGCTGCGAGCCGCGGCAGCACCTCGTCGCGGAAGCCGGGGTTGTTGAGCCGCTCGGGGCTCACGAGCAGCACGTCGACCTCGCCGGCGTGGATCTGGTCGTGGATGGGCTGCCACTGGTCGATGTTGGTGGAGTTGATCGTGACCGCCCGGATGCCGGCGCGCTCGGCGGCGGCGATCTGGTTGCGCATGAGCGCGAGCAGCGGGCTGACGATCACGGTGGGCCCGGCCCCGGCCTCGCGCAGGAGCTTGGTCGCGACGAAGTAGACCGCCGACTTGCCCCAGCCGGTGCGCTGGACGACGAGCGCCCGCCGCCGGTCGACCGCGAGGGCCTCGATGGCGGCCCACTGGTCCTCCCGCAGGACGGCCTCGTCCTGCCCCTGCCGCGGCCCGACCAGCGCGCGCAGGTGTCGCTCGGCCGCCTCGCGTGCGGAGAGGCGTACGTCGTCGGTGGCGGTGGCCGTGGCCGGGGTGCTCATGCGACCTGTCTACCAACCGCGACCGACGACCGCACCGGCGCATCCACAGGCGACCGCGCGGTTTCGGGCGTCGGCCGCGGGGCAGGGCAGCAGGGCGAGCGGGCGGGGCGGGGCGGGGGGCGGCGGGGCGGGGCGGGGCGGGGCGGGGTAGTCCAGTGGAAAGCGGCCGACAATCCGGCCGGGGGTCAGCCACTGCCCACTGGACTACCCCAGCGATCCGGCGGGTCCCGCCCAGGGTCAGCGGCGGCTGCGGGCGAGGAACCTGTCGATGTCGACCCCCGCCCTGCGGGCGGCCCGGCGCGCCTCGGGCGTGGTGAGGTCGGGCGCGACGAAGGACTCCTGCTCGATGCTGCGGTCCGCGTCGGCGTACTGGCGCTGGAGCGCGGCCTGCTCCTCACCGCTCGCGGACGACTCGGCGACGACGGCGGCGGTCACGGCGACCGTGGCGCCGGTGAGCAGCGGGCTCACGGTCGGGGTGTAGCCACCGGAGTGGCCCGTGGCCTTGGGGTGGTAGCTCTCGCTGATCGGGCTGGACAGGCCGTTGATCCACTCGTCGGCGTCGCACACCGCGTGGCCGATGAAGCGGCTGGTCGGGTTGCCGAAGGAGAAGCCGGCCGCGGACGCCGCCGTCGACAGTCGCGAGTTGAGCAGGTCGGCCGTCTGGTTGAGGCGGGTCTGCTCGGCCGGGGAGAACCAGGTGAAGGCGTTGCAGTCCTCGCCCATGAAGATGCGCGGGTAGCCGACCACGACCACCCGGGCGTACGGCGCGCGGCTGCGGATCGCGGCGTAGAGCGTGCTCAGGCGGGAGGGCAGCGTGTTGGTGATGTAGGCCTGGGCGGTGTTGATCGCGCCGTCGCAGTTGCTCGACCACCAGGGCTGGGCGCACTCGGTCAGCACGTCGGCGAAGCCCGCGTCGTTGCCGCCGACGGAGATCGAGACATAGCTGGTGGACGCCGTCAGCGCCGACAGCTGCGTGTTGGTCACGTCGGTGACGGTCGCCCCCGAGCACGCGCGGAAGTTGAGGGCGTAGCCGCGAGCGGCGGCGATGAGGCTCGGGTAGGCCGACGTCGAGCGCTGGCAGCCGGTGCCGTCGGCGATGTAGGAGCGGGTGCCGGTGCCCGAGGCGTAGGAGTCGCCGAGGGCGACGTACGACGGGGCGGCGGCCTGGGCGGGCTGGAGCAGGAGCGGCGTGAGCAGGCCGACGAGGGCGGTGCCGAGCACGGCGAGACGGGACGTGCGATTCATCTGTGGTCCTCCGAGAAAGGGGCCACCCGAGTGTGGCCCCGATCACAGTAGGGACACCCGCGCGTCCCGCACCAGACCGAACGGTCGGTTTTTCGTGCGGAGCGCCCTCGTCCGGGTGGGAACCCGGACGAGGGCGTCCTTGGGGGGTCAGCGCAACCGGAGGGTGCGCTTCGCGGACGACGACGCCGAGACCGTCGTCGATCCGCGGTAGGAGGCGACGAGGGTGTGGGTTCCCTTGCGCATCCGCGGGAGGGTGAGCGTGATCCGGCCCCGCTGGGAGGGCTTGAGGACGGCCTTGGCGATCGCCTTGCCCTTGTCCTTGATCACGACCGCACCGGTCGGGGTGGCGGTCGAGGACACCACGACGGTGACCTTGCCCTTGCGGGACGTCGACGGCTTCCACGTGGCCTTCGTGGTCGACGCAGCCCTGGCGGTGCCGGGGGCCGGGGTCGTCGTGGGCGTGGTGGTGGGCGTGGTGGTCGGCGTGGTGGTCGGCGTCGTCGTCGGGGGCGGCGTCGTGGTGCCGGCGCTGGCGAAGAGGCCGACGAACGGCGTCACGTACCACTTGTCACCGCCGTGTCCGTTGACGGTGAAGGCGACCTGGAAGTGGTCGCCCGACTGGTTGATCGGGCACGGCGCGTCGCCGTCGAGCCGGGACTGGCACATCGGCTGCTGGGTCGCGGGACCCTTCAGCTCACGGGTGGCACGCACCGGGAACTGGAACTCGAGGACGTCCCCCCGCTCCAGCTTGAAGGCGGTCTCCGGAGCCGGCCCGATGAGGTAGCCGCCGTTGGCACCGTGGTCGTAGACCAGGGGCGTCTGGCTGAGCTGCTGCTGCTCGCCCGTGGGGGTCACGTCCCAGCTGACCGGCTCGTCGATGAACTCGACGCCTGCCGGGACCATGATCTCGGGCAGGACGTTCACGCCGGAGCTGCAGGGCAGGCCGACGAGGCCGATGTAGCCGCGGAGCATGAACCTCTCGCCGACCTTGGGGACCTGTCCGGTCGGGGACGACCACCCCACGTTGGCGTGCACGCCGGTGGCCGGCTGGCCGGTGTAGCAGTTGATGATCGTGTCCTCGTCGTGGGACCCGTCGTTCCAGGCGGTGGCGGCCGCGCTCGGCGAGAGCGGCGCGAGGAGCCCGGCGGCGACGGTCGTCATCGCTGTCAGGACCAGGTGGAGCTTCTTCATGGTGTGCCTTTCGTGGCTCGGGTGTGGTGCGTGGTGCAGGGAGTGAAGGAGGTGTGGCTGGGGCCGGGGTCGGCGCGGGTCATCCAGTCGCGACCCCCAGCCCCTCGATGCGGACGGGCCGCCCCTCGGTGGCGACGACGACGTGGAGACGCCCGGTGTACGGCGTCGCGAAGGACGCGACGGGGACCACCACGCGTGCGGCCGTACGGGGCGCGGCGAGCCGGACGGTCCGCAGCAGCCGCGAGCCGGCGTACACCTTGACCGTGCCGTGACGCCGGCCCTTGCCGACGACCAGCGCGACACTGCGCGCGTCGTTGACCTTCCGGGTGAGGCGGGCATCGCGGCGGGTGGACTCCAGGCGGCTCCCGCCGTACGCGGCCGCGGTGCGACGCAGCCTCCACCCGCGGGTGATGGGCAGCTCCCGCGCGGTCCCCGGGACCGTCCACGTGCGCACCGCCGGGGTGGCGTCCACGTTGCCGGCGGCGTCGACGGCCGCGACCGAGAGCCGGTGGGTGCCGCTGGCCAGGCCGGCGAGGGCCACCGAGGACCCGCACGGGACGCTCCTCCCGTCGAGGTCGCACCGGTGGGTCGCGCCCCGCTCGCTGCCGAGACCGAAGGACGCCGACGGCGACAGGACGTAGCCCGACGGTCCGGAGGTGATGGTGGTCTCCGGCGCGGTGGTGTCACGCGGCACGGGGACCGGGTGGGTCGTCGGGTCGGGCACGGGCGTCGGGTCGGTGCCCGGGTCCTGCTGTCGCGTGGTGACCGTCCACCGGTGGACGGCAGCGGGTGACTCCACGTTGCCGGCGGCATCGGTGGCGCGCACGGCGAGGGTGTGCTCCCCGTCGGCGAGCCCGACGTAGGTGAAGGCGGCCGGGCACGGGTCCCAGGTGCCCGGGCGGGAGGGCATGTCGAGCCTGCACGCGAAGCTCACCGCGTCCGGGGCGACCAGGGTGACCTCGGCCCGGGAGCCGTCCGGTCGGACCGCGATCACGGTCGTCGGGGCGACGGTGTCGGTGGTCCAGCGCCACACGGCCGGCACGGGGTCGACCCACTGGAAGTGGCGGGCCTGGACGAGGAGCCGGTGCTCCCCGTCGGCGACGGCCGGCAGGTCGTACGTCGCGTCGGGGCCGGTGCCGCAGAGGGTCCAGGGGCCGTCGTCCAGCGCGCACCACAGCCCCTCACCGGCCACGGTGTGCAGCCGGAACGACGGCGTCGGGTCGTTGGTCGTCGCAGCGGGGCCGCTGGAGATGCGCGTGTCGATCGCCTCCACCTCGGCCTCGGCGACGTCGGCGTTGCCCGACGGGTCGGTGGCGCGGACCGCGAAGCGGTGGGCGCCCTCGGGCACCGTCACCTCGTGCCCGGACGCGCAGGGGAACCACGCCAGCCGGCCCACGATGCTGCACTCGGTCACGCCGTCGGTCGCGCCGAAGGCGAAGCGGAAGGCGAGGTCCTTGTCGGACACGGGGCTGGCGACGGGGCCCCAGATCTCGGGCCGGACGACGTCGAGGAACCGCGCCACAGGCTGGCGCTCGTCGCTGCTGAAGGCGCCGGAGTGGACGGCGCACTCGGTGTGGCCGTCACGGTCGCGGGTGCGGTCGCACCCGTTCCAGCCGTCGAAGACCCAGTGACCACGCGGGCTGCCGGCCGGTGTCGCGCGGAGCCAGACCCAGGCCTCCAGGACCTCGGAGTTGCGGAAGCGCGGGCACCAGACGGTGACCCGGTGGTCCTGGTTGTCGTGGCGCTGGCAGGTGCCGGTCGCGCCGTCCTCGAGCGAGCCCTCGACGACGGTCACGGCTCCGGCGCCGCGGATGCCGACGGTGACGCCGACCTGACCGGCGCTCGCCGGCGCGGCGGTCGTGGTGAGGACGCCGGTGGCCACGGCGAGGGTGCCGAGGAGGACGACCAGGGCGCGCAGGGTGCGCACGGGGCGGCCGTGACCAGCGGTGGTGGTCTCCGGGTTGCTCATCACAGGGCTCCTCGGTCCTGGTCGGCCGGCCAGGCCGGCAGGTCGGGCAGGGCGAGCCAGGCGTCCCACGTCAGGTCGCGCCCGACGTAGCGCGGCTGCCGGAGCGGCCAGCTGGCCGCGATCCAGGCGGGCACGAGCGCGTCGAGCGCGGCCTCGAGGTCGCTGCCGACGAGCTCGTCGACGACCCACCAGGAGATCTCGGCATCCGCGCCGACCTTCTCCGGCGGATCGACGTAGACGCAGCCGAGCAGCCGCGTCTCGGCGGTGTCGAAGAGGGCGTAGTTGAACGACTCGTGGGCGACGATCTCGGCCTCGTGCCGGGCCAGGTCGGCCAGGTCCTCGTCACGGGTCATCGCGACCGGCGGCCAGCCCCAGGCCCGGCCGTAGATCGACCACAGCCGGTCACGAGACCCGTGCACGGCGGGAAGGTCCAGGTCCACGTCGGTGGCGCGGATCGGGCGCAGGTGGTGGCCGTCGTCGACCGGGACGTGGACGGGGTGGGTCCAGTCGGCCGGCAGCCAGCGGGCGTCGGCGCTCGCGTCGGTGGCGTCGGTGGTGGTGCTGCTCATGGCGTCGGTCTCCCGGCGGTCGGTGCCCCGGCGGACCTCGCCGGGAGCAGCAACGGTGACGGGACGCCCTTGCGGTTCCCCTGCGGCTGGCTTGCGGGACCTTGCGGGCTCCTGCCCGCGGGCGCGGCTCAGTCGAGCAGGGCGGAGCGCGGCGCGGTGGCGTACGCGACGGTCGGCTCCGCGCCCAGGCCGCGTCCGCGGGCGACGGCGTCGTCGTACGCCGGGCCGAGGTGCGTGCGCGCGGCGGCGATCGCGTCGGCGAGGAGCTGCTGGTCGGGCTGGTAGTAGCCGTAGACGTTCGAGCCGACGGACTCGCGCAGTCGCGCCGCGGACCCGTGCAGCACCGCGACCCGCTCGTGGTCCCCCTCCTGCGACTCCACCACGGCGAGCGCCTCGAGGAAGTAGGCGAGGTTGGCCATGTCACCGGTGTCCAGGCTCAGCGCGAGTCCCTCCTCGAGCTGTGTACGCGCGGTCGCGAGGTCGCCGACGCTGACCGCCACCTGGACGGAGGTGAAGAGCGCGATGTAGATGGCCAGCGGGTCGTTGCGGCCGCGGGCAGCGGCGAGCGCCTCCTCGAGGAGCGGCACGGCGTGGTCGGGGAAGCCGAGCAGGAGCCGGATGGTGGCCTGCCAGATGTGCGCGAGGGTCCACAGCCACTCTCCGGCGAGGCCCGCCTCCTCGGTCAGGCGCACCGTCTCGACGAACCGGAGCTCGGCCTCGTCGAGGTGGTTCTCGGCCAGGGCGATCAGCCCCTCACCGGCGAGGTTGTGGGCCTCGCCCTCGAGGTCGCCGGACCCGCGCGCCAGCCGCACCCCCGTGCACCACGTGCGGGCCAGTGCCATGTCGCCCTGGGCGAAGGTCATGGCACCGAGGGCGGCATGGGCGCGGACGCGGACCGGGTCGGACACGTCCTGCGCGAGCACTCCCTGCAGCAGCCGGCGGCCGTCGAGCAGCCGACCTCGCAACCACCAGAAGAGCCACAGCGCCCAGGCGGCGCGCCCGGCCAGGTCGCCCTGGCCGGACGCCAGGGCCCACTCGATCGCGGCGACCAGGTTGGCGTGCTCGCGCTCGGTGGTCGCGAGGGCGTCCCGGGTGCCGTCCCCGCGGTAGCCGGGCTCGACCTCCTCGGCGAGGCGGAGGAAGTGGGCGAGGTGCGCGTCGCGGGCGTCGCGCTCCTCGTCGGCATCGGCGGCGAGGACCTCGGCCGCGAACTGCGCCACCGGCTCCAGCAGCCGGAACCGCACCGTCCCGGGGTGGTCGGCGTCGCGCAGCACCAGCGAGTGGGCGACGAGGTCCTCGAGCAGCCCGAGGGTGTCCCGGGCGTCGCCGAGCACCGCCTCGGCCGCGTCCAGGGTGAAGCCGCCGTGGAAGACGGCCAGCCGCCGGAACAGCTCCCGCTGCTCGGGCGCCAGCAGCCGGTAGCTCCAGTCGATCGCGCTGCGCATGGTCCGCTGCCGGGCCGGGAGGTCGCGGGCCCCCGACCCCTCCATGACCCGGTCCAGCCGCTCCCAGATCGCAGCCGGACTCATCAGGTGGGTGCGCGCCGCGGCGAGCTCGATGGCGAGGGGGATGCCGGCGAGCCGGCGGCAGATGCCCGCGATGGCGGCGGCGTTGTCGGCGGCGACGGCGAAGCCCGGCTGCACCGCACGCGCGCGGTCCACGAACAGCGCCACGGACGCCGACCCCGCGACCGAGGCCGGGGCGTCGTCGTCGGCGCCAGGGAGGTCGAGGGGCGACAGCTGGTAGTGGAGCTCACCGCGCACCCGCAACGTCGTACGGCTGGTCACCAGCACGCTCAGTCGGGGGCAGACGGCGACGAGCCGCGCCAGCGCAGGTGCGGCATCGACGACGTGCTCGAAGTTGTCCAGGACCACCAGCACCCGTCGCGAGCGCAGGTGCTGGGCGACGGCGTCGAGCGGGTCCAGCCCCTCGGCGGCGCTGAGCCCGAAGGCGCGCCCGACGGTCGGGAGCACCAGGTCGGGGTCGGCGATCGGGGCGAGGGACACCAGAGCCACACCGTCGGGGAAGGCGTCGCGCGACGCCTCGGCGACCGCGTGTCCGAGCCGGGTCTTGCCCACGCCGCCGACGCCGGTGACCGTGACGAGCCGCTGGGAGGAGGCGGTCAGCACGTCGCGCAGGTGGGCGACGTCGTGGTCGCGGCCGACGAGCTCGTCGGCGGGCACGACCACCTCGGAGTGCCACAGCGGTGCGGCCGTCGGGGCGGGGGCGTACGCCGTCGGGGCTGGGGCGTCCGACCCGGCGGGGGTCGCGCCGAGCTCCTCGTCCTGGGCGAGCACCCGTCGGTGCAGCTCCTGCAGCTCGGGGCCGGGGTCGATGCCGAGCTCCTCGGCCAGCAGCGTGCGCAGCGCGGCGTAGACCTCGAGGGCCTCGGCCTGCCGGCCCGCCCGGTAGAGGGCCAGCATCTGCTGGCGTCGGAAGGCCTCGCGCAGCGGTTGCTCCGCGACGAGGGCCGGCAGCCGGTCGAGGGCGGGCGCGACCCGGCCCAGCCCCAGCTCGACGTCGACCACCAGCTCGCAGGCCGCCAGCCGCTGCCCGTCCAGGCGTGCCGCCTCCACCTCGGCGAAGGGCAACCGCACGTCGGCGTACGCCGGGCCGCGCCACAGCTCCAACGCGGCGTGGAGCAGGTCGTGGGCGGCCGGCAGGTCACCGGCGTCCGTGGCGCTGCGCCCGCGCGCGAGCAGGTCCTGGAAGCGCGTCGCGTCGACCGCCTCCGGCGGGTCGAAGCGGTAGCCGGGTGGCGCGGTCGCGATGGCGACGTCGATGCCCGCGCCGGAGAGCCGCCCGCGCAGCCGGGAGATGACCGCGTGGAGGTTGGAGGTGCTGGCACCGCGCCCCACGTCGCCCCAGACCCGCTCGAGGAGCGAGTCGGTGGAGACCACCCGTCCGGCATCGACGACGAGCGCGGCCAGCACCTCGCGGTGCCGCGGCGAGCCGACGTCCACGGCCTCGCCGTCCGTGTCACGGCGGACCTGCAGCGGCCCCAGCACCTCGATCACGCGCACCCCCTCGTCGCGGGCAGCATGCTAGGCGGAGGCGGGCGTGCGTGCGCGTGGTTTGCTCAGTCGCCGACGCGGCGCAGCCGCGGCGCCGGCGGGGTGAGGTCGGCGGCGTCGCGGAACGACTCGCCCACCAGCACGGGCACGACCTCGCTCACGTCGCACCGCGCGGCGATCTCGACGTCGGCGACGAACCCCGCCTCCCCGAGCTCGCGACCGCCCGCGCAGTGGAGCAGGTCGTGGGGCAGCACCGCCGCCTGCCAGGCCGCCATGGCCATGCGGGCCTCGGGGCTGGCCCCGGCCTCGGCCTCGGCGTCGAGGGCGGTGAGCACCGCACCGGCGCCCCAGAGGTCCTCGACGGCCGGGCGCAGGGTCTCGTCGTGCCACCGCTCCCCCGCCGGCACGACCACGACGCTGGCCCCGTCGGCGACCTGCGGGGCGAGCCACCGGGCGACGGCCGCGGCGTTGCGCAGGCAGGCGCCCACGACCTGTGCGCCGGAGTCGGCGAGGGCGAAGGCGATCGTGGACCCGTTGGGCGAGGGCAGGACCAGGCGCTCGATCCCGTCGACCTCCGCGAGGCTGGCCGGGGAGAGCGACACGTGCCGGGCGTCACCGCGCGAGAGCGCCTCGAAGCGGCCGACCGCGAGGGTCGCGCCGTGGCGCACCGCGTGCTCGGCGGCGCGCGAGTCGCGCCAGCGGAAGGGGAAGACCTCGATGCCCCGCTCGACCGCGACGCTCAGGGTGGTGGTGAAGGACAGCACGTCGACCACGACGGCGTAGTCCGCGGACACCGCCTCCGCACCCGTCGGTCCCCACTCCATGCGGAGCCGGTAGGTGGACTGGTCGTGTCCCGGCAGCGTCACCCGGACATTGAACAGCGCCGGAGCCGCGATGGTGGAAACGGTGGGGCGTCGTACGGCGTCGGTCGACGCACGTCACTCCGGGCCGTTGGGGATCACCAGCACCGGGACGGGCGAGTGGCGTACGACCTGGGTGGCCGTGGAGCCGAAGCGGAGGCCCTTGAACCCGCCGGCGCCGCGGGTGCCGACGACGAGCATCTCGGCGCCCGCCGCGGCGTCGATGAGGCGCTCGGTCGCCTGGCCGCGCAGCGCGTAGAGCTGGACGTCGACGTCGTCGGCCAGGCCGGCGGCGACGCAGTCGGCCTTGAGGTCGGCGATGACGGCCTGCTCGAACTCGGCGAAGGGAGGCACGTAGCCGCCCACCATGGTGTCCGGGCGGGGCGCCGTCGTCACGTTCCACACGCGCACGACGTGGAGGGTGACCCCCAGCCGGCGCGCGAGGTCGCCGGCGCGACGTACGACGGGGCCGGAGGCGCGTGAGCCGTCGTGCCCCACGACGATGCCGCCGGTGATGTGGGCTTCCTTCCTGACCATGCCACCAGCCTAGGGAGCCGCCGCGCCCCTGTCAGGGGGCCGAAGGTCACCAGATCCGGACGCGACCCTCCGGCTCGAGCCACAGCCCGTCGCCCGGCTCGGTCCCGAAGACCTCGTGGAACTCGTCGAGGTTGCGCACGATGTTGGCGCGGAACTCCGCCGGGCTGTGCGGGTCGATGGTGAGGTACTGGAGCTCCTGCTCCTTGCGGCGCTTGGTGCGCCACACGTGGCTCCAGTTGAGGAACAGCGTGCGCCGGTCCTCGACCGAGGCCTCGCCGCCCCGGCTGATGACGTAGGCCTTGTGGGCGATGGTCAGGCCGCCGAGGTCGCCGATGTTCTCACCGACGGTGAGGCTGCCGTTGACGTGCTCGCCCGGGAGGTTGCGCGGCTCGAAGGCGTCGTACTGGGCGATCAGCGCCTGCGACTTGGCCTCGAAGGCGGCCTTGTCGTCGGCGGTCCACCAGTCGTGCAGGTTGCCGTCGCCGTCGTACTGCGCGCCCTGGTCGTCGAAGCCGTGGCCGATCTCGTGGCCGATGACGGCACCGATGCCGCCGTAGTTCTCGGCGTCGTCGGCGTCGGGGCTGAAGAAGGGCGGCTGCAGGATCGCGGCCGGGAAGCAGATCTCGTTGGTGCCGGGGTGGTAGTAGGCGTTGACGGTCTGGGGCAGCATCAGCCACTCGTCGCGGTCGACGGGCTGGCCGACCTTCGCGAGCTGGCGGTCGGTCTCGAACGCCGACGCCGACGCCACGTTGCCCATCAGGTCGTCTGCGGAGATCGTCAGCGCGGAGTAGTCGCGGAACTCCTCCGGGTAGCCGATCTTGGGGTAGAAGCGGTCGAGCTTGTCGTAGGCCTTCTGCTTGGTGTCCTCGCCCATCCAGTCGAGCGCCTCGATCGAGCGGCGGTAGGCCGTGACGAGGTTGGCGACCAGCTCGTCCATCATCTGCTTGGACGTCGGCGGGAAGTGGCGGGCGACGTAGACCTTGCCGACCGACTCGCCGATCGCGCCCTCGACGAAGTCGACGCCGCGCTTCCAGCGGGCCCGCAGCTCGGGGGTGCCGTTGAGGGTGCGGCCGTAGAAGTCGAAGTTGGCCTCGACGAACTCGTCGGGCAGGTAGGGCGCGGAGCTGCGGACGACGCGGACGTGGAGGATGTCGCGCCAGGTCTCGATCGGCGTCTCGTCCAGCACCGTGGACAGGTGGGAGAAGAAGTCGGGCTGCATCACGATCGAGCGGCGCAGCGTCTCCTCGGTGCCGCCGAGGCCGGTGACGTAGGTGATCCAGTCGAAGGCCGGGCAGAGCTCGCGCAGCTCCTCGAGGCTCTTGTGGTTGGTCGTCTTCTGCACGTCGCGCGTCTCGGCGGCCTCCCAGTGGCCCTCGGCCAGGCGCGACTCGTACGCCAGCACGCGCGCCGCCGCGCCCGCCGGGTCGTCGTGCTCGCTGAGGGTGAGCAGCGTGGTGAGGTAGGCGAGGTACTTCTCGCGGATCTCGGCGAACTTGTCCTCGCGGTAGTAGGACTCGTCGGGCAGGCCGAGGCCGCCCTGGGCGAGGTAGACGATGTTCTTGGAGGCGTCGGCCCGGTCGGGGGTGATGTAGGAGCCGAACAGGCCCGGTCCGCCGATGCGCTCGAACATGCCGAGGAAGGCCGCCAGCTCGGTGAGGTCGGAGACGCGGTGGGCGCGGTCGAGCAGGCCGCGGATCGGCTCCAGGCCCTTCGCGGCGATCGTCTCGGTGTCCATGAAGGAGGCGTAGAGGTCACCGATCTTGCGCTCGTCCTCGTCGAGCTCGTCGGCCGGCCGGTCGGCGAGCTCGGTGATGATGTCGCGGACCTGCTGCTCGGCGGCGTCGGCGAGCGCGATGAACGCGCCCCAGCTCGACTTGTCGGAGGGGATCTCCGTCTCGTCGAGCCAGCGGCCGTTGACGTGGCCGAACAGGTCGTCCTGCGGGCGGATGTCGGGGTTCATGCCGTCGCGGGCAGCGTCGAGGATCGTCACGCGCCGACCCTAACCCCGGCACCCAGACGCGAAGGTGACACCCGTCTCGCCGCACTGGTCCAGACCACGTGCTGGCACCCCTGCCAAACCCACCCGGATGGGTGAGGCTGGGGAGTCTTGGACGGATTCGATCGGGAGGACCCATGTTCCGACGCACGCGCACGCTCGCCCTGCTCGCCGCCGGCGGCCTCGTCGCCACCACGCTGGCCGCCCCACCGGGGAGCGCCGGGACCGCCGAGCGGGTCGGCACCCGGTCGTGGAGCCCGCTGACGGCCAGCGCCTCACCCAACTTCGCCCAGGCGGCGGTCGCCCGTACGGCGGACGGCACCCAGCACGTCGTGTGGATCGTCGACAACCCCGACGGCACCCACAACTACGAGCACACCACGATCTCCCCGAGCGGCTCGCAGGGGCCGGTGACCCGCGTCCTCCCCACCAGCTGGGCCCAGCTCAGCACGCCGGTCGACCTCGGGGTCAACGCCGACGGCAGCCTCCGCCTGGCGTTCCGCGGCACGATCGACGGCAACACCGCCAACTTCTTCACCTACAAGGGCGTCTACACCGCCGTCTCGGTCGACGGCGGCTCCTCGTGGGTCGTGCCCCGCGAGGTGCTGGCCCGGAGCAACAGCGACGGCGGCGTCACGATGGCGTACACCCCCGACGGCACGCCGATCACGGGCTACGGCGACACCGGCGGGTTCCACTGGAACGTCGGAGCCGTCCCCGAGGCCGCGGTGCCGACCGCGACGGTGCAGGAGTTCACCGACCACGACGCCTACGGCGCGTCCCTGGTCCGGTCCGGGTCGTCCGTCTACGTCGTCTACCAGTCCATCCGCGGTGCGGGGATCTACGCCCGGCAGGTCTGGCCGTCCCTCGGCGCAGCGGTCAAGGCCCCCGGCGCCTACACCAACCCGGGCCAGCCCATGGCCGTGGTGGACCGTCCCGGCGTCGGCGTGGTCGCGGCCTACACGATCGACTCGCGGGTCGTGCTGTGGGACGTCTTCGCCAACCGCATCCACCGCGTACGCGGGATGGACGGCCCCAACAACGTCTCGCTCGCGGTGCTGCCGGACGGGCACCTGTGGCTGGCCGCGCAGGGACCCATCGGCTACACGCCCCGCGTGTCGCGGGTCTCGGCGCGGGGCTGGACCGTCGACCGCAGGCCGACCCTCCTCGACGACCTCTACAGCACCTTCGGGCTCGAGGTCAGCAGTGCGGGCGCGCTGCGCTCCGAGCTGATGCTGACCGGCAACGACGCCGGCGACCCGAGCCGGGTCCACGCGATGTCGGCGCTGGCCCGGATGACGCTGCGCACCACGCCGGGCCGGTGGCGGGTCGGCCGGGCGCAGCGGGTCGTCCTCAAGGTCACCGACGTCGACGGCGGGGTGGCCCGGGTGAAGGTCCGCGCCGGCGGCCGCCGCTGCACCACCAACGGTGCCGGACGCTGCTCGATCCGGTTCCCCGGCCAGGCCCGTCCTGGACGGATCACCGTCCGGGCGACCAAGCGCAGCTACTACCCCGAGAATGCGAGGCTGCGCGTGGTGCGCTGAGTCAGCGCACCCGTACGACCGACTTGCCGAGGGTGCGGCGCTCGTCCATGTCGACGAGCGCCCGCCCGAAGTCGGCGAGGTCGTAGGTCGCGCCGATCGGCGGCTTCACCACGCCGGACTCGATCATCGGCGCGAGGCGGTGCCACTGCCGTTGCATGTAGCCGGGGCGCGTCATGGCGTACGCCCCCCAGCCGACGCCGCGGACGTCGGTGTTGCCGAGCAGCAGGCGGTTGACCTTGACCTCGGGGATGCCCTGGCCGGCGGCGAACCCGACGACCAGCACCCGGCCCTGCTCGGCCAGGCAGCGCAGCGAGTCGGTGAAGGCGTCGCCCCCGACGACGTCGAGCACCACGTCGACGCCCGTGCCGCCGGTGAGCTCCTTGACCGCGTCCCTGAAGTCCGGGCCGACGACGACGTCGTCGGCGCCCGCCGCCCGGGCGAAGGCGGCCTTCTCCTCGGTGCTGACGACGGCGATCGTGCGGGCACCGAGGCCCTTGGCGACCTGGAGGGTGGCCGTGCCGACACCCCCGGCGGCCCCGTGCACGAGGACCGTCTCGCCCTCGCGCAGGCCGCCGCGCTCCTCGAGCGCGAACAGGGCCGTGAGGTAGTTCATCGGCAGCGCCGCGCCCGCGTCGTACGACAGCGTGTCGGGCAGCGCGAAGGTGAAGATCGCCGGGTTGGCGACGAGCTCGGCCGCACCGCCGTTGAGGTTGACGCCCGCGACCCGCTGGCCGACGGTGAAGCCACTGGACTCCGGAGAGCCGGGGTCGAGGACGACGCCTGCGAAGTCGACGCCGAGGGTGAACGGCGGCTCGGGCTTGAACTGGTACTCGCCGCGGCTGAGCAGCAGGTCGGGGAACGCGACGCCCACGCTGTGCACCTCGACCAGCACGTCGTGGGGCCCGGGCGTCGGCGGGTCGACCTCGCGCACCTCGATGTCGGCGGGACCGGTGGGCGTGACGACCTGGACTGCGCGCATGCGCCGAGCCTAGTCACGCACGAGGTACGCGTGCGGGCGTGGCGAGGGGGCCAGCAGGTCAGCCGACCTTCTTCACCTCGGCCAGCTCGAAGTGCATCGGGTCGGTCCAGCGCCAGTCCCCGCCCCACGCGAAGCCCCACGTCTTGAAGATCGCCACGACGTCGCGGTCGATCTCGCCGACCGTGCCGCGCTGGTTGCCCGCGGTGTTGACGTCGAGGGCGAGGCCGAAGGAGTGGTTGGACAACGTGGTCGTGTTGGCGATGAACCGGGGGTAGTAGCAGCCGGCGTACTGACGCGGGTCGATGGCGCCCGCCAGGCCGCGCTGCTGCACTTCGAGCAGCGCTGCGCGCAGCTGCGGGAACAGGTTCTTGTGGCAGGTGACGCTGCCCAGGATGGGCACCACCTCGGTGCGGATGTGGGCCCGCACCCAGGCCGGGTCTGGAGCGATCCGCCCGCCTCCGAGCACCGTGTAGCGGAACGTGCCGACCAGGCTGCCGAGCGTGCCGCCGGTCGGGATCGCGGTGAGCTTGGCGTCGGGGTCGAGCCCGAGCCGCGAGGCGACGTCGAGCATCTGGACCGAAGCGTCCTCGCCCACCAGCCGTTCGAGAGGCCTGCGGATCGTGGCGGGGGTGGTGCCGTCGGTCGAGATGAGCAGCCCGTTGTCCGTCGCCATCTCGATGTCGGCTGCCCACGCGGTGTTGACGACCATGTCGATCGTCGGGATCTGGGGCGTGTAGGCCCCGACGTGCAGGGTCGGCGCACCCTCGTCGGTGCCGAGCCGGATCATCCCGTCCGGGTCCGCCAGCCGGCGGGCAACCCTCGCCTCGGTGGCCATCTCACCGCCGGCGACGCGGTCCCAGGCCTCCTGGAAGTCGGCCACCTCGGCGCGGGTGAAGTTGCGGTAGCCGGCGGGGTCGACGGCTGCGACGGTGAGCACGCGGTTCTCCAGGCTCACCTGGCCCAGGCCGATGCGCTCGGTGTGGGCGACGCCGCGCAGCTTCTCGATGCGCTCGAGCAGCTCGTCGTCGATCGGCTTGTCCCACTGCACGAGGATGTCGGCGCTCCACAGCCGGCCGTCGCGCTCGCCGGGCGGGTCCACGGCGTGGGCCGGGTCGGCGACGGGTGCGGTCGAGGGGCGCTGCGTGGGCTCGGCGACCGGCGAGGCGGGCGTGGCGTCCGGCTCCTCGCGGGCGGCGGGCTCGCTGCACGCGACGAGCACCAGCGCGAGGACAGCGGTCGCCGCCGCCCCGGCTCCCCGTCGTACGCCCATGCCCAGACCCTAGGCAGTGCGTGTCTGGACGCGGTGCGGAATCGTGAACCACGAGACCAGGCCTCCGACGACCAGCAGGCCGGCGCAGGCGAGCACCGCGGAGCCGTACGCCGTGTCGAACCGCGCCGGGTCGCGGTAGTCGTCGCCGGCCAGGCCGACCGCCATGGGGAGCGCGGCGACCGCGAGCAGGGACCCGGCGCGGGCCAGCGCGTTGTTGATGCCGCTGGCGACGCCCGCCACCTCGTCGGGGGCGGCCGCCAGGACCGTCGCGGTGAGCGGCGCGACCATCAGCGCCAGCCCGAGGCCGAAGACGGTGAGCCCGGGAGCGACGTCGCGCCACCAGGTGACGTCGGGTCCGACGCGCAGCAGCAAGAGGGTGCCGGCCGCCATCACCAGCGGGCCGAAGGTCATCGGGATCCGCGGTCCGATGCGCTCGCCGAGCGCGCCCCCGCGGGCCGCGAGGAAGAGCATGCAGGCGGTGATCGGCAGCGTCGCCAGCCCGGCCTGGAGCGCGTTGTAGCCACCGACCGTCTGCAGCTGGAGGACGAGGAAGAACAGGATCGCGCCGAGCGCGGCGTAGACCACGAGGGTCATCAGGTTGGCGGCACTGAACGTGCGGTCGGCGAAGAGGCGCAGCGGCACCATCGGCTCGCGCGAGCGCCGCTCGACGACGACGAAGGCCACCGCTGCGACGACACCGCCTGTCGCCGCCCAGAGGGTCGCGGTCCCGCCGGCGTCGGTCAGCGCCCACGTGGTGCCGGCCAGGGCGAGGGCGGCCAGCACGGCACCGGCCACGTCGAAGCGCCCCTGCACCCGCGGGTCGCGGGTCTCCGGGACCCAGGTCTGCGCCAGCCACACGGTGACCGCGGCGAGCGGCAGGTTGATGAGGAAGATCCACCGCCACGACGCGTGGTCCACCAGCAGCCCGCCGACGAGGGGCCCCAGCGCGGCGGCGATCCCGCCGAGGCCCGACCAGGCGCCGATCGCCCGGCTGCGGTCCTCCGCGCGGAACGCGCCCTGGATCATCGCGAGGCTCCCCGGGGTGAGCAGCGCCCCGCCCACGCCCTGCAGCACGCGCGCGACGACGAGCACCTCCGCGGTCGGTGCGAGCCCGCACAGCAGCGAGGCGGCCGCGAACCAGACGGTGCCGATCACGAAGACCCGTCGCCGGCCGAGCCGGTCGCCCAGCGAGCCGCCGAGCAGGATCAGGGAGGCGAGGGAGAGGAGGTAGCCGTTGGTGATCCACTGCAGCTGCGCCAGCGTCGCGTCGAGGTCCTCGCCCATCGTGCGGAGCGCGACGTTGACGACCGTGCCGTCGAGGAGCGTCATCCCCGACCCCAGCGTCGCGGCGGCCACCACGCCGCGGGCGGGCGGCGTACCCCAGGAGACCGTGCTCACGACGCAAGGCTAGGCGCCACCGCTCACCGGACGTGCGGTCTAGAGCGTCCCGGCCCGTCCTTGACCGCGTCGGGGGGCAGTCGTTTGATCGCGAGAGACGTCCGCCACCCCCACCCCCACCCCCCGACGGGCGCACGGCAGGTCAGGAGACCCCATGAACCTCTCGTCGTCATCGCCCCGGCGCCTCTCGCGCGCCGCGGGCTCGCTCGCGCTGGCCCTCGTCGCCGGCGTGCTCGCCTGGACCGGAGCCGCAGCACCCGCCGAGGCCGCCGCACCACCGTCGTGCCTCAAGCGCACCAACAACACCTACGAGAAGCTCCTCGCGTGCGTCACCGTCGAGGGAGTACGCGGGCACCAGGCCGCCTTCCAGGGCATCGCGGACGCCAACGACGACGAGTACTACCCCGGCACCCGCGTGGCCGGCACCGAGGGGTACGCCGAGAGCGTCGAGTACGTCGCCGACAAGCTCCGGGCCGCCGGCTACACCGTCACCCTCGACCCCTTCGACTTCCAGTTCGTCTTCCCCGCCCTGCTGCGCCAGCTCTCCCCGGTGACGGCGGACCACGCGACCGGCACCTACACCGGCTCGGGCAACGGCGACGTCACCGGCAACGTCGTCCCGGTCGACCTCGCCCTCACCCCGCCGCGGGACAGCTCCAGCGGCTGCGAGGCCGCCGACTTCGCCGGCCTCGACCTGTCCGGTCCGAGCGACATCGCGCTGGTCCAGCGCGGCACCTGTGCCTTCGCGATCAAGGCCGTGAACGCCCAGGCTGCCGGCGCGGAGGCCGTCGTCATCTTCAACCAGGGCAACGACCCGACGCGGGAGGGCCTCATCGTGGGCACCCTCAACCCGTCCCCGGCCCCGGTCACCGTCCCGGTGGTGGGCGCCAGCTTCGCCGCCGGCGTCGCGCTGTCCCAGCCGGGCTCGACCGCTCGCGTCCGCGTCCTGCCCAGCCAGACCCGTACCGACTACAACGTGCTGGCGGAGATGCGCGGCATCCTCAACCCCGACAACGTGGTCATGAGTGGTGCGCACCTCGACAGCGTGGGGGCCGGTCCCGGCATCAACGACAACGGATCCGGCTCGGCCGCGCTGCTCGAGACCGCACTCCAGATGGCCAAGGTCAAGCCGCTCAACACCGTGCGCTACGCCTGGTGGGGCGCCGAGGAGGCCGGCCTGCTCGGCTCGACGGCGTACGTCCAGGGGCTCTCGCAGGCCGAGCGCGACCGCATCGCGCTCTACCTCAACTACGACATGGTGGGCTCGCCCAACTACGTCCTGATGACCTACGACGCCAACGAGTCGACCTTCGCCGCGCCGGCCGGCGTGCCGATCCCGGAGGGCTCGGAGGCGATCGAGAACCTCTACGAGCGGTTCTACACCTCCGTCGGCCGGCCCTATGACGACACCCAGTACTCGGGTCGCAGCGACTACCAGGCGTTCATCGTCGCCGGGATCCCGTCCGGAGGGCTGTTCACCGGCGCGGAGGTCGTCAAGACCCCGGCACAGCAGGCCATCTGGGGTGGCACGGCGGGCGCGCAGTTCGACCCGTGCTACCACCTGGCCTGCGACACCTTCGCCAACAACAGCAACGCCGCGCTCGAGGTCAACAGCGACCTGATCGCCTATGCGGCGCTGACGTACGCCTACTCGACCGAGGACGTCAACGGGGTGGCGGGCGAGCCCGTGCCCGAGTCCGTCCCGCTCCCCTCCCCGGCAGGGCCCGAGGGCACGTTCTGCACGACCGCGGGCTGCCCGTCCGGTGGTCTCCACGACGACCACGACCCGAGCGAGTAGCACGGCGCCGGGACCCAGGGGCCGGTCGTCGCACCCGCGGCGGCCGTCCCCTCGGACCCGGCCCGCCCCGGGCGCTCAGCCGCCGAGGACCTTGGCGGCGAGCCAGGCGATGTCGGCGCCGGTCTGCTCCGGCGAGCCGGACGGCTGCATGACGTGGCTGAGCACCACGCGTACGACCATGTCGATCGCCGGGTCGAGGTGGTCGGCGTCGAGGCCCGGGGAGTAGGGCGCCACCCGCGCGCTGATGACCTCCTTCGCCACGCCGAGCAGGCCGGCGGCGTTGGTCGTCAGCAGCGGCAGCAGCTCGGTGTCGGCGCCGTGGGTGGCGCTGACCACCGCGTGCAGCAGCTTGTTGGCACGCGCATAGGTGAGCACGTCGGACACGGCCTTCTCGATCGCGCCGCCCAGGTCGTCGGGCCGGGCGTCGAACGCCTGCTCCACCACCTGGAGGAAGCGGGCCAGCTCCTCGAGGATCATGGTCTCGGCCAGCGCCGGTTTGGAGCCGACCTCGTTGTAGACGGTCTGCCGGCTCACCCCGGCCGCCTCGGCGAGGCGCGCCATCGTGACCGCTGCCCATCCCGAGGAGGTCGTCAGCTCGACGGCCGCCGCGACGATGCGGTCGCGGGTGGTCTCGGGCATGCGCCGAGTCTAGGAGCCCCGGCGTACGTCATGGCGCACGGTCGTCCTGACCGCCACCGCCCATGACGTCGTCGGGCAACGTCATGGGGGGTGGTCGCCGCAGCCACCACCGCCCATGACGTACGGACCGTCAGGCGACCGAGCGCTCCGGCTCGCAGGGGACGAAGTCGACCTTCTCGCGCACGCCGCAGTCCGGGCAGCACCAGTCGTCGGGGATGTCGGCCCAGGCGGTGCCGGCCGCGAAGCCCTCGTGCTCGTCGCCCGCCGCGACCTCGTAGACGTACTCGCAGCTGGGGCAGCGGGCCGCGAGCACCTCGGCCACGGCCCCGGGCAGGGCCTCCCCGGCGGCGCGCTCGGCCTCGGCCCGGGCGGCGTACCCGACCGCGTCGTAGCGGCGGAGGTACGTCTCGCGCTTGCGCGGGCTGATGTTGGCGAGCGAGACGTCGCCGCCGAAGTGGTCGACCACCCGCTGGTCCATGACCCGGCGCCAGACGGCGGGGACGATGGCCAGCACGATCATCCCGGCGTACCCCGTCGGGAGCACCGGGCTCTCCTCGAAGTCGCGCAGTGTCTGGTACCGCCGGGTGGGGTTGGCGTGGTGGTCGCTGTGGCGCTGCAGGTGGTAGAGCAGCACGTTGGTCGCGATGTTGTTGGAGTTCCAGCTGTGGCTGGGCAGCACCCGCTCGTAGCGCTGGCGGTCGCCCTCGCCGACCTTCTGCCGCAGCATCCCGTAGTGCTCCATGTAGTTGACGACCTCGAGGAGCGAGAACCCGACGACCGCCTGGATCACGAGGAACGGCAGCACCTCGATGCCGAAGGCGGCGAGCACCGCGACCCACAGCACGACCGACATGAGCCACGCGTTGAGGACGTCGTTGTCGAGGCGCCAGGGGCTCTGCTTGCGGCGGGCCAGCCGCCGCTTCTCCAGGCGCCAGGCCGACTTCAGGGAGCCGCCGACCGTGCGGGGCCAGAACTGGTAGAAGTTCTCGCCCAGCCGGGCGCTCGCGGGGTCCTCGGGAGTCGCGACACGGACGTGGTGGCCGCGGTTGTGCTCGATGTAGAAGTGGCCGTAGAAGACCTGCGCGAGCGCGATCTTGGACAGCCAGCGCTCGTTGGCCTCCTTCTTGTGGCCGAGCTCGTGGGCGGTGTTGATGCCGATGCCGCCGATGCAGCCGATCGAGACGGCCATGCCGATCTTGTCGAGCGTCGACAACGGCTGGTCGGCGAGCAGCCCGAAGTAGTCCCAGCCGCCGACCACGGCCATCGCGCCGAGGAAGCCGGCGTACTGGATCGGGAGGAAGAGGTAGGTGATCCAGCGGTAGTAGCGGTCCTGCTCCAGCGCCTCGATCACGTCGTCCGGCGGGTTGGAGCGGTCGAGCCCGGCGACCAGGTCGATCGCCGGCACGATGCCGAGGATCACGATCGGACCGATCCAGAACCAGACGCTCCACCCCGTGGCGAGGTAGCCGCCGAAGGCGACGAAGGCCAGGCTCGGCACCACGAGCCCGATGAGCCAGAGGTAGCGCTTGCGGTCCTTCCAGAGCTCCGTCGTGCCGTCGGGCACCGTTCCGCTGGGGGCGAGTCGGCTGGGAACTCGGGTGGGGTAGCCGGGCATCTGCGGACCTCCTGCCGTGGGGTTTACAAGACCATACGATCTGTAAACTCCTTTGACAAGAGGCCGCTTTCTGTCAAGCCAGCCGTGGGGTCGGGCGTCCGTCAGGCGTTCCGGCCGAGCCGCGGCCCCACCGCGGCGCTGTCTCGTCGGGTGTTGCCCCCGTCACATCCTCCGAGTGCTGGCGATAGGTTGTGCGCCATGGAACACCCCTTCGGCATCGACTTCGGCGGCACCGGCATCAAGGGCGCCCCCGTCGACCTCGAGGTCGGCGACTTCGCCGCCGACCGGGTCCGGATCGACACCCCCAAGCCGGCGACCCCGCAAGCGGTGGCCCGCGTCTTCGGCGAGATAGTCGGCAGCTTCCCCGTCTCGACGAAGCCCGTCGGGGTGACGGTGCCGGGCATCGTCCGCCGGGGCGTCGTGCTCTCCGCGGCCAACATCGACAAGTCGTGGATCGGCGAGGACGCCGACGCGATCTTCACCGAGGCGCTCGGCCGGGAGGTCCACGTCGTCAACGACGCGGACGCCGCCGGGCTCGCCGAGGCCGAGTACGGCGCGGCCAAGGGCCGCGGCGGCCTCGTCATGGTCATCACGCTCGGCACCGGCATCGGCTCGGCGATGATCTGGGACGGCCAGCTCGTCCCCAACTCCGAGATGGGCCACCTCGAGCTCGACGGCGCGGTCGCCGAGGTCACCACCGCCACCAGCGCGCGTGAGCGCGAGGGGCTGAGCTGGGAGGCGTGGTCGGAACGGCTCACCGCCTACTTCCGCCACCTCGAGCGGCTGTTCTCCCCCGACCTGTTCGTGGTCGGCGGCGGGGTCAGCAAGTCCTGGGACAAGTTCGGCCACCTGATCAAGGTGGAGACCGAGATGGTGCCCGCGACCCTGCAGAACCGCGCCGGCATCGTCGGCGCCGCGCTCGTCGCCCACCGCAAGGCCGGCAGCCCGGACTGAGTCCCGTACGGCCTCCCGGCGCCTACGGCTCCAGGACCCGCTCGAACGCGGCGGTGGCCCCGCGCAGGTAGCGCTCGACCACGGCCTTCTCCTCCTCGCTGAAGGAGGCGTCGTGGCGGTCGAGCGCGGCGAACATCGGCATCAGGTGGCCGACGACCTCGCCGCGCCCGGAGTCGGTGATGTGGAGGTCGGTGCGCCGGCGGTCGAGCTCGTGCGGGCGGCGCTCGACGTGGCCGCGGGCGACCAGTCGGTCGACGATGCCGGTCGCGGCGGCGGTCGACACCTCGAGGCGTCGCGCCACCTCGGCAGGGCCGATCTGCTCGCGGCTGAGGTGCTCGAGCGTCACCAGCTCGGTCTCGCTGAGTCCCGCCCGGCGCGCCACCACGTGGGTGACCCGGCTCCCCGCTGCGACGAGGTCGCGCAGCGCCAGGAGGGTCGGCGGCTGCGTGCGCTCCTGACCGCGCTCGGCCCACGCGGGAACCGTGTCGGACGGGTGCTGGTCGGTCACGCGAGGGCTCTCCGCTGTCGGGGTCGTCTGGTGCGGCGGTCCAGGGGTGGCGGTGCCGCGGCTTGCCACCGTACCCACTCTACCGTTAACTTGATAAGTAACTTGGTTAGCAATCACCTTCCCTAGCGATCTCCCAGCATCCCGAGGATTCCCGTGTCCCAGCCCCGCCCTCCCGCGCCCGCTCGCGCCATCACCGGTCCTCGCGTCGCGTGGCTCGTGGCCCTCGTGCCCCTCCTGATGGCACTCGCCGTGATCGCCTTCCTGCCCGAGGGCGAGAGGGAGGGATCCCCGGTCGACACCCTGCCCGCGGGCGCCGACAGCACGCTCGCGGTCGAGCTCTCCGAGCAGCTGCCCGAGGACGAGGGACAGGTCGCCATCGTGCTGTGGACGGCCGAGTCCGGCGAGCTCGACGAGTCCGTGCGCGGCGAGCTCACCGAGCAGGGGCTCGCCCTCCTCGCCGCCGCCGGCGGCGAGGGCCAGGGCGGGGCTCCCGACGGGCCGCCCGGAGGAGGCGAGGGCCAGCAGTCCCCCGTCGTCGTGGCCGAGGACGGGACGGCCGCGTTCGTCGCGGTCCCCGTGACCTCCACGTCCGCGACCGACAACATCGACAAGGTCGAGGAGCTGCGCGACCAGCTGCGCGACGACGCCCCCGACGGCGTCGAGGTCCAGGTGACCGGGCCGGCCGGCATCCAGGCCGACATCGGCCAGGTCTTCGACGGCGCGGACATCCGGCTGCTCGCCGCCACTGCCGCGATCGTGGCGCTCCTGCTGATCATCACCTACCGCAGCCCGGTCCTCTGGCTGGTGCCGCTGGCCGTCGTGGGCATCGCGGACCGCTTCGCGGCCATCATCGCCACCAACGTGCTCGAGGTCGCGGGCGTCGCCTGGGACGAGTCGACCGTCGGCATCCTGAGCGTGCTGGTCTTCGGCGCGGGCACCGACTACGCCCTGCTGCTCATCTCCCGCTACCGCGACGAGCTCAAGACCACCGACTCGCGCCACGACGCGATGGCGCGGGCGCTCTCGCGGACCTTCGAGGCCGTGCTCTCCAGCGCGACGACCGTCGTGCTCGGCCTGCTGACCCTGCTGCTCTCCGCGATCCCGACCACCCGCGGACTCGGGCTGGCCTGCGCGGTCGGCGTGGTGATCGCCGCGACCTTCGCGCTCGTGGTGCTCCCGGCCGCGCTCGTGCTGTTCGGCCGGTGGGTGTTCTGGCCGCGGGTGCCGCACGTCGGCGACGCCGTGCTGGTCGACTCGCGCGGCGTGTGGCGCCGCGTCGGCGATGCCGTGGCCCGCCGCCCGCGCACGTTCGTGGCCGGCACGGTGGCCGGTCTCGCCCTGCTCGCCGTCGGCACCACCTCGATCACGACCGGCCTCGACCCGGCCGACCAGTTCCTCCAGCGGCCCGAGGCCATCGCGGCCGCCGAGCGCCTCGGCGAGTCCTTCCCGGCCGGCACCTCCGACCCGGTCCAGGTCGTCAGCCGCGCGGAGCCCGAGCAGGTGCTCGCCGCGGTGGAGGGGGTCGACGGGGTCGACTCCGCCCGGATCTCGACCAGCGCCGACGGCATCGCCCGCATCGACGCCGTCCCCGACGCCGCGCCGGGCAGCGACGCCGCCCAGACGGTCGTGCTCGACGTCCGCGACGCGGTCGCCGACCTCGACGACACCCACGTCGGCGGGGGTGACGCCGAGGCGCTCGACGCCGCCGACTACGCCGCCCAGGACCGGCTGCTGATCCTCCCGCTCATCCTGCTGCTCGTGCTCGGAGCCCTCGTGCTGCTGCTGCGCTCGGTGGTGGCACCGCTCCTACTCGTCGCGACGGTCCTAGCGACGTACGCCGCGAGCATGGGCGCGTCCTGGTGGCTGTTCCAGTGGGTCTTCGACTTCCCGGCGATGGACACCGGGGTGCCGCTCCTGGCGTTCCTGTTCCTCGTCGCGCTCGGCGTCGACTACAACATCTTCCTCGTCACCCGGGCCCGCGAGGAGGCGCGCGAGCACGGCACCCGTACGGGCATGCTCCGCGCGCTGACCGCCACCGGCGGCGTCATCACCAGCGCCGGCATCCTGCTCGCCGCGGTCTTCGCCGTCCTCGGCGTGCTGCCGCTGGTCGTGCTCGCCCAGCTCGGCGCGATCATCTTCGTCGGCGTGCTGCTCGACACGCTCGTCGTCCGCACGGTGCTGGTCCCGGCCCTCGCCCTGACCCTCGGCGAGAAGTTCTGGTGGCCTCGGAAGGTCGGGCCCGCCGCCTGACCCGGGGGCGCGGCCCGGCCTCCCGGGGACTCCCCGCTCGAGCGGGGAGTCCGCCACTTCGAGGCCTTCACAACCCCCACGAAGTGTCGGACTTCCCCACCAGGTGGGACGTCACGCGGGCATCGCGAGGCCCGTACGACGCCGCGCGGGCGCCGGCGTACGTCAGCCCTCGCGGCCGCTGATCGCGGCGGCGACCCGCTTGGTCACGTCGGGGTGGAAGACGCTCGGGATGATGAAGGCGGCGTGCAGCTCCTCGGCGCTGACCGTGTCGGCGATCGCCTGCGCCGCACGCAGCAGCATGTCGGTCGTCACCTCGGAGGCACCCGCGTCGAGCAGTCCGCGGAAGACGCCGGGGAAGGCCAGCACGTTGTTGATCTGGTTGGGGTAGTCGGAGCGGCCCGACGCGACCACGGCGGCGTACTTGTCGGCCTCGGCCGGGTCGACCTCCGGGTCGGGGTTGGCCAGGGCGAAGACGACCGGCTTGGCCGCCATCGTGGGGATCCACTCCGGGTCGAGGATGCGGGGGGCCGAGACGCCGACGAAGACGTCGGCGTCGACGAGCACCTCCTGCAGCGAGCCGCGGACGCGACGCGGGTTGGTCGCGGCGGCCAGCTCGGCGTGCGCGGTCGAGAGCGACTCGTCGCCCGCGGCCAGGGCGCCCTCGCGGTCGACGACCACGACGTCGGCGGCCCCGGCGGCGAGCAGCAGGGTGACGATGGCGGTGCCGGCGGCACCCGCACCGGAGACCACGATGCGTACGTCGGCGAGCTGCTTGTCGACGCAGCGCAGCGCGTTGGTGAGCGCGGCGAGCACGACGATCGCCGTGCCGTGCTGGTCGTCGTGGAAGACGGGGATGTCGAGCGACTCGCGCAGCCGGGCCTCGATCTCGAAGCAGCGGGGCGCGGCGATGTCCTCGAGGTTGATGCCGCCGAAGCCGGGGGCGATCATCTCGACGGCCCTCACGATCTCGTCGGTGTCCTGGCTGGCCAGGCAGATCGGCCACGCGTCGATGTCGGCGAACCGTTTGAACAGCGCGGCCTTGCCCTCCATCACCGGCATCGCGGCACCCGGGCCGATGTTGCCGAGGCCCAGCACGGCCGAGCCGTCGGTGACGACGGCGACGGAGTTGCCCTTGATCGTGAGCTTGCGGACGTCCTCGGGGTTGTCGTGGATCGCCATCGACACCCGGCCGACGCCGGGGGTGTAGGCCATCGACAGGTCGTCACGGGTTCGCAGCGGCACCTTGGACTGGACCCCGATCTTGCCGCCGAGGTGCAGCAGGAACGTCCGGTCGCTGACCTTGTGGACCGTCACGCCCTCGACCTCGGAGACCGCGGCCACCAGCTCCTGGGAGTGCTCCGCGTCGGCGGCCGAGCACGTCACGTCGACGGTGAGGCGGTCGTGGCGCGACTCCGCGACGTCGATCGCGGTGACCACGCCCCCGTTGTGCGCGATGGTGGTCGCGACCGCGCCGACGACGCTGTGGTCGGCCGCGGTGTACAACCGCATGGTGATCGAGTACGACGACGCGGTTGCTGCCATGCCCCAGACCCTCCCCCGCTCGCGGGGTTACGGGCAAGTCACCTCGGTCTAGGCTCGGGTTGTGGACACAGAGTTCATCGACGCCCCCGACCACCACCGCTACGAGCTGCGCTCCGGCGACGAGCTGGTCGGCTTCATCGACTACCGCGTGCACGGCGACCTCATCCGTCTCCTGCACACCGAGGTGCTGCCCGCCTTCAACGGCCAGGGCCACGCCGGCACGCTCGCGCGCTCCGCGCTCGACGACGCCCGCACCCGCGGCCTGTCGGTGGACCCCGTCTGCCCCTACGTCGCGGCCTACATCGACAAGCACCCGGAGTACGCCGACCTCCGCGCCTGAGCACCCTGCGGCTCGCGGGTCTGCCCGGCCGCCCCCGGGGGAAGCCCTATAGTCGCCGCGACAGCGCGGTGAGAGCGGGGGGTACGCCATGGCCGAGGTGGCCGACGAGGTCGACGAGGCGGACGCGGTCGTCGCGCGACGACTCGGGTTCGTGATCCGTCCGTTGCAGGCGCTGGTCAACGCGCCGCACCTGCTCGTGCTGCTCATCGTCGGCATCTGGGTGGCGTGCTCGCTGGTCTACGCCCTCCTCGAGGACAAGGGCCCGATCGAGGGCCTCTGGTGGGGCATCGTCACCGGCTCGACGGTCGGCTACGGCGACTTCTACCCCTCCTCGACCACCGGTCGGGCCGTAGGCGCGGTCCTCATCGTGTCGATGCTGGTGCTCGTGCCGATCGCCATCGGCCACGTCATCGCCAACCTCGTCTTCGACAAGGAGTCGCTCGCCGTGGCGACCGTCCTCGAGGACGTCCACGAGCGCATCGACCGTCTCGAGCACCTGACGCTGGCCTCGCTGGAGGCGCAGCACGGTCGCGAGTGGCTCGAGCAGCGGCTCGCCGAGCACGAGGCCGCGGACGCGGCCACCGTCGACGTCGCCGAGCAGATGCTC
This sequence comes from Nocardioides ganghwensis, assembly GCF_014779655.1. GTDB lineage: Bacteria > Actinomycetota > Actinomycetes > Propionibacteriales > Nocardioidaceae > Nocardioides > Nocardioides ganghwensis. The sequence goes on from NZ_JACXYX010000016.1 coordinate 63,149, forward strand.
GCGATGTTCCAGCCCAAGCACGACCAGGACCCCTCCGGAGGCTCCCGATGACCACGCCCGCCCGTCGCCGCATGCGGTCCTCCAGCATCTCGCTGGGCATCACCGCGCTGATGGCCAGCAGCCTCACGGGGTGCTCCTCCAGCGCCGACTACGCCGCGGTGTGCGTCGACCCCGAGACCCAGGAGCGCGTCGACGACGACCAGTGCGACGACGACTCCGACTACAACGGCGGCGGCTCCGGCTTCTTCTGGTACTACCTGGGCGCCAGCTCGCGGATCCCCGCTGTCGGCCAGACGACCTCGGGCGGCACCTTCAGCGGCAGCACGCTCAACGGCACGGTGCAGCGCGGCGGCCTGCCCACCACCGGCGGCTCCACCGTCAAGTCCGCCACCACCAAGGGCGGGTTCGGCGGCAGCTCGCGCGGCTTCGGCTGAGCCCACCTGCCCCGTCCCGACCACCACGACAGCCCGCTCCCAGGAGACACCCGTGACCGACCTGATCAACGCCCTGCTCCACGCCGTCGCGTACGCCCTCGTCGGCGGCGCGATGCTCGTCGTCGCCTACTACGTCCTCGACCTGGCCACTCCCGGCCATCTCGGCACCCACCTGCGCGGCGTCGACGAGAACGGCAACGAGTCGGTGCACGCCCACTCCAAGGGCGCCGGCGTCGTGACGTCGGCCTGGCTGGTCTCCAACGCGGCGGTGCTGTTCACCGCGATCTGGACCAACGGCGCGACCTCGCTCGGCTGGGCGCTGGGGTGGACGGTGTCCTTCGGCATCGTCGGCATCGCCCTCAACACGCTGATGTTCTTCGCCGTCGAGGCGATCACCCCGGGCAACCTGCGCCAGATCGTCACCGAGCCCGGCCCCGTACGCCCGCTCGCGCACGTCGCGGCGGCCGTCGCCCTCTCCGTCGGCGCCATCGTGTGCGCCAGCATCGCCTGAGCGGGCGGGCACCGACACATGTGGCGGCACCGGTCGCGGGCGCGTGAGGGCTGGCGCGACACCGTCGTGGAGCAGGGGCTGGTCTTCCCCGTCACGAAGATGCCCGACGGATCCGAGCTGCCCTACTGGAACGAGGACGCCTGGTACGAGGTGACCATGGAGGAGGTCGAGGCCCTCGAGGCCGCGACCGAGGAGCTGTGGGCGATGTGCCTGCAGGCGGTCACCCACATGGCCACCACGATGACCGACGAGCGGCTCGGCCTGCCGCCCGGCTCGCTGGAGGTCGTACGCCGCTCCGTCGAGGCGGGCGACCCCGCGCTCTACGCGCGCTTCGACCTGGCGTACGGCGCCGACGGGTCGATCAAGATGCTCGAGATCAACGGCGACACCCCGACCGGCCTCGTGGAGACCGGGATCATCCAGTGGAACTGGATGGAGGACGTGATGCCGGAGATGGACCAGTGGAACTCCGTCCACGACCGCCTCGTCGCGGGTTGGCGCAAGCTGCGCCGCTCCGGCCACTTCGACGGCGACCGCCTGCACTTCCTCTACGACCTCGGCGAGGAGGACTCCTACGACGGCGGCGAGATGGAGATGACGGTCCACTACCTGATGGACACCGCTGTCCAGGCCGGCTGGATCGCCCTCGCCCACCCGGTCGCCGAGGTCGGCTGGAACCCCGACACCCGCGACTTCCGCGACGTCCACGACGAGCCGCTGCGCAACGCGTTCAAGCTGTACGCCTGGGAGGAGATGCTCGCCGAGCCGTTCGGGCGCTTCGTCGTCGACCGGGCCGAGGCGCGGCCCACGAAGTGGATCGAGCCCGCGTGGAAGGTGCTGCTCAGCACCAAGGCGCTGCTGCCCGTGCTGTGGGAGCTCTTCCCCCGCCACCGCCTGCTGCTGCCGGCCTACTTCGACGTGCCCCGCGACCTCGAGCGCTGGGTCGCCAAGCCCCTGCACGGGCGCGAGGGCGACAACATCCGCATCCACCTCGACGACATGCTGGAGGACGTCGTGATGCCCGGCGGCTACGGCGCGGAGGGCTGGGTCTACCAGGCCTACACCGAGCTGCCGAGCTTCGAGGGCAACCGCGTGGTGCTGGGGTCGTGGATCGTCGACGGCGAGGCCGCGGGGATGCTGGTGCGCGAGTCCGACAACATGGTCACCGACTACTTCTCCCGCGTCGCGCCACACGTCATCAGTGACGGGCTCGCGCCGTCGGAGGCGCAGGTGGCGCAGTGGCTCGCCGAGCGGGTCGGTCCCGACGCGCCCACCCTCACCTGACTGACGCAGGTCCGCGCGTCACAGCGCCTTCTCGATGTCCTTGCTGAGCTTCTCCGGCTCGGTGGTCGGCGCGTACCGGTCGATGACCTGGCCGTCGCGGCCGACGAGGAACTTGGTGAAGTTCCACTTGATCTTGGACCCGAGCAGGCCGCCCTTGGCGTCCTTGAGCCACTGGAAGAGCGGGTGCGCCTCGTCTCCGTTGACGTCGACCTTGGAGAACAGCGGGAACGTCACGCCGAAGTTGCGCTCGCAGAACTCCGAGATCTCCGCCTCGCTGCCGGGCTCCTGGTTGCCGAACTGGTCGCACGGGAAGCCGAGCACGACCAGGCCCTGGTCGGCATAGGTGTCGTGGAGCTCCTGGAGTCCCTTGTACTGGCCGGTGAAGCCGCACTGCGAGGCGGTGTTGACGACGAGCACGACCTTGCCGTCGTACTGCGAGAGGTCGGTGTCGGTGCCGTCGATCGCGGTGGCCGAGAAGTCGGAGAGAGTCGTCATGCCCCAGAGTCTGCCAGCGGTGCTGTCACGCCGGCTCGTCGTACCGGCCGTGCCGCACCCACTCCCCGAGCGGCTTGCGCACGCGGTCGCGGTGGTCGCGGGCGGCGGTTCGTTCGTCGACCTGCGCGGGGTCGCCCGGGACCCCGATCGCGATGCCGGTGAGCAGCCGATGGGTGGCGGGTACGCCGAGGGCGTCGGCGAGCGCGTCGTGGTCGAAGCCCGCGAACTGGTGGGCGTGCAGCCCCATCGCGGTGGCCTGGAGGGTGAGGTGGGCCGCGGCCTGGCCGACGTCGTACAGCGCGTAGTCGCTGAACGCCGGCGCCTCCGGTTCGTCGCCGGAGCGCACGTGCGCCGCGGTGACGAACACCACCGAGGCGCGGGGCACCCAGCCGGAGTTGCCCCGGCTGAGCGTCGCGACCAGCCGGTCGTGGTTGGCCGTTCCCGGGACGCACACGAAGAACAGCCACGGCTGGCTGTTGCCCGCGCTCGGCGCCCACTGGGCGGCGTGCAGCAGGGTCTCGATCTCGTCGTCGCCCAACCGGTGCGCGTCGTCGTACACGCTCGCGCTCCAGCGTGACCGCATCGGCTCGGCGAGGTGCTCGGCGGAGGGCTGCGGTGCCTGCGGGGTCACGGCGGCGAGTATGCCGATAACGAGGTCAGGTCCCGCCGGCCGGTGCTTCACTGGCCCGGTGCACGGGGGTACGGCACGGGCGGGCCTGTGCGCGGTGGCGCTGGCGGTGTGCCTGTCGGGGGCGCTGTCCGCGTCCGAGGACGAGGCCCCGCAGTCCGGGACGGCCAGCGAGCCGACCCCGGCCACGCAGGACCCCGACCCCGGTTCCGACGCCGGTTCCGACCCTGGTTCCGACCCCGGTTCCGACCCCGTGCAGCCCGCTGACTACGACGCGTGGCAGCCGACCTACCGCGACGTACGCGCGGCGACGGCGGACGACGTCCTGGAGCTGAGCGATCGGGTGGACGGGCTCGCCGCGACCGCGTACACCGTGCAGGTGCCGGCCATGGGCATCGAGATCGCCCGGAGCCCCGAGCACGTGAGGGTGTCGACAGGGGCCGGGACGCCGGACGTCTACGAGCTGCACCTCGATCCCCGTGCGACGGGCGGCGGCCTGTTCGACATCGGCCCCTTCGTCGTCTGCTCGGTCGCGGACGACTCCTGCACCGCGGTCGGTCAGGAGCAGCCGAGCAACGGAGGTCCGCACCTCTTCAACAACGGCATGGACACCTTCGTCCTCACCGCGGGCACCATCGTGCGGGCTCAGGGATCGGTCGCCGGCGTTCTCCTCGCGACCGACGTCGAGGAGGCGTCGATGGCCACGGTCGACTCCCCGACCGGTCCGTTGGACTGCCTCGTCTCGGGTGGAGCGGCCCACCTCCCCGAGCAGCTCGAAGGACGGGGCGCTCGCGCTCGAGTCCGACCCGCTGCAGCGGGACGACCGCGAGCCGTTGTCGACGACCTGCGTCGACGAGCGCGGCCTGGTGGTGCTCACCCTGCCGTCGCTCCTGGCGCCGGTCGTGCCGTACGCCTCGTTCGAGGACGGGGTGCCGGACGACTTCGACCAGCACGCCGACCCCGTCCCGTACGGCGCCTCACCGTCACCGACGCCGACGCCGACGGAGCCCGCGACGTCGGACGCCGAGGGCATGCAGGAGGTCCTCGTGGCGGCGGGGCCGATCGGCGCGGGTGAGTCGCTGGCCGAGGCCCAGGCGGCCGGCAGGTTCGAGCTGACCTTCTTGCTGGGCAGCGAGCTGCTGCCGGGCGCGGTCTCGTCGACGTCCGGGCTCGACGGGGTCGCGCTGCGCGACATCGGCGAGGGCGAGCAGATCACCGCCGACCTCTTCGGGTGAGGCGCCAACTGACGAGTTGGCGTGCCAACTGGTGAGTTGGCGACTTGGGGGCCGAATTGACCCCCGCAACGTCACCCAGTTCGCCAACCGACGAGTAGCCCTCACTCGTCGAGGGCGTCCAGCGCCACCAGCGCCGACTCCCAGCGCTCCCGGCGCTCGGCGACCGTCTGCTCCCACCACGGCGTGCCCCGCTCGCCGAGTCCGACCTTGGCCAGCTGGGTCCGGTGCCGGGTGGCCGCGAGCTCGGCCTCGTCGCGCGCCGTGCGTACGCCCGACCGGCCGCGGCCGAGGTGGGACTTCAGCCGCGCGAGCTCGTCGGCCGGGATCGCGGGATCCGTACGCCGCCACCGCCGGCCGTCGACGACGAGCCACTTCTCCTCGTCGGTGGGCTCCATCCCCCGAGCATGCCCGAGCACGACGAAGGCCCCGGACCTGGGTCCGGGGCCTTCGATGGTGGTGCGCGAGGGGGGAGTTGAACCCCCACGTCCTTTCGGACACACGGACCTGAACCGTGCGCGTCTGCCTATTCCGCCACTCGCGCGAGAAGCGGGCTCAGGCTACCCCACGCCTGACGCGGCCTCCCAATCGGCCAGACCTCACCGCCGACCACCCCTTCGACGGGGCGGCACCCGCACTCACCGACGCCCGGCCGGTACGCTCGGCCGCACCGGCCGGGCGGTCTGTGAAGCCTGCCCACCACGACGGTGCGAACCCAGCGCGACGAGAGGAGGCCTGACGATGAACCCGCTGCAGCGATTCGAGCACCGGCTGGAGACCGTCATCTCCGGCGTCTTCGCCCGCGCCTTCCGCAGCGCCGTGCAGCCGGTCGAGATCGCCGCGGCGCTCCAGCGCGAGTGCGACAACAACGCCCAGGTCCTCAGCCGCCAGCGCCGCCTGGTGCCCAACGACTTCCACGTCGAGCTGTCCAGCACCGACCTCGACCGCATCGTCGGCCTCGGCCGCGCGCTCGAGCAGGACCTCGTGGACCAGCTCCAGGACCACGCCGACGCGCAGGGCTACGTCTTCACCGGTCCGGTGAGCATCGCGTTCGAGTCCGCCGACGACCTCACGACCGGCCGCTTCCGGATCCGTTCCAAGGCGCAGGCGAGCGTGACCGACAACGACCAGCGCACCCGTACGCGCTCCTCACATGCCACCCTCGAGGTCAACGGCACCCGGCACCCGCTCCGACCGCCGGGCCTGGTGATCGGGCGCGGCACCGAGGCCGACCTGCGGATCAACGACCCGGGCGTCAGCCGGCGCCACCTCGAGCTCGAGGTCAGCATCGACGGCGTCGAGGCGGTCGACCTCGGCTCCACCAACGGCATCCTGGTCGACGGCACCAAGGTGCCCCGCGCGCGGCTGCGCGACGGCTCGACCATCAAGATCGGCCACACGGAGATGACGGTGCGCATCGACGGCGGACGAGACGAGGCCGGGGGCTGGAATGTCTGAGCTCACCCTGTTCCTGATCCGGGTGGCCTTCCTGGCCATCCTCTGGATCTTCGTGCTGTCGGCGATCTCGGTGATCCGCTCCGACATGTTCGGCGCGCGCGTCCCCGAGACCGCCCGCGGCGGCGCCCCCGCTCCGCAGCGCAAGGGCAACGGCAAGCCCCGGAAGCCGCGCCGCGGCGCCCCCACCCACCTGCTCGTCGTCGAAGGCGCCGAGGCCGGCACCCGTGCCGAGCTCGCCGACGCCCCGCTGCTCATCGGCCGTGGCAGCGACGCCGCCATCAAGCTCGACGACGACTACGTCTCCACCCGCCACGCGCGGGTCGCGGCCAGCGGCGACGAGTGGTTCGTGGAGGACCTCGGCTCCACCAACGGCACCTACGTCGGCCCGGTCCGCATCACCCAGCCCACCACCATCGGCCTCGGCGTCCAGGTCCGCGTCGGCAAGACCATCCTGGAGCTGCGGAAGTGATGTACCTCCACTACTCCGCGATCTCCGACGTCGGGCGCGTGCGCCGCGAGAACCAGGACAGCGGCTACGCCGGGCCCTGGCTGCTCACGGTGTGCGACGGCGTCGGCGGTGCGGTGCGCGGCGACCTCGCCTCGAGCACCGCCGTGCAGGCACTGCGCAAGCTCGACCAGGAGCCCGACGACGACATCCTCGGCCAGGTCGCGGGTGCGGTGCACCGCGCCGACGACCGCATCGCCGAGCTCGTCGAGGAGGACCCCGACCTCAACGGCACCTCCACCACCGCGACGGTCGCGCTCTTCGACGGCACCCGCTTCGGCATCGGCCACATCGGCGACAGCCGGGCCTACCTCTACCGCCGCGGCGAGCTGCGCCAGCTCACCCACGACCACACCTTCGTCCAGTCGCTCATCGACGAGGGCCGCATCACCGAGGAGCAGTCGCGGACCCACCCGCACCGCAACCTCATCCTCAAGGCCCTCGACGGCGTACGTCACGAGGAGCCCGACCTCTTCGAGTTCCCCGCCGAGGCCGGCGACCGCATCTTCGTGTGCAGCGACGGTGCCTGCGGCACCCTCAGCCACGAGCAGATGGCCGACATCCTCTCCGGCGGCACCCCCGACTTCGCGGCCGTCGAGCTCGTACGTGCCAGCCTCGAGGCCGGCAGCACCGACAACGTCACCTGCATCGTCGCCGACGTCTCCGACGAGGCACCGCCCGAGGACCTGCAGCCGCTGCTCGTGGGCGCGGCCGCCGACCTGCCCCGGCGGATGCCGCTCGGCGGCGCGGTGGGCGGGCTCTTCCGCGGTCACCGCTCCGGCGACACCGGCGAGATCCCCCCGGTCCCCGACGACGTGCCGCCCGGCGCCTACGTCGCCGACCCGATCGACCCCGAGGCCGCCCGCTACGCGCCGCGCGAGCCCAGCCGCCACCCGGTGCTGCGCCGACTGCTGATCGCAGCCGTGCTCCTCGGCCTGGCGTGGGTGGTCCTCGCCGCTGGCTGGTCGTGGAGCCAGCAGCAGTTCTACGTCGACGAGCACGACGGCCGGGTCACGATCTTCCGCGGTGTCGACGCCGACCTGCCCGGCCTCTCGCTCTCCCACCCCTACGAGACCACCGACGTCGAGCTCGACCGGCTCAGCGACATCGACGCCGAGGCGGTGCGCGAGGGCATCGAGGCCGACGACCTGGACGAGGCCCGCCTGACCGTCGACAACTACGCCGCGCGCCAGGACGTCAGCCCAGAGTGAGGGGTGGCGAGACGATGAGCCAGACCGGGTCCCTGATGGGCTTCGTGCACCGGCGGCGCCGGGGCGCGGAGCTGTTCCTGCTCGTGCTCGCCCTGATGGTCGGCATCGGCGCCTACGCCGCCGTCGGCCTCGGGGTCGAGGGCGTCGTGCCCGCCGACCTCGTCGGCTACGGCGGGTGGCTGACGGCCCTGATCGTCGGTGCGCACGTCACGGTGCGCCTCGTCGCGCCGTACGCCGACCCGGTGCTGCTGCCCCTCGTGGCCGCCCTCAACGGCCTGGGCCTGGCCGTGCTGCGCCGCCTCGACCTCACCTACGAGGCCAACGGCCTCGACCAGCACACCTTCGCCCGTCAGCAGCTGATCTGGATGACGCTCGGCGTGGTGCTGTTCATCGCCGCGCTCGTCCTGCTCCGCGACCACCGCGTGCTCCAGCGGTTCACCTACACCGCCGGCCTGACCGGCATCCTGCTGCTGATCCTGCCCTTCCTCCCGTTCATCGGTCGCGAGATCAACGGCGCGCGCATCTGGATCAACGTCGCCGGCTTCAGCTTCCAGCCGGGCGAGGTCGCCAAGGTGATGCTGGTGATCGCGTTCGCCGGCTACCTCGTGCTCCACCGCGACGCGCTCGCGCTCGCGGGTCGCCGCGTGGTGTTCGTCGACCTCCCGCGCGGGCGCGACCTCGGCCCGATCATGGCGATGTTCGGCGTCTCGATGATGATCCTGGTCCTGCAGAACGACCTGGGCTCCTCGCTCCTCTTCTTCGGCCTGTTCCTGGTGATGCTCTACGTCGCCACCGAGCGTCCCGGTTGGCTCGTCGTCGGTGGCCTGCTGTTCGGCGCGGGCGCGCTGGCGGCGTACACCTTCGTCGGCAACGTGCAGAACCGCTTCAACTTCTGGTTGCGCCCGATGGACTACTACGACCAGTCGCCCGGCAGCTTCCAGCTCGTCGAGGCGCTGTTCGGCCAGGGCTGGGGCGGCCTGATCGGCCGCGGCTTCGGCAACGGCTTCCCCGAGCGGGTCCCGTTCGCCTACTCCGACTTCATCGTGTCCACCATCGGCGAGGAGCTCGGCCTGACCGCGGTGATGGCGATCATCCTCTGCTACGGCCTCATCGTGGAGCGGGCGCTGCGCATCGCGCTGATCTCGCGCGACGGCTTCGGCAAGCTCCTCGCGGTCGGCCTCGGTGCGATCGTCGCCCTCCAGGTCTTCGTCGTCATCGGCGGCGTCACCGGGCTCATCCCGCTGACCGGCCTGACCACCCCGTTCCTGTCCTACGGCGGCTCGTCGCTCGTGGCCAACTGGGTCGTGGTCGCGCTGCTGCTGCGCGTCTCCGACCAGGCCCGCCGCCCCGCCCCACGGCTCGAGCCGGTCGACGACTCCGGCGCCGACAGCGAGAGCACCCAGGTGGTGAAGCTCAAGTAATGAACAAACCGATCAGAGTCGTCTCGGTCTTCTGCCTCGTGCTCTTCATGGCACTGCTCGTCAACTCGACCTACCTGATGTACGTCCGGGCGGACAGCCTGTCCGACGACCCCCGCAACCGCCGGATCATCACCGCCACCTTCTCCCGCGAGCGCGGCGCGATCCTGGTCGGCAAGGAGGCGATCGCGCGCAGCGTGCCGTCCGACGACCAGTACAAGTTCCAGCGCACCTACTCGCAGCCGTTCAAGTACGCCCCGGTCACCGGCTACTTCTCGTGGTTCAGCCAGACCGGGGTCGAGCGCTCCCAGAACGAGGTGCTCGCCGGCGACGACTCGCGCCTGTTCGTCACCCGCCTGGTCGACCTGCTGAGCAACTCCGACCCCAAGGGCGGCAACGTGCTGCTGACGATCGACGCGGCCGCGCAGGACGCCGCGTGGGCGGGCCTCGAGGCCCTGCCCGGTGACGCGCAGGGAGCGGTCGTCGCCCTCGAGCCCACGACCGGTCGGGTGCTGGCGATGGCGTCGACGCCGACCTTCGACCCCAACAACTTCGCCTCCCACGACTTCGGTGCCGTGGCGGACCTCGACGAGCAGCTCAACAACGACCCCCGCGAGCCCCTCATCAACCGCGCGATCGGTACGACCCTCCCGCCGGGGTCGACGTTCAAGCTGGTCACCGCGGCCGCGGCGATCGAGTCCGGCAACTACGACGCCGAGTCGATGGTCCCGGGCGGCTTCCGCTACCAGCTGCCGCAGTCGACGACGACCATCGGCAACTACGACGACGGCAACTGCGGCGGTCGGCGGATCACGATGACGCAGGCCCTCCAGGTCTCGTGCAACGTGACCTTCCTCAGCCTGGCCAACGAGCTCGGCACCGAGGCGATGGCCGACCAGGCCGAGGCGTTCGGCTTCAACTCCACCTCGCTGGAGGACCTCCCCGGTCAGGCGACGTCGCTCTACCCCCGGGACATGGACGCGCCGCAGACCGCCATGTCGGGCATCGGCCAGTCGAGCGTCACCGCGACGCCGCTGCAGATGGCGATGGTGGCCGCGGCGATCGCCAACGGCGGTGACGTGATGCGCCCCTACGTCGTCGAGGAGGTGCGGGCGCCCAACCTGTCGGTGCTCGACCGCACCGACCCGCAGAGCATCAGCAAGGCGATCTCGAGCAGCACCGCCGACGAGCTCACCGAGATGATGGTCGCCACCGTCGCCGACGGCACGGCCTCACCGGCCCAGATCCCCGGGATGGACGTCGCCGGCAAGACCGGCACCGCCGAGTCGACCGGGGACCGGCCGCCGTACGCCTGGTTCGTCTCCTTCGCTCCCGCCGACGACCCCCAGGTCGCCGTCGCCGTCCTCGTGCAGTCGAGCGACACCTCTCCCGACGAGATCGGCGGCGGGCGCCTCGGCGGCCCGATCGCCAAGTCGGTCATGGAGGCGGTGATCAACCGGTGACCGCCCTCGCCCCGGGCGGCCACGTCGACGAGGCGCGCCGCTACGTCCTCGAGTCCCGCATCGCCACCGGCGGCATGGGCGAGGTGTGGTCCGCGCGCGACACCGTCCTCGACCGACCGGTCGCGGTCAAGGTGCTGAAGAGCGAGTACGCCGACGACGCGCTCTTCCGCACCCGGTTCGAGACCGAGGCCCGGCACGCCGCCGCGCTGCACCACCCCGGCATCGCCGCCGTCTTCGACTACGGCCAGGGCTCCCTCGACGACGGCTCGGGCACGCCGCGGCCCTACCTGGTGATGGAGCTCGTCGAGGGACAGCCGCTGTCCGCGCTGCTGCGCCCGGGCGCACCGCTGGACCCCGCGGCCACGCAGGAGCTGCTCGCCCAGGCCGCCGTCGCGCTCGGTGTCGCCCACGCGGCCGGCATCGTGCACCGCGACGTCAAGCCCGCCAACCTGCTCGTCACCCCGGACCGCCGGGTCAAGGTCACCGACTTCGGCATCGCCCGCGCGGCCGAGGGGATGGCGCTGACGCAGACCGGCGAGGTCATGGGCACCCCCGCCTACATCTCCCCGGAGCAGGCCGAGGGCGGCACGGCCACGGCCGCCTCCGACGTCTACTCCCTCGCGGTCGTGGCGTTCGAGTGCCTGGCCGGGCGCAAGCCCTTCGTCGCCGACACGCCCGTCGCGACCGCCGTCGCCCACCTGCGCAACCCCGTGCCCGAGCTGCCCGACACGGTGCCCGCGGACCTCGCGGCCGTCGTACGCCGGGCGCTGGCCAAGGCGCCCGAGGAGCGCTTCGCCGACGGTGCGGCGTTCGCCCGCGCGTTGCGCGACCCGGCGTCGGTCGCCGGAGCCGCGGCCACCGTCGCGGCGCCCGCCGTCGCGGCGGCCGGGAGCTCCACGCAGGTCATGCCGGCGACCCGGCCGGACCCGACCCCCGCGCCCCCGCCCGCACCCACTCCGGCCTCGGCCTCGCGCAGCCGTACGACGCCGTGGCCGCTGCTGCTCGGCATCGCGGCGGTGCTGGTCGCGGTCCTGCTGGCGATCTGGCTCGGCACCCGGGACGACGAGCCCACCGGATCGACCGACGGCGCGACCACCTCACCGAGCGGGTCGCCGTCCGAGACCCCCAGCGAGACCCCGACCGAGACGCCGTCCGAGACCCCCACCGAGACCCCCACCGAGACGCCCACCGAGACCCCGACCGAGACCCCGACCGAGCCGGAGGCCGCCACGGTGGAGGTCGACCCGGCGGCCTACGTGGGTCGCGACCGCAAGGACGTGGAGAAGGAGCTGCGCGACCTCGGCCTCGAGCCCACGTCCGTCGAGCTGGAGAACCCCGGCGACCAGCCGGAGGGGATCGTGGCGTCGGTCGAGCCGAGTGGCACCCTGCAGGAGGGCGACACGGTGACGGTCAGCTACTGGGCGAAGATCCCGCCCGGCCAGGAGAAGGACGACGAAGGGAGCGACGAGGGATGACGCAGCCGGAGCCGACACTGATCGGCGGCCGCTACGAGCTCGGCGAGCTCCTCGGACGCGGCGGCATGGCCGAGGTCCGCAAGGGCAAGGACCAGCGCCTGGGCCGTACGGTCGCGGTCAAGCGGTTGCGCACCGACCTCGCCAGCGACGCCACCTTCCAGGCCCGGTTCCGTCGCGAGGCCCAGTCCTCGGCGTCCCTCAACCACCCCGCCATCGTGTCGACCTACGACACCGGCGAGGAGATGGCCACCGACGGCTCCGGCGTCGCGCAGCCCTACATCGTGATGGAGTGCGTCGAGGGACGTACGCTCCGCGACATCCTCCGCGAGGGCCGCAAGATCCTGCCCGAGCGGGCGCTCGAGATCACCGCGGGCGTGCTGTCGGCGCTCGACTACAGCCACCGCGCCGGCATCATCCACCGCGACATCAAGCCCGGCAACGTGATGCTCACGCCGTCGGGCGACGTGAAGGTGATGGACTTCGGCATCGCCCGGGCCATCTCCGACGCGTCCTCCACGATGACCCAGACCGCGGCCGTCGTCGGGACCGCCCAGTACCTCTCGCCCGAGCAGGCGCGCGGCGAGACGGTCGACTCGCGCTCCGACGTCTACTCCACCGGCTGCCTGCTCTACGAGCTCCTCACCGGTCGTCCGCCGTTCGTCGGCGACAGCCCCGTGGCCGTGGCCTACCAGCACGTGCGCGAGCAGGCCTCCCCGCCGTCCGACCTCGACGACCAGCTCGACCCCGAGATCGACGCGATCGTGATGAAGTCGCTGGCCAAGCGCGTCGAGGACCGCTACCAGAGCGCCGCGGCGATGAAGGCCGACATCGAGCGCTACCTGTCGGGCCACCCGATCCAGGCGCCGGCGGTCGTGCCGCCGCCCGCGGACACCCAGTACGTACCCCCGGTGCCGCCGGCCGACGCGACCTCGACGATGGCGGCGGCCCCGCCCCCGCGGCGCGACGAGCCCTCCCGCGGCCGCACGGGGCTGTGGATCCTCGGCGGCCTCCTGCTCCTCGCGCTCCTCGCCGGCGGCGCCTACCTGCTCAACGGAATGCTCTTCGAGGACGCCCCGGAGCGCGACGCCGTGCCCAACGTCGTCGGCCTCACCGAGGAGGAGGCACGCCTCGCGATCGTCGAGGAGGGCTTCCGGGTCGGCCGGATCGACCGCGAGACCTCGGAGACGGTCGAGGCGGACACGGTCATCTCGCAGGACCCCGCCCGCGACACCTTCGTCGACCCCGGCAGCTCGATCGACTTCGTGCTCTCCGTCGGCCGCCCGGAGGTCGAGGTCCCGTTCGTCGTCGGCACGCTCCGCAAGGAGGCCCGCGCCGCGATGCTCGACCAGGGGCTGAAAGTGCGCTTCCAGGAGGAGGACTCCGACGAGCCGCGCTTCCAGGTGCTGAGCACCGCCCCCGCCGCCGGGACCTCGGTGGCCGAGGGCACCACGGTGACCATCGTGTTCTCCGACGGGCCCGAGCAGGTTCCCGACGTCCGCGGGCTCCGGCAGGGCGAGGCCGAGCGGGCGATCCGCGAGGCGGGCTTCGTGCCCGACGTGCGCATCGATGCGGCGTCCACCGAGCCCAAGGGCACGGTCGTGGACCAGATCATCCCGCCCGGCGGCACGGCCGACCAGGGCGCGACGATCACCATCTTCGTCTCCGCCTACGAGGAGCCGGCGGAGCCGGAGGTGCCCGAGGTCCCCACGGAGACGCCGCCGACCGAGACCCCTCCGACCGAGACACCCCCCACCGAGACGCCGACCGAGACGCCGGTGCCCCGCCAGCCGGTCAGTCGGCCATAGGGGTGGCGTACGTGAGGTCGAGCAGGCCGGTGTACGCCGGGGCGACGGCCGACTCGAGCCCGACCATGTCCCACGAGACGCCGCCGCCGGCGATCTGCGTGTAGTCGCGGTAGGTCGCGAGGATCGGGTCGGTGGTCAGCTCGGCCTCGAGGCGGGCCGGGTCGCCGATGCCGACGATGACGTAGGGCGGTGAGTAGGGCAGGCCGTGGAGGGTGACCTGGTTGCCCTCGCACTTGATGCCGGTCGTGGAGATGAGCCGTTGGCCCTGGATGGTGACGGCCACCGCGCCGGCGTTCCACATCGCGTTGGCGACCGCCTGGATGTCCTGCTGGTGCACGACGAGGTCGTTGGGGTTGCCCTCGTAGGCCAGCCGCGCCTCCTCGGAGGCGTCGTCGAGGGTGACCTGGACGGCCGGGCCGGACTTCTCGGTCAGCCCGGCCGGGTCGACGAGGGTCGCGATCTCCTCCTGGACCCGCCCGACCGAGCGGTCGCCGAGCTGGGTGCTGAGCGCCTCCACCTCGGCGTTGAGCGTCGCGACCTGCTCGGTGAGGTCGCCCGCCTCGTCACGCTCGGCACGGACGACGGAGGCGAGGTCGGTGAGCCTGCCGCCGCGCAGGTCGAGGCCGTCGCTCTGCTCCGCGCTCACCGCGAAGAGCACCCCGATCAGCAGCACGACGACGGGCGTCGCGAACCGCCACGCGCGGCGACGCGCGGGGGACGAGTGGGACGGGGGCGGCATGACGACTACGCTAACCCCCCGGCGGTCGCTGCGGCGCCCGCGGCCGGCGCCGTGACTCGCCGGGACCGATCAGCCGAGCCACAGGAGCAGCAGTGTCGAAGTCCAAGACGATCACCACCGAGGAGAAGAGCAGCCTCTTCACCCCCAGGTTCCTGATCGCCCTGCTCCTCATCGTGGCCGGCATCGCCTGGCTCGTCTTCTACTACGCGCAGGCCCGCGGCAACCCGCTGGCGTTCCCGCCCGTCGAGGGCAGCCCGAAGGCCGTCGCCGACCTGGGTCGCTGGAACTACGTGATCGGCTTCGGCCTCCTCATGGTCGGCCTGATGGTCTCCGCCCACCCCTCGACCCCGCTGGGCCGCGGTCGCGGTGTCGTGGCCGGCATGCTGGGCTGCTTCCTGGTCGGTCTGATCTGGATCTGCACCTTCTACGTCTTCTCCGACGACCTCTCCCGGCTGTGGATCCTCAACGACCTCGGCCAGTGGAACCTGGTCGTCGGCATCGCCTTCATGGCGGTCGGCTTCAGCTTCGCCACCAAGTGGGAGTAGGTTCTCCCTCAGCTCCATGAGCTCGGTCCGGTGGTCCGGGCCGGATCCATTCGTCGCCTCGAGCGGTGAGTGAGGCGCCTTCCTGGGGAAGGGAAGGCGTCTCTCTCACCGCTCGAGTCGATTTCGGGCGTCCGCGGGTGCTCTCGACGGCTCCGTCGCCCCCGCGCCCGATCGACCACACGCTCGATTTCCACACTGGGGATAACTCCTGTGGAGAATTACACGGGTGTAGTTATCCACAGCTGTGTGCACACCTGTGGGAATCCGGCGGGCGGGCTGCGTCATACCGACCCGACGCCATACGTGCGAGTTCGCATGACGCTGGGCGGGGGCGGGCGGCTGGGTCATACCGACCCGATGCCATACGTGCGAGTTCGCATGACGCTGGGCGGGGGCGGGCGGCTGGGTCATACCGATCCGGCGCCATAGGTGCGGGTTCGCATGACGCTGGGCGGGGCGGCGGCGCGCGCACGACACAGCCCCCGCCCGCAGGTCGTACGACGGGGGCGGGGGCTGCGGGAGATCCGACCCGCTGCGTCATACGGATCCGCCCACATGGGTGCGGGTTCGTATGACGCGGGGGCGGGCGGTCAGGCGTGCGCGGTCAGGGGTGCGCGGTCAGGGGTGCGCGGTCAGGGGTGCGCGGTCAGGGGTGCGCGGTCAGGCGAGGGCCGCGGCGCGCACCAGCGCGAGGACGACCAGGACGACCGCGAGGACGCCCAGCCCCACCCATTGCACGAGGGAGCGGCGGGCCTGCGGGGCGTACGCGACGACCGCCGCGGCCAGCGCGCCGCCGACGAGGCCGCCGAGGTGCCCCTGCCAGGAGATGAAGCGCCAGCCGACCACGGTGATGACCACACCGAGGACGAGGTTCTGCACGAGCCACTGGGAGTTGACGCGGGCCTTGCGTGCCACGACCAGCAGCGCGCCGAGCAGACCGAAGATCGCGCCGGAGGCGCCGACCGTCGAGCTGAACTCGGAGCTGAGCCACATCACCAGGGCCGACGAGGCCAGCCCGCTGATGAGGTAGACCGCGAGGAACCGGGTGCGACCGACGATGCCCTCGAGCATGGGCCCGAGGATGAACACGGCGAGCATGTTGAGCGCCAGGTGCCAGATCTCGACGTGCGTGAACACGCTCGTCATCAGCTGCCACCAGGCACCGTCGGCCACGCCCGCGTGCCACTGGGTGAAGGGGAGGGTCGAGCACGTCGCCTCGTCCGGAACGCCCGGGTAGAAGCGGCCCGACCCGTCGGTCAGCTCGCACCGCCCGGTCGGCGTCAGCGAGAACAGGTTGGCGAGTCGTGACGACCCGCCCCCGGTCGCGGTGATGGCCAGCCAGACGAGCGCGTTGATGCCGATGAGGACGAAGGTCGTCAGCCGCGGGTCGGCGCTGCGCTCCCCGCCGTAGAGCGCACGGTTCTGGCGGGAGCCCTTGTTGGCCTGCTTGACGCAGTCGGGGCACTGGAAGCCCACCGCGGCGTCGCGCATGCAGTCGGGGCAGATCGACTTGTCGCAGCGCTGGCAGCGGATCCAGGTCTCGCGGTCGGGGTGCCGGTAGCAGGTCGGCACCCCGGCCGCGGCCTGGTCCTCAGTCGGCCTCTCGGGCGGCTGGGTCATCGGGTCGTCGGGTCGGTCAGGTCGGACAGGTGTCAGCGCTCGATGGTGACCGACTCGATGACGACCGGCTCCTGCGGGCGGTCCATCGCACCGGTGGGGGTCGTGGCGATCGCGTCGACGACGTCGCGGCTGGCCTGGTCGGCGACCTCGCCGAAGATGGTGTGCTTGCGGTTGAGCCACGGGGTCGCGCCGACGGTGATGAAGAACTGCGAGCCGTTGGTGCCGGGGCCGGCGTTGGCCATCGCGAGCAGGTAGGGCTTGTCGAAGACGAGCTCGGGGTGGATCTCGTCCTTGAAGGTGTAGCCCGGGCCGCCGGTGCCGGTGCCCAGCGGGCAGCCGCCCTGGATCATGAAGCCGTCGATGACACGGTGGAAGCCGAGGCCGTCGTAGTACTTCTCGCCCGACCGGCCCGCGTCGTCGCGGTAGTCCTTGGTGCCCTCGGCGAGGCCGACGAAGTTGTCGACGGTCTCGGGCGCGTGGTGGGGGAACAGGTCGATGACGATGTCGCCCCGGTTGGTCTTCAGGGTCGCCTTCAGGTCGGCCATGGGATGTGCCTCTCGAGTGATGTCTGTGTGCGACCCGATCCTGCCACGCGCCGCCCACACCCTGACGGGGCTGGTCGCGTCAGGTGGGCCGTGGTGAGATGGGGACACACTGACTGAGGAGGTCACGCATGCCTTTCGGCCGCAAGAAGTCCCTGATGGACCGGGCCCACGACTACGTCGAGCAGGTCACGGAGACCGTCACCGACACCGTCATCCCCCAGCTGGAGTCTGCGTGGGAGCAGGCCGTCGACAAGGCCGGACCCGCCATCTCCGACGCTCGCGAGAAGGCGCAGCCCCTGATCGAGGAGGGCCGTACGCGCGCCGCCGGAGCGGCCACCGCCGGTGCCGCGGTGGCGGCCGCCAAGTCGGCCGAGGCCCGGGAGAAGGCCGCCCCGCTGCTGGCGGAGGTTCGTGCCAACGCCGCCGAGAAGGCGGCCGTCGCGGCCGCACTCGCCTCCGAGCGTGCCGCTGAGGGGCGCGACCTCGCGGCGGCCAAGGTCAACGAGCTGCGCGGCGTCGAGCCCGAGCCCAAGGGCGGCAAGCTCAAGAAGTTCCTGCTCGTGACCGGCCTGCTCGCCGTCGGC
Organism: Nocardioides ganghwensis; assembly: GCF_014779655.1. Lineage (GTDB taxonomy): Bacteria > Actinomycetota > Actinomycetes > Propionibacteriales > Nocardioidaceae > Nocardioides > Nocardioides ganghwensis. Next base: position 81,101 of record NZ_JACXYX010000016.1, read on the forward strand.
GGCTTCGTGTTCAGCAAGCTCAAGGGCAAGCAGGACGCGGAGGCCAACTGGCAGTCGACCTACGTGCCCCCGGCGCCCCCGAAGCCGTCCACGCCCACGACGTCCACCACCCCGCCGCCGACGCCCGCCTCGCCGGCGACCACCTCCGCGGCCCCCGGCGGCGATCCGCTCACCGACCCGCTGCCCGACGAGGTCACCGCGGACGACGTGGTGACCGTCGACCCGCCGGCCTCCGACGACACCGGCGGCGGCGAGCCGGGCGAGGCGATCAGCGACTCGGTCGAGGAGGCGCACGAGGCCACCACGCCCGATGCGCCGGCCGACGTCATCGACATCGACGACGTGCCGAAGAAGAACTAGCTCCGACAGGCCGTACGCCGCACCGGGCGGTGTCCCACCCACGATCCGCGCGACGCGGAGGTGGGTGGGGCACCGCCCGAGTCGTGTCCGGGGTCTCAGGCGGGGCGGTTCTCCTCGACCCACGCGTCGATCCGCTCCCACCACCCGTAGAGCCAGTCGATGCGCTCGTCGCGGTCGGCGGGGATCTCGTCGCGCGCGACCCGCCACCAGCGCATGGTGATCTGCTTGTCCATCGGCAGCTCGCGCCAGAGGTCGCCGACGGTGAGCAGGTGGTCGAGCCCGGTGTGGGCCACCATCAGCACGTCGGCGTCGGGGGCGGCCTCGAGCGCTGCCAGTACGCCGCCCGGCCGCGGCGCGAGCACGTGCACCATCTCCTCGGCGCGCACCGCCATCCGGTCCAGGCCGAGCTTGTGGAGCCGGGCGATGGCCCGGTCACGGCGCTGCGGGGTGAAGTTGCCACCCTCGGGGAAGATCACGAAGGCGTCGTTGGCGTCGAGGCCGGTCGCCAGGGACGCGATCTGCGACTCGAGGTCCTCGCCCGCCGCCGGGTTCGGCGAGATGAACCGCGCCGGGACGCGGTTGAGGATCACGTCGATGGCGGGATCCCAGGCGAGGGTGTTCTTCAGGACCACGCGCGGCTCGCGGTGGTACCAGTGCAGCAGGGCGTACATCAGCATGAACGAGTCGCCCGGGCCGGCGTGGCGGCACATCACGATCACCGGGCCGTCCGCCACCCGCGACGGGTGGGGGCCGTCGGTGCGGATGCGCAGGGCCAGCACCCGCCGGGCCTCGCGGACGAAGACGATGAGCGTGCCCTGCACGAGGTCGTAGTGGATGCCGGCGAAGTACGGCGACCGGATCCGCCAGCCGAAGCCGCTCGCCAGCCACAGCCCGAGCAGGACCGCGAGCAGCAGGGTCTCCAGGGTGGCGTAGAGCAGCACCAGCCACAGCACGCGCAGCGCCCGCCAGCGGCCCGGCAGCACGGGCGCCAGCGCCGCCGCCACCAGCAGCCAGCCCGGGAGGGTCACCCACATCAGCGCCGTCAGCGCGACCACGGCCGGTGCGACGACCAGCCGGCGGAACGCCCACACGACGGGGTGGCTCATGGTCGGCCCAGGTGCTCGTCGAGGTAGGCCCGGGAGGAGGCGTACGTCGCGTCGATGCGGGCCTGCACGCGAGAGAAGTCCCGGTGGGCACGCAGCGAGTCGTCGCGCGGCGACGTGCCGGCGGCCGGGAGCACGTGGGCCTCGACGTCGGCCGGGATCGACGCCATCTCCCGCATGAAGCGGTGCCGTCGCGCGACCTCGAAGCTCACCCGGGCGACCTGCCACGGGCGCGTCGGCGCCTTCAGCGGCCGGTCGATGCGACCGACCTGGAGCACGAAGACGCGCGTCGCGCCGAGCTCGACCGCACGTCCGACCGGGATCGAGTTGACCAGGCCGCCGTCGAGGAAGTGCTCGCCGTCGACCTCGGCGGGCGGGAGGAGGCCTGGCACCGCGGCGCTGGCCAGCACCGCCGGGACGATCGGACCGCTGGTGAACCAGTGCTCCGCGGCCCGCTCGATGCTCGCGGCGCAGACCTCGAGGCGCACCGGGAGGTCCTCGAACCGGGTCTCGCCGAACTCCTCCTCCAGCCGGGTGCGCAGCGGCTGGGAGGAGTAGATGTGGGTGCCGGTCGACACCGCGCGCCGGACCGTACGCAGGGGGCGGTCGCCGTAGACGTCGCGGCTCTCGGCCGTCGCGGTCCACAGCTCGGTGAGCCGCTCCACGACCCCGAGGTCGGGCTGGCGCGCCACCATCGCGCCGTTGAGCGCGCCGACGCTGGTGCCGAGGACCAGGTCCGGGACGAGGTCGCGCTCGAGCAGCGCACGCAGCATGCCGACCTCGACGGCGCCGAGGACACCGCCGCCGCCGAGGACGAACGCGGTGACCATGGCGTCGACTCTAGGGGGCGGAGCCTCGGGGGCGGCTCAGGCGAGCTGGGGGTGCTCGGCCCGTACGCGCCGGGTCGCGCGACGCTCGGCCCAGAACGACAGCAGCGGGATCGTTCCGCACACCAGCGTCACCAGCGTGAACGGCAGGTCCCAGCCGGCACGACGCGAGAGCAGGAACGCGCTGAACAGGAAGATCATGTAGAGCCAGCCGTGCGCGACGCCGAGATAGGTCGTGATCAGCTCGCCCACGTGCTGGGCGTCGGAGCCGGTGGCGAACCAGGTCGGCGTGCTGTCGAAGACGCCCCACATCGGGGATCCGTCGAAGTTGGCCAGCGGGACGCCGACCAGGCAGAGCACCACGAGCAGGACGCCGACGATCGCGGCCATCACGCGGTAGGCGGTGAGGTTGCGGGACACGGCGCCCAAGGTATCCGGCGCCGCCTACCCGGCCGCCGGGGAGGGCAGCTGCGGCGCGGTGGCGTCGCGCCGCCAGCGCCACCAGATGAAGGCGGCGAAGGCACCGAAGACCCACCACTCCACCGCGTAGAGCAGGTTGCGGATCCCGGTCGTGCGGCTCGGGGTCGGCAGCGCCTCGAGCTCGGCCTCCTGCAGGCCCGGCGCGGGCTCCTGGCTGATCAGGTAGGCGGAGTAGAGGTCGACGTCCACGCGCTGCACGGCGTCGGCGACGCGGATCTCGGGGAAGACGTCGTCGGTGGGGTCGTCGTCGGTGACCAGGGTGCCCTCGGGCGCCTGGAGCCAGCCGGTGACGTCGGCGGCGCCGCTCACGGCGAGGAGGTCGGCGTCGGGCTGCGGCGCCCACCCGCGTACGACGAGGACGGCCGCGTCACCGGTCTGCAGCGGCGCGACCGCCCAGTAGCCCGGCTCGTCCCCGCGGTCGCGGTCGGAGACCCAGAAGCCACCGTCCAGCCACTCGCCGGCGACCTCGACGGGGCGGCCGAGGTCGGGGGCGGGGAACGGGTCGTCGTTGCCCATCACGTCGCCGAGCGGCACGGGGGCGATCCCGGTGAGGTCGCGCGCCTCGGCCTCGCGCGAGGCCTGCCACGCGTCGTACTGCCACTTCCCGAGCATCCCCGCGATGCCGACCAGCACGAGCGCCAGGGCCGCCGCGCCGAGGTCGGTCAGCAGGCCGGGTCGGCGGGGCGCGGTCACGGGCTCGATTGTCCCAGCCCGGCGGTGACCGGCCTGCGGTGGCCGTACGGACGTGGGCGTGCGCGTGACCCGCGCCATGTGCGCGCCGGGCAGGCAGCCCTCACGCGGAGGCGACGGCGAGCTTGACCGCGAACCCGACGAACACCGCGCCGACCGCCGACGTCGCGCCCGCCGACAGCGCCTTGCGCCTGCGGAAGGCGGCCGCGAGGTGGGTGCCGCCGAAGATCAGGAGGCTGAGGTACGCCGCGCTGGCGAGGGTCGCCAGCGTGCCGAGCACCAGGAAGGACAGCACCGGGTGGGCGTACGCCGGGTCCACGAACTGCACGAAGAACGCGACGAAGAACAGGATCGCCTTGGGGTTGAGCAGGCTGATCACCAGCGCGCGGCGGTACGGCCGCTCGCCGCGTGCCTGCGGTTCGACGCCGGCCTCGACGGCGGCGTCGGCGAGCTGGTCGGCGACCGGGACGCGCGAGCGCCACATCCCCCAGGCAGCCCGGAGCATGCCGATCGCGAGCCAGAGCAGGTACGACGCGCCGGCCCACTTCACGGCGGCGAACGCCGCGGGATTGGCCTGGAGCAGCGACGCCACGCCGGCCGCGGACAGCGTCATGAGCACCGCGTCCCCCGTCCACACGCCCGCCGCCCCGGCGTACCCGCTGCGGACCCCGCGGCGCGCGGCGACGGAGAGGACGTAGAGCGAGTTCGGGCCCGGCAGCAGGATGATCAGGACCAGGCCGACGAGGTAGGTCGGGAGGTCGGTGATGCCCAGCATGGGACCAGTGTGGGGCCGGCCAGGGGGCACCGCGTGCCGATTTCGAGGGGTGGGCCCGACGTCACAGCCGGGGCTCCGCGGCAAGGAGCCGGCCCGCACCGGCCCACCTGCGATGTGAGACGGCGAGCAGGTCGTTCGCCGGGAGTGGCGTGGGATGTGTGCCGGACCTCGCCCGGATGCGCGAAGATCGTGCATGCGGCGACGGGACGACCACCCCATCCGCACAATGTCCTGTAGGGCCGCACTCACATGGGAGAAGACATGACGAGCTTTGACCAGCAGTCGGGCGAGAGCACCACCTCGCCGACAGACCACGACGGGGCCACGCCCGGACGCGACGGCGGTGACGGGTCCGCTTCGACCAACCCGTCACGCATGCTGGAGGTCGCCGCACGCACCGCGGACGAGCTCGTCGCCAACGCGAGGACGGAGGCCGAGTCGCTGGTGGCGTCGGCACAGGCCGCTGCCCAGCAGATCGGGGAGGCCAGCCGCGACGAGGCGGCGACGATGGCGGCCGAGCTGTCCCGCACCAGGGCGGAGCAGGTCGCGGAGCTCGAGAGCGAGCGCGCAGCGGCCCTCGGTCAGCTGGCCGACGAGAAGGCGAACCTCGAGGCCGAGATCGCCACGCTCCGCGAGATGGAGGCCGACCAGCGCAGCCACATGAGACGCCTCCTCAGCGAGCAGCTCTCGCAGCTCGACGCAGCACCCCCTGGCTCGCCCACCGACGACCACGAGTGACGCCGGGGCGGCGGGTCATCCCCGCCGCTCGTCGTCGTCCGTGTCCGGCGCCGCCTCCGCACGCTCGCGGTACTGCTCGGTGCTGAGGTAGTGCTTCAGCGCCGCCGCGACCTCGTCGGTGCGGCTGCCGGGGTGTCGCTGCGCAGACCCGACGGCGTCACGAGCCTCGCGGGCCGCCGCGGCCTTCTCGATCCTGTCGCCGTTGTTCACCGGTGCCACCTCCCTGGAGAGCTCCTCGACCACGCGCGTGCGTGACCACGACCTGGTCCTGCTACCAGCCTCTGCGTACGCAGGCGATCGCGCCAGTGCCGAAGGGCCCGGTCCACAGGTCCTTCGGCGGTTCGCGTGGGCGGCGGGAGGTCTCGCCGCCCTGTCGTCACGACACGGCGGTCGGAGCGGTGGTGGAGCCTAGGGGACTCGAACCCCTAACCCCCTGCTTGCAAAGCAGGTGCGCTACCAATTGCGCCAAGGCCCCGTGAGCGCCGAACGCTCGGTGGAGGAGAGCGTCAGGCCTTCTCGACGGTGTCGGTGGCCTCGGCCCAGAGGGCCTGCTCGTTCTTGCCCTCGTCCAGCTTCTTCTTCGCGAGCACAGCGCCGGCTGCGGCGAGGACGACCAGCAGGAGCTTCTTCATGGACTCTCCTCGGTGGCGGGGCGAAGGGTGGGACGAAGATGTGGAGTGGGCCTAACAGGACTTGAACCTGTGACCTCTTCCTTATCAGGGAAGCGCTCTAACCGTCTGAGCTATAGGCCCGCACTCGCCGCAAGCGGCGACGCCGAAGATTACCTGACCGCGGTCAGGCGGTGCCAATCGGGGATCGACTCACTTCTCGTCCTCGGCGAGGGTCACCTCGATGCCGCCGAGCAGGGCGGCCGCGAGGTTGTAGAGGAACGCCGTCAGCGTGGCGATCGCCGTGATCAGGATGACGTCGAGCACGGAGACCAGGAGCGTGAAGCCGAGCACCCGGGACATCCCGACGTAGTCGGTGACGTCGAAGGTCGAGTTGCCGCTGTCACCCTCGACGATGCTCGCAACCGCGGAGTTGATCGAGTCCCACACACCGGCGGCACCGAGGACCGACCAGACCATGAAGATCGCGACGAAGGTGACGACACCGAAGGCGACCGAGAGCAGGAACGACGTCTTCATCACCGACCACGGGTCGATGCGGGTCAGCCGCAGGCGGGCCCGGCGCGGCTGCCGGCCCGGCACTCGGCGGGCGCGGCTGCCCCTCGCCTCGCGGGGTCCGGCGTTCGCCCGGTGCTCCTCGGCGGCGCTGGAGAAGGTGTCCTGCAGCCGGTCGGTCAGGGACCGCTTGGCGGGCTCGTCCCCGGACGTACGTCGGGGAGTCGCGGTGCGTTCCGACATGGATCACTCACTCCTCGGTGGTGTCGGCAGGGGCGTCCTGACCGTCGATTGTTGCACCGTCGGCCACAACGGGCGATTCCTCGTCCTCCTCGGTCGCCTCCACCGAGCGAGCCACGACGGCGACGGTGTCGCCCTTCTTGGGCGTCACGAACTTCACGCCCTGGCTGTCGCGACCGGTGGCCCGGAAGTTGGCGTCGATGGGGCTGCGTACGACCTGGCCGCCGCTGGTGATCGACAGGACCGCGTCGCCCTCCTCCACGATGAACGCGCCGACCAGGCCGCCGCGGTCCTCGTTGCTGAGCCTGACGGCACGGATGCCGACGCCGCCGCGGTTGGTGATGCGGTAGTCGGTGATCCGCGTGCGCTTGGCGTAGCCGCCGTCAGTGATCGTGAAGACGTACTGCTCCTTCACGTCCGGCAGGTCGCCGGGCGCGATGTCCGCCGGCGCCTCGCCGTCCTCGACGAGACGTGCCTCGGCGGCCTCCTCAGCCGCGACCTGCGCGGCCCGGATCACCGAGAGGGAGAGCACGGAGTCCTCGTCGTGCTTGAACTTCATGCCCCGTACGCCGCCGGTGGCGCGGCCCATCGGGCGCAGCTGGTCGTCGCTGGCCTGGAAGCGGATCGCCTGGCCCTTGCGGGACACCAGCAGGATGTCGTCGTCGCCGTTGACCAGCTCGGCGCCGATCAGCTCGTCGTCCTCCTCGCGGAAGTTGATCGCGATGACGCCGGCCTGGCGCGGGCTGTTGTAGTCGCCCAGCTTGGTCTTCTTCACCAGGCCGTTGCGGGTGGCGAGCACCAGGTAGGGGGCCTGCTCGTAGTCGCGGATCGCCAGCACCTGCGCGATGTCCTCGTCGGGCTGGAAGCTCAGCAGGCCGGCGACGTGGCCGCCCTTCGCGTCGCGCGCCGCCTCGGGCAGGTTGTAGGCCTTGGTGCGGTAGACGCGACCGGCCGTGGTGAAGAACAGCAGCCAGTGGTGGTTGGTGGTCGCGATGAAGTGCTGGACGACGTCGTCGCCGCGCAGCGTGGCACCACGTACGCCCTTGCCGCCGCGCTTCTGCAGGCGGTACTGGTCGGCGCGGGTGCGCTTGGCGTAGCCGCCGCGGGTGATGGAGACGACCAGGTCCTCGTCGGGGATCAGGTCCTCCATCGAGAGGTCGCCGTCGGCGGCGATGATCTGCGAGCGCCGGTCGTTGCCGTACTTGTCGACGATCTCGGTGAGCTCGTCGGAGACGATCTGCCGCTGGCGGGCCTCGTTGGCGAGGATGTCCTCGAGGTCGGCGATCACGCGCTCGAGCTCGGCGAGGCGGTCCATGATCTTCTGGCGCTCGAGGGCGGCGAGGCGACGCAGCTGCATCTCGAGGATCGCGTTGGCCTGGACCTCGTCGATGTCCAGGAGGTCGATGAGGCCGGTGCGGGCCTCCTCGACGTCGGGGCTGCGGCGGATCAGCGCGATGACCTCGTCCAGGGCGTCGAGCGCCTTGGCGAGCCCGCGGTAGATGTGGGCCTGGCGCTCGGCCTCCGCGAGGCGGAAGCGCGTACGCCGCTGGATGACCTCGATCTGGTGGGTCACCCAGTGGGAGATGAACTGGTCGATCGGCAGCGTGCGCGGCACGCCGTCGACCAGCGCCAGCATGTTGGCGGAGAAGTTGGTCTGGAGCTCGGTGTGCTTGAACAGGTTGTTGAGCACGACCCGGGCGACGGCGTCGCGCTTGAGGATGATGACCAGCCGCTGGCCGGTGCGCGAGCTGGTGTCGTCGCGGACGTCGGAGATGCCCTGGATCTTGCCGGAGTCGGCGAGCTCGGCGATCTTCAGCGCGAGGTTGTCCGGGTTGACCATGTAGGGGAGCTCGCTGATGACCAGCATGACGCGGCCCTTGGCGTCCTCGTCGATCTCCACGACCGCGCGCTGGGTGATCGAGCCGCGCCCGGTGCGGTAGGCCTGCTCGATGCCCTGGCGCCCCACGATGAGCGCGCCGTTGGGGAAGTCGGGGCCCTTGATGCGCTCGACGAGCGCGTCCTGCAGCTCCTCCTTGGTGGCGTCGGGGTGCTCGAGCGCCCACACGGCGCCCTCGGCGACCTCGCGCAGGTTGTGCGGCGGGATGCTGGTCGCCATGCCGACCGCGATGCCGGCCGAGCCGTTGACCAGGAGGTTGGGGAACCGCGAGGGGAGGATGGTCGGCTCCTGCGAGCGACCGTCGTAGTTGGGGCGGAAGTCGACGGTGTCCTCGTCGATGTCGCGCACCATCTCCATCGCCAGCGGCGCCATGCGGCACTCGGTGTACCGCATGGCGGCGGCGGAGTCGTTGCCCGGCGAGCCGAAGTTGCCCTGGCCGTTGATCAGCGGTGCGCGCAGCACCCACGGCTGCGCGAGGCGGACCATGGTGTCGTAGATCGCGGTGTCGCCGTGGGGGTGGTACTGGCCCATCACGTCGCCGACGACGCGCGAGCACTTCGAGAAGCCGCGGTCGGGTCGGTAGCCGCCGTCGTACATCGCGTAGAGGATGCGGCGGTGCACCGGCTTGAGCCCGTCGCGTACGTCGGGCAGCGCGCGCCCGACGATCACGGTCATCGCGTAGTCGATGTAGGACTGCTGCATCAGCGTCTGGAGCTCGATCGGCTGGATGCGGTCGTCGCCGAACCCGAAGCCGCCTGCTCCGGTGCCGGTGGGGGTCTCAGTCATCTCTGTCCTTCTCCTGCGTTCTATCGATGTCTAGGGCTGGTCGTAGATCCGGCTAGCGACCTAGATATCGAGGAAGCGGACGTCCTTGGCGTTGCGCTGGATGAACGAGCGGCGCTGCTCGACGTCCTCGCCCATGAGGATCGAGAAGATCTCGTCGGCCTGGGCGGCGTCCTCGAGCGTGACCTGCTTCATCAGGCGGGCGTCGGGGTCCATCGTGGTCTCCCACAGCTCGTCGGCGTTCATCTCGCCGAGACCCTTGTAGCGCTGGACCGGGTTCTCCTTGGGGAGCTTCTTGCCCTGCGCCTGGCCGTCGGCGAGCAGCGCGTCGCGCTCGGCGTCGGAGTAGACGAACTCGTGCTCGGCGGGCTTGTTCCAGCGCAGGCGGTAGAGCGGGGGCTGGGCCATGTAGACGTAGCCGTGCTCGATCAGCGGCTTCATGAAGCGGAACAGCAGCGTGAGCAGCAGGGTGTTGATGTGGTGGCCGTCGACGTCGGCGTCGGCCATCATCACGACCTTGTGGTAGCGCAGCTTCTCGAGGTTGAACTCCTCGTGGATGCCGGTGCCGAGCGCGGAGATGATCGCCTGGACCTCGGAGTTGGCGAGCACCTTGTCGATGCGGGCCTTCTCGACGTTGAGGATCTTGCCGCGGATCGGGAGGATCGCCTGGATGCGCGGGTCGCGGCCCTGGCGGGCCGAGCCGCCGGCCGAGTCGCCCTCGACGATGAAGACCTCGCACTCGGCGGGGTTGGTCGACTGGCAGTCGCTGAGCTTGCCGGGCAGTCCGCCGCCGCCGAGCAGCCCCTTGCGGTTGCGGGCGAGCTCGCGGGCCTTGCGTGCTGCGATGCGGGCGCTCGCCGCGGCCTGCGACTTGCGGACGATCTCGCGACCCTCGGCGGGGTTCTGCTCGAGCCACGCGCCGAGCTGGTCGTTCATGATCCGCTGGGTGAAGCCCTTGGCCTCGGTGTTGCCGAGCTTGGTCTTGGTCTGGCCCTCGAACTGCGGCTCGCCGAGCTTGATCGAGATGATCGCGGTCAGGCCCTCGCGGATGTCGTCGCCCGAGACGCGGTCCTCCTTCTTCTTGATCAGGCCCCACTCCTCGCCCCAGTTGTTGACCAGGGAGGTCAGCGCGGCGCGGAAGCCCTCCTCGTGGGTGCCGCCCTCGTGGGTGTTGATGTTGTTGGCGAAGGTGTGGACCGACTCGGTGTAGGAGGTGTTCCACTGCATCGCGACCTCGAGGCTCATGTGCTGCCCCGCGGCTCCCTCGGCGGTCTCGGCCTCGAAGGAGATGACGCTCGGGTTGGCCGCGGTCTTGCGACGGTTGAGGTGCTCGACGTAGTCGACGAGGCCGCGGTCGTACTTGAAGACCTGCTCGAGGCCGCCGGTCTCGGCGCGCTTGATCGCGTCGTGGCCGGCGTTGTCGACCTCGTTCTCGATGGTGTCGTCCTGGACGGCGTCGACGCGCGCCTCGGCGTCGGGGCGCTCGTCGCGCACGATGAACTCGACGCCCTTGTTGAGGAAGGCCATCTCGCGCAGCCGGGAGGTGATGGTCTCGAGGTTGTAGTTGGTGTGCTCGAAGATCTCCTCCGAGGCGTACCAGGTGACGGTGGTGCCGGTCTGCTCGCCGTCCTCCATCGGGCGGACCTGCTCGAGGTCGGCGTCGGGCACGCCGAGCTGGAAGGTCTGGCGCCACAGGTGGCCCCGGTTCTTCACCTCGGCGACGAGCCGGGTGGACAGCGCGTTGACCACGGACACGCCGACGCCGTGGAGGCCGCCGGAGACCTTGTAGCCGCCGCCGCCGAACTTGCCGCCGGCGTGGAGCATGGTCAGCGCCATCGTGAGCGCGGGCATGTCCTGGCCGGGGGCGGTGTCGGTGGGGATGCCGCGGCCGTTGTCCTCGACGCGCACGCCGCCGTCGGCCTGGAGGGTGAGCACGATCCGGGTCGCGTAGCCGGCGAGGGCCTCGTCGACGCCGTTGTCCACGATCTCCCAGATCAGGTGGTGCAGGCCTCGCTCGCCGGTGGAGCCGATGTACATGCCGGGGCGCTTGCGGACCGCCTCGAGGCCCTCGAGTACCTGGATCGCGGAGGCGTCGTACTCGACGCTGCCGTCGACGGCGGTGGTGGAGCGCTTCTCCTCGACGGCCTCGACCGCCTCCTCGACGGCAGCGGCGAGCGCCTCGGCGCGCTCGCTCTCGCTGGGCGATCCGTCGGAGGGAGGGGAGGGCTGTGGAGTGGGGTCAGAATCGGGGGTGGTGGCCGGGATGGACTCGTGATTCTGTTCGCTCAAGGCACAGCCTTCTGCTCATCGCCGCGGAACTCGTCCGAGGGCGTTCGACATGAGTCGAGTCGCTGCGGTTGCGCCTGCAACACGACGTGCGACTCGTACGCTCATATTACCTGTCAGGAGCCCTGAACCGAAGCGCACACCCCGGACTGGGGATGGATCAGCGCGAAAAAGTGCCCCCAGCGGCCCCGTGGGAGCCGTTCAGCCGCTCGAACAGGGGGGTCGGTGGGGCCCCATGTGGTCGTACGGCTCCCAGATCGGCAGAACGAGGCTCTCGCGCGATCACCCGTAGGTGTCGCGCGGGCCGCGCCCGTCACGGCTCGAGAACCGGCCCTTCGTCCAGCTCGGCAGGTGCGGCCCGAGCACCTCGATCACGGTGACGGTGCCGTGGCCGAGCTCCTCGTTGAGCCGGCGCACGATGCTCGGCGCGAGCAGCTTGAGCTGCGTGGCCCAGGCCGTGGAGTCCGTGCGGACGACGAGCCGTCCCTCGTCGAACGACTCCGGCGTGCAGTGGTCCGCCACCTCCGACCCGACGAGCTCGGCCCACCGGCCGAAGACCCCCTGCACCCGGAGGTCGACCTCCCAGCCATGGTTGGCGATCAGCCGGCCCATCGCCTGCTCGAGCAGCTGGGGGTCGCGGTCGTCGGGTCGCGCCCCGGACGCCTTGGGCATGGTCCGTCGTCGGAAGGAGGACGTACGCCGCCGCGCGGGTGCCGCGCCCGGGTTGGCCGCCGCGGCGCGCGCGGCCGCCCGCGCGAGGTCGAGGCCGTCGGGCCGGTGCGCCTCGACGACAGGCTTCTCCGGGGCGGGCTCGGCGCCCGAGGCCTCGGCCGCGTCGTTTCCCGGCGCCTCACCCGTCACGGGTCACCGTCCCGTCCGCGACGAGGAAGCGCACGCCCTGGAGCGAGGCGGGCACGTCCGCGGCCACGGCGGCCGTGACGAGGACCTGCTCGGCGCCCGCCACGAGCTGGGCGAGCTGGTTGCGGCGCTCGGAGTCGAGCTCGGCGAAGACGTCGTCGAGCACGAGGATCGGGTCGTCGCCGTCGGCTCGCAACAGGTCGTACGACGCCAGGCGCAGCGCCAGCGCGAACGACCACGACTCGCCGTGGGAGGCGTACCCCTTGACCGGCAGCCGCAGCTGCGGGTCGCCAAGGGTGAGCAGCAGCTCGTCGCGGTGCGGGCCGACGAGGGAGATCCCGCGGTCGAGCTCCTCCTTGCGACGCGAGGCGATCGCGTCGAGGAGCGCTGTCTGGAGGGGGGCCTTGGTTTCGACACGGGCTCGTTCCTCGCCCTGCTCAACCAGCGGCGTGTCAGTCGCTGGTTGAGCAGGTTGCGCAGCAACCGTGTCGAAACCGAGACCAGACAGGTCGATGCTGGCCTTGTACTCGAGGTCGGCGTCGTCACGGCTCGCGCCGCGGGCCACCGCCTCGTAGGCCTTGCCCAGGTAGGGCCGCAGGTCCTCGACGAGCTGCAGCCGCGCACCCAGGATCTCCGCGCCGACCCTGGCGAGGTTGTCGTCCCAGATCTCCAGCGTCGCCATCGCCGCGTCCCGGGAGGAGCCGCGTGCGAGTCCGGCCGTCTTGAGCAGGCTGTTGCGCTGCTTGAGGATCCGGTCGTAGTCCGACCGCACGCCCGCGAGGCGCGGCGTACGGAGCATGAGCAGGTCGTCGAGGAACTTCCTGCGGTCGGACGGGTCGCCCTTGACCAGGGTGAGGTCGTCGGGCGCGAAGACCACCGTCCGCACCAGGCCGATGATCTCGCGCGGCCGGGGGAGGGGGGAGCGGTTGATCCGGGCCCGGTTGGCGCGTCCGGGGTTGAGCTCGACCTCCAGGAGCGCCGTACGTCCCTCCTTGACCACCGACGCGCGCACGATCGCCTGGTCGGCGCCCGCGCGCACCAGCGGCGCATCGGTCGCGACCCGGTGCGAGGACAGTCGGGAGAGGTAGTCGATCGCCTCGACGAGGTTGGTCTTGCCCTGCCCGTTGCGGCCGATGAAGGCCGTCGCCCCCGGCTCCAGGGCGACGTCGATGTCGCCGTAGGAACGGAAGTCGTGGAGGCTCAGGTGGGCGACGTGCAACGGGTCAGGCCTAGCTCTCCCCGGTCTCCCGGTCGCTGCCGGCGCCGGCCTTCTGCGCGGACTCGGACTGCTCGGCACCGGTGGCGCCCTCGGCGTCGCCGCCCTTGGGCGCGGAGGAGCGCACGGCGTGGCCGCCGAACTGGTTGCGCATCGCGGCGATCGCCTTCATCGTCGGGGCGTCGTCCTGGCGGGACACGAAGCGGGCGTAGAGCGCGGCGGTGATCGCAGGGGTGGCCACAGCGTTCTCGATGCCGGCCTCGACGGTCCAGCGACCCTCGCCGGAGTCCTCGGCGTAGCCGGCGACCTGGCTGAGCCCGGGGTCCTCGTCGAGGGCGTTGACCATCAGGTCGAGCAGCCACGAGCGGATGACGGTGCCCTCGCGCCACGAACGGAAGACCTCGGTCACGTTGTCGGTGAGCTCGGCCTTCTCCAGCAGCTCCCAGCCCTCGGCGTACGCCTGCATGATCGCGTACTCGATGCCGTTGTGGACCATCTTGGAGAAGTGCCCGGCGCCGACCTTGCCGGCGTGCACGGACCCGAACTCGCCCTCGGGCTTGAGGGCGTCGAAGGCCGGCTGCACCTTGGCGATGTCGTCGGCGTCGCCGCCGTACATCAGGGCGTAGCCGTTCTCGAGGCCCCACACGCCTCCGGAGACGCCGCAGTCGACGTAGCCGATGCCCTTGCCGGCGAGCAGCTCGGCGTTGGCGAGGTCGTCGGTCCAGCGCGAGTTGCCACCGTCGACCACCACGTCGCCCTCGCCCAGGAGGTCGGCGAGCTCGGCGACGGTGGCCCGTGTCGGGTCGCCGGCAGGCACCATGACCCAGACGACCTTGGGGCTGGGCAGTGCCTCGACGAGTGCGGCGAGCGAGTCGACGTCGCTGACGTCGGGGTTGCGGTCGTAGCCCACGACCGTGAGTCCCGCGCGACGCATGCGCTCGCGCATGTTGCCGCCCATCTTGCCGAGCCCGATGAGTCCGATGTCCATGTCGGTGAGCCTAGTCCCCACCCCTCGGAGGTCGACCTACGAGAGCAGGCGCCGGGGCATCAGCAGGTAGCGGAACGAGCTGGCGTCGTCGTCCGCGGCGTCGGTGCCCGAGATGACCACGGGCTTGGTCGCCTGGGTGAAGGCGAGGTCGACGAACTCCCCGTCGATGGCCGTGAGGCCGTCGAGGAGGAACTGCGGGTTGAAGCCGGTCGTCAGGTCGTCGCCGTCGATCTCGGCGTCCACGGCCTCGGTCGCCATCGCCTCGTCGCCGGACCCGGCGTCGAGCACGATCTGGTTGTCGCCGAACTTCATCTGCACGGCCGTGTTGCGCTCGGCGACGAGCGCGACGCGCTTGACGGTCTCGATGAGCTCGGCCTTGTTGACCTTCGCCACCGTGAGGTGCTCGGCCGGGAAGAGCGAGCGGACCTTCGGGAACTCGCCGTCGAGCAGGCGGGTCGTCGTGCGGCGTACGCCGCCGAGGCCGGTGCCCTCGAACCCGATGAGGCCCTCGCCGGTGCCGCTGGTGCTCAGCGCGATGGTGATCTCGGCCCCGGACGTGAGCGACTTGGCGGTGTCGCCGAGCACCTTGGCGGGCACCAGGGCGGCCACGGACACGTCGGGGGACTGCGGGTTCCAGGTCAGCTCGCGGTGCGAGAGCCGGAAGCGGTCGGTGGCGAGCAGCGCCATCGTGGACCCGTCGATCTCGATCCGTACGCCCGTGAGGACCGGCAGCATGTCGTCGCGGCCCGCGGCGGTGACCGCCTGGGCGACGGCGTGCGCGAAGTCGGCGCTGGAGACCGTCCCGGTGGCGGACGGCATCTCGGGCAGCGTCGGATAGTCCGAGACAGGCATGGTCTGGAGGCTGAAGCGCGCGGACCCGCAGGTGAGCGAGACGCGCGGGCCCTCGAGGGTGAGCTCCACCGGCTTGGCCGGCAGGCTGCGGCAGATGTCGGCGAGCAGGCGGCCACTGACCAGGGCCCGGCCCTCGTCGTTGACCTCGGCGGAGAGGGTGGCGCGCGCCGAGGTCTCGTAGTCGAAGGTGGAGAGCACCAGACCGGCGTCGCTCGCCTCGATCAGCAGGCCGGCCAGGACCGGGGAGCTGGGACGGACGGGCAGGCTGCGGGCAGCCCAGGCAACGGCATCGGCGAAGACGTCGCGTTCGACGCGGAACTTCACAAGGGTCTCCTCGAGGAGAGGTGGGGCGAGCAACGGGCAGGCAGACGGGAACCACACACGTGCGCGTGGGAAGTGCATCCTGCCACGCGCCGGCGAGGCTTCGGCAGGGTTCTCCCCAGAGGGAGGTCGGTCAGGCGTTGGTGGGTTGTCGGACCAGTCTTGAGGTTCACAGTCGTCGTAGGGTCCGTGGAAACTGTGGATGACGGGCGTTCGTGCATGTCAGGGCCCGAAATGGTTGTGGATGAGGGTTGTGGAGGCAGTCGGACGCCCAGGCGTTCGGTGTGGACGCAGCGCGAGCACGTGTGGTTCGTCCCGAGGTGTCCACAGGGGCTGGGGACGAAGCGCCGGACGGAACCACATGTTCTCCACACCCGGCGGCGGCCCCGGTCGGCGAGCGGTAACGGGTCGGTGGAGACGGTCCCGCCCGCACCGGTGGGGGCGGGAGTGCACGTACGGGGCAGTTACCGGAGGTGCAGGCGCGGGCGAGGCGGACGGCGCGCGAGGCGCGTCAGGCCTGGCGGGCCTGCATCTTGACGCGGTTGGTGAGCTCGCTGACCTGGTTGAAGACCGCGCGGCGCTCGGCGAGGAGCTGGCGGATCTTGCGGTCGGCGTACATCACGGTGGTGTGGTCGCGGCCGCCGAACTCGCGACCGATCTGCGGCAGTGACATCGAGGTCAGCTCGCGGCAGAGGTACATGCCGATCTGGCGAGCCATCACCAGGTGCCGTCCCCGTGAGGGGCCGGTGAGGTCCTCGAGCGAGACGCCGAAGTAGGCGGCGGTCTGGGCGATGATCAGCGCGTGGGTGATCTCGGGCTCGCCGCCCTCGGGGATCAGGTCCTTGAGGACGATCTCGGCCAGGGTCATGTCGACCTCCTGGCGGTTGAGGTTGGCGAAGGCCGTGACCCGGATCAGCGCGCCCTCGAGCTCGCGGATGTTGGTCTGGATCTTGGAGGCGATGAACTCCAGCACGTCCGGCGGCGCCGTGAGCCGGTCCATCGCGGCCTTCTTGCGGAGGATGGCGATGCGGGTCTCGAGGTCCGGCGGCTGGACGTCGGTGATCAGGCCCCACTCGAACCGGTTGCGCAGGCGGTCCTCGAGCGCCTCGAGGCGCTTGGGCGCGCGGTCGGAGGTGAGGACGATCTGCTTGTTGGCGTTGTGGAGGGTGTTGAACGTGTGGAAGAACTCCTCCTGCGTCTGGGTCTTGCCCTCGAGGAACTGGATGTCGTCGATGAGCAGGACGTCGACGTCGCGGTAGCGCCGCTTGAACCGGTCCTGGCGGTCGTCGCGGATCGCGTTGATGAACTCGTTGGTGAACTCCTCGCTGGAGACGTAGCGCACCTTGGCGTTGCTGTAGAGGCTGCGCACGTAGTGGCCGATCGCGTGGAGCAGGTGCGTCTTGCCCAGGCCGGACTCGCCGTAGACGAGGAGCGGGTTGTACGCCTTGCCGGGCGCCTCGGCCACGGCCACGGCCGCCGCGTGCGGGAACCGGTTGGACGAGCCGATGACGAAGGTCTCGAAGGTGTACTTGGGGTTGAGCCGGGTCTCCAGCGCGGAGGGGCGACGCTCGCCGGTGGTCGGCGTGGGGTCGAGGTGGTCCATCTGCTCCGGGACCGACGCCTCGTAGGGCTGGTGGTCATTTGTCGACATGGAGACAGATCGATCTGTCGATTCGTCGACCGGGATGGGCTCGGCGTCCTCCAGGGCGGGGTTGACCGTGACGAGCATGCGGATCTCGCGGCCGAACCCCTCGCTGAGCGCGTCCTCGATGTGGTTGCGCAGCCGGCCCTCGAGCTGGTTGCGGGTGAAGTCGTTGGGGACGGCGATGATCGCGGTGTTCTCGTGGAGCGTCATCGGGACGCTGGGCCGCAGCCACGCCCGCTGGTTGGGCTGGAGGTCCGCGACGATCTGCTGCCACGCCGTTCCGAGATCTACCTGCTGGTCGTCCACCGGACCGCCTTCGCTTCCACCAATGTCGTCGTGCTCAGCCGTGCCTGTCGCACCTCGCCGGGCACGTCGATCCGTGCCCGTCCCGGTCTGTCGGGTGTGTTCTGCGCGACCCTGACCGGTTGTGCTTCCACAGAGTTGTCCACAAGCTGTGCACTGTTTGTCCCGACCGGGGTGGCCGAGCTCTCCGCGCTGCGCCGGTAAGCGATCCTTCCAGCGTTTCCGCAGGTCAGAGGCCTGTTCGGAGGCCGTGTGACCCGGATCACACCGAGTCGTGCACCCCGGGAGGACCGTGGTCCGACGCGACCGCGGAGAAGTTGAACGTAACAACCGGGCCGCGTACGGAGCAAGACGTCATCCACAGGCTGGCCCCAGGGGTGGGCTCGAGGGTTTGACCCCCACTTTCTCCTCCGCGTACCGTTGGCCGGTCGCTCCCTGTCGACGGGTGCCGCATGTCCACGATCCGCCACACGGCGGCCGCGTGGGTGGGCGGTGCCGGCCGAAGTTCCTGAGCTTTGGGCCTGAACCTGGGCCAGCATCGATCCTCGCTCGGAGTGGACATCCCTCGAAACCTTCGGAGAAATGCCGTGAGCAAGCGTACGTACCAGCCGAACAACCGTCGCCGTCACAAGGTGCACGGCTTCCGCCTCCGCATGCGGACCCGTGCCGGGCGCGCGATCCTGTCGAGCCGTCGCCGCAAGGGCCGCAAGAGCCTGGCCGTCTGAGGCCCAGGGCTCACGGCAACCCGCCGTGCTCTCCGCTGACCATCGCCTCACCGACAGTGACGGCTTCCGCCGCACGGTCCGCAACGGGCGACGCGCCGGGTGCTCGACGCTCGTCGTCCACATGTGGGTGGACCAGGCTTCGGCCCCGGGTCCGGCACAGGTGGGCTTCACGGTGGGCAAGTCCGTGGGGAATGCCGTCACACGCAACCGCGTGAAGAGGCGACTTCGGCACCTGACCCGGGAGCACCTCCCCGCACTGGAGGAGCTCCCGGGTCGTGCTGCACTCGTGGTGCGGGCACTGCCGGCCGCGGCCGACGCGTCGTACGCCCGGCTCGGCGCCGACCTGGCGCGTACGCTCGATCGGGTGAGCGCGTCGTGAAGTACCTCCTCATCGGCTTCATCCGCGCGTGGCGCTTCGCCATCAGCCCGCTCTACGGCCAGGTCTGCCGCTACCACCCGAGCTGCTCGGCGTACGCCCTCGAAGCCGTCACCGTGCACGGCTCGCTGCGCGGCACCTGGCTCGGCGCACGCCGCCTCGTCCGCTGCCACCCGTGGTCCGACGGCGGGTACGACCCGGTCCCGCCCCGTGATCAACCCCGCGTTCCCCCCCACGCCACAGGCGTGGGCTCCACCACCCCGAGCCAGGGAGCTTGAGTGATCGACTTCTTCACCTCCATCGGCAGCGCCATCATGACGCCGCTCTACTACGCGATCTCCTTCGTGCTGGTGGGCTTCCACAACGTCTTCGGGGACCTGTTCGGGCCCACGTCCGGTCTTGCCTGGGTGCTGTCGATCATCGGGCTCACGCTCGTGGTCCGCGCTGCGCTCATCCCGCTCTTCGTCAAGCAGATCAAGTCCAGCCGCAACATGCAGCTCATCCAGCCCAAGGTGCGTGAGCTGCAGAAGAAGTACGGTCACGACCGTGAGCGGCTCGCCCAGGAGACGATGAAGCTCTACAAGGACTCGGGGACCAACCCGTTCTCCTCGTGCCTGCCGATCCTGCTGCAGATGCCGATCTTCCTCGCGCTGTTCCGCATCCTCGACCAGGCCGCCCGCAACCCGCAGAAGAAGCGCGGCCTGATGACTCCGGAGCTGAACGAGCAGCTCCGCTCCGCGGTGTTCGCCGGCGGCAGGATCTCGGACACGTTCCTCAACGCCGACGGCGTCGAGGTCCGGGTCCTCGCCGCGGTGCTCGTGCTCGCGATGACGGCGACCACCTTCCTCACCCAGCGCCAGCTGATGAGCAAGAACATGCCGCCCGACGCCCTGTCCGGTCCGTACGCGCAGCAGCAGAAGATGCTGCTCTACGTGCTCCCCGTCGTCTTCGCCGTGGGTGGCATCGCCTTCCCTGTCGGCGTCCTCTTCTACTGGACGACGTCGAACCTGTGGACGATGGGCCAGCAGTTCTACGTGATCCGCAACAACCCGGCGCCCGGCACTCCCGCAGCGGACGCCAAGGAGGAGCGCGACCGCGCCAAGGCAGCGCGCAAGGGGATCAAGACCCCGGCGCAGCTCGAGGAGGAGCGGCTCGCGGCCGAGGCGGAGGCGCGACGCGCAGAGAAGTCCCAGACGCGTCAGCAGCCGCAGCGCCAGACCAAGGCCCAGCGCAGCAAGAAGAAGCGCTGACCCAGACATCCGCGATCGTCGCCCCGGCGGCGTCGCACCTGATCGAGAAGCAGGAGACACCACTGTGAGTGAGCAGCTGACGGACGGCGAAGCCGTCGACAACGTGGAGCACGACGGCGAGGACCTGGCCGCAGACGCGCCGGCGGACGGCTCGAAGCCCCGCCCCTCCAAGGTGGAGCGCCTCGAGCACGAGGGCGACATCGCGGCGGACTACCTCGAGGAGCTGCTGGACATCGCGGACCTCGACGGCGACCTGGACATGGACGTCGAGGGCGACCGTGCGAGCGTGCAGATCGGCGGCGCCGACCTCAGCCTGCTCGTGGGTCGCAACGGCGAGGTCCTGGAGGCGCTCCAGGAGCTCACCCGGCTCGCGGTCTACCGTGAGACGGGCGAGCGCTCGCGCCTGATGCTCGACGTCGGTGGCCACCGTGCCCAGCAGCGCACCCGGCTCGTGGCGATCGCCGAGAAGTCCATCGCAGCCGTGCGTGAGTCGGGCGAGTCCGTCTCCCTGGAGCCGATGAGCGCCTTCGAGCGGAAGGTCGTGCACGACGCGGTTGCCGCCGCGGGGCTCACGTCCGAGTCCGAGGGCGCCGAGCCCAAGCGCTACGTGGTGATCCTCCCCGCGTGAGCGACGAGGTTTCACGTGAAACGCCCTCCGTGCCTCCCGAGGCCCGGAGGGTTTTCGCGTCCGAGCAACTACCTCTCGCGGAGCGTTACGCGCACCTGCTCGCGACAGAAGGTGTGGTCCGCGGGCTGATCGGGCCGCGGGAGACGCCGCGTCTGTGGGATCGTCACCTGCTGAACTCTGCCGTGCTGTCCGAGGCGGTCCCGCAGGGTGCGGCAGTCTGCGACATCGGCAGCGGGGCCGGCCTGCCCGGCCTCGTCCTCGCGATCGCGCGACCCGACGTGCGGGTCACCCTGGTGGAGCCGCTGCTCCGACGCACCACGTTCCTCGAGGAGGTCGTGGAGGACCTCGGGCTCGACCGCGTCACGGTCGTGCGGGGGCGAGCCGACGACCTGCACGGCCAGGAGACGTTCGACGTCGTCACCTCCCGGGCTGTCGCACCCCTGGAGCGGCTCCTGGGATGGTCGATGCCGCTGGTGGCGCCCGAGGGCGCACTCGTGGCGATGAAGGGGCAGTCGGTGCACGAGGAGATCGAGTCCGCTCGGTCGTTCCTCGCGACCTGGAGGTGCGGCGAACCCGAGGTGATGGAACTCGGCCTGGAGGTGGTTTTTCCACCGACCACCGTGGTGCGGGTGCCGTGGGCGGACCCTGCCCGGATAGGTTGGCCCCTTGCCCGGGAACGAAAGCGGCGTTCGCCGCGACATGACCGACGTGCAGCGCGCGAGAGGTGAGCTGAGTTGACGACCGAGGGTTCTCCCCACGACGCGGGGTGGCGTGCTCGCGAGGATGCGCCGTATCCGTTTTCCACCGGTTCAGACACCCCTGCTGAGCGCGGCTATCCACAGACTGGTGATGTTCATCCACAGGCTGCGGATGGCGCTGATGTTTCACGTGAAACCCCGCCGGTGGACGTTTCACGTGAAACGCGCCCCGCGTGGCAGGTCCGTACCGCTGGTGATCTCGCGGCACGCGAGGCCGAGTTCACCGACCACGGCACCCCTCTCGCCCAGGCTGCCCAGCACTCCGTGCTCGCTCGTTCGGGCGGCCTGCGCCGGCAGGGTGTTCCGCGGCCCGACCAGACCCGGGTCGTGGTGGTCGCCAACCAGAAGGGTGGCGTCGGCAAGACGACCTCGACCGTCAACGTCGCGGCCGGTCTCGCGCAGCTGGGCCAGAAGGTGCTCGTCATCGACCTCGACCCGCAGGGCAACGCCTCGACCGCGCTCGGGGTGGAGCACCACCGGGGCACCCCCTCGACCTACGACATGCTCGTCGAGGGACAGCCGCTGGCCGACGTCATGACCGAGTGCGCCGACCTCCCCGGGCTGTGGGCCGTCCCTGCCACGATCGACCTGGCGGGTGCCGAGATCGAGCTCGTCAGCGTGGTGGCGCGCGAGCAGCGCCTCGCCCGGGCCATCGCCGCCCATCCGCTCGTGGGCTCGGCGGCCGAGGTCGGGGACGAGCGGCTCGACTACGTGTTCGTCGACTGCCCGCCCTCGCTGGGCCTCCTCACCCTCAACGCTCTCGTCGCCGGCCGCGAGATGTTCATCCCGATCCAGGCGGAGTACTACGCGCTCGAGGGTCTGGGCATGCTGCTCGAGACCGTGGAGATGGTGCGACAGCACCTCAACCCGCGACTCACCATCTCCACGATCCTCCTGACCATGTACGACGCGCGCACGCGGCTGGCCGCCGGCGTCGCCGACGAGGTGCGCAGCCACTTCGGCGACCAGGTGCTGAAGACCGCCGTGCCCCGCTCGGTGCGGGTCTCCGAAGCGCCGTCCTACGGTCAGACGGTGATGACCTACGATCCTGCGTCGGCGGGAGCACTCTCCTACCTGGAGGCCGCCCGCGAGATCGCCAGCAAGGGAGCGCCCGCATGAACGCCAACCCCCCTCGTCGTGGGCTCGGGCGCGGCCTGGGCTCGCTGATCCCGACGACCCCCAGCCAGCCGGCACCGGCACCCTCGACCGTCCAGGAGGCCTCGCCCGCGGCGAGCACGAGCAACGGAGCAGTTGCCGGCGGCCGACCCGAGTCGCGCAACGGCGTCGAGCCCCGTGACGCCGTCGCCGGTGGCCAGGTCGCAGGCGCCTACTTCGCCGAGCTGCCGATCATGCAGGTGCGCCCCAACGCCCGGCAGCCGCGCCAGGTCTTCGAGGAGGAGGCCCTCGCCGAGCTCGTCCACTCGATCCGCGAGGTCGGCCTGCTCCAGCCGGTCGTCGTCCGCCGGACGGGCGAGGACGCGTACGAGCTCATCATGGGCGAGCGTCGCTGGCGGGCCTCCCAGGAGGCCGGCCGCGACACGATCCCCGCGATCGTGCGCGAGACCGACGACAACGACATGCTGCGCGACGCGCTCCTGGAGAACCTCCACCGCTCGCAGCTGAACCCGCTCGAGGAGGCCGCCGCCTACGGCCAGCTGCTCGAGGACTTCGGGTGCACCCACGACGAGCTCGCCCAGCGCATCGGGCGGTCGCGACCGCAGATCTCGAACACGCTGCGCCTGCTTAAGCTCTCGCCCGCCGTCCAGCGCCGGGTCGCAGCTGGCGTCCTGTCCGCGGGCCACGCCCGGGCGCTGCTCTCGGTCGAGGACGCCGGACTCCAGGACAAGCTCGCGGCCCGCGTGACCGCCGAGGGCATCTCGGTGCGCGGGCTGGAGGAGATCGTCTCGGTCGGTGTCGAGCAGGACGACGCGCCTCGTGCGTTGCGGGCCAAGCCCGTGGCGCCCGGACTGTCCGAGCTGGCCGACCGGCTCTCCGACCGGTTCGAGACGCGGGTCAAGGTGGACCTCGGCAAGGCCAAGGGGAAGATCACCGTGGAGTTCGCCAGCCTCGACGACCTCCGCCGCATCGTCGACATCATGGATCCGCGCAACCGCGACGACCGACCGATCTGATGTGACGGACAGCGGCCTGCGACGACGGAGCAGGCCGCGTGGCTCCGGAGTGACGCTGCGCCCGGCCGCTCCACCGCCGGGAGGGGATTTGTCGACAAAGCGACGTAGCGACAGATCTACAGGGCGACAGGTCTACTTACCGCTTTGTCGCTTTGCCCGCTTCTCCGCACGCTTGCGGGCGCGCTCGCGCTTCTCCGCGGCGTCGAGTCGAGCGGCCTCCTCGAGCGTGGGGGCGGAGCCACCCATGGAGGCGGGCACCCACCAGGAACCGGGAGGCTGCTCGTCGGCGGGATAGGCGGCGACGGTGTCGGCGAGCATCCGCGACATCTGTGCGTGGAGCCGGGCCGTGTCGCCGACCGGGTCGGCCCCCGTGGGGTGCATCGGCTCACCGACCGTGATCGCGATGGTCTTCCCGCGTGAGAAGTCGCGCGGGTGGTCCTTCGTCATCATCCTCTGGGTGCCCCACATGATGACGGGGACGAGGGGCACGCCGGCCTCGGCCGCGATGCGTACGGCGCCGGTCTTGAACTCCTTGAGCTCCATCGCGCGCGAGATGGTCGCCTCCGGGAAGATCCCGACCGCCTCGCCCCGGCGCAGGTAGTCGACGGCCGTGTGGAAGCTCTGGAGGCCCTCACCGCGGTCGACCTCGATGTGGTTCAGGGAGCGCATGAGCGGGCCGACCCACCGGTGGTCGAAGAGCTCGCGCTTGGCCATGAACCGCACCAGTCGCCCGGAGGGGTTGGCGGCGAGGCCGCCGTAGACGAAGTCCACGTAGCCGACGTGGTTGTAGGCGAGCAGCACCCCGCCCTCGCGCGGCACGTTCTCCGTACCGGTCAGCACGATGCGCTGGCCCAGCGCCTTGAAGGCCGCCTTGGCGGTGACGATGATCGGGGGGTAGGTCACATCGCGCATGGCGAGGAGCCTAGGGTCCCCCGGTGCGGACCGCGACCCTTCGTGATCAGCGTCGCGTGGCGAGGAAGTCGGCGATCCGGCCGATGGCCTCCTCGAGCACGCTCGCCTCGGGCAGCGTGACCAGGCGGAAGTGGTCCGGCTCGGGCCAGTTGAAGCCCGTTCCGTGGGTGACGAGGATCTTCTTGGCGCGCAGCAGGTCGATGACGAACTCCTGGTCGTCGTCGATCGGGTAGACCTGTGGGTCGAGCCGGGGGAAGCAGTAGAGCGCGCCGCGCGGCTTGACGTTGCTGACACCGGGGATCTCGTTGAGGAGGCGGTGCGCGAGCATCGACTGCTCGTAGAAGCGGCCGCCGGGACCGATGAGCTCCTCGATCGACTGGTAGCCGCCCAGGGCGGTCTGGATCGCGTGCTGGGCGGGCACGTTGGCGCACATCCGCATGTTGGCGATGAGGGTGAGGCCCTCGAGGAAGTCGGTCGCGACCTCCTTGGGGCCGGAGATCATCACCCAGCCGGCGCGGTAGCCGCAGACCCGGTAGGCCTTGGAGAGCCCGGAGAACGTCAGGCACAGCACGTCGTTGCCGCCGTAGGTGGCCGCGTGGTGGTGCTCGGCGTCCTCGAACAGGATCTTCTCGTAGATCTCGTCGGCCATCACGACGAGCTGGTGCCGTCGCGCGATGTCGACGAGCGCCTTGACCGTCTCCTCGCTGTAGACGGCACCGGTGGGGTTGTTGGGGTTGATGATGACGATCGCGTGCGTGTTCTCGGTGATCTTCGACTCGATGTCGGCGAGGTCGGGGTTCCAGTCGTTCTCCTCGTCGCACCGGTAGTGCACCGGGATCCCGCCGGCGAGCGTTACGGCACCCGTCCAGAGCGGGTAGTCCGGCGCCGGCACGAGGATCTCGTTGCCGTCGTCGACGAAGGCCTGCAGCACCATCGAGATCAGCTCGGAGACGCCGTTGCCGATGAAGATGTCCTCGACGCCGACGTCACGCAGCCCGCGGGACTGGTAGTAGTGCATGACCGCGGTCCGTGCCGACCAGATGCCCTGGCTGTCGGCGTACCCCTGCGACTGCGGCAGGTGGTGGATCATGTCGGCGAGGATCTGCTCGGGAGCCTCGAAGCCGAACGGCGCGGTGTTGCCGATGTTGAGCTTGAGGATGCGGTGCCCCTCTGCCTCGAGCCGCTGTGCCTCGACCAGGATCGGCCCGCGCACGTCGTAGCGGACACCTTGCAGCTTCTTGCTCTGTCGGATCGGGCGCACGACTCATCCTCTCAGGCGCCGTACGCCGCTAGCATCGGAGTTGTGTCCCGCAAGACCGAGCGACTGACGGTCGACCACCTCGCGGAGCTGGCCGACCCGGTCCGCTCGTGCCTGTTCTGGGAGCTCGGGCCCGTCGACCGAGCGCGACTCGACGAGCAGGAGCGCATCGCGGAGAAGGAGAGCTGGCTCTCCTCGACGCTGCGCGACTGGGGCTCGTGCGGGCGGGTCGTACGCATCGACGGCCGCACGGTCGGCCACATCGTGTACGCCCCGGCGGCGCGGCTGCCCGGTGCCGCCACGCTGCCGACCGCGCCCGGGTCGCCGGACGCCATCATCGCGGCGACCGCCTGGATCGAGCCCGCCCTGCGGCGCGGCGGGCTCGGCCGGCTGCTGGTGCAGGCCATGGCGGCGGACCTGGTCGGGCGCGGGCACACCGCCATCGAGGCGTACGGCGACACCCGCGGGCGTACGGAGGGGTGCGTGCTGCCGGCGGAGTTCCTCGGCAGCGTCGGCTTCAAGACCCAGCGGGCCCACCCGACGACGCCGCGGATGCGGATGGAGCTGCGCACCGCCCTGTCCTGGAAGGACGAGGTCGAGCTCGCGCTCGAGAAGGTGTGGGGCGTCGTGCGCCCCACGCACAAGGCGACCCGCCCGATCGGATCGGTGCGGGCCGCCTCTGGCAACCAGGTGTTCTCGTTGGCCGAGTAGCCGCGAGGGACCCCCGGCGTATCGAGACCGGGGTCTCGACACGGCCTGGTGGCGACTTCGTTCCTCAGCCGCGGGCCTACTCGACCCGGCGAGCCCACGCCGCCCGCTTGTTCCTCGCGGGCGGCTGCTCGTCACATCAGATGATGCCCTCGAGCTCCTTGAGGAGCGCGGCCTTGGGCTTGGCGCCCACGATGGACTTCACGACCTCGCCGCCCTGGTAGACGTTGATGGTCGGGATGCCGGTCACGCGGTAGGACGAGGGGGTGACCGGGTTCTCGTCGACGTTCATCTTGAGGAAGGTGAGCTTCTCACCGTGCTCGGCGTTGAGCTCGTCGAGGATCGGAGCGACCTGGCGGCACGGACCGCACCACTCCGCCCAGAAGTCCACCAGGACGGGCTTGTCGGACTTGAGGACCTGCGCCTCGAACTCGGCGTCGGTCACGGCGGCGATGTTGGCCACGGCACTTGCCCCTTTCACATGAGGTCTCTGCGTCGGGTGTCGGTCCCCGACGGGGATGTCCAGTCAACACCACCCCGGTGACAGTTGTTCCCGACCTCCGCGCGCCCTGTTGGTCCACGTGGGAGCTGCGACCGACCCGGCCACGACGAGACGGAGGACCGCGACACCCCCGTGCTCGCGGTCCTCCTCACCCCCACGGGCGTGCCTCGAGCCTAGGTGCGGCGCGCAGCCGCCGTCCGCCCCCGGAACCGGGGGGACGGCCAAAGCAAAACTTGTCGTGAGGGCTGAGACGGGCGTAGTGCACGAACGTGCTCCGACCTAGCATCGAGAGGTTCGAAGCCAGCCGACCCCGGGGGTGTCTGCGTGCGTTGGCCCCTGTGGGCGGTCGTCACGACGCCGCCGCCCGTGCCCCGGACGAGGTCGGGCAGCGCCTACCGGATGTACCGGAGCATCCTGGGTGCGCACGCGTGCATCCTGCTCAGCCTGTGCCTGTTCGCCTCTCTGCCGTGGATGGGCCACCTCGCGTGGGACGAGCCCACGGCGCCGAGCAGGGCGCTGATCGGAGCGGTGCTGCTCGGCACGGCCGTGAGCGTCTTCTCCCGTGGTGAGCGGATGCACAACCTGTGGATCCTGGGGGCCACGTTCCTCCTGGCGACTCCCCAGATCGGCACCAACCCGGTGCCCAACGACGCCACGGTGGGGATGGTGCTGTCCGCCGTCGGGGTGATGGCGGCCCGGTTGCTGCCGCTCCTCAACGCCCTCGGGCTCGTCGCCGTGCTCAGCGCTGTGCACGTGGCGACGCTGGAGGCCTTCGACCTCCCGGCGTCGGGTCTCTCGCTCGACTCGATGGTGCTCTCGCTCGGGACAGCGGCCGCGGCGGTGGGCTTCGTCAACGCCATGCAGGCCAGTGCGATCGCCACCGAACGGGTCACGGAGGGCAACCGGCAGCGCGAGCTGGACCTCGCGCGCGGCGAGGCGGAGCTGCGGGCCCGTACGACGAGCCGTCGCGTGCTGCACGACGACGTGCTGGGCACCCTGCACCTCGTCTCCGACGCGGTTGCTCCCGCCGACAGGGTGCGGGCGCAGGCCCGGGCGACCGCCGTGGCCATCCGACGGATGGTGGGGGAGGAGGCCGACGCAGCCGTCCGCCTCGAGGAGCGCGCGCCGGGCTCGGTGGACGAGCTGCCGGAGGCCTACGCCTGCCTCGTCGACGACCTGCGCCAGCGGGTGCCCGCGACCGTCGCGGTCGAGGTCGTCGGGCGGGCCCAGCGCCTGCCGCCCCTCTCGTCCGAGCAGCGCGCCGCCGCGTTGCGCGCGCTGTCGGAGGGGGTGCGCAACTCGGTGCGGCACGGGCGCGTCGACGAGGTCGTCCTCCGGATCTCCGCCGACCGCCGCGACCTGCGGCTGGAGGTGCTCGACCGCGGTCGGGGGCTCGACGCCCCCACCCGCTCGGGGTTCGGCCTCGCGGAGTCCGTCGGGCGTCCGATCGCCGAGATCGGCGGGACCTCCGCGCTCCTGCCCCGGCCGGGCGGGGGCGCGGTGCTCGTCCTGGACCTGCCTCGCAACCCTGAGGGCGGAGGCCGCCTCCACCACGCCCACGGCCTCACCACCGGTGGACTCGGCTCGGTGCGGACGCTGTCGCGAGCCGTGGCCATCCCGCTCGGCGCGGCGTGGTGCATCATCGCGGTCCACTCGGTCGTGAAGGCTCCCGAGTCCTGGCCCTCGCTCCTCGTCGGGCTGGCGTGGCTCGCGCTGACGCTGGTCATCGTGCGGCAGTCCGAGAGGGGCAGCCCGCGCCCGGCCTGGGTCACCACGGTCGCGGCGGCGAGCATCGTCCTCCAGGTGGTCGGCATCGCCCTGATGCCGAGCGGCGCGATGCTCGACTTCCGCTCGTGGTCCATCGGCATGAGCGCCCTGCCCCTGGTCGTCTTCGTCCTGAGCCTGCCGTTCCCCGTGGCCGCCGGCGTGGTCGTCGCCCACATCCTCGTCGTGCTCGGTGCGGCACAGGTCAGCCCGGACCTCACGCGTGGGTTGGTTCCCTGGGGCTCACTCAACGCGGTCGTCACGTGCCCCGTCCCGTCCATGGTGCTCGGATCGCTGATCCGTCGACAGGGCCGATCCCTGCGCCAGCAGCAGAAGCGCGAGTTCGCCCTCGAGCACCGTCGCGCCGCGGAGGAGTGGCAGGCCGCCATGACGGACCTCTACTTCGCGCACGTGCGACACGAGGTGCTGCCGTGGCTCGACGACGTGGCGTCGGGCGTGCGCGACCCCCGGTCCGAGGAGACGATCGCGCAGGCCCGCCTGCTCGCGGTCGCAGCGCGTGACGACCTGTACGCCCCCGGCTTCTTCGACGACGACCTGCGCGCCGACGTCGCCCACTTCCGCTCGCGCGGCGGTGCGGTCGAGCTGCGGGCAGGACTGGTGCCCGGCGGCTTCGACCGGCCGGTCGGACGGGTGCTGCGCGGGCTCCTGCCGGTGTCCGCGGGCCGCCGGATCATCGTGTCCCCGCCCGTCGCGCCCGAGCAGCAGGTCCGGATCGCAGTGGTGCCGGCACCCCACACCGGCGACCTCGAGCGCCTCCGGGACGTGATGGCGGACGGGTTCGCCGCCGACGTGGACGCCTTCCGCGCCGTGCTCCTCGTCGACGACCTCCCCGTTTCGGGGTAGAGACAGCAGCTGGCGCGCCTTGTATTCACTCCCCATGACAACTCGACCGGCACGACGCGCGACAGTGGCCGTCCTGGACAACCAGGAAGTCGTCCGCGACGGCGTGGCCGCGGCCGTCGGCCGGCACCCCGACGACCTCGTGATGGCGGGTGTGTACGCCGCTGTGTCCGAGGTGGACCTCGCCACGGCCGGCCCGGACGTGCTCGTGCTCGACCTCTACCTCGGGCGCGACGACGAGGTGGTGCTCGAGCACATCCCCGCCCTCACGTCGTGGGCCGGGGCCGTCGTGCTGCACACGGCCGAGGAGAAGCCGGTGCCCCTACGCCGCGCCCTGGCCCTCGGCGTGCACGGGGTGGTGCTGAAGAACGACGGCACCGAGGCGCTCATCGAGGTCGTACGCCGCTCGCTGGCGGGCGAGTTCGTCTGCAGCAGCCTCCTGGCCGAGGCCCTGATCGGCGACGTCGAGCTCACCCCTCGCCTGACGGCGCGGGAGGTGGAGGTGCTCAGCAACCTCCGTGACGGCCTGACCCAGCGGCAGGTGGGGTCACGGCTGAAGGTCGCCGAGGAGACCGTGCGGGCCCACCTGAAGTCGATCCGCTCGAAGTACATGGACGCCGAGCGCGACGTCACCAACACCGGGAGCCTGGTGCGCGAGGCCGGCCGCGACGGCTGGATCTGAACGGCCCCGATCTCCCTGCATTGTCACCGCTGATGCCCTCCGGGTCCGGCATTCGGCGAATTCGACCCGGTCCCCACTTGTGGGGAGCGACAGGCCGGTGCCGGGCGGGTGATCCTCTGGTCGGCTCGTTCGTGGGGGACGGGCCGCCAAGCCTGATGGGGTGGACATGCGACTTCTCGGACACAACCGGGGCCAGGCCGCGCTCGCGTCCCTGACCCTCGGCATCGGTCTGATGGCGACCCTCTACGACGGAGTCCCGACCTCCGACCTCGAGCTGCACGACGGCGGGGTCTGGGTCACCAACCTCGAGACGCGCGCGGTCGCGCACCTGAACTACCCCTCCATGACGCTCGACGCGGCGATGACCGCCACGTCGGCGGACTTCGACGTGCTCCAGGACGCCACCGAGGTGGCGCTCGACGACCGGGGCAGCGGCACCCTGTCGCCCGTCGACTCCTCGGTCCCCGCGCTCGGGTCCGCGGCCGCGGTCCCGGCCGGGTTCGACGTCCGGCAGGGCGGCCGTACGGTCGTCGTGTCCGATCCCGTCGGCGGCGAGCTGTGGGCGATGGACGTCGCCGAGGTCGACGGATTCAGCGAGGAGCAGGAGCCGACGCTGGCCGACGTGGCCGGCGCGAGTGCCGCCGTCGGCAAGGACGGCACCGCCTACGTCGTCGCCGCGTCCGGTGACCTCACCTCCGTCGCCCCCGCCACCGACGGCTGGACCACCACCGAGCTGGGGAGCCTTGGCGACCTCACGTCCGGCGAGTTCGAGCTCACGGTCGTCGGATCCACGCCGGTCGTGCTCGACCGGGCCGCCGGCGAGGTCCGCACCCTCGAGGAGTCGGTCGACGTCCGGGACGCGACCGACGTCGTCCTCCAGGCGCCGGGCGACGAGGCCGACGACGTCGCCCTGGCCGCACCGGACGGGCTCCTCCTCGCGCCGCTCTCCGGCGGCGACGTCCGGACCGCCGGCGACGGACCGACGAGTGCCGGCGACCCCGCACCGCCCGTACGGCTGGGGACCTGCACGTACGCCGCGTGGGGCGGCAGCGGGCACTACCAACGAGTGTGCGACGACAGCGCCGACGACCAGTTCCAGGTCGTGGACCGGCTGGTCCAGACCACCCGACCCGTCTTCCGGGTGAACCGCGACGTGGTGGTGCTCAACAACCAGGACAACGGTGACGTCTTCCTCGTCAACGAGAACATGACCCTCGTCGCCAACTGGGACGACGTGCTCGGCCGGGTCGAGGACGAGAAGAAGGAGAAGGAGGAGTCCGAGGAGCAGGACCAGCAGCTCAACGCCGACCGGACCGACCAGAACCACCCGCCCAAGGCGAACCCCGACTCCTACGGCGTACGGCCGGGCCGGTCCACCACGCTCCCCGTGCTCGACAACGACACCGACCAGGACGGCGACGTGCTCACGGCCTCGACCGAGGACGAGCCGCGCATCGGCACCGTCCTCCCGGTCCGCGGTGGCGAGGCACTGCAGATCGTCACCGGTCCGGGCGCAGCCGGGGCGGACACCTTCGAGTACGCCGCAGGCGACGGCCGCGGCAAGCCGGCGACGGCACGGGTGCAGGTCGAGGTGCACCCGTGGTCGGTCAACGCCGCACCGCAACCCAAGGACCGCGCGTCGGTGGTGGTCGTGGCCGGCGGCGCCGAGGTGAAGTACAACCTGCTCCAGGACTGGATCGACCCGGACGGCGACCCGATCTACCTCGAGTCCGTCCAGGGCACGGAGGACATCGCGGCGCAGAGCCGTGAGGACGGCACGGTCACGATCACCGACCTCGGGCGCGCCGAGCCCGGCCTTCACCAGGTCGAGGTACGCGTCTCCGACGGTCGGGAGGTCGCCACCGGCACCCTCGACATCGACCTCCGCAGCGACGACAACGTCGCACCGGTCGCCAATGCCGACCACGTCATCGCCGTCGTCGACGAGGAGACCACCGTCAGCCCGCTGGCCAACGACACCGACGCCAACGGCGACGAGCTGCGCCTGGCGCAGGTCGGCAACCCCGGGGGCGGTGCCAAGGTGCTGCTCGACCCGGCTGCCGGGACGTTCAGCTTCCTGGCCAAGAGGGCAGGAACCGTCTACGTCGAGTACACGGTCTCGGACGGTCCGGCCATCTCGAAGAACATCGTGCGCGTCGACGTCGTCGACGGCACCGGCGACGCACCTCCGGTCGCCGACAACGACCTCGCGCTGCTCCCGGCGGGTCAGTCGGTCCTCGTGCCGGTCCTCGCCAACGACTACGACCCGGCCGGCGGCGTGCTCGTCGTGCAGTCGGTGTCGGCCCCGCCCGAGGCGGGTCTCCAGCTCGACATCGTCAACCACGAGCTCGTGCGGGTGCGGGCCGTCGGGTCGCTGCGCGCCCCCGTGGCGTTCACCTACACCATCTCCAACGGTGCCGCTCCGGCCACTGCCCAGGTCACCGTGGTCAACGTCCCGGACCCCGGCTCCGACAAGGCGCCGGTCGTCGAGGACGACGCCGCCACCGTGCGCGCGGGCGACATCGTGACGATCCCGGCACTCGCCAACGACCGGTCGCCGGCCGACCTCGAGCTGCGGATCGACCCCGAGCTGCGGATGCTGCCGAGGTCCTTCGCGGGGACCGCCTTCGTCTCGGGGCGCGACGTGCGGTTCAAGGCGGGCAGGGAGGCCGGTCGCGTCCGCCTGACCTACACCGTCTTCGACTCGGCCGAGAACTACTCCTCCGGGACGATCGTGGTGACCGTCGTCCCCGAGGACGCCACGAACACGCCGCCGACGCCCCGCCCCCTCGTGGCGCGCGTCCTGGCCGGAGGCACGGTCACCATCCCGGTGCCGACCGACGGCGTCGACCCCGAGGGTGACTCGGTGACGCTCCTGGGCGTGGCCCGCCCGGCCCCGACCAAGGGCGTCGTCAGCGTGGTGGGCGGCTCCCTCAAGTACGTCGCTCCGGTCTCCGCCTCCGGCACGGACAGGTTCCGCTACCTCGTCGAGGACGCGGGCGGGGCGCAGGCGACGGGCAGCATCCGGGTCGGCATCGCGCCGCCGTCGGCGACCAACCAGCTGCCGACGGCCGTGACCGACGTGGTCAAGGTGCGTCCGGGCCGCAAGCTCGCGGTCCCGGTCACCGCCAACGACACCGACCCGGACGGCGACACCCCGATCCTGGTGCCCGACTCGGTGAAGGCGGCGGACGCCTCGACCAAGGTCGCGGCGAGGACGGAGGGTGCGCAGGTCCTGCTCACCACGCCGTCGAAGAACGCCGACCTCACCTACTACTACCGGATCACCGACTCCCCGGGGGGCCAGCGCGTCGACGGCGTGCTGACGGTTCAGGTGCGGGAGAAGGCGCCGCTGCGCGCACCGATCGCACGCGACGACGTGGTGACGGCGGCCGAGACGCTCGGACGCAACACCGCGAGCGTCGACGTCCTGGCCAACGACGCCGACCCCGACGGCGTCGCCGAGGACCTGGACGTCAGCTCGTCCGACCGCGGCGTACGGATCAGCGGGAGCAAGCTCGACATCGACCTCGACAAGACCCGTCGGGTCGTTCTCTACACCGTGACCGACGTCGACGGACTCACCTCGAGCGCCGTCGTGACGGTCCCCGGCACGGCCGACCGCCGCCCGGTCGTCGACCCCGGCGCCCCGGCCGTCGAGGTGGTGGCCGGCAAGACCGTCGAGGTCGCCCTGGCCGACCACGTCGTGGTGAGGGAGGGGCGTACGCCGAGCCTGACCTTCGGCAACACCGTCCAGGCCGGCCCCGGCGGGGTCGCGAAGGCCGTGTCCCAGAGGATCGTGTCGTTCACCGCGGACAAGAGCTTCTCCGGACCGTCGGCGATCACGTTCGAGGTCACCGACGGGACGGACGCGGACGACGCGACGGGCCTCGTCGCCACGTTGTCGGTCCCGATCGAGGTGCTGCCGGCCACGAAGGACGAGGAGACCGAGACCGCGCGCACCCAGCCGCGCTTCACCCCGACCGAGCTCCGGGTCGCGCCCGGTGAGGACGCCGTGGAGGCAGACCTCCGCGCCATGGTCACCGACCCCGATCCCGGCGACCTCGACCGCCTGAGGTTCTCGCTCCGCAGCGTCGAGGGCGACGCCGGGCGGGTGGAGGTGACCCTCTCGGGGTCGACCCTGCGGGCCGAGGCGTCGGCCGACACCCCGGCCGGCACCTCGTTGCTCGCGTCCGTCACGGTGACCGACGGATCGACCGACCCGGTCGCGGCCAAGGTGCCGGTCACGGTGGTGTCCTCGACCCGACCGCTCATCCAGGTGCAGCCGATCGAGATCACCGACGCCGACGCGGGTGTGGCCGAGGTCGTGGACATCGCCGACCACGTCACCAACCCGTTCGCGGCCGAGGGCGAGCCGATCACCGTGCTCAGCGCAGACCCGGCCGGCGGGGACGCGACCGGCAAGGTCACGCTCTCCGGGACGAGGGTGACGATCACCCCGGACGCCGCCACCAGCGGCCAGCTCACGGTCCGCTTCTCGGTCGGCGACGCCACCGGCGACCCGGCCCGCCAGGTCGACGGGTTGATCCGCGTCACGGTCCGCGACCGCCCCGACGCGCCCAGCGGGGTCAGGGCGGTGAGCCAGGAGTCCGCCACGGTGACCCTGAGCTGGACCGCTCCGTCCAACAACGGCACGGTCATCACCGGCTACGAGGCCCAGTGGAGCGGCGGGACCCAGCCGTGCGGGCAGACGACGTCCTGCGTCATCACCGGTCTCAAGAACGCGGTCGAGTACCGCTTCACGGTCACCGCCACCAACGAGGTCGGCACCTCCGAGAAGTCGGCGGTGTCCAACACCGTCACGCCCGACCAGCGTCCCGACCCGCCGGGCGCGGTCTCGGGTGAGTTCGGCGACAGGTCGGCGAAGCTCCGGTGGAACCAGCCGGTCGGCGACTTCAGCGCAGTGACGTCCTACAGCATCCTGATCAGCCCGGGCGATGCCGCCGGCCGTACGCAGATCGACGGGATCGCCGGCACGAGCGCGACGGTCGACAACCTCGTCAACGGCACGGCGTACACGTTCCAGGTGCTGGCCCACAACGACCACCCGGACCCGAGCGACCCGTCCCCGGCCTCCGCGCCGATCGTGCCGGCGGGCGTGCCGTTCGCCGCAGCCGCGCCGACCGTCGCCAAGCGGGCTCCGGACGCGACCCAGCCGTCCGCGACGGTCTCGTGGAACGCGCCCGACGGCAACGGCGACAACAACCTCGTCTACACGCTCAACGCCAGCAACGGCCGCAGCTGGGACAACCTCACCGGCACCAGCCAGGAGGTGCTGATGGACGCGTCCACCACGGACGTGACCTTCACCGTCCGGGCGACCAACAAGGCCGGGCGGGGCGAGGCGTCGCCGGCGTCCGCACCGCAGCGGTTCTTCCAGAAGCCGGGTCCGGTGACGAACCTCAAGGCGGAGGAGACGGGCGCCAACAACACGGTGCGGATCACCTTCGGCGCGGCCGAGGGCAACGGCGCGACCCCGGGCGAGATCACCTACCGCTGGCGCGCCAACGGCGGCACCGGCACGCTGCCCGCCGGGGGTGGCACCGTCACCAACGGCGCCCTCGTCAACGGCCGGGACGTCACGGTCGAGGTCTGGGCGACCAGCACCGTCGCCGGCGAGACCGCCGTAGGCGACGCGAGGTCGGACGGCGCGAACGCCTACGGGCCGCCCACGGCGCCCGCTGTCTCCCACTCGGACGGCTTCCAGTCGGTGACCTTCAGCTGGAACGCGTCGACCACGGGCAACGGGCGCCCGGTCACCGGCACGCAGATCAGCATCAACGGCGGCGGCTGGCAGTCGGTCGGGGTCGTCGACTCCCGGCGCGTGGACGTGGCGCCCGGGACCAGGGTCGACGTCAGGGTCCGGTCGCAGAACCAGGCCGGATGGGGTGCGGAGGCAGCTGACGCCGGCACGTCGTGGGCTGCCGCCAGTGACCTCTGGCGCAAGACGGGCACCGTCGCCCCGAACGGCTGGTACTACGTCGAGCTCCGGCTCGAGCGCTTCCGGCCCGACTCCAACGTCTACTGCTGGGTCGGCGGCATGGGAGCGCCCGACTGGTACGCCACCATCCGCGTCGACGGCGCGGGGAACTGGGGGTGGAGCGTACCGAGCGGTCCGCCGGGCCGCCCGTCAGCGAGCGGCAGCTTCCCCGTCGGCAACGACTACGGCACGTGCGAACAGCGATGACCTCCACCTCAACGAGAGACGAGCACCCATGACCATCACCACCGACCAGGCCGCCTGGTTCGCGGACTCGTTCGTGACGCTGACCGACAACGTGGGCCAGGCGCTGCTGGGCAAGGCCCCCGTGATCCGGCTGGCGCTGACCTGCCTGCTGGCCGAGGGCCACCTCCTCCTCGAGGACGCGCCGGGCACCGGCAAGACCGCGCTGGCCCGTGCGATGGCGGCGACGGTGCAGGGCAGCCACAGCCGCATCCAGTTCACGCCGGACCTGCTGCCGTCCGACATCACCGGCACGACGGTCTACGACCAGGCGCAGGCCCGGTGGGAGTTCCACAAGGGCCCCATCTTCGCCTCGATCGTCCTCGCCGACGAGATCAACCGGGCCTCGCCCAAGACCCAGTCCGCGCTGCTCGAGGTGATGGAGGAGGGCCACGTCACCGTCGACGGCACGTCGTACGACGCCGGGCGCCCGTTCATGGTCATCGCCACGCAGAACCCGATCGAGCAGGCCGGGACCTACCGGCTCCCGGAGGCGCAGCTGGACCGCTTCCTCATGAAGACCTCGGTCGGCTACCCCGACCGCGCCTCCGCCGTGCAGGTGCTCGCGGGCTCGGCGTCGCCGGACCGTGCGCGCAGCCTCCAGCCGATGATCTCCACCTCGGCCGTCGCCGAGATGGCGGACCTGGTCAAGGCCAACCACGTCGACGACGCCGTCCTCGACTACGTCCAGCGCCTCACCGAGGCGACCCGCGACGACAGCGACACCACGCTCGGCGTCTCCACCCGCGGCTCGATCTCGATGGTGCGCGCCGCCCGCGTCTGGGCCGCCGCCCGCGGACGCAACTACGTCCTCCCCGACGACATCAAGGAGCTCGCCCTCCCGGTCTGGGGCCACCGCATCATCATGTCGCCCGAGGCCGAGTTCGCCGGCGCGACCACCGCTGCGGTCGTCGCCCGGGTCCTCGACCGTGTCGAGGCGCCGATGCTCCGCGGAGCCGGGGTCTGATGCACCACTGGGGAGCAGCCGCATGAGCGCGGTCAGCCCGGCCGCGCCGACGCGCCGCCGGCTGCCGCGCCCCGACGTCGCGGGGTGGGCCACCGGTCCGGCCCCAGGCCTGGCCTCGGGTGTCGGCGACCGCCTCGCCGCGTCACCGCGCTGGCAGTCGGTCCGCGAGCACGGCGAGCGGGCGTGGAGCCGTACGACGCCCGCGCGGCAGCGCGCCGCGGCCGCCGGCGCGTTCGTCACCCCGCTGGGCTGGGTCGCGCTCGCCGGCCTGGCGCTCACCCTGTGGGTGGGGCTGGACAGGTCCTGGACCGAGCTCACAGTCGTGGCCTCGGCCCTCGCGGTCGTCCTCCTCGCGGCGCTCGCCTGGGTGCTGGGCAAGACGGCGTACGACGTCGACATCGCGCTCGACGACCAGCGGGTCCAGGTGGGCGCGGAGGCGCTGGGTCGCCTGCTGATCCGCAACCGCGGCACGCGCTCGCTGCTCCCCACCCGCATCGAGCTCCCGGTCGCCCGTGCCGTCGCGTCCTTCGACCTGCCCGCCCTCGGCAAGCAGGAGGCGCACGAGGAGTTCTTCGCCGTCCCGACCCGTCGACGCGGCGTGATCCCCGTCGGACCCGTGCTCTCCGTCCGCGCCGACCCGCTGCACCTGCTGCGCCGGGCCCAGCGCTGGACCGAGCAGGTCGAGCTCTTCGTCCACCCCCGCACCCTGGTCATCGACTCGGGCCACGCCGGCTTCCTCAAGGACGTCGAGGGCGTCACCACCCAGGACCTCTCGAGCTCGGACGTCTCCTTCCACGCCCTGCGCGACTACGTCCCGGGGGACGACCGGCGCGCCATCCACTGGAAGACGACGGCCCGCACCGGGCGCTTCATGGTGCGTGTCTTCGAGGAGACCCGCCGCTCCCACCTGCTGCTCCTGCTCTCGGTCCGCCCCGAGGACTACGCGAGCCCGGAGGACTTCGAGGTCGCGGTCTCGAGCGTCGCCTCGCTCGGTCTCCAGTGCCTGCGCGAGGACCGCGACCTCTCCGTGGTCACCCAGGCGGGGCGCCTGCGGTTCCCGAGTGCGCGCGGGCTGCTCGACGAGCTCTCCCGCGTCGAGCTGCGGCCCGACTGCGCGCCGCTGCAGACCCTCGCCGAGGAGGGCGTCGCCCTCGTGCCCGGCGCCTCCGTCGTCGCCGTCGTCACCGGCTCCGCGACCGACGCCGCCGCGCTCCGTGCCGCCGACCGGGTCGCCCCCATGGACGCCTTCACCTTCGCCGTGCGCTGCGCGGAGGGGCAGGAGGTCGCACGCCGCCGCATCGGGAGGCTTACGGTCCTGGACCTGTCCGCCCTCGACGACCTGCCCCGCGCGGTGAGGACGATGCGATGAGCACCGACAGCCAGGGCCGGACCCGGCCCCAGCTCACCGAGCCCGGCACGACCCAGCTCACCCCCGGTCGGCGGCGCCGGGCGTTGCCGGTCCCGCAGGCCGTCGACGTCGTCGCGATGCTGGTCCTGCTGGCGACCGGTGTGGTCGCCTTCGGGCCGGTGTTCGCCGACGCCTCGGGGTACGCCGCCGCCGGTGGGGGCGTGCTCCTCGGCACCGCGGTGGCCGCCGTCGGCGCCTGGCGCAGGTGGTCCGCCTTCGCCGTCGCCGCTGCGACGCTGGCGGTGTTCGTCGCCTTCGGCGGTCCCCTCGCCCTGCCCAGCACGACCCTCGGCGGCGTCGTACCGACCCCGGAGACCGTCAACCGGCTCGTCGTGCTGACCTGGCAGGCGTGGCGCGACCTGCTCACGGTGAGCGTTCCCGCCTCCTCGTTCACCGGACCGGCAGTCGTGCCCTACCTCTCCGGCCTGGTGTGCGCGGTGCTCGCCGTGGGGCTCGCGCTCCGGGGGCGCCGGCACCTCTGGGCCCTCGCACCCGCAGCCACGCTCCTGGTGGTCGGGATCCTCTGGGGCACGAAGACCGCTCCGTCGGCGGCCGTGCAGGGCGCGGTCTTCTGCGTGACCGCGCTCGCGTGGGCGGGCTGGCGCACGGCGCTGCAGCAGCACCGCGACAACGCGCACCTCCTGACCAGCCGGCGGACCAACACCAGTGCGCAACGGCAGCGCATCGTCGCGGCTGCGGTCGTCCTGGCCGTCGCGGGCGGCTCCTCCGCGTTCCTCGGCTCCGGCATGGTGTCGGCGTCGGACCGCTACGTCCTGCGCGACGACGTCGTCCCCCCTCTCGACCTGCGCGACTACGCGAGCCCGTTGACGCGCTACCGCTACTACGAGCGCGACCAGAAGGAGAAGACGCTCTTCACCGTCACCGGCCTGCCCGAGGGCTCCCGCTTCAGGGTGGCGGCCATGGACGGCTACGACGGCCACGTCTTCAGCGTCGACGCCGCGAGCGCCCAGTTCCGGCGCGTCGGCAGTCGCATCGGCGTGACCACGCCCGATGGTGCGCGCACGCTCGACGTCGAGGTCGGTGACTACGAAGGGGTGTGGATCCCCGGCGGTGGCGACGTCGGCGGGGTGAGCTTCGAGGGATCCCGGGCCGAGTCGCTCGGTGCCGGGCTCTACTACAACGCCGACTCCGGTACGCTCCTGAGCACGGCCGGCCTCCAGGGAGGCGAGCGCTACACGGTGACGGTCGCCCCGGCCCCGGCGCCGACCGACGAGCAGCTCGCGAAGGACTCCATCGTCACCGGCGCGGGTGATGCCGAGGTCGACGTGCCGGACGCGATCGCCGGGATCACCTCGGACTTCGCCGAGCCCGGAGAGAGCCAGATCGACCAGCTCCGCAAGCTGGAGTCGAAGTTCCGCGAGGTGGGGTTCTACTCCAACGACGACACGGTCTCGACCGCCGGCCACTTCGACGGGCGGCTCACCGCCCTGTTCAGCGGCGCCCGGATGATCGGGGACGACGAGCAGTACGCCACGTCGATGGCGTTGATGGTGCGACAGCTCGGCTACCCGGCCCGGGTGGTCCTCGGCTTCTACCCCGAGGAGAGCACGCCCGGAGAGCCGGTCGCCCTCACGGGCAACGACGCCCACGTGTGGGTGGAGGTCCCGTTCGAGAAGGCGGGCTGGGTCGCCTTCGACCCCACCCCGGACCGCGACAAGACCCCCGACACCAAGGTCCCGAAGCCGGACGAGGTCCCGCAGCCGCAGGTGCTCCCCCCGCCGGTGCCGCCGGAGGAGCCGGTGGACCCGCCGGAGGACCGGACCGACGACAGCTCGACCACGAAGCGGGACGAGAAGGGTCTCGAGGTCCCGCCCGCGGTCCGGATCGCCGCGTACGTCGCGGGCGCCGGCGCGCTGCTCGCGTCGCCCTTCGCCGCCATCGTCCTGCTCAAGCGGCGTCGTCGGGCACGCCGCCGCCGCGACGGCCGTACGGCCGACAGGATCTCCGGCGGCTGGGACGAGATCGTCGACGCCGCCGCCGACCTCGGCGTACGCACGCCTGCGCGCCTGACCCGTCAGGAGTCCGCTCGCGACTTCGCCGAGACGTTCCCGACGGTCGGCCCCGTCGCTGTCGCCGAGCGGATGGACGCACACGTCTTCGGCCGGGGCGAGCCCAGCCAGGCGGACGTCGACGAGATGTGGCGGCAGGTCCACTCGCTCCGGCACGGGATGTCGCGCTCCGTGCACCCCGTGCGCCGGCTGCGTGCCGTCGTCTCACCCCGTTCGCTGCTGATCAACCGACGCCCGAGGAGGACGACGTGACCACCCATCCCAGCGGCAGCCCCGCCAGCATGGGCAGGCGCGTGGCCGCGCGTGCGCTCGACATGTCGCTCAGCCTCGCGCTCCTCGTCGTCCTCAACGGCGTGACCGTGGCTGCCCTCCTGGGCGGCGGTGGGATGGAGCTGGCGGTCGTCGTCCTGGCCCTGACCGCCGTCTGGTCAGCGTTCGCGCTGTGGGCCGTGCTCGCACGGGCTGCGCTGCCGGGCCAGCTCATGCTGGGTCTGCACCACGTCGACGCCGTCACCGGTCAGCGGGCCGGCGGCCGGACGTTCCTGAAGTACCTGGTGCAGGGGTGCACCTTCGGCCTCGCGCTGCTGATCACCCCCCTGACGATCCAGTCGCCCAACCGCTCCTGGTTCGACCGGCTGACCGGTGTGACCCTCGTCGACGGCAAGGCGGCCGGCGTCGCGCCGGCCGCCACCTCGCAGGTCGCGGCTCCGCCGGCCGGGTGGGACGCCGAGGAGTCCCACCTGACGCAGGTGGGACTGCCCGCACCGGCGTCCGGCCCGTCCCCCGCGCCGCAGCCGGGCGGCATGATCGAAGCGGTCCCCTTCGGTGCCGCTCAGTCGCTCACGAGCAGCGCCCCGCCGGCGGTCGAGCGGCCCGTCGCCCTGCCCGTGGCGCCGCCTGTCGCGCAGCCTGCGCAGGTGGTCCAGCCCGCGCCCGCGGTCGGCGCTCCGCGCCCGGTCGTCGTGCTCGACGACGGGCAGCGCATCCCGGTCGACGGAACCGTCGTCCTCGGCCGCGACCCCCGCCCGAGCGACGCGCTGGGCGAGGCCGCCCTGGTCGTGGTCCCCGACCAGTCCGTCTCGGCGAACCACCTCGCGGTCGGCCTCGGTCCGACCGGCCCCTGGGTCATGGACCTCCGCTCGACCAACGGCTCGTCGGTCGAGCAGGACGGAGCGCCGGGGAGCCGCCTCGCGCCCATGGTGCGCGTCCCCGTGTCACCCGGCGCGGTCGTCACCCTGGGCAAGCGACGGATGACGGTGGTGGCCTCGTGAGCGCACCCTCGACCGCTGCCCCCCGGATGGTCGTACGCGCCGGCGCAGCCACCGACCAGGGCGTCCGTGACCGCAACGAGGACGCCTACGTGGTCGCCAGTCCGGTCTTCGCCGTGGCCGACGGCATGGGCGGCCACACGGGTGGGGCCGAGGCCTCGGCGCTGGTGGTGGAGGAGCTCGGCGCCCTCGGCCGCGGCGAGTGGCTCGAGGCGAGCGAGGTCCTCGCGGCGGTGGAGCGTGCCGCCCACCGGGTGGCCGGTCTCGCCGACGGCCCGTCCGCCGCTCCGGGCTCGACCCTGAGCGGAGTGGCGCTCGCGGAGCAGGACGGCATGCCCTGCTGGCTGGTCTTCAACGTGGGCGACTCGAGGACCTATCGCGTCCAGCACGGTCGCCTCGAGCAGGTGACGGTGGACCACACCCGGGTCCAGGAGATGGTCGAGTCCGGCCGCATCACCGCCGACGAGGCCCGTACGCACGCCCAGCGCAACGTGATCACCCGCGCGATCGGCGCGGGCAGCGCCGGACCGACCCGGATGGACTGGTCCCTGCTGGTCGCGGGGGCCGACGACCGGCTGCTGATCTGCTCGGACGGTCTCACCGGCGAGCTGAGCGAGCAGCTCATCGCCGCATCGCTCCTCGAGATCGCCGACCCACAGACGGCGGCCGACGTCCTGGTCCGCGAGGCGGTCGAGGCCGGCGGGCACGACAACGTGACCGCGGTGGTCGTCGACGTGGTCGAGCTGCACGGGCCCCTCCGGACGGACTCCGGTCACGGCACGCACCCCGATCTGGACACGGCGCTC
Source organism: Nocardioides ganghwensis (assembly GCF_014779655.1). Lineage (GTDB taxonomy): Bacteria > Actinomycetota > Actinomycetes > Propionibacteriales > Nocardioidaceae > Nocardioides > Nocardioides ganghwensis. Next base: position 123,866 of record NZ_JACXYX010000016.1, read on the forward strand.
GGCAACGGCGGGGACACCCTGCCGGACGCGCTGGAGCCCGGTCAGGACGGATGGTCGTGAGGCGGGTCGAGTGGTCGGCCGGACGTCAGCACGCGCTCGTGCTGGGCGACGCGGTTCTCCTGCTGGGTCACGACGTGCCTCGCGAGCACCTCGTCGCGATCTGGGACCGCCTCACCGCGACCGAGGTCGCCGGTCTCGGCACGCTCCTGGAGATCCTCGCGGAGGTGACGGGCGCGGCGCTGTCGTCGCTGCCCGACTTCGCGATGGTGGTCCTCGACGACAAGGGCCTGCACGTCGCGGCGCGGGGCGGCTGCCACGTGCGGGTCGCGCACACCGACGGCACCGAGCTGGACCTGCGCGGTGCGGAGGTGTCGACCTGGCTCGAGCGCAACGTCGACACGACGTCGGCGGCACAGGTCTCCCTCGGCGCGGGCGTCGGCGGCGAGAGCTGGCTGCCCGTGGTCGGAGGCGTCGTCCCGGCGGGGGCCGTACGCCTCCTGGTGGCGGACCACGCCCTGCTCGACGAGCGGGGCGAGCCCTCCCGCCCGGTCGAGATCCCGGCCGCGGTCGCCGTGCCGTCGGCAGAGACGCTGGCGGAGCCCGAGCCCGAGCCGGCGCCCGAGGTCGAGGTCGAGGTCGAGGTCGAGGAGCCTGCCGACGCTGCGCCCGGACCTCCGGTCGCGGACGCACCGCCGAGCCGCCTGGCCCACATGTACACGCCGCACACGGTGCTGCACGACATCGAGGACGCCGCGGTCCGCGCGGAGGACGACTACGACATCGACGGCCGCCGTGACGAGCCGGCGGAGCCCGTGGCGCCGGTGCAAGCGGTGGTGGTGGAACCAGTGGTGGTGGAAGCCGTGGCGCCGGTGGAAGTCGTGGCGGTGGCGCCTCGGCCGGCGCCGTCCCCCGAGCCGGCTGGTCCGGCAGCGTTCATCTCCGGCGTGCCGTCGGCTGCACCTGCGCGACCCGCTGTCGCGGAGCCGAGCAGCACTGCCGGGTCTGACGGGGAGCACCACGACGGCCACACCCTTCTCGAGGCTCCGGACAGCACGGAGATCGACGTCTACCTGGCGTCGGGCGGCGAGGCGCCGGACGGACAGGAGACCGTCCTGGGCGTGCTGTGCCCGAGCGGCCACGCCAACCCGACCCACCGACCCGCGTGCCGCGTCTGCGGACTGCGCCTCGCGGGCGAGGGCGTCCGCATGCCCCGCCCCGGGCTGGGCTGGCTCGTCACGTCGGCCGGTGAGCAGATCGAGCTCGTGCGCAACGTCCTGGCCGGCCGGAACCCCCAGGCCTCGCGCATCCAGGGCCCCGTTCTGCCCCGCCTCCTGCCGCTGCCGCACAGCCACGTCTCGGGCACGCACCTGGAGATCCGGCTGGAGGGGTGGAGCGTGATGGTCGTCGACCTCGACTCCACCAACGGCACCTTCCTCCAGCGCCCGGGCCAGCCGACCGTTCGGATCTCCCGGTCCCCGCAGCTGCTGACCTCCGCCGACGTCGTCCAGCTCGGTCACGGCGTCGACCTGCGGTTCGAGGCCCTCCCGTGAGCCGCCGCGAGGCGGCCGCGCCTCCCGAGATCCCGGGCCTCCGGTTCATCGAGGTCCTCGGGGTCGGCGGCTTCGCCGACGTCCACCGCTACGAGCAGCTCGGGCGCACCGTCGCTGTGAAGGTCCTCACCGCCGACCTGACGCACAACTCGCAGCAGGCGTTCGAGGCCGAGGCCAACCAGATGGCGCGGCTGTCCAACCACCCCTCGATCGTCAGCATCTACCACGCAGGCGCGGCGCCCGACGGCCGTTCGTACCTCGTGATGGAGGTCTGCCAGCCGCAGACCCTGGAGAGCCGGATCAGGGCCCGTCCGTTGACGGTGGCGAAGGCGCTGGAGATCACCATCCAGATCGCCGGCGCCGTCGAGTCGGCGCACCGGATGGGCGTGCTGCACCGCGACATCAAGCCGGCCAACATCCTGTTCACCGAGTTCGGCCGGGCCGCCCTGACCGACTTCGGCATCTCGGTGTCCACCCAGGACGGCCAGCAGGGGGTGGGGGTCGGCGTCTCGCCGGCCTGGGCGCCGCCGGAGCAGGTCACCAAGGGCCAGCCCATGGTGCCTGCGAGCGACGTCTACTCCCTCGCTGCGACCTGCTGGGCGATGCTGGGCGGTCGCAGCCCGATGATCGTGCCCGGCGGCGACAACTCCAACCTGGCGCTCATGGCGCGTGCCCGGAACGAACCGGTGCCCCCGCTCCGGCGCGAGGACGTGCCCGAGCAGCTCGAGCGCGTGCTGGTCACCGCCATGGCCAAGAGGGCCGACCAGCGCTTCGGATCGGCGCTCGAGCTCGGCCGCGCCCTCCAGGCGATCCAGGTCGCGCTCCACCTGCCGATGACACCGATCGAGGTCGGTGAGGACACCCAGGACGACCTGGTGTCCGACGACCCCGCGAGCGAGGAGGTCGGCTCCACGCGCATCTCGACCTTCAAGGTGATCGACCCCGAGGGCGCACCCCCAGCAACCCCCGGGCCCCCCGCACCTGCCGCACCGACAGCTCCTCCTGCGTACGCCGCCCCGGCGCCGGTGCGCGATCGTGCGTCGCGCGACTTCACCGGCCCCGCCATCCCGGCGCCGGTGGAGGACGCCACCGTCGTGGGTCACGGGCCGGACCCGGCCGTCGTGCCTGCCTCCCAGCCGGACGACCGGTCCGAGCCCGCACCGCCTGCAGCCCGGACGGCCCGGACGGCGGTGCTCGCGGTCGTCGGGCTGGTGCTCGTCGGAGGCGTGGTCGCCTGGCAGGTGCTGGGCGGCACGACGGAGGGCACCACCCAGGACGCCGAGCCGACCACGAGCAGCGGGCCCGCGGACGCCATCGGTGAGTCGGTGCCGAGCCCGAGCCGCCTGGCACTCGTGCGCCGCGGCGACGAGGTGGTCGTGCGATGGCGCAACCCTGCCCCGGAGGAAGGCGACTCGTTCCTCTACCGGGTCGCCGACCCGTCGCAGCAGCGCCCGCTCGAGGGGCCGGTCGACTCCGGCCCCGTGACGGTGCCGGCCGAGCAGGGACGCACGTGCGTCGAGGTGATGCTGCGGCGCAGCAACGGCCAGACGTCCGCGGGAGCCACGGAGTGCACGAGGTGAGCCCGCACGTGAGCACCCTCACGATCGACTTCGCGGGCGAGCTCACCCGGCTGGAGCCCGGGGAGACCTTCACCATCGGACGCGACGGCGACCTGAGGCTGGACGACAACCCCTACCTCCACCGGAGCTTCCTGGTGATCACCTTCCACGACGGGCTGTGGTGGGTGCACAACTCGGGCTCGCGGCTCGCCGCGGGCCTGACCGACGAGGCCGGCCTCATGCGGAGCACACTGTCGCCCGGCGCGAGCCTGCCCGTCGTGTTCGGACGCACCAGCCTGACCTTCGCAGCGGGCACGACCAGCTACGAGGTGCTGCTCGAGTGCGCGCAGGAGTCCTACCGCCCCGTCGGTGGCGCCGCCCACGACGACGGCGAGACGACGATCGCGCCGACGACCTTCACCGAGTCCCAGCTGCTGGTCGTGCTCGCCCTCGCGGAGCCGGTGCTGCGTCGGGTCGGTTCCGGCTCCTCGAGCGTGCCGAGCGCAGTCGAGGCCGCGCGCCGGCTCGGGTGGGCGCAGACCCGGTTCACCCGCAAGCTCGACAACGTCTGCGCCAAGCTCAGCCGCGCCGGCGTCAGCGGGCTCCACGGTGGTGGGGCCGGATCCGCGGCCAACCGTCGCGTCCGCCTCGTCGAGTACGCCGTCTCGTCCCTCTTGGTCACCGCCGCGGACCTGCCGCTGCTGGACGCCACCCGTACGACAGCGCCAGGAGGCGTCTCGTGAAGCTCAAGCTCACCCTCCGCCAGCCGGGGTCGCAGTCGCCGGAGCGCCACCTGCTGGTGACGGCCGACGCGACCACCACGGCGGGCACGCTCGCCCGGACGCTGGCCGGGGCCAAGGAGTTCGAGGGCCACGTGCCCGGCGGCGAACTGACGCTGCGTGCAGCGCTCGGCCCCCGCGAGGTGGTCCTGGACCCCGGTCTCGCGCTCATCGACTCCGGACTGCGGTCAGGCGCCCGGGTCGAGCTCGCCTCCGCCGTCCACGGCGGCACGGCCGGCCCCGCGGCGGCCGTCCTCACGGTCACGTCCGGCCCCGACGCCGGACTCCGGGTCGACCTGCCCACCGGGAGCGTGAGCGTGGGCCGTGCCGCGGACTGCGACGTCCGGCTGACCGACACGATGGTGTCCAAGCACCACGCGCGCCTCAACATCGGCTCCCACGTCGAGATCCTCGACGAGAACTCCGCCAACGGTGTCCTGGTAGGCGGCATCCGTGTCGCCCGCAGCGCCCTGGGGCACGGCGACGTGGCCCGGCTCGGCGCCACCGAGATCACCATCTCGATCGACGCCGCGGGCCTGGCCTCCGGTGCCAGCACCGACATCGCCTTCACCCGGTCACCCCGGGTCCTGCGGCGACCGCAGGAGCGGCAGCGCGAGGTCCCGCCCGCCCCGAGCGAGCCGGATCCGGCCCACTTCCCGGTGCTGGCACTCGTGGCACCGCTCGTCATGGGTGCCGCCCTGTTCGCCTTCACCCGCTCGGCCGTCGCCGTGCTGTTCGTGGCGCTCAGCCCGCTGCTGATGATCGGCTCCTATCTCGACCAGCGCCGGCAGACCCGCAAGAAGCTCGCCGCGGTGCGGGCGGCGTACGAAGCCTCCCTGGACCGCCTCGACGAGGAGATGGAACAGGTCCGCACGGCCGACCGCGCCTCCCTGGAGGAGCTGTACCCGACACTGGCGCGCTGCGTGGACGCGGCGGACCGGCGCACCGACCTCCTGTGGTCGCGGCGTCCGGAGCACCCCGAGTTCCTGTCGGTGCGACTCGGCACCGGTGACGTCGCGCCCTTCGTCCGGTTCGACGACCGCGATCCTTCCGGCGAGGCGATCGCGGACCTGGTCGCGCGCGGCCAGGAGCTGCGCGCCAGGCACGCCGTCATCCCGGACGCGGCCGTGACCTGCCACCTCCCTTCGGTCGGGAACCTGGGCGTCTGCGGCGGCGGCGCCGCGACGCGCGGGATCGCAGCCGGCATCGTCGCCCAGCTCGCGATCCTGCACGCACCCTCCGAGATGGTCGTGGCCGCGCTGGCGTCGCCCGGGTCGCGCGCGGCCTGGGAGTGGCTGGAGTGGCTGCCCCACGCCAGCTCGCCGCACAGCCCGCTGGCCGGCAGCCACCTGGCTGCGGACCCCGCGTCCGGTGCTGCGCTCCTCGACCGTCTCGAGCAGCTCGTCGACGCTCGCAGCGCACAGCGCTCGGAGGACGCGCCCGGCCGCGGGCCGGTCGACGGCGAGCCGCTGGACCACCGCGCCCTGGTGCCCTCCGTCGTCGTCGTGGTCGACGAGCCGTCGACCGACCTGGCCCGGCTGACGCGGGTGACCGAGCTCGGTCCGGACGTCGGGGTGCACGTCGTGTGGTGCGCCGCGCGGCGCCAGGAGCTGCCGGCCAGCTGCCGGACCTTCGTCGACCTCGCCGACAGTGCGTCGCCGCACGCCGGGATGGTCCGCAGGGGGACGAGCGTCACGCCGTTGCGCGTCGAGAGCATGGCCCGCGACGACGCCGGGCACCTCGCGCGGATCCTCACGCCCGTCGTCGACGCGGGGACCCCCGTCGACGACGAGTCGGACCTGCCGCGTTCGGTCGCCGTGGTCTCGCTGCTCGGCCGGGAGGCCAGCGACGATGCCGCCGTGGTGGTCAACCGCTGGCGTGAGAACGGATCGCTCACCGACCGCTCCGCCCCGCCCGCGCGGCGTGACCAGCCGGTCAGCCTCCGCGCTCTCGTCGGCCACGCGGGAAGCGAGCCGTTCGCCCTCGACCTCCGGCTCCAGGGGCCCCACGCCCTGGTCGGCGGCACGACCGGCGCCGGCAAGAGCGAGTTCCTCCAGGCGTGGGTCCTCGGGCTCGCCCACGCCCTCAGCCCGGACCGCGTCACCTTCCTGTTCGTCGACTACAAGGGCGGCGCGGCGTTCGCGCAGTGCGTCGAGCTCCCGCACTGCGTCGGTCTGGTGACCGACCTGTCGCCGCACCTCGTGCGCCGCGCGCTGCGCAGCCTCCGCGCCGAGCTGCACCGTCGCGAACGACTGCTGCGCAACAAGCGCGCCAAGGACCTGATCGAGCTGGAGAAGACCGGCGACCCGGACTGCCCGCCGAGCCTGGTGATCGTCATCGACGAGTTCGCGGCGCTGAAGTCCGAGGTCCCCGAGTTCGTCGACGGGGTCATCGACATCGCCCAGCGCGGTCGAAGCCTGGGCCTCCACCTGATCATGGCCACGCAGCGTCCCGCCGGCGTGATCAGTGACAGCCTGCGCGCCAACACCAACCTGCGCGTGGCCCTGCGGATGGCCGACGAGGTCGACTCCGCGGACGTCCTGGACACGCCGATGGCCGCGCACTTCGATCCCTCGATCCCTGGCCGCGGTGCCGCCAAGACCGGCCCCGGACGGGTCGCGAGCTTCCAGTCCGGGTTCCCGGGCGCGCGTACGCCGGCCGTGGTGCCGCCCGCGCAGGTGCTCGTGGAGGAGCTGGACTTCGGCCGGGGTCGGTCGTGGTCCACCCCGGAGCCCGCGGTCTCCCTGGACGGGGTCGACACCGACATCACCCGTCTCGTCCGCACGCTGCGCGAGGCGTGCCGCCAGGGCGCCGTGCCCACTCCCCGCAAGCCGTGGCTGGACTCGCTGGCTCCGGTCTACGACCTGCTCAGCATGCGGCAGCGCTCCGACGGCGAGCTGCTGCTCGGCGTGCTGGACGACCCCGACAACCAGCGCCAGGTCTACGAGTACTTCCGGCCCGACACGGAGGGCAACATCCTCTTCGTCGGCACCGGGGGGTGCGGCAAGACCACCGCCCTGCGCACCCTCGCAGTGGTCGCGGGCATCTCCCCGCGGGGCGGGGACGCGCACGTCTACGGGCTCGACTTCGCCGGTGGCGGCCTGCGCCTGATCGAGCCGATGCCCCACGTCGCGCCGATCGTCGCGGGCGAGGACGAGGAGCGCGTCGTACGCCTGCTGGAGCGGCTCGTGCGCGAGGTCGACGACCGGTCGGACCGCTACCGAGCCGCCAACGCGGCGACGCTCGCCGAGTACCGCGAGCTCACCGGACGGGGGGAGGAGCCGCGCATCCTGCTGCTCATCGACGGCTTCGCGCTCATGCGGGAGACGTACGAGGCCGCGAGCCGTCACCAGCGCACCTGGATGAACTTCCAGCGCGTGCTCGCGGACGGCAGGTCGGTCGGCGTGCACGTGGCGATGACCGCCGATCGGGAGGGTGCCGTCCCGATGGCGATCCAGGCGTCGTTCCAGCGGCGCATCGTGATGCGCCAGCCGGACGAGGACAGCTACCTCGCGCTCAACGTCCCGCGCGACGTGCTAGGCCCCGACAGCCCGCCGGGGCGGAGTGTCCAGCCTGACAACCACCAGGAGCTCCAGCTGGCGGTCCTGGGCAAGGACGTGACCGTCGCCGCGCAGGCGCGACTCATCGAGGAGATCGCCCCCGAGCTCGCCGAGCGGGTGCGCTCGCGACCCGCACCTGTGGAGGTGCTGCCCGACCACATCCCCGAGGAGACGGTGCCGACGACCGTGGCGGGACGTCCCGTGGTCGGTGTCGCGTACGACGACCTCCGGCCGGTCGGGCTCGACCTCGCCACCGTCATGGTCCTCGCCGGCCCGCCCGGCTCGGGGCGAACGACCGCGGTCAGGTGGTTGGCCGGGTCGGTACGCCGCGGCTGCCCGCAGGTGCGGCGCGCGTTCCTCACCCCCCGCCGGGCCGTCCTGGCAGTGCCGGGCGGGTGGGACTGGTCGGCCTCGGGCGTCGACGAGGTGGCCGAGGTGATCGAGCTGCTGAGACCGCTGGTCGAGGCCGACGGGTCGGTCGCACCGGTGATGGTCGTGGTCGAGGCGATGCCCGAGCTCTTCGGAACCGTGGCGGACCAGGGCCTCGAGGAGCTCGTCACCGCGGCCCGGCGCAACGGGCACCTGGTCGTGGCCGAGGGGGAGACTGCGTCCTGGAGCTCCTCCTACAGCGGTGCCGGGGACGCCGTGAAGGCGGCTCGGACGGCGCTCCTGCTGCGACCGGACGGCAACGACGGCGACACCCTCGCCAAGACCTCCCTGCCCCATGTCCGACAGGCCGACTTCGTCGTCGGCCGCGGCTACTGGGTCCGCGGCGGTGCCGTGACCCAGGTGCAGGTGCCCTACCCGGCCTGACCCCATGGGTCGGTCAACCCATCGACGCCCGCACGTCGGGCGACCACGATTCCAGCAACACCGAACACCACACACCAGAAGGAGAACCACCATGGCCGGCATGATCGGAATGAACGTCGAGGAAGTCCGGACGCTGTCGCGGCAGCTCCAGCAGGCCTCGGAGCAGGTCAAGCAGCTGCAGTCCCAGCTCACCTCGAAGCTCAGCGGCACGACCTGGGTCGGCCAGGACCAGGCGCGCTTCAAGAGCGAGTGGGACGGCACCCACTCCACCAACCTCCGCAACGTCGCCGAGGCGCTGGCGCAGGCCTCGCAGGCCGCTCAGCAGAACGCCAACGAGCAGGAGCAGATCTCCCGCTGACGTCGTCGCCGGTGCGTGGTGGCTCGGGCCACGCACCGCGGAGACCGGAGATCCGGAACTGAGGAGGACCCATGAGCCGCATGGTCGGAGCCGACCCCGACGCACTCGACCGTCTCGCCGCGGACTTCGACCGCAGCGCCGGCGCGCTCGAGTCGACCGCGGTCCGCGTGCGCGCGTCCGTCCACGCGAACCCGTGGGCCGGGGCGAGGGCGACCCGGTTCCGCAACGACTGGGACCAGCGCCACGGCCCGACGCTGAAGCGGACCGCGCTGGCACTGCGGACCGCGGCCAAGCAGCTCCGGCTCCAGGCCCAGGAGCAGCGGCAGGCGAGCAGTGCGGGCGGGGGTGCGATTGCAGGCGTGCGGGGCGGCGGTGGGAGCCACCGCCCTGGAGGGCGTCTCACCCTGGACGGCCTTGTCGACGCAGTGCAGGTGCTCGGCATCAGCGCCGGGGTCACGGCCGCGCTGGGACGGTGGAACATGCACCAGAACTACCCGTCCGGCTACCGCCGGCTCTTCGCCTACCTCGACCGCTCTCCGACGGTGGGCGGGTTGATCCGCGACGGTCAGGTGCCCGACCTCATGCGCTTCAACAAGTCCCCCGTGCTGCAGATGCTGGCGCGCGACGGCATCACCAGCACCCTCAAGCCCGCTGCGGGCGTGCTCAGCAACGTGGCCAAGGGGGCTGGTGTCCTGGGCGCCGCCGCCGGAGTGGGCGAGAACGTCGCCAAGGCGCTGGAGGCGGACCGCGGTGACTCCTTGGCCGCCAAGATCACAGCAGGCACGTACGCCCTCGACGCCGCGTCGGACGCTGCGATGGCGTCGAAGGGGGGCGTGTTGTACGGCGCCGCCGGCAAGGCAGTCGCGATGGCGGTTCGTGAAGGAGCGAAGGCCGACTTCTCGGCAGAGGGTCGCTCGCTCGTCATGGGCGAGATCGCCCGCAACCCCGGAGTCATCGGCGAGGAGCTGGGCAAGGCGACCCTTCAGGTCGGCCAGACCGTCGTCAGCTGGTTCGCCCCGATCCCCGCCGCACTCAAGTGAGGAAGTAGACCATGCGATTCACCGACGACGAGATCCTGGCAATGGCAGCCGACGCCGAGGCGCCGGTACCCGTCATCCTCACCACTGTCGACACCGACGACCCGGATGCGGTGCTCGCAGCGGCACTGCGTGGTCAGCGCAGCCTCGCCGTCCGTGGTCTGGTCGCGCCCGACCGGGTCGATCCCGTCGTTGCGCAGCTGCAGCGCGGGATGGCAGCGCCGGCGCGCTTCAGTGCATTCGCGGGAAACGACCAGCTGGATCGGGCGACCGCGCTCCCCGCCACGACATGGTTGCCGCTTGCGCAGGGACTGGTACGGCTCGAAGAGGAGGCGATGGGATCGTTCACGGTGCGCGATGACACGGTCGACGACGCTCGTGACGAGATCACCGCGTGGTTCGACGCGGCACGCGATGCCACCCCTGAAAGCGATGGCGGAGGTCCGGAGCTCTGGATATGTCTGGCAGCGGTCACCGCGGCTGGCGTCGCCGGCATCGCTGCTCGGACCGGTGCGTTGCGCGCCACGACTGTCAACACGGACGGAGCGGCGTCGACCGAATCGCGCGACTACGCGGTGGCGCACGACTTGGTCGCCTCGTTGCTCCGCAGCGCTGTCCGTTCTCGGGGGACAACGTGATGGCCGGCATGGTCGGCGCTGACGTGGCGCAGCTGCGCGCGCTGGCTGGCTCTTTCGAGCGTGCCGCCGAGCAGCTGCGGCAGACCAGCACCAAGGTCCGCAGCGGCGTCCAGATCTCCGCGTGGGCGGGGCCGTTCGCGGTCCGCTTCCGGAAGACATGGGACTCGGAGCACTCCGTGAAGCTCACCAGGGTCGCCGCCGCGCTGGCAGCCCAGGCGCGACAGCTGAGGCTCGAAGCGGATCAGCAGGAGCGCACCAGCGCGGTGTCGGTGCGCCTGGTGTCCACCAGGTCCCTGCTCGACCTGGACCGACTCGACGCCGACGGCGACGGAGTCGTCATCACCGAGGTCGTCGGCGTCGATGGCAAGGTTCGCTACGTCGTCACGATCACCGGCACCCGTCCCTTCGCGGCACCGGGCGAGCACTTCGACGCACTCGAGAACGCAGCGGTTCTCGGGATCGAGACGCAGACGATGTCGTACGTGGAACAGCTGATGGGCGAGCGCGGGATCACGTCCGAGGACGAGGTGTTGTTGGTCGGGTACTCGCAGGGGGGCCTGATCGCCCAGAACATCGCCCACAGTGGTCGATGGGGAGACCCGCTGGTCGTGACGTGGGCCTCGCCACAGGTGATCGGCGGAGTGGAGGCACGCGACATCATCAGGTTCGAGGTCACCGGAGACGTCATCACAGACGGAGTCGCCGCCTCCAGCCTGTCCGTGCCTGACCAGGCCGGCGACAACTACCTCGTCCGCGGTGACGCTGGTGCTGGTAGGTCAGGGGCACGCGTGGGCATCCCGAACGCCGTCGACATCGCTGTGGGGCTGGGTGCCGGGGCGGCGATCCACATGGAGGGTCGGCCGTTCTACGGCAACCTCGCCGACGAATTCGACGAGCGCGACGACCTCTACGCGACACGGTTGCAGGCGCGCATGGAGCCGTTCCTCGGAGGAAGTGTCGTCAGCAACCAGTGACTGTGAGACAAGGAGCGGCACAGAGTGCAGCCCGGACGCAGCGTCAGTCCCGAGCGACCTGGAACGTGCCGAAATGGTCGCTCTTGTCGTAGTCGCGGCCCCACTGGGCGTAGAAGTAGTTGGAGTCGTACGGCCCGTACGTCGCGCACGACCAGGTGAACGTGGCGGTCACCCGGTCCTTGCCGGTGCTCCACGTGGCGCGCGTGCCGGGGCACGGGCTCATCGTCATGCCCTCGTAGTTCTCGTTGTAGAACCGGGCGCTCACCACACCCTTGGCGCGACGCACCCGCACGCCTCCGCCGTACTCGCCGTCGATGGGGTCGACGAAGCTGAGGAAGACCACACCCTTGCGCGGCAGCTTCGCGACGCTCAGGCCCATCGTCGTCCGGATCGTGCCGTTGTCGACCCGGAACGAGCGGAAGTCGACGCCGGACATGCCGTCTCCCCGCGGGTCCTGCTTGCTCGCGGTCGCCGCGTCTGCGGGACCGGGAACCAACGCGAGCGCCGCCACCAGACCAGCCACGGACGTACGTGCGATGGATCGTGCGGTCATCGATCTCCCCTTCGGCGCAGCGCTGCTCGTCGAGCCTTCTGGCGAAACTAGCGAGAGCCCGACCGAGGAAGAATCCCCAGATCCGGGGGGCGCGAAGGAGGTCGTACGCGCCTCAGGCGCGCGCGGTCTCCTTCTGCTCCTCGATCGCCTCGACGGTCGCGGCTGCGTCGCCGGCGGTCGAGGCCTCGTGGTCGAGGGCGGCGATGAACCGCTCGGCGTCGAGGGCCGCGGCGCAGCCGGTGCCGGCGGCGGTGATGGCCTGGCGGTAGTGGTGGTCGACCAGGTCGCCCGCAGCGAACACGCCGGGCAGGTTGGTGGCCGTCGACGGGTGCTTGACCAGTACGTAGCCGTCGTCGTCGAGGTCGACCTGGCCGGTGAGGAGCTCCGAGCGCGGGTCGTGGCCGATCGCGATGAACAGGCCGGTGACGTCGAGCCGGCGCTCCTCACCGGTGACCGTGTCGCGCAGCTGGATCGACTCGAGCTTGTCGGCGCCGTTGATCGCGGCGACCTCGGAGTTCCAGACCATCTCGAGCTTGGGGTCGGCGAAGGCCCGCTCCTGCATGATCTTGGAGGCGCGCAGCTCGTCGCGGCGGTGGACCAGGTAGACCTTCGAGGCGAAGCGGGTGAGGAAGGTCGCCTCCTCGACGGCGGAGTCGCCGCCGCCGATGACGGCGATCGCCTGCTCGCGGAAGAAGAAGCCGTCGCAGGTAGCGCACCACGACACACCGCGGCCGGAGAGCTCCTCCTCGCGGGGCAGGCCGAGCTTGCGGTAGCCCGAGCCGGTCGCGAGAACCACCGAGCGCGCGGTGTAGGTGTCGGTGGCGGTCTTCACGACCTTCACGTCACCGGTGAGGTCCACCTCGACGACGTCGTCGGAGACCAGCTCGGCGCCGAACCGCTCCGCCTGGGCGCGCATCTCGTCCATCAGGGCCGGGCCCATGATGCCGTCGCGGAAGCCGGGGAAGTTCTCCACCTCGGTGGTGTTCATCAGCGCACCGCCGGCGGTGACCGAGCCCTCGAAGACCAGGGGGTGGAGCGAGGCACGGGCGGCGTAGACGGCGGCGGTGTAGCCCGAGGGCCCCGAGCCGATGATGATGACGTTGCGCGTCTCGGTGCTGGTGCTCATGGGTGGATCGGACTCCTGGTGATCGGGGTGAGGTGACCGGGGAGGTGCGGGTCTGCCTCGGTGGGCGGTACGCCTTGCTCAACCGATCGTAGGCGACGGTTGTTCCGCCGCCCGCCCCAGCGCTCAGGGCTCGGGCAGCGTGAGCGTACGCACCGGGTCGGGCGTGCCGCAGACGTAGAGCTCGGCCTGCTGGGTCCCGCCGACGGGGCGGCGGAACACCACGACACCGAGCTGCCCGTCGACCTGCGCGAGCAGCCGGCGGCCCTGGCCGAGGCCCGGCAGGGTGCAGCTGCTCAGGGCGTCGACCGAGCCGAGGTCCTGCGACCGCGCGACGGCCTCGGTCCGCAGGTCGACCAGCCGCTGCTCGAGCGCCGGGTCGCTCGCGGAGATGGTGGGGACGCCGGCGAACGGCGTGGCCGAGGGGCTCTTGAGCAGCTCGGGTGCCTGCTCGGAGCTGCCCGCGCCGGAGTCGTCGGACTCACCCTCCTGCTGCGCCTCGGTCTGGGAGTCGGCGAGGGAGGAGTCCGAGCCGGCGCTCGAGCCTTCGTCGCTGGCGCCGCGAGGCAGGACCTGGCCGATGGCCACGCCCGCGACGACCACCGACGCGGCCGCCAGCAGGCCCACGCCGGCCAGGCGCCGACGACGGGCGGAGAGGTCGACGACGGGAGCCGTACGCTCCGGCGACGTGGCCGGTGCGTCGGCGAGCGGAGCGGATCCGCGGTCGGCGACGAGCGCGGCCAGCGTCTCGTCGAGGCGGGCCACGACCTCGGGAGGCGGCGGCCCGTCGTGACGGGCGCCGGCCAGCAGGCGGCGTACGGCCTCCTGCTCGGGCGGCAGGTCGGACGCATCGGTCATCGTGGGTCACCTCCTCTGGGTCGGTCGGGGTGGGAGCTGGGGAGAGCGGGCGAGAGCGGGTGCGGGCTCAGGGCGCCGGCGGTCCGCGGGGCCGCACGGTCGGTTGGACGGGACCGTCCGGAGGCGGGTTCCCGTGAGGCGGGTCACCCGCCGGGTGGTGCAGGTCGCCCAGCAGCCCGGCGAGCCGCGTGCGCCCACGCGAGCAGCGTGACTTCACGGTGCCCTCGGCGCAGCCGAGCATCTCGGCGACCTCGGCCACCGGATAGCCCTCCATGTCGACGAGGACGAGCGCGGCGCGCTGCTCCGGCGGGAGGGTGGCGAGGGCGGCCAGGACCCGGCGACGACGTTCGGCGACCTCGGCCGCCTCGTCCGGCCGGTCGTCGCGGGCGGCGGTAGCGACCACGGTCCCGCGGTCGTCGACGTCGTCGGGCAGCGCCTCGAAGCGGCGGATCTTCGCGGCCCGCAGCCGGTCGAGGCAGGCGTTGACCACGACCCGGTGCAGCCACGTGGTGACGGCCGCCTCGCCGCGGAACGAGCCGGCCCGGCGGAACGCCGCGACCATCCCGTCCTGCAGGCCGTCGGCGGCGTCGTCGGGGTTGCCCATGGTGCGCAGCGCCACGGCCCACAGGCGGTCGCGGTGGCGTGCGAACAGCTCGCCGAAGGCGTCCGGGTCGCCGTCGACGTGGGCCCGGAGCAGCTCCTGGTCGGAGCGCTCGTCGCTCGTCGCCCTGGTCATCCCAGCACCTGCACCTCGGTGATCGTCCCGCGGAACCCGCCCTCGACAGGCGGCAGCAGGGTGAGCCACACGGTGACGTAGCGGCCCGAGACGGCCTCGTCGAGGTCGATCTCCAGCTCACCCGCGCCGGAGGCGGTGCCGATCGGGGTGAGCCCGGCGATGCCGGTGGGCGGCTCGGAGGTGACGTAGGCCGCGAGCGAGGTCTGACCGCCCTCGGTCGAGACCAGCACCCGGCGGACCGCCTGGGTGGAGCCGAGGTCCACGACGAGGCCGACGCCGGTCTTGAGGCCGGCGGGACCGAAGTTCTGCAGGTACGTCGAGGTGTTCCACGACGTCGCCGGGTCGCCGTCGAGGACGTTGGGCACCGACTCGGGGCTCTCCACGCCGCCGTCCGTGCCCTGGGGGTCGAAGTCGTCGGCGCTCAGGCCCTCGAACGGCGTCGGCTCCACCACGGTCGGCGAGGGCGACGTCGTCGGGTCGTCCGTGAAGTCGGGCGTGGGCGGCTTGAGGCCGAGCTGATAGGCCGCGACCGCGGCCACGCCGACCAGCAGGCACGCGCCCACGATCATCGCGAGCCTGATCCAGCTGCGTCCGGGCACCTGCTCCCCGGTGTCGTCGAAGCCGTCCCCAGTGCCCCACCGGTCACCGGACCAGGAGCCCGAGCCCCACGAGCCGGTGTCGCGGCCCGCCGGCTGTCCGCCCGGGACGCGGCCGGAGTCCTGGCTGGACTCCCAGGGCCAGTAGTCGGGGTTGGCCGACGCCGCGCGGCTGCCCGGGCGCGGGCGGCGTACGGGCTCCCCCTCCGGCGGGTCGGGCGCGAACAGGGGCTTGGGCGCGGGCTCGTGGAGCGGCGGCGGGGGCGCAGGCTTCTCGGCGCGGGCGCGCAGCCAGTCGACCTCGTCGTCGTCGTGGAAGACGGGCATCCCGGCCTGGGTGGGCAGCTCGGTGACCGGGGTGGCGCCGGGCTCGATCGCGGTGGGTGCGTCGGGCTCGGGCTCGGGCTCGGGCCGTGCCTCCGGCTCCGCGGCAGCTTCCGGTTCCGGTTCCGGCTCTTCGGCGGCCTCCGGCTCCGGTGCTGCGTCGCCGGCGGGCACCACGGGTACGACCGTGGTGGGCGTGGCAGAGGAGGCCGGGTCGGCCGGGAGCGTGGCGGGCTGCTCGGCGGCGGTCGGTCGTACGCCCGGGACCGGCACGTGGGTGCCGGTCATCTCGCCGACGTAGTCGAGCAGCAGGTCGCGGATGGTGTGCGCCGAGGGGTGGCCCTGGGTGGCCGCGTCGTGCGGGTTGAGGACCTGGTCGCAGAGCGCGTCGAGCACGCGGGGGATGCCGGCGCGCACCCGACGGGGACGGAGCACCTGGCCGTGCACCTCGGGCGCGGGCGGCACGGCCGACTCGGACACGCCGGCCCACTTGCCGGTGAGCGTGCAGTAGAGCAGGCCGGCGAGGTCGATCTCGTCGACGTTGGTCCGGCCGGGCGGGAGGCCGCGCAGCGCCGCCTCGACACCGAAGCCGATCAGGCGGACCTGGCCGTGCTGGTCGACGAGCACGTTCTCCGGCGTCAGGGACCCGTGCGCGAGGCCGGCGTCGTGGGCCTCGGCGAGGCTGTCGGCCACCTCGGCGACGAGCCAGGCGGCGCGCCGGGGCGCGAGCGGACCCTCGCGGGTGAGCAGGATGTCGACGGAGTCGCCCTGGCCCCACTCGTGGACGACGAAGCACAGCCCGTCGGCCGACTCGGCGTCCAGCACCCGCAGCAGTCGCCGGTTGACCACCGGGCCGGTGCGGCGGGCGGCGTCGAGCATCGGCTGGGCGCGTTCGTCGTCGGCGGAGAGGATGTGCACCGCCACCGGCCGGTGCAGCACGAGGTCGTGGGCGCGCCAGAACCTGCCCGACCCGGCCTCGGCCAGGAGGTCGTCGAGGCGGTAGCGCCCGGCGAGCACGTCACCGGCCTGCTTCGACGTCGGCACCGCTCACCCCACCTCCCTCACGATTCCCACTGCTTGCCGCCACTCTAGGGAGTCTCACGTCCTCCGCAGCCGCGCCGCGACGGTGTCGACCAGGCCGGTGACCTCGCGCACCCTCAGCAGCCGCGCGCCGAGGAGCACGACCAGCATCCCGGCGGCCGCGCTGAGCCCGCCGCGGAGCAGCGACCCGAGGGGGCCGGGGTACTCCCCGAGGCCCGCCATCGACAGCTCCACCAGCCAGGCGGCAGCGCCCGCAGCCGTGAGCACCACGGCCATCCGGACGAGGAACCGCACCAGCTGCGGCGTCTCGAGACCGCCCACGGTGCGCCGGAGCAGCACGTAGCTGGCGACGGCACCCACGGCGTACGACGCCAGGTAGGCCACGACGAGCAGCGGCGCGGTGTCCTCCGGGCTTCCTCGCGGCACGAGGACGGTCGCGACGGCGATGTTGGTGAGGGAGACCGCGAGCTGGATGAAGAACACCAGCCTGGTCATCTCCATCGCGTAGAAGCCGCGCAGCATGAAGTAGTGGACGGTGAAGAAGACCAGCGCCGGCCCGAAGACGGCGAGGGTCGGCGCGAAGGTCGCGGCCTCCTCGGCGCTCGCCCAGCCGAACGCGAAGCCGGCGACGTCTCCGGCGGTGATCGGCAGCAGCACCGCGAACGGAAGCACGAGCGCGAGGGACGTCCGCAGGGTCGAGCCGACGGTGCTGCCGAGGTCGGCCAGCCGGCCGTCGTGGGCGTAGGAGGAGAGCCGCGGCAGGATCGCCGTCGCGAGCGACACCGTGACGATCGCGTGCGGCACCATCATGATCAGCAGGCTGTTGGAGTAGACGAGGTAGCCGGTGCCGTCGTCGACCGCGCCGCCCGAGGCGAGCTTGACCACGACGAGGTACGCCGTCTGCGTGGCGACGACGAACAGCACGGTCCAGATGCCGAGGGACAGGGTGCGCTTGAGCTCGGGGTCGCGGAAGTCGAAGCGCGGTCGGTAGGTGAAGCCGGAGGCGCGCAGGTAGGGCACCAGCACCAGGAACTGGACGACGATGCCGAGCGTCGAGCCCACACCCAGCAGGACCTCCGGCCCGGTGCCGAGCGCGTCGGCTCGCTCCGGCCCGCGCCCGGTGGCTCCGTGGAGGACCAGGTAGACGACCAGCATCAGCACCGAGAGCAGGTTGTTGGCGATCGGCGCCCACATCATCGGACCGAAGCTGCCTCGTGCGTTGAGCACCTGGCCGACCAGGACGTACATGCCGTAGAAGAAGACCTGTGGCAGGCACCAGCGGGTCAGGTCGATGATCGACTCGAGGTGGGCGGCCCGGTCGGGGTCGAGGTACCCGTCGGCGAGGTAGATCCGCAGCACCAGCGGGGCCACAAGGACCAGGAGCACCGTGACCGCGCCGAGGAAGAGGGCCGACAGCGTGATGACCCGACTGGCGTACGCGTCACCACCGTCCGCGTCGTCCTTGATCCGCCGCACGAGCTGGGGCACGAGGACGGCGTTGAAGATGCCGCCCGCCAGCAGGATGTAGACCATGTTGGGCAGCGTGTTGGCGATCGCGAAGAGGTCACCGCGCAGGCCGGAGCCGAGCGCCACGACGAGCAGGGTCGCCCGGATGTAGCCCGACGCCCGCGAGACCACGGTGCCCGCGGCCATCACTGCGGACGAGGCCAGGATGCGCTGCTCGGTCATGGCCGCTCCGCGGTCGCGCCCTCGGGCACGGGGTCGGGCTCGGGGCCGGGCCCGGGAGTGGGATCGGGGTTGGGACCGTGGTCGGGCTCGGGAGTGGGATCGGGGTCGGGTTCGCCGTCGGCGGCCGCCAGCTCGGCCCGGCGTTGCCGGATCTGGCCCGGCAGGCGGTAGCCGATCATCCCGAACAGCACGAGGGCGCTCACGACCATGACGATCCAGATCAGCGCGCTCACCCGTGCCGCCCGGATCGGCAGCTCGGCCGAGGACCCCAGCGGCGCCCCGTCGAGGCTGGTGACGAAGAGCCGCACGTTGTGCACGCCCGTCTGGGTGGTCGTGGCCTCGAACCGCACCACGCTGCGTGTCTGGGGCGCGAGCCGGCGTACGCCACCCCCGGTCAGGGTGAGCTCGCCGTCCGTACGGACCTGCACCTGCACCTCGACCGGCTGGTCGAGGCCGTTGACGAGGGTGGCGCCCAGTGGTCCGGAGTCGCTGGACAGCGTGACGGCGGTGGGTGCCTCGATCTCGATCTTGCCGAGGTCCTCGCGCAGCGACTCCTCGATCCGGCGCGCGGCGGCACGGGCGAGGCCGGGACGGGCGCGGTGCTGCTCCGACAGCGTCACCAGGACCTCGTCGCGCACCAGTGCCTCGACCCGGGTGACGGAGGAGAGCACCTGCTCCAGGAGGGTCGCGTCGTCGGTGGCGCGGGTCGCGGCGGCGAAGGCGGACGCGTCGAGCTCGGCCTCCGCGTCGGCCTCGGTGTAGGAGAGGCTGGAGGCCTGCACGCCGACCGCCTGCCGGGTCGCGACCTCGCCGACGGGCACCACCTCGAGCCAGGACTGCTCGAGGTCGGTGAAGAACGAGGCGGCGTCCTCGCCGCGCCAGACCGTGGGCAGGGTGACGACGAGCGGCGCGGTGTCACCGTCGACGAGCCGGAGCGCGGCCTCGCTCAGCAGCCGCTGACGCAGCGCGAGCGGGTCGTGGGCGGCGGTCGGCGCCGGGCCGCCCGCCTCGGCGCCGGTGCTGGTCACCAGGACCTTGTGGCCGAGAAGCCGTACGACGGAGTTCGGGGTGCGCGGCGGGATCGTGAAGGCGTTGTCGCCGAGCAGGACCACCGTCTCGGGGGGGACCTGCGCCAGTGCCTCCGGGCTGAGCACGTCGTTGCCGGGTGCGACGGCCTGCTGGGCGGGCAGCGTGAGCGCGGCCATGATCTCGGCGCCGCGGGCCACGGCCTGGTCGAAGCGGGCCCGGTCGTGGCGCATCGCGGCGGACACGTCGATGTCGCCGTAGGGCAGCGTCAGCACGGGGGTGGTGCCCACCAGGGCGGAGAAGCGCGCCAGCCAGGCCGACGCGGCGGCCGCGAGCTCGGCGTCCGCGTCGCTCGGCTCCTCGGTGGGCAGCGCCTCGGTCGGGGTGAGCGTGTCCGGGGTCGCCGTGGTCGTCCCGCCGTCGGTCGGCGTCTCGGTCGGGGTCTCGGTGGGCGTGATCTCCTGCCCGGGCACGGTCGGGTCGGGTGCCAGGCTGCGGGGGGCGTTGCCGTCGGCGAGGCGGACGAGCGCGAGCAGCACGGCGGGGTCGACCAGCCAGCTGTACGGAGTGGTGCCGGCCGACTCGGCCATGTCGAGCACGCCGTCGAGGCTGCCGCCCTCGGCGAGGCGCCGCGCCCAGCGCTCGGCGCCCGCGACCGCGCCGTCCTGGTCGTACCAGACGCGGTTGCGGATGGGGAGGATGACCGACGCCTCCTGGGTCTCGTCGCCGGTCGGACGCATCGGGATGAACGTCCGGGCCCGTCCGTCGGCGACCCCGTCGCGCGGCACCTCCTCGGTGTCGCCGAGGGCGTGGACGCCGATCCAGTAGACGCCCTGGTCCCCGGAGGTCTCGAGGAGCTCCACGGGCACGGAGTCGGAGAACGAGGCGGTCTGTCCCGGGGCGAGCTCGTCGACGGTGTCGAACGTGCCGGGCACCGTCACCCGCTGGCCGACGTACTCGCCGGGGTCGATGGTGACCGACTCGGCGAGTGCCGTGGAGGTGGGGATCGGCGCCTGCGACGAGAAGGCGTGCAGGTTGATCCGGGTGAAGGTCTCGTCGCTGACGTTGGTCACCGTGCCGGTGATCTCCACGTCGCCGTTGCGGGGCAGCTCGGGGCTGATCGTGTCGATGTGCACGACCAGGGGGTCGGTGTCCTCCGCGGCGGACGCCGCCGCGGTCGGGGCGCCCGCGAGGCCGGCGCTCGCGCTGCCGAGGGTCAGGAGCCCCGCCAGGGCAGCACGGAACACGGACGGGCGGGGCACGCACCGATGCTAGACGGTATGGAGTGACCGCTCAGGACTACTGGGGGTTGCAGGCCGGGGCCCCACTCACAAATGGTCGTGGGTTACCGAGTAGGGCTGGCCTGCTCGGCCTATCCAACAGTTGTGGGAGGCCCC
>NZ_JACXYX010000017.1 GCF_014779655.1 Nocardioides ganghwensis
TCAGGCAGAAGTTCATCCGCCCTCACTGCCCATGGCAGAACGGGAAGGTGGAGAGGCTGAACCGAACCCTGGCGACCGAGTGGGCCTACCGCCAAGTCTTCACCAGCAACGACGACCGCACCGCTGCACTTGCCCCTTGGCTCGAGTACTACAACACTGAACGCCGCCACAGCTCACTCAAGGGCAAGCCGCCGATCAGCCGACTGCTACCAACCTGATGGCCGGGTACAACTAGGGCTTCGGACCGAGTATCGCGCCGGCCGCGTGCGAGGAGCGCACGGGCATCAGACCGAAGCCTCGGACGCCGCGGGGAGTGGCCGGAGCTCTCCCCGCTTGTTCAAGCGCCAAGCCCCCCTGTCCGTGTCGGCCTTGGTTGGTTCTTCGCCTACGTGGGCCGGTTTTCAGTTACGCACGTGCGGCGTGCGCTCGGGAGCCCATGCAGTCGTGCCGCAGGTCGGTGCCGTGCCGCGGGCCCATCCTGACCGGGCGTGACCGGACTGGTATCCGGTAGCGATCCCACAACCCGCGAAGGGTCTGTCGAGTCAGGTCCACATCCCTCAGCGCAGAAGGCACGTAGCCTCTCCGGACGCTCAACACCTCCGGGAAGGCACTCCATGCGCACCGCCACCGTCCTTGCTCGCACCCTCGTCGGCCTCGGGGTGGTGGTCGTCGCCGTCGTCCCGACGGCTGCAGCGGCCGAGCAGTGGACCCACCGCGACGCCACGGGCGACGTCGTCCAGCTCACCTGGGACTACGAGAGCGTGAAGACCACGACCGAGCTGCCCGACGACGTCAGCACCGACGTCCGTCGGCTGACGATCACCCACGCCCCGCACGAGCTGCGGATCTCGATGAGGGTCCAGGACAGCGTGCGCGGCACGCGCACGGTCGAGTTGTACGTCAGGACCGCGGAGGGTCGCCGGTTCGAGGTGTGGGCGTCGGCCTTCCGGGCGCGCGTGTTCGACGCGCCCTCCATCGTCGCCACGCCCTCCCACGAGCACGTCAGGTGCTCGGGCCAGTCGGCGACCCTCGACCCGGACACCGACAAGGTCTCGGTGACGCTGCCCCGCCGCTGCCTCGGTGACCCGCGCTGGGTGCAGGTGGCGGCCGCCTTCACCACGGAATCGGAGTCCGAGTCCGACGCAGACTTCTTCCGGAACACCGACGACGCCCTGCGCGAGGGGGTCAACGACCGGCTGCTCATGAGCCGCCGCGTCCGTGTGGGCTGAGGACGACACCGGTCCGAACCGGGCCGGCTCCCCACTGTCAGCTCACGACGGTGCTGAGCGTCTGCATCGGGTGACGGCCGAGCTCGTCGTGGGGAGGCCGGAGCTCACCCGCTGAGGGTTGTCCACAACCTTGCCTCGGCCCTGTTTCCGGTCGCTCCGCGCTGGGTAGCGTGACGGTGCACGTTCTCGGGGAAGCAGGTGCAGCACCATGGCAGTTGATCGCGTCGAGCGACCGTCCGTCCCTGACGCTGCCCACGACGACCTGGTCGAGCGGCTCGACGCGCAGGTGCGCGAGCGGGTCCGCCGCGAGGGCGTCGACCCGCAGCGCGAGGTGCTCGTCGTGCGCCGGATCGCCGAGGACGTCGTACGCGACCACGACGACCTCAGCCTCACCGGTGCCGTCGCGCCGATCGCCGACGACGGCGCCATGGTCGGCGAGCTAGTGGCCCGGGTCTCCGGCTTCGGCCCGCTCCAGCCCTTCCTCGACGACCCCGAGGTCGAGGAGATCTGGATCAACGACCCGAGCCGGGTCTTCATCGCGCGCCGCGGCCGCCACGAGCTGACCAACCTGCGCCTCGACGCCGCCCAGGTCAACGAGCTCGTCGAGCGGATGCTCAAGTCGAGCGGGCGCCGGCTCGACATCTCCACGCCGTTCGTCGACGCGATGCTGCCCGAGGGCCACCGACTCCACGTCGTGCTCGAGGGGATCACACGCGGCTTCACGGCCGTCAACATCCGGAAGTTCCTGCTCCGCGCCCACCGCCTCTCCGACCTCGTCGCACTCGGCAGCCTGACACCGCAGGCAGCTCGGTTCCTCGAGGCGTCGGTCCGGGCAGGCCTCAACGTCCTCGTCGCAGGCGGCACGCAGGCGGGCAAGACCACGATGCTCAACTGCCTCGCCGCCGCCGTTCCCGGCGGCGAGCGGGTGGTCAGCGCCGAAGAGGTCTTCGAGCTGCGCATCAGCCACCCGGACTGGGTGGCGATGCAGACCCGGCAGGCGGGCCTCGAGCAGACCGGCGCGATCGTGCTGCGCGACCTGGTCAAGGAGGCGCTGCGGATGCGCCCGAGCCGCATCCTGGTCGGCGAGGTCCGCGCCGCCGAGTGCCTCGACCTGCTCCTCGCCCTCAACTCCGGCCTGCCGGGCATGTGCACGCTCCACGCCAACAGCGCGCGCGAGGCGCTGGTCAAGATGTGCACGCTGCCGCTGCTCGCGGGCGACAACATCTCGGCCAGGTTCGTGGTGCCCACCGTGGCCACGAGCGTCGACCTCGTGGTGCACCTCGGTCTCGGCGCCGACGGCGTACGCCGCGTCAACGAGATCGTGTCCGTGCCGGGGCGCGTCGAGGCCGACGTGATCGAGGTCGAGCCGATCTTCGTCCGCCACGGCTCCGAGCTGCGCAGGACCGGGGGAGTGCCGGCGCGCCTCGAGCGGTTCGAGCGGGTCGGCATCGACATCCACCAGGTCCTGGCCACCGACGCGCTCGCCGACGACAGGGCGGGTCGCTGATGGGAGCGCTCGTCGGCCTCGGAGTGGGCGTCGGCCTGCTGCTGATCTGGTCTGCCTTCGCGCTGCCCCGGCAGCCGAGGTCCGCGACGCCGACGTCCACGGCACTGGGCCGCCTGCTCGGCCGGGCCGGGCTGTCCGACGTGACCTCCGCCAGCGTGGTATCGCTGTGTGCGGTGCTCTTCGCTGTGGCCTTCGCGCTCGTGCAGGCCGTGTCGCGGACGGTCCCCGTCGCGTTCGTCTTCGCCGCGATGGCGGCCTACCTGCCGATCGCGGTGCTGCGCCAGCGGGCTGCGCGGCGGTTGCGCGACTTCGCGGAGGTCTGGCCCGAGGCGGTCGACAACCTCGCCAGCGCCGTACGCGCCGGGTTGTCCCTGCCGGACGCGGTCGCGGCTCTCGGCACCACCGGACCCGAGGCGCTGCGGTCCGACTTCGCCCAGTTCGCCGTCGACTACCAGGTCACCGGACGCTTCGGCGAGTGCCTCGACCGCCTCAAGGACCGGCTGGCCGACCCGGTGGGGGACCGCGTCATCGAGGGCCTGCGCCTGGCTCGCGAGGTCGGCGGCGGCGACCTCGGCCGGCTGCTGCGCAACCTGTCCGGCTTCCTGCGCGACGACGCCCGCACCCGGTCCGAGCTCGAGTCCCGCCAGGCCTGGACGGTCAACGGCGCCCGCCTCGCGGTCTCGGCGCCGTGGATCGTGCTGCTGCTGATGTCGTTCCAGACCACCGCCATCCGGCAGTACGCCTCGCCGGGAGGGATCATCGTGCTGGGCATCGGCTTCGCGGTCTGCGTCCTCGCCTACGCCGCGATGATGCGGATCGGCCGGCTCCCCGTCGAGAAGCGGATCCTGTCGTGAGCACCGCCGTCTGGGGCGGCCTGCTGGGCGCGGTGGCAGGAGCGGGCGTGCTCCTCGTCGCGCTGCGGATCAGCGTCCTGCGGCGCCCGCAGCTGTCGCTGCGCGTGCTGCCCTACGTGCGCGACGTGCCACGACTCGACGAGACCCGGGTCGTGCGGCCGGCCGCGTCCACCCCCACGTCGGCCGCCGCAGGGATCTTCGGCCCGGTGCTGCGGCAGGCGGCCGACCTCGTCGAGCGGGTGCTGGGCGGCAGCTCGTCCGTACGCCGTCGGCTGGAGCGTGCCGGTCTCGACCGCACGGTGCAGGACTTCCGCATCGAGCAGGTCGTGTGGGGCCTGGTCGGCTTCGGCGCCACCGCGGCGCTCGTCCTGCTCCGCGCGCTCGGCGGCGTCGGCGGAGTCGGCTCGGGCCTGGTGTTCTGCGTCCTGGGCTTCGTGAGCGGCGTCCTCCTGCGCGACAACAGGCTCAGCACCCAGGTGAAGAACCGCGAGCGGCAGGTCCTCACCGAGTTCCCGACGGTCGCCGAGCTGCTGGCACTCTCCGTCGCCGCGGGGGAGAGCCCCGTCTCGGCGCTGGACCGCGTGGTGCGGCGCAGCCACGGCGCGCTGTCCGACGACCTCGGCCAGGTCCTGGCCCGGATCCGCACCGGCGAGCCGGTGGGCGTCGCGTTCGAGTCCCTCGCCCGCACCACCGGCCTGCCGATCGTGGCGCGCTTCGCCACCGGCATCACCGTCGCCATGGAGCGCGGCACCCCGCTCGCCGACGTCCTGCACGCCCAGGCCGCCGACGTGCGCGAAGCCGGTCGACGCCTGCTCATCGAGACCGCCGCACGCAAGGAGATCGCGATGATGGCGCCCGTCGTGTTCTTCGTGCTGCCGGTGACCATCCTGTTCGCCTTCTACCCGGGCGTGCTCGGGCTCCGCCTCACCACGCCCTGACTCATCCAACGAAAGGACACACCATGCCTCCGTCCATCTCGGGACCCCTGCTGCGCCTGATGGCACGTCCGCGCGACGACCGCGGTGACGTGCCCGGCTGGGTGATGGTCACCCTGATGACCGCGATCGTCGTCGCCGGCCTGACGCCCTTCGTCGGCGACGAGCTGCGAGGACTCCTCGAGCGGGCGTTCTCGATGGTGAGCGGCTAAAGGACGTGTCGCGTCCCGCTCGTGCCGACGAGCGCGGGTCAGCGGTGGTCGACTTCGTCCTGGTGCTGCTGGTCCTGCTCCCGCTGGTGGTCGGCATCCTCCAGCTCGCGCTGGTGCTCCACGTGCGCAACACGATCGCCTCTGCAGCGGCTGAGGGCGCTCGCCACGCGGCGGTCGCGGGCTCGTCCGCGCCCGCCGGCCAGGCCAAGGTCGACGAGCTCGTCGACGGGGCGCTCTCGGGGGACTTCGTCCGCTCCGTCACGGTCCGGCCGACGATCGTGGGGGGAGCACCCGGCTACGAAGCGGTGGTCGAGGCCGACATCGGGCTGCTCGGGTTGAAGGCGTTGGGAGGCGTACAGGTCCGGGTCGAGGGCCACGCGATCGCCGAGCAGGCGGCGGGGGCCACGCCGTGAGTCGCCGCCGTGACGACGAGGGGTCCGCGCTCGTCGAGCTCAGCTGGCTCGCGATCATCCTGCTGGTCCCGCTGATCTGGATCGTGATCTCGGTCTTCGAGGTCCAGCAGGGCGCGTTCGCCACGAGCGCCGCCGCTCGCGCGGCAGGCCGGGCGTACGCCCTCGCCCCCGACGACGCGACCGGCGCGGCACGTGCCGACGCCGTCGTGCGCCAGGTCCTCGCCGACCAGGGCACCCCCGGACAGGAGGCGAAGGTGACCGTCACGTGCGACGCCCCCGGCGACAACTGCCACGTCGGCACGTCGGTCATCACCGTCCGCGTCGAGTCCGGGGTCGACCTGCCGTTCTTCCCGTCGATCTTCGACAAGGGCGCGGCGAGCTTCTCCCTGCACGCCACCCACACGGTGCCGATCGGCCAGTACGTCGAGAGTGCGCCCGAGGACGGCGAGCGATGAGGCGCGACGAGCAGGGCCAGGTGACGCTGCTGATCATCGGCTTCGCGAGCATCCTGCTGATGGCGATCGTGGTCGTCATCGACGCCTCCGCCGCGTACCTCCAGCGCCAGGGCCTCGACAACCTCGCCGACGGTGCCGCCCTCTACGGCGCCGACCTCGGCTCGGCCGGCATCTACGAGCAGGGCCTCGACGGCGAGCGACTCACCCAGCAGGAGGCCGCCGTCGAGGCCGCGGTCCGCGACTACCTCGTACGCTCCGGCGCCCCTGCCAAGTACCCCGGCATCGACGTCGGCGTGCGCGTCGACCCGGTCAACCGCTCGGTCACCGTACGGCTCAGCGCGCCGCTCGAGCTGCCCCTGAAGATCCCCGGATCGCCGAGCGACCCGATGGTCGGCGCCAGCAGCACCGCGGCCGTCACGGTCCAGCCCGGCGAGTGACCGCCGTACGTGGTCGCCGTCCCCGCGAGCGTCATACCGATCAGCACCCATGGGTCTCGCTTCGTATGACACTGCGGCAGCGACCCGCCCAGCGTCATGCCGATCAGCACTCATGGGTGCCGGTTCGTATGACGCTGCGGCAGCGACCCGAGCAGCGCCGCACCCCCACGTGACGGTCGCCACCGCCTCCCACCCGATGAGATGAGGCATGGGGGACTACGGGCGGGTCGCCGGTAGCGTCATGGCATGACCGAGACCTGGCCCGGCACGGCCTACCCCCTGGGCGCCACCTTCGACGGCACCGGCACCAACTTCGCGCTCTTCAGCGAGGTGGCCGAGCGCGTCGAGCTGTGCCTGTTCGACCCCGACCCGGACAACCCCGGCGCATTCGTGGAGACGAAGCTCGAGGTCACCGAGGTCGACGCCTACGTGTGGCACTGCTACATCCCGACCGTGCAGCCCGGCCAGCGCTACGGCTACCGCGTCCACGGCCCGTGGGACCCGACGCAGGGCCTGCGCTGCAACCCCAACAAGCTGCTCCTCGACCCCTACGCCAAGGCAACGGCCGGCGAGATCGACTGGGACCAGTCGCTGTTCGCCTACGACTTCGGCGACGAGGACTCCCGCAACGACGAGGACTCCGCCGCGCACATGACGCACGGCGTCGTCATCAACCCGTTCTTCGACTGGGAGGGCGACCGCCGCCCCGCCATCCCCTACAACGAGTCCTTCATCTACGAGGCGCACGTCAAGGGCCTCACCCAGCTGCACCCCGACGTGCCGGAGGAGCAGCGCGGGACGTACGCCGGCCTGGCGCACCCGTCGATCACCGCGCACCTCAAGAAGCTCGGCGTCACCGCGATCGAGCTGATGCCGGTGCACCAGTTCGTGCAGGACTCGACCCTGCTCGACCAGGGCCTGCGCAACTACTGGGGCTACAACACCCTGGCCTTCCTCGCCCCGCACGCCGACTACGCGACGAGCCAGCAGGGCCAGCAGGTCCAGGAGTTCAAGGCGATGGTCAAGGCGATGCACGCCGCCGGCATCGAGGTCATCCTCGACGTGGTCTACAACCACACCGCCGAGGGCAACCACCTCGGCCCGACGCTGAGCTTCAAGGGCATCGACAACGCGGCCTACTACCGCCTCGTCGAGGACGACCAGCGCTACTACATGGACTACACCGGCACCGGCAACACCCTCAACGTGCGCCACCCGCACTCGGTCCAGCTGATCATGGACTCGCTGCGCTACTGGGTCACCGAGATGCACGTCGACGGCTTCCGCTTCGACCTCGCCGCCACGCTGGCCCGCGAGTTCTACGACGTCGACAAGCTCTCGACCTTCTTCGAGATGGTGCAGCAGGACCCGGTCGTCAGCCAGGTCAAGCTGATCGCCGAGCCCTGGGACATCGGCCCCGGCGGCTACCAGGTCGGCGGCTTCCCGCCGCAGTGGACCGAGTGGAACGGCGCCTACCGCGACACCGTGCGCGACTTCTGGCGCGGCGAGCCGTCGCTGGGCGAGTTCGCCTCGCGACTGGCGGGCTCCTCCGACCTCTACGAGCACTCGGGTCGCCGGCCCTTCGCCAGCATCAACTTCGTCACCGCCCACGACGGCTTCACGCTGCGCGACCTCGTGTCCTACAACGAGAAGCACAACGAGGCCAACGGCGAGGACAACAACGACGGCGAGAGCCACAACCGCTCGTGGAACCACGGCGTCGAGGGCCCGACCGAGGACCCCGAGATCCTCGGCGCGCGGGCGCGCGAGCAGCGCAACTTCATCGCGACGCTGCTGCTGAGCCAGGGCGTGCCGATGCTGCTCCACGGCGACGAGCTGAGCCGCACCCAGCACGGCAACAACAACACCTACGCCCAGGACAGCGAGATCAGCTGGGTGCACTGGGACGACGCCGACAAGCCGCTCATCGAGTTCACCGCGGCGGTCGCCAAGCTGCGCGCCGACCACCCGACCTTCCGGCGCAAGCGGTTCTTCACCGGCAACACCGTGCGTACGGGCGACGGTGAGCGCCTCAACGACATCGTCTGGCTCGACCTCGACGGCGAGCCGATGGAGGACGGCGACTGGGAGGGCGGCAAGGCCATCGGGATGTACCTCAACGGCCACGGCATCGCCGGCAAGGACGCCCGCGGCGGCGCCATCACCGACGACCACTTCCTGCTCTACTTCAACGCCGACGGCCCGGCGCGGGTGACCCTGCCGACCGAGGAGTACGCCGCGGCCTGGGACGTCGTCATCGACACCAGCGGCAACCCCGACGCCGACCCGACGCTCGAGGCCGGAGGCACGTTCGACCTCGACACGCACAGCCTCGTCGTGCTGCGCGAGCACGCCGAGCCCGAGACCAGTCCCGACCACTCGGTCGCGGCATCACTCGCGGCCCGCTCGGGTACGGACGTGTCGTGACCGACACCCACCTGCCGGACCGCCGTACGCCTGTCAGCACCTACCGCCTCCAGGTCAGCCCCGACTTCGACCTGTACGCCGCGGCGCGGGTGCTGCCCTACCTGCACGACCTCGGCGTCGACTGGGTCTACCTCTCGCCGTTGCTGGCCTCCGAGCCGGGCAGCACGCACGGCTACGACGTGGTCGCCTTCGACCACGTCGACCCCGAGCGCGGCGGCGAGGAGGGCCTCGCCGCCCTCTCCGCCGAGGCGCGCCGCCTCGGCATGGGGGTGCTGGTCGACATCGTCCCCAACCACGTCGGCGTCGCCACGCCGTCGGAAGACCCGTGGTGGTGGGACGTCCTCAAGCTCGGTCGCGAGTCTGAGCACGCGACCGCCTTCGACGTCGACTGGGCCGCCGGCGACGGCCGCATCCTGATCCCGGTGATCGGGGACGACGACGAGGGCTCGATCCGTATCGTCCGGTCACGCACGGGGGAGGGCGAGGTCCGCTACCACGACCAGCGCTTCCCGCTGGCTCCCGGCACCTCGACGCTCGAGGAGCAGCACTACGAGCTGGTCAGCTGGCGCGCGGCCGACGACGACCTCAACTACCGCCGGTTCTTCGCGGTCAACACCCTCGCCGCCGTACGGGTCGAGGACCCCGAGGTGTTCGCCGAGACGCACGTCGAGATCAAGCGGTGGTTCGACGAGGGCCTGGTCGACGGGCTGCGCGTCGACCACCCCGACGGCCTGCGCGACCCCAAGCGCTACCTCGATGACCTCGCCGCCCTCACCGGCGGCGCCTACGTGCTCGTCGAGAAGATCCTCGAGCCCGGCGAGGACCTGCCGACCGAGTGGGCGACGTCGGGCACGACGGGCTACGACGCGCTCGCGCACATCGACCGCGTGCTGACCGACCCGGCCGGCGAGGCCCCGCTGACCGCGCTGGAGGACCGGCTGCGCGGCACCCCGGTGGACTGGGAGCAGATGGTCCACGACAACAAGCGCGCCGTCGCCGACGGGATCCTGCACTCCGAGGTCCTGCGGATCACCCGCGAGGTGGAGCGCGTGCTCGACTCGCGCGAGGAGACCGCCGACGAGGACGCCGTCGCCGACGCGGTCGCCGAGCTCCTCGCCTGCTTCCCCGTCTACCGCTCCTACCTCCCCGAGGGCCGCGAGCACCTCGACCAGGCCTTCGCCCGCGCGCGGGAGCACCGTCCGGACCTCGCCGACACGTACGCCGTGCTCGAGCCGCTGCTGCACGACGAGTGGAGCCAGCCGGCCCGCCGCTTCCAGCAGACCTCGGGCATGGTGATGGCCAAGGGCGTGGAGGACTGCTCGTTCTACCGCTGGTCGCGGCTCACCTCGCTCAACGAGGTCGGCGGGGACCCGTCGATCTTCGCGATCGGCGTCGACGAGTTCCACGACGCGATGGCCGCCCGGCAGCGCGACTGGCCCGACGCGATGGTGACGCTGTCGACCCACGACACCAAGCGCGGCGAGGACGTCCGCGCCCGCATCACCGTGCTGGCCGAGGAGCCGGGGCACTGGGAGCAGGCACTCGGCGAGCTGCTGCGGCTGGCGCCCGTGCCCGACGAGGGCTTCGGCTCGCTGCTGTGGCAGGCGGTGCTCGGCGCGTGGACGCCCGACCACCTGCCCGACCTGCGCGACCGCCTGCACGGGTATGCCGAGAAGGCGATGCGCGAGGCCGGCGACCGCACGACGTGGACCGAGCCCGACGAGGCGTACGAGTCGCAGGTGCACGCGGCGGTCGACGCGGTCTTCGACTCCGAGGACGTGCAGGCGGTGCTGACCGACCTGGCCACCCGGATCGACGCGCCCGCCCAGGCCAACTCGCTGGCCGCCAAGCTGCTCGCGATCACCATGCCGGGCGTCCCGGACGTCTACCAGGGCAGCGAGCTCTGGGAGACCTCGCTCGTCGACCCCGACAACCGGCGCCCGGTCGACTTCGACCACCGCGCCGCCGTGCTCGCCGGGACCGCCGAGGACGACGCCGCGACCAAGCTGCACGTCACCTGCACCGCGCTCACGCTGCGCCGCGAGCGGCCCGACCTCTTCACGACGTACGCCCCCGTGCGCGCCACCGGGGCGACCGCGGGCCACGCGGTCGCCTTCGACCGGGGCGGCGCGATCACCGTCGCCACCCGCCTGCCCGTCGGGCTCGCCGCGGCCGGCGGCTGGGGCGACACCGTCCTCGACCTGCCCGAGGGGCGCTGGCACGACCTGCTCACCGGGCTCGACACCGACGGCCGGCTCGCCGACCTGCTCGCCGCGCACCCGGTCGCCCTGCTGGTGAGGAAGGACTGATCACGATGCGTGGTCCCTACGACGTCTGGGCGCCGCGGCCCCAGCGCGTCCGCCTGCAGCTCGGCAGCGAGGTCGTCGAGATGGTCCGCGGCGACGACGGCTGGTGGACTCCCGCCGAGCCGCTGCCCGCGGACGACGGCCGGCTCGACTACGGCTACCTCCTCGACGACGACCCGGCCCCGCGCCCCGACCCGCGCTCACGCCGCCAGCCGGACGGCGTGCACGGTCTCTCGCGGCGCGACACCACGGCGTACGAGTGGGGCGACGCCTCGTGGACCGGCCGCCAGCTGGCCGGGTCGGTCGTCTACGAGCTGCACGTCGGCACGTTCACGCCCGGGGGCACCCTCGACTCCGCGATCGACCGGCTCGACCACCTCGTCGACCTCGGCGTCGACCTCGTCGAGGTGATGCCGGTCAACGCCTTCAACGGCACCCACAACTGGGGCTACGACGGCGTCGCCTGGTTCGCCGTCGCCGAGCCGTACGGCGGCCCGGACGCCTACCGCCGCTTCGTCGACGCCTGCCACGCCAAGGGACTCGGGGTCGTGCAGGACGTCGTGCACAACCACCTCGGCCCGTCGGGCAACTACCTGCCGCTGTTCGGGCCCTACCTCAAGGCCGGCCGCAACACCTGGGGCGACCTGGTCAACCTCGACGGCGAGGGATCGGCCGAGGTGCGCCGCTACATCCTCGACAACGTGCGGATGTGGTTCGAGGACTTCCACGTCGACGCCCTGCGCCTCGACGCGGTGCACGCGCTCAGCGACACCTCGGAGGTCCACCTCCTCGAGGAGATGGCGATCGAGACCGCCGCGCTCTCGGCCCACCTGCGCCGCCCGCTGACGCTGATCGCGGAGTCCGACCTCAACGACACCACGCTCGTACGCCCGCGCGAGGCCGGCGGGTACGGGCTGGACGCCCAGTGGAGCGACGACTTCCACCACGCCGTGCACGTCGCGCTGAGCGGTGAGACCACGGGCTACTACGCCGACTTCGAGCCGCTCGAGGCGCTGGCCAAGGTCTGCGAGAAGGGCTTCTTCCACGACGGGACCTTCTCCTCGTTCCGCGATCGCGACCACGGCAAGCCCGTCGACACCGCGCACATGCCGACGTGGCGGCTCGTGGTCGCCAACCAGAACCACGACCAGGTCGGCAACCGTGCCCGCGGCGACCGGCTCGCCGAGCACCTCGACGACGACCAGCTCGCCAGCGCCGCGCTGCTCACCCTGGCCGGTCCGTTCACCCCGATGCTGTTCATGGGGGAGGAGTGGGCGGCCTCGACGCCGTTCGCCTTCTTCACCTCCCACCCCGAGCCCGAGCTCGGGAAGGCGACGGCCGAGGGTCGGATCGCGGAGTTCGAGAAGATGGGCTGGGACCCCGACGAGGTCCTCGACCCGCAGGACCCCGAGACCTTCCACCGCTCCCGCCTCGACTGGGACGAGCGCTCGCGAGGACGCCATGCGGTGGTGCTCGACTGCTACCGCCGGCTCGGCCGGCTGCGCCGGGAGCTGCCGCAGCTCACCGACCCGTCGTTCGGGTCGGTCTCCTGCGCCGTCGACGGCCGGGTCTTCACGATGCGTCGCGGCGACCTGCTGGTGGTGGTCAACACGGGCGAGGAGCCCGCGGAGGTGCAGGTCGGCGACCGCGAGCTGCTGTTCGAGACGCCGGCGGGAGTCGGCGTACGGGGCGGCGTCGCGTCGGTGCCGCCGCACGCGGGCGCGCTCCTGCGCTGACCCACGACGAAGATCCCGGGGAGGTCGGGCCCTACGGCCCATCACGGACGCGCCGTGGTGGCGGAGGCTGGTGATGCAGCACGAGCGCGTCGCGGACCCGCTGTGGCGCGCACCAGAAGGGAGCTCGTCATGAATCGCATCGCCCGCGTCGCCTGCGCCGCGGCCACCGCCGTGGTGTTCGCGTCGCTGACGCCGATCGCCCCTGCCTCACCCGCCCCGGACGTCGGGGCGCGCCAGTCCGCGGCCCCGGCCTACAAGGTCGTGGCGTCGATCAATCGGACCGAGGTGGTCGCAGGTGAGGACACCGTCCGCATCACCGGCAAGGTCAAGCCGAAGGCGGCCGGCCAGAAGGTGCTCCTGCAGCAGCGGCCCGAGGCGTCGAAGCGCTGGAGGAAGTCCGGCACCGCCACGATCAAGTCGAGTGGCAGGTTCGTGCTGAAGGACGAGCCCAGCAAGGCGGGCGTGCGGTACTACCGCGTCGTCAAGCCGGCTTCGGACGGGATGAAGTCCGGGACGAGCCGCGAGCTCCGGCTCGAGGTGTGGGGCTGGACGCCCCTGACGTGGTGGCCCGCCGGTGCCAACTCGGGAGTCTCCCTCGACTACGGCACCACCTTCGGCACCGAGCCTTACTACAACAGCGTCCTGCTGCGTACGGCGGGCACGCCAGGCTACGTGGAGTACACCCTTGGCAGGAAGGTGCGCGCCCTGCGAGCGACCTACGCGCTGACCGACGACTCAGCCACCGGCGCCTCGGGCTCGGTCACGGTCCTCGTCGACGGGGTGCGTGTGGTGACCCACGCGCTGACGACGGGCACCATCACCAAGGACCACGTCGTCGACCTGACCGACGCCTTCCGCGTGCGGTTCGACATGAGCGCGACGGCCACCCCGGCCGGCCGGGTCGCGGTCGGCAACCCCGAGGTGCTCTACCTGCCCTGACGACACCTCGCACACCACGTCGGCGGGTCCTCGGGGGCCTGCCGACAACTTTTCCGGCGCACTCGTAGTCTCCCTCGTGAACGGCCCGCACCCGGGCCCACATGACGGGGAAGAACCATGAACCGCATCACCGCACTTGCCGCCACGGTGGCCCTCGCCGCCGGCTCGCTGGCGCTCACCGCGCCGACCCAGGCCGCCCCCGCGCGTGCCTACAAGGTCACCGCCAAGGCCAACCTCGACGTCGCCGTCGCCAAGGAGGACACCGTCAAGGTCCGCGGCCGCGTCACGCCCAAGGCGGCCGGCGAGAAGGTCGTCCTCCAGCAGCGCGTCGGCAACAAGAAGACCTGGAAGGTCACCGCCAAGGCCAAGATCAAGCGCAACGGCACGTACGTCCTCAAGGACAAGCCGTCGACGCCGGGCGCGCGTGAGTACCGCGTGCTCAAGCCGGGCAGCCGCGGCATCGAGAAGGGCTTCAGCAAGCCCGTCGAGGTCCAGGTCTACCGCTGGGAGAAGCTCATCAACCGGCCTGCCGGTCCGAGCGTCAACCTGACGCCCGCCTACGTCTACATCGGCGCCGAGGGCTACGCCTCGAGCCTCGCGACCACCACGTCGGGCACGCCGTCGTCGATCGAGTACACGCTCGGCCGCAAGTGCACCGAGCTGCGCGCGACGTACGCCCTCACCGACGGCTCGGCCACCGGCTCCAGCGGTGCCGTCACGGTGACCGCCGACGGTGCCGTGCTCGCCGCGCACCCGCTCGCGGTCGGCACGATCGTCGCCGACGAGGTCCTCGACGTCACGGACGTCTTCCGCCTCAAGCTGGACCTCTCCACCACCGCCACGCCGGCCGCGGTCGCCGCGGTGGCCACGCCGGAGGTGCTCTGCACGCGCTGACGCGCACCCAGTCCGGCAGCGGCGGGCACGACCGGGGTTACAGGCCCCCGGGAGTGCTCGCCGCTGCTGTCGTGCCCGCTCTTTCGACACCTTTCCCGCGCGAGCCGTACTGTTGGCTCTTGTGGCAGGCATCGACTTCGACCAAGAGATCAAGCAGCTCCAGGCGACCATGAAGACCATCGGTCAGGTCCTCGACCTCGACAAGATGCGCGGCGAGATCGCCGACCTCGGCGAGCAGGTCGCCGCACCCGACCTCTGGGACGACGTCGCCAGCGCGACCCGGATCACCGGCCGGCTGTCCGCCCTCCAGGGCGAGATGGACCGCTACACCAGCCTCGAGTCCCGCATCGAGGACCTCGGCCTGATGGTGGAGATGGCGCAGGACGAGGGCGACGCCGACTCCCTCGCCGACTCCGAGCGCGAGCTGGCCCGGATCAAGAAGTCCGTGGAGTCGCTCGAGATCCGCACCCTGCTCTCGGGCGAGTACGACGAGCGCGAGGCCATCGTCACGATCCGCTCGGGCGCCGGTGGCGTCGACGCCGCCGACTTCGCCGAGATGCTCATGCGGATGTACACGCGCTGGGCCGAGCAGCACAAGTACGGCGTCGAGGTCTACGACGTGTCCTACGCCGAGGAGGCGGGCATCAAGTCCGCCGAGTTCGCCATCCACGCCCCGTACGCCTACGGCACCCTGTCCGTCGAGGCGGGCACGCACCGCCTGGTGCGGATCAGCCCGTTCGACAACCAGGGCCGTCGCCAGACGTCCTTCGCCGCCGTCGAGGTGGTCCCGGTGCTCGAGCAGACCGACGAGATCGAGGTCGACGAGAACGACATCCGTACCGACGTCTTCCGCTCCGGTGGTCCGGGCGGCCAGTCGGTCAACACGACCGACTCCGCGGTCCGCCTGACGCACATCCCGACCGGCATCGTCGTGTCCTGCCAGAACGAGAAGTCGCAGCTGCAGAACAAGGCGTCGGCGATGGTCGTGCTCAAGGCAAAGCTGCTGGCGAAGAAGAAGGAAGAGGAAGCCGCGCTCAAGAAGGACCTCAAGGGCGACGTCGCCGCCAGCTGGGGCGACCAGATGCGCAACTACGTCCTCAACCCCTACCAGATCGTCAAGGACCTGCGGACCGGTCACGAGTCCGGCAACCCCAGCGCCGTCTTCGACGGCGACCTCGACGACTTCATGGAGGCCGGCATCCGCTGGCGCCGGGGAGCCGAGAAGGTCGACGCCTGAGCCGGATGTCGTCGTGGGACGACGTACGCCGACGCCTCGAGTGGCTCCGCGACTCCTGATCGCGGCCACCCCTCACGTAGCCTCGACGCCGTGATTCGCTTCGAGAAGGTGACCAAGAGCTACCCGGGGCACCCCCACCCGGCGCTCGACAACATCTCGGTCGACGTCGAGAAGGGGGAGTTCGTCTTCCTCGTGGGCTCATCGGGGTCGGGCAAGTCCACCTTCCTGCGCCTCGTGCTCCGCGAGTACCGCCCCACCTCGGGCCGGGTCTACGTCGCCGGCAAGGAGATCAACCGCCTCGCGAGCTGGAAGGTGCCGCGGCTGCGTCGCGACATCGGCACCGTCTTCCAGGACTTCCGCCTGCTGCCCAACAAGACCGTCACCGAGAACGTC
Organism: Nocardioides ganghwensis; assembly: GCF_014779655.1. Classification (GTDB taxonomy): domain Bacteria; phylum Actinomycetota; class Actinomycetes; order Propionibacteriales; family Nocardioidaceae; genus Nocardioides; species Nocardioides ganghwensis. Next base: position 15,975 of record NZ_JACXYX010000017.1, read on the forward strand.
GCCTTCGCGCTCCAGGTGATCGGCAAGTCGCGCAAGGAGATCAAGGACCTCGTCCCCGAGACGCTCGAGATGGTCGGGCTCAGCGGCAAGGGCGACCGGATGCCCGACGAGCTCTCCGGCGGCGAGCAGCAGCGCGTCGCGGTGGCCCGCGCCTTCGTCAACCGGCCGATGATCCTCATCGCCGACGAGCCCACCGGCAACCTCGACCCGACCACGTCGGTCGGGATCATGAAGCTCCTCGACCGCATCAACCGCACCGGCACGACCGTGGTGATGGCCACCCACGACTCCGGCATCGTGGACCAGATGCGCAAGCGCGTCATCGAGCTCGAGAACGGCCACGTCGTGCGCGACCAGGCGCAGGGCGTCTACGGCCACCAGAACTGACCCGACCCGCACCCCCGAACGAATCGAGACCCCTCCTCCATGCAGCTGCGCTACGTCTACTCCGAGCTCGGCCAGGGCCTGCGACGCAACCTGACGATGCACCTGGCGGTGATCCTCACCCTCGTCGTCTCGCTGACGCTCGTCGGCATCGGCCTGATGTTCCAGCAGCAGGCCACCCGCGCGGCCGACCACTTCGGCAACCAGCTCCAGATCACCGTCTACCTGTGCCGGCTCAACGACTCCAACCCGGTGTGCCCCAACCCGGTGACCGACGCGCAGAAGGCCGAGATCGAGGCGGTCGTCGAGGAGAACCCGGAGGTCGCGAGCTATCGCTTCGAGTCCGGCGAGGTCGCGCTGGAGAAGGCCAAGGAGCTCTACGGCGAGGAGCTCTTCTCCGGCGACAACCCGGCCCTGACCGCCGAGGACATGCCGCAGACGATCTGGATCACCCTCGAGGACCCCGAGCAGTACGAGGGCATCACCAGCGCCGTCCAGGGACTCGACGGCGTCTCCCGCGTCCGCGACCTGCGCGAGCAGGTCGGGCCGATCCTCACCACGATCACCAAGATGCGCACCTACGCCCTCGGCACCGCCGGCCTGCTCGTGCTGGCCGCGCTCCTGCTGGTCGCCAACACGATCCGCCTCGCGGCCTTCGCGCGCCGCAAGGAGATCGGCATCATGCGGCTCGTCGGTGCCTCCACGCTCTACATCGCGCTGCCGTTCCTCCTCGAGGCGCTCGTCACCGCCCTCGTCAGCGTGGCGCTGGCGGGCGGAGCGCTGGCGGCCTTCCTCCAGTTCGCGATCGGGGACCTGGCGACCAACCTGCGCTTCGTCCCGTGGATCGGGTGGCCGGAGTTCAGGGTGGCCCTCGGCGCCGTCGCGATCCTGGGTCCGGTGCTGACCCTGCTCCCGACACTCGTGTTGACGCGCAAATACCTCAAAGTGTGATCCCGGCGGGTTAGCGTCGTCGCGTCTCCTCCAGGCCACGCGTCCGGGGAGGCGCTCCTTCCCCGCTTCCCCAACGCAAAGGCTTCCCCCGGTGCGTCCCTTCCCCCGTACCGCTCACCGCCGCATGGCCGCAGCTCTCGTCGCGGTCATGGCACTGGGCGCGTCCGCAGCACATGCCGATGACCTCAAGGACAAGAAGAACAAGGTCGAGCGCGAGCTCAAGGGCGCGCACCAGGACCTCGACGAGTCCAGCGCCCAGCTGCGCAAGGCCAGCGCGCGCCTCGCCGCCGCCCAGGAGCAGCTCTCCCTCGCCAAGACCAGGCTCGCCACGGCGCGCGGCAAGGTCGAGGTCGCCCAGGAGCGCGACGCCCAGATGCAGGCCGAGCTCGCGTCCGCCGAGCAGGAGCTCGCCGAGGCCGAGGCTGCCCTCGCGCAGGGGCAGGTCGACCGCGACGCCCAGCGCGCGAAGGTCGCGCGGACCGTGGCCGACATGTACTCCGAGGGTGACCCCGAGCTGATCGCCTTCGCGTCCCTCCTCGGGGCCGAGTCCACCGAGGAGCTGACCCGACGCGACGGCGTACGGGACGTGGTCGTCGGGCAGGAGGCGCGCGAGTACGACGAGCTGAAGGCCTCCGAGGTGCTGCTCCAGGTCCGGGAGGACCAGGTCGCCGCGGCCCGCGACGCCGTCGCGGCCAAGCGCGAGGCCGCCGCCGAGCACCTCGTGCTGATGCAGGAGCTCGAGGCCGAGCAGCAGGAGGCCAAGGACTCCGTCGTCTCGCTCGTGATCGAGCGCCGCGACGCCCGCGTGGGCGCGAGCGAGGCCCGCGCCAAGGACCTCGCCAAGCTCCGCAAGCTCGAGAGGGAGCAGCAGCGGATCGAGGAGATGCTGCGCAAGCGTGCCCTCGCCGCGCTGCGCCGGCAGCGGGCCCAGGCCCGGGCGCAGGCCGGTACGCCGACCCCCGGCCTGCTCGCCTACCCCGTCGACGGCTACGTCACCTCGCCCTTCGGCTACCGCACGCACCCGATCTACCGTTACTGGGGCCTGCACGACGGCGTCGACTTCGGCGGCGGCTGCGGCACCCCTCTCCGCGCGGCCGCGCCCGGCCGGGTCGTGTCGTCCTACTACAGCGGGGTGTACGGCCACCGCCTCGTCATCGACCACGGCGTCCTCGGCGGCAAGGGCGTCGCGACGATCTACAACCACGCCAGCGGCTACAACGTCGGGGTCGGCGCCCAGGTGGCGGAGGGCCAGGTCATCGGCTTCGAGGGCAGCACCGGCTGGTCCACCGGCTGCCACCTGCACTTCACCGTGATGGCCAACGGCCAGGCCGTCGACCCGATGAACTGGCTCTGACGCAGCGCACCTCGAAACCTCCGTGCACCTCGCTGGGCCCGCCTGAGAGGATGGGGGGATGGCGAAGGAGCAGGGCCAGAAGATGGTCGCGCAGAACAAGAAGGCGCGCCACGACTACCACATCGAGGACACCTGGGAGGCCGGGCTCGTCCTGATGGGCACCGAGGTGAAGTCGCTGCGGCAGGGTCGCGCGTCCCTCGTCGACGGGTTCGCCGAGATCGACAACGGCGAGGCGTGGCTGCTCGGCGTGCACATCCCCGAGTACAGCCAGGGAACGTGGACCAACCACGCCGCCCGCCGTCGCCGCAAGCTGCTGCTCAACCGCTCCGAGATCGACAAGATCGAGCGCAAGATCACCGACAAGGGCTACACGCTCGTCCCGCTCGCGCTCTACTTCAAGGACGGTCGCGCCAAGGTCGAGATCGCGCTGGCGAAGGGCAAGAAGTCCTACGACAAGCGCCACACGCTCGCCGAGCGCACGGCCAACCGCGAGAAGGTCGAGGCCGTCCAGCGGAGGCTCAAGGGCCACCGGGATTGAGCGCGGGACTGAGCGCGGGATTGAACGCGGGATTGAACGCGGGACTGAGCGCGTGACGGATCCGCGCGCCTTCGCCGAGGACCTCGGGATCCCCGGCCTGGCCGACCTGCACACCCACTTCCTGCCGCCGCGGGTGATGGCCAAGGTCCGCGCCCAGTTCGACGCGGCCGGCCCGTTGATCGGGCGGCCCTGGCCGCTGCACTACCGCGACACCGACGACGTCCTGGTCGAGACGCTGCGTTCCTTCGGCGTACGCCGCTTCACCGCGCTGCCCTACGCCCACAAGCCCGACATGGCGGAGTTCCTCAACGAGTGGGCCGCCGGGTTCGCCGCGCGGGTGCCCGAGGCGGCGGTGTGCGGCACCTTCTTCCCCGAGCCCGGCGTGGCGGCGTACGTCTCGACGCGCACCGAGACGGTGGAGGTCTGGAAGGTCCACGTCCAGGTCGGTGCGTTCGACGTGACCGACCCCCTGCTCGACGAGGCATGGGGAGTGGTCGCCGACGCCGGCACGCCCGTGGTGCTGCACGCCGGCAGCGGCCCGGTCGCGACCGAGCACACCGGCCCGGGCCCTGTCGCCGACCTCCTCGCCCGGCACCCGCGGCTGCGGCTGGTCATCGCGCACGCCGGTACGCCGGAGTACGCCGAGTTCCTCCGGCTCGCCGAGACGTACGAGCGGGTCGGGCTCGACACGACGATGACGTTCACGCCCTTCTTCGAGGACATGGGCGGCGCCTACCCCCGCGAGCTGCTGCCGCGGCTGCGCGACCTCGGCCTGGTCGGCAAGGTCCACCTCGGCAGCGACTTCCCCAACATCCCCTACCCGTACGCCGTGCAGCTCGAGGCGCTCGAGCGGCTCGAGCTGGGGGAGGAGTGGCTGCGGGCGGTCTGCTGGTCGAACTCGGCGAGCCTGCTGGCCTGAACAGTGGTGTGTCAGCGCCCCGAAGGTCACGCCCACGTAACCATCGGATCACGCTTGGTCACGAGTCGTGCGGGCGGCCCTTGTCCGGCAACGTGTCGCGTCGCACGGTGGAGGGGTAGCCAACCGAAGGGAGTGAGTCACCCCGTGCCCACCAACGACGTCAGGCGAGGTACGAGTCGCCCACGCGCGCCACGGAAGATGCGAGTGGACAGATCACGGCCGAACCGTTCGAGGTCCCTCGTGGTCCTGATCCTGTGCCTCGTCGTATCAGGACCGCTGTCTGCGTGCGGGCAGGAAGGCGCGAGCGACGCGGCTCCCTTGGGCGAGCGGGCGGAGAACGATGTGCCCATGAACCCACCGACGCTGCGGTTCAGGGTGTCCCCGGACGGTCTGGTGCAGGCCTCGCCGGAGCTCGTCGCCGAAGCAGGCGAGGCCGTCGCGGTGGTGCTGGAGAACGACGACGACGACGACTACGAGCTCCGTCTCCTGGATCCGGAGGGCGACACCGTCTTCGTCGTCGAGGCATCTGCGGAGGCGCGCGGGGACGGTCGAGCGATGCCGCGCGTCGTCGGACCGCACACCGTCGAGGTCTATCCGGTCGACGCGCCGGGTGCCGTGGAAGAGTTCGTCGTGGAGGTCTCTGAGACCTGAGGGGGGGGTCGCCCGGAGGGTGTGGACACCGGCCTGCGCTCGTGACCCCCGGGTAGGTCCGGGTCGGTAGGTTGTCGCTCGTGGAAGCCGGTACCTGGATCGACGTCCTGCTCGTCCTCGCGTTCATCCTGGTGGGCGGTGTGTTCGCGGCGACCGAGATCGCGCTGGTGTCGCTGCGCTCCGGCCAGGTCGACCGGCTGGAGACCCAGGGAGGCCGTGGGCACGCGGTCGCCTCGCTCGCCCGCGACCCCAACCGGTTCCTCTCCGCGGTGCAGATCGGCGTCACGGTGGCGGGCTTCTTCTCGGCCGCGTTCGGCGCCTCGACGCTGGCGCCGTCCTTCGCGCCGGTCTTCGAGCGCCTCGGCGCCCCGGCCCCCGAGACGGTCTCCCTGGTCGCGACGACCCTCGTCGTGTCGTACCTCTCCCTCGTCCTCGGCGAGCTCGTCCCCAAGCGGCTCGCGCTCCAGCGCTCGGTGGGCGTCGCCAAGCTGTTCGCCCCACCGCTGGGGCAGTTCGCACGCGTCATGACCCCGGTCATCTGGCTGCTCTCGCTCTCCACCAATCTCCTCGTCCGCCTGCTGGGCGGCAACCCCGACGCCGCCAACGACGAGGTCGACGAGGAGGAGCTGCGGATGATGATCTCGGGCCACGAGGACATCCCGGAGGGCGAGCGCAGGCTCGTCGACGACGTCTTCGAGGCGGGCGACCGGTCGCTCAGCGAGGTGATGAAGCCCCGCGGCGACGTCGTCTTCCTGAGCGGTGACCTCACCCTCGCGGAGGCGGTCGCGGTCATCGTCGAGCAGCCCTACACCCGCTACCCGGTGACGGGGGAGTCGTTCGACGAGATCCTCGGCTACCTGCACCTGCGCGACGTGCTGGGCCGGGCCGACGACCGGTCGACGACCGTCGCCGAGATCACCCGCGACCTGCCCGTGCTCCCGCGCACCAACCGGGTGCTGCCGTCCATCGACCAGCTGCGCAGCCTCGGCGCGCACATCGCGCTGGTCGTCGACGAGTACGGCGGCACCGACGGCATCGTCACGCTCGAGGACCTGATGGAGGAGCTGGTCGGCGAGATCCACGACGAGTACGACAAGGACGCCGAGATCGCCGCGTCCGCCGACCCGACGACCGTCGACGCCGGTGTGACGATCGAGGAGTTCGGTGAGCGCACCGGGGTCGAGCTCGACGACGGGCCCTACGAGACGGTCGCGGGCTACGTCCTGCACCGCCTCGCCCGGATGGCCGAGCTCGGCGACCGGGTGATGGTCGAGGACCGCCCGCTCGAGGTGGTCGGGCTCGACGGCCACCGCATCACCCGCGTACGCCTCCACGAGGCGACCGCCGCGGCTGAGGACACCGCGGACGGGACCGACGAGGCCGGGCCGACCGCGCAGCAGGCCGCGTTCGCCGACTACTTCTCGACGTGGGGCCTCTTCCTCCCCGACGCGGCGGTCGCGGGCCACCGCGACGGGTCCCTCACGGGGCACGGGTGGTCCGTACGGTTCCGCTGGCGCGACGACGACACGCTGCTCGTGCGGGCGGGGCACCGGATGACCAACGAGCGGACGATCGCGATCACCCCCACCGGCGAGGTCGAGCCGGCCGAGCCGGAGGCGCCCTCCGAGCTGATGGCCACCCCCCGCGACGCGACGCCCGAGCAGAAGGCGGAGATCGAGCACGAGTACCGCTCGGCGTGGACGCGCCACTCCAAGGCCGTGACCGCTGCCGGGCTGGACTACGACCGTACGCCGCTGCCGCGCGGTCTCGAGGTGGGTGCGGACAGCCAGGTCTGGCGCCTCGACGACGGTGAGTGGCACGCCGAGCCGCTGCGTCCCACGCCGGCCTCCGACCCGGCCGCAGACCCGGCCGCGGACCCGAACGAGGAATAGCGTTCGCCGGTCGTCGGTTGGGACCAGTAGGCTGGAGGAGCAAGCTCCGGCTTGCTTGACAACACAAGAGGGGCTGATCGGTTTCGACTTGGGACGCTAGTTCCAGGGGAAGCGGGTCGAGAAGCCAGCGTCATCTCGTAAACGATCGCTGGAAATCCATAGTTGCCGACACCAATCGCAACGACTTCGCTCTCGCTGCCTGAGCAGTGATCGAAGGGTCTGACCGGGCACCCGTCTCCGTCCCGGACCCAGGCCTCATCTAGGAGACTTGCTGGTCACTCTCTGTCCGGAGGGGTGGCCGGGACTCAATCCTGACTGGGCCTGTCGGCGACGTGTCTGTGCGAGCGCCGGGGCCGAGAAAAGCGACATCACTGACTGCACCCGGAGAAGACCTGGTTCGGCGCTCGAGGACCGGGGTTCGATTCCCCGCAGCTCCACTGCGCACAGCCCTCTTGACGAGAGCCGCCCCGACACCCGTCGGGGCGGCTCTCGTGCTGTGTTCGGAGCATCGCATCGAGCCGGAGGTGGTTCCTTACCCAAGTCGGGCGAAGACGGCCGAGACGACCGCGATGGAGTCTGGGAGTCCCCACCGGAGAGGGCCCCACGATGATCCGACGACCTCTGCCGGTGATCGACACCCCGCGCGTCCCGGTGACCACGACCTACCACGGTGAGGACGTCACAGAGGACTACCGATGGTTGGAGGAGAGCTCCGAGCGCACCCGAGCGTGGACGGCTGCACAGGATGCGCGTGCGCGCGAGTATCTCGAATCGATGCCCCTCTACGAATCCATCCGTAGCCGAGTCGAAGAGGTCTTGACGGTTGGATCGACGACGTACGCCCGACTGACGTGCGGGGGTGCGTCGTACTTCGCCCTCAAGACGCAGCCACCGCTTCAGCAGCCCTTGCTCGTGACGCTGCCGACGCTCGACGACCTGGGCGGTGAGCGGGTCGTGGTCGATCCGAACAAGATCGACGAGTCGGGTGCCACCACGATCGACTGGTACGTCGCCTCCCCGGACGGTGCCCACGTCGCGGTGTCGTTGTCCACGAACGGCACCGAGGACGGCATGCTCCACGTGTACGACGTGGCGACGGGTGAGCCGTCCGACGCCGTGATACCACATGTGAACAGCGGTACCGCAGGCGGCTCGCTCGCATGGCGGCACGACGCCCGGGGATTCTGGTACACCCGACACCCTGCCCCCGGCTCGGTTCCCGACGAGGACCTCGGATTCGACCAGGACGTGTGGTTCCACCGCCTGGGAAGCGACCCCACCGGTGATGGACGCGACCTCTCAGGGGTGTTCGCGGACAGCAGGATCACCGAGAACTTCCTGTCGGCCTCGGCCGACGGGCGATGGGTGATGGACCGTGCGCAGAAGGGCGACGGTGGGGAGTGGCAGGTCTTCGTGCGCTCGCAAGAGGACGGGTCTGCGTGGCGGCTGGTCGCTGACATCGACGACAAGTGCATCCGCGCTGCGTTCGGTGGTTCTTCGTTGTTCTTGCTGTCGGTGAAGGACGCACCCCACGGTCAGGTGCTGCGGCTCGACCTGTCCGAGGACGCCGGCGTTGCCGAGGCGCGCGCCGTCGTGCCGTCCGGTCCTGTCACGATCGAGGAGATCGCTGCGACCGCCGAGCGGCTGTGGGTGGTGGACATCGACGGGGGACCGTCGGCGATCAGGTGCTTCGACCACGACGGCGTCCTGCTGCCGGATGTCGACTCGCCGCAGGTCTGCTCGGTGGAAGCCCTGACGGCACTGGGGGCCGATCAGGCCGGCTGGGCGGTGGAGACGTTCGTCTCTCCTCGGCACTGGTGGGTGCAGGGCGACCAGGACCCCCGGCCGCGCCGCACCGCGTTGGACACCGTCACACCGGTGCACTTCACCGACATCGAGGTCGAGCGGGTGTTCGCCACCTCCAAGGACGGGACCCGCGTCCCTCTCAACCTGCTCGCCAGAAAGGGCACGCCGCGGGACGGCACGGCTCCCACCATCCTCTACGGGTACGGCGGATACGCGATCTCGCTCAAGCCGTGGTTCGACCCGTCCTGGCTGCCTTGGCTCGAGCAGGGGTGTGTCCTGGCGATCGCGAACATCCGAGGCGGAGGCGAGTACGGCCAGGACTGGCACCACGCCGGCCGACTCGCCAGCAAGCAGAACTGCTTCGACGACTTCATCGCGTGCGCCGACCACCTCGTCGAGACCCGGGTGACGAGCCGCGACCGGCTGGGCCTGATAGGTGGCTCGAACGGCGGCCTGTTGGTGGGAGCGGCGCTCACCCAGCGACCCGACCTGGCAGCCGCCGTCGTGTGCGCGGTGCCGGTGCTCGACGCTCTCCGCAGCGAGCTCAGCGTCAACGGCGCCTTCAACGTGACCGAGTTCGGCACGGTACGCGACCCGGAGATGTTCCGGGCGATGCGCGCATACTCGCCGTATCACAACGTCCAGGACGGGACGCCGTACCCGGCCGTGCTGTTCACCGCGGGCGAGTTCGACCCGCGCGTGCAGCCCCATGACGCGAAGAAGATGACTGCTCGACTCCAGGAGGCGACGTCGTCCGACCAGCCCATCCTGCTCCGGATGGAGCACGGGGGTCACGGCATCGGGCAGTCGTTGGACCAACAGGTCGGGGAGGTCGCCGCCTACCTCACGTTCCTGTTCGACCGACTGGGCGCGCCCTACGGTGCCTGACCCCCGAGCTCGAGTGGCGGCCATGGGTGCCTCCCAGCGGATGCCCGGACATCCCACGCATGCGGCATGACGACGCGTGGCGTGGGACGTACCTTGCAGTGAGGCCCTCGGCCACGGTGCGGGGAGTCGCCACGAAGGAGGTCGTGATGCCAGGTCACGAACCGGTGCGTCTCGGTCGGCGTACCTTCATCGCAGCGGCGGGTGCAGGAGTGGGCTTCACCCTGTACGCCAGGCTGCCCGGTGGGGCGACCCGGGCCCTGGCCGCCATCCCTGGGGGCACTCTCGCACCGGAACAGATCCCCAAGTACGTCAGCGCGTTGCTGGTCCCGCCGGTGATGCCTCGCGCCGGGACCATCAGGCAGCAGGGCGGCGCCAACGTCGACTACTACGAGATCTCGATGAGGCAGTTCTCGCAGCAGGTCCTCCCGGCGGGACTGCCGGCGACCACGGTGTGGGGGTACGGCGCCGTCAGCGCGGGCTCGGCACGGGGACTCAAGGTCCACCACGCGCCGTCCCTGACCATCGAGGCCCAGTGGAACCGACCCGTGCGAGTCAAGTGGATCAACGACCTCGTGGACCCTGACGGCAACTACCTGCCGCACCTGCTGCCGATCGACCCGACGCTGCACTGGGCCAACCCGCCCGGCGGTGAGGCCGAGCGGGACGGGCAGCCGAGCTCGCTCGAGGACCCCAAGCCCTACACCGGCCCGGTGCCCATGGTCACCCACCTCCACGGCGCCGTCGCCGTGGGTGACGAGAGCGACGGCTACCCGGAGGCGTGGTACCTGCCGGCTGCCGAGGACATCCCGGCGGGCTACGCACACTCGGGAACCTGGTACGACTTCTTCGCCGGCAAGGCGGCGTCGAGGTTCGGGGTGACGTGGGGTCCGGGGTTCGCGACGTTCCAGTACCCCAATCCTGACCGCGCCAGGACCGAGTGGTACCACGACCACTCCCTGGGCATGACCCGCGCCAACGTGTACGCCGGTCCCGCGGGGTTCTACCTCATCCGGGGCGGGCCCTCCGGCGACAAGGCCGTGCTCGACACCCGGTCCGGGACGACCGCGGTCCTGCCGGGCCCGGCCCCCAAGGAGGGTGACGACTTTCCGTCCCGCAAGGAGTACGGCGAGATCGCCCTCGCCATCCAGGACCGGGCGTTCAACGCCGACGGCTCGCTGTTCTACCCCGACAGCCGGGAGTTCTTCGACGGCGCGACCGCCGAGGCCCCGGGGTTCATCCCGGACACCGACCTGTCCCCGATCTGGAACCCGGAGTTCTTCGGCAACACGATCATCGTCAACGGCACCACCTGGCCGTTCGCGACGGTCCGCCAGCGGCGCTACCGCCTCCGCATGCTCAACGGCTGCCAGTCACGCTTCCTGATCCTGGACTTCACGGGCATCCCCGGTGTCGAGGTGTGGCAGATCGGCAACGAGGGCGGCTTCCTCCCGGCGCCCGTGAACCTCACTGCGGATCATGGCAACCGGCTGCTCATGGCCCTGGCCGAGCGGGCCGACCTCATCGTCGACTTCACCCATGTACCGGTCGGGAGCCACGTCCTCGGCAACGTCGGCCCCGACGAGCCCTTCGGCGGCGGTGAGCCGGTGGACGACTTCGATGCCGCCGACCCCGACTCCACCGGCCAGGTGATGCAGTTCCGGGTCGTACCGGCCGTGGCGCCCGACCCCACGACCCCGCCGCAGTTCCTGCAGCTCCCCGCCATCACGCCGCTGCCGGCGGCGAGCACCACGCGCCGCCTGGCCCTGATCGAGATGATGTCGGCGTCCTGGGACGGCCCGGCGCAGGCCCTGCTGGGCACCGTCGACGGCAGCGGCATGCCTCGCGAGGAGATGTGGGCAGATCCCGTGACCGAGAACCCGACCCTCGGCAGCACCGAGGTCTGGGAGTTCTACAACTTCACCGCCGACGCCCATCCGATCCACGTCCACGAGGTCGCCTTCGAGGTGGTGGACCGGCAGGCACTCGTCACCAACGACGACGGCGAGACCGAACCGCCTGCTCGCCTGGTGGGTGTGCCCCGGGCCCCGGAGGCATGGGAGGTCGGCGTCAAGGACACCGTGATCGCCTACCCCGGCGAGGTGACGCGGGTGAAGGCTCGGTTCCTCACCGCCGGCCGCTACGTCTGGCACTGCCACATCCTCGAGCACGAGGACAACGAGATGATGCGCCCCTACCAGATCGGGCCCGATCAACCCGGGCAGCCGCCTGGGCGACACGTCTGACCGGCAGGCGAGCGGATCCGCGGTTGCTCAGCCGAGCATGGCGGCCCGCGCCACGTCGCGACCCGGCACCAGGCGCAGCTCCTCGCCGACCTCGCGCGCCAGGTGCGGGGCGGGGCCGTCGAGGACGCCGCGCAGGGCGGCGGTCAGCTCCGCGGACGTGGCCGCGTTCGGATCGAGCGCTGCGCCCAGGCCGGCGGCCTCGATCGCCGCCGCCCCCGCGAACTGGTCGGTGGAGAACGGCAGCACCACCATCGGCACCCCGGCGGTGAGCGCCTCCGTGACGCTGTTGTTGCCGCCGTGCGTGACGGCCACCGCCGCGCGGTCCAGCAGGGCGACCTGCGGCAGGTAGGGACGCACCAGCCAGTCCGGCGGGACGTCCGGCAGGCCGGTGGCGGAGCCGGTCGCCACCGCGACCCGGAGGCCGAGCGGGCGCAGCGCGTCCAGCACCGTCGCCAGCACGTCCCCGCGCGCCGAGAGGAAGCTGCCGAAGCTCACGTAGACCACCGGCCGGTCGTCGGCCGCGAGCCAGGCCTCGACGTCGTCGGTCGCCGGCTCGGCCCGTACGGCAGAGCCGAGGAACGCGTGCGGCGGCAGCAACGCCGCACGGGCCGGGTCGTGCAGGGACGCCGGGTAGTTCAGCAGGAGCAGGTCGCCGTGCTCGGCGAACGCGTCCGCCGACGGCGTGGCACCGGGTGCCAGTGCGTCCAGGGCGGCGTTCCACTCCTCGGTGAAGGAGTCCCGGACCTCCCGGCACAGCCGGTGCAGGGCGCGGAGCTCGGACTCCGGCGGGGTGAAGGCGGCCGGCCAGGCGGTGGGGTAGCCGTACACCTCGTCGCCGACCGGGAGCGCGGACGGGTGGCCGAGCACGACGTCGGCGTGCGGGATCCCCGCGGCGGCCAGCGCGATACGGGCGCTGAACGCCAGGTGGTCGACGATGACGTGGTCGGGCTTCACCCGGTCGACGACGTCGAGGACGGCTCGGGCCCGGTCCACCGGCTCCCACAGCAGGTCGGTGCGACGTGCCTCGGCCTGGTAGCGCAGCGTCGCCACCATGCCGTGCCGCGTGGCGTCGAAGAAGCCACGCAGCGCGTCGTCCTCGCCGGGTGGCTGCTGCTCGGCCCGGATGACCCCGGGGTTCGACCCCCGGCCCAGCACCAGGTCGGCGCGGTCGAACCCGAAGTTCGCGACGATGCCCGCGGTCGCCGGGCCGGTCGCGACGACGACCCGCTCGCCGGCGTCCTGCCAGGCCGTCGCGAGGGTCGCCAGCGGGAGCAGGTGCGAGGCGTAGTCCGGGCTGATCACCAGCAGGGTCATGCGAGCAACCGTGTCACGAGCGGCCCGCCGTACGGACGGCGCCGGCGTAGATCCGGCTCAACCGGTCCGCCATGGCCTGCACGGTGAAGTCGGCCCTCACCCGGTCCAGTGCCCGGTCGATCCGCTCGGCCTGACCCGGTGCGGTGGCGAGGTCGAAGGCGGCGCGCATCGCACGCGCCACCTCGTCGGGCCGGCGGGTGTCGACGAGCACGCCGGTCACCCCGTCGTCGATGTACGTCGCCGGTCCGCCGGCCGCCGGTCCCACCACCACCAGCCCCGAGGCCAGGGCCTCGAGCAGCGCCAGGCCGAACTCCTCCTTGAGGCTGCTGCACACGTACACCCCGTCCGGGCCGTTGCCGCCCGGCCTGCCCGCCCGCGCGGCCGCCAACCAGACCGCCACCACGTCGTTGGGACGGTGACCGGGCATCACCAGGCCGTCGGCGGCCGTGGGGAACCGCGCCAGCACCTCGTCGATCAGGTCCAGCTGCTGCCGCTCGTCGGGCGACGGGTCGGCCAGGTCGCCGCCGACGACCAGCAGGTTGCACCGCTCGGACAGCTCGGCATCGCCGGCCCACGCCTCGACCAGCGTCGCCATCCCCTTGACCCGGTGCAGGCGGCCCACGCTGATCGCCAGCGGCAGCCCCCTGCGGTGCTCGGGCAGCGCGGCGAGGAGCGCGTCGAGCTCGGCCAGCGCCGGGCCGGGAGCTCCGGGGCCCTCCACCTCGGCAGCGGCGGCGGCGCTGACGCCGAGGTCGACGCCCTCCGGCACCACGGTGTAGCGGCCGGGTTCCCCAGCCACGTCCAGGCCGAGCAGCTCGCGCATGTCGTGCTGCAGCTCGGGGCGGGGGAAGAGCACGATGTGGGCCGAGTCCTCTGCCAGTCGCTGCACCAGGCGGGCACGGAACCAGTAGTGCTCACGCTCGTCCTCGGTGCCGAAGTTGCCCCGGTGCAGGCCACCGGTCATGTCCAGGGCGTGGATGACGGCGTGGGGGTCGGGCGCGAGGGTGAACACCACCGGGATGCCCAGGTCGCGGGCCACCTCGGCAGCGGCCAGGCTGCCCACCTCCGCCATCCGCAGGTGCAGCACGTCGGGGCGGTACGTCCGCAGCACGCGGCGGATCCCGCGTTCCGCCGCGACCCGCGAGGGCCAGGCCTGCGCGGTGGAGGTGGCCTCGGGGAGCAGGGGCACCGGGGTCAGCAGGTGGCCGTCGGCCGGAGTCAGCGCATCCAGGGCGGCGCCGGGGGTGCCGCGGGAGAGGGTCAGCACCCGGTCGACCCCGGTCCCGGCCGCGAGTGCGTCACCCAGGCGGACCAGCAGCGTGGCGACGCCACCGTTGTCGCCGGCGCCCGCCCGGCTCAGGTCACGGTCGATGTCGGCGTGCAGGAAGAGCTGGGCGACGGTCAGGCCGTGCCCGGCATCGCCACGCTCGACGACGTCGATGCCCAGGTCGATGGCGGCGAGCCGGGCGACGGCCCCCACGTCGCCGTCGGCCGTGCCGAGGTGCCGGACCACCGCCACCGCGGCGTCATCGTCCGGGCGGTCACCCAGGGCGGCGACGGCAGCCAGCCGTACGGTCGGGTGCTCGCCGTCCTCGAGGGCGAGCTCGCGCAGCGCACGGCCGGCGATCGGCCCCGGCACCAGGCCGAGGGTCTCGACCAGCCTGCTGCGGACCGCGGCATCGGCCGCCCCGACGAGCGCGTCCTCGATGGAGAGGGAGACCTGCTGCGGCGCGGCGACGGCCCACCGGGCGAGCGTGCGCTGGGCGAGCATGCCGGAGAACCCTCCGCCCACGACGACGCCGACGAGCCTGCCGACCGCGTCGAGGCGCGGGAGCCGCGTCCGCAGCGCCCAGCTCGCGTGCTCGCGCAGGAACGGCCGGGGGTGCGAGAGGAGGTCGGCCAGGACGGCGTCGGCCCCGTCGTCGCACACCTGCGCGAGCGCGTGCACGGCCGCCACCGCGGTCAGCTCGTCGCGCTCGTCGATCACGTCGGCGAGCAGCCGCACCGGCGCCGGTCCGCCCTCGCCGCCGGCGGCGGCCGCGAGGCGGTCCCCACTGCGCAGCACGTCCACCACGAACGGTGCCTGCTGGACCTCGTCCAGGGTGCGCTGAAGAGACTGGGTCATGTGTCCTGTTCGGCGCCGACACCACATCGGATGGCGCCGATCTGACGGACTGGACCACCGCGCCGAGGACTAGGGTCGCCGCATGCCCGACTTCAGCTGGCTCCCGGCCAACCAGGCGGCGCCGGAGGACGTCGAGGCCGTCTTCGGGACGGGAGGCGCCGCCAAGTGCCGGTGCCAGGCGCTCAAGGTGCCCGGCTGGATCTGGCGCGACACCACCCAGGAGCAGAGGGACGCCGCGCTGGTCGAGCAGACCGCGTGCGGCACCTCGGGGCCGACCTCGGGCCTGATCGGGTACGTCGACGACGAGGCGGCCGGCTGGGTCGCCGTCGAGCCGCGGGAGAACTACCCCCGGCTGTGGAGCCGCAAGCAGGCGTGGATGCGGATGGACCCCGAGCTCGAGGGCGTCTGGTCCGTCACCTGCTTCGTGGTGCGCAAGGGCTGGCGCCGCGCGGGCCTGACCTACGAGCTCGCCCACGCCACCGTCGCGTACGGCGAGCAGGTCGGCGCTCGCGTCCTCGAGGGCTATCCGATCGAGCCGCCCCCGGGCAAGACCGTCATCTGGGACGAGGCGTCCGTCGGATTGCTGCAGGTCTTCCTCGAGGCCGGCTACGAGGTGGCGGCCTCGCCCACCCTGCGACGGCGCGTCGTACGCCGGGTGCTGGCGTGACCCGCCTCGTCGACCCAGGCTCCATCCGCATCGCCCCGCTGACCCGGGCGTACGCCGAGGACCTCGCGACCTGGCGCTACGACCCGCCCTACGACGTCTACGACCTGGCCGGCGCCGATCCGGACGAGCTGCTCGACCCGGAGCTGGGCTTCCACGCCGTCCTGGCCGACGACCGGCTGATCGGCTTCCGGTCCTTCGGCCCGGACGGCCGGGTGCCCGGCTGGGACTACGACGACTCGGCCCTCGACACCGGGGGAGGGCTGCGTCCGTCGCTGACCGGGCAGGGGCTGGGCAGGGCGGTCATCGCCGCCGGGCTCGACTTCGGTCGCTCGCAGTACGCGCCGGCGGCCTTCCGGGTCACGGTCGCGTCGTTCAACGTGCGGGCGCGTCGGACGGTCGAGTCGCTCGGCTTCGAGGTGGTCGGGTCGTTCGCCGCCCGCCGGGACGGGCGGCCGTTCGACGTGCTCGTCCGCGCCGAGCGCCGCTGACGACTGTCGTCAGACGCGCCGGGCGTACGGAGAGGGTTCGACCGCCTCCGGGTGCAGGATCCCGGCCAGCACCTCGACCCCGTCGACGAGGCGCGGGCCGGGACGGGCGAAGTGCCCGTCGGCGTCCACGGCCCACACGGGCACGCCCGGGAAGCGGTGGCGTACGTCCTCCGCGAGCGTCGCGGCGCCGTCGAGGTCGTAGCCGCACGGGGCGCACACGACGAGGTCCGGAGCCGAGTCGACGGCCTGCTCCCACGTGATGCGGGTCGACTTTGTGCCAGCGACGCCGAGCGTCGGCTCGCCGCCGGCGCGGGTGACCATCTCGGGGATCCAGTGGCCGGGGGCGAACGGCGGATCGGTCCACTCGAGCACCAGCACGCGCGGCCGCGGACGCCCGTCCACCTGCTCGGCGACCGTTGCGAGGCGCGCCTCGAGCGAGGCCACCAAGGTCGCTGCCTGCTCCGTACGTCCGGTCGACCGGCCGATCTCGGTGACGGACGCCAGCACGTCGTCGAGCGTGTGCGGGTCGACCGTCGCCACCTCGGCCCGGCAGCCCAGGTGGCGAAGCGCCTCATCGACGGTGTCGACGTCGATCGCGCAGACCGCGCAGAGGTCCTGCGTGACGACGAGGTCCGCGTCGAGGTCGGTGAGGGCCCCGGCGTCGAGGCGGTAGAGGTCCTCACCGGCCGTCATCGCGGCCGCGACGAAGTCGTCGATCTCCTTGGGCGTCAGCCCCTCCGGCATCGCGGACGTCGACACCACCCGCCGCTCCCGTGCCTCCGCCGGGTGGTCGCACTCGAAGGTCACGCCCACGACGTCGTCACCGGCGCCGACGGCGAACAGGATCTCGGTGGCGGACGGGATCAGCGAGACGATGCGCACCGGGTGAGCCTAGACGGCTCGGCGAGGACGTCTCAGGGAGCCGCGAGCAGGACGCACTCCTGCAAGGCGGGGCTGCAGCGCGCCATTCGCTCCTGCTGCCCGTCGGTCACGCGGGCGACGAGGAACTGGTCGTCCTCGAAGGTGAAGGACGTGTTGACGAAGCGCCACCCCTGCGGGAGCGAGAGCACGCCCTCGCGACCTCCGTCGAGGTCGCGCACGCGGATCTCGTCGTACTCCGGCACGTCGCCGCTGATCTGGTCGGCGGGCACCCACGCCACCCACTCCCCGGACACGTCCGCGATCCCGAAGTTCGGCAGGTCCGCGATCGGCACCAGGTCGCCGTCGGGCGTCAGGTCGGCCAGGTAGACCCGGCCGTCGGCGGCCACCCGATTGTCGCCGCTCGGGTCCCGAGCGTCGCCGCTGCCGTCGACGACCACCAGACCCGCCCTCGTCGCCTGCCAGACCAGCTGACCGGGGGCGGTCTGGGTCAGGTCGACCGGCTCTGCGCCGTCGAAGGGACGCCACAGGACGCCGACACCCCGGCCGCTCGCGATCACCCAGCCGTCGTCGGTGACGGCTGCGACGCGGGTGCCGACCCCGTCCTCGTCCCGGACGGGGACCGGTACGGGCAGGCCCATCCCCTCGCCGTCGGGTGCGGTGTGGAACCCGTTCAGGTCGCCCTCGCTGGAGAGGTAGGCGATGAACTGCCCGTTGGGCGACACGGCCGGCGGCTGCTCGACGGCGACGTCCAGCCCCCTCGGCGCTCCGCCGTTGCCCCACGACCACACGAACGGCGGCTCCACCGCCAGCCAGCCCTGAGCGGTCCCGTCGACCGAGTCGAAGCCGGGGAACGAGTCGTCGCCGACGTACGCCACCCGGTCGAGCACGTACGGCACCCGGGGCTGTCCCGTGGGCACCGTCTCCGGCAGTGGGTCGGCCGCGCCATCGGTGACAAACTCCGTCGGCTGTGGTGCCGGCTGGGGCACGCCGCTCCGGTTCGACGGGCCGCCCACGAGGACCACCAGCGCGATCAGCACCACGGCGGCGGCCACCGCCAGCAGCGGCGGCCAGACGAACCGCGACGGCGGTCCGGTGGGCAGCTCCGGCAGGGGCGGGACCTCCACGCCGTCGGCGACCTGGCGCAGCTCGCGCGTCAGGATCTTCTCGATGTCCTCGTGCATGTCAGTCCTCCTTCCCGCCGGGCCGGGGTGTGTCCTGCTCGTCCAGTGCGGCCTTCAGGCTCTTGAGCGCGCGGTGGGCCGTGGACTTCACGGTGCCGCGCGAGCACCCGAGCGTCTCGGCGATCTCCGCCTCGCTGAGGTCCTCGTAGTAGCGCAGCACGATGACCGCGCGCTGCTGGCGCGGGAGCTGCTTGACGTGCGGCCACAGCGCCCTGCGCTCCTCGGACGTCCCCGGCGTCCCAGCGGTGCCTCCGGCCGCGCCGGACGGTCCGCCCCACTCCGGGACCTCGTCGGTCAGCAGCTCCAGCCGGCGCGCGCTGGGTCGCCTGGAGGAGAGGAACGTGTTGGTGAGGATCCGCCGCACGTAGGCGTTCATCGAGTCCGAGGCGCTCACCTTGACCCACGCGCCGTGGGCCTTGATGAGCGTCTGCTGCGCGAGGTCCTCGGCGTCTGCGTGGTTGCCGGCCAGCAGGTAGGCGCTGCGGTACAGCATCGACCAGGAGACGGCGGCGTACTCCTCGAACGAGGGCACCTGCGTGCCGGTCGTCGAGAACATGCCCACCCCCTCACCTGCACCCCCGCGGTGCCCACTCACCCTCCTGACTCCCGACACCGGCGGAAGGTTGCGTCGGGCACGTCAGCGATCGGGCTACGACCTCACCAGCAGTCGTTCCACGCGCCCCGCTGGTGGGCGCGGGCGTTCCGGATCGCGCGGACGTACGTGCCGTGCCGGGCGACCGGCTTGCCGCCGAAGACGTAGGGCCTGGTGAAGCCGCTCCACGCCTGCCGGTAGGACAGGTCCGCGTAGCCGCCCTCACGCTTCACGTAGCGCAGCAACCGCCCGTAGCGGTCCTTGGCCGCCTGGGTCCGGTCCGAGACCAGGTGCACGGTCGAGCCCACGGGCGCGAGCCGGCGCAGGTTGGCCGTCGCGTCGTCAGCACCGCAACGGCCGCGCTCCGGGGTGTCGATCCCGAGCATGCGTACGGACACGTGCGCGCCGCTGCGCAGCCGGACCCGGAGCGTGTCGCCGTCGGTGACGCGGACGACGTTGCCGGTCTCGCGGTAGGTCTGCTGAGTCTGGGTGTTCGCGAACTGCTGTGGCGCGGTGCTGCCGCGGCCGATGCACGGGCACGGGTTGGACTCGCACGCCACGCCGTCCCCGTCGTCGTCGAGGCGGTGCGGGTCGCCGGCGCCGGCCTGCAGGAAGAAGTTCTGGGCCGCGGCCTGGCTCGGGAAATCCCCGCAGTCGCGGTCGGAGAAGGCCGCCGCCGGCGCCTGCGGCACGGTGGCGAGCCCCAGCGCGACGACCAACGGTGCGACGACTGCGAGCGCGAGCGCGCGTACGAGCGTGTTCATGCGTTCCCCACGGAATCGAGACGTGCTGACTCCCAAGGGTCACATCGGCGGGGCGCGCGCGTGGGCAGAACGCGTCAAGTCACACGTAGCGACGCGGCGGGGTCCAGTGGCTGCCGAACTCGGAGTTGAACGACTCTGGTTCGAACGGGCTGTCGCCACCGGCGGGCAGGCTCGACATCTCACCGAACACGATGCGGCCGGGAAGGTCGTACAGGTCCACCCGCACGAAGTCGGTGTCCTGCCCGAGGCGCTGCGCCAGGTCCACCATCTCGTCGAGCCGGTCCGGGCGCGAGACCGGCGGCGTCGCCCAGGGGTGGCCGCCGCTCAGTGGCACGTGTTCCCAGCCGGCGGTGAAGAAGTCCTGGGTACGCGTCCCGAAACGCCCACGGTCCACCTGCACGTAGCGGCACGTCCCGTGGAAGACGAAGAACTTGTAGTCGTCCGGCACCTCGCCGCCAGGACCGCCCAGGAACTCCTCCACGACGACCCGCCGAGGCACGTGCCCGTACGCCCACTCCCGGTTGGGTCCTTGGCCGTACAGCTGTGACAGCCACACGTGCCCCAACGCGGCGAGGTGATCACCCGGCGCGTGCTCCGGCCGCACGTGGCTGTAGGCCCAGCCGTGCTCGGGAGGCGGCAGACGGGCCTCGGCGGGAGCCGTCGGAGACACGATGACCGCGACACCGCTGCCGTGGCTGGGCTTGACGACGTACGCCGTGGGCAGGCGCAGCGGCGCGAGCGCTGCGGGGTCCTCGAGCACGTGCAGCACCCGCGGGAGCACGCCGTCTCCCGCGATGGCGGCCACGTGATCGCGCACCGCGACCTTGTCGGCGAAGGTGACCATCAGCGCACGGTGGTCCCGCAGCATCTTGTAGCGGACCTTCTCGTTGAACGTGCGTGGTCGACGGGTCCGCCACAGGCGCCACCACCGCACCCACCTGCTGCGTTGCCTCCACGGCACCCCAGGTGCGACCGCGGGCTGTCTCCCGCCTCGCGAGGCGATCGCGCCGGCATCCTCCACGGCACTTCCCCAGCCCGTCACGGGTATCAATCAACCACGTCCAGGCGGAAGTCCGGGTCGAGGGCTCCGCCGGTGGTCGGCGGGTGGGCTGGCGGGCCGCGTCGAGGACTAGTGGGCTGCGCCGACTTCTACGAGAAGGACGCCGCCGATGATGAGGGCGATGCCGCCCATCATGAGTGGGGTGAGGGGTTCCTGGAAGAGGGCCTTGGAGGCGATGGCGGTCAGGGCCACGCCGGAGGCCGCCCAGATGCCGTAGGCGACACCGAGGCCGAGGCCCTCGTCGAGGGTCAGGGTCAGGAAGGTGAAGGCGAGGAGGTAGCCGACGGCTACGGCGGCGTAGTAGGCGCGTTGGCCGGTTGCAGCCATGCGCAGGCAGATGGTGCCGATGACCTCGAAGATGATGGCTCCGGCAAGGAACAGCCACTGCATCAGGGGGCCTCTTGGGTGCGAGTGTGCTTGTGGGCCGATTGGGAGCCGAGCTCGACGGTGAGGACGCCCGCAATGATGAGGACGATGCCGAGGCCCATGAGAGCGGTGAGGGCTTCGTCGAAGATGAGCGATGACATCACTGCGGTGGTGGCTACGCCGAGCGCAGCCCAGATGCCGTAGGCGACGCCGAGGGCCATGCCCTGGCGCAGGGCGAGCGCGAGGAGCGTGAAGGAGGCCGGGTAGCCGACGGCGACGACGATGTAGAGCGCTGGAAGGTCGAGCGCGCCTTTCAGGGACAGTGTGGCGGCGACCTCACAGAGGATGGCTGCGGTGAGCAGTACCCACCTGTTCACGAGTTCTCCCGGCTGTCAGGCATGGCCCTGAGCCTAGGGGCGGACGTCCTCCCATGCCGCGATCAGTGCGGTAGCTGTGATGCACCGTCAGGTGAAGTAGAGGTCGACGCCGGGCGGCGCCTCGAGGATCTCCCGCGCGTGGTGGAGATCGATGCGGCGCGTGCCGCGGTGGTCGACGATGAACGCGAGCCCGTGCGGACTGAGCCAGACGTAGCGGCCCTGGCCGCACTGGCGGGATCGGTAGCCGGCGTGCGTCTTCCAGCGGTGGTGCCGCCTGCCGAGGGGACCGGAGTTGTGCGACCCGGTCTGCGGATGCTTCGGGTCGGGGGGCCCGGTGTCGTCGTAGGGGGTGGGGTGGTCGTAGTCGAGGTGTCGGCTGGTCGAGGTGGCGAAGGGCCAGTAGTCGCCGCCGGTCGTCAGGTAGACCTGCTCCTTGAGGGACTCGGGGTGCTCGTAGGCGGTGGAGCGCACCCGGGACGACAGGTCTCGCACGGGACGCACGGTGAGCCGGGTGCGGCCCAGCAGCGCGCACAGCGCGGACACCGAGGTCGGTCCGAGGCCCTCGACCCGAGCGACGGCATCGGCGCCGGCGAGCGCGGCCTCGTGGAGGTGGACGTGCAGCACGGCCTTGGGTGCGAGGGGAGTGAGGTCGAGGGAGCACAGTGCGTCGAGCAGGTCGGCGGGGAACGCGGTCGCACGGCTCCGCGGCTGGTCGGGCTCGTCGGGCTCGGCCGGATCGGTGCCGGGAAGGGTGTCGTCGGTGTGCTCGAGGAGCAGCTGGAGCAGCTCGGCCGGGCGTGCGAGGTAGCCGAAGGCGATGGCGCGCAGCTCGTCCGCGCCGACCCCGGCGTGGGTGGGGGCGAGGATGTCCGCCACACGCTGCACGGTCGCCTCGACCCACACGGCGTCGCCAGCCTCGATGCGGGCGATGACGGTGCGCAGTCCGTACTCGTCGGTGCGCCCGGAGCTGACGTAGCGACGGGCCCTCTCGGCCTCGACGCGCTGGTCGTGCAGGGCGGGGTCGGCCTCGATGACCTTGCCCTCGGCGACGGCGAGGACCCGCCCGCCCGCCTCGCGGGCGATGATCCTCGCGACCGCAGCGTCGACGACGCCCACACGGTCGGCGGCGAGGTGACGCGACAGCCGGGCGACCCGCCGGGCGATGAAGACCTCGGCCTCGCCCGCGCGGACGACCGCCCATGTCGCCGGGAGCCGGTGCTGGAGGTCGAGCACGTCGGCCAGCGCGTTGGTGGTGGCGGTGACGCCGGTGCCGCGGGCGATCGCGATCTCGCCGAGGCAGAAGTCCTGCACACCCGGCGTGCCCTCGCCGCCGAGCTGGACCAGGACATCCCCGAGTCGACGCGCCTGCGCCCCGTCAGGCCCCTCGGTCGGGTCGGTGGAGTGGACGACCGCCCACTGCGCGAGGACCTCGAGGTCGTGGACCTCCGCCAGCCGGCGCTCCCGCACAGCCCCGCTCGCGGCGGCCAGCAGGCCGGTCGCGTCGAGCTCGGAGAGGGCGTCGGTCATGTGTTCGATTGTAGGTGTCGCCACCGACACTGGATCCGAGCGGTCAGGTCCACGTGCTGTCAGGGCTGCCTTGTCGAACTTGTGTGATCTGCCCCGCGAGGGCGGTGGCGTCTGCGACGCTCTCGCGCATGGAAACCGCAGCGATCACGTCATGGACCCTCCTCCAGGAGATCCCCGTCCCCGCAGACGTCAACGACCTCCTCGTCGACGGAGAGCAGGCCGTCGCGGCCTACAAGACCTTCCGGGACTCCGCGATCTTCACCACCAAGCGCCTGATCGTGCGCGACGCCCAGGGGCTCACGGGCAAGAAGGTCGAGGTCTACTCGCTGCCCTACAGCCGCATCGACATGTGGTCGTCCGAGAACGCCGGCAAGCTGCTCGACTTCAACGCCGAGCTGGAGATGTGGACCCGAGCTGGGCACATCAAGATCAAGCTGGACAAGAAGATCGACATCCGCCGGCTCGACAAGCTCATCGCCTGGGCCGTGCTCAACGCCTGAGGCCTGCGCCCGTGGCACGATCCGTCCCGTGGACGGATGCGTGTTCTGCCAGATCGTCGCCGGCGACGTGCCCGGCCACCTCGTGCTCGAGACCGACGACCTGGTCGCGTTCCTCGACACCCGCCCGGTCTTCAAGGGCCACGTCCTGCTGGTGACCCGCACCCACGTGGAGACCCTGCCCGACCTGCCAGCCCCGCTGCGCGACCCGTTCCTCGCCGCCGCGCAGCGGATCGCGACCGCGGTCAAGGACGGGCTCGGCGCCCAGGGGTCGTTCGTCGCGATCAACAACACGGTGAGCCAGTCCGTGCCGCACCTGCACCTGCACGTCGTGCCGCGCACGAAGGGTGACGGGCTGCGCGGCTTCTTCTGGCCCCGCACCAAGTACGCCGCCGGCGAGCCCGAGGCGTACGCCGAGCGCCTCCGCGCGGCCCTCGACGGCTAGGTGTGGGGCTGGGCCTGCTCGCGCTCGTCCGCGACGACGGCGGACGGGCGTACGCGATCGCGCCGCAGCGGGTGACCGGTCGCCGCGGCTGCGAGCAGGAGCGCCACGGCACCGACGACCGCGCCGCCGAGGACGTCGACGAAGAAGTGCCAGCCCAGGTAGACCGTCGACACGGCCGTCAGCACCGCGAAGGTCCACAGGGCGCCCCGCACCCACGACGGCAGCCGCAGCACCTCCGCGACCAGGCAGGTCGTCACGGTGATCGCGACGTGCAGCGAGGCGAACGCGGCCACGGTCTGGACGGCCCGGGTGTCCCACGCGCCGGCGAGGACGTCGACGCGGTCCTGCAGCAGCCACTCCTGCACCCGCGTGTTGAAGGTGGGGGAGAGGTCGGCGAACTCCTGCGGACGGGAGTAGGCGGGCCCCAGCGACGGCACGAGGTAGTAGACGGCGACACCGAGCAGCCAGTTGAAGGAGATGGCGGTGACGTAGAGCTCGCCCGCCAGCGAGCGCCGCGTCCACACGAGCGCGACGGCGAGGGCCGCCGGCACGAGGCCGATCCACAGCACGTAGACCCCCGACATCAGCCAGGCGGCCCACCCGGTGCCGAGCACCTCGTGCAGCACGCCGGCAGGGTCGTGGCCGAGCCACAGGACGCGGTCCAGCCTCGCCAGCTCGGTGTCCCACAGGCGCTCGTTGACGAACGGCAGGTAGCCCTTGAGGTTGCGGAACGCGACGTAGGCGACGTACCAGGCGAGGAGCCCGCTCAGGGTGAAGCGGACCTGCGCCCGGTCCCAGCGCTCGCCCACCACCGACCGGAGGGCCGACAGCGCGCCCGACGCCGTGACCGGCCGCTCGCGACGGAGGAGCGCCAGCACCCACCGTGCGACGACGTCCAGCAGCACGGCCGTCAGCACGATGAGCGGGAGCCGCACCCACGTCGGGACCGAGACCCCGTCCGGGTCGCGCACCGGCAGGTCGTACGCCGTGGCGACGAGCAGCGTGGCGACGGCCATCGCCGCCGCCACTGCCGCCGCGCCTCTGAAGTCCCCCCGAACCATGTGCTCCACGCTAGCGGCGTGCGGCGGACCGGTCGCGCCCCTGCGCCGAATCTCCACAACTCTCGTGAGATCCTCCGAGGACAGCCAGTCACCGAGCCCGAGGAGCCGTACACATGGGTCGCTACGACCGTCGCGTCGCCGTCATCACCGGAGCAGCACGAGGTATCGGCTTCGGCATCGCCCAGCGCCTGGCCAGCGAGGGCGCGTCGATCGCGATCCTCGACCTCGACGAGGCCGCCGCCCAGGAGGCCGCCGGACGCCTCGAGCTCACCGACGGGGCGCGGGCGATCGGCGTCGGCTGCGACGTCGTGGACTCCGCCGCCGCCGAAGCGGCCGTCCAGCGGGTCGTCGACGAGCTCGGCGGCATCCACGTGCTGGTCAACAACGCCGGCATCACCCGCGACAACCTGCTGTTCAAGATGACCGAGGAGGACTGGGACCTGGTCATGGGCGTCCACCTCAAGGGCGTCTTCAACATGACGAAGGCCGCGCAGTCGCGGTTCGTGGAGCAGAAGTACGGCAAGATCCTCAACCTCTCCAGCGTCTCCGCCCTCGGCAACCGCGGCCAGGCCAACTACTCCGCCGCCAAGATGGGCATCCAGGGCCTCACCCGCACGCTGGGCATCGAGCTCGGCCCGTTCGGCATCACCGCCAACGCCATCGCCCCGGGCTTCATCGTCACCGAGATGACCGACGCCACCGCGCGGCGGCTCAAGATGGAGCCCGACGAGCTCCAGCGCCTCAACGCCGAAGCCACCCCCGTACGCCGCGTCGGGCAGCCCGAGGACATCGCCGCGGCCGCCGCCTTCCTGTGCAGCGACGAGGCGTCGTTCATCACCGGGCAGACGTTGTACGTCGACGGAGGCCGCAAGCTGGGCTGAGCGCCCGCGAAGGTCGATCCACGTGATCCCGGCCACGGTCCCACGCTCGGGGCCGTGGCCGGCTTTGCGTCCCGGCGGACCGTCTGTCACGTTGGTTGGCGGTCGAGAGACCGATCCGTCCCGGTGTACGCCGAGTCCTGCCCGGCCGGGACGAACCCCCGAGTCACGAGGGCAGGAGTGGGGGACCCACAGGTTCCACGCCGACACCGTCGGCTCGGGGTGAAGCCGCACCCCTTCGGGAGAAGCACTCCCGGAGCGCGCGGCGGGGCACCTTCCAGCCCCAACCCGACAGCTCACCCCACAGGCGTGGGAAAGGAACACACCATGCCTGCGACCACTCGTACGGCGCGAGCCTGCGCGCTCGCCCTCGCCGGGCTCGGCCTCACCGCCTCGACGATGACGGCCCTGCCCGCCGCTGCCGCCGGAGACGGCGACACCGACCAGGTCACCAGCACGACCAGCACCACCAGCACGACGACGCAGAAGAAGCGGCTGAGCGCCAAGCGTCGCGTCGCCCAGCGCGTCCTCAGCGCCCGCGACGTCGCGATGCGGCAGCGCGGCGACGCGTACGCCTACGGCGCAGCCGGGCCCGACCGCTTCGACTGCTCCGGGCTGATCCGCTACGCGTACTCCCGCGCCGGGTTCGACGTGCCCCGTACGTCGAGCGCCCAGGCCGGGCACACGCGCCGGATCGCGAAGAAGGACATGCGCCCCGGCGACCTGATGTTCTTCGGCGGCAGCGGCGGCGTCTACCACGCCGGGATCTTCCTGCGCTGGTCGCGCGGGCACGCCGTGATGCTCCACGCGCCGGGCTCCGGCGAGCGGGTCCGCGTCTCCGTCCCGTGGACCTCGCAGTGGTTCGGCGGCACCCTGCGCCGGGCGTGAGCACCGCCGACAGGCTCGGATTGGTAGGCGGTCCCGGCTGATCTACCCTGTGGCGCGCCTTCTCCGATCGGGGGAGGCGCGCCGCCACACTGCAAGGCAGAGATCCCCCGCTCGAACGGAGTACCCCCGTGCGTCACCGCCCCCACCTCCCGTCCTCCCGGGCCGTCGCCGCCGCCCTCGTCGCGGCGTCGCTGCTGCTCGCCGGCTGCAGCGGCGGGGACGACGAGGCGGCACCGGCCGAGGACGCACCGGCCGAGCCCACGGCGTCGGAGACGACCGAGCCGCCGGAGCCGACCTACTGGCCCCTGACCGGCCTCGAGCGCACCGGCAAGGCGCCCAAGCACCCCGTGATCGTCACCAAGGTCGACAACACCTCCTCCAGCGCCCCGCAGGTCGGCCTCGGCTCGGCCGACCTGGTCGTCGAGGAGCTCGTCGAGGGCGGCTACACCCGCCTGGCGGCGTTCTACTACTCGAAGGTCCCCGCCAGCATCGGACCGGTGCGCTCGATGCGCGCCAGCGACATCGGCATCGTCCCCGACGGCGCGACCGTCGTGACCAGCGGCGCGGCCCCGGTCACCATCAAGCGCGTCAACGGCGCCGGCATCCCGTGGATCACCGAGGGCGACGCCGGGGTCTACCGCGAGACCACGCGCTCAGCCCCCTACAACCTCTTCGCCCGCCTCGGCGACATCGCCAAGCGGCTCAAGGCCGAGGAGGAGCCGCCGCCCTACCTGCCGTGGGGCACGGCGGCCGACCTGCCCAAGGGCGGCAAGGCGCGCACCCTCACCGCCGACTTCGGCGCCCACTCCACCAGCTGGCAGTTCCAGAAGGGCGGCTACGTCAACACCGACTCCTACGCCGCGGAGGGCGACCAGTTCCCCGCCGACTCGGTCCTCGTGCTGCGGGTCAGGGTCGGCGACGCGGGCTACCGCGACCCCGCCGGCTACCCGGTGCCCGAGACCAAGCTCGAGGGCAAGGGCGCGGCGCTGCTCTTCCACGGCGGCCGCGTCATCCGGGGCACCTGGAGCAAGGACGGCCTCAAGGGACCGATCGAGCTGTCGACCAAGAACGGCGAGCTCACCGTCCCCGCCGGCCACGTGTGGGTGGAGCTCGTCCCGGCGGTCGACGGCAACGTCACCTTCGCGAAGTAGCCCGGGCCGTACGGGCGGGGTCGGGCGGCTCGGCGCCGTCCTCGAGCAGCCGCTGCAGACCCGCCAGGATGAAGCCGATCGCCGCCTCGACCCGCAGCGCCGCGGCCGAGGCGTCCTCGCTGACCGCGACCGATCCCCCCGCGGCCGACATCGCCCCGAAGAAGATCCGGGTGAACGTGTCGAGCATGGCGTCGTCGAGGTCCCACTCGGTGTCGGTCAGGACCGCGCGCACGATCTCGTCGACGATGGCGTACGTCGAGCGTTCCTCCTGCTCGCGGTAGCGCTCGTGGCCGAGCACCGAGGGGCCGTCGGAGATGACGATCTGGCGGTAGCCCGGCTCCTGCACCGCCTCGAGGAAGGCGCGCAGCCCGGCCTGCGCCTTGAGCCAGGGGTCCTGGTGGCCCTCGGTCGCGTGCGCGATGCCCGAGGTGGCTCGTGACTCCACGCGCTCGAAGGCGGCCTCGAAGATCGCCTGCTTCCCGCTGAAGTGGTGGTAGAGCGCGCCCTTGGTGACGTCTGCGCCCGCCACGATCGCGTCGAGCGACGTGGCGGAGTAGCCGTGCTCGGTGAAGAGCCGTTCGGCCACGTCGACGAGCGCCCGCTTGGTCGAGTCGGAGAAGCGCTGCCGCCGGGTCCTCATGGCTCGCAGCCTAGGTGACCGGACTCACGACGACGCGGTTTGAACGCGTCGCGCGCGAGTGGGCATACTGAGAGTACGTACTGTCGGTATGTACCTGAAGGAGACCGCCATGACCTGGACGTCCCACCACCGACGCGGGGACGTGCTCCGCGACGTGATCCGTACCGCTGACACCCGCCTCGACGGCCGCCTGCCCATGGACGTGGACGGCGTCACCGAGACCTTCGGCGACGAGCTCACCCTCCTCGGCGCGCTGCAGCTGCGCTGGCACACCCGCCTGTCGGGCCACATCGAGCGCGAGCTGGCCGACCAGCCCCTCGACCTCGGCAACGCCGTGGCCATCGCCTGGCTGAAGGCCGCCGGCGACATGCCGGGCATCCGGGCGATCATCGACCGCCACGTCGCCCACCCGACGAGCCCCGAGATGGCCCGTGCGACCGCGGTCGCCGCCGGCAAGGAGCACGAGCTGCTCGCCCTCATGGCCGGGCGGGCCAGCGCGCCGGGGGAGGCGGCGCAGCGGGTGGGCCGGGAGATCGAGCTCGCGGCGCGCGCGTCGTACGTCCCGGGGGTCGCGCCGCGGTCTGCCCCGGCGTCGTCGCTGGTGCAGCGGATCCGGGCGGTCCTCGCGGCCTGACTCCGCCAAGGGTGGTGTGCGGTGCCGCCCCATCGGCCATAGTGGAGCGCATGCAGCTGGCATCGGGGATGCTGCTGGTGGCGACACCGGCCCTGCAGGACCCCAACTTCGCGGACACGGTGGTGCTGCTGCTCGACGTCACCGAGGAGGGCGCCCTCGGCGTGGTCCTCAACCGTCCCTCCCAGGTGCTCGTCGCCGACGTGCTGGAGCCGTGGCGCGACGTGGTCGCCGAGCCGGAGGTGCTCTTCCGTGGCGGCCCGGTCGGCACGGACGGCGCCCTCGCCGTGGCGGCGCTGCGCGACCCGCAGGACCCGCCGGTCGGGTGGCGCCCGGTCGCCGGCCTGCTCGGCATGGTCGACCTCGACACCCCGACCGAGCTGGTCGACGGCTCGCTCAGCGCGATGCGGGTCTTCGCCGGCTACGCCGGATGGGGAGCCGGGCAGCTCGACGGCGAGGTCGAGGAGGGCAGCTGGTACGTCGTCAGCGCCGAGGTGGGCGACGCGTTCCGCGGCGACCCCGACGGCCTGCGGCGCGACGTGATGCGACGCCAGCCGGGCATGCTGGCCTGGCACGTGAACCGGCCCGTCGACCCCGACCTGAACTGATCCGTCGGGTCGGCGGCAACCTTTCCCGCGGGGTCCGCGTCTCCTGTGTGCGCGCGACCGCGCGCGGGATCGGACAGCGCCGGGCCGGACGAGGGGGAGCAGGATGCGTGGAGGAGCGCGCGGGGGCACGACGTGGCTGGCGGCGACGGCGTTGGTGACCGGCCTGGCGGCGGTGACGACCGCTCCGGTGTCAGGAGCGTCCACGGCCGCATCGGCGAAGCCCGGTGGCTGCCCCGACGTCCGGGTGGTCTGGGCCGGGGGCCGTGCGAGGGACACGGTGGTCCGCGAGCTCAGGCGTGTGCCCGGTCAGCGCGTGTCGGTGACCGCGGTGGCACCGCCCTCGCGCGAGCTCACGGCCGACGACCTCGACGACATCCGCAGCCAGGGGCTGCGGCACCGACACTTCGCCGACTGGCGCGCCCACGCGCGGAGGGCGGTCGTTGCCGTGGTCCGCTCTGCACGGGCGTGCCCCGATGCCCTCGTCGTCCTGGGCGGGCACTCCGAGGGCGCCGTCGCGGCGCGCGCGGCCGCCCGGCAGCTGGCCGAGAAGGATCCGCGCTCCGCGCGCCGCCACGTCGGCGGCCTCTGGTTGCTCGGCGACCCCTTGCAGCAGGCGGACGACGACGGCGCGCAGGGCGTCCTCGCCGGCCGCGGGCCCGCGGTACCGCGGTGGGTGAGCCGGAGCGGCATGCTCGTGCAGCGGTGCCAGTGGACTGATCCGGTCTGCGGCGGCAGGCCGAGCAGCCCCGCCACGGACGACGACCTGTCGCAGCACTACGCCTATGACGAGTACTCCTTCTACGGTGCTGCGGGGCGGCTCCCGGTCTCCGAGACGCTGAGGTGGCCGGCCATCCGCGGCGCCCAGGTCCGCGTCCCGCTCTTCCCCCGCAACCTGCGGGGCGCCCGGTTCAGGGCCATGCGCAGGCCCCCGAAGGGCCTACGCCTCACGGGCACCCACCTCGTCGGCAAGGCTCCGGCCGGCCGCACGGTGATCACGCTCGAGGTCCGGAGCAGCGTCGTCGCGCCGGCCGTGCGTCGCGTCGTCCGGGTCGTGCTGGACGCCGGGAAGCAGGCAGCCGCCCGAGGCACCGTCCTCGTCAGCCGCGGGGTCGAGGGACGGCCCGCCAACGGGGCCTCGTGGGCAGGTGACGTCTCCGGGGACGGCAGCGTCGTGGCGTACACCTCGACGGCTACCAACCTGGTGCGTGGTGACCGGTCGTCGGGGAAGCGGGACCGCGGTCGGGCGTACGCGTGGGACGCCGGGACCGGGCGGACGGAGCTGGTCAGCATCGACGCGGAAGGGCGGGCGATCAGCGGCTACGGCGTCCAGCTCTCGGACTCCGGCAGGTACGTGTTGTTCGACGACCCGTGGGGTGACCGCTGGCTGCGCGACCGTGTCGCCGGCACCTCGACGCTCGTCCCGGTCGGGACCGGCGACCGAGCGACCCTGAGCCTGGACGGCAGGTCGGTGACCTTCGCCGACGGCGGCACCGCGCGGCGGTGGAACGCCGACACCGGCGCCGTCCTGGACCTCGGGGTGACAGGATTCCAGGCCGCCTCGCCCAACGGCCGGTACCTGGCGCTGGTGGAGAAGGGCATCCTGCGGATCTGGGACACCGTTGCAGCGACGGTCGTCGCCAACGGAGAGCTCCCCGCCGAGCCGTCGTTCTGCTACAGCGCGGTCTCGAGCGTGTCCGACGACGGTCGGTACGTGGTGCACGACCGGTTCTGCGATCGCGACGGCGCCAGCAGGCCGCTCGAGGTGGCAGGCATGCGGCCGCTCGGCGACTGGGGTTACGACGCGTCGCTCGCGACTGCCTCGAGGTCCTTCGCTGTGGCCGGCATCGACACGGTGACCCTGGGACAGGCAGGGGGCGAGACGCGCCGGATCCTGGCCGGGCCACGACGCTATCCGGACTACTACGGCTATGAGGCCGACCTCACCGTCGGCGAGGACGTCCCGGCGTCGGTCGCGGTGTCTCCGGAGGGCCGCGCGGTGGCCTTCACCGACGTGGGCTACGACATCGCACCCGGCGCGTACACCGACGTCGAGCAGGTCTATCTCTGGTCGGCCCGTTAGGCTTGTCCATCATGAGCACCATCGGATTCTCGCCGGGCAGCCAGACGATCGAAGAGCGTCAGACCGTCCCGACCGACGAGGGTGACCACGAGCGGTTCTCCCACTACGTCCCCAAGGACAAGCTGACCGAGGCGATGGTCATGGGCACGCCCGTGATCGCGCTGTGCGGCAAGGTGTGGGTGCCCTCGCGTGCTCCGGAGAAGTTCCCGGTGTGCCCGGAGTGCAAGGAGATCTGGGACTCGATGAAGCCAGGTGACAAGCCCGGCGGCGGGTCCGGCTCGGACGGCTCGGGTCCCGACGCGTGACGGGGCGGCCTGACGCGCCGCTGCCTCCCGCGTGGCCCGACCGGGCCGCGTGGGGCACCGCGCCGTCCCTCCGCGCCTGGCAGCAGGCGGCGGTCGACAAGTACCGCTCCGCCCAGCCCCGCGACTTCCTCGCGGTCGCGACCCCGGGAGCCGGCAAGACGACGTTCGCCCTGACCGTCGCGGCCGACCTGCTCAGCCGCCGCGTCGTGGACAGGATCACCGTCGTCGCCCCGACCGAGCACCTGAAGACGCAGTGGGCCGAGGCCGCCGCGCGCGCCGGGATCCCGATCGACCCGACCTACTCCGCCGGCAAGGGCAGGACGTCCGACGACTACGTCGGCATCGCGGTCACCTACGCCGGCGTCGCGGTCAACCCGCTCGCGATGCGGATCCGCACCGAACGCTTCAAGACGCTCGTGATCCTCGACGAGATCCACCACGCCGGCGACGCGCTGTCGTGGGGCGAGGGCGTGCGCGAGGCGTTCGACCCGGCCACCCGTCGGCTCGCGCTGACCGGCACGCCCTTCCGCTCCGACATCAACCCGATCCCGTTCGTGAGCTACGCCCCCGGCGACGACGGCATCCCCGTCTCGGCCGCCGACTACACCTACGGCTACGCCCACGCCCTCGCCGACCACGTCGTGCGTCCGGTGCTGTTCATGGCCTACTCCGGCGAGATGCAGTGGCGCACCCGGGCCGGTGACGAGGTCGTCGCCCGGCTGGGCGAGCCGCTCACCAAGGACATGCACGCCCAGGCGCTGCGTACGGCCCTCGACCCGCGCGGGTCGTGGATCCCGGCAGTGCTGGAGGCCGCGGACACCCGGCTCTCGGAGGTACGCCGCCACGTGCCCGACGCCGGCGGGCTGGTGATCGCCGGCGACCAGGAGACGGCCCGCGCCTATGCCGCACTGCTGAAGAAGATCTCCGGGGAGTCGCCGACCGTGGTGCTGTCCGACGAGAAGGGCTCCTCGAAGAAGATCGAGAAGTTCACCGCGTCCGAGGACCGCTGGATGGTGGCCGTCCGGATGGTCTCCGAGGGCGTCGACGTGCCGCGCCTGGCCGTCGGCGTGTGGGCGACCACTGTCTCCACCCCGCTGTTCTTCGCCCAGGCGGTCGGCCGCTTCGTCCGCGCCCGGTCGCGCGGCGAGACCGCGTCGGTGTTCCTGCCGTCCGTGCCGCACCTGCTGGAGTTCGCCTCCGACATGGAGGCCCAGCGCGACCACGTGCTCGGGCGCCGCGTCCAGGACGAGGACGACATCTTCGCCGCTGAGGAGGGACTGCTCGCCGAGGCGCAGCAGGGCGAGTCGGCCTCCGACGAGCTCGAGATGTCGTGGGAGGCGCTGGGCTCGACGGCGTCCTTCGACCACGTCCTCTACGAGGGCGCGCAGTTCGGCCACTCCGGCGAGGTGGTGTCCGGCTCCGAGGAGGAGATGGACTTCCTCGGCATCCCCGGGCTGCTCGAGCCCGACCAGGTGCGCGAGCTGCTGCACTCGCGGCAGAGCGAGCGTGCCCGCAAGCAGAAGGCCGAGGGCGTGGGCGACCGCGTGGTCGACTCCGTGCAGGAGCTCAGCACCCACCAGCAGCTCGGGGTGCTGCGGCGCGAGCTCAACGGCCTCGTCGCCGCATGGCACCACCGCACCGGCCAGGCCCACGGCATCACCCACAACGCGCTCCGCAAGGAGTGCGGCGGCCCGCCGGCCGCCGTGGCCAACGCCGAGCAGCTCCACGAGCGGATCAACCGGATCCGCGAATGGGCAGTGCGGCAGACGTCCTGACTTTCCTGTCATATTGACCCCGTGCCCTCCGAGACCTCGCAGACGCTGGACCGCGGCCTCCGCGTCCTGCGGGTGCTGGCCGACAGCTCCGAGGGCCTGACCGTCACCGAGCTCTCGCACCGGCTGGACGTCAACCGCACGGTGGTCCACCGGCTCGTCAGCACGCTCGAGCAGCACGGACTGGTCCGCCGGGACGCGCGCTCACGCCTCTTCGTCGGGCTCGGGGTGCTCCACCTGGCGAGCGGCGTGCAGCCGCTGCTGCGCGACCTCGCCATGCCGGTGCTGCGCCGGCTCGCGGAGTCGCTCGGGTCGACCGCCCACCTCACGGTGGCCGACGGCGACGAGGCGCTGGCGCTCGCCGTGGTCGAGCCAACGTGGACCGACTTCCACGTGGCCTACCGCGTCGGCGCCCGGCACCCGCTCACGCAGGGTGCGGCCGGCAAGGCCATCGGCCTGCTCGACGCCGACGGGGACGCGTACGCCGTCACCAGCGGCGAGCTCCAGACCGGCGCCCGTGGCCTCGCCGCGCCGGTGCGGGGAGTCGAGGGGCTGCGGGCGAGCGTGGGCATCGTGACCCTCGAGGGCATGATCGACGAGGACGTCGTGGCGCCGCAGGTGATCGCGGCGGCGCGCGAGGTGGGGGAGCGGCTGGGCTAGGACGCCTAGGACGCCTCGCCGAACGGCTTGACGCCCGGGCCGGGGCGCGTCGCGACGTCGCGACGCCCGCTGACCTCGTGCCCCTCGGCGCAGCGCAGGACCACGCCGACCTCGGCTCCGCAGCCGACGTGCTCGAACTCCACCGGCGACCCCTCCGGGTCCGCGAGGTAGCGGTCGCCCCACGCCCGCACCGCGACCAGCACGGGGTAGAGGTCGAAGCCCTTGTCGGTGGGCCGGTACTCGTGGCGCTCGCGCTGTCCGGGCTCGCGGTAGGGCACGCGGCGCAGGATGCCGGCGTCGACGAGCAGGGCGAGCCGGTCGGTGAGCACCTGGCGCGGGATCCCGGAGTGGCGGCGCATGTCGTCGAACCGCCGCACGCCGTTGAAGACCTCGCGCAGCACCACGAAGGTCCACCGCTCGCCGAGGACCGTCATCGCGCGCCCGACGGTGCAGTTGTCGGTGGACCACTCGAGAGCGGAGGGGCCGGCGGAGGGACCGGGGGAGGGGCCGGGGGAGGGAGTGGCCGTCATCCCTCCACCCTAGGTCTCGTTGACAGACCCAGCAAGGGGATGCCACGCTGGGTCCATGACGCAGACCCAGCCCGTCGACCACCACCAGCTCGAGAACCGGTTCCGCACCGAGACGCGCACGTTCGCCTGGACGCCGCCCGGCCAGGCCGACCTGACCCGCATGCTGGCGCTCGACGGCCTCGCGCAGCTGATGGCGATGCGATCAGGGGAGATGCCGCCCCCGCCGATCATGGACACGCTCGGCTTCACCGACCTGCGCCCCGAGCCCGGTCGCGTGGTCGTCGAGATGCCGGCTGCCGAGTTCCACTACAACCCGCTCGGCACCGTCCACGGCGGGGTCATCTCCACGCTCCTCGACACGGCCGCGGCTTGCGCGGTGCACACCACCCTGGCGGCGGGCGAGCTCTACACCTCGGTGGACCTGACGGTGAAGTTCCTCCGTCCCGTCACCGTCGACTCCGGCCTGCTCGCGTGCGAGGGCACCGTGATCCAGCGCGGGCGGCGTACGGCCCTGGCGCAGGCGCAGCTGACGGACGGCGACGGCAGGCTGGTCGCGCACGCGACCTCGACGTGCATGATCTTCCCGGTCGAGGGCTGAGCGGGGGACGTACCCGATCCGGGGGATGACTCCCGAGACGCCGGGCGTGCTGACTGGGGACACGCCATCCCTCTCGAAGGAGCACCACATGTCGATCTCCCTCGGCCGCGTCGCGGTCACCTCGCTCGCGACCGTCGCACTGCTGGCGCCGACGCTGCCGGCCGAGGCGATCATCGGCGGGGCACCGGACCGGGGTGAGCACCCATACGTGGGACAGCTCCTCTTCTACGTGCCTGCCGCCGTCGACTCGCGCTTCGACGACCCGGGCGGCTGGTTCAACTGCACCGGCACCCTGATCGACGCGGACACCGTCGTCACCGCCGGTCACTGCACGTACGCCGTTGGCTTCGAGGGCGCCGCCCCGGCGGACCCCCTGCTCGGCGGGACCGACGTGTGGTTCTCGGTGGAGGAGGAGCCCGACTACTCCATGCTGGCGCCGAGCTCGACCTACGTCCCCGACCGCAACGAGGAGCGCTACGACGACTGGTCGGCCGCGCTCGACGCCAGCCCGACCTGGCACGAGACCGAGTCCACGTTCACCCACCCCGAGTACGTCGACGCGGCCTTCCTGCTCCACGACCTCGGCGTCCTCGAGCTGAGCGAGCCGGTGGTGCTGCCCGAGTACGGCAGCCTGCCCGAGGCTGACTATCTCGACCGGTACGCCGGCAAGGACCGCCAGCGCGGCCTCTTCGAGTCGGTCGGCTACGGCCTCGAGGACAGCGGCCCCAAGTTCGGCCTGGGCGGCGACACCCGGCGCAAGGCCGACCGGCGGCTGGTGAGCCTCAAGGGTGCGTACGGCTACCGCGACATCGCGGTGATGTTCTCCCACCGCGGGAGCGGGACCACCGGCGGCACCTGCTTCGGCGACTCGGGAGGCCCGACGTTCGACATCACCACGTCGCAGATCGCGGACGACAACATCATCGTCGCGGTGACGTCCTTCGGGCTGAACTACAACTGCAACGCGAGCGGCAGCTACCGGATCGACCAGCCCGACGACCTCGCCTTCCTCGAGGACCCGGCCGGGGCGTACGGCTCCTGACGCTCACGCCGGCGTCGGCTCCACGGACGCGCGGGCCAGCGGCACCACGCGGTAGGGGATCTGGGTCGCGAGCGCGATGACCGTCGTCGAGCGGTCGATGCCGGGCTCGGTGAGCACCAGGTCGATCACGCGCTGCAGGTCGGCGTTCGAGCGGGCCACCACCCGCGCCCACATGTCGCCGGCCCCGGTGATCGTGTAGGCCTCGAGGACCTCCGGGATGCCGGCCAGGTGCTCGGCGACGGCGTCGTGGCCCGCCCCCTGCCTGATCTCGAGGGTGAGGAACGCCGTCACCGGGTAGCCGATCGCCTCCGGGGAGAGGTCGGGTCCCCAGCCGGTGATGACGCCGGCTGCGACGAGCTTGTCGAGCCGGGCCTGGACGGTGCCGCGGGCGATGCCGAGCCGCCGGCTGGCCTCGAGCACGCCCAGCCTGGGCTCGCTGGCGAAGATGTCGATCACCTTGCTGTCGATCTGGTCCATGACGGCCCCTCGGCTGTGCAACCTGTCCAACGTTTCCCGCTACTGTTGCACACCTTGCCGCAAGTGGGCAGGGTTCGGTCCATGACGACTGACATCGCCTCGACCGGTGGCGCCCTGACCGTGGACGAGATGAAGGCCGACCTCTCGCTCGAGCAGCTGCGCCAGCTCGTCGGCCTCGTGGAGTACGACGCCGAGTCCGACCCGTTCCCCGTGACCGGCTGGGACGCGATCTGCTTCGTGGTCGGCAACGCCACCCAGGCCGCGCACTACTACGCCTCCGCCTGGGGCATGGAGCTCGTCGCCTACTCCGGCCCGGAGAACGGCAACCGCGACCACAAGTCCTTCGTGCTCAAGTCCGGCTCGATCAAGTTCGTCCTCAGCGGCGCAGTCTCGCCCGACAGCGACCTCATCGCCCACCACGCCCGGCACGGCGACGGCGTCGTCGACATCGCCCTCGAGGTGCCCGACGTCGACCAGTGCATCGCCCAGGCCCGCAAGGCCGGCGCGACCGTGGTGCGCGAGCCGGAGAACCTCACCGACGAGCACGGCACCGTCCGGATCGCGGCCATCGCGACGTACGGTGAGACCCGCCACACGCTGGTGCAGCGCACCGTCGACGGCGAGACGTACGCCGGCCCGTACCTCCCCGGCTACGTCGCCGTCGCTCCGCGCTGGGAGAAGAAGGCCGACCAGCCCAAGCGCCTGTTCCAGGCCCTCGACCACATCGTCGGCAACGTCGAGCTCGGCAAGATGGACGAGTGGGTCGGCTTCTACAACCGCGTCATGGGCTTCGTGAACATGGCCGAGTTCATCGGCGACGACATCGCCACCGACTACTCCGCGCTCATGTCCAAGGTCGTCGCCAACGGCAACCACCGGGTGAAGTTCCCGCTCAACGAGCCCGCGATCGCGAAGAAGAAGTCGCAGATCGACGAGTACCTCGAGTTCTACAACGGCCCCGGCGCCCAGCACCTCGCCCTCGCGACCGGCGACATCCTCGCCACCGTGGACGCGCTGCGCGCCAACGGGGTGGAGTTCCTCAACACCCCGGACTCCTACTACGAGGACCCCGAGCTGCGTGCGCGCATCGGCCAGGTCCGCGTACCGATCGAGGAGCTGCAGAAGCGCGGCATCCTCGTCGATCGTGACGAGGACGGCTACCTGCTCCAGATCTTCACCAAGCCGCTCGGCGACCGGCCGACGGTCTTCTTCGAGCTGATCGAGCGTCACGGGTCCCTCGGCTTCGGCAAAGGCAACTTCAAGGCGCTCTTCGAGGCCATCGAGCGCGAGCAGGAGGCCCGCGGCAATTTGTAGGCTCTCGCCATGATGATCCGACCCGCCGAGCTCGCGGCGATCAAGGCCGGGACGATCGACCTCGCCTTCCGCCGGTGGGCGAGGCCGCGGGTCGTCGTGGGCACCCGGATGCGTACGGGCGTCGGGCTGATCGAGGTCACGTCGGTCGAGCAGGTCAGCGTCGCGAGCCTGCGCGCCGACGACGCCCGCCGGGCCGGAGCGCCGTCGCTGGCCGCGCTCAAGCAGGCGCTCGCGGCCCGCTCGTCCGATCCCGCGTGGCGGATCGGGCTGGCGTACGCCGGTCCCGACCCGCGGGAGGCGCTGCGGAGCGCGATCCCGGACGCAGACGAGATCGCCGCGATCAACGCCCGGCTCGACCGGCTCGACGCGGCCTCCGTGCACGGGCCGTGGACCCGCGAGACGCTCGACCTGATCGACCTCAACCCGACCGTACGCGCCCCGGACCTCGCGGCCCGGGTGGGGCGCGAGACGGCGGACTTCAAGAAGGACGTCCGCAAGCTCAAGGAGCTCGGCCTGACCGAGTCGCTCGCGATCGGCTACCTGCTGTCCCCGCGCGGCGAGGCGGTCGTCGACGCCGGCCTCCCGACTCCGCGCGAGCGCGCCGCGCGCGAGGACGGCACGCCGCTGCCCCGCAGCATCGGTGCCCCCGCGACGCGGGCCCTCCGCGCGGCCGGGGTGACCACCCTCGAGCAGGTCGCGACCCACACCGCGGCCGAGCTCGGCGCGATGCACGGCGTCGGGCCGATCGCGGTCACCCGCCTCGGCGAGGCGATGGCGGAGCGAGGACTGGCCTACCGCGCGGAGTGACCGGCCGGGTCGTCGTCCTCAGTGGGCGATGAGGCCCACGCCGAGCGCACCCATCAGCACCGCGATCCCGGAGTCGAGGACGCGCCACGCGTTGGGACGCGCGAACAGCCCGCGCAGCAGCCGGGCGCCGTAGCCGAGGCCGAAGAACCACAGCACGCTCGCGACCAGGGTGCCGGCGAGGAACCACCAGCGGTCGCCGCCGAAGCTGTTGGCCACGGTGCCCAGCATGAGGACGGCGTCGAGGTAGAAGTGCGGGTTGAGCCACGTCAGCGCCAGCGTCAGCAGCACCGCACGTCCGACGGTGAGCGAGGTGCCCTCGCCCGCCTCGAGCCCGGCCGGGCGCCACGCCCGCATCGCGGCGTGCACGCCGAAGGCGATCAGGTAGACGCCACCGAGCACCTGCGCCACCGGCAGCACCGCGGGCCACCGCTCCAGCACGACACCCAGGCCGGCCACGCCGGCGGTGATCGCGACCACGTCCGACAGCAGGCACGTCAGCACGATGGGCAGGACGTGCTCGCCGCGGATCGCCTGCCGCAGGAGGAAGGCGTTCTGCGCGCCGACGGCGACGATGAGGGCGAGTCCGGTGAGGAGACCGGTGAGTGCGACCTGGAACATGACGTCAACGCTAGACGCGTAAGTGACCTCAATCCAGCGAACTATTCTGAGGAATCATTAGGATCTCTAAGTATGAAAGACGTCACCCAGCTGGACCCTGTGGCCCTGCGCACGCTGGCCGTCGCCACACGGCTCGGGACCTTCGAAGCAGCAGCACGCGAGCTGCACGTGACCCCCTCGGCCGTCAGCCAGCGGATCAAGGCCCTCGAGACCCGGATCGGTCGCGTGCTGCTGCACCGCGTCAAGCCGCTCGAGCCGACGGAGGCGGGGCTGGTCCTGGTCCGGCTGGCCACCCAGACCGAGCTCCTCGAGCGGGAGGCGGTCGCCGAGCTGGTGGAGGAGGACGACGCCGACGGGACGTCGTACGCCTCCCTGCCCATCGCGGTCAACGCCGACGTCCTCTACGGCTGGTTCGTCGACGCCCTCGCCGAGGTGCAGTCCCGGCACCGCGTGGTGTTCGAGGTGGTGCGCGAGGACCACACGCGGACCGCCGAGCGGCTGCGTCGCGGCGAGGTGGTGGCCGCGATCACCGGGGAGCCCAAGCCGGTGCCCGGCTGCCGCGTCGTACGGCTCGGGCGGCTCAGGTACGCGGCCGTCGCCACCCGGGCGTTCCAGGCGGCGCACTTCGCCGACGGCGTCGGGTCGGCCACGTTCGCCGAGGCGCCGATCGTGGCCTTCGACCGCAGCGACTCCCTCCAGCACGACTTCGTCCTGCGCGTCACCCGCCGCCACCTCGCCCCACCGGTGACGTACGTGCCGTCGGTGCGCGAGT
Source organism: Nocardioides ganghwensis (assembly GCF_014779655.1). GTDB lineage: Bacteria > Actinomycetota > Actinomycetes > Propionibacteriales > Nocardioidaceae > Nocardioides > Nocardioides ganghwensis. The sequence continues at coordinate 56,718 of NZ_JACXYX010000017.1, forward strand.
TCGACCGCGCCGTGCGGGTGGGCATGGGCTGGGGGCTGCTGCCGGAGTCCGACGTCCTCGACGAGCTCGACCGCGGTGACCTCGTCGAGCTGGTCCCCGGCCGCCGCCCCGAGGTGGCGCTGTTCTGGCAGCACTGGCGCCTCGGCTCCGCACTGGTCGACGACCTCACCGAGGCCGTCGTCGGCGCGGCGCGGGCCTGGATGGCGGGCTGAGGGCGCGACCGGCCAGATGTCCGGTTCTCCTGACAGGCCCCGGCGCCGGTCCTAGGCTCGCGAGCGTGATCGGGCACACGGCTCGAGCAGGACCGGACGGGGGAGACCCAGTGGCACGTCGCAATCCATCGTGGGCACGCCCCCTCGGCGCGACCCTCGGTGCCGCCCTGCTGCTCACCCTCGGTGCGTGCGGCGGCTCCGGAGAGGCCGCGTCGACCAAGGGCTCGGACGTGCTCATGGAGGGCGAGCAGCTCGAGGCCATGGTCAGCCAGGTCGACAAGATGGGCATCGTGGAGTGGCACGGCCAGCTCCTCACCAAGAACCCCGACAACGGCGGCAAGCGGATCTTCGACCTCGACGGCCGCTACAGCCCCTCCACGGGCTACAGCGAGCTCTCGATGGACTCCGCGATCGACGGCAACAAGCAGCAGGTCGACTACCTCGTCGTGGCCGGCCGCACCTACTTCAACAGCGAGGTGTGGGGTCCCAGCGCCGCTGACTGCTGGGCCGACATCACCGACGACCAGGCCCGCAGCTGGGCCCTGCCGACCGACCTCGACCCGACGTGGCCGGTGACGGCCGCGCGGGCGATCCGCCTCGCCGGCGACGGCGTCGCGGTCGGCGTACCCGCCAAGGACGTGATCACCGGCATGCCGCGCGGGCTCTTCCCGGCGGTGCCCGCGGCCCTCGACGGCGTCGAGGCCAAGGCGGTCGTCACGCCGCACGGTCACCTGATCGAGGTGGGCGTCGACGTCGTGAACATGTGGAACGAGGTCCCCGAGGCCGACCTGGCGAAGATCGAGACCCGCAAGGCGGGCTGGTGGGCGATGACGATGAAGGAGTCGCAGAACGGCGCCAACATCGTGCCGCCCAAGTACGTCTTCGACCCCGCCGTCACCCCGCCCAGCCAGTGCAAGCAGGTCTGACGCGCCCGACCGCGCTCCGGCGGGCATGATCGACCCGTGCCCACCTATGTCGCCTTCCTGCGCGCGATCAACCTCGGTGCCAGGCGGAAGTTCCCCAAGGACGCGATCAAGGCGGCCACGGAGGCCGCCGGCGGCATCGACGTCGAGACCTACATCAACACCGGCAACGTCCGCCTGACCCATGCCGCCCGCTCCGTGGCGAAGGTCCAGGCGGCGCTCGAGGAGGCGTACGCCGCCGAGGCTGGCTTCGACGTCCCGACCGTGGTCTTCACCGCGGGCGACCTCGCCGCCCTGACGGCACGCGGCGAGGAGCTGCACGCCGAGCACGACCCCGGCGGGCAGCACTACGTGACGCTCTTCCCGGCCGCGCCGGACGCCGCTGCTGTGGCGGCCGCGCACGCGCTGGAGCACGCGGGCGAGACGGTGGTGGTCGACGGCCGGGCGGCGTACGTGCTGCTCGACGGCGACATCCACACCTCGCGGCTGCTGTCCTCGAAGGAGTTCACCGCACTCGGGCAGGGCACGGCGCGCACCATCAAGGTGCTGCGGACCGTCACCGCGAAGTGGTGCTGACCGGCTCTCGGATCAGGCGATCTCGACGCCGGCGCCGGCCATCTCGGTGATCGCCGCCGCCGTCGTGTCCTCCGCGACGCCCGCGCACATCGCGGTGAGCACCCGGGTCGAGAAGCCCTCGGACGCGCTGTCGAGCGCCGTCGCCCGCACGCAGTGGTCCGTGGCGATGCCGCACACGTCGACGTCCTCGACGCCCCGGGCGCGGAGCCAGTCGGCGAGCGGCTCGCCGGCGGCCGTACGCCCCTCGAAGCCGGAGAAGGCGGCCGCGTGCTCACCCTTGTAGAACACCTCGTCGAAGGGCTGCGGGTCGAGGTTGGGGTGGAACGCCGCCCCCTCGGTGCCGACCTTGCAGTGCACCGGCCACGACTCGGCGTAGTCGGGCTTGACCGACCAGTGGTGGCCCGGGTCGACGTGGTGGTCCTTGGTCGCGACCACGACGTCGTACGTCGGCGCGTCGCCCGACCGGGCGTGCCACCGGTGCAGCAGGTCGTTGATCTCGGCGGCCACCCGGGCGCCGCCCGCGACGGGCAGCGACCCGCCCTCGCAGAAGTCGTTCTGCACGTCGACGACGACCAGGGCTCGAGGCATGTCCCGAGACTAGCCGGGCGGGCGGGGTCGGTGTGTGGCGAGTCACAACGACGCCCGGATGCGCTCGCGCAGCAGCGCCTGGTCGGCGTCCTCGAGGATCGTGATCGCCCGGTGGAGAGCGTCGTGGGAGGTGTAGCCGCGGCGCTCCCAGCTCTCGCCCGCGAGTCTGCGTTCGTGCCGGAGGTCCTCGCGATGCTGCGCCACGAGCGCCACTTCGCACGCGCGGTGCAGCTCGCGCAGCAGCACCTCCCAGATGCTCTCGGCGCCACCGGTCGCCCGATCGAGTGCCCGATCGAGTGCCCGGCGAGACGTGTCGGCGTACGTCCTCGGAGTCGGAGAGCCGGTACGCGTTGCGGGTCACCCGCGTCACGCCGGCGGGCACGCGGGTCGTACGGCTGGTGCGGATGGCGTCCATGGGTCGGCAGCCTGCCGACGGAGAACCTGCCGGACCACCCCGTCCGATGACCCGCCGACCGCGGCTACTGCTCGAAGACCGTCGGGATCACCGGCTCGCCCGCCGACATCATCGTGATCGCGCGCGGCAGCTCGGCCACCGAGGCGCGGTGCCGGGCGCGGGCCTCCTCGAGCGTGGCGCGACCGACCACCTCGCCGCCCTCGACCAGCCGGACCAGGAGGGGACGGTCGTTGCCGTCGTCGACGGGGGCCTCGCCGATCCCCACCACCTCGGCCTCCGCGACCCCGGACGGGCCGCGGCGCCGCAGGGCGTACTTGCGGCCGCCGATCGACAGCTTGTTGTGCGACTTCTTCGCCACGGAGACCAGCTCGCCGTCGTCGCCCTCGCGCGCCACGATCTTGTAGACGAAGCCGCACGTCGGGTGGCCCGACCCGGTGACCAGCTGGGTGCCGACGCCGTACGCGTCCACAGGGGCCGCTGCCAGCGCCGCGATGGCGTGCTCGTCGAGGTCGCTCGTGACCACGATCCGGGTGCCCGTCGCGCCGAGGCCGTCGAGCTGGGCCCGCACCTCGCGGGCGACCTCGCCGAGGTCCCCGGAGTCGAGGCGTACGGCACCGAGGCCGGTGCCGGCGACCTCGACCGCCAGCGCGACGGCCTCGGCGACGTCGTACGTGTCGACGAGCAGGGTCGTGCCGACGCCGAGGGTCTGGACCTGCGCGCGGAACGCGTCCGCCTCCGAGTCGTGGAGCAGCGTGAAGGAGTGGGCGGCGGTGCCGGCCGACGGTACGCCGTGGCGCGCCCGTGCGGCGAGGTTGCTCGTGGCGTCGAAGCCCGCGACGTACGCCGCCCGCGCGGCCGCGACCGCCGCCTCCTCGTGGGTGCGCCGCGAGCCCATCTCGATGCACGGGCGGTCGCCGGCTGCGAGGGTCATCCGCGAGGCGGCCGAGGCGATCGCGGAGTCGTGGTTGTAGATCGAGAGCAGAACCGTCTCGAGCAGCACGGCCTCCGCGAAGGTGCCCTCGACGACGAGCAGCGGCGAGTGGGGGAAGTAGGCCTCGCCCTCGGCGTACCCCCAGACGTCGCCGGAGAAGCGGTACGAGGCGAGCCAGTCCAGCATGTCGGGGTCGACGACCCCCTCCAGCGCGGTCAGGGCGGCCGCGTCGAACCGGAAGGCCTCGATCGCGTCCAGCGCCCGACCGACACCCGCCACGACGCCGTACCGGCGTCCCGTGGGCAGCCGGCGCGGGAACAGCTCGAAGACCGCCCGCCGGTCGGCGGTGCCCGACTGTCGTGCGGCCTGGACCATGGTGAGCTCGTAGTGGTCGGTCAGGAGCGCGGTCGACGCACGTGGTGGGGTCGTCACGACCCACACTGTGCCACGATGGGACACGTGTCAGCCGCCAGTCCCGTAGAGGTCGAGCCGACCCTGACCCCCGACGAGATCACCTTCCTGGCCAAGCCGTGGGTGACCCTCGTGTGGGACGACCCGGTCAACCTCATGTCCTACGTCTCCTACGTCTTCCAGAAGTACTTCGGCTACGACAAGGCCAAGGCCGAGAAGCTCATGCTCGAGGTGCACACCGAGGGCAGGTCGGTCGTGTCGACCGGTACCCGCGAGGAGATGGAGCGCGACGTGCAGGCGATGCACGAGTACGGGCTCTGGGCGACGATGGAGAAGGCATCCTGAGGTGAGCGGCTTCGAACGGCACCGCCGGACCGGGCACGTGATCGCCACCTTCACCGGGTTCGAGGCCGACCTCCTGCGCTCGCTGGCCTCGCAGATGGTCGAGCTGCTGCGCAACGAGCGCGCCGAGCCTGCGGCACCGACCGCCGACGCCTTCGAGGCGATGATGGCGGAGTTCTCCGGCGCCACCACGATCCCCGAGGACCCGGTCCTGGCACGCCTGTTCCCCACGGCCTACCCCGAGGACGAGGAGGCCGCCTCGGACTTCCGCCGGTTCACCGAGGGTGGGCTGCGCGACGGCAAGGCGGCGGCGTCCGGCTCGATCATCGACGTGCTCGAGGAGGCCGGGCTGCCGCCCGAGCTGACCGAGGACGGCCTGGTCATCGACGTCGAGCTCACTCCCGACGAGGCCGAGACGTGGATGCGCGCCTTCACCGACATCCGGCTCGCGCTGGCCACCCGGCTCGGGGTCGAGGCGGGCGACGAGCACTACTGGCACTCGCTGCCCGACGACGACCCGCGCGCCCAGGCCCACGACATCTACGAGTGGGTGGGCTACCTCCAGGAGACGATCGTCGAGGCACTGATGTCATGAGCGCGGCGTGAGCCCCGTCCCCGACTTCGTGGTCGCGATCCGCGAGAAGATCGGCAGCGACCACCCCCTGTGGCTGCCCGCGGTCACCGCGGTCGTACGCCGCGGCGACCAGGTGCTGCTCGTCAAGCGCGCCGACAACGGGCACTGGACCCCGGTCACCGGCATCGTCGACCCCGGCGAGGAGCCGGCGGTGGCCGCGGCACGCGAGGTGACGGAGGAGACCGGCGTACGCGTCCGGGTGGACCGGCTCGCCTCCACCGACGCGCACCCCGAGGTCCGCCACGCCAACGGCGACCGGGCCGCCTACCTCGACCTCACCTTCGCCTGCACCTGGCTCGACGGCGAGGCGCACGTCGCCGACGACGAGTCCAGCGAGGTGCGCTGGTGGCCGGTCAATGACCTGCCGCCGATGGACGAGCTCCCGCGGCGGCGCATCGAGGCGGCGGTCAGCGGCGAGCGGGAGGCCCGCTTCGTGGCGCCGGACGGCCACGACGGCCTCGAGCCGCCGCCCGTGCTCAGGCCCCCGGCTCCCGTGCTCGGCGTCGACGCCTGCCCGGCCGGCTGGGTCGGGGTGGTGCTCGACCCCACGCTTCGGGCGTCCGTCTTCGTCGCCGCCGACATCACGAGCCTGCTCGAGCTCGTGCGCGAGCGGCACGAGGTGCCCGTGGTCGCCGTCGACATCCCCATCGGCCTGCCCGACAGCGGTGGCCGACTCGCCGACGCAGAGGCCCGCCGGGCGCTGGTCGGCAAGGCGTCGTCGGTCTTCTCCACCCCCGTACGCTCCGCGCTCGAGGCCGCGACCTACGCCGAGGCGCGCGAGGCCAACCTCGCCGCGACGGGCGGGCGCACCAGCGTCAGCGCGCAGGCGTACGCGCTGCGCGACAAGGTGCTCCAGGTCGACGCGTGGGTCCGCGCGGACCCCGGCGCCGACGTGATCGAGGTGCACCCGGAGGTGAGCTTCGCCCGGATGGCCGGCGGCCCCGTGCGGGCCCGCAAGAAGGACTCCGAGGGCGTACGTGCCCGGCGTGAGGCCCTCGCCGCGCACGGCATCGTGGCCCCGCCGTGGTTCCGTGGCGCGGGGTTCGGCGAGGACGACCTGCTCGACGCCTGCGCGGTGGCGTGGACCGCCGTACGCCACGCGCTCGGGGTGTCCGAGTCGCTGCCGGGCGAGCCCGAGGTGTTCTCCGACGGGATCCCGGCCGCGATCTGGGTCTGAGTGCGCCCTAGCCCGAGTGGGTGAGCACGCCGTAGCGCTCGCGCGAGGCGAGCGCCCACCGGGAGACCGGCACGGTGACCAGCGCGACCGCCAGCATCAGGACGGCGAGCACGAGCCAGCCCGTCTCGCCCATCTCCACGCACAGCAGGGTCACGATCGGCGGGCCGATGACGGCGATGACGCTGAACCCGAGGCCGGCGAAGCCCTGGTACTGGCCCTGGCGCTCGTGCGGGGCGAGCCCCATCTGCAGGCCCCACTGGCCGCCGGAGCCGATCATCTCGCCGACGACGTGGACCAGCGACCCGACGACGAGCACCACGATCGCGAAGGTCGCGTCGCCGCGATCCGCCAGCGCCACGATCGCGAAGCCGGCAGCGATCCACACCGCACCGCGGACCAGGGCCCGGGCGCCGGCCTCGACGGAGTCGGCGCGGCGCGAGAGGCGCACCTGGAAGAGCGCGACGCAGGCGGTGTTGACGACGAGCAGGACCGCCACCATCACCGGCGGGGCGGCCGTGCGCTCGGAGATGTAGAGCGCCAGGCCGAGCTCCATCACGAAGAAGTGCAGGGAGAACAGGCCGGTCAGCGCGACGACGGCGACATAGGGCCAGTCGCGCAGCACCGCGAGTCGCGGCTCGCCCTCGAGGCGTACGTAGGCGGGCAGGTCGGGGAGGCGGGTGGTGTTCCACGCGGCGAAGCCGGTGAAGACGGCGTTGAGGACGAAGACCGAGACGTAGGCCCAGGTCTCGTCGACGACGAGTGCGGCGCCGCCGAAGACCGAGCCGAGGCCGATCGCGGTGTTGGTGACCGCCCGCAGGTACGCCTTGAACTGCACGCCGCGGCCGCCGGTCGCGAGCTGCGCGATCACGCCCTGCTGGACGGAGCCGGCCGAGCGCTCGAAGAAGGTGAGGAGGGCGAGCAGCAGCGCGAGCTGCCACGGCGTACGGGCCAGGGCGGGCAGGGCGCTGGTGAGCGCGGCGCCGACCATGAAGACCGTGAGCACCCGGCGCGGGCCGTGGCTGTCGCCGAGCTGGCCGGCCGGCACCTGCACGAGGATGCCCACGACCGCGGCGAGGGCGAGGGCGAGCGCGACCTCGGCGGCGGAGAAGCCGACCTGGCGGGTGAAGTAGAGCGCGCTGGTGGTCATGACCGCCCCGGCGCCGAACCGGTTGGCGAAGGATCCGAGCGCGAGGACGCGCAGGTCGCGCTCGAGGGGGATGCCGCGGCGGGTCAGCGGCGCGTACGCCTGCGGCAACGACATGCTCTTCCCCCCGTGAACTCTCTCGACGTCAAGACTATGCGTTGAGACGTGGTCGGGTCACATCCGTTTCCGACCTACCCTTGGCGGCGTGCTGACCATCGAGCAGGAGATCTACGACGCCATCGTGGCGCACGCCCGACGCGACCATCCGGACGAGGCGTGCGGCGTGGTGGCGGGCCCCGAGGGCAGCGACCGGCCCGAGCGGTTCATCCCGATGGTCAACGCCGCGGGCAGCCCGACGTTCTACGAGTTCGACTCCACCGAGCTGCTGGCGCTCTACAAGGACATGGACGCCCGCGACGAGGAGCCGGTGGTCGTCTACCACTCCCACACGGCCACCGAGGCCTACCCCAGCCGGACCGACATCGGGCTCGCGAGCGAGCCGAACGCCCACTACGTGCTCGTCAGCACACGGGAGCACGGGAATAGTGAGGGCCCGGTGGAGTTCAGGTCATACAGAATCATCGACGGAGTCGTGACCGAGGAAGAGGTCACGATCACGCCTACCCAGAAGACCCAGGAAGCGAGCACCCCCTGATGGCCATCGAGGTCCGGATCCCCACCATCCTGCGCACCTACACCGACGGCGCCAAGGCCGTCGAGGGCTCGGGCGGCACCCTGTCCGCGCTCATCGACGACCTCGAGGGCAACCACCCCGGCATCAAGGAGCGCCTCGTCGAGGACAAGTCCGGGTCGGTGGACCTGCGCCGCTTCGTCAACGTCTACATCAACGACGAGGACGTCCGCTTCATCGGCGGCCTCGACGCCGAGCTCGCAGACGGCGACCAGGTCGTCGTCCTCCCTGCCGTCGCCGGCGGCTGATCCCGGGCCGTGACCCGCTACGACGACCTGCTCGCCTCGGTCGGCAACACCCCTCTCGTGGGGCTGCCGCGGCTGTCCCCGAGCCCGGACGTACGCCTCTGGGCCAAGCTCGAGGACCGCAACCCGACCGGCTCGATCAAGGACCGCCCGGCGCTGAGGATGATCGAGCAGGCCGAGGCCGACGGCACCCTGCGCCCCGGCTGCACGATCCTGGAGCCGACCAGCGGCAACACCGGCATCTCCCTGGCGATGGCGGCCAAGCTCAAGGGCTACCGCATCGTCTGCGTGATGCCCGAGAACACCTCCGAGGAGCGCCGCCAGCTGCTCCGCATGTGGGGCGCCGAGATCGTGTCCTCACCGGCGGCCGGCGGGTCCAACGAGGCCGTCCGGGTCGCGAAGAAGATCGCGGCCGAGCACCCCGACTGGGTGATGCTCTACCAGTACGGCAACGAGGCCAACGCCCTCGCGCACGAGGAGGGCACCGGCCCCGAGCTCCTCGCCGACCTCCCGGAGATCACCCACTTCGTGGCCGGGCTCGGCACGACCGGCACGCTCATGGGCGTCTCCCGCTTCTTCCGTGGGGCCAAGCCGGACGTACGCATCGTCGCCGCCGAGCCGCGCTACGGCGAGCTCGTCTACGGCCTGCGCAACCTCGACGAGGGGTTCGTCCCCGAGCTCTACGACGCCTCGCTGATCGACTCGCGCTTCAGCGTCGGCCCCCGCGACGCCGTACGCCGGGTCCGCGAGCTGCTCGAGCTCGAGGGCATCTTCGCCGGCATCTCGACCGGGGCGATCCTCCACGCGGCGCTCGGCCAGGCGGCCAAGGCGGTCAAGGCGGGGGAGTCCGCCGACATCGCGTTCATCGTCTGCGACGGCGGCTGGAAGTACCTCTCCACCGGCGCCTACGAGGGCACCATCGACGATGCCGAGGACGCGCTCGACGGCCAGCTCTGGGCCTGAGAGGCCTGTGGTTGAGGTGCGAGCGCAGCGAGCGTCGAAACCAGTCTGAGAAGCCAGGCCAGCAACCGACTACAGCCAGGGTCCTTGTCGGTGGGTTTCCGTAGAATCGAACGCATGATCGACACGCTGGCAGACGGAGCACGAGGGGTCGCAGACGACCTCTCGGCCTCCGAGCTGCTCGCCTCGATCAAGGCCTCCTGCGACCTCGAGCACGCCGAGGCCGCCCGCCAGCTCGTCCTCGCCGCCCGGTGGGCCGACCTCCACCCGCCGGAGTCGATCCACGACGCGGCCTCGTTCACGGTTCCGGGGTGAGCACGAGGAGCCCATTGCCGGCGAGGGTGCGCCGTTGGTGGCGGAGTTCTGTGTCGCCGAGCTCGGCGCCGTGCTCGGGATCTCGACCACGGCGGCGAAGAAGCTCATCGGGCACGCGTTGGAGCTGCGCCACCGGCTTCCGCGGTTGTGGGGCCAGGTCCTCGCCGGGCAGGTGCCGGCGTGGCGGGCACGGTCGGTTGCGGAGACCACCATCCACTCCTCGCCTGCTTTGACTCGCGAGGCGGCGGGGTTCGTCGACTCCCAGGTCGCGGCCGTGGCCGGGCGCATCGGGCAGGCGCAGCTCGACCGGCTCCTCGCGGAGACGATCAGGCGCTACGACCTCGCCACCGCCGACCCCACCGCCGACCCCGAGGACGGCTACCTGGCCGTCGACCCGCGGCACGTCACCGTCGACAAGGACGACGTGCACTACGCCGGCACCCTGCACCTCGAGGCCGACCTCGACCTCGCCGACGCCCTCGACCTCGACCGCGCCGTCGCGCACCACGCAGCAGTCCAGACGGCCCTCGGATCCCAGCTGTCACTCGACGCGCGTCGGGCCAAGGCGCTCGGGGAGCTTGCCCGGCAACAGACCGCGCTCGACCTCCACGCTGACCGCGGTGGTCTCGAGGCTCGCTCCGCTCGCACCTCAACCACCGAAGGCACCGAAGCCACCGACACCGCGGATGACCTGCCCGCGGCTCGTGAGGTCGTGATCCACGCCCACTTCGACGCCAGCATGTCCGGCGAGCAGACGGTGTTCGGTCCCACGGGCCGGAGCGAGAACGGCCAGCGACTCGTGCTGCTCGAGCAGATCCGCTCCTGGTGCGCCGACAGCCGCACGAAGGTCACCATCAAGCCCGTCATCGACCTCAACGCCCAGCTCACCGCGCCGGACTACGACATACCCGACCGCATCCGCGAGCAAGTTCAGCTCCGCGATCGCACCTGCGTGTTCCCGTCGTGCACCAGACCTGCCCGCGGCTGCGACATCGACCACATCACCGCCTACGACCACCACGCCGAAGCCGAGGGCAGGCCCCAACCCGGACCCACAAGGACTGACAACCTCGCCTGCCTGTGCCGGTTCCACCACCGTCTCAAGACCCACTCCGCCTGGAACTACGACATGACCGCGCCCGGAGTGTTCGAGTGGACCAGCCCGCACGGTCACCGCTACCGCCGCGACCACACCGGCACCACCGCCCTCGACCCACCCGACCCACCGCATCTGTCCGCAGCACCGGGCATCCTCCGACCACGCCGACCATGACCCCGCCCGCACCCCGCCGAGAGGGCTCCGGCGGGGCTGCTGGCACGTCGTCACGTGTCCTGCGGCGGTCGTCCGTCAACTGCGCGGGGACGGGTACGCGATCGAGCAACTGCTCGGCGCGTACGGCGGCATGGGCAGCATCAACGACGTGGTGATCAACAACGACAGCGGGAATGGCACCAGCGAACGCGAGGGCGAGGCGACCACCACCGCCGAGCTGCGGACGCTGCTGAGCGCTGAGCCGCGGATCGGCACCACATCGGTTGCGAGTCGACCCAGTGTCCGTTCGTCGACGTGACCCCACTGAGGCCGGACGTCCCAGCCGACCGCCCTCACGTGCCGCTGCTCTCGGCGGGACCGGCAAGCAGAGGCAGCTTGAGCCTCGACCGCTGGAGGTTCACGCCCTCCAGCACCTCGCCGACGAACAGCGGGTGGTCGTCCCGGACCAGCCGGAGCCACTCACGGGAACGCTCCACGTACGGGACGAAGAAGTCTCGGTCGTCCGCCAGCCGGATGATCCTGCTGAAGTAGTGCTCGGCAGCGTCGACATCGCCCGCCAACCCGCTGGAGACAGCCGCGTGCCACGTCGGCCAGCCGGCCGACACCTCGTCACGGCTGATGCCGTCGCGGTCCATGATGTCGGCGATCCGCGCCTCCTCCTGACGCACGCAGGCGCGCGCCGCCGAGGCCACGTCCGGCACGAGGGCCCGGTAGCGGTGCACCTCCTCGATCGCCCGTGCCACCACGTCCTCCACGGCGACGGTCCACTGCTCCTCGTCCTCGAAGAACGCGCCCGCACCCGTGACCCGGTTCCCGAGGTCCATGGACAGTCCGGTGCCACGGTCTTCCCCGAGCCGCCACAGCCAGTGGAGGAAGACGTTGAGGTAGGTCGCCTTCGCGAACCCCGACGGCTGGAAGTCCACGTAGAGCACCCACCAGCCGTGGTCCTCCTGCCACGTCCGGGACCTGCCCCTCTGGGTCAGGCCCATCGGCCGCAACATCGCCTGGGCGTGGGACGTCAGGATCCTGTTGTGGGGCTCGGTCGGCACGGCTCGAGTGTGCCCCACCTCGACGCCTCGCGCAGGGGAAGCGGCCGGCACGAGGGGAGGGAAAGCGTAGGCTCCGAGCATGCCCCGGCCCGCCCGCGTCGCCGCCGTGGTCGCCCTCGCCCTCGCCCTGCTCGCCCCGCCCGCGACGGCGTCCGGGGCCGAGGCCCGCGAGCACCGGCGTACGCCCGGCGCGGGCGAGCAGACGGCCGAGGCGTACGCCGTGCCCGTACGCCGACGCGTCACCTACTCGGTCACCACCCGGGGCCGGATCACCGCCTCGCTGAGGGTGTTCCGGCGCCAGGCGCAGGAGACCTTCGAGCACCCGCGCGGCTGGCGGGCCGGGGGAGTGCAGTTCCGCCGGGTACGCCGGGGCGGGGACTTCACCCTCGTGCTCGCCGCCGCCGGGACGCTGCCGTCCTTCGCAGCCGGCTGCTCCGTGCAGTGGTCGTGCCGGGTCGGGCGCCACGTCGTCATCAACCAGCTGCGGTGGACGAAGGCGTCCCCGGCGTGGAACGCGGCCGGCCGGTCCGTGCGCGACTACCGCCACATGGTCGTCAACCACGAGACCGGCCACTGGCTCGGCCTCGGGCACGCGTCGTGCCGCGGGGCCGGCAGGGCGCCGGTGATGATGCAGCAGTCCAAGGGCACCGGCGGCTGCCGGTTCAACCCGTGGCCCCTGCCCGGCGAGGCCGCCGCGGTCAGGCGGCGGTGATCACCGGGCCGGGGCTCACCTGAGGTTGTCCCGGATCACCACGGTCGCGACGTGCGGGGAGCCGATGACCAGCTCGCGCGACGAGCCCGTCAGCAGCACGCGCAGGTTCTCGCGTCCCTCGGTGACTGCGTCGTCGAGGATCCGCACCGGGACCCAGCGCTCCTTCTCCCCGGGCGCGAAGGTGACCTGCCCCTGCTCGTCGACGTAGTCCTCGCCGGGCGTCGCACTGCCGGCCCGCAGGCTCCAGCTGACCTGGACCGTCGTCTCGGCCGGGGACTGCAGCTGCACCGGCACCCACACGGTGCGCTCGCGCTCCTCGGTCGCCTGCCGGGTGCCGCCGAGGCGCACCTCGTTCTTGCTCAGCCACTCGATCCGCTTGGTGAGCCAGTCGCCGAGGTAGGCGACCTCGCCGTCGAAGGTCTTCGCGTGGTGGGTCCACTCGAGGTCGCCCGACTCGTGCCACTGCTTCCAGTCGGCCTGGGCGGCCGGAGCCAGCGTCGCCGCGGCCGCGGGGAGCTGGGACACGACCTCGCGCACGGCGGGCCGCAGGCGCGCCCACCGGCTCTTCACGCGAGCGGAGAAGGCGGGGTCCTCGAGCATGCGCGCCACCCAGTGGCGTCCCTCCCGGGTGTGCCACACGTCCGGCGGGCCGTAGTCGCGCCACCGCGTGCCGGCGCTCAGGTCGAAGTCCCAGACGGGACCGAAGACGAACTTCTTGCCGGGCACCCAGCTGAAGTGGACGCTGGACTGGAAGTTGGAGTCCTGGTTGGAGAACAGCTCCTCGACGAGGTACCAGTCGATGATCCGGCGGACGTTGACGTACTTGGCGTAACCGCGGGTGGGGTGGGCGAACGAGGGGCCGTAGAGGACCTTCTCGAAGCGCCGCACGGCGCCCCTGACCTCGCGGCGCTGCCGCTTGGTGATCTCGTCGGGGTCCTTGAACGCCACCGCCGTCCCGCGACCGGTGCGGAACCCGGGCTCGTCGTCGCGGAGGTAGCGACGGTTGATCTCGAGGAGGTAGCCGTCGTCGGGCAGGTCGACGCGACCCTTCCCCACCTCGACCTGCTCGGTGAGCATGTAGAGCCCCTGCACCTGGCCGTTGAGGACGACCTCGACGAAGCGGAAACGCGGGGTCCACGCCAGCCGCGTCTGGGCCGCCACGGCGAAGGCGGCCGCCGTACGCAGGCCGCTGCGGTCTCCGTAGCCGGCCAGGAGCACCCACTCGTCGAAGGGACGCGACCCGATCAGCGCGGCGTCCTCCTCCAGCTTGAGCTTGTAGGGCTTCTTGGGCCAGCCCCACGTGGAGTTGCCGCGCCCGCGGACCTCGGTGACGTGGGTGACGCCGTCGAGGGTCACGGTGCCGGGGACGTAGTCCTCGCGGCCCACGGCCACACCGCCGGTGTCGATGACGAGCTGGGTGGTCGGAGTCGGCGGCCAGCCCACGGAGGCGGCGCTCTTGTCGGGCGCCTGCACTGCGGACGTACGCCCGGACGCCGGAGCCAGCAGGACGGTCGACGCCGCCACCGCGAGCGCGGTCGCCACTGACAGGTTCCTCAGGACGGACATGGGTGCCTCCTCGGCCCGAGGGACCGGGCGACGGTGGGATTCGGTCAGATCAGATCACTGCGCGAGTGAGACGTCGAGACCGAGCGCCGAGTTGTGCTCACTTCCGGGTACGGGATCGAGGTCGAGCAGGTCGAGCGTGAGGTTGGCGAGGTCGCCGTTGCGTACGGGCTGCACGGACTGCCCGTAGGTGGTGCGCCGGGTGCCGGGGTCGCGGCGGTCGTCGGGGTTGAGGTCGTAGAGGTCGGCCCCGACGGCCACGCCGGGGCCCGCCACCATGAAGGCGATGCGGTAGTTGGCGAAGCGGCGCGCGTCGGAGTGGCTGTCGCCGAGGCCGCCGTGGTCGCTGGTCACGATGGTCGCCGTGCCGGCGTCGAGCTGCGGGTCGGACTCGACTGCCGCGACGATGCCGCCGAGCAGGGCGTCGACCTGCCTCACGGAGCGGAGGTATGGCTTCGACATGAAGCCCTTGTCGTGCCCGACGGAGTCGGGGAGGGAGAAGTGCACGAAGCGGAACGCGCGGTCGTGGTCGCGGAGGTCGCGCCGCACGGCGCGGGCCAGGAGGCCGTTGTCGAGCTGGATCCGGGTCTTGTCGATCGCCAGCGGCCAGCTGCGCTTCCACAGCGAGAACTTGGTCTTGCTCGCGAAGAGGGCGGTGGACCCGCCGGCGGCGCTGATCGAGGTGAACACCGACTCCACCCGCTTGCCCGCGGCGGCCTGGACCGTGGCGGGGCGGCGGCGGTCGTCGTTCCACGTGACGCCGTGTCCGCCCGTGTCCGCCTCGACCCGGCGTCCGGTGACCATGCCGGTGTGGTTGGGGAGCGTGATCGTCAGCTCGTTCTCGGTGCGCGCGTTGAGGGTGGACGCCCCCGACGCCATGAAGGCGTGCAGGTGCGGGGTGCCCTGGGGGCCGAGGATCCGCAGCGCCTCGGGGTTGAGGCCGTCGATCGAGATCGCGAGGACCGACTCGACGGCGTTGTCCGCGGACACGCGCGTGTCCGGCGGCGTGCTGCTGGACGCCAGCTGAGCGGGCGCCGACATCAGGCACAGCCCGACGGCGGCGCAGGCGATCACGGAGGCGAGCACGGAGCGGGGAGTCACCGCACGACCCTAACCCGGCTCACGCCGTGTGACCGGGACGACGCACGCGATGGCGTGACCGGCGGCGGGCCGAGCGCCTAGCCTGCTGCCTGTGCCGACCCCGACCCCGCGGATGACCGCCGATGCCCCCATCGGCATCTTCGACTCCGGTTTCGGTGGCCTGACCGTCGCGCGCTCGGTGATCGACCAGCTGCCCCACGAGTCGGTGGTCTACCTCGGCGACACGGCACGCCAGCCCTACGGCCAGAAGCCGATCGGCGAGGTCCGCGAGTACGCCCTCGAGTGCCTCGACCACCTCTACGACCAGGGCGTGAAGGCACTCGTCATCGCGTGCAACTCGGCCAGCGCCGCGATGCTCCGCGACGCCCGCGAGCGCTACGACGTCCCCGTCGTCGAGGTGATCCTCCCCGCCGCCCGCCGCGCCGCCGCCGCGACCCGCAACCGCAGGGTCGGCGTCATCTGCACCCGCGCGACCGCGAGCTCGATGGCGTACGACGACGCGTTCGCCGCGGCGCCCCACCTCGACCTGCACATCCAGGCGTGTCCCCGCTTCGTCGACTTCGTCGAGCAGGGCGTGACCGGTGGCGACGAGCTGCTCGCCGCCGCCCACGACTACCTCGACCCGCTGGTGGAGGCCGGGGTCGACACGCTGATCCTCGGCTGCACCCACTACCCGCTGCTGACGGGGGTGATCTCGTACGTCATGGGGGACGAGGTCACCCTCGTGAGCTCGGCGGAGGAGTGCGCCAAGGACGTCTACAAGATGCTCGCGAGCACGGGGTTGATGCGCGCGGACGGCGAGCCCGACTACACGTTCGCCACCACCGGCAGCCCCGAGGACTTCGCGACCGTCGGCCGCCGCTTCCTCGGCGCGGAGCTGCTCAGCGCCAGCCAGTTCGCCGGGGGCGTGCGATGAGGCTCACCATCGTCGGGTGCTCGGGCTCCTACCCCGGCCCCGAGTCCGCCGCCAGCTGCTACCTCCTCGAGGCCGAGCACCCCTCGGAGCCGGGTGAGGAGTCGGGTGAGGAGTCGGGCGAGACCCGCACCTGGCGGATCCTGCTCGACCTCGGCAACGGCGCCCTCGGCCAGCTCCACCGCTACGTCGACCCGCTGACGATCGACGCGGTGTTCCTCAGCCACCTGCACGCCGACCACTGCCTCGACCTCTGCGGCTACTACGTGATGCGCAAGTACCACCCCACCGGCGCCCAGCCGCGGATCCCCGTGTGGGGTCCGGCCGGCACGGCCGGGCGGATGGCCCGCGCCTACGACCTGCCCCTCGAGCCCGGGATGCGCGAGGAGTTCGAGTTCCTCGAGCACGGCGCCGGCGGCTCCTCGGTGGAGGTGGGCCCCTTCCGCGTCGAGGCCCGCGAGGTCGTGCACCCCGTCGCGGCGTACGCGCTCAAGGTCACCGCCGGCGGCCGCACCCTGGTCTACTCCGGCGACACCGGGCCGTGCCCCGAGCTCGACGACCTCGCCGGTGGCGCCCACCTGCTCCTGGCCGAGGCGTCCTTCCGCAGCGTCGACGACAACCCGCCCGACCTGCACCTGACCGGGGCGGACTGCGGGCGTACGGCGTCGGTGGCGGGCGTCGAGCGCCTCGTGCTCACCCACGTGCCGCCCTGGCACGACCCCGCGGACGCCGAGGCCGAGGCAAGGGCCGAGTGGTCCGGGCCGGTCGACGTGGCCCGCGCCGGGACGACCTACAGCGTCTGATCAGACGAGGCCCGCGTCGTGGACGACCATCGCGACCTGCACCCGGTTGGTGGCGCCGAGCTTGGTCAGCAGCCGCGAGACGTGCGACTTCACCGTGGGGATCGAGAGGTAGAGCTCCGAGGCGATCTCGGAGTTGCTGAGCCCACGTCCGACGCACACCGCGACCTCGAGCTCGCGCTCGGTGAGCACGGTCAGCCGGTCCGCCGCGGAGGTCGTGCGGTCGTCGGGCCTGGTGCCGCGCAGGCGGGACACCAGGCTGCGGGTCGCCGAGGGCGAGAGCATCGCGTCGCCCGCCGCCACGGTGCGGATGGCGCCGACGATGTCCCCGGGCGGGGTGTCCTTGAGCAGGAAGCCGTCGGCCCCCGACGCGACCGCCCGGAGCACGTGGTCGTCCGCGTCGAAGGTCGTCAGCACGACGACGGCGGGCGGCGATGGTCGCGAGTGGAGCACCCGGGTCGCTTCGAGACCGTCCATCACGGGCATGCGGATGTCCATCAGCACGACGTCGGGCTTCGTCTGCGACACGAGGGCCAGGCCGGCCTCCCCGTTGGGGGCCTCGCCGACCACCTCGATGTCGGACTGCCCGCCGAGCATCAGCGACAGTGCCGAACGGACCAGCGGGTCGTCGTCTACGAGCAGCACGCGGATCACGCCGACCACGGTAGCCAAGCCTCCAGCACGAACCTCGACCCGTCGGTGCGCTGGTGGAGGCGACCGCCCCGCAGCTCGGTGCGCTCGCGCAGGCCCACCAGCCCGAGCCCGGCGCCCGGCGTCGCGCTCGTACGCCCACCGATCGGGTTCGACACGACCACGGTGATGCCGCTGCCAGGGTCGCCGCTGGAGCGGATCACGACCTCGGCGCCGGGGGCGTGCTTGCGGACGTTGGTGATGGCCTCCTGCACGATCCGGTAGACGGTGCGCCCCGTGGCCGGCGGCACGGGGACGGTGGGGTCGAGGTCGTCGGCGAAGGCGATGTCCATCCCGAGGGACACCTCCTCCGCGACGAGGGCCTCGATGTCGTCGTACGTCGGCTGGGGGCGCGCCGTCGGCGGGCCGGGGTCGTCGGCGCGGAGGACGCCGAGCACGTCGCGCAGCTCGTGCAGCGCGTCGTTGGCCTGCCGCTGGATCTGGCCGAGTCCCTCGCGGAGCCGGTCGCCGGCGAGGTCGTCGCGGAAGGCGAGCGCGCCGGCGTGCATGGACACCTGGGTGATCCGGTGCGCCAGCACGTCGTGCATCTCGCGCGCGATGCGGGCGCGCTCGGTCGAGCGCGCCTGGGCGAGCCGCAGCTCCTGCTCCAGCTCTGCCCGCTCGGCGCGGTTGCGCAGGCTCCAGAGCAGCTCGCGGCGCGAGCCGATGTAGAGGCCCCAGCCCATCATCCCGGCGTTGACGGTGAGGTTGACGAGGGTGGTGATGAGGTAGTCGTTGTCCGGGATCGGGGCGATCGTCGTCCAGGTCTGGGCGGCCACGAAGTTGGTCGTGCCGACCAGCACGACCTCGCGGAAGCGGCGCCGGGTCGCGACGGAGACGGCCGCCAGGGTGGCGGGCCCGGCCGCGATCCCCGAGAACGCGCTCATCGCCGCGATCACCAGCGCGACGCGTACGGGCGCGCGGCGCCGGAAGTGGACCAGGACGAAGGCGGCGGCGCCCAGCGCGACCTCGGCGGCGAAGAAGGGGCGATTCTCGCGCCACTCGATGCCGGCCACCGTCTGCCAGACCGCCGCGGAGAAGACCAGGCAGAGCGCATAACGCCATGCGTGGGACACCCAGGTCAGCTCGGGCCGGGTGTCGGGGACGCTGGGTCGCTGCTCCACGGGCGTCAGCGTAGCCAGCGGATTTCCTACTTTGGTCTGCGTTGACTTCGCCTCTGGGTCGATGACGTCCGCGGTCCGGACGTGCAGGCTGGCGGCACCACCGCGCGGAGGGAGCTGCGCGGCGTGGGGCCGCGCAGCATGACGGTCCCACTGGGGACGGGGCTTCGAGCCGGGTCCGGTGACACACGGGGGTGACCGGACCCGGCTCAGCCACGTCTAGGGTCGTGCCCATGCTGCTCAGCGCATCCGGCCCGCGACCTTGACCGTCACGGTGCGCGACGTGACACCGCTCGCCGCGAGCGTGATGCGCACCTGCAACCGCTTGCCGCGGAGCCCCGACGTCACCTTCAGTCGGGCCCGGGTCGCCTTGCGGATCTTCTTGCCGTCGGCCAGCCAGCGGTACGTCGTCCGGGTCGGGGCCGGCGACCACGTGCCTGCGAGTGCCCGCAGGGTCGTGCCCACGCGCGCCTTGCCCTTCACCCGGGCAGCAGTGACCGGGCTGAACCTCGTGGGTGCCGGCGTCGGGGTCGAAAGCGTCGTGGTGGTGGAGGGCGGGACGGGCAGCGGGGGCACAGGGGTGGGCTCCGGTGTGGGATCCGGGCTGGACCCGGGGGTACTCGTGCCGACGTGCAGCAGTGCCTTCGGGGCCGGGCTGGCGCCGGTCGTCTCGGTCACCAGCAGCACCGGCACGGTGGCGTCGATGATGCCGAGACTCACCTTGGTGGCGCCCGCTCCCGGTGTGACCTCGCCCAGCAGGGCGCCGTCGCCGGACCACAGCTGCGCCCATGACCCGGCCGGGTCCGAGCGCACCAGGCAGACGAACTGCAGTCCCTCGGTGAGCACCCAGGTGTGGTCGGCGCACTGCGCGGCCGCGGGGGAGCGCAGCGTGGCCCCGGCGACGCCCTGTGCCGCCGCGACGGACGCGAGCGCCGTGCCCAGGACCCCGACCAGGGTCGTGCCGTCGAGGACGGCGCCGCGACTGCTGCGGCCGCCGGTGGGCCCCAGGTCGACGGCCGCCGTGAGCCGCTCGTCGGCCGGACCGACGGCCATCGGGTCGGCCTCGAAGACGGTGGCCTTGTGGTGGAGCACGTCGCCGACCCGGTGGTTGTGCAGGAGCAGGGCGTCACCGGAGGAGGGGTCCACGACAACGCGGGGCAGGACGTCCGACGTGGCGGTGTAGGTCTCGGGGAGCTCCTCGACGCGCGTCCAGGTCCCGTCGAGGTTGCGTGTCGCCCAGGCGGCGTGGCGGTTGCCGCTGGTGTCGCGCTGCATCACCACGTGGATTCCCGCGTCGGCCGACACGTCGCCCAGGCGGGTGTTGCCGTCCCACGCGGCGCTGGTGCCCGTGACCGTCTCAGGGGCCCCGAAGCCGGAGCCGGTGTCGATCGCGGCCTTGACCCGCAGGAAGCTCCCGCCGTCGTACTGGTCCCAGGCCACGACCGTGCGGTCCTGACCGTTGGCCACCAGGGGGTTGTCGAACGGCTCGACCGGGATCTCACGGCGCGGGCCCAGGCCGGTGCCGGTCGCGCGTCGGACGACCATGTGGTCGTTGGTGGTGCCGGGCACGTCCTCGCCCCAGACGACCTCGACGGCGCCGTCGGCGCCGACGTCGAGGTGCTGCTGGTAGCTGTCGCGGGTCGGGTCGCTGATCAGGGCGGGCGACCCCCACGCACCGCCGGTACGCATCAGCAACCACGTCTCGCGAATGCCCGGGCTGACGGCGTTGGGCACGGTGTAGAGCACGGCGAGCGTCGTCCGGGCGGGACTCGCGTCGGCACCGATCACCGTCGCCGCGTCCGGGACGTCCACCCAGCCGGTGAGCCCGCTGGCCGGCTCGGCCCGGACGGGGCCGGTCGTCACGTGAGCCAGTGCCGCGGCCGCCAGGACCGACATGGCCGTGCCTGCGACGGCGAGCAGGCTGGTGCGGTGAGATCCCATGTTCCCCCCCCCCTTGCAGTGGTGGTCAGACACTAGGACAGTCGTTGATCTCTGATCAACGAATTGACGAAACGTGGGAGGCTGTTCGCATGTCGGCCAGCCTGCTGCGAGGACTGCGGATCCTCGAGATGCTCGGTGAGGAGCCGCTGGGGGTGAGCGAGCTCGCGCGCCGCCTGGGGGTGGACAAGGCGGGGGTCTCCCGCAACGTGGCGGCGCTCCAGCGCGAGGGCTGGGTCGAGCGCACCGGCCAGCGGTGCGTGCTGGGCCCGCGCGCCCTGGCCCTCGGCGGCGGCGCGGACGGCGCCGTCCTTGCGCGGGCGGGCGAGGTCGTCCACCGGGTCGGTCAGGAGGTCGACCTGACCGCGGTAGCGCTGCGCGTCGCGGGGACCGGGGCGCAGCCGCTCGCCCTCCACGAGGGACGGGACGCGGGACCGGTGCGCGAGACCGACGCCGCCTTCGAGCACCTGGTGTGCACGGCCGCGGGGGTCGCGCTCCTGGCTCAGCTGCCGGACGAGGCGGTGCGCTCGCACCTGTCGATCGACCCGTGGCCCGCGCTGGGCGGCGACGGTCCGCGCAGTGCGGCCGAGGCCGAGGCGCTGGTCGCCCGGGTGCGCGCGGGCGCCGCCGCGGTCGAGCAGGGATGGACCGACGAGAGGCTCGCGTGCGTCGCGGTGCCGTGGCCGGACCTCGGGGCGGCGCCGGGAGCGCTGGCCGTGGTGGGGTCGACGTCGAGCGTGTCGGCCCGGGTCGACGAGCTGGTCCGGGTGCTCCGCGAGGCCGTCGAGCCGCCTCGCTAGGCCCTCGTTAGGGTCGTGCCCATGACTGCGACCCCCGGATCCACCTCGCGTGCCGACGGCCGTGCCGACGACGAGCTCCGCCCGATCACCATCACCCGCAACTGGCTCGACCACGCGGCCGGGTCCGTGCTCGTGGAGTTCGGCGGCACCAGGGTGCTCTGCGCGGCGTCCGCGTCCGAGGGCGTGCCGCGCTGGCGCAAGGGCTCCGGCCTGGGCTGGGTCACGGCCGAGTACGCCATGCTCCCCGCCGCGACCAACACCCGCTCCGACCGCGAGTCGGTCAAGGGCCGTATCGGCGGTCGCACGCACGAGATCTCCCGGCTCATCGGCCGCTCGCTGCGCGCCGTCATCGACTACCAGGCGCTCGGCGAGAACACGATCGTCCTCGACTGCGACGTCCTCCAGGCCGACGGCGGCACCCGCACCGCCGCGATCACGGGAGCGTACGTCGCCCTCGCCGACGCGGTCGCGCACCTGCGCGGCGCGGGTGCCCTGACCGGCGAGCCCCTCACGGGCTCGGTCGCCGCCGTCAGCGTGGGCATCGTCGACGGCGTCCCGCGTCTCGACCTGCCCTACGTCGAGGACGTCCGCGCCGAGACCGACATGAACGTCGTGATGACCGGTGAGGGCAAGTTCGTCGAGGTGCAGGGCACCGCCGAGGGCGCTGCGTTCGACCGAGCCGAGCTCGACGCGCTCCTCGCGCTGGCCGAGAAGGGCTGCGCCGACCTGACCCGGCTCCAGCAGGAGGCCCTCGCCCGATGAAGGTCTTCCTCGCCTCGGCCAACGCCAAGAAGGTCCTGGAGATGCAGCGCATCCTGGCCGAGCACGTGCCCGGCATCGAGGTGCTCGGCATCGGCGACGTCGAGGGCTACGTCGAGCCGGTCGAGGACGAGCCGACGTTCGCGGGCAACGCGCTGCTCAAGGCCCGCGCCGGCGTCGCGGCGACCGGCCTGCCCTCGGTCGCCGATGACAGCGGCCTGTGCGTCGACGCCCTCAACGGCATGCCGGGCGTGCTGTCCGCGCGGTGGTCGGGCCGGGTCGTCGGCGACAAGCGGTCGGTCGACGCCCGCAACAACGAGCTGCTGCTGGACCAGCTCCACGACGTGCCCGACGGGCGCCGCGGTGCCCACTTCGCGTGCGCGGTCGCGTGGGTGCTGCCCGACGGGCGCGAGCGCGTCGTCGAGGGCCGGATGGACGGCCGCATCATCCGCGAGCAGCGGGGGAGCGGGGGCTTCGGCTACGACGTGGTCTTCGTCGCGGTCGAGCACGACGCCGAGGACCTCACCTCCGCCGAGCTCGGGCCGGGGGAGAAGGACCTGATCTCGCACCGGGGCCGGGCGCTGCGCGAGCTCGCGCCGTACGTCGCCGCGGACCTCAGCGACGCCGGGTCACGCGACTGACGCGTCCTCACGGGCGCCGACCTGCTTGCTGACCCACATGCCCCACAGGGCGGCGAAGAGGAACATGACCAGCGAGTAGACCGCCGCCGGCACGGAGATCTCGACCGAGTCGAGCACCTCGACGGCGACGAAGATCGCAAGGGTGGCGTTGTGCACCCCCACCTCCATCGACGAGGCGATGGCCTGCGGGCCGGTGACGCCGAGGGCCTTCGGCACGTAGTAGCCGACCACGAGGCTGATCGCGCAGAACAGGGCGGCGATCAGCCCGACGTCGGCGATGTAGTCGCCGACGTTCTCCCGCTGGTCGAGCAGGATCCCGAGGACCAGGATCGCGAGGATCAGCGCCGACCCGATGCGTACGGGCCTGTCCATCCGGCGGGCGAAGCCGGGCGCCCGCCTGTTGACGAGCATGCCGATGCCGACGGGCAGCAGGATCAGCGCGAACACCTTGACGATCTCCACCAGCGGCATCGACACGTCGTCCTGCCGGTCGTACCAGGCGATGGCCAGGCCGGTGATCAGCGGCAGCGTCACGACCGCGATGACCGTGTTGATCGCGGTCAGGGTGATGTTGAGGGCGACGTCACCGCGGAACAGGTGGCTGAACAGGTTGGCCGTCGTCCCGCCCGGCGACGCGGCCAGCAGCAGCATGCCGATGCCGAGCAGGGCGGGCAGGTCGAACAGCACGACCAGGCCGAAGCAGATCGCCGGCAGGAGGACGATCTGGCACCCGAGCGCGACCGCCACCGCCTTGGGTGCCCGGCCCACCCGCTTGAAGTCGCCGACGGTGAGGTCGAGACCGAGGCCGAACATGATGATCGCCAGGGCGAGGGGCAGCCCGACGGTGGTCAGCGCGGAATCCATGCGCGGACCCTAGTGGTGACGGGGGTCACAGGGGAGGGACTCGCGCGAAACCCGGTGCCGAAGGCGGGAGTCGAACCCGCACGCCCGAAGGCACACGGACCTAAACCGTGCGTGTCTGCCTGTTCCACCACTCCGGCAAGGGCGTCAGTCTAGGAGGTGGCAGCTCCCTGCGACGGCGGCAGGGCGGTCGTACACTGGAGGATCAGGGTGTGCGGGGGCGCCGGTGATCCGATGGCTGTCTCGGGACAGGCAGCAGAGGCTGGAATCCGTATGGCAACCACGAGGTCGACGGCATCGGGGCGGGGCGTCCTGCCCGCTGAGCTGACCAGCTTCGTGGGCCGACGACGCGAGCTGGCCGAGACCCGGAAGCTCCTGGCCTGCAGCCGGATGCTCACCCTGACCGGCGTCGGTGGGGTCGGCAAGACGCGGCTGGCCCTCCGGATCGCGGCCGAGGTCCGGCGCACCTTCCCCGACGGCGTCTGGTTCGTCGAGCTGGCCGCCCTCCGCGACCCCCAGCTGCTCCCGCACACCGTGGCGAACACCCTCGAGCTGCGCCAGGTCTCGGCCGACCCTGCCGGCGACCTGGCTGCCTACCTCGAGAAGAAGAGGCTCCTGGTGGTGCTCGACAACTGCGAGCACCTGACCGACGCCTCCGCGGTGCTGGCCGGCAAGCTGCTGGCCGCCGCGCCCGACCTGCGCATCATCGCCACGAGCCGGCACGTGCTCGGCGTCGAGGGCGAGCAGATCCTCGTCGTGCCACCCCTGTCGACGCCCGATGCCCAGGTGCGGGCCGGCGATGCGGCCCACTACGACT
The DNA here is from genome assembly GCF_014779655.1 of Nocardioides ganghwensis. Classification (GTDB taxonomy): domain Bacteria; phylum Actinomycetota; class Actinomycetes; order Propionibacteriales; family Nocardioidaceae; genus Nocardioides; species Nocardioides ganghwensis. The sequence goes on from NZ_JACXYX010000017.1 coordinate 81,320, forward strand.
CCGTCTCCCTGTTCCTCGACCGGGCGGCCGCCGTGGCACCCGACTTCGAGCTCGCGGACGGCAACCGCGACGCCGTGGTGGAGCTGTGCCGGAGGCTCGACGGCATCCCGCTGGCGATCGAGCTCGCCGCGGTGTGGCTGCGCATCCTCTCGCCGGTGCAGATCCTCGAGCGCCTCGAGGACCGGTTCCGGTTGCTCACGACCGGCCGCCGTGGCGCGCCGGCCCGGCAGCAGGCACTGGCCGCGACGATCGGGTGGAGCTACGAGCTCTGCTCACGCGCGGAGCAGCTGCTGTGGGCGCGGCTCTCGATCTTCTCCGGTGGCTTCGACCTGGAGGCGGCCGAGAACGTCTGCAGCGGCGGGGAGATCTCGCACGAGGAGGTCCTGAACCTGGTCGCGAGCCTGGTCAACAAGTCGATCCTGGCGCGGATCCAGGCGACCGAGCACACGACCGCCTGGTACCAGATGCTCGAGACGGTCCGGCAGTACGGCGCGGAGCGGCTCGACGAGGAGGAGCGGCAGGCGCTGCAGGTGCGACACCGCGACCACTACCGGTCGTTGGCGCAGCAGTACGACGCCGAGAGCTTCGGGCCCCATCAGGCGGACTGGTTCATCCGGCTCCGGCGCGAGCAGGGCAACGTACGGGCGGCGCTCGAGTTCTGCCTCTCCAGCCGCTCGGAGGCGGCCGCTGCCTTCGAGATCGCCGCCCCCACCTGGAACTTCTGGTTCGCCGGGTTCCTGCGGGAGGGGTACCGCTACCTGCTGCAGGCGCTGGACCTGGCCACCGAACCGACCAGGAGCCGGGCCTACGCGCTGTGGGCCGCGAGCTACCTGGCGATGTTCGCCACCGAGTTCGACCGCAACGCCGCGATGCTGGCCGAGTGCGCCGAGATCGCCGCGGGCCTGGACGACGCGCGGTTGGCGGCGCGCATCAAGGAGTGCCGCGGGCACGCGACCCTCTACCAGGGCGACCTGCCCACCGCGATCACCCTGCTGCTCGAGGCGCGTGCCGAGTTCCGCGCGGTCGGCGATCCCCTCGGCGAGTTCGACACGCTGATCCTGCTGACCGCGGCCATGTTCTTCCTCGACGACCCGCGGGTCGCCGAGTTCAGCCGCGAGGCCCTGACCCTCGCGGACCGGCACGGCGCGCTGTCGTCGAAGGCCTACGGGCTGTGGAGCGTCGGCGTCGCCCAGTGGCGGGCCGGGAGGTACGACCGGGCGGTCCGCTCGCTCCGCGAGTGCGTACGCCTCTTCCGGCCGATGCGCGACCTCACCGGCATCAGCTTCGGCGTCCAGGCGCTGTCGTGGTGCGCCGCGTCCACCGCACCCGACGAGGCGGCGGCCCGGATGCTCGGTGCCTCGCAGGCCATCTGGCGCACGAGCGGGGCGAAGGTCGACGAGACCAACGCCTACGGCGCGTTCGACCAGCGCTCGCAGGACCAGGTGCGCGAGGCGATCGGCTCCCAGGCGTACGAGCAGGCGTTCGCGGAGGGTGCGGCGTACTCCTTCGAGCAGGCGGTGTCGCTCGCCCTCGGCGAGGCGCCCGACGGCGGGGACGCGGCGACCGCGTCCCGCCGCGCGCCTCGCGAGTCGGGTGGGCTGACCCGGCGTGAGCGGGAGGTCGCCGGGCTGCTCGCCGAGGGGCTGAGCAACAGGGAGATCGCGACGCGGCTCGTCATCTCCCAGCGCACCGTCGAGACCCACGTGGACCACGTCCTGGGCAAGCTCGGCATCGCCTCGCGCGCCCAGGTCGCCAGCTGGGTGGCCGAGCAGCAGGCTCGCTGAGCCGCCCCGGACTACGTAGTCCCGCGCATCTCCGTAGTGATCTCCGTACCTCTTCGGATGCCCGGGGCCGGTGCCAGGCGTGAGCGTTCACATACGCCGTTCCCCACCATCCGAGGACTCCCCTGATGTCCACCCTGACCCTTGCTCCCGCTGTTTCCCCCGGCAGCGACGAGCGGTCTCGTGGCAGCCGCGGGTGGTGGCGGAACGGCGTCAACCGCCCGGGGCAGAGCGAGGAGATGTCATGAGGCGCCGTCCGCTGCTGCTCGGCTACATCCGTACGGACGTCGTCGGTGACCGCGAGGACCTCTCCCGGGTGGAGGCCGGCCTCCGGGAGTGCGCGGACCGCGAGGACTTCTGCCTCGGCACCGTCTACGTGGAGCAGCGCCACGACCCCGGCGCGTTCCACGCCCTGATGGCCGAGGTGGGCCGCGAGGAGGCCGTCTGGGGAATCGTCGTCCCGGACCTGCGCCACGTGGGCGCGGTCGAGCAGCTCATCCTGGACCGCCACGAGGCCGGGTCCCGGATGGCCGTGCTCGTGGCCGACGTTCCCCCCTGTACCGGCGGACCTGGCGCCTCCCAGCCTGCGCGCCAGGTCTGCCGTTCCACCTGATGTGCCGGTCCCGCGCCGCCCGGATCAGTCGATGCCGAGGTCCCGGCGCAGCTTCGCCACGTGTCCGGTGGCCTTCACGTTGTACTGCGCGAGCTCGACCTTCCCGTCCTCGTCGATGACGAAGGTCGAGCGGATCACGCCCTCGACCTCCTTGCCGTAGAGCTTCTTGGTGCCGTACGCCCCGTAGGCCTGGTGCACGGCGAGGTCCTCGTCGGAGAGCAGCGTGAGCGTGAGCGAGTCGCGCTCGCGGAACTTCGCGAGCTTGGCCGGCTTGTCCTTGGAGACCCCGAGGACCTCGTAGCCGGCACCGCGCAGGGAGTCGAGGGACTCCGAGAAGTCGCAGGCCTGCGTGGTGCAGCCCGGGGTCATCGCGGCCGGGTAGAAGTAGAGGATCACCTTCTTGCCGCGCAGGTCCGCGAGGCTCACCTGCTCCTCGGTGTCGCTGGTGAGGGTGAAGTCGGGTGCGGTGTCGCCGGTGGCGAGGCGGGCGGACATGGGGGCCTCCTGTGGTGGTCCGGTAGATAGCCGGGTGTGGTTGTTGCAACAGCCTTGCAATAAGGTCGAGGTGTGCCGGCCCGGTACCGGGGGGTCCGTGCCGGCCACCAGACATCCAACCAGCCCACCCAGGAGCGAGACGTGCACGTGCCCGACGGCTTCCTCGACGCCCCCACCTCGGTGGCGACCGGCGCCGTGGCGGCGGCTGCGGTCGCGGTGTCGCTCCGGGGCGCGCGACGCGAGCTCGACGACCGTACGGCTCCGATGGCGGGACTGGTGGCGACGTTCGTGTTCGCCGCGCAGATGATCAACTTCCCGGTCGGCGCAGGCACGAGCGGCCACCTCATGGGTGGGGCTCTGGCCGCGGTGCTCGTCGGCCCGTGGACCGCGGTGCTGTGCCTGTCGGTCGTGCTGCTCGTGCAGGCGCTGCTCATGGCGGACGGCGGGATCACCGCGCTCGGCACCAACATCACGCTGATCGGCATCGTCACCGTCGCTGTGGGCTGGGCGGTGTTCGTCGTGCTGCGCCGGGTGCTCCCCAAGCGCCTCGACCTCGTCGCGCCCGCAGCGGCCGTCGGCGCGCTCGCGAGCGTGCCGGTGGCGGCCCTGGTCTTCACCGGGCTGTTCGCCATCGGTGGCAACGCCCCCGTCGACCTCGGCGCGGTCGTCACCGCGATGCTCGGCTGGCACACCGTGATCGGCATGGGGGAGGCGGTGATCACCGGCCTGGTGGTCGCCAGCGTCGTCGCCGCCCGGCCCGACCTCGTCCACGGCGCCCGACCCCTGGTCGCCGAGCGCGAGCTCGTGACCAGGAAGGTCGTGCCGCAGTGAGCGCACCCCACGACGTTCTTCTCCTCCGCTTCGCTCCTCCGAACAACGCCGCAGGGACCCCGCAATGAGCGCCCGCCGCTTCTTCGCCGTGGCCCTCGTCGTGAGCCTGCTCGTCGCGGGCGTCGCCAGCTACTACGCCAGCTCGCGCCCGGACGGTCTCGAGCACGTCGCCGAGCAGACCGGCTTCATCGACTCCGCGGAGGAGTCCGCGACAGCCGACAGCCCGCTCGCCGACTACGAGACCTCCGGCGTCGACGACCCCCGCATCAGCGGCGGCCTCGCCGGAGTCATCGGCGTGGTGGTGATGCTCGTGCTGAGCACCGGTCTCTTCTGGCTGGTCCGCCGCCGCGAGCCGGCCGACGGCACGCGCTGATGGGCGCGGGGCACGGGCACCGGCTGCACTTCCACGCGCACAGTCCTGTCCATCGCGCGCCGGCGCACCTCAAGGTGCTGGCGCTGCTGGGGTTCATGCTGGTCGTCGTCGCGACCCCGCGCGAGGCGTACGCCGTGTTCGTCGTCGAGGCGCTCGTGCTGCTCGGTGTCATCGGAGTCTCGCGGGTGCCGCTGGGCTACCTGCTGCCGCGGATGGTGGTGGAGGTGCCGTTCGCCGTGTTCGCCGTGCTGATGCCGTTCATCTCCCACGGTCCGCGCACCGAGGTGCTCGGCGTGAGCGTGTCCGAGCCGGGGCTCGTCGCCGGCATCGCCCTGCTCGTCAAGGGCAGCATCGGCGTGCTCGCCTCGCTCACGCTCGCCGCCACGACCGAGCCGCAGGACCTGCTCCGTGGCCTCCAGCGGCTGCGGATGCCCGAGCTGGTCGTGCAGATCATGGGCTTCATGATCCGCTACCTCGACGTGGTCACCGCCGAGCTCGGCCGGATGATGACCGCGCTCCGCTCGCGCGGCTGCGACCCGCGCTCGCCGCGCCACTGGCCGGTGCTGGCGCGCTCGCTGGGCGCGTTGTTCATCCGGTCCTACGAGCGCGGCGAACGCGTGCACCTGGCCATGCTCTCGCGCGGCTACGACGGGAAGCTGCCGCAGCTGGAGAAGACCCCGTGAGCGCGCCCGTGCTGGACGTCCGCGACCTCGCGTTCGCCTACCCCGACGGCCACCAGGCGCTCTTCGGCGTCGACCTCCACGTCCACCGCGGCGAGCGCGTCGCGCTGCTCGGCCCCAACGGCGCGGGCAAGACCACCCTGGTGCTGCACCTCAACGGCATCCTGACCGCCGGCAAGGGCTCGGTCACGGTGAGCGGCCTCCCCGTCGCCAAGGAGAACCTCAGGGAGGTCCGCCGCCGCGTCGGCGTCGTCTTCCAGGACCCCGACGACCAGCTCTTCCTCGGCACGGTCCGCCAGGACGTCGCCTTCGGCCCCGCCAACCTCGGGCTCAAGGGCTCCGCGCTCGACCGTCGCGTGATGGACGCCCTCGACCGCGTCGGGATGGCCGACTTCGCCGACCGGCCGCCGCACCACCTCTCGTACGGCCAGCGCCGCCGCGTCGCGGTCGCCACGGTCCTCGCGATGGAGCCCGAGGTCCTCGTCCTCGACGAGCCGTCCTCCAACCTCGACCCCGCCTCGCGGCGCGAGCTCGCCGAGATCCTGCGCAGCCTCGACGTCACCGTGCTGATGGTGACCCACGACCTGCCCTACGCCCTCGAGCTCTGCTCCCGCAGCGTGGTGCTCAGCGAGGGAGTCGTGGTGGCGGACCGGTCGACCTTCGACGTGCTGACCGACGAGGCGTTGATGGCCGCCCACAGGCTGGAGCTGCCCTGGGGTTTCGATCCCCGGCGCATTGATAGCCTTCCCGGGTGACCCAGGACATGAGCGCGCTCGAGCGCGAGATCGAGGAGACGCGCCAGCGGCTCGCCTCGACCATCGACCAGCTCGCCCACCGCGCCCACCCGAAGACCATCGTCGGGCGGCAGGTGGCCACGGTGAAGTCCCACTTCGTCGAGCTCGACACCGGCGCCCCGCGCACCGACAACATCCTCAAGGCCGCCGGAGCGGTCGTCGGGGTCGTGGTGCTGCTCGCCGTCGTCCGCAAGGTCGCGCGCTGAGCGCCGTGCCGGGCACCGGGGGCATGAGGGCCGCCCCGATCAAGATGCTGCACGACCGCCTCCTCGTCGAGGTCGACCAGGAGGCGGGGGAGCGCCGCTCCACCGGCGGCATCGTCATCCCCGCCACCGCGGCGATGGGTGCCCGTCGCCTGGCCTGGTCGCGCGTGATCGCGGTCGGCCCGCACGCCCGCGCCGTCGAGGTCGGCGACCGGGTCCTGTTCGACCCCGAGGACAAGGCGGAGGTCGAGGTGCACGGCGAGGTCTACGTCGTCATGCGTGAGCGCGACGTCCACGCCGTCGCCGCCGAGCGCCTCGAGGGCGGCTCGACGGGCCTCTACCTGTGAGCACCCTCCCCGGGAGCCACCGCTGATGGGATACCTCGTCAAGCAGTCGCACCGCGCGCCCGCGGTCACCGCGCCGGTGCCGGTCGACGAGTCGCTGCCCCGCGCGTGCGTGATCGGTGCCGGCTCGTCGGGCATCGCCGCGGCCAAGCACCTCCACCTCGCCGGCATCGGCTTCGACTGCTTCGAGATGGGCAGCGACATCGGGGGCACGTGGGTCCTCGACAACTCCAACGGCCAGTCGGCCTGCTACGACACCCTCGAGATCAACACCTCCTGCGCGCGCATGGCGTACTCCGACTTCCCGATGCCGGCGAACTACCCGCCCTACGCACGCCACGACCAGGTCGCCGCCTACTTCGAGCAGTACGTCGACCACTTCGGCTTCCGGCACACGATCACCTTCGACACCACCGTCGAGGACGTCTCACGCGCCGCCGACGGCCGATGGGACGTCCGGATCACCGGCCCCGGCGGCACCGAGACCCGGACGTACGACGCCGTGCTGGTCGCCAACGGCCACCACTGGGACCCGCGCTGGCCCGAACCGGCCTATCCGGGCTCGTTCGACGGCGAGCAGATCCACGCCCACGACTACCGCTCCGCCGAGCAGCTCGCCGGACGTGACGTCGTCGTGGTCGGTGCCGGCAACTCGGCGATGGACATCGCCGTCGAGGCGTCCCTCACGGCGCGCACGACGACGTGGTCGGTGCGGCGTACGGAGTGGGTGCTGCGCAAGTTCTTCCTCGGCAAGCCGAGCGACCAGGGACTGCTGCCGCCCGGGTGGGTGCCGTGGTGGGTGACCGCCACGCGCCTGCGCATCGGCGCGATGGCGGCGGGCAGCATGACGAAGCACGGCCTCCCCGCCCCCTCCCACAAGCCCGGTCAGTCCCACCCGGTGCAGTCGGAGCGGATCCGCGAGCGGCTCGCGGCAGGCGCGATCACCGCACGGCCGGGCATCGAGCGGCTCGACGGCGACCGGGTCGTGTTCGTCGACGGCTCGAGCGCGCCGGCCGACCTCGTGGTGTGGGCCACCGGCTACCGCGTGAGCTTCCCGTTCCTCGCGCCCGAGCTCGTCTCCGCCCGGGACAACGACCTGCCGCTGTGGAAGCGCACCGTCCACCCGGACCTGCCGGGCCTCTACTTCCTCGGGCTGCTCCAGCCGCTCGGCGCGGTGATGCCGCTCGCCGAGGCACAGGCGGCCTGGATCGCCGAGACGCTCGCGGGTCGCTACGTCCCGCCGTCGGAGGCGGACGTACGCCGGCAGATGGCTGCCGAGCACGCGCGCGCCCAGCGACGGTTCTACCCCTCACCACGCCACACGATGGAGGTCGACTTCGACCACTACCTGTGGGACCTCGCGCGCGAGCGCAAGAAAGGACGTTCCCGTGCTGCGTCGTAGGATCGCCGGGCTCGTCCTGCGCGCCATCAGGTGGAAGACCGTCGGCGAGGTGCCGCAGCGCGGCGTGCTCGTGGGGGCGCCGCACACCTCCAACTGGGACTGGGTGCTGACCATGCTCCTGGCCTGGAGGTATGGCATCACCATCCGGCTGCTGGTCAAGCAGGAGCTCTTCGTCGGCCCGCTCGGCTGGCTGCTGCGTCGCACCGGCGCGGTGGAGCTCGACCGCAAGAACCCGGCGAGGACCATCAAGGAGCTGCTCGCCGAGGCCGAGGGCGGCGACCCGTGGCTGATCGGGATCGCGGCCGAGGGCACCCGCTCGCGCGGCGAGTACTGGAAGTCCGGCTTCTACCGCATCGCCCGCCAGACCGGCCTCCCGATCACGCTCGCCTTCCTCGACGCGCCCTCGCGCACCGTCGGCTGGGGGCCGACGTTCCACCCGACCGGCGACGTCAGTGCCGACATGGACGTGCTGCGGGAGTTCTACGCCGACAAGACCGGCTTCAAGCCCGAAGGGTTCACGCCGCCGCGGTTGCGCGAGGAGGGCTGAGCCCTCCCACCCCCCCACCATCCCTCCGGGTGTGGCCCGGTGTCGCCGGCCCTCCGCGAGGGCTAGGTTGAGGGCACAACCGAAGGGAGCATGAAATGGCATTTCTGCTGTGGATCCTCGCCGTCATCCTCGTGGTGGCCGGCATCGTGTCGCTGATCAGGGGTCAGATGCTCTGGGGCATCGTGCTCATCATCGTCGGGCTGCTCGTCGGCCCGGGTGGCGTCAGCCTCTTCACGTAGGAGCACCCTGCGGGAGAACCATCGAGGAGCCGGTCCGCACGGACCGGCTCCTCGCATGTCTTCCGGTGGCTCCAGCCGCGGACCTCAGTCGGTCGGCGGAGGAGGCGGTGCCGGTGCGCCGCGCGGCGGGGAGATCTTCGTCGCCAGCTCGCGCTCGGGCGCGCCCGTCCTCCCGGCCTCGGCGGCGCCGCCCACCCGCTCGCGGTGCGGAGCCGGGTCCCACCCGGTGTCGACCACCCGCTTCTGCCACATGATGGCTGCACCGAGGATGCCCGCGCCGACGAGGACGATGAGCGGGATGCCGGCCGCCCCGAGGAGCGCCGGGTAGCCCGTCGCGATGCCGACCCATCCGAAGTCCGTGTCGCCGAAGGTGGTGTTGGCGTCGCCGAAGTCGCCGAGCACCTCCAGCAGCAGGGCCGGCAGGAACGTGATGAGCAACCCGTTGAGGAACCCACCGACGAGGGCCCCGACCCGTCCGCCCGAGGCGTTGCCGTAGACGCCGGCCGCGCCGCCGGTGAAGAAGTGCGGCACCAGGCCGGGCAGGATGAGGGCCAGGCCCAGCCAGGGGTTGAGCCACACCGACAGCACGGCCAGCCCGACGAGGCCCCCGGTGAAGCTGGACAGGAAGCCGAGGAGCACCGCGTTCTGCGCGTACGGGAACACGATCGGGGCGTCCAGTGCGGGGATGGCGCCGGGCACGGCCTTGGCGGCGATGCCCTGGAAGGCCGGCACGAGCTCGGCCAGGATGGTCCGGACCCCGAAGAGGATGACCGCGACCGCGACACCGAACTGCAGGCCCTGGGTGACCGACTGCATGACGTAGTCGCCCACTCCCGTCGCGCCGCCCTCGAACGCCTCGAAGGCGGTCTCGCGGCCGCGACGGGCCAGGAAGGTCACCGCCAGCACCACGTACATGATCACCATCGACAGCGCGGTCGCGACCATCGAGTCACGCAGGAACCTGAGCGACTCGGGCAGACGGAGGTCCTCCGTCGAGCGGCTGTTGCGACCGATCCGGCTGCCCACCGCGCCGGCGGCGACATAGGCCGCGGTGCCGAAGTGGCCGATGGCGATGCTGTCGTCGCCGGTGATCCGACGGGTCCACGGGTGGGCGAAGGCCGGCAGGGCGACCATGAGGATCCCGAGCACCAGCCCGCCGACCCCGACGACGACGGCAGGTGCGTAGTCGGCGGACGCGAGCACGATGGTGAGCAGGGTCGCCATGAACAGCATGTGGTGGCCGGTGAGGAAGACGTAGCGCAGGGGGGTGAACCGGGCGAGCACGAGGCTCACCGCGAAGCCGAGGATCATCAGCCACGAGACCTGCGCGCCGTACTCCGCCTGCGCGATGCCCGCGATCGCCTCGTTGGTCGGCACCACGCCCTGCGCCCCGGTCGCGCCCTCGATCATCACCCCGAGCGGGGCGAGCGAGGCCACGACCAGGGTGGCGCCGGCGCCGATCAGGAGGAATCCCAGCGTCGCCTTCAGGGCGCTCCCGACGACCTGCCCGACGGGGCGACGCAGTGCCGCGAGCCCCACCGCCGTGATGATGCCGATGAGGAAGGCCGGGACGCTGAGGACCTCGTTGACGACGAATTGCGCCGCGGTCACGAGCCAGTCCATGTCGATCTCTCCTTGGTGCCTCTAGATGTCGTACGACGCGCGGAGTGCGGCGTCGATCTCCCGCTGGCTGGTGAAGTTCTCGATCACGACGAGGGGTACGCCGACGTCCCCGAGCGCGCGGGCGATCTCGCCCGAGGTGAGGATCAGGTCGGCGTCCTTGGCCTTGCCGCGGGCCGAGACCGTGTCCGTGGCCTCGACGGTGATCAGGCCGCCCCAGCCCCACCTGTCGAGGACCTGCTCGAGGGTGTTCTTGAGGAACAGGCTCGTGCCGAGGCCGTTGCCGCACACGGTCAGGATGTGGTCGCGCGTACGGCCCCCACCCTCGGGTCGCGTACGTCCCGCGTCATCGGCTGGTGCGACGGCCTCTGCTGGTGCGGCGGTGACGGTGGAGGCGTCCCCGCGGAGGATCGCGTGCACCTCCGCGGCCGACGTCGCCTCGTCGAGCGACTCCCGGAGCGAGGTGTCGGTCAGGACGGTGGCGAGCGAGGCCATCGCCTGCTGGTGAGTCGAGCTGTCGGTCGCCGCCAGCGCCACCACCAGCGTGACGGGATCGTTGGCGCGGCTCCCGAACTCGACCGGCGACTTCAGCCGCACCCACGACATCCCGGTCCGGTGGACGGCCTCGGAGGGCCGCGCGTGCGGGAAGGCGAAGCCCGGGGCCAGCACGATGTAGGGCCCGTTCTGGTGCACGCTGTCGACCATCGCCTGGGTGTACGCCGGGGCGGCGACGCCGGCCGACTCGAGGAGGCGGCCCGCGAGGCGGATGGCGTCCTGCCAGTCGTCGGCCTCCTCGTCGAGGGCGATGGTCTCGTGGGTGAGGAGCTCGCTGAGCGCCGTCATGTGCGCACCTCCGACGCGAAGGCCTCCAGCACGTACTCCTCGGCGGCCTGGTTCCAGATGTCGTCCTGCTCGGCGCAGATCTCCGCGAGCCGGGCGAACCGGGGGTCCTGCTCCGCGTGGGCCTCGAAGTCGGCGATGGCCGTGAGGTCCATGTCCACGTGCGGGTAGATGAGGATCTTCCCCCCGGTGAAGGAGGGCAGGTCGGACAGCGCGTCGGGTACGGCTTCGAGCCCGCCGACGTGCGTCACCATGCGCGAGGGGTTGATCGCGCCGGACGCGGACAGCGCCAGGCTTTCCTCCATGTCGCTGCGCGAGCCGCCGGAGGTGCCCACGAGGTGGGTGCTCTCGTAGTGGATGTTGTAGAGGTTCAGCGACGCGGAGAACGTCTTGTCGGTGGGGCCGGCGAAGAAGTTGAGGCAGCCGTCGTGGGCGAGGACGGCGTCGCCGGCCTCGACGAGCTCCGTGATCGCGGCGAACACCACGACGTCGTCATAGCCGTCCGGGGAGATCGCGCGCAGCGCCTCCACGGGGTCCAGGCCGCTCGCGTCCACCACCTCGAGGCGACACCCGCGGCGGCGCGCCTCCTCTGCGGGGAACAGCGTGCGCAGGCGCTCCAGCCGCTCCGCGTCGACGTCGACCGCCACCACGAGGCTCGGGGTGAACGGCCCGTGGAGGGCGTAGTCGAGCGCCCCGATGCCCATGGCGCCGCCACTGCCGAGGAGGGCGAGCCGGCCGCCGGGCTTCAGCCCCATGTGGTGCTCCCACACGAGCGGCTCGGTGTGGTAGTTGGACCGGAACGCCCCGATGATGCAGGACATCGGCTCGGCCAGCGAACCGTTGGCGTAGTAGCCGTCGTCGTACGGCAGCACGCACCCCTTCTCGACGGCGATCGCCGGGACGATGCAGTAGGTCGCGTCGCCGCCGAAGTAGGGATAGCTGTAGCCCGGGGAGTACCCGCTGGGCAGACCCATCGTCGGCAGGATCGCCACGCTCTGGCCGGCGGTGAACCGATCGGCCAGGTCCGCCCCGACCTCCTCGAGGACACCGGCGAACTCGTGGCCGGTGATCACGGGCTCCGAGGAGATGGTGTCGGGGACGCGCTTGTGCTCGCTGCCCAACGACATGGCCTTGTAGGTCGAGAGGCACATGCTGCTGCTCACCACCCGGAGCAGCAGCTCGTCGGGTCCGATGTCGGGGAGCTCGAACTCGCCCACGGCCACCTTGTGGGTCCCGTGGATACGGGCCGCGCGGGTCAGTCGCGCCGGTGTCGGACGGCTGGTGTCACTGCTCGGCATCGCTGGTGCTCCTCTCGGTCAGGCGCTGGCTGAGGGCGTCGAGCGCTGGGTCGCCCAGGTAGCTCTGGATGGTGACGACCTCGACGTCCGGCCGGGCGGACCTCAGTCGACGAGCGAGGTCCTGGTGGACGACGACCAGGTCGGCGTCGGACGGGACCGACTCGATCGCCGCGTGGGTCACGGTGATGTCCTCGCGACCGGCACTGCGCAGCTGCTTGCCGAAGGCGCTCGCGCCCATGGCGCTGCTGCCCATCCCGGCGTCGCAGGCGAAGACGACCCGGCGTACGTCGGCCCCGCCGCGCTGGGTGCTGCCCACGCCGCCCATCACGCCGGTCAGCACGGCGCTGCCCTCGGCCTTCATGGCACGCGAGCGCGCGGTGTGCTCCTCGAGGTCCGCCTCGTCCTCCTCGCCGGCGCCACGGCCGAACTTGAGGATGGCGGCGGTGATGACGAAGCTCACGGCGGCCGCGACGACGACACCCGCGATGACGCCGACGTGGTTGCCGGGCGGCGTCAGGGCCAGGTAGGCGAAGATCGAGCCCGGGCTCGGGCCGGCGGTGAGGCCCACGCCGAAGAGCATGAAGGTCGCGATGCCGGAGGCGCCGCCCGCGATCATCGCGAGGATCGTCACGGGCTTCATCAGGACGTAGGGGAAGTAGATCTCGTGGATGCCGCCGAGGAAGTGGATGATCACGGCTCCCGGTGCACTGTCCCGGATGACCCGGTTGTGGCCGAAGAGCCAGAAGGCCAGCAGCAGGCCCAGGCCCGGGCCGGGGTTGGAGGCCACCATGAAGAAGATCGACTTGCCCTCGTCGGCGGCGACCTGCAGACCGAGCGGGTAGTAGATGCCCTGGTCGATGACGTTGTTGAGGAACAGCACCTTGGCCGGCTCGTTGAGGAGCGAGAGCAGGGGCAGGGCGCCGGTGTCGACGAGCGCGTTGATCGCGCGGAGGAGCTGGTCGTTGAGCGCGCTGATCACGGGGCCGATGACCCGGTAGGACGCGATGATGAGCCCCAGCCCCAGGAAGCCGAGTGTGAAGTTGTTGACGACCATCTCGAAGCCGGAGCGGATCCTGGGCTCGAGCACCCGGTCGACCTGCTTGATGAGCCAGGCGCTCAGCGGTCCCATGATCATGGCGCCCAGGAACATCGGGATGTCGGCGCCGACGATCAGGCCGATCGTGCCCACCGCTCCGGCGACACCGCCGCGATGCCCGTGCACCAGCTTGCCGCCCGTGAAGGCGAGGAGCAGCGGCAGCAGGTAGGTGATCATCGGCCCGACGGGCGCGGCCAGGTCCTCGTTGGGCAGCCAGCCCGTCGGGATGAACAGGGCGGTGAGCAGTCCCCAGGCGATGAACGCCCCCACGTTGGGGATCACCATCGCGGTCAGGAACCCGCCGAACGCCTGGATGCGCGCGCGCAGGCTCGTCCCGGCCTCGGCCGGTAGGGCGCCATCGATCGGTTGACTCATCACATCTCTCCTTGCTGGATGGTTCCGTCGGCCTGGACCACCAGCGTCAGGTCGACCTTGCTGAAGTCGGAGGAGGCCATGACGCGCTCGACGTTGAGCCGGTCACTGCGCTCGTAGAAGGCCTCGGCCTCGGCCGGGGTCAGGCCGCCACGGACCTTCCGCTCGACGAGGCGCTCGCGCAGCAGGCCCGGGTCGCCCGTGAGGAGCACGACGTAGTGGGCGTGGACCGCGAGGTCGCGCCAGCCCGGCTCGTCGAGCAGCAGCCAGTTGCCCTCGACCACCACCAGGTCGGCGCTGAGCGGACGCGTGCCCGGCACGACGTCGTGCACGCGGCGGTCGTACGTCGGCCACACCACGTCGTCGTCGGCGGAGGCCGCGAGGTGCCGGGCGAGCGCCTCGACGTCGAAGGTCTCCGGCGCGCCCTTGATCGAGCTGAGCGGGACCGTTCCGTGGGCCGTGCGCAGGTGGTGCGAGGTGAGGTGGCTGTGCGGGAGGTGGAAGCCGTCGATGCCGACGACGTCCATCTCGATCGGCGCCGGACGGCGGCGGGCCCCGGCCTCGGCCAGGACCGCGGCCAGCGTCGACTTCCCCACCCCGGGGGGACCGACGAGGAACGCGAACGCCCGCCGGTGGGCCCGCGGACGCGCGGCCACCTCGGCGAGTGCGGGGACCAACGTCTCCTCGACCAGCTCCTGGTCGACGTCGACCTCGACCTCCAGGCCGTTCACGAGCATCTCGGCGAACCTCCATGCGCTCATATGAGCATCACTGCACGTTTGAGAGTGACATGGATTACAGCACCGCGCTCCGACGGAGTCAAGGGGCGTGCGACGTCCGCCTCGCCGGCCGGGAGGCGGCCAGGAGGTCGGGTCAGCGCTCGATCAGCGCTCGGGTCGGCGCTTCGTCAGCGGGGCGGGAGTCGCAGCAGAGCGGCGGCTGCGCGGTCGTCGGTGACGAGGCTGCTCAGGATCCCGGACCGGCAGACGGCGGCGATGGCGGCCGTCTTCTCGACGGAGCCCGCGACCGCCATCACGCGAGGCGTACGCCTCAGCTCGTCGGCGGTCACCGAGATGCGGCGGCGGCTCAGGTCGGTCTCGATGACCGAGCCGTCCGCGCGGAAGAAGATCCCGGCGATCTCGGCCACGACGCCCTCGCGCTCGAGCTCGGCGCGCTCGTCGTCCCGCAGCAGGGGGCCGAGCTGGGTGATGGGCGGGTCCCACGACCCGACGGCCACGACGGCGAGCGCCAGCTCGCTGTAGCGGCTGAGGGCGGACTGGATCGACGGGTCGCTCCGGAACGTGTCGGCCGCGCTCTCGGAGGCCGCGAACAGCGGTGCGAAGACCGCCACGGCCTCGACGCTGGACCGCCCGCTGATGCGGCGGATGACCTCGACGGGGGACTGGCGCAGGTCGTTGCCCACGGTCCCGGTGAGCTGGATGACCGTGCTCGGGGGGAGGGCCGGGAGCTCCTCGCCGATCGCCACGAGCGTCCGGCCCCAGGTGAGGCCGAGGACGTCGCCGTCGCGGATGCTCCGCGCGATGCGGGGCGCCGCGGCCCTGGCCAGGCGACGCCGGTTGTCGTCACCGGTGTCGCCGGCCTTGACGACCACGCACTCGTCGAGGCCGAGGTGGTTCGCCAGCTCGGCCGACAGTGCGTCGCGGGGCTCGTCGCGGTCGTGGATCTCGATCGTCACGACGCCCTGCTCGCGAGCCTGCTGGAGGAGCCGGGCGACACGGAAGCGGCTGATCGAGAACTCGTCGGCGAGCTCGGTCTTGGAGGCGTCCTCGAGGTAGAAGCGACGAGCGATCGACGACAACAGCCGCCACTGCTCCTCGTCCATCCCGGCCCCCGCTCGCTCGGCTCGTACGTCGTCCGACGACGAAGGCCAGGTCCCGGTCGGGGCCTGGCCTTCGTCGAGTGGTACGCCATCAGGGACTCGAACCCCGAACCCGCTGATTAAGAGTCAGCTGCTCTGCCAATTGAGCTAATGGCGCAGGCGGTGAAGCGAGTAGAACTCTACCGCCTCGTGATCGGGAGGCGAAATCGAGGGTGGCCGGTCAGAGCTCCGCGAGCACGGCCTGCGCGGCGTTGTGCCCGCCGAGGCCCGACACGGCGCCGCCGCGACGCGCGCCGGACCCGCAGAGCAGCACCGCGTCGTGCCAGGTCTGGACGCCCCACTGCTGGGCGGGCGTGTCGAGGCGCGCGCGGTTGGGTGCCCACGGCCACTCGAGGTCGCCGTGGAAGATGTGGCCGCCGGGCATCGCGAGGTCCTGCTCGACGTCCTGCGGGATCTTCGCCTCGATGCAGGGCCGGCCGTCGGCGTCGGTGGCGAGGCAGTCGGCGAGCGGCTCGGCCAGGACGGCGTCGATCGAGGCGAGCGCCCGCTGCACGGCGAGGTCGCGGGCGCCGGGGTCGGCGTCGAAGATCCCGGCCGGGGTGTGCAGGCCGAAGTAGGTCAGGGTGTGCGCCGACCCGGCGCGGTCGCCGAGGATCGAGGGGTCGGTGAGGCTGTGGCAGTAGACCTCGCCCGGCAGCGGGTCGGGCACGCGGCCGGCGGCGGCAGCTGCGTACGCCTGCTCGAGCCGCGCGTAGTCCTCCGCGAGGTGGAGGGTCCCGGCGAAGGCGACGGCCGGGTCCTCGCCGGACCTCAGGGCCGGCAGCCGGTCCAGCAGGAAGTTGATCTTGAGCTGCGATCCCGCCGGCTTGGTGTCGGGGTCCTCGCCCTCGCCCAGCAGGATCCGCAGCACCCACGGAGCGACCCCGGACAGCACCCGCCGCCCGGTGACCGAGCGCTCCTGGCTGCCGTCGTGCCAGGTGACCTCGGCGCCGTCGGGGCCGGGGGTGATCGCGCTGACGCCGGCACCGGTCACGATCTCGGCGCCCGCCTCGACCGCGGCCTTCGCCAGCGCGTCGGTCACCGCGCCCATCCCGCCGAGCGGCACCCGCCACTCGCCGGTCGCGTTGCCGATCAGGTGGTAGAGGAAGCAGCGGTTCTGGACGAGCGACGGGTCGTCCATCGAGGCGAAGGTCCCGATCAGCGCGTCGGTGGCGACGACGCCGCGCACCGTGTCGTCGGCGAACCGGTCGACGATCGCGCGGCCCAGGGGCTGCTCCACGACGTCGGCCCAGATCCGCTGCTCGACCAGTGCGCGTACGTCGCGCTCGAGCGGCAGCGGCTGCATCAGCGTGGGGGCCACGACCTCGGCCAGGCGACCGACCTCGGCGTAGAACTCCTGCCACGCGGCGTACTCCTCGTCGCCGCCGGTGAGCTCGCGGAACGACGCCCGGGTCGCCTCGCCCTCGGGGCGCTCGACCAGCAGGCCGCCGGTCCGGTCGCCCCGCGTCCACGGCGTGTAGGAGGCGGTGGTGCGGGAGGCGAGCCGGACGTCGAGGTCGAGGTCGGCCATCAGCTGCTCGGGCATCAGGCTCACGAGGTAGGAGTAGCGCGAGAGCCGGGCGGGCTGGCCGGCGAAGGGCTCGATCGACACGGCGGCCCCGCCGGTGTGGCCGAGCCGCTCGAGCACGACGACGGAGAGTCCTGCGCGGGCCAGGTAGGCGGCGGAGACGAGGGCGTTGTGTCCGCCGCCGACCACGACGACGTCATAGCTGCTGTTGCCGGGATTCACCGATCCAACGTAGACCCTCCGACGGGCGCTCCCGACGACGCCACCGACGTCAGGGCGTGAACGTGTCGTTGGGCACGATGACCGCCCGGCCGTCGATCCGACCGTGGGCCAGGGCGTCGTAGGCGGACACCGCCTCCTCGAGCGGGTAGATCGTCGTGGCGGCGTGCAGCAGCCCGCGCGCGGCGAGGTCGAGCACCTCCACCAGCTCGCTGCGGTTGCCCCAGTAGGTCGTCTGGACGCTGGTCTCGTAGGGGAGGCCGAAGAACGACACCGGCAGCGTGCCGCCGGCGATCCCGACGATCGTGAGGTCGCCCAGCTGGCGCATGGCGGCCGCGGCCGTGGCCAGCGTCTCGTCGGAGCCCACGAAGTCGAGCACCACGTCCGCGCCCCGTCCGCCGGTCGCCTCGCGGATGCGCTCGGCGGTGTCCGGGCCGGGCTCGAGGACCAGGTCGGCGCCGAGGGCGGACGCCTGGGCGCGGGCGCTGTCACGACCGTCGACGGCGATGACGCGCGTCGCGGTGACGGCCTTGAGCACCTGGAGGCCGAGGTGGCCGAGGCCGCCCACGCCGATCACCACCGCCGTGGTGCCCGGGCCGAGCTTGCCCAGCGAGCGGCGTACGGCGTGGTAGGGGGTGAGCGCGGCATCGGTCAGCGGCGCGGCGTCGACGACCTCGAGCCCGTCGGGCAGCGGGACGAGGTGGCGGGCCGCGGGGACGAGCAGGTAGTCGGCCATGCCGCCGTCCATGCCCAGTCCGCCTCCGCCGCCGGGCACGGGCGCCAGGTCGGGCCGCTCGCAGTAGGTCTCCAGCCCTGCCAGGCAGTGCGCGCACGTGCCGCAGCCCCAGGCGCCGACGACCGCGACGGCCTGTCCGACCTCGAGTCCGGTCACGCCCTCACCGAGGGTGTGCACCCAGCCGGCGTTCTCGTGCCCGAGGGTGAACGGCGGGCTCCACGGGAGGCTTCCCGGCTCGAACTCGTGCATCAGGTGCAGGTCGGAGTGGCACGCGCCCGCGGCGCCCACCTGCACCAGCACCTCGCCGGGTCCGGGCTCCGGGCGCGGCACCTCCTCGAGCACCGGCTCGCTCTTCCAGTCCTTCAGACGCAACGCGCGCATGTCGACCTCCTCAGGCTCGTCTCCAGCCTCCCCCGGGCGGGCGGCGCGGAGCAGGGCCCTTTGCCGCAGCTCAGCGGGCCCAAGGACCCTTCGTCCCAGGCCGCGGTCGGCGAAGAGTGGGGGTACAGGACCACCGAGGAGGACGTCATGACCCAGCAGCCCGCCCCCGCCACCACCGCTCCGCGGATCGTCGTCGGCGTCGGACCGGAGGAGGTCGAGTCCGCTCTGGCCTTCGCGGCCGACGAGGCCGTACGCGTCGGCTGCGGCCTGCACCTCGTGCACGCCGTCAGCCTCGTCCCGCCCGGCCCCGACCAGGTGCTCCTCCCCGCGATCGACCTGGAGGCGTGGGGCGCCGAGCGCCTCGCCGAGGTCGTCAAGCTGGCCGACGACCTGGTGCAGGGCGCCGTCCCCGTCACCCACGAGCTCCGCCGCGGCACGCCCGTCGGTGTGCTCGTCGACGTCGGTCGCACCGCGCGGATGGTCGTGCTGGAGCACCGGCACCTGTCCCGCCTGTCGCGGATCGTGAACCGTACGGTCGCCGGCGGCGTGGCCGCGCACCTGCGGGTCCCGGTCGTGGCCGTCCCGAGCGGCTGGCACGAGGACCGGCGCCGAGGCGTGGTGGTCGCGGGCATCGACGTCCCGGACCGGTCCGCGGAGGTGCTGCGCGCGGCGATGGCCGAGGCGCACGCTCGTGGGGCCCAGCTGCGGCTCGTGCACTCGTGGTCGCTGCCCGGCCCGTACGAGGAGGCGCTCGCGGCCGAGGAGATCCGCCGGTGGTCCGACCGCTCGCGTGCCGAGGTGCGCGCCGCCCTCGACGCCCTCGGGGACCTCACGGCGGCGATGGACGCCGACGTGCAGGTCGTCCACGGCCGTGCCGCCGAGGCCCTGGTCGAGGCGTCCGCGGACGCGGAGCTGCTGGTGATCGGGCGCCACGACCCGCTCGTGCCGATCGGGTCGCACGTCGGCCCCGTCGCGCGAGCCGTGCTCAGGGAGGCCATCTGCCCGGTGCTGCTCGCGAGCCCGCGACCGCACCGCGCGGTCTACCACCCGTGACGGGTCAGCGGACCGGGCACGCGCGCTCGCCGCGCAGCCGTACGTCCAGCGCCCAGACCAGCACGCCCACGGCGGCGAGCTGGAGCAGCGGCTGGACGGGCTCGAACCACGTCATCGCCCCGGCGCTGCCGAGCGCGAGGAGCACCAGCTTGTTGCAGACCGGGCAGCCCACGGCGAAGAACGTGAGCACGCCGCCCGCCCAGCCGCCGCGCGCGGCCCGGTCGGCGCCGCCGGTGTCGCCGGCGTCGCTCGGGGGCGGCGCGGCGACGTAGGACGCGGTGAGCAGCCCGGCCAGCAGCGACGAGGCCACGAGCGCCGGCCACGCCCACCAGGTCGGTGGCACCTCGCGCCCGAAGACCGGCGTGTCGACGAGGTCGGTCGGGATCGCGACCAGCAGCGTGTACGCGAGCGTCGCGCCGACCGCGACCAGCCACCGCCGGGCCGGCCACGCAGCGAGGACGGCGAGCATCCGGGCCGGGTCAGCCGCGGCCGAGGAGCCGGGACAGGAAGCCGCCGCCGGTGCCGCTGGCGGCCTTCTCCGCCGCGGTGTGCTGGCCGTTGCACCAGTCCTTCGCGGGGACGCCGGCCTTGACCTGCCCGACGTGCTGGCCGCAGCCGGCCCAGGTGGTCTTGCCGCAGGTCTTGCATCGAACAGCTCGGCACATGGTGGATCTCCTTCTGTGGGTGATGGGTGGCCGGGATCAGCCGTGGGAGAACGTGATGGTGGGCAGCACGCGGGTGAGCCAGCGCGGGGTCCACCATGCCGCCCGTCCGGTGAGGCGCAGCATCACCGGGAGCAGCACGAGGCGCACGAGGAACGCGTCGAGCAGGACGGCGACGCCGAGCACGATGCCCATCTCCTTGGGCGGGAGCGGTCCGGACAGGGCGAAGGTGAAGAACACCGCCACCATGACCGCGCCCGCGGCGAAGATCACGCGGCCGGAGTGGGCGAGCGAGCCCACCATCGCCTCGCGGGGGTCGCCCGAGCGCTCGTAGTGCTCCTTGGCGGAGGCGAGCAGGAAGACGGTGTAGTCCATCGCGATGGCGAAGATCATCGCGAAGAAGAACACCGGTGCCCACGCGTCGAGGAAGCCCTGCGACTCGAAGCCGAGCAGGTCGGACCCGATGCCGTCCTGGAACACGAGCCGGGCGACCCCGAAGGCCGCGGCCGTGGACAGCAGGCTGGCGAGCGTGCCGAGCAGCGAGATCAGCGGCGCCTGCAGCGCGACGAGCAGCAGGAGGAACCCGAGCGCGAGCACCACTCCGATCACGAGCGGGGTGGAGTCGTCGAGCTGGGCCTTGAGGTCGAGGTTCTCGACCGCGGCGCCGCCCACGAGCGCCGAGCCGGGGAGCTCGGCCCGCAGCCGGTCGACGGTGTTGCCGAGTGCAGGGTCGGACGGGTCGACGGTCGGCACCGCGGAGATGAGGACGGTCCCGCTGTCGTCGGTCGCGGGCTGCGCGGGCATGGCGCCGGCGATGCCGCGGTCGGCCACGAGCGCGTCGTACGTCTCGTCGGCGTCCGCCTCGTCGGCGACGACCTGGAGCGTGCCGGGCGCACCCTCGCCGAAGGCCTCCTGGACCCGGTCGTAGCCGACGCGGGCGCTGGCCTCCTCGGGCAGCACCTGGATCGAGGGCATCGCGGTGCGCAGCCCCATGACGGGCGCGGCGAGCGCCAGCAGCACGACGAGCGAGGCCAGGCCGAACGCGACCGGGCGCTTCCACAGCCGCTCGCCCCAGGCGGCGAACTTCGGGGAGCGGTGCTCGCCGGTGTGCACCCACTTCAGCGCGAGCTTGTTGATGCGGTGGTCGAGGGAGAAGAGCACCAGTGGCAGCAGCGTGAGCGTCGCGGCCAGCACGAAGGTGACCGCAAGCATGATCCCGCCGGCCATCGACCGGAAGGACGGCGAGGGCACGAGCATGACCGCCGAGAGCGAGACGAGCACGGTGATGCCGGAGAGCAGGACGGCCTTGCCCGCGGTGTCCATCGTCTCGGCGACGGCCTGGCGGGCGGTCTCGTGGTGCCCCATCCGGGCCGCCCGGAAGCGGACGACGAGGAACAGCGCGTAGTCGATGCCGAGCGCGAGGGCGAACATCATGGCGAAGTTCATCGCCCAGATGGAGACCGGTACGAGCTCGTTGATGAGCACCAGCGAGCCGGCCGAGGCCACGAGCCCGGCCAGGGTGAGGATCAGGGGGAGCCCGGCGGCGACGAGGGCGCCGAAGGCGATCACGAGGATCGCCAGGGTCACCGGCCACGAGAGCATCTCGGACTTCAGCATCGCCTCGAGGTTGGCCTCGTTGAAGTCCGACCAGAGCAGGGAGGCGCCGGTCGGGTTGACCTCGATGCCGTCACCGGACAGGGCCTCGAGCTCGCCCTTGAGGTCGTCGGCCACGCGGACCATCTCGTTGGGGTCGGCACCGGCGCCGGCGAGGACGACGGCGGTGGTGCCGTCCTCGCTGAGGGTGGCTCCGGGCTGGGGGGCCAGGACGTCGGCGATGCGCGACTCGTCCTCGAGCACGGCCGTCACCTCGGCGATGACGTCGGCGCCACGACCCTGCGTCACGGCACCGTCGGTGCTGTGCACCACCACCTGGATCGCCGAGCTGGCGTTGCCGCCGAAGCTCTCGGTCGCGAGCTCGCGCACCGCGACGGACTCCGAGCCGTCGGCCTGCCAGCCGGCGCCGGAGAGGTTGGCCTCGACCTTGGGGGCGAACACGCCGAGGCCGACGACCAGCAGCACCCAGATCGCGGCGGTGAGGCGACGGTGGTGGGTCACCCAGACCCCGAGGCGGCCCAGCGGGCCGGGGCGGTGGTCGAGGTCCCGGTCGAGGTCCCGACCGGGGCGGAGGGAGGGTCGGGGGGACGGGGCAGCGTGGCGGCGGGTCGCCGTCGACGTCATGTCAGGAGGTCCTGTCGTGTGGGGGGAGGGTGGATCGGGTCAGACGAGCGCGGGGAGTGCGACGGCGGCGGTGTACGCCGCGACGACCAGCACGAGGCCGGTGAAGGCGGCCGAGAGGCGTCGGGTGTCGACGCGGTCGGCGAGGCGGGCGCCGGCGACCGCGGCCAGCGCGGCCGCGACGGTGAGTGCGGCCACCAGCGACCAGTCGGGCGCGGTGCCGCTGCCGGCCCGCGCGGCGAGGGCGACGGTGCTGGTGATCGTGATGACCACGAGCGACGTGCCGGCCGCGAACTCGACGGGCAGGCTGAGCGCGAGCAGCAGTGCCGGCACCACGAGGAAGCCGCCCCCGACGCCGAGGAAGCCGGTGAGCAGGCCGACGACGGTCGCGGTGACCAGCACCTTCAGGGCCCGCGGGCACTGGCAGGCGAAGGTGGGGCTGAAGGTGATGATCGGGTCGTCGATGACGGGGTGGCGGGTGCTCCGGTCCGCCGGGGCGGCGTGCCGCCCGCGCCACTGGCGTACGGCGAGCAGGCCGCCCACGACCAGCATCAGCGCGGCGAAGGCCGCCAGCAGGACCGGCTCGGGGACCGCGCTGGAGGCGCGGGCGCCCGCGACGGCGCCGCCGGTGGCGACGAGGCCGAAGGCCAGGCCGCGCGCCAGCAGCACGTTGCCGGCCCGGTGCGCCGTCACCGCACCGGCGAGCGAGGTCACCGCCACCACGACCAGCGACCCGGTCGTGGCCTGCGCCGGCCCCTGGCCGAGGGCCACGAGCACGGGGACGGCGAGGATGGAGCCGCCGCCGCCGAGCGCTCCCAGGCTGAGCCCGATGAGCGCGCCGGCGACGACGGCGAGGAGGAGCTCGATCACGCCTCGGGCCCCACGAGGTGGAGGCCCACCTGTTCGGCGTTGTCGAAGGTGTCGTCGATCGCCACGAGCGTGCGGCCGGCGGCGTCGAGCATCGAGGCGGCGACGGACGCGCGGTAGCCACCTGCGCAGTGCACCCAGACCTCACCGGGAGGCACGTCGCCGAGCCGGGCCGTCAGCTCGTGCAGCGGGATGTTGACGGCGCCGTCGATGCGGGCGGCGTCGTGCTCGTCGGCCCGGCGCACGTCGAGGACGACCACCTCGCGGTGGTGGCGCACCTGGGCGAGGTCGGCGAAGGTCGCGGTCGCGAACGAGCTGAGCTCGCGGTCGCTCCAGTCCTCCGGGCCGCCGGTGGCGTGGGCCGCCGGCCGGTCGATGCCGATGCGCACCAGCTCGCGCTGCGCCTCGGCGACGTCCTCGGCGGTCTCCCCGAGCAGCGTGATCGGCGTGCCCCAGGTGACCAGCCACCCGAGGTAGGTCGCGAAGCCGCCGTCGAGGCCGAAGTTGAGCGTGCCCGGGGCGTGCCCGGCGGCGAACGCGGTGCGGTTGCGCAGGTCGACGACCCACTCGCCCGCGTCGATGCGTCGGCGCAGCTCGGTGGCGTCGGCGACGGCCGGGGGAGACAGGTCGGGCTCGGAGGGACCGGCGGCGTTGGCCGGTGCCATGTGGGCGTAGTAGGCCGGCCAGGGGCCGAGGCCCGCCAGCAGCTCCTCGACGTAGGTCTCCTCGTCCTGGGTGAGCACGGGGTTCGCCTGCTTCTCCCGGCCGATGGTCGACGACGTCGCGTCCGACTGGGTGGCCGAGCAGAACGAGCCGAACCCGTGGGTCGGGTAGACCTCCGCCTCGTCGGGCAGCAGGTCGGCGAGCCGGTGGGCGGAGGCGTGCTGGTGGTGCACGAGCTCGTGGGTGTGCTCGGGTCCGAGCAGGTCGGGACGCCCGGTCGCGCCGTAGAGCAGCGACCCGCCGGAGAACACGCCGACGTGCTCGTCCCCGTCGGGCCCGACGTCGGTGAGGAGGTAGGAGAGGTGGGTGAACGTGTGGCCGGGGGTTGCCAGCGCAGTGATGCGCATACGTCCACCCACCTCGACGACCTGTCCGTCCGTTACGGGGGTACGGGAGAAGGACACGTCGTCCTCGCCATTGACGAGGTACTGGGCACCGGTCCGCTGCGCGAGCGCGAGGCCGCCGGTGACGTAGTCGTTGTGGATGTGGGTCTCGAAGACGTGGGTCAGGCGTACGCCGTGCTCGTCGAGCAGGGCCAGGACCCGGTCGATGTCGCGCTGCGGGTCGACCACGAGGGCCACCTCACCGTCGTGCACGAGGTAGCTGCGGTCGCCGAGCGTGGGGGTGTCGATCACGAGGACGGTCAGGTCGGTCATCACAGACCCACCCCGATCGCACGGCCGGAGGCGATCCAGGCCCGGGTGCCGCCGGAGACGGACACGGCGTCGAAGCCCTGGGCGACGAGGAGGTCGGTCATCGCCTTCGAGCGGTTGCCCGAGGCGCAGATGACGTGGACCCGGGTCGAGCGGTCGAGCTCGCCGAGGCGCGAGGCCAGCTGGCCCATCGGCACCAGGACGGCGCCGGGGACGTGGCCCTGGGCGTACTCGCCCCGCTCGCGGACGTCGACGGTGATGCCGTCCTCCCGCTCCGCGGCGAACTCCTCGAGGGTGATCTCGGGCGTCGGGTGTGACATGCGAATCCTCTTTTGATCGGGTGTTCCAACCGGTCGAGAAATACCCTAGGGGGTATCCGGACATAAAGCAAAAACACCCCGGGGGGTATGCTTGGCACATGACCACCTACACGCTGTCGGTCGAGATCGCCCGTCCCTACGCGGAGGCCGTGGACGCCACGCGCGCAGCGCTGGCCGAGCAGGGGTTCGGGATCCTCACCGAGATCGACCTCGCCGCCACCATGAAGGCCAAGCTCGACGTCGACCTGCCCCCGCAGGTCATCCTCGGCGCGTGCCGACCGCCACTCGCCTACGAGGCGATCCAGGTCGACCCGTCCATCGCCGCGGTGCTGCCGTGCAACGTCGTCGTACGCTCCCTCGACGACTCGACCACCCTGGTGGAGGCCTTCGACCCGGACGCGATGATGGGCCTGTCCGACTCCGGCGCGCTCGACTCCGTCGCCGCGGACGCCAAGCAGCGACTGACCGCGGCCCTCGCCGCACTGGCCGCACCCACCGAGGAGGACTGATGCAGCTCGACCCCGACGAGATGACGCCCGTCATCAACCGCATCAAGCGCGCCCAGGGGCAGCTCGCCGGCGTGCTCCGGCTGCTCGAGGAGGGGCGCGAGTGCGAGGACGTCGTCATGCAGCTCGCTGCGGTCTCCAAGGCGCTCGACCGGGCGGGCTTCGCGATCGTCGCCAGCGGGCTGCAGCAGTGCCTGGTGGCCGGCGACGGCGAGGTGGACAGCCTCGACGTGAAGAAGATGGAGAAGCTCTTCCTCTCCCTCGCGTGACCTCGGGGTGATGCGCCCCCCTCGCCCCGACCGTAGTGTCGATCGGCGAGGGAGAGGAGAACGCATGAGCACGTGGAGGGAGCGCGTCGACGACCGGCTCGGTGACCCGATCTGGTGGAACGACGTCCTGCAGCTGGTCAAGACGGTGCTCGCGGCGGTCGCCGCGTGGGTGATCGCGGCAAGCCTGCTCGAGCTGCCGCAACCGTTCCTGGCGCCGTGGGCGGCGCTGCTGGTGGTGCACGCCACCGTCTACAGGACGTTCTCCAAAGGCATGCAGCAGGTCGCCGCCACCGTCGTCGCGGTGCTGCTCGCCAGCTTCGTTGGCCAGGCGCTGGGGCTGAGCACCTGGGCCATCGCACTGCTGCTCGTGGTGGCGCTCGTCCTCGGAGCGGTCCCGTGGCTGGGCGCCGAAGCGACGACCATCGCCACGACGGGTCTGGTGGTCCTCACCACCGGGTTCGAGAGCGACGTCATGCTCATCTCGCGCCTCTACGACACAGCCATCGGCGTCGCCGTCGGCCTGCTCGTCAACGTGATCGTGTGGCCACCCCTGCGCAGGCACACGGCCGCCAAGGCGCTGGACCGGGTCGACGACGGCATCGGCGAGCTGCTCGTCGACATGGCCGGTCGTCTGGGTGACGGTTGGGAGGAGGAGGACGTCACGGGGTGGATCGAGCGCACGCGCGACCTCGACGCCGACCTGGACCAGGCCTGGGCGCTCGTCCGGCAGTCGCAGGAGAGCGCCCGGCTGAACCCGCGGCGGCAGGCGCGGGCGATGCGCAACCCCGAGCAGTGGCACGGGCTGCTGCGGCGCATGGAGCAGGCTGTCGCCGAGATCCGCAGCCTGGCGCGCACGCTGGGCGGGCAGGGTGCGCACCGCGAGCGATGGGGCGAGACCTTCGCCGCCCCGTGGATCTCGATGCTGGGCGACGCCGGTCGCGCCACCAGTGGCGACGATCCGGCAGCGCTGCTCGACGTACGCGCGAGGCTGGAGGACCTGACCGAGAAGCTGCGCTCCACGGAGCGTTCGCCCGAGTGGCCCGTCTACGGCGCGCTGATCATCAACCTGCGCAACATCATCGATGTGATGGACCGCGTCGCCGAGGCGAACCCGAGGGGCTCGGCACGGCTACCGCTGCGGGTGCCGGTCCGCAAACAGGCGACCGGGGGGTAGCGGGACCTTCGCCTCTGGCCCTGCGCGACCACCAGCGTGAGGATCGTCGTGAGGAGGGAGGCGACGTCGTCATGCGGACGGCGGGTCCTGGCCTCCATCCGGCGCAGGTGGTGGACCCCGGCCGTCCTCCTGGTGCTCGTCGCCACCTTCCTGTCCGTGTGGACACTCGGCCAGGCGGTGGCCGCGGCGTACGCGCCCCGCCCGGAGCTGGGTGAGCGCACGCCGGCGGACCTGGGGGTGGCCTTCCGCGACGTCACCTTCCCCAGCGGCGACGGGGTGGAGCTGGCCGGCTGGTACGTCCCCACCCGGAACGGCGCCGCCGTCGCCCTCATGCACGGAGCCGGGTCCACCCGGTCCGGGGAGCTCGAGCACGCAGCGGTGCTCGCCGAGCACGGATACGGGGTGCTCCTCTTCGACGCCCGGGGCCATGGCGAGAGCCAGGGGCGGAGCATGGACTTCGGGTGGTACGGCGAAGCCGACGCCTCGGGGGCCGTCGACTTCCTTGCCGGCGAGCCCGGCGTCGCTGCCGGGCGCATCGCGCTGGTCGGCACGTCCATGGGAGGTGAGCAGGCCATCGGCGCCGCCGGAGCGGACCGCCGGGTCGCCGCGGTGGTGGCCGAAGGGGCCACGAACCGGGTGGCGGCCGACAAGGGCTACCTCGAGGCGGCGTACGGCGCACGCGGAGCGGTCCAGCAGCGCATCGACGCCGTCACCTACTGGTTCACCGACCTGCTGAGCGACGCGCCTCGGCCCCTTCCGCTGCGCGACTCCGTGTCGATCGCCACCAGCCGTTCCGACCCGACTGCCTTCCTCCTCATCGCCGCCGGCGACCGGCGCGACGAGTCCCTGGCGGCCGACTACGTGCAGCAACGCGGCAACGGCCTCGTGCAGATCTGGACCGTGCCAGAGGCCGGCCACACCGAAGCCCTGGAGACGGCGCCCGACGAGTGGGAGGAACGGGTGCTCGACTTCCTCGACGACTCCCTGGACGGAAGACGATGGTGACGCTCTCGCTCGTGCTGCGGGCGGAGCGCAGGGTCGAGCGAACGAGTCGAGCCCCCGACCTGGTCGGGTCGGGGGCTCGATCTGCTTGGGGTGAGTAACGGGACTTGAACCCGCGACATCCGCCACCACAAGGCGGCGCTCTACCAGCTGAGCTATACCCACCATGTCCCGCGGCGCTCGCGCTGCGGACGACGAGAAGTGTAGGGCACTCAGCCCGCGGAGTCGGAATCGGGCCCGGCGTCCTCGCCGAGTCCGGTCAGCTGGCCGCCGTGGCGGGCCGCGATCTCCTTCGCGCGGGCGCTGTCGGGGCCGGGCGGGGGCACGAAGACGGCCTCGCGGTAGTAGCGCAGCTCCTCGATGCTCTCCTGGATGTCCGCGAGCGCGCGGTGGTTGCCGCGCTTGGTCGGCGCGGCGAAGTAGGCCCGGGGGTACCACCGGCGCGAGAGCTCCTTGATCGAGGAGACGTCGACGATGCGGTAGTGCAGGAACGACTCCAGGCCGGGCATGTCGCGGGCCAGGAAGGACCGGTCGGTGGCGACGGTGTTGCCGGCCAGCGGCGGACGGCTGCCGTCGGGGCAGTGCTCCTTGATGTAGGCGAGCACCTGCTCCTCGGCCTCGGCCATCGTCGTACCGGTGGCGAGCTCGTCGAGCAGCCCCGACTTCTCGTGCATCGACCGGACGAACTCGACCATCTGGTCCAGCGACTCCTGCGACGGCTTGATGATGACGTCGACGCCCTCGCCCAGGACGTTGAGCTCGAAGTCCGTCACGAGCGCCGCCACCTCGATGAGCGCGTCCGCGCCCAGGTCGAGGCCGGTCATCTCGCAGTCGATCCACACCAGTCTGTCGCTCACGACGGGCCACCCTACTGGGGTGTTCTCAGGCTCGACTCAGCCTCACCTCCTAGGGTCGGTGGTGCAACGACTGCTGATCACCACACCGAACGACGAAGGAAGCCTCGATGGCGCAGAAGAAGAGCTCGCACAGGAGCGCTGAGGAGAAGGCGGCCGCCGCGGCCAAGCGGGAGGCGCGGCGTGCGCGCACCGAGCGGGCCCGTGCGGAGGCCGAGGAGCGGCGCAAGAAGGCCAAGCGCAAGGAGCAGCTCACCCGCTTCGGCCTGATCGCAGGCGTCCTCGTGCTCGTCGTCGGCGGCTACTTCCTCGTCACCAACCTCGGGTCGGACAAGCCGGACACGCCGCCGGAGGGCGCGACCGACACCTACGGGCTGCTCGTCGGCGAGGCCGACGCCCCGAAGGAGATCGTGATCTACGAGGACTTCCTCTGCCCGTTCTGCGGCCAGCTCGAGCAGACCGTCGGCGACCAGCTCGACGCCGCGGTCGAGGCGGGCGAGGCCAACGTCGAGTACCGCCCGCTGCCGTTCCTGGCCCGGCGCTTCGACTACTCGATGGAGGCGGCCAACGCCTTCGCCGTCGTGCTCGACGAGTCCGGGCCCGACGTGGCGAAGGCCTTCCACGACCTGCTCTTCGACAACCAGCCGTCCGAGTCCGGCCCGTTCCCCGACGACGACCAGCTCGTCGAGTGGGCCGTCGAGGCCGGCGCCGAGGAGGACGCCGTACGCCCCGGCATCGAGGACCTGGCCTTCGAGGGCTGGGTCGACGCCGCGGGGGAGGCGGCGACGGATGCCGACGTCCGGGCGACGCCGACGGTCCTCGTCGACGGTGAGCAGGTCGAGGGCGAGACCCTGGCCGAGATCGCCGAGGCGATGGTCGGGACGACGGGCTGACACACTGCGGGGCGTGAGCCTCACGTCCTTCATCTCAGGCCTGCCCAAGGCCGAGCTCCACGTCCACCACGTCGGGTCGGCGTCGCCGCGGATCGTCTCCGAGCTGGCGGCGCGCCACCCCGGCGCCGGCGTCCCGTCCGACCTCGACGAGCTGCGGAGGTTCTTCACCTTCCGCGACTTCGCCCACTTCATCGAGGTCTACCTCGCGGTCGTCGACCTGGTCCGCACGCCCGAGGACGTCCGGCTGCTGACCTACGAGGTCGCGCGGGAGATGGCCGAGGGCCAGCACCTGCGGTACGCCGAGCTCACCTGCACGCCGTACACGTCCGTGGTGCGCGGCATCCCGATCGAGGCCTACACCGAGGCGATCGAGGACGCGCGGGTGGCGGCCGAGCGCGACTTCGGCCTGGTCCTGCGCTGGATCTACGACATCCCCGGCGAGTCCGGGATCCCGGCCGCCGACGCGACCCTCGCGTACGCGCTCGAGCACCGCACGGACGCCCTGGTGGGCTTCGGGCTCGGCGGTCCCGAGATCGGGGTGCCGCGGGCCCAGTTCGAGGAGCACTTCACGCGGGCCCGCGCCGCCGGGCTGCGGTCGGTGCCGCACGCGGGAGAGACGACCGGCCCCGAGACGGTCTGGGAGTCGCTACGGCTGCTGGGCGCCGAGCGGATCGGCCACGGCGTCTCCGCCGCGCAGGACCCGGAGCTGCTCGCCCACCTCGCCGGGACGGGGGTGGTGCTGGAGGTGTGCCCGACGTCCAACATCGCCACGCGGGCCGTCGAGCGCATCGAGGAGCATCCCTTGCGCACCTTCGTGGAGGCCGGGGTGACGGTGACGATCAACTCCGACGACCCGCCCATGTTCGCGACCTCGCTCAACAACGACTACGAGGTCGCCGCCGGGCTGCTCGACCTCGACGAGCGCGGGGTGGCCGACCTGGCCCGCGCCGCGGTGGACGCGTCCTTCGCCCCCGACGACGTCAAGGCGCGCATCGGCGCCGAGATCGACGCCCACGTGGCGGCGTACGCCGGGAGCCGCTGACCACCGCCGACGACCGCCGACCTCCGGGTCAGGGCTCCACGCGGCGACGCTCCGCGCGGTGCGACGGCTTCGGCGTGCTGGTGGGGTCCAGGACGGCCATGACGTAGAGGAGTGCGCCGATCGCGGCGAGCACGCCGATCACGGTCATCAGGGTCGTGCTCATGTCGTACGTCATCGGGTTCCTCGGTCTTCTCGGGTGCGATCTGGGGGATGATCCCGGGACCGGTACCCGCGCGGAGGTGCCCCATGAGCCTCGCCCACCCCCAAGGCTGTGCCTCGCGGGGGTAAACGGCAGTCGCACACGTGTCGTACCCGTTGGGGTATGACCGGCGGGGGCCGACCGTGCCTAGCGTCGGGAGCTGGGGGCGGCGCCTGTCGTCCTGCGGGAGGCGTACCACTCGGAGGGAAAAATGCCACACATCACACATGCAGCACGGCGGTTCGCCGGAGGATTCGTGATCGCTCTGGCGATGTCCGTCGGACTGACCTCGTTCACCGTCGGCAGTGCCTCGGCCGCCGAGACCTCGAGCCGCTCGGTCGTGGGCAAGTCCGACCTCGGCAAGATCACGAGCAAGGTGGTGGGTCGCACCTCGAACGGTGACCGCGTCACTGGCTCGTTCACCCCGATCAAGACCGTCAACCGCGACGGTGCGCTCTACATGAAGGGCTTCCTGCGCGGCGTCATCAAGGACGCCGGGCCGAACACGAAGTTCTCGGGGGTCCAGCTGATCCCCGTCAAGAAGATCAACGGCCAGTCGGTCACCAGCGGCCGGATGGCGTCCGGCGCGGCCGCCTGCGACATCCTCAACCTGGTGCTCGGTCCCCTGGACCTCAACCTGCTGGGCCTGGAGATCAACCTCCAGCGCGTCGTGCTCGACATCGTCGCCGTGCCGGGGGCCGGCAACCTGCTGGGCAACCTGCTGTGCGCCGTGGCGGGCCTGCTCGACGGCGGTCCGCTCGCCGGACTGCTCGGCCAGCTGCAGACCCTGCTCAACCAGATCCTGGGGCTGCTCAACCTCGGCGTCTGATCGCCGCGACGGCCCGGGTCGGGGGACGAGAGTCCTCCGACCCGGGCCGCCGGGCACGTACTCGGCCCCGCTACCTCATACGTGGCGGGGCCTGGCCACATCCTGACGTGGCCAGGCCCCGGTGGCGGGGAGGTCGAGGGGCGTGTCGTCCGCGGCTCGGGACTGCCGCGGTCGAGCGCGAGACACGGCGCCCCTGAAGACCTTCGGGTGATGGGTGACAGATCTATGTCGGTTGATCGGTGACACTCGCTGTCACTCTAGGACGCCGTTGCGGCGCGCTGGATCGTTTGACCCTCACCTCCCCGGTGCTGTCGCGTTTC
>NZ_JACXYX010000018.1 GCF_014779655.1 Nocardioides ganghwensis
GAGTCCTTGTAGACCCGGATCACGTCCTCACGAAACTCCTTGGGGAACGCCTTCGGCATGGTGCACATCCTTCCAGCGCCGACACATCGACGCAGATTCAGATGTCACCTATCCGTGCAGCAGTCCCA
The DNA here is from genome assembly GCF_014779655.1 of Nocardioides ganghwensis. Classification (GTDB taxonomy): domain Bacteria; phylum Actinomycetota; class Actinomycetes; order Propionibacteriales; family Nocardioidaceae; genus Nocardioides; species Nocardioides ganghwensis. Next base: position 129 of record NZ_JACXYX010000018.1, read on the forward strand.
GTCCTGCCTCCCTGAGCGTCTGGGTCTCATGCAGAAGACTGGCCTCAGCTTCCGTCCTAGGCCAAGGGTCTCCAGCCGGCCAGATGCTTCCTAGGTGCTCGGCCCACAACAACTTGTCGCGGAGCCAGGCCCGAGACGGCAGAGCCGTCGGATAGTTCACGACTATCCCGTCCAACAAGCCGTGTCTTCGAGTCGGTCCGTCAGCCATACCTCTCCTGTGTCTGTAGCGCAGCGCGGCGCGGCGCCATTCAACATCAGGACGAGCTCGCGGGAGGCTGAAACGAGTCAATCGGACGGTGCCATGGTCACCGCCCGCTGATCGCTGCTCGGGCGTGTCCTCACCTCGAACCGGCGCACGCTTGTCGAACCAGCTGCGCACGTCCTCGGACGGACGGAACGGCGCTGATGCTCGTCGACGCCGACGCGAGCCCAGGATCGATCTCGGCATCACCAGTGGTTGATGCTCAGGTCTCTGGTCCCTCCGAGCGTGGGCCCGTCGCTGGAGCACGTGAGGGTGACGGCCTGGCGGGACCATCACCTCCGGGTTGGGCACTTGCCGCAAAGGGCGCGGAGTCGCCGCTGCGCCTCGTCGTCGTTAGGCTCGTCCAACAACAGCTCGGCCACCGCAACATGCACAGCGTTTTGAGAACGCCGAGGGCAACGCGTCAGGTCGATCAGCGCGAACTCGGCCGGGACTCGCCTGGTGTGCGGCCCGTTCGAGGGGTCGGGTCGGGCCAGAACCGGACCAGTTCCTCGAAATGCCTCCCGAGGCGTGCAGCCTCGCGATTCTCGAGTCGAGTGCGCGGCGGATCGTAGAGCTCTCCTACTGCGAGAAGGTGCATTGGCGCGCTCTCAGAAGAGATACCTGTCGCGGAACTTCTGCTCGGTGTCGGGCTCGTGGAGGACGTGGGCGTCGAGAATCGCTTCCAAGGTGACGTGGCTGAAGGTAGAGGCGTCCTGCAGCGCATCCGTGTAGCGCTCGGCCAGTCGGGCGAAGGAGGTGTTGCCCTTCGGATAGACGAGGACATAGGTCCCCGACGTCCAGGGTCGTTCCTCGTCCTGCAGCATCGCGAGCAGCAGGAGGTGGTCGCGCCACACCTGCTGCAGCTCGGTGCCGAGGATGCGATCCTCCCAATCTGACTTGAACACCTGAGAGTCCTCGACGATCTGCCGGTAGCGCGGCAGTCGCGTGACTGCGTTTGGTACAGCCTCGGCGACGGCGTGCTCGTGGTACTTCGTCTCGATCCCGATGACGGTCCGCGACGCGCCTCCCGGCTCGCCGAAGAACAGCGCGACGTCGAACGCCGTGCCGTCCCCGGTGTAGCGGGCGTCGTGACGGCCTGGGGACCACTCGAACTCGAAGGCCTGCCCCTCCCCCGCCACGTTCCACAGGGCCTTGCCGGCGGCGGTGAGACGCTCAGGATCGTCGTGCAGCTCGCCGAACAGGTTGAAGCACATCGGCATCGAGGAGAGGAGGTGGTTGAGAAGCCTGGACTCTTGAAGCTGCTGCGACGTCTGTCGCTGATCCTCATGCAACCTGTGCTTGACGGCTTCGACGATTCGCGGGGAGAGGAAGTTGGCGTAGGCATCGCCATTCTCCTCCATGAGGACGGAGCCGTTCTTGTTCCCGGGCGGGTGTTCCCCGAAGCCAAGACCCTGCTGGACTCGCCACGTGGCCTGACGGCGCCGGGCTTCCCGCTTGAACGCCGTCATCTCCGGATCCCCGGGCGCGCTATCCCACTCCGGCTTCAGGGGCCCCAGCAGTTCTGCACTCAACTCCATGGCTCGACCGTACGGCTTCGGAGGTCCGCCTGGTCGCAGCTTCGATCCTTTGCCGAGGACCGCTCGCCGCACAAACCGATGAACGCACCCAGCTCCAGCAACCCGTCGACACTCGACGGCATGTAGGCCGTGAGCGATGCCGACCGAATGACGATCGCCTTCCACTGGGCCCTCGAGACCGCAACGTTGACACGGTTGCGGCTGAGCAGGAAGCCCATCCCACGGGGCACGTCACCAGGAGAGGAGGCCGTCATCGAGACGATCGCGATGGGTGCCTCCTGACCTTGGAACTTGTCGACCGTGCCGACCCGCACATCCCCCAGTCCCGCCTCCTTCAGGCGGGCCCGGATCAGGGTGACCTGCGCGTTGTAGGGCGCCACCACCACGAAGTCGCACTGGTCGAGCGGCCGCGGCGCGGACGCATCGTCCGGATCGTCCCAGCGAGCGCCGAGGTGGGCTCGTACCTGCGCGACCACCTCGGCAGCCTCCTCGGAAGACGCCGTCTGGTTCCCTGCGTGCGGAACCGTCACGACCTCCAGTCCCGGCGGGACGCTTTCGAGGGAGCGCTGTGACGCGGGCGCCGCAGCGCGCAGTCGTCCCTCGTAGGACAGCACCGAGACGCGCCCACACAGGGCCGGGTGCATCCGGTAGGACTCGGCGAGGAAGTAGCCCCGGTCCTCGGGCAGTGTGCGGTGTCCATCCAGGAGCCACCCGAGGGCTGAGGTGTCGACCGGCTCGGCGTGGGTCCCCTGACTCACCTGGGGCAGTTGTTGAGGGTCTCCCAGCAGAAGGAGTCGCCGGGCAGCGACCGAGACCGCAATGGTCGGGGCGAGGGAGAACTGCCCGGCCTCGTCGATGACCAAGAGGTCGAGGCTCTCCCGAGGAACCGTGTTGTCGTTGGCGAAGTCCCAGGCCGTTCCCCCGATGACGCAGCCCGCCGCGACGTGCTCGTCGAGGAACTTCGGCACGTTCTTCAGGCTGGTCCAGGCCGGGTCGGCCTTCTCGACCTTTGCCTTGCCGACCAGCGTCGGGTCGAGGCCCGCCTTGACGATGCCGTCGAGCATGTTCTCCACGACGGCGTGCGACTGTGCCACGACGCCGATCCGCCAGCCGTGCTGCTCGACCAAGCACTTGATCACCCGGGAGCCGGCGTACGTCTTGCCGGTGCCGGGCGGCCCTTGGACCGCGACGTAGGAGTCGTTCATGCCGGCCAGAGCCTCGACGAGGTTGGCGATGGTCGCTTCGTGACGCGGAAGCGGGCGCCCACCGCGAAGCCGCGGTGCACGTCGCGCCAGGATGTCCATTGCGGCAGAGCTCGGCGGCGCACCCGCGGTGACGACGTCCTGACCGACCTCCTTGATGGCGTCCTCGAGCTTGCCGACGTGAGGCGGGCTGCCGGGCAGTAACGCCACCGGGAGAGCGGCGAAGGCGTCCTCCGGCTTGCGACTCTCGGTCAGCAACACCACCCTCGTGTCCGCGTCGTCGGGCCTTACTTCGGCGCTGTCGCAGGCACCGTACGGCGCGCGCTCGGGGCCGTGCGACTTCGGCGGTGCTGGTTGCGGATACGCGACCTTGGCGCCCAAGCCGTTCTTGCTGCCTGGGGTCCACTCACCCACCAGGCGCACGACCCGGCGAGCATTCTTGGCCTTGCCTTCGGGTACCTGCCAGTCGGAGACCACCTCGGCCGACTCGACCACGAACACGTCACGGGCGCCGGCCCAGTCGTCGAGCGGGTGCGTCAGGCGCTCGAAGTGCTCCCACCAGAACTGCTTGTTCTCGCGCCGGAAGTAGTCGAGGGACGTCGCGAGCATCGCGCACGCCTGCTCGGGAGCAGTGCGCTCAGTGCGCACCTCGGGTCCGGACAGCTCCATCAGGCCGAGGAACACCGGGTCCTTCACTGTCAGTTCTTCACCCTCGACCACGTTGGTGCGCGGCACGATCAGGTGCCGGACGCCCACGTCCTCGGCGCGTGCCAGCAGCCAGTCGCGAAGACGCAGGGTCGAGAGGCAGTCGTACTCGTTGTAGTCGGCCAGGGCTGCCAGCCGCTTCGTTGCCGCGGGCGGGTCTTCGCTCCGCCACGTGCGGAACTCGTGGTACGCCACGACCGAGGCGCCTCCGTCGGAGACGGCGTCGTCGTCGTCGGAGCGCAGCTCGTCGCCCATGTAGAGCGGCTCGAGCTTCTTGATGCTGTACGAGGGGGCCGAGACTCGGACCGACGCTCGGACCGTGGCGTAGAGGTCGACGAACACCTCGGAACGCAGGAGGTCGTCGAGCTCCTTCTCGCACGTCTGGTAGCGCATCGCGAGGCGCTTCAAGGCTGTCGTCTCGTACGGCGCATAGTGATAGATGTGCATGTCGGGGTGGTCTGCCCGACGCTTGGCCACCAACTCCATGAAGGTCACGAACGCCTCTCGTTCCTCCGCCCAGTCGTGGGCCCAGATCGGCATGTAGTCGTCGTCGGTACCGAGCACGCCCCAGAGGTACTCCAGCCCCACGCGCGAGGGGTCTCCCTCGTCGTAGAGCGGATCGCCCTCGAAGTCGAAGAAGAGGTCACCAGCCGACGGTGCCGGCAGTCGGGGGAGGGCCTCCGCCGCGCCGTCGAGCAGCTCGAACACGACGGGCGCTCCCTCACCTGCGTGTCGGTGGCTCCACTGGATGGCGGCCTGCGAGCGAAGCTTCTCGAAAGTGGCCTTGGCCAGGTCGGCAGGTCCGGACCCAGCGCCGGCGAGGTCGCCCATCGTCAGGATGCCCGCAGCCCTCAGCTTGCGACGCTGGTCCATGCGCAGGCCGGCCACCAGCACGAGGTCGTCGGCCTTCTCGGCCGCGTCACGACACTCGGCGCACCCGCCACAGGCGAGGACGCCGTCCGCCCTCCACTCGACCGGCTGACCCCCGGCGCGGTGGGCGCCGAGGAGATGGCGCAGCCGCTCCCGTCGTTCGGAGAAGACCGGCAGCACGTCGCTGAGATGGAACTCCACGCGTTCGCCGTTGCCCAGCAGCAGTGCAACCCTGGAAGAGACGGGCAATCCCAGCGTGCGCATCTGCTCGGCGTAGGCACCCAGCTGCAGCAAGGCCTGAGGCTTGGCCTGACGCGCGAGCTTGGCGTCGCAGACGCACCACCCGTCGTCGGCTCGCTCGACGAAGTCGGCGTAGCCGAAGAACTCCCCGTCCGAGAAGGCGGCCTGGTAGACGACCGGGGCGTCGGAGAGGAGAGCCTCGAGAGTGTCGTCCCTCGCAGCCTGCAGCTTGGCCGCAGTGTGCGATCCCAGGACACGAGGCATCTGGACGACGTCGCCAGATGCCACGTACTCCGCGAGCAAGCGTTCCTCGTGCACGTCACCCAGCGCGGCGATGTGCCGCATCAGCGGATCCTCGGGCGTTTGGAGCGCGGCAGCCCAGCCGAGCTTGTGGTCCAACGTGCGCAGGACGGCGTACTCGCAGGTGGCGGCTGCGGTCAGGTCGGAGGCACTCCAGTGGAGGGCTCCGTCGACGATGAACATCCTTGTCTCTCCTCCTCCAGCCGGTTCCGCAATTCAATCCCGGACGGCACTGTCCGCGAGGCGCTTCAGCGCATCTCGGAATCCCCGGTTCGGTCGCGCTGCCGGCAGCGCCCCACACACCGCCGGCAGCGCGTCTTCCAGCTCCACGCCTCGCAGCATGGAGTAGACGATGGCGACCGTGGGCGTGCGCGAGTGCGCGGCGACGCAGTGGAGCAGCACGGTCTTGCCCTCGTCGCGCAGGTCGGCGACGAGCCGCGCAGCGTCCATCAGGACGAAGTCGAGGTTCGGGTTCTGCTCCGGCTCGGCCTGGTCCATCAGCCGGAAGTTGATGTGCTCCACGCCGGCAGGCACTTGGGTCCGACCGGTCAGGCAGAGGCTGACGACGACATCGACCTCGTCGGGAACCTCGTCCAGCGCGGTGGCGCCGGAGATGAGCACACCGTCGTCGTACGGGTGCGTGGCCAGCGCGGGCAGGCCGTACTGCAGGCGCGTGTAGTCGATGTGGTCGACCAGCGGCCAGCCGTACTTGCCCGCGGAGCCGCGGTGGGCGGTGAGGTACGCGAGCTGCTCGAGGTCGTGGACCCGCAGTCCGGGCCATCCGTGCAGCACGCGACGCCAGGCGGCGGGGACGGCACTCATCCCCCACCGAGCGCCGAGCAGGGCGCCGGCGATCGCGGCCACGGTGTCGGTGTCGTGGCCGATCCGGATCGCGGTGGCGAGCGAGTCGCCCAGGTGACCGCAGGCCGGGCCGTCGTCCGGCACGGGCGTGTGGATGATCGCCGACCACGCCGCCTGCAGGGCGCCCACGGCCCAGCCGTTGCGCGCGAACGACGACGGCGGCTTGGTCTCCGCCTCGAGCAGCAGCTCGCGCCACTCGCCCTCGTTGGGCACCCACGGGGCGATGTCGTCGTACGTCGGGAGCTCGCCGGTCAGCACCGCGTGGCGGATCATCAGGCACCAGACCGCGCACGCCTCCCGGGCGATGTCCTGGTGGTGGGTGAGGGCGCTGACCGCCATGGCGGCCCCGACGAGGCCTGCGGGGTCGTCGAGGTAGGCGAGGGCGACCGGGCCGGTGCGCATCAGGGAGCCGTTGCCGGCACTGCGTCCGGAGCGCTCGTGCACGACTCGCGCGGCCTCGGCCATCTCGGCCCCCGTCGGGTTGCGACCGGCGCGACTGAGGACGGCGGAGGTCTGGATCCCGACGTCGGCGGGACCACCGGCGTACCAGTCGGCGATGCCTTGGGCGATCTGCGTCAGCGCCTCGGGCGTGCGGAGGTCGACGCCGGTGGCGGCGACCCGCGCGATGGCGACCGCCTGGGAGGTGTCGTCGGTCCACTCGCCGGGGGCGAAACCACCGAGGCCGCCCCCGACCATCGCGGGGACGAGGTCTGGCCCCACGTGGCCGAACTCGTAGCCGGCACCGAGGGCGTCCCCGGCCGCGGAGGCGATGAGCACGCCGCAGGCGCGGTCGACCTGGGCGGAGGTCAGGTTCATCACGCCACCCGCCCGCCGACGCGCAGAGCCAGGTCGTTGCGCGTGACCGTCATCGTGGCGAGGAAGACGTCGACCATCGCGTCGAGGTGACCGGGGACGAAGGGCAGCGCGGGGATGACGATGTGCTGCCACACCGCGCGCTCCTGCATCGACCACTTCACCAGCGGGTGGTCGCGGTTCAGGATCCCGATCTCCACCGCAGCGGCTCGGCGGGAGTGGACTGCGTGCACGACCCGAGCGAAGATCTCGACCGCGGGCATGTCCTCGCGGGCCCGCACCCACACCGGCTGGTCCAGGTGGGTGAGCACGACGTCGCCGTCGTCGTCGACCGTGGGCTCCTCGTCGAGCTTGACATGCAGCGTCATCCGGATCATCGCCAGGAGGTCCTCGCGGTCTTCGGGTTGCAGAACCATCGGCTCGGAGGGCTGCTCGACCGGCACGTCCTCGCTCGCGCTCAACCCGAGCTCGGTTGCCCCGCCGGCGTTGCGCCCCCAGGCGCGGTACGTCAGGAGCTGTGGGTGGGCGACGCCGAAGGCCAGGCGCAGCGCGGCCACCACCAGGGCGGCGATGTTCTTGGCGTCCGCGACCGGGCGCTCGACGTACCAGTTCGGCTCGCCCTCCTCGTTGCCGCTCCACCCCATCGAGACCAGTGACTCGCACCACTCGTCAGACAGGACGTACGCCGGCCCGAGGTAGGCGTTGCCGCTGAGCTCGGCGCGCACCATGCCTGGGCCGAAGCCTGCGAACTGCGCGTAGGGGCGGGTCTCGCCGTCGTCGCCGTCGGGCAGCTCGACGATGAGGTGGTCGCTCTCGTCGCGCATCCGCGACAGCTGCGCGGTCAGTCCGGTGGCCAGGTCGTTCCAGGCCTTGAGGAGCTCGTGGTCGGAGTTCTCGGTGTGGGCGGTCCCGCCGCCTTGGTGCCGGTCGTTCATGGCATCCCCCTTTAGCACTCTGTTGTCTCTAAACATTAACACGCGCAACGCGCTAATGTCTGCCGTGTGGCTGACCTCGACTCGTTCCCACGTCCCGGCGTCACTGTCGATGTCGCTGTGCTGACCGTAGGCGGACCCTCCGAAACAAACCCCCAGCTGCGGGTGCTGGTGCAGGACCGACGAGAGCCCAGCGGCCGCTCACTGCCCGGCGGATTCATCCGGGAGCGGTGGACGGTCGATCGGACCGTCGACGACGTCCTGCGCCGCAAGGTCGGCATCGAGCCCTCGGACCGCAACCGGCCCCGGCTGCTGCGGCTCTTCGACGACCCCGACCGCGACGACCGCAGCTGGGTGATCTCAGCCGCGCACTCCCTGTCCCTTCCCGAGACCGAGCTGCTTGACGCCACCGGCGACCTGGTGCCGGTCGGAGCTGACGGCCGCCTCCGCGGCGAGCCCCGGCTCCTCTTCGACCACGACGAGATCGTGTCGTCGGCGGTCGAGGCCCTGCGGGAGCGCTACGAGATCCGCTACCGCTACGTCGACATCCATCCCGACCCCGACGGCTTCCTGCCGGAGCCCTTCACCCTGCGACAGCTGCGCAAGGTGCACGAGGCTGTCGTCGGCGCCGAGCTGCACAAGGACAACTTCAACCGACGGATGAGGGAGTACGTCGAGCCGTTGACTCGCAACGGGAAGGTCGTCGTGTCGGATGGGCTCCGGGGGCGGCCGGCGACGCTCTATCGAAAATCGCGCTGACCTTCGACGCGAGGGGCCCTGATGAGGTCACCGGAGGACGCACCGAGCTCCTCGAGCCGCTGCACCAAGGGCGTCCACTTGTCACCCGGGCTGTGGGGAATGCGCTGATAGAGGTCGCGGACCTCCGCCGCCAGACGTCGGTCTTCGTCGCGATCCAGGAGTCCCTCGAAACGCTGGTCGAGGAGCCAGGAGGAGTCACGTGCTGCATGGTCGGCGACGCGGTCGAGGAAGAGCTCCTGTGCCCGACGCCCGGGCACCCCTGACTCCGCTTCGAGCTTCACCCAGTCCAGCTGACCGGCCCAAAGTGACGCTCGGATGTCGTCCCCATCCGTGTCCAGGACGGTGCCGAAGGTGCCGTGCGCCCCCTGCTGGTGCTCATCGCGATAGGCCTGCACCTCATGGGCCAGACGGATGACGTTGTCGTCCGTCATCGACACGCCCACGGCGAGCAGTCGCTTGGTGAGGAGAAGTGACTGCAGCACCGCCGCGGACGGGCGGTTCGCCGCGTCGTACCTCACCATGTGCCGGCGAGTGAGGACGATCTGCCTGACGTGCTCGACGTCGCCGTGAAGCTTGAGGATCCACCTGGCGGCACCGTGAGCGGAGTTCCACGGCATGACCGCCTTGATCTCGCGGTCGGTCGCCCTGACCGCCTGCTCGTAGAGCGTGTCGTAGTTGGTGGTGACGACCTCATGGCAATCGAGACTGGCCAGCAGTGCGTGCAACAAGGAGGGGTGGTGGACGCCGGTCACCGTTTCCGCCACTCGCTTCTGGAAGCGCGTCTTGTCATGGCGTTCGATGAGCTCTGCGCGATCGATCGCGTTCGGGAGTCGAGTCGGGTCAGGGTAAGTGATGCCCGCGTCGCGCTCGAGCTGCTCGAGCAGCCCGTGCCACGAGGGAAGGCCCGCCGCAGCTGAAACTCCGGCGCCCATGAGGACGGCGAGCTGGCCACTGCGTGCTGCTGTACCCAGCTCACGGGCAAGCGTCTCCAGACGAGGTGGGAGCTTGACGGTCAGGCGACGTCGTGCGTACTGCGCGGCTGCGAACACGGCCGGGTCCGGACTGACGAGTACGACGTCGAGCCTGAGCTCGCGGGCCGCACGGGTCAGCCCTTCGACCAGCATGCGCAGTACTGAGCCGCGATCGCCTCCAAAGCCGCCACGGCCGATGCCGATGACGGGCACAGCGACCAGCGGGAGTGTTCCGGGCCCCCGCTTCGGCGGATAGGCGTCACGCCGGAGCTCGATCCTCTGCAGCGCCCCGATGATCCGATCGAGCACATCCTCGTATCGATCCAGGCCGTTGCCGATGCTGACGGCCCACACTCGGTCAGGCGCGGGCTTGATCCGGCCGTACCCCCGCTCCTTCCACTGCAGCGGCAGTGGCGGTCGTCCGCCCACCAGCGGTGTCCAGATGGAGTTGAAGTCGTATGCCTGGTCCACAGGAACCAAGGCCGCGTCGTGGATCACCGACTCGATCCGCCCGTGGACGATGAAGAGGTGGCCTTCATGCTCGCTCATGTCGGCGAGTATGCCGCTCAATGGAGTCGCGCTCTGTGGATTCAGTGACCGCGGAGCACCGTTAGTGGGGTCGCCAACCGGGTCTCCCGGCCGCCTCGTGATGTGCCAGCAGCTCGTCGACGAGCGTCATCGCCCCCGGCAGGACCGAGCCCGGCGCTATGACCCGGGTCGAGGGCCCACTCGCCAGCATGATCAGGCCCACCCGCTCCCCGACCGGAGCCAGCATCTCAAGGTCGGCAGTGAAGGTCTCCTCGTCCTCCGCCACGACGGTCACACCCTCGGCGTGCTGACGTGCGGCCCATCGGGCGTCCTGCGCCAGCTGCATCCGAACCGTGGTCGTCGCGCGCTGCTTCGTCAGCAGCGATTCGACACCGGAGGGAGGCTCGAACCCCTCGTCCAACACCTCGACGGCCCTCACGTTGGAGAGCAGGAAGGTCCGCAGGTTGCCCTCGGGCCCGACCGGCCCGGCGTCGACCTCCCAGCCACGACGCGTCTGAACCAGGCGCAGCGGCTCGATGACCCGGTCGGTCACGCCCGGACGCCAGGCGCGGGAGTAGACGATCCGAACCTTGCGCCTCTGCTCCTGCGCGTCCTGGAGGTCGCGGACATGGCGGGCCCAGTCACCGACGTACGGCGTCGCGGCGGGCTCGCCGTACATCGTCTCGGCGATGACGGCGAGCGCCGCGGCGAGATCGGCATCGTCCGGGTCGACCTCGAGCAGTGCCGTACCGGCGGTGTAGAGCGTGGCGAGATCACCGGCGGAGAGGTGCTCTGCGCCGAGTCCGGGGGTGGCATCCGGCACGACGCGCACGACGGTGCGTCCGGCCCCGTCCGTCACATGGTCAGGCTCGGGCTGCACGAACTCCAGGGCGGGCTTGCGGAAGATGTCGAACGTCCAGCCCCACGACTCCAGGTCGAGGTAGGTGACGAGGTCCTCGCGCATGGTCTCGACGCCGACGCCGAACTGGGCGGCAAGCTCGCTCAGGGGCAACCCGTCGGGATAGGCGCCAAGGACGTTGAGCACCTCGGGAAGGCGGGCGATGCGCTCGAGGAACTTGGGCACGGCCATCACAGACCCGCCATATCGCGCAGCTCGACGACCAGCTCGTCGTACACATCGGCGCCCTGGGTGATCGTGACCCGCGGGCCGAGGACGTAGAGGCGGGCGCGGAAGGCGTGCCGATGAGTGACGGTGTAGGTCAGGTCGACTGCGTCGTCGCGCTCGACCTGGGTGTCGGGCTCGTTGAGCCATCGGATGACGTCGGGCACGAAGTCGCGGGTCGTACGCAGCGTGACCTCCGTCGGCGCGTCGACCTCCCACCGGAGCGGGTGCAGAGGGATGCGCCTCGCTGACGGCACCTCGGCACCAGTACCAGGAGTCTCCAGCGCGATGTCGCTCATCTCGCTGACCACGAAGTGCTTCACGAGGTCGGACCCGTCCTCGACGCCGCTGAGGTACCACTTGTAGTTCTGGAAGCGCACCGTCCCGGGGTGCACCAGCCGCGACGTGCCCTTGTAGGTGAACCTGATCCGGCTCCGCAGCTGCACGGACTGGAAGGCGAGCGAGAGCTTGTCGCCCTTCGGCTTCCGGATCACGATGCTGCCGATCCCCTCGGGGACCGCGGCGGGGCGGACACCGAGACGCTTGGCGAGGTCGGACCGTTCGGCCAGGAGCACAGCACGCTGAAGCGCGGCTCGCTGGGGTGCCGTGAGCTTGACCTGGAGCCGGTTGTCGCCGCTCACCATCCGGTAGCGCCCCGGCGCGCCGGCGGGCGCCACGTTGTCGATCTGCCAGCCCTGCTTCTTCAGGTTCTTCAGGTCAACGCCGAGCTGGTCCTCGGGTGCCTTGTCGCCATAGCCAGCGACGGAGATCAGCCGCTCGGCCGTTGCCCCCACGACGCCGGCATCGTCAAGGACCGCGAGGATGCGAGCGAGACGCTGCATCGCAATGACCGCACTTCGACCTGGTGGCATGGGCGTCTCCCCCGCTCGGCTGCCTGTAGGCCGTCCATCGTGCCCCGAATCGGCGGAGCGCGGGGTGGAAACAGGACTGCTCAGCAGTCGTCGCAGACTGGGTGCTGGAGCCGCTCGGCCACCGTGGCCGCGTGGGCGTCGGTGCTCACGAGGTGCGGGCATTCGGGCCGGTGGACCCAGGTGCTCGTGGCGGTGCGGAAGTAGGCCCTTGGTGACTCGCCGGCGGTCCGGAACTCGTTGATCGTCTCGCTCACGGGAGCAGACTCCGCCCAGGGTCCGAGACAATCGGCTCCCGACGTCACCGATCTCCCCCGTCCGGGCGCGGGCGGCGGCCACGCTTGCGGTTCATCTGGTGGTAGGAGTCGCGGGAGATCTTCGACATCATCGGCGCACCGCTCGGGCCGCTGACGTCACCGAGTCGCTCCATGCGGACGACGTCGTCGAGCTCGAGCTGGATCTCGGGCTTCAGAGCCTCGGGCGCGACCTCCAGGGAGCGCGTCAGCCGCTGCTTGGTCTCGCCGATGAGTCGCTGACCCACGTCGAACATGCCGTGCTCGAAGGCCTCCGACGCCTGCCGCTTGACGTCCTGCGCCTCCTGGAAGAGGACCTCGGACGCCACGGTCGGGTGCGCCACCCGCCCGGCAGCCTCGTCGCCGGGCACCACGTTGACGGTGATGGGCAGCGACACGACCTGCTCGACCAGGCGCGGCAGCTCGACGTACGCCAGCTCGAGGGTGGCGACCCGGGCGAGGCCGAGCTCGCGGAGCGCAGGGACCTTGAGCTTGAGCAGCACCTTGCGGGCCTCCTCGGAGTAGAGGTCGCCGAGCTCGATCATGACTTGACCGTCGCCGATCTGCTGCGCGGGCAGGTCGTTGTAGAGCCGCAGGAACTCCACGGCGGGCTCGAACCGCACCGTCAGCGACAGCGCCTGGACCACCTTGTTGAGCAGGCCGTCGACCTCACCCGCGATGGCTGCACCGGCCGCGTCGGGGTCTTCGGCGAAGACGTGGTTGCCCGACCCGGCGCGAGCGATCGCTGCGAGCAGCGTCTCGTCGTACCCACGTCCGTAGCCGAGCGTGGAGGTGACGATGCTGTCTGCGTACGCCTTGGATGTGACCGACGCGAACTCGTCGGCGTCCCGGATGCCGGCGTTCACATGACCGTCCGAGATGACCAGGACCGTGCCGCTGCCGCGCTTGTCGCCCTCGGTGGGGATGACGCGCCGAACCTCGCGCAGGCCGCGGTGATAGCCGGCCGACAGGTCGGTCGTGCCGCCAGCGTGGACCGTCTGGATCCGGTCGATCACTGCGTCCTTGTCTGTCAGGGGGCCTGCGGGCACGACGACCTGGGCAGAGTCGTCGAAGGTGACCAGCCCGAAGTTGTCGGTCGGGTCGAGCCGGCGGACCAGCGCGACGAGCGCTCGCTTCGCTCCCTCGAGCGGCGCGCCACGCATGGAGCCGGAACGGTCGAGGACGACCTGCAGCGAGGCCTGCGGTCGGGCGGCGTCCGCGACGGCGGCGGGAGCCTCGAGCTCGAGGAGCACAGCGACCTCGTCCTCGGCCTCGTGGGCCACGACGTTGACGTCGAGCAGTGCGTTGATCTTCATGGGATCCTCCAGGGGATCGTCGGGAAGCTCAGGCCGCGTCGGCGGACTGAGTGGTCTGGTGTGCGGTGGTGAAGGCATCGGCGATCTCGCGGGCCCGTTGGGGGACGTCGGCGGCGGTGAACCCCCAGGTGCCCTCGGCGGCGCGGCGGGCGAGCTTGGCCAAGGAGTCGGCTCCCTCGTTGAGCGGGTCGCCGGCGTGGCCGCGCACCCAGCCGATGTCGACACGGGGAGCCTCCTTGCGGACCTGCTCCTGCATCCACAGCAGCCCGCCGGGCGCGACGGCGGTGTGGTGGGTCGCGACGTACCCGTCGGGGAGTCTGTGTCCGCCGACGGCCCACTCCTCCACGAGGGAGACCGCAGCCCGGCAGTCGGTGCGAATCACCAGATGGTGCTGCGGCAGCGCTGAGATGGCCTCAGAGATCGCGCGGAGCTCGGCGAGCACGGGGTGCCTGCGCCTGGCGCACTGCCTGACGGACGGCGTCTCGGTGCCGTGCCCGTGCCGTCCGTCCTCGGCGAGCCACCCCCAGCCGATACGACCTCGCGTCGCGGAACCGTCGGTGGCAACGGTGAGTGAGCCGGTCGGCGGGGCCACGACGGGCTGCGCCGGGTGGAACGCCCGCATCGCGGCGGCGCGGAGGGGGGCGTCAGCGTCGGTGCAGGGCACGAGACTGACACCGCTGAAGTGGACCTCGACCTCGACGACGAACGACCACAGCCGAGCCGTCGGCGGCAGCGAGACGACGACGTACGCCGGGACCCGAGTCCGCAACGCGGGGTAGGCAGCCGCCAGTGCACACAGCACGGCGTCCTCCCGACCTTGCGCCCGGACGGTCCCGGTGGACCCGAAGCACTCCCCCATGAGGCTCCAGGCCCACCGGCCCGACGCGAAGTCGGGCTTGAGTGACAGTGCGATCCGCTCGGCCATCTCGTCTCCTCCTTCATCGGCGTCGGGAGACGTACTGTGCGGCAGGGGTCCGAATCATTGGCCCCTCGCGGATGTGCAGCCGTCGACCAGCCAGTCGATCAGCGAGGGAGCGGCGGCTCGCAGCACTGTGCAGGTCGCAGCGCCAGCCGTCTGATGTCGTCGGGAGAGCGAACGACGCGATTGCCCAGCCTGGCGCCCGACGCGCCCTCCCAGTCAGCACTAACCATGTAGCAGTCAGGCTGGTGGTAGACGCCGGTCCCGGGGATGATCTCGATGTAGTGCCCGGCCGGCGCGTCCTGGGCCACGCCACCCCTGCGATAGCCCGGGGCGGGCGGATGACAGATCGCGCAGTTGCTCACCTCGTGCAGATCGCACGGCTCGAGCGACTCAGTCATCGCCCTGCTCCTTGCCTGATTGCCCGCTCTCCTCGGCCATCGCCATGAAGCGAGGAAACGTCTCGGCAAGTCGGTCCAACGTCGTAGGGGACCTCAGCTCGACGTCGGTCGCGTGCTCGCTGTCGAGTGTCTCGGCTCCGTCGGAGACGCTCTTGGTCTCGATCGGCTGGGCCAGCGTCGCGTAGTCCTCCCCGACGCCCAGCAGGACACGCAGCGGCACTCCTGCTCCGAACCAGCGCAATGGATAGTCGTTCTCGCCGACAAGGCGTGATCCGTCGACCGGGCGCCAGTCCGTACCTAGTGCGGAAACGAACGTGCCCAGATCGACGTCGAAGAACTCCGCGAGCGCCCGAGCGGTGGAACCTTGGTCCCACTCCTCCTCGCTGTACTCCTCGGTCGGCAGCTCGGCTGCGGCCAAGCGGTGCACCAGCCGTTGGCTCAGCTCTTCGATCAATTCGTGAAACGCCAGCAGGTCGGTCGACATCGGCACTTCGAGGGAAACATGGCCGATGTACTCGTTGCCGATATCCCCGACCAAGCCGTCTTCTGAGGGGTACCAGTTCCACCCCACCTCACCCACCTCGACCACGTGCTCCTCGATGTAGTCGCCCAGCTCGTCGAGGTCCTCGCAGTCGAGTGCGAGCAGTAGGTCGTCCAGTCCGTCGATCGGTCCGTCGTCAGGCATGGGCCCCATGATGCTCCGGCCGCTTCCGTTGCGAAGCCCCCGCCCTGGACCATTCGCACCCGTACGCTCGCCGGATGAGCCGGGCCACCACCAAGGACGTGAAGTCGCTCCGCCATGCCGCCATGCGCGACGCCGATCATCTTCGGGATCAGGTACGGCCCGGCCTGCCCCGGCTCCCGCAGCGGAGCCGGCAGACGCGCCGGGCCACCTGGTACGGCGACGACAGCACGCTGCTCGCAGTCGTCGGGGCACAGGAAGGCAACCACACGGACCGACTGCTCGCTCACGGTCTGCACCTCGCAGAAGGTCGCGAGCTCGCCTTGGTGCTACCTGCAGCGTTTGCCTACCCAACGCAGTTCCGGCGCCCGTGGCTCACCGCCGAGATCACCCTCTGGACACACGAGAAGGGCAAGATCACCCTTCCGACGCCCCTGAGCAAGGCCGAGACGCTGGAAAGCGTCAAGGGTCCGGAGACCGCCCGCGCGTATACCCTCGGCCCGCGGGCGAGTGACTGGGTGCGAATCCTTGTCGAGTGGGCAACCCAGCACCGCGAGCTGGTCGAGGCGCACACGAGTTCTCTGCGGGGTTGGTCCTACAACGGCCAGCGAGTCCTGACGATCAGGGGCAAACGCCGAGTGGTGATCCACGCTGGCATCAACGCCAAGACGGAGCCCGCAACGGCCTATCGCGTCGACTCCCAACTCGATCCCCGCCAGTTCAAGGAAAAATCGTCCAGCACGTCGAACGCGGCATCCGAAATGCTCACGCCAAGGCGTACGGCAGGTTCGAGGAGCACCACCTGCAGGTCGCGCTCCGTCGATCCCCCGGGACGCTGCTCCTCGAGCATCCCGTCCTCCGGGAGGTCCCTGCTTGGCGGCCTCGAGGGCGAGGGTTCATCGATCTCGTCGGGATGGATGGCGCTGGCGACGTTGTCCTGGTCGAGACGAAGCTGGGCTCGGACGAGATGTTGATCCTGCAGGGCCTCGACTACTGGATCTGGGCCTCCAAGGACGAGAACCGAGCATGGCTGAGGGACCGGCTCTATGCCGATGCGTCTGCCAGCACGCATCTCTTGTACGCCGTCGCTGGGAAGCAAGGGTCACCACCGCAGCTCGGCGAGTACGAGAAGAGCCACTTGAAGCACATCGACCCCGCCGTCCCGTGGCGCGTCGCGCTGCTGAGCGATTGGGACAGACCCGATGCCGCCAACGTCAAGATGCTCGGTCCCCACCAGGTACCGGAGTAGACGATCTTTCGGAGGTACCTCCCATGGTCTGACCGTGAACAAGGTCCAGACCTCTCCGGGCACCTACGTCAACGAGCAGAACCGTCAAGCCGTTGCGTGGAAGCACCGCAGCCCAGTGCTCCCCGCTGATGCGCGGCGTCCGGGGTACTACCGCGGTGACCGCGGGCCCTACCCCGTCTGCCTGCCCGGGGAGCACGCGTCGTACAACCTCCTGCCCGAGGTCCGTGATGCCGCGATCGCTCTCTTCCACGAGCTCGACATCCCATGGCACGACGGGGTCGACAGTGGGCCTAGCAACCACCTGCGAGACTCGCAGGTGCAGTGCGTCAACGCGCTGTTCGCGATGGTCGCTGACGCCGGACGCATCAAGCTCGCCTTCGGCGGCGCTGTCGACATCGCCGAGGTCCTCCCGATCGAGGAGGGTCGGTTCCTCACGTTCGAGTACATCGGGCCGACGGACTACTTCGGCGAGGGCTTCCGAGGGGGCCGGGAGGTGGGGCGGCGACGGGGGACCCACTGCACCAGCGTCGACGCCGCGTTCCTCTACAAGACCTCGGCTGGCGTTGTCGAACTGGCACTGGTCGAGTGGAAGTTCACGGAGTGCTATCTGGATGCGAAGAACAGGGCAGAAGCATCCGACGCTGTGCGGATCGCACAGTACGCCGCTGACCTTGACGCCACGGACAGCCCGATCGACCTCAGCGTCCTTCCTATGGAGCTGCTGCTCGACGAGCCCTTCTACCAGCTCACTCGCCAGCAGCTGCTGGCCAACCGTCTGGAACAGGACCGCATCCTTGGTGCCGACGTCGTGAGAGTCCTCCACGTCCTGTCTCCCGAGAACACGGGCTACCAGGACTCGCTGGTCAGGGCCGAGCACCGCGCTGCTGGAGCCACCGTCGATGAGGTGTGGTCGGAGCTCCTGCGGACTCCTGACCGCTTCGTCCACATCGACCCGGCCGTGTTCCTCGACCCTGTGGTCACCAGCGCCGAGTACGTCGACCGTTACGGCCCGGCCGTGGCAAGACTCTCGCCGCCCGATGCAAACGCCGGCGCACGGCCCACGCCTCGTCTAGCGTCGGGTGCACTATTCGGGAAGGGCACAGCATGACGAAGGCATTCGATGAAACCTCGTGGTCCCCGTGGACGACGGGCGGAGAGGTGGAGCAGTTCACGCCCACGCTCGCGAGCCGCTTCGCTGCGTTGACTCCTTTCGGGTCCCTGCCGTTGCGCCATCGCCTGCTCGGCCCCTACTTCGGATCACACGAGGGCATGTTGGTGCTGACGTGGTTGACCCGCGGTGGTTGCACGGACCTTGCCAGCGTTCTCTCGCTCACCGAGGACGCCATCCTGAACTGGCACCAGATCGGGCACGGCAAGCTTCAGCGCATCCTTCAGCTCTTGTCGGAGATTGCAGCTGACGCAGCATCGCTGGGGCACCTGCTGATCGGCGCCCACGACGCGCTTGCGCATCAGTCAGACCCCGGCAGCGTCCAACTGGTTGACGATCTCGACGTCCTGGCTCAGTGGGGCGACTTCGCGGCTCGAGCGGACACGTGGGGTGCTGTCGAGACCACCCTCGACCGCCCCATGCTTCCGGCTGACGTCGCGGCCTCCGCCGAGCGCGTTAGAGCCCTCCCGACGGGCCTGGCCGCCCAGCAGGATCCCGGCGACGTACTGCTCGAGTGGATCGACGCGCTCGACGATCGCGATCGCCACATCTTCGAGAGCCGGCTTGTCCGAGTGAAGCCCGAGACCCTTGACTCGATCGGCCAGGCCTACGACGTGACCCGTGAGCGGGTCCGCCAGCTCGAGGTCAAGCTGACCAAGCGAGCTCGCTCGCTCTATGAACAAGACCCTGCGTGGAGGCACGTGCGGTGGGCCGGCTTCCTGCTCGAGGAGGAGCTCGGCGCCTACGCCCCGCGCAGCGTCGTGGACACACGAGCGGCTGACGGCGAGCAACGGTTCGATCGCTGGTTGCTGCTCTGGTTTGCGGGCATCTCGGTCACCGACACCTCGTTCCGGCGACTGGGGTGGACAGCGCCAGGTATCGACGAGGTGCCCTTCCGCGAAGACTCATGGGTCGTGGACCGCGCCGCGCTTGATGCCGATCTCCTCGCTCGAGGGGTGCGAGAGGACTTCCTGGACTTCGCCATCGACTCGATCAAGGGCCTGTCCCGGGTGGATGACTCGGTCGTCCGATGGGGCACAAGCGTGAGTGACCGGGCCTGCGCCCTGCTGGCTGTCCACGGCCAACCGATGGAGGTCTCTGAACTGCACGACGTGCTCGGAGGAAGCGAGCGGAGCCTGCGCGGACGACTCTTCGACGACCCACGTGTGACCCGCGTGTCACGCCACAGCGTAGGCCTCAGCACGTGGGGCGGTGAGGCCTACGATGGCGTGGTCAACGCGATGATGCGTCGTCTTGAGGAGCACGGCGAGGTGGTGCTAACCGACCTGGCGGCCGAGCTCGCGAGTCAGTTCGGTGTCTCCGCCAACTCGGTGACGATGTATTCCGCCGCGCCTGTCTTCCGCACCGTCGCCGGCAAGATCCGGCTGCGAGAGTCGCCTGAGTCCTTCGTCCCACGAGCTGAACCGCACCGCGTGCAGGGCCTCTTTCAGCCGTCGGCCCACGTCCTGCGATGGAACGTGACCGTCGACAAGGATCTGAAGCGTGGCAGCGGTCGAGCTCTCCCGACGGAGGTCGGGACGTTTTTCGGCGTGACCCCGGGGGTTCACATCACCGTCCACGGGCCGGTGAAGGACATCCCCATCGGGTGGGCAGAGACAAGTCACACTGGTCCGAGCATCGGCTCACTGAAGGCGTACGCCGACGAGCTGGGCGCGCAGATCGGCGACGTGCTCCAGCTTCGGTTCGACCGCCGCGACCGATCCATGCAGGCCATCGTGCGGGAGCCCTCGCCCGTCGACACCATCCCCTCGGCCAGGCTCGCCTGGCTGACCGGGATGTCCGAGACCGTTACGAACGACGTCGCGGCGCTCGCTGCAGCAGTCCACGTCCCGGTCTCCGAGCTGGAGCCGACACTGCGCGGACGCGGCGACGAGGCGGTGGCGGACGCGGTGGTGGAGCTCCTCGAGGGATGAACCGGCGGCGCGATGTTCCAAGGCGGTCCGGAAGGCGTGACGCAGTTCTATCGAGGCAGGTGGAGCCGGTAAGTGATCCCGGCCTTGTCCAAGGCCCCCGTTAGTTCCGCGTCGACGTCCAGACCGGTTGGTCCAGCAAAGAAGTGCCACTCGATCGTGTACCCGCGCCTCACCAGGTACGCGTCCTTGTCGACCTGGCCGCTGACCGTGGCATTGAAGGGCTGGGTGCCGAGCTTTGCCACGTGCAGGATGGAGGTGCCAGGCGTGGCTCCTTCGTCGCATCGCGTGCACGCGGAGAAGTACCGGCCTCCACGGAACTGGGCCGGCAGTTGGTCCACGTACACCGCCTTGGCCGCCGCGTCGCCTTCCACTGAAACCTCGGCGCGCAGTGCCTCCTCCGCAGCCTCGAGGGACAACACGAAGCCGTCGTCGTCGGCGAACGCGGCGGAGATGCCCGCGATGACCTGATCGCCGTGCCGATCCAGGTTCGAGGCCACCGTCGCGAGGAGGGCACCACGCTTAGCGAGCTTGACGATCTGCCCGTCGCTCAGCTTGTGGTCCACCAGGGTCTCGATGCTCGCCTTGTCGGTGGCTCCGAGCAGCGCCATCTGGGCGTCTTGGGGCATCTTGTCCCACGTCGCGATGGACTTGACGACCGTCCGAACCAACGCGGGCTTCGCACGTGCGAAGTTGCTGACGACCTTCACAGCCTTCGCGGTGTCGCCCACGTAAGGAACGAGTCCCATGCCGGAGGCGCCCGCATCTCCCCACCTGCCATGAACGGCATTGGCGACGATGTCGCGTGAATCCGCGAGGGTTCCGGTGATCCAGCCCGCATACGGCACGGTGCTGCTTGCGCCTCCGCTCACGGCTCCGAGTAGTTGGGGCACGCTGTCGATCTCCCTGAACTCGCCGTACCACGCACCTTCGGCGAACTCGTCCGACCATCTCCCCTCATCCCGCGGCTCATCCGCAAGCACGGGCGAGAGCTCTTCGTCGGCGTCGTCGCCATCCTTTCGGCCGTCTCCGTCGGTGTCGGCGGCGTTGGGATCCGAGCCCCACTCGCGTTCAGCGACGTCGGCCAGTCCATCGCGGTCGGAGTCCCCGCGGAACGGGTTGCTCCCCTCGCTGAGCTCCACGGGGTCCGGCAGCCCGTCTTCATCACTGTCGGAGGCGGTGGGGTCGGCGAGCGCGGCGAACGTGCGCGGGCTGCACGACCAGAACGAGTCGGCCACCGACTTCGTCAGGCCGCCGGCCCGACTCGGCGGCACCTCCTCGCCGTCCGGAACACCGTCGGAGTCGGTTTCGACGTCTCTGGGATCGGTGACGACCACCGCTCCTCCTGCCCCCAGCCGGAGTCCCGCACGTTCCTGGCAGTCGGTGATGCCGTCACCGTCGCTGTCCCGTGAGACCCAGACCCCTCGGACAGCTGCCAGCCCGATGACCAGCGCGGCGGTGAACGCAGTGATGCGCCACCAACGGCGCCGTCTGACCCTGCGTCGCAGCTCCTCTCGTCGAGCCACAAGCGCCGCAATCTCGGGGTCGTCGTGCAGGGGGCCGTCGTTGCGCACGCGTCTGCCCGAGCGACCAGCACCACGTCCTGCCATCAGACCGAGCCGTGGTCGGACAGGTCGAGGCGACCGCGCGTGAACGACCCGAGGATTCGCTGGTGGGTCTGCCGCGGGAGAGCACGCGTGCCCGGCTCCCCGAAGGGCGTGCCAGGACGCGCGGGAGCGTCCGCGAGCAGCTCGTCGAGCCCTGCACGGGCGACCATGAAGAGTCCGTGGGTCGCCCGCGTGCAGGTGACCGCCAGGCGCCCGAACGCCGAGTTGAAGTCGTCGAGCTTGGTCGCCCCCGACAGCGGGTGGATGGCCACGGTGATGCGGTTGGTCTGCCCCTGCCACGAGTCGACGGTGGACGCCTGGATCACGCCCTCGGGCAGCCCAAGTTCCTCGGTCAGGCGCTCGACCATCTCGGTGGCGTCGTCGACGGCCTGGTTGCGCGTCGCCAGGATGACCACCATGGGGTCTCCCTCGGGGGCCTTGGAGGAGACGGAGTGGCTCGTGCCGGGTGCCCCGAAGTTGTCGTACGACACCTCCGTGCACGTGAAGCCGCCAGCCAGCAGCGGTCGCAGCAGGTCCTCCACCGCGCTGAGCAGTGGCCTGTCGATGTCCGGAGCCTCCGGGTCCTCTAGTCCGGAGATCTCCAGCAGCGCCGGCCGTCCCGTGGCGACCGCCTCCCACACGTCGGCGGCGGCCCCGTCCATCCCCGGCAGCTCGACGGAGCGGTCACCGGGGGCCGCGACGCAGTTGAGCTGGTCCCAGTCGTTGTAGAACGCGCGCCACAGCGGGAGCTGCTCGCCGGTGGGCCGCCACACTGCCGGCAGCTCGATCACGACGGAGGTGTCGTCGTTCTCGTACGCCGTCGGCCAGGCGCGGTACGGGTTGTAACCGGGGTCACCTCGCCAAGGGTTCTCATTGGGGTCGATGGGCGGCAGCTGGCCCACGTCGCCAACGCCCACAGCGACGGGGGCGAGAGCCTCGATGCGGGCGAAGAGGTAGAGAGGCAGCTCCCACGCCTCGTCGACGAAGAGCACGTCGAAGGCCTTCTCCCCGTTGGCGCCGGCGCCGAGATGGTCGTTGAGGCGCCGCAGCTCTCCCCAGACCCCGAACTTGTGCGACACCCCCAGCACCACCCGAGCCGAAGCGGGGATCTCGGACGACTTGCAGGCGATGGTGACCGCGTCGAGCACGGCTTGCGGCAGGTCGGCGACACGCTTCTCGGACACGAAGAGGCAGACCGTGTCCTTGCCGAGCTCCTCGCCGAGCTTTCGCGCCAGAGGAACGATCTGCTTGTTCTTGAAGGCGGCCACGGCCACCCGCAGGCAGTTGTCGTTGGCGATGGCCTCCTTGACCATCCGGACCAACGCGTAGGACTTTCCCGCGCCGGCAGCGGCGCGGAGCAGCACCTTCTGCGTGTCGGACACCCCGTCCAGCCGGCGCATGAGCGCCTGGATCGCGTCCGCCGCCGCCTGGATGTTGCCCGCAGCGGCGGCAGTGTGGTGCTCGGCGCCGTCGGCACTCGTCTGCGGCGCGAGGAAGTCGACGGTCACTGGTCCTCTCCCAGGTCGTCGCTCGAGATCCAGTCCGGGGGCACGACGAAGTCGTCGACCTCCACGTCCGGGTCATCCTCGCGCTGGATGTCGAAGCGCTCCTCGTCGATGATCGGCGGCCACACTTCCGGGTTCAGCTGACCCTTCGCCCGTCGCTCGGCGATGTCGTCGGACCACTCGGCCTCCGCGGCGGCGTGGGGGCGGCAGCACCACGCGTGGGCCTGCGGATCCTGCGCGTAGGAGTCGGCTGTGCAGTCCGACTTCGGGGCCGCGAGGCCGTCGACGACGGGACGCTTCACTGCGAACTCGTGGCCCGACCTGTAGGTCGCACCCAGCCACTCCGCCTCGGCCAAGACCACCCGGTCACCCACCGCCAAGGGAGCCGGCACCCCGGGTGACCAGAGCAGGCCGGCCGCGTCCCCGTCATCCTCGAGCCTGCCAACGGACGCGCCGCCGAACTTGAAGCTGCCCTTCTGGATCGTGAGGCTGACAGCAGCGCCCTCGATGACTGCCTCGCCCGCGCGGTGGAGCAGGACCGTCTTCGTGCCGTCGATGAAGCGTCGCGACTCCACCGCCAATCGCACCGGGCTGGTCGACACGACGGACGCCAAAGTGAGGTGTCGTACGCCGGCGTCGGCCGCGCGGTCGGCCGCCCAGTCGCTGTCGAGCAGCGTCCTGAGCTGCTCGTCGCAGGACCGATCGGCGTCGATCATGTCGACCTGGGCGTTGCGCCAGTAGCGATAGGTGCGCGAGAACCGCACGAGGTCGGAGGCCTGAAGTGCGAGCCTGCGACACCACACGTCCTGGGCGGCCCCCTCGAGAGCGCGGTAGGCCGGACGCAGCCGCGAGTCCGGCCTGCCGCCCAGGACGGCGATCGCGCGGAGCAGGATGTCGATGCGGTACTCGAGCTCGCTCGTGACGAGGTCGTGGTAGCGGACGGCGTCCCCACGCGTCGGCCGCCCGGCCCGGTGGACCTCGTCGGAGGTGTCGCGAGCCATCCGTGCGCCGGCGGTGCGCTCGCTCTCGGCGATGGAGTCGGACACCGCTCGGTGGTCGAGCCCGTCCTCGGGAGCCTCGGCCCACGTGACGAGGTAGTCGAGACGTCCCGCATCGACTGCGGGGCCTCCCGGGACGAGGTGCTCGGCCAAGACGGTGCGCAGGACGACGATGGGCTGCCGCAGGTGGAAGGCTCGGGCCCGGTCCTCCTCGAGCAGGAAGCTGACCGCGAGCCGTGCCGTGTCCGAGAGCGGATCCGGCATGGTCGCCTCCTCGCCGTCGAAGGTGAGGATCGGTCGTCCCTCGTCTAAGTCCCGCTGCCACCGCAGCCGGCTGAGCTCGACCCCTGCCAGCGAGTCGGCCATGGTGACCAGCACGTCGGCGGTCGGGCCGTCCGGCACCACGAGGTGCACGGGTCCTTCCCCGGACTCCATGACCGCGGCGATCTCGGCCCCCAGGAGGTGCATGACGTCGTGACGGGTCGCCGTCGCGTTGGTGCGCTCGAAGACCTCGTGACGCCACGGTTGCTCGTCGTGCGCGGTGACTCGTTGCACGGCGATCCCGTGCACACCCAGGGCAGCCGAGTCCGACTTCACGAGCACGACGTTGATCGTGCCGGGCTCGCCTGCAGCGTCCGTCCGGCGACGCCCGGCCCACTGTGGCTTGCCCGTGGTGGTCGCGGTCAGCCGGGCGACCTCCGTGGTCGGCAGCAGGCCCGGCTCACCGGTCGCGGCGAGGTGCAGCAGCGCCGGATGCAGTCCGCGGTCCATGCCGAGCTCGAGCAGCAGCGCCTCGGTCGTGTCCTGTCGACGGAGCTCATCGCGACAGTAGGTGAACAGGTTGCAGCTCGCACAAGAAGTGGGGTCGTAGGTCGCCTCGAGGTGGGCGACGTAGGCGGGAAGCTCGTCGGTCTCGATGGGGTCGTCGTCGACCTCCGCGAGCGCAGCGAGACGCTCCTCCGCCCGCGTCCGGACCTCACGCCGGTGGTCGGCCAGGTCCTCGACGACCGCTTCCGGCCGGAGGTAGACGTTGCGCGGCACCGCGAGCGCGCCGTACCGGTGGACCTCCATGCCGTCCGGCAGCTGGCTCCATGCGGCCGCCGACTCCGCGCCCAGCGCGACCTGCAGGAAGCCCTTGAGCATCCGGCCGTCGTCGATGCGGGCGCGGACGCGTTCGTAGTCCTTGGCGTCCCCCATGATCAGCCACGAGCCGACCGTGACGTCACCTTCCTTGCGAGGCGCCACGATCGCGAAGTCGGGCTTGATCGAGGTGGCACTGTCGGCGTCCTCGAGGCTGAGGAACGGGATGGCGAGCTTGGTGAGCATGGTCGCCTCGTCGGCATACGCCGCCTTGAGGTGCGCCTGGGCGAGCTGAGTGACCGTCTCGGTGGCACTGTCGGCACACGAGCGCTTGCGGACGCCCTCAGGCCGGTCGAGCCCGAGCCGGCCGATGGCGCGGGTGATGAGCTCGGAGACGAAGGTGTCGGAGTCGACGGCGGACTCGAAGGCCATGGCCCTGACCCAGCGCGCCTCGGGGATGCGACCACCCGTGTCCGGGAAGCCCAACGACCGCGCGAGCCCCCTGCGCGTGACGTTGGTGAGGAGCGGATCCGTACGACGGAACCGCTCGCACTGCGCGTGCGAGGACGCCGCGACGGCACCACTGCCGCCTCCTGAGATGAGCGCTGCCACTGTCGACCCCCTGTCCGACTCGACCCTAGGACGACCCTCCGAAACAAGAGGTCGTTTCCTCGGGATCGGGTGAAGTTCTCGGAGGGGTGCGATAGGAACGTGTCATGGGGTCGACGATCTATGAAGTCCTGGACGAGCTGCGCGCGTCCGCCATCTCCGAGACCGACAAGGGCACCAAGTTCGAGCGGTTGATGAAGGCCTACCTCCGGGTCGACCCGGTCTTCGCCGACCAGTTCTCAGACGTGTGGCTGTGGAACGAGTACCCCGGCAACGGCGGCAAGCACGACACCGGCATCGACCTCGTCGCCCAGGACCGGGTGACCGGGGAGAAAGTCGCGATCCAGTGCAAGTTCTTCGCGCCGACCACCACGGTGGCCAAGCCGATGATCGACTCCTTCCTCTCGGCCTCGGGCAAGTTCGTCTCGACTTCGGGGGAGGCGGAGTTCAAGGAGCGGATCGTCGTCTCCACCACGGAGAAGTGGGGAAGCAACGCCGAGGACGCGATCCGCAACCAGCTGATCCCGGTGCGGCGGATCGGACTGAGTGAGCTGGAGCACTCGCGGGTCGACTGGTCGCAGTTCTCCCTCGAGACCCCCGAGGTCCTGCCGATGCACGGCAGGAAGACGCCGCGGCCTCATCAGCGGGTGGCGATCGACAAGGTGACGGCCGGCTTCGGTGAGTCAGACCGAGGCAAGCTGATCATGGCCTGCGGCACCGGCAAGACCTTCACCTCTCTGCGGCTGGCCGAGGAGAACGTCGGCGCCGGTGGCCTGGTGCTCTTCCTGGTGCCGTCGATCTCGCTGCTCTCCCAGACGGTGCGCGAATGGGTGGGTGAAGCCGAGCTGCCGATCCGACCCCTCGCGGTCTGCTCGGACGCGAAGTCGACCAAGCGGTCCGCCAACACCGACGAGGACATCTCGGTCACCGACCTGGCGCTGCCGGCGACCACGGACGTGGCCGTGCTGAAGCAGCGCCTCGCCGATGCCGCGGCCGATCGCGACGCGATGACCGTCGTCTTCGCGACCTACCAGTCCATCGACGTCGTGGCCCAGGCGACCAAGG
Organism: Nocardioides ganghwensis; assembly: GCF_014779655.1. Lineage (GTDB taxonomy): Bacteria > Actinomycetota > Actinomycetes > Propionibacteriales > Nocardioidaceae > Nocardioides > Nocardioides ganghwensis. Next base: position 26,907 of record NZ_JACXYX010000018.1, read on the forward strand.
ACGGTCGCCGCTTCGACCTGATCGTGTCCGACGAGGCGCACCGCACCACTGGTACGACGCTCGCCGGGGAGGACGAGTCGGCGTTCGTCCGCGTCCACAACGACGCCTACCTCCCGGCCGCCAAGCGGCTCTACATGACCGCCACCCCGCGGATCTACGACGACAACTCGCGCGCCAAGGCGGGCCAGGCCAACGCGGTCCTGGCGTCCATGGACGACGAGGAGCTCTACGGCCCCGAGTTCCACCGGCTCGGCTTCGGGGAGGCTGTCGAGGCCGACCTGCTCACCGACTACAAGGTGCTCGTGCTGACAGTCGATGAGGAGTCGGTGGCCCGCACGTTCCAGCAGCAGCTCTCCGACGCCGACAACGAGCTCGACCTGGACGACGTCGCTAAGATCGTCGGCTGCTGGAACGGTCTCGCCAAGCGCGGCAAGGCCGAGCACGACTTCGAGCCGGACACCGATCCGATGCGTCGTGCCGTCGCGTTCGCCGGCAACATCAAGTCGTCCAAGCGGATCGAGGAGATGTTCACCGAGGTCACCCGCTACTACGTCGACCAGGCCAACCTCGAGGACGCGAGCGGCAAGTCCCCGCTGAGCTGCACCGTCCAGCACGTCGACGGCACCTTCAACGCGCTCGAGCGCAACCGCAAGATCGACTGGCTCCAGGAGGAGCCCAAGGAGGACCACTGCCGGATCCTCACCAACGCGCGGTGCCTCTCCGAGGGAGTGGACGTGCCGGCCCTCGACGCGGTGATGTTCCTGTCGCCGCGCAAGTCCGTCGTCGACATCGTCCAGTCGGTCGGCCGCGTGATGAGGAAGGCGCCCGGCAAGAAGTTCGGCTACATCATCCTTCCCGTCGGCGTCCCCTCCGGCATGTCGCCGGAGGAGGCGCTGCGCGACAACAAGCGGTACGCCGCGGTGTGGGAGGTCCTCCAAGCACTCCGCGCCCACGACGAGCGCTTCGACGCGATGGTCAACCGGATCGACCTCACCTCCAAGCGCGACGAGAAGATCAACGTGATCGGCGTCGGCGGCAGCGACTGGGGAGACTCGGTGCAGGGCGCCCTCAGCCTCGCCTTCGGCGACCTCGACGCCTGGCGCGACGCGATCTACTCCAAGATCGTCGCCAAGGTTGGCACCCGTCGATACTGGCAGGACTGGGCCAAGTCGGTCGCCGACATCGCCACCCGCCAGACGACCCGCATCAACGCCCTGCTGTCCGATCCCGACACCGACGTCGCCAAGGAGTTCGAGGTCTTCCTCGGCGGTCTGCGCGGCAACCTCAACGAGGGCATCAGCCGCACCGACGCCGTCGACATGCTCGCGCAGCACCTGATCACCCGGCCGGTCTTCAACGCACTCTTCGCCGGCTCGCAGTTCCTCGAGCACAACCCGGTCGCCAAGGCGATGGACCGGATGCTCGCCGCCCTCGACGAGCACAACGTCGACGACGAGAACCGGACGCTGGAGAAGTTCTACGAGTCGGTCCGGATGCGCGTCGAAGGGATCGACAACGCCGAGGGCCGGCAGCGGATCATCTCGAGCTCTACGACACCTTCTTCGCCACCGCCTTCAAGAAGACCGTCGACAAGCTCGGCATCGTCTACACCCCCGTCGAGATCGTCGACTTCATCCTCCAGTCCGCCGACGACGTGCTCCGTCAGGAGTTCGGCCAGGGCCTCACCGACGAGGGCGTGCACATCCTCGACGGCTTCACAGGAACCGGCACCTTCATGGTCAGGCTGCTCCAGTCCGGGCTCATCAAGCCGGAGGACCTCGCCCGCAAGTACGCCAACGAGCTGCACGCCAATGAGATCCTGCTGCTGGCCTACTACATCGCCGCGGTCAACATCGAGACCACCTACTACGACGTCATGACATCCATCGCCGCTCCTGGCGAGGGCAAGCGCGCGGCCGCGCCTGGGCATGAGTACGTCGAGTTCCCGGGGCTCATCCTCACCGACACGTTCCAGTCGTGGGAGGACGACGACCGGCAGGACCTCGACGTGTTCCCGGAGAACAACGAGCGTCTGGAGCGGCTCAAGAAGTTGCCGATCACGGTGATCGTTGGGAACCCGCCCTACTCGTCAGGGCAGGACAGTGCGAACGACAACAACGCGAACGAGAGGTACCCGGGCCTGGATGACGCTATCCGGATCACATACGCCGAGCGTTCGACCGCACAGCTGAAGAACAAGCTCTACGACTCCTATATCCGTGCCATCAAGTGGGCGACGCTGCGGATCAAGGACCGCGGCGTTATCGCGTTCGTCACCAACGGTGGCTTCCTCGACAGCAACACTGCCGATGGTATGCGGAAGACGCTGGCCGAGGAGTTCGACTCGATCCACGTCTACAATCTCCGCGGCAATGCCCGCACGGCAGGCGAGCAGCGAAGAAAGGAAGGTGGCACGGTCTTCGATGCCGGAAGCCGCGCCACCGTCGCCATCACGGTCCTCGTCAAGAAGCCGCACTCGACCGCCGATCCTGCCACCATCCACTACACAGATATCGGCGACTGCCTCAGTCGTGAGCAGAAGCTCAACAAGGTTGCGGGGGCTGGGTCAGTTGGTGGGCTCGAACCCCACTCGGTCAAGATCACGCCCAATGCGCACGGTGACTGGCTCAACCAGCGTCGCGACGACTTCGAGACCTTCATTCCGGTCGACAGCACCTTCAGCGTCGTTACTCACGGTGTCAATACGGGCCGGGATGCTTGGGTCTACGGCTCTAGCTCCAGCGCGCTGATGGACTCGATGCGCAGGTGCTCTCGGGTGTTCAACAGTGAGGTCGACCGCTGGGCGGCGGCGCCGCAGGCGGATACGTCAGACCAAGGGATGATTCGCTTCGTAAACAGGGATTCCGCCCAGATCAGTTGGTCAAGCAATCTGCTTCAGGCAGTGCGCCGCGGAAAGCCGGCACTGGTCGCATCGGACCGTGTGATCGTGAGTGACTACCGGCCGTTCTTCAAGCAGCACCTGTACTTCGACCCTCTCTGGAACAGCCGGACCGGAGCTAACGCGCGTCTCTTTGGACCGAGTCGCACGAATCAGGTCATATATGTGGTCGGCATGAGTAGCGCGGTGCCGTTCACGCCACTTATGGCGGGTGACGTGCCGAATCTGCATTTCACAGGCGCTGGCAGCGGCGGCGCGGTCCTGCCGCGATGGACCTACACGACCCATGACGCGGAGAGCCTTGACCTCGGCGAGGAGACTGGGCTGACCGATAACATCACCGACCAGGCGCTGCGCCACTTCGCATCGGCGTACGGAGAGAAGGTCACCAAGGACGACATCTTCTTCTACGTCTATGGCCTCCTCCACTCGCCGGAGTACCGCGAGACCTACGCCGCGGACCTGAAGAAGATGTTGCCCCGCATCCCGCTGGTCGAGGACCCGTGGCCGTTCGTCGAGGCCGGCCGCAAGCTGTCCGAGCTGCACCTGGGCTACGAGACGGTGACGCCGTACCCCCTCGACGGCTTGGACGTTGAGCCGGTTTCGACGAGCTCGACCAGCGATGAGAGGTACGACTTCTTCCGGGTGCAGAAGATGGCGTTCCCCAAGGTCCGCGACCCCGAGACCAAGAAGCTCGTCGCCGACAAGACGCGCGTCATCTACAACTCCCACATCGAGCTAGGCGGCATCCCCGAGGGGGCGTACCGCTACATGCTCGGCTCCCGCTCGGCGATCGAGTGGATCCTTGACCGGTACCAGGTCAAGACCGATAAGGCCTCCGGCATCGTCAACGACCCCAACGACTGGTCCAGGGAAGTGTCGGACCCCCGCTACATCATCGACCTGCTCGCCCGCATCGTCACAGTGAGCCTGGAGACGATGAAGGTCGTCGACAATCTTCCCGCCCTGGCCATCCGAGAGGACCAGAACCCTTCATGAGCGTGATCGAGGTCGACACTTACGCGGCCATGTCGCCGTACGAACGGGAGGCGTGGAAAGAGACACTGCGGAGGCTCAACCGACGCCGCGACAACCGCATGCGGACCACCGCAAGGACCTTGTCTGCGCCAGTCAAGCGCGTCGCGAGCGGCGCCTGGGACAGGGTTCCTGCGCATGACGAGCTGGAGAGCCAGGTCATGCAGGCAATGGCCGGGATGAAAGCGGTCACGTTCGACCCGGCGCTCCGGAGCGTGAACGCATCGAAGGTGCTTGCGCGACACGGAGTCGGGGAACAACGCGAGTTGCTGCAGATCGACCTACAGCGTCTCGATCGGTCACTGCCAGGCTTCCGCACCGCATTCGCGACCCTCGCCCTCGTCGAAGGCGGCGGAAGCGCGCTCGTCGTCACCGGCGCGCAGGTGTCCGCCACGGTGAGTGGTGGGGTGACGCTCGCCGCCGCCGCTGCTGCGATGGCTGCCGACTCCGTGACGTCGATGGCGTTGATGGGCAGGATCATCGGTCAGGTTGCCGCGGAGTACGGCTACGACGTACGGCTCCCCGAGGAGGAGGCGTTTGCACTGGGTGTGATGTCGCTTGGTGCTGCGGCAACAGCCGCAGAGAAGGCCGCGGCTCTCGCTCAGCTGCGTCGGCTCACTGGCGTGATGATGCGGCAGCCCACGTGGGCCGAGCTCAACAGGTTCGCGCTGGTGAGAGTCATCGACCGCGTGTTCGCAGCTCTCGGCGAAAAGCTGGTGAAGCGAAAGCTCGCACAAGCGGTCCCCATCGCCGGCGTGCTGATCAACGCGGGCCTGTCAGCGCAGATGGCCGACAGCGCCTACCGGAGTGCGCGCGATGCCTATCGACTGAGGTTCCTGTCCGTGAAGTACGGAATCGATCCAGCGACCTGGACGGCCGAAGACGAATCTGCTGCCACCGACGAGGTCTTGGGCGCCGCCCTGGACGAGATCGAGGATGGCATGGATCACGATGACGAGCACGGGACCAAGCGATGAGCGACGAACTGGCATCCGATCCCGAGCACGTCGGCGAGGCGCCCGCCGTTCACCCGACTACTGAGGCGTACGACCGGCGTGCTGCGGTGGAGGCGATCCTCGCCGCGGACGATTCGCTCACCGGTCGCATCTATCGCTACGACCTCGAAGGCATGAGTCCTGCCGACATCGCGGCGGCAGAGGACAACCAAGGCGTGGCCTTCGTGTACAACTACCGCCTCCAGATCGATGCACTCTTGAGCGGGGAGGTGCCTGCGAGTCCGTGGGCGGCGCGCAGCGTCGCGGCGAAGCTCAGGCGCTGGCTCAAGACGCTGGACCTCAGCCCAGAGCTGCGCGACGACATCACCAAGTTCGAGGCCACACTGCAGAGCCGGGCGGAAGACCCTGATGCGCAGGCCGTCGAGGTCGACAAGGCGGTGGCGAAGTCGAAAGCCGCCGAGAACTCCAACACCCCGGGCGTCTACGTCTACACGCTGCCGCACTACCTCAAGCACCGTGTGGACGAGGAGACAGGCAAGACGCTGCTCAAGGTGGGCCACTCTGCGCGCGACGTGTACTACCGCGCGGGTTCAGCGGGTCGCCTCACTGCTCTCCCTGAGGAGCCGATCCTGCTTCGGATCTACGAGGCTGCCGAGTCGGCGTCCGTCGAGAAGCAGTTCCACGCGTGGTTGAACGCAGCCGACCACAGCGGCACGCGCACCCGGCGGGCCGGTGCCGAGTGGTTTCTCACCTCTACCAAGTTCCTCGACCGCATCGCCCAGTCACTCGGTCTCGACATCGAGATCGTCAATGAGTTTGAGACAGGCGACGCGTGAGTTCGACATCCCAGGATGAACTCGTTGACTTCTTGCGTACCTCGTTGGGCAACGAGTCAATGCTGAACGCTCGTTCATTGACCCGGCTTGCGCGGCGAGCGGGCCACGCGGTGGACAAGACCGTCATCAACTCGGTGCTCTACAGGCGCAGCGACCTCTTCCAGAACGACGGTGCGATCCCTCCGAACTGGTCGCTACTGGACGTCTCGATCGCGTATCAGGCACGAAAGCCCTATCGAGTAGGTGCTCTCGTACTGAAGAATTGGAAGTCGTTCGAGGACGTCACCGTAGCCTTCGGCGGAGTCACGCTCGTGTACGGAGAGAACTCGAGCGGCAAGTCCGCACTGTTCCAGGCGCTCAGGGTCTTGAAGGACTCTTGGGGGGCAGGAGATATCCAGCTGGAGCGGTATGGATGGCTCGAGCACGTCATTCACCGCCATGACCTCGGACGACAGATGGTTCTATCCGCGACTTGGCTGGACGACGAGACGGGCGACAGTTGGACGGTCGGTCTCGCCGCTGCCGCCGAGGACAACGCGCTCACCACCACGGAGCCAATTCGCGTCGTGCTGTTCTTCTCCCCAGAGGGTTCGGTGGTCTTGCGCCGGAGTACGGAGGACGACGGGTGGGTCGGCAAGTGGCTTCCGCAGGGGACGGCGCCCACCGATGAGGGTTCCTACATCTCCATCGGAAGCGATTCGGACGGCTTTCCGGACCCGGACGAGTGGCTTGAAGGACGCGACGGGCTTCCTCCGAATCCTGAGGCCGCCGAGCTGCTCGCGGCCATGCTTGAGGGGGGCACTGAGCTGTTCGACTCGGTCGAGTTCCTCCCGCCTGCGCGTCCGGTACCTCCACGCGACATCTCGCTCAGCTGGGCTGAGGATCACGCTGCCTACCTGTCCGACCTCTTCGAGGATGAAGGGGACCTGCAGCTCGAAGTCAACGAGTGGTTGCATCGATTTGAGATTCCCTACACCGTCACCATCGACAAGTACGGCGATGACGACGGCGACGAGCAATTCGAACTGAGCCTGATCCGCGACGGTGCCGCGGGCGAGAAGGTGCAGCTGCGAGATGTTGGTTTCGGAGTTAGTCAGCTACTGCCCATCATCGTCGAGCTGTTGACAAGCCGTGAGAAGACCCTTTTGATCGAGGAGCCTGAGGCCCATGTGCACCCCCGATTGCAGTCAGTTCTCGGCGATCTGTTCGTCACCAGCAACCAGGACTACGGCAATGTTGTCATCGTCGAGACGCACAGCGAGCCGCTCCTCCTGAGGTTGCAGCGGCGGATCGCCGAAGGGCGCATCGCGGCGGATGGCGTTCGGGTGCTTCACGTGCTTCGGGAAGGGTCGGCATCTGAGATCCGCCCAGTGGGGATCCTCCAGAGCGGACAACTCGACTATCAGTGGCCGGGTGGCTTCTTCGACAACCGTATGGACGACCTCGTCGCCATCTTTGATCCCCAGCAGGGAGGCTAGGGTGCTCCTGCGCGTAGCGATCGACCCGGCAGCGGGCCGCCGGCTTACGCCAGCGGCACGGACGAGCCCCATGATGGTCCGGTTCCTCCGGGAGAGATGCCTGCTCGTTGCTGACTCACCCAGCACGGTCGCGGACTTGATGCGCAGCTTCGCAGGGGCAGCGCCCGAGGTGCGCCAGATCATCCAACTCCTCCTGAGTCATCGACTTCTGGCCTTCCCAGATCGTGCTCCGACCGTGCTGGAACAGCTCGAGGACGAGGACGACCTCGAGACATGGCGGGACGTCGCGGACCTTCTCGTGCTCGATGACGATCTAGCGGAGTACTGGGCAGAGCTCGCGCCTGACGCGACGCCGGAGCAGACGGCTCTTCGGGACCTCCTCCATGCAGCCGCTGTCAACAGGGTGTACGAACTGTGGGAGAGCAGCGTGAAGCCGGGGGACGTGCGGGAGCAGGTGTGGCGTGATCGGTTCGACCTTTTGGCGCGACAGCCGACTCAGGTGTTCATCATGGACGCGTGGGCCATTGGCAGCTTGGCAAGCGCTTTGAAGTACCCGTCGGCAAGGCGCCTGCCCGTTGGGGCGCAATGGTTCTTGGGCCGCTTGGCGCGCTCCCGGGTCACGGCGGTCCACCTTGCAAGCTCGCACGGCGGCCTCAAGGATGGAATCACCCCTGACGAGGCGATCCAGATCGTCGGGGACTGGTTCCGCAAGCAAGCCCCCACGAAAACGCTGGACCTGCTGCTGGTCAGGGGCGAGTTCGATCACGGTCGGAGGATCGCTTTCGACGGCTGGGCCGCCTTCGACGTGCACAAAGGACTGGCGTCATTCGATAGGGACCCCATTCAGGAGGGGTTTGGCATGAACGCATCGGCGGACCTGGCGCCTCAGGTGGTCGAGAGGTTCAAGAGCCTCAGGCTCGAGGCGAAAGATCGATGAGCAGGTCAGAGAGCTGCTCTGCGTCGTCCCCCAGATATCGCAATAAGTCCTCCTGGCGCGGCTGCCCGATGACCAGTCGATAGGCCCCCACGGTTCGCATGAGCCGCCGGTATGAGTGCGCCTCCTTGCTGAGCGGCAGCGCTGGCACGTACCTCTCGATCCGGTGTCCACCATCGAGGGGGAACACCCAGTACGGATAAACCATCGACTGGCCTGCCGGCCTGTCCGCGTCGGCCAGCTCGAAAGCTGCCTGCCACGGATCCTTCGCGTCTAGCACTTCCTGTCGGGCGCCGTACTTTAGCGCCACGTTTCGACGCACGGCATGGCCCTTGTAGCGGTGCACCCGTCCTTCACGTTGTTCGAGGTCGACGGGGTTGCTGGGGAGGTTCCAGTGCACGATTGCGTGGCTGTACTGGTGGAAGTCCAGACCCTCCTGGCCAACGGACGTGGACGACAGCACGAAGGGCCAGAAGGGCGAATTGAAGGACTGACGAACCTGACCTTCACGCGCGACAGCCTGGTCCTCGGTGACGCCGCGACCGAACCGGACGGCGAAGTGGTTGCGGAGCGTGAAGGTGTCGAGGTGCAGATCGCCGCTCCGGTTCAACGACAGGTCGGTCACCTTGTTGACGCTGGCGCGCATCCCGAGCGCGGCGCTCATCTCAGTCGCGATCGCCTTTGACTTGGTCACGGCGTCCTTCAGGTTCACCCCGAGGCTCTCGTTCAGGACGTGAGCGTACTCATCAAGAACCGATGTGAGGCCCGCGTCGACGCTGTAGGTCAGCACGTCCTTCCAGTACGCGGTGTCCTCGGAGGCGCCGCGGATCAGCGCCATCATCTCGGGCTGGTTGGCGTGGTTTCGCAGTGCCCAGGAGATGGTGGACGCCTCGTTACGGACCTTGGGATCGCGCAGGTATTCGTCGCCCCCCGCGACGCGACTGAGCGCGCGCAGTGCCGAGACGCCAAAGCCACCCAAGGCCATGTTGGTCAGGACGTCCGCGAGGTCGTCGGGGCGGCGGCCGAGCTCCTCGGCACTCACAGCGGCAGCACGACTCAGGTGCTCCTGGAATCGGGACTCGTTGTCCCCCTCCCCCCACTCCTCCCCGTAGTCGAACGTGACCGCCTCGCTCGGCGCGAGGTCCATCGTGATCTGGTCGAGAAGCACGGGAGCCGCCCAGTACCAGGAGTCATCCGCCGGCCCGGACTCAGGTCCAGCCGGCAGCGCTTCCAAGTGCCGCTCGATCTCGTTGCGGATCTCCGCCACCATCGTCTCCCGAGGCAGCGGGAGCGGCGCCCTCAGGCGGCGCGCGACGTACAGGGGATCGCCGGCTGCCGCCAGCGCCGCGCACGGGTAGATCATGGCGAGAACGGGCATGCCGGACAGCCGCCCGTCAGACCGGTTGAAGGCCAACAAGCCACGCTGTCGAGTGGCGTCGTACGCACGGTCTGTCGTTCCGCTGAGCTCTCGCAGGCGACGTTCGGCCTCATAGCTCAGGACGCTGGAGATGGCCTTCGGGACGACGTTCCATGCCGAGAAGACCAGACGCTTGGTGAAGTCGCGAAGCTCGGGGTCTGCGTAGGCGCCCGTGGTCTCGTAGTAGGGCATCGACGGTGGGATCCACGCCAGCCGATGAGCACCGCGATCGAGGACGTCGTGCGTCAGCGCACGCATCTTCGGATTTCCGGGCTCGAGCTCTTCGTATCTGTTCACCGTCCGCTTGGTGAGGGACCGGGGGCTCTGGCGGATCGCCTGCTTGACCTCAGCGCTCTGGGCGCCCGCGCTCTCGAGCTCCTTCTTGACTACGTAGCCGTCCATCAGCTCCAGGACGTAGGGCGAGCTGCGCCAGTACTCCAGCATGTCTTGTTGTCGGAGCGCCTTCGCGACCTTGCTGAGGAAGCGGTAGTCCGAGACGTCCTGCGGGGCGAGAGCCAGGCCGTCGAGCTCCTTCTCGACCACCATGCCGTCGCGGTCGGGTGTGGACGCGAGCCGCTCGGTGCGCACCATCACGCGCCGCAGCTCTGCTTGTACGACATCACGTGCCGCGGCAGCCTGCTCACGTTCGCCGCTCATCAAGCCCCGCCGGAGGTCAGCCAAGGAGTGTTTCACCCGTTCTGCTCGCTCCGGCCCGGCGAGGAAGTTGATCGTCTGCACGAAGTTGTCGTAGTGGTCCTCACCTTCCGCCTCGTCGGGCAACGTGTACATCTTGAACGGCGTCGCGGAGAGCAGCAGCAGCTTGGCCTCACCGTGGTCGAAGAGTGCGCGGGCGAGCTCCGCACCGGGGTTGTCGTCATGGAGCAACGACGTGAACCTCTGGAACTCGTCGAGAACGATGATGTCGGGCTCCAGCGCGTGGACTGCCGCGCGAGCCATCATCTGCCGCATGGCGCCGACGAGGGCATACCTTCGGCGGCTGAGAGGTCCCTCCGGCCACCAGCCGTCGTTCTTGTACTTGAACTCCTCGGCGGTCGCGAAGATCTCGTCCAGCGCGCTGTCGTGGTCGCCACGACCGGGATCCGTGCGCAGCTGCGCGACGAGCGCTCGACTGGTCTCGACCGGGATCGTGGAGCGGTCGAACTCGTTGACCTGGCGCTCGAAGTTCTTCAGCTGCGTGGCGCCGCGGAAGAAGCGCAACCAGTGTCGGCCCTTGAGCTCGGGCAACTCGCTTCGCAGCATCCAGTAGAGCAATACCCGTTCGCGGGCCGTGCCGCCGCTCTCGCTGACGTTGAAGGAGGTGCCCGGGCTGAACGAGACGAAGTTGAGCTTCCGCCCCTTCAGCTGGTCGATCTTCTGGGCCAGCAGGGTGAGCCGGTCGGCGAACTCGTCGGTGGCGCCGGATTCGTCACCCTCGAGCTCTGCGCCGACACGGAGCCTCGCCAGGTTCTGCCTGGCGATCTGGGCGTTGCTGCAGATGTAGACCACGTCGATGCGATCCACCTTGTCCCACAGGTGCTCGATGGACTTCGCGATGACTCCTCGAGCGATCAGCGTCTTGCCCAATCCGACCTCGTCAGCGACGAGGAAACGCCGGACCGGGTCGTCGCCCCACAGGCGGTCATCGATGTAGTCGACCGTCGCTCGCTGGAAGTCTTTCAGTCCCTGGAGCTCGGCCTCGGCGTCCGGCCGCCGCACCTGCTTCTTGCTCATGGTGCCTCCTTGGCCGCCACGACGACGTGCCACAGGGCCTCAAAGTCCTCACCGAGATCCGGCAGCGCGCCGTCGGCGTCTCGCAGGTCGTCCATCAAGGACTTCACGCGGTCGATCGAGTCGTCGTCGCGTGCTGCTGCCCTCACGAGCGGCTCCAGCAGGATCAAGTCGTCGACCCAGCTGCCACCCCACCTGTGGTCACCGGCAGGCTCGTCGTTTGTCGCGTCCAGGAGAGCGGACGTGATGTCATCGATCCCGGGATCCTTCAGGAGCAGCGCGAGGTAGCGCAGGATGTCCTCGACCCGGGAGAGGAGCTCGCGCAGCACCCGCCTTGCGCGGTCCTCGGGCGCACCGATGAGGTCGACGCGGAGTGCGCTGGACTTCTCGACCACCACTCCGTCCCGCTCGACCCGGGTGCGCACCGCGACGAATGGCGTGATGTCTGCATGCGCGAGACCACGCCAGGAGGTCGAGCTGTCCAGTGAGCGGTCGAGCTGGGGCTTCAAGGTGATCGGGCGTACCCAGGTCTGGCCGGGATCGACAGGCCGCGACTCGAGCTCCAGTCGCGCGTCGTACTCCTCGCCGGTGCTCGAAACGGTGAGGCTCGGACGAGCCCCCGCCAGGGCGACGTGGAACTCCTCAATCTCACGCTCGAGATCGAACGTGAGGTCGGGCTGGGGATCGGCCGAGGCTTGATAGGGCTGCAGCAGGCGGGTGAATCCGGTCTGCTTGTCGTCGTCCTTGAGGATGGCGGCGGCGCCGCAACTCGAGGTCGGCCCTGTGAGCAGGACCCCGAACTCGATGTTGCCGCCGAACGCCGCGGATGTCGCGTTGGCGGACCCCGTGAGCAGCGTGGCCTCTCGCGCGACGTCCCAAGCGAACACCTTGGCGTGCAGACCTGTCTTGACCTCCCAGGCACGGGTGTCGCCATCTTCGGATTCTTCGTCGCCATCGAGGTCATCTGGAGGCGCATCCGCGTGCGGTTGGAGCACCCGCGTGTCGAAGCCGGCCAGGGCGTCAGCGCCGAGACGATCGAAGGTGTCCGGTCTCGACACGATGGTCGTGCCGGCGGGCAGCTTGCGCACGGTCGTCACATCCAGGAAGGGCGAGATCACCGCACTCGTGTCGGCTCGCACCGGCAGCGGCCAGGCGGCGCCGCCGGGCGTGCCGAAAGGCAGCAGCGTGCCCTCGGTGAACGGCGAAGGCACCGCGAACCTCCGATCTCGAAGGGTCCCGGCCACATGGCGCACGAGCGCTGCCCGTGCCAGCGGGACATCACGCACGCTGAGGTCCACGAGCTCCTCGAGGAAGGACGCTGCGGGTTCGGCCGACATCTGGTGGGTGGCGCTAGGGTCCTCGTCCGTCGAGAGCACGGTGTCCCAGCAGCGGTCACCGGTGAGGTTGCGGCTCAGGCAGACGAAACGGTGCGTGAACTCCCCTGTGATGTTGGTGAACCGCAGCACCCAGATCTTGGGATGGAACACCCGGCCCGGCGGGGGTACGACCTCGACAACGGTGTCCTCTGCGAAGACGGTGAGCTTGCGGTAGGTCGAGGGCACGTGGATCCCGCCTGCTTGGCAGAACACGACCGTGCGTTCGGCGTACCGCCGGATGGCCTCGAGCAGCTCGTGCGGGGCGGCCCCCTCGATGCCGTTGTCGACTTGGTCGTAGGCCGCCATCGACAGGGGAGCGAGCAGGAGGGAGTTGATGTCGAGCGTGTATGTCGTCGCGATCGCGGCGTCGATCCTCCAGCCGTGAGGGGGGCGCAGGGCGTCTGTCAACAGGTGTCGTACGTCGGGGTTGAGCACGTCATGCCTCCAAGCCATCAGCGATGTCGTTGAGGTGGCTCCGTGCGATCGACCAGCGGAAGTCAAGCGGTCCGGTCCCAGCGCCGACGCCCCACGTGGAGCGGGCATCGGCGTAGGTGATCCGGGCCCGGCCGCGCTTGAGACGCAGCTCCCTCATGGTGACGAGGTCACGGGCAGCCTGCGAGGCATGTGTATCTGTGGCGGCCAACTGCCACCAGTCGTTGAGAAAGGTCTGAGTCGCCGGTCGGATCCTTGGGTTCAGGTGGAGGAGCCTCGTCCAGAACTGCTGTCGATCCCAACCGTCGAAGATGCCATGCACCTCGAGGTCCTCAGCCCAAGCGGACAGGGCGCCCGTGAACTGCTCCACCAGCTCCTCGTTGTCTGCAAGCTCGGCCAAGATCAGGTTGTAGAGGATCGCAGGGCCGGTTCCGGTGAAGTGGAAACGTCTCGCTTCATCGACCAGCTCGGCGATCGGCCGGGGGAACTCGTCGTGCGCCTCGTGCTCCCAGAGTCGGCCCGCGCCGGAGTCGGGATGGTGGATGGCGAGCCAGGCGAAGAGCGAGTCGCGCTTGCTCGTGGCGATCTGTGTCTTGAGGAACTCAGCTTCGTCGCGACTCAGGTCGAAGGTGGCGCTCGTCGTCAGGTCCTCCGGCATCCTCGGAAGGTGGGTCATGCCGAGGTGGTCAAGGCTGGTGCCGTCGGCGTCAGGGTCGTCGATCGTCGACGACCGTTGGGCCGCGTTGCGGAAGTAGCCGGAGATGGTGGTCTTCCACCTCCTGATGCCCAGCGTCTCGAGACTGGCCCAGTAGAGGGCGCTGGGCATGGTCTTCAGCGACTTCTTCGCATCGCGACCTATCACCCCCTGCACCTCCTGACCGGCGATCAGGGAGTGGATGAGCTCGGTCTCCCGGCGGCGAAGTTCTCCCTGAGCCTTCTCAGCCGGCCACCGGTGGCGCGCCACGTCGTTGACCAACCAAGGGATGAAGAGGAGGTAGCGCGCGCGAGTGTGCAGCGTCGAAGTCCCTGGAAAGAACGCGTTGGAGAACGTGTCCCGCACACTTCCGATCCCCAGCTCGTCGACGGTGGACGAGTCCTCGAACAGCTTGACGACCTCGAGCATCGCGCTGCGATGCGAGTCGTCCCCGTCGAGCCACCCGAAATGAGCCACCTCAGAGATAAAAGCGCAGGGATCGAGGAGCGTCAACGATCATTCAGGTGGGTGCGAACGATGCGAGTCGGACAGTGCAGGCGCCGTGACAACGTCGGGCCGCTGCACCCGGCACCCTGCTGGACCGATTCCCTGCAAGGGCCGGCAGTTGCGGGCTAACGTCAGCGACATGGCCGGAGACCTGGTGCGGTGGGTGGACCAACAGCTCGAGGAGTCGGGGCTCGATGACGAGACCGGGCTTCTGATCCTCGCCGCTCTCGAGGGCGACCGAGTACTGCGCGGCTACCTCGATGACAAGACCGCACCCGAGCGACCCTCGGCCGAGGCGAGCACCGCACGCGAGCCGGGCGGAACGTTCCTGAGCTCTCTCGCCGTGGAGGGATTCCGCGGCATCGGCCCGGCCGTAAATGTGCCGCTGACCCCGCGTCCTGGCCTCACGATCATTGCGGGACGCAACGGGTCGGGGAAGTCGAGCCTGTCCGAGGCGCTGGAGTTCGTGCTCACCGGCGACACATACCGTTGGAACAAGTCGTCGGTCGAGTGGCGCAAGGCGTGGCGCAACCTCCATCACCCCCACGCCAAGGTCGAGGTCGGGCTCGTCGAGGAGGACTCCGGTCCGCTCAAGGTGACAGCCACGTGGGTAGACGACGAGAGCACAGTCGACAACGCGACCGTCAAGTCGCAGCGCGCCGGGGAGAAGCAGACCGACGGACTCGGCGAGCTCGGCTGGGCCAAGGCCCTCGAGCAGTTCCGCCCGATCCTGTCGTACGACGAGCTCGGAGGGCTGCTCGAGGGGGGCCGCGCCCAGCTGTACGACGCGCTGACCAGCATCCTGGGTGTTGACCAGCTCAGCGACGCCCTCAAGCGCATCCACGTCCAGCTGCAGGAGCGCAAGAAGCCTGGCACCGAGCTGTCCGCCCGACGGCGCCAGCTGGCCACCCAAGTCGACTCCATCGACGACGAGCGGGCCGAGTCGGCCAAGAAGTTGTTGGGCAAGACGGCTCCCGATGTCGCCGCATTGCGCGCGTTGGCCACCGGCTCGGCAACGGTCGAGACCGGCCCCGTGGCGGCACTGCGTCGGCTCGTCGCACTGCCCGACCCCTTTACCGCCGACGAGGTGAACCGAGCGGTCGGCCTGCTGCGTTCGGCCGTCGCCGGCCTGGCCGACGCCAAGGACGAGGTCTCCGAGAGGTCGATGGCCCGACTCGAGCTGCTCGAGACGGCCTTGAGCGTGCACAAGACCCACGGTGACATGCAGTGCCCGGTGTGCCGCACCGGCGAGCTGGATGCCGAGTGGCACTCCCTCAGCAGTGAGCTCGTCTCCCAGCAGCGCAAGGAGTACTCCGAGGTGCGCCGCGCGCGGCAGGACCTGACGGTGGCGCTCAGCACCGCGAGACGCTTGGTCGCTCCCCCGCCGGTCGCCCTTTCCAGCGCGCCGGTGCCCGAGCTCGACGACGCCGTACGGTGCGCCCGGCAGGCGTGGGACGCATGGGCCGATGTCCCAGCCGGTCACGACGCGGCCACAGCCACGGCGCTCGCCGACCACCTCGCGGGGCAATCGGAACTGGCGACATCGCTTAGTGACCTGCGCGGAGCGGCGCAGGCGAGGGTGGCCGAGCTCGACGACGTGTGGCAGCCGTTCGCCTCCCAGCTCGCCGGCTGGTGCGACGCATGGACCGCGTGGCTGGCGGACAAACCACTGGTGGACCAGCTGAATGCGGCCCACCAGTGGCTCAAGGAGAACGACCTCCGCCTCAAGAACGAGCGGCTTGCCCCGATCGAGGTGAGCGCCCGCGGCGCGTGGGCGCGGCTGCGCCAGGAGAGCAACGTCGACATCGGAAACCTGACCCTGACCGGCTCGGGCAACCAGCGCCGGGTGGTGATCGACGCATCGGTCGATGGCACGCAGGTGCAGGGGTTCACTGTGCTGAGCCAGGGCGAGCTGCACGCTCTTGCCCTGTCGCTCTTCCTGCCGCGCGCCACCATGGCCGCCTCGCCCTTCCGGTTCGTGGTCCTCGACGACCCGGTGCAGGCGATGGACCCTGCCAAGGTCGACGGCCTGGTGGAGCTGCTGTCCGACTTGGCTCAGACCCGCCAGGTGATCGTGCTGAGCCACGACGACCGGCTCGCCGCCGCCGTACGCCGTGCCGACGTCGACGCGACGGTCCTCGAGGTGGCTCGCGGCTCGGGGTCGCGCGTGAGCGTCACCATCGCCACGGACCCCGCGGCGCGCTACATCGGCGACGCGTTCGCGCTCATCCGGGAGACCGAGGAGGATCGACTGCCCGACGCCGTCATGCGTCGTACGCTGCCGGGCTTGCTCAGGTTTGCCGTCGAGGCCGTCGCCCGAGACAGGTTCTTCGGCTCGCAGCTCGAGTCGGGCGTGGCCCTGGACGACGTGGAGGACGCCTGGACGTCGGTGTCGACCACCAGGGACCGTGTGGGGCTGGCGGTCTTCGGCGAGTCTCGCCCCCACCACGAGCTCGACCAGTGGGCGGCTGCTCCCTACCGGAAGTTCGCGCTGAGGAGCATCGGAGCCGCGATGCACTCCGGCCTTAAGGCCGACCTCGACGCGCGCGACGCCGTACGCGACGTGGAGAAGCTCATCGCCGACCTACGGGGCGGGTCGTGAGCGACCTCCTGACGCTCGCTCGGGCCCAGCTCGACGCCGGCGACGCTGGTAGCAGCCGACGCGCCTGCTGGCTCGCGCGCTCGGCGATGGAGGAGGCGCTCGACACGTTGCTGCTGGAGCGCGGCGTCGACACAGGCCCGTTGGCAAGCACCCGGGCCAAGCTCTCCTGCCTCGAGGTGACGTACGACGACGAGCCGGGCCTCGCCGCCCGGGCGCAGTACGCCTGGACACGGCTGTCCGAGGCGTGCCACCACCACGCCTACGAGCTCTCCCCCACCGCGCTCGAGGCTAGAGACCTGGTCGACGCCGTCTCCCGGCTGACCGACAGGTGCTGATGCCGCCCGCGCACCACCTGGATCCGCTGAACGCGCAGCATCGCACCTCGATCTGAGGTTTGATCGGTCCGTGGCCATGCAACCGTCTCTCGAACCGGACGACGCCCGACGTAGGCTGCGCGAAGCGGCCGTCCACCACGGCTTGCGGATCTTCGACGCAGTGCCGGCGCAGAACGCAGCGGCATCGGTCTGGTGGCCAGAGCCTCTCGACCCCGAGGGCTTCGTCGGCACAGCCGCGGAGCTGGGGATGCGCATCCTGCACATCGAGGAACCTCACTCGGAGATGATCGAGGACTGGGGTCTCGCGATGTTTGCGCTGGACGGAGTCCTGCACTGGTACGAGTGCGGCAGGTCTGCGGGCGATCCTGAGGACGACGACGACGTCACGGTCGAGATCGAGGAGGAGGACGAGCTGCCCACGCCCGCGGGCGACGCGACGGGGCGCACCAAGCGGGAGGTGATGGCGATGGTCAAGGCCATCGTCGACGATCCTGAGTACGACCCCTACCACCTCGACGTGGAGGCTGTGCTCGACAGGCACGCCGGATCCCTCACGCCCGACGAGCGTGCGAACGTTGACATGGAGGCCCGTATACGGTTCTCGCCCGTCTTCGATGCCCTTCGCCGCCGTGCTCGACCCATTGCCGAAAGCCTTGTCTCTCAGCACGCCCCCGATCCGTTCTTGTCCTACGACATGAAGGTGGTCGACTGGGTGAGAGAGCGAGCCCCCGAGCTCGAGCCGCGCATGGCGTCCTACGTCGCGCCGTGGATCGACGAGAAGCTCGACAAAGACAGGCAGCGCGCCTACCGGCGAGCTGAGGACGCGGCGCGCGACGTGTTGGCTTCGCTGGACCCTGAGACCCGTGATCGCTTTGGCTTCGCCTCACGCAACGCCATCCGAGATGGGATGGTCGCCGAGGCGGTCGACGAGCTCTCGGAGACCCTCGAACACTTCGACCGTCTCCGCGACCACGTGCTCTACAAGATGCGCGGCTTGGAGGAGGAGCTGTACGGACTGTCCCGCGAAAAGCGCTACGCCACCGTGGCTCAAGCGCTCGCGCAGCGCCTCCCCAGCAAGGCGGCGGTTGCACGCGAGCTGGGCATCACTCCCAACACTCTCAACCGCCTGCTCACGTCGTACCCCCAGGACGTGGACATCGACGAGTCGGATCATCTGAGGCGACTCCTGGAGGCCAACCAGTGAAAGGGACTCGCCCATGACCTCGCCGCCGACACCGAACGACATCACCGACGTGCTTCGCGACACCGCCGCAGAGGTCGGCCTGCGCATCTGGCCGGACCTCCCCGGCGACTTCTGGCACGGGACGGTGAGCTGGCCCGACGACGAGGACCCAGCGGGCTTCGTGCGTGAGGCCGCAGCGGTCGGAGCCAAGCTCCTCTACCTGGCGACTGCTGGCGAGGCTCCCGACGCGGTCAGTCACGTCGGCGCCGCCTTCGCCCATCAGGGGGTCATCTATCGGTTCGCCCATGGTTCTCGCCACGAGGCCCCGGAGGCCGACACCGACGTGGTCGACGGGAACTGGGAGGACTCCGACTCCGCCTCTGACTTGGCCCACGTGGACGTCGAGGCCTTCGCATTCGTTCGGGCGTACTCAGACAAGGGACCCGCAGGAGAGACGTGGCCCCAAGCCCTCGAGAGGATCATGGGCAGCAGGAAGCGGGCCGCCCGGCTCGAACCGATCGTGGACTCAGTCGTCGAGGATCCCGGCTACGGCCGGTTCAGCAACCGTCAGCCGATTCTGGAGCGGCACCTGACCGGTCTGAACGACCGCGACCGTCCGCTCGTGCGCCGCGCCGTGAACCACCGTTGGGAAGTGTTCGTGGAGCCCGGTCTGACGGCCCAGGCGGCTGAGATCTCCGGCGACCTGCTGGCCCGTCACGACCTGGACATCGACATGTACCGCTGGGGCGAGATCGAGGCCGTGGTCCTCAGCTCGATCCCCGATCTCGACCCGCAGCTTGCTCCATTCGTGGTCGGTGCGGTCCGGTCGGGACTCACCGAGCTCCGCGAGGAGGTCCACGCCGCGGCCAATCGCGATGGTCTGTCTCTCTACGAGGCACTGGATCCCCAGACGCGGGACACCTTGGGCTTCAACCGACGACCCGCGGCCCAGGCTGCTCTCCTGGAGGGCATGCTCGCCGACGTCCCCCAGCGCGCGCGGCGCTCCTACGTGAGCGAGCTCGTGGAGATCGAGCAGGCACGGAACCTGGTCTCCCGCGAACGCCGGTTCGCGACGGTGGGTCGGGCCCTGCTGGACCGCGGCATGGCCAAGACGGCCGCCGGGCGCACTCTCGGAATCTCGCCGGCGGTACTCGACCGGCTGCTGACCACCCACCGCGACGACGTGACGATCGACGAGGACGACTACCTCAGCGACCTGTTGAGGGCCTGACGGAGTCCGGGTTCCCCCTCATCTCGTCATGTCGACTTCGGCCTGTCGACGAAACCTCGCGTAGTGCCCTTGATAGACGACGCTGACGCTGCGCACCGGCCCCCAGCGGTTGCGCAGCAGGCCCGAGGAAGGTTACGCGCCGCTACGGATGAAAAGGTTTGGGTTCGAATCCCTACAGGCGCAAGTCACGCAGCCCGGTCGCCACGACCGGGCTGTTCTGCGTCCGGGCCCGCGTGGCGCGCGGTCCAGCCGCGCAG
Source organism: Nocardioides ganghwensis (assembly GCF_014779655.1). Lineage (GTDB taxonomy): Bacteria > Actinomycetota > Actinomycetes > Propionibacteriales > Nocardioidaceae > Nocardioides > Nocardioides ganghwensis. The sequence goes on from NZ_JACXYX010000018.1 coordinate 46,807, forward strand.
CTCGCGGTTGGCACCGATCAGGAACACGCCCATGCCGATGACGACGAACACCGCCATCGCCAGGAGCATGAGCGCGAAGACGGCGGGGGGCCAGTCGTGCTGGACGTACTGGTCGGTGGGCATCGGGACCTCCTGGGCTCGTCGATGCACCCACGATGGCCCGGCGAGCACCGGCGCGTCAGGTCCAGAGGACCCGTCGTGGGTGGGCCGGAAGGCCCGTCCCGGGAGACCGTGGGCGCCGGTCAGCGTTGACCACCGCGGACCCGGACCACCGCCTGCACCGCGTCGTCCAGGTCGGGCCGACCCGGGACGTTGGCACGCACCCGGATCCTCAGCCGGTCACCGGACCGGGCTGCCTCCCGTCGGGAGACCTTCACCTTCAGCACGACCTGTTCGCCCGCAGCCATCTCCGCGAGCCGGAGCCGGCCCCGGCGTACCTGGCGAGTGACGTCCTCCGCGCCCACGAAGTAGCGCACCCGGACGGCACGGCTGCCCGATGTGCCCCGGACCCGGAGGTCGGTCGATGTGCCGCCGTCGTTCTGCAGGCGCACCCGCACCGTCGTGCTCGCCCGGCGCAGCGTGGTCCGCACCCGCTGGCGCCCGTCGTACTGCCCGTCGCCGACCCACGACCCGCCAGGGGCACGCACAACGGCGTCCGGTCGTGCCGGGTTCGCGGGTGCCGGAGTCACCGGCGGGACGGACGGAGGTCCGGAGACCGTGTAGCCACGAGTCACGACCGTGCGGTTCCCGGCACCGTCGACGGCGACCACCTGCAGCGTCAACGGTCCCGATCGGCTGGTGTCCAGCAGGCCGGAGGTCGCCGTGCTGGTGCACTGCTGCAGGGAGGAGCCTCCCCGGTCCCGGCACTGCTGGGCGACCCGAACGGTGCTGCCCAGGTCGAGCACCGCGCCGTCGGCGGGGGCCTCGAGGACGACGGTGGGGTCGATGGCGTCGGCGACCTGGTGCTTGACCGCGCGGTAGCTGAAGTAGGGAGTGGACAGACCGTGGCTGCGGTCGTCCTCGAGCTGCCACACCACCTCGTCGGTCACAGCCTCGACCTCGGTGACCATGGCCTTCCTCGCCGAGGCCCAGCTGATCAGGGTGTTGCCGTTGTCCAGCCGGTTCACGCCGCCGGCGAACAGGGCGAACCACTCGGGACCGCCGTCGACCGGGTGCGTGTACTCCCAGACCAGCCGCGCGGTCCCGAGCCGTTCGTTCAGCTCGTACTCGGTGATCCGGGTGAACTGGCGACCCACGGGTTCTCCGGCCGGGTCGGCCGGGTCCGGGCACATCGCGGCGTCGTTGAAGAGGCCGTTGGTCGGCGAGGGCGACCCGTTGTCGAAGATCAGGATGTTGCCGTTGTCCAGCTGGCTCGCCGTGTGCTGGGCGCACGGACCGGCGTAGGGGTCGTCCGTGAAGTCGAAGTCGCTGAACTTGCCGCCGAGGCGCCAGACGACGTCGCCGAAGTCCCTGCCGTCGGTGCGGTCCTCGGCGTCCGACCAGGCGATCTTGACCACCGAGCTGGTGTGCCGGAAGGAGAGCAGCAGGTTCTGGTCACCGTCCACCAGCTCCCAGCTGTTGATGTGGGCGTAGTCGAGACGCATGGTCTCCGCGCCCGTCGTCGGGTTGGTGACGAACGGGTTCATGGTGTCGGTGGCGGCGATCGCGGCGTCCCGGGCGTCTCCGGTGAGCGTCGGGTCGACCGGCGCGAAGTGGTCTGCCGAGTTCCAGGTACGCACCACGTCGCCGGCGGCGTCCACCTCCTGGAGCACCGCGTTCTGCCGGTCGTGGTTGGCCGGGTCGCGCTCGTAGGCGGCCATGATCCGGCTGCCGTCCTCGCGGAGGATGGCGTCGTGGGCGTCCGTGGTCAGGCCGATGTTGCGTATCTCCCGGATCGGCTCGAAGGCCCGGTCGAGCTGCACCAACCGGGAGCCGGCCGCGTCCCCGCTGACGTCGTCGCGGAAGACGGTGTAGCCACCGAAACCGGTGGGCTTGAAGTCCTGGGAGGCCGAGTCACGGTTGGCGTGCACGAAGACAGGGACGCCGCGCGCGTCGACCGCCGCCTCGTACGTGTCGCTGCCGTTGGCGAACCGGTTGGGGGTGATCAGCACGTGCCCCGGCGTCGCTCCCGGCGACGCGACCGGCGTCGACAGCGCGGGGAACCCGTGCGGCAGGTAGACCACCGCGTGGACCGACCGGCCGGCCGCGTCGTCGATGAAGACGGCCACCTCGTCGCCGTCCTCGAGGCCGGTGACCGTGGCTGTCCCGTCCGGGTCGGGCGCCCCGTCGATCCAGATCCGGCCCGCCGGGTCCGTGGTGGTGGCCGTGATCGTCAGGCTCCCGGCGGTCTCCGGGGTGGTGGTGGCGGCGTAGCGCTCCACGTCGGGGTCGAACGCCGGGTACGTCGCGACACCGGTGCCGCTGACCACCAGCGAGTGGTCGGGCTCAGGCGCTGCGGTCGCCGCGGTGTGCAGGGGGGCCACCGCAACGGCGGTGGAGACGAGCAGAAGCGGCAGCGCGGTCCGGATCACGCTCGACACTAACCCGCACCGGCAGGTCAGCGACCCGTTCTGCTGGGAGCGGAGCAGCAAGGGTGGCTCACCCCGGATCCTGACCCAACCCCGCACGCCTGCCCCGGGCGATCGCCTCGGCGCGGTCGGCCACCCCGAGCTTGCTGAGCAGCACCGAGACGTTGTTGCGCACGGTCTTCTCGGACAGGAAGAGCTCGCGGGCGATCCTGCGGTTGTCGAAGCCACGGGCGACGAGGTCGAGCACCTCCCGCTCGCGCTCGCTGAGCTGGGGGAACATCTCGCGTCCGGGCTGGGCGGCGAGACCGCTGAACCAGCTGCCGAGCCGCGCCGCGACGGCCGGGCTGAAGACCGCTCCCCCGGCAGCGACCGTCGCCACGGCGTGGAGGAGGTCGGCGCGGCCGGCGCCCTTGACGACGTAGCCACGCGCACCGGCTCGCATGGCGGCGACCACGGCGTCGTCGTCCGCGGACATGGTGACCACCAGGATGCCGGTGTCCGGCGCGGTCGCGAGGATCTCGCGGGTCGCGTCGATGCCCGAGCCGTCGGGGAGGTTGAGGTCCATCAGCACGACGTCGGGGCGCAGGGCCGCGGCCTTCTCCACGGCCTCGCGCCGGTCGTGCGCCTCACCCACGACCTCCACGTCCGGCACCCCGGTGAGGGCCGCGCGGACGCCGTCGAGGAACAGGGGGTGGTCGTCGACGAGCAGGACGGTGGTCATCGGAGGTCTCCTACGGCGTGCGGCAGACGTACGTGGACGGTGGTGCCTGAGTCGGAGGTGTGCACGTCGAGCGTGCCGCCGACCTCCTCGGCGCGTTGCCGCATCGACTCCAGGCCGAGGCCCGAGCCGGTGGTCGAGCCGTCTGCGGCCGCCATGCCGACGCCGTCGTCACTGACCCGCAGCTCGACGTGCGGGCCGTCCCGTACGTCGAGGCGGATCTCCGTGGCCCCGGAGTGGCGTACGGCGTTGGCCAGCGCCTCGGCCGCGATGCGGTGCAGCGCCACCTCGACGGCCGGGTCGGCGGTGACGTGCTCGTCGATCTCGACCTCGACCTCGAGGCCGGGCGCACGGACGCGGTCGACGAGCGCGGACAGGGCGCGCGCGAGGCCGAGCTCGTCGAGCGCGGCCGGTCGCAGGCCGTCGGTGATCGCCCGCACCTCGGCGACGGCCTGCGCCACCCCGGCACCGACCGAGTCGAGCAGGCGGTCGACCGCCGGCTGCTCGGCGAGGTCCCGAGCGGTCTCGACCTGGAGACGTACGCCGGCGAGCGTGGCGCCGAGCCCGTCGTGCAGGTCGCGCCGGAGGCGGAGACGCTCGTCCTCCCGCGCGGCGACGAGGGCCTCGCGACTGCGCTGGAGCTGCTGGTGCAGCTGCAGCGCCGCCACGGCCGGGGCCACCTGGTCGGCGAGGCCGCGCAGCACCACCTCGTCACGCGGGTGCAGCGAGCGCTCGCCCGCGCGGGGCCACACGTCGAGCTCCGCGACCACGTCGCCCCGGTGCCGCAGCTCGAAGGCGGCCGGGCGCTGGTCGCCCGTGGTCCCGGCAGCGGCCACCGGCCGCTCGATGCTGTCGCCCGACAACCACACGAGGGCACCGGGTAGCCGCAGCGTCTCCACGACCGTGTCGACCAGCAGCTGCGGCACCCGGGCGACGTCGAGGCCGGCCTCGGAGAGCCTGGTGCCGAGCGCGCTGGTCACGGCGAAGGGGTCGGCCCGGTCGCCGTAGAACATCCGGTCGACGCCGGCGGTCAGCCGCCTCGCCAGCGGCTGCATCAGTGCGCCGGTGAAGCCTGCTGCGACGGCGGCGCTGAGCGCGGACTGGTGCTGCGGCAGCGCTTGGAGCAGCGCGAACAGCGTGAGGTAGGCGCCGGCCAGGCACGTGCCCAGGCTGGTGGCGACCAGTGCCCGGCGTACGGCGACGTCCATCTCGTAGAGACCGTGCCGGGTGATGGCGACCCCGATCGCGAGCGGGACGAGGGCCGCGGCGAAGGCCTGCGCGAGGATGTCGACCGGGGACGGGAGCGGGCCCTGGGCGAGGGTGACCGCGATCAGCACCCCGACCGCTGCCAGGAGGACGAGCACCTGCCGGCGCGCGAGACCCCGGCTCCGGACCAGGCGCACGACCAGCGAGGCGACACCGGCGAGACCGGCCGGTACGAGCAGCGCGACGGCGACCCAGGTCAGTCCCCGCGACACCGTCAGGTCGGTGACGGGCTTGGTGAGCTCGGTGCGGCCCTCGAACGTCAGCGGGTGGATCGCCAGGCCCACGGTCAGGAGCACCAGCCCGACCCCGGCGGCCCCGGCCGCCCACCGCCACGGCCTGCCCGCCAGGAGTCCGTCGGGGTAGAACAGCGGGACGAGCGTCAGCAGCGACAGGAAGCCCGGCGCCCAGATGCTCGTCAGCAGCATGACCGCGACGCCGGTGGCCACCGAGGGCTCCGTGGCCGCCTGGGCCCACACCGTGGACAGCGCAGCCACCCCCGCGCAGGCTCCGGCGACCATGAGGATCCAGGCGAGCGCGCGCCCCCCGCGTCGCAGCGCCGGTGAGCTGAGGACGACGAGTGCCGTGACGGGGTAGGAGACGGCGACGACCACGTCGACCGGGACCTCGCCGGCCACCGCGAGGTCCCACGTGTCGAGGACTGCGGCGAGCACGAGGGCCAGGAGCCCGCCGCCGACGCCCGGAACGGCGGCCAGCGCCGCGACCGCGGTCACGGGACGTGACCGGGGTCGCGACGCTGGCTGCACGTGGCGGAGTGTAAGTCGGGCGGACACCGCGCGAGGTCAGTTCCGCGCGGCCTGGCGGCGTACGACGGCCGAGGCGGCCCCGGCGAGGGCGCCGCACGCCAGGACGAAGAGCGACCAGGGGGTGCTCTCGCCGAGGGCGAGCCCAGCCGAGCCCAGGACCACCATCGCCGGGGCGAAGCCGACCGCGAGCGCCCGGGCGGCGGGGAGCAGGGCGGCGAGCAGCGCGTGGGCGGCCAGGGTGATCGCGATCCAGGCCATGTCGAAGTAGTGCGGGTTCTCCGCGTGGTAGCCGGTGGTCGACGCGTTCTGGAGGGCGACCTGGTCGACCGCGAAGGGCAGGAGCACCGCGCTGGCGGCCAGCGCGACCGGAGCGAGCAGCGGGTCGACCTGGACCGGGACGCGCAGCCGCGGTCGCAGCGGCAGCGACGCCCACAGCAGCGCGCCGGGGATCCCGATCATCGCCATGAGAACCGGCGCACCCCCGCCCTGGGCCGCCAGGGCGCACCCGGCACCCGCGGTCATCAGGACGAGATGGGCCAGGCCCGCCGCGGTGCTCGGTCGACGACCCTGCCAGCCGGCGCGGAGCAGGACCAGGATCGGCAGGAGCCACAGGGCGCACAGGATCAGTCCCTGGCCCGTGAGCTGGTGGAACCGGTGGTCGGAGTCGGTGCCCGTGACGAGCATGCCCGTGATGGTGACGGTGAAGACGGTCGGGATCGCGCAGGCCAGCAGGCCGGTGAGGACCAGCAGGGAGCGCCGGCCGCGGCCGACGGGCCGGGTGTCGCGGGTGGCGGCGGACGGGGAGGCGGACGGGGAGGCGGACGAGGAGGTGGAGTGGACGGTGGACGGGGTGGTGTGTGTGGTCATGGCTCGACCTTGCGGCTCCCGGTGTCCCGGGGACATCGGGCAGATGTCCCGGCGAGGTCCCGGGCCGCTCCGTCCCTATCCTGACGCCGTGACGGTGCGACGCGATCTCCGCGCGAGACGAGTCGTGCTCGACGTCGACACCGGCATCGACGACGCCCTGGCCCTGTTGTACGCGACCGCCAGCCCGGCGCTCGACCTGTGCGGGGTGACGGTGGTGGCCGGCAACGTGCCGGTCGAGGTCGCGACCCGCAACTCCACGGCCGTGCTGTCCCACGTGGGCGCCGACCACGTACCGGTCGCGATCGGTGCCGGCCGGACCCTGTCGGGGTCCGGTCCGCGCGAAGGACCGACCGACCACGGTGCGGACGGACTGGGCGGCGTACGCGTGCGTCGCGGCGCCGCGCCCTCGGAGCACGGACCCCGGTCCCTGCTCCGGTCCGTCGCCTCCGACGGTCCGGTGACCCTCGTCGGCCTGGCTCCGCTGACCAACCTCGCCGTGCTGGCTCCGATGGCCGACGACGTCGTCCTGGTGGCCGGTGAGCTCGGGGGCGGGGAACCCGCCGAGCCCAACGCCGCTCACGACCCCGGCGCCACCGCGCGCGTCCTGGCGGCTGGCCGCCCGCTCACGCTCCACGTCGCCGACGTCTTCGAGCGGGTCTCGGTGCGGCCCGACGACGTCGCGCGGCTCAGGTCGTCCGGCCGTGCCGCGGCCCAGCTCGCCGGCGAGCTGCTCGCCGTACGGCGGGGTCACCTGGTCGGCGACGCGGGCGCCCTCGTGCTGATCACCCACCCCACCCTGTTCCGCGTGGAGCGGCGACGCATGGGGATGGTCGGCGAGCACCTCACCGAGACACCCGACGGGCGGTGGGTCGACGTCGTGGTCGACGTCGACCGGGAGCGTGCGGCACGCACCGTCGTCGACGCCCTGCTGACTGCCTGAGTTCTGCTCTGGGCGGAACAAGTGGGCCGGGCAGCACCGGACTGGCTAGGTTCGGCGCATGGGCGAGATCCTGCGGTTCCCCGACCGACCGGGCGACGAGGCGGTCGAGGCGCCCGAGCCCCTGTGGCGCGAGCTCGTCGGCCGCGAGCTGCACCGCGAGCGTACGAAGCGCGGCGAGCGCCTGGTCGACGTCGCCGGGCGGGCGGGCGTCTCGGTGCAGTACCTCTCCGAGGTCGAGCGCGGGCTCAAGGACCCCTCCTCGGAGATGCTCCACGCCATCGCCGGTGCCCTCGACCTCGGCGTGCGCGAGCTCGCCACCCGCGTGGCCCGACCCGACGCGCTGGCGCTCGCGGCCTGACTCACGCCAGCGCCGGCACCTGCTCGCGCAGGACGGTGTCGACGATCCCGTGGTCGACGGCCGCCTGCCCCGGGAGCACCAGGGTGCGGTCGGTGTCCTGCCGCACCTGCTCGGTCGTGCGTCCGGTGTGCTCGGCGAGGATCTCCTCGAGCACCAGCCGGACCCGGGCGACCTCGTCGGCCTCGAGGATGAGGTCGGGGACGGTGCCGCGTCCCTGGGTCGCGGGCTGGTGGAGCACCACCCGGCCGTGCGGCAGGATCGCCCGGCTGCCGGGCGCTCCGCCGGCCAGCAGCACGGCCGCGGTCCACGCCGCCTGGCCCACGCACACGGTCTCGACGCGGGGCTTGACGAACTGCATCGCGTCGTAGATCGCGAGGCTCGCCGAGATCGAGCCGCCCGGTGAGTTGATGTAGAGGCTGAGCGGCAGCTCGGGGTTCTCCGAGGCGAGGTGCAGCATCTGCGCGATCACCGCGTTGGCCACCCCGTCGTCGATCTCGGTGCCGAGGTAGACGATGCGCTCGGACAGCAGCCGGGAGTAGAGGTCGAGGGTGCGCTCGCCGCGCGGGGTCTGCTGGACGACGTACGGGATCGGGTAGCCGCTCATCGCACACCAGCCAGCCCGAGGGCGTGCGACCGCCCGGGCGCGACGTGGTCGATGCTGGTGACCAGCTGGTCGACGAAGCCGTACGCGAGCGCCTGCTCGGCGCTGAACCACCGGTCGCGCCGGGAGTCGCGCTCGACGGTGTCGCGGTCCTGGCCGGTGTGCTCGGCGATGAGGCCGAGGACGGTGTCGCGCGTGTGGCGGAGGTCGTCGGCCTGGATCTCGATGTCGACGGCCGTGCCACCGATCCCGGCCGAGCCCTGGTGGAGCAGGACGCGGGCGTGCGGGAGGGCGTACCTCTTGCCGGGTGTGCCCGCGGAGAGGAGGAACTGCCCGGCACTGGCCGCCATGCCCATGGCGATCGTGCTGACGTCGTTGGGCACCAGGCGCATCACGTCGTGGATGGCCAGCATCGCGGAGACCGACCCGCCCGGGGAGTTGATCCAGAGGCTGATGTCGGCGCGGGGGTCCTCGGCGGACAGCAGCAGCAGCTGGTGCATCAACCGGTTGCCGTTGCGCTCGCCGAGCTCCTCTCCCAGCACGATGATGCGTCGGTGCATGAGGCGGCGGACCAGCTCGTCCTCGATGCGGTCAGGGGTGGTGTGGGTGCTCATGGACCCAGCGTGGCGCCGCCCGGGCCGTCGCCACAGGGCGTTCTGCCCGGGGCGGATCCGCCCGGGGCAGAGCGGGAGCACGCGGCGCGCGCGGCAGGCGAGCCGTCGGTCAGCGGCTGAACACCGGCCGGATGTCCTCGGGCGGCGCGATGGTCTCGTCGGGCCCCCATGCGTCGAGCTGCGCGCCGTCCGCGGCGGCCAGCTCACGCAGTCGGATCGGGAACTCCCACACGCCCGCTCCGGAACCGGTGGCGAGGCGGTTCACCATGTGGAGGTAGAACGGCCGCTCCGAGCCGGGCTGCACCCACACCTCGGCCAACGGCGACACCGCCACCTGCTGCAGGCTCGACAGCGGGACCGTACGGCTCGCGAAGCGGCCCTGGGCACGGAGCTCTCCCTCGCGCACCACCACGCACCGCCGGAGCTCCAGCAGCGTGACCGCACCCACGGCCAGGAAGGCGAGGCCCCACGGGTTCTGCTTCCAGGCGACGCTCCCGAGCCCGACGAGCAGCAGCAGCGCGCCGCCGGCGAGGAAGGCCCAGCGCTCCGACCAGTGCGGACGACCGATGAGGGTGTTTGCGTCATGTGGCACATGGGCATGGTGCCACCACGCCACACCCGCCAAACTCCCTGAGGACCCATGCCTGCGTTCAGAGTCATCCCCGGATCCCTCGACCAGTACGCCGGAGTGCTGGGCGACGGGGGGCACGACGTCAACCTGGCCAGCGCGTTCGGCACGACAGCGGCCGGCTACGTGTCGAGCTACTCCTCGGTCCCGTACGACTCGAGCGACCTGTTCGAGGAGGTCTACAGGGCCAACGCGAGCGTCGTGGCGCGGCTGGAGCGGGCGATGCCCGAGATCGAGCTCCTGCTCGAGCAGTCGGCAGCAGCGCTGGTCGCGTCCGCCCGGGACTACCGCACGACCGACGAGGCCCAGAACGCCCGGGCCGACGGTCTGTGGGACGGCCGGCTCGGCCCCGTCCCGCCGCTGTCGGACATCCCCTCCTCGAACGGCAGGGTCACCGACCCGACGTCGCGCCTGTCCGGGGTTCCCTCGAGCGACGCGAGCATCCCCGACCCGGTGCACTGGGTGATGGACAAGGCCGGCTGGATCTCCATCGCCGGCACTGCCCTCAAGATCGCGTCCCTCTTCGGCCTCGACCCGATGGCGAGCCTCACGAAGGCCGTGACGGGGAACTACGGCGAGCTCGCGCAGGCCGGGCACGCGGCCGAGGCGCTCGCCGACTTCGAGCGCGCGGCGGCCGACGCGATCAACACCGGGCTCGGCGCGATGCTCCAGGACTGGACAGGCAACGCCGCCGACGAGGCGCAGCTCTACTTCTCCCAGCTGGCCACGGCGCTGGAGGCCCATGCGCGAGAGCTCGACGACCTGGGGCAGAAGTACGCCGAGCTGGTGCAGGCGTGCGCGCAGATCGCCACCGTGCTGAGCAGCCTGCTCGCCATCGCGATCGACAAGATCCTCATGTGCGTGGCCTCCCTCGCAGCGGCGGGCTGCCTGTCCACTGTGCCGGGCATCAACGTGCTGGTCAGCCTGATCGGCGCCTACCAGGTGTGGACCACCAAGGACGCGGTCGCGGCGTTCATCAAGGCGTGCACCGGCGTGACGCTCGTCGTCGAGTCGTTCCTGGGCCTGGTGCTCTGGATCGACCAGGCGTTCATGGACCAGGACGTCGCGTCGACCTTCCCACCGGCCCCCTACGCCAACAGCTCGCAGTCCTGAGCCCGGAGGACCTCCGACGTGAACGACTTCTCCGCCATCGACGCGATGGCACACGGTGACGAGCGCGCCGCCCGACAGCTGCGCGCCGACGTCGCCGTCATCTCCCGCCGCACGGACGACCCCGACCTCCGTCACCTCTGCCACGACATCCTCGCCGGTCGCCAGAGCGTCCGGCGGATGTTCGAGCACCCGTCCTTCTGGGCGATGGCCGACCGCAACATGGCCAACCTCGAGCAGGGCCTGGCCAGGCTCAGCGACGACGAACGCGAGGCGCTGATGGACCGCGTCGGCGAGGAACGGACGGACGACTCCGAGATCGAGGCCCTGACCGAGGGAGAGGAGACCGACGCCGTGGCCGCCGACCGGGAGGCCGAGGCGAGGCGCGAGGACGGACGCCCGGGCGACGCCGGCCCGCCGGGCACGGGGCGCTGGGGCTGAGCCCCTACCGGTCCAGCAGCGGCCGGGCCGGGTCCCAGGTCGTGCCGTCGCGCTCGTCGCGCCGCCTGCGGGCGATGGCCGACAACGCCTCGAGGACGACCCGGTTGGCCAGCGCCGCGGTGATGTCGGCGTGGTCGTAGGGCGGGCTCACCTCGACCACGTCGACACCGACCACCGGCAGCTCGAGGCAGATGCGGCGTACGGAGTCGAGCAGCTGCCGGGCGGTCAGCCCGCCGGGCTCGGGCGTGCCGGTGCCGGGAGCGTGGCCGGGGTCGCAGACGTCGATGTCGACGGAGAGGAAGACCCCGTCGCACTCGTCGGTGGCGATGCCGAAGGCCTCGGTGAGGCACTCCTCCAGGCCGCGGTGGACGATCTCGGTCATCTCGTAGGACCGCATCCGCTCCGCGGCCATCCAGTCCAGCGTCTCGGGCCCGGGCCAGTAGCCGCGCAGTCCCATCTGGAGGAAGCGGTCACCGCGCAGCGCGCCGGACTCGATGAGGCGGCGCATCGGCTGGCCGTGGCCCCAGAGCGACCCGAACTCGATGTCGCCGGTGTCGGCGTGCGCATCGAAGTGGATCATCGACACGCGCCCGTGGCCGAGCACGTTGGCGACGCCCTTGGCGTCGGGGTAGGCGATGGAGTGGTCGCCGCCCAGCACGACGGGGATCGCGCCGACGCGGGCCACCTTCTCGACCGCGGCCTCGAGCCGGCCGAGCGTGGTCTCGATGTCGCCCGGCGGCAGCTCGACGTCGCCGGCGTCGAGCACGCGCAGGTCCTGGAGGCCGTCGGTGCGCAGCGCCAGCGAGGGCCGCGACCCGTCGTGGGGCAGGTAGTCGGTCATCCGGATGGCCTGCGGCCCGAACCGGGTGCCGGGACGGTGCGAGGTGCCCCCGTCGAACGGCGCCCCCACGACCACGACGTCCGCGCCGGCGTACGTCGACTCGTCGTCGAGGTCGCAGGCGGGCACGCCCAGGAAGGTGATGTCGGGACCGAACTGTGCGCCGTAGCGGGCCATGCGCCGACTCTAGGGGTCGCGACCCGCGCGGGTCAGCGCTTGCGGGAGGCCTTGCGCGCCGCGCCGACCTCGCTCTGCGCGTCCTCGGTGACCAGCGCGCCGCTCGTGCCCTGCAGGTGGGCGCGGACGAACCACTGGAACTGCTCGAGGTCGGCGGTCTGGCCGATGAGGACGTCCTCGGTGACGGGGTCGTCGCCGACCGCTTCGATCGCGGCGCGGTGGTCCTCGATGACGCCGTTGTAGACGAGGTCGAGCGCGGCGAGGTGGGCGGCCGTGTCGGCGCGGTCGAGGTCGTAGTCGTCCCACGTGCGAGCCGCGACCAGCGCGCCGGGCAGCCCGTTGGGCGGCACGCCGAGGGTCGACATGCGCTCGGCGAGGACGTCGACCATGTCGCGCACCCCGTCGATCTGCGGGTCGAGCATCTCGTGCACGCCGATGAAGTGCGGACCCACGACGTTCCAGTGCGCGTGCTTGAGCGTCAGCGCGAGGTCGTTGAGCGCGTGGACGCGCATCTGGAGGGCCTCGGCGACTGCGTGGCCCGTCTTGGTGGTCAGGCCCGGCACCGTGAGCGGCGCGTCGGCGTCGCTGGTGACCGGGGTGCTGGTGGTTGTCGTCTTCTTGGCCATGCCCCCAACATAGGACAAACCATGGACAAACCACACCGCCCGTAGGTAGGTGCTCGGCCGGCGGAGCCCGTTGGAGGCGCTCGCTAGCGTCCATCCCATGCCGTCGATCACGCGCACCTTCACCACCACCGCCCCGCCGGAGGCGGCCCACGCCTACCTCGCCGACTTCCGCAACGCGGAGGCCCGGGACCCGGGCACCAGGACCTGCGAGCGGACCGGCGGCGACGGCGGGGTCGGCACGACGTACCGCAACGTCTCGTCCTTCCTCGGCCGCGAGGTCGAGGTGGCGTACACGACCGTCGAGCTCGTCCCGCCCACCCTCGTCCACCTGCGCGGCACCAACGAGCAGTTCGAGGGTCACGACATCTTCGAGGTCCGCGCCTCGGGTGCGGGGTCGGAGGTCACCTACACCGCGCGGATGGGCTTCTCCGGGGTCTCGCGCCTCGCCTCGCCGCTGGTGCAGGCCTACCTGCCGGTCCTCGCGCGGAAGACCGTCGACCAGCTGCGCTCCTGCCTGGACCGCCAGCCCGGCTAGTCGCTCGCCACCCGGTGCGGCAGCAGCACCAGCAGCACGGCCAGGACACCCAGGGCGCCGACGCCCATCGCCGCGGCCCACGCGCGGTCGTACACCACGTCGACCACCAGGAAGAGGATGCCGGCCATCAGCAGGGCGATGAGCCCGAGCGCCGCCGCCGTCAGCCGGTGGGCGGCCCGGACGAGCTCGGGCTTGGAGTCCTCCTGGAAGACCCGGCGATGGATCGCCACGGGCGTCAGCGTCACCCCTACCGTGGCGAAGGCCAGGGCGAGCAGCCCGACGTACCACCCGCGCTGGAAGGCGTCGAGCGCCTCGAAGCGTGACTGGAACGGCAGCGTCGCCAGGAACCCGGCCAGGAGCTGCACGCCGGTCTGGCTGACGCGCAGCTCCTGCAGCAGCTCGTTCCAGTTGCGGTCCGCCCGCTCCTGGGGCGTCTCGTCTCGGGTTCGTGCGGACATCCCCCGGACGCTACTCGGCCGGCGCGGACTGCCCACCCCCTCACGGGTGAGGAGCCACCGTGCGTCGGGTGGCACCGTGGGAGGCATGGCCGAGAAGAAGAAGGCAGACCCGGGCCCGTCGGTGAAGGACCCCGAGGTGTACGAGGCGCTTCGCGACGACGGGGCGAGCAAGGAGAAGGCGGCGCGGATCGCCAACGCCGCCGCCGCACAGGGCCGGTCGAAGGTGGGCGAGCGCGGCGGCGAGGCGAGCGACTACGAGGACCGGACGGTCGAGGAGCTGCGCGAGCGTGCGGCCGAGCTCGACATCGAGGGTCGCTCGTCGATGTCGAAGGCCGAGCTGATCGACGCGCTCCGCAACCACTGACCGATCAGCGCGCCGACCCCATCTCGGCGAGCGCGCGCAGCCACGTGCGGTCGGCGTCGACCGATGAGGTGGCAGGCGCGGGACGCACCGCGTCGACCAGGCGCGTGGCGCTCGCCGGGACCTCCCCGCCCGCGTTCCGTACGACGCCCGTGAGCACGCGCGCCGCGGCGACCGCGACCGCGCGGTGCGTGCTGATGACGGCCTCGTAGGCCGGCTCCGCGGCGCCGGACGGCACCTCCCACGCGGCGACCAGCGCGGCGTACGAGTCGCCGAGGCAGACGACCGCCCACTCCCGGCGCAGGGGGGAGTCGCCGGGCAGCTGGCACCGGACCGGCGACGCGGTGAGGTCGGCCGGCGTGTCCTCGTCGAAGTCCGCGACGACGGCCGCCCAGGCAGCCGTCCGGCCGAGCTCCTCCCAGCGGTGTCGCGAGGAGGCGTAGCGGTGCCCGAGCTGGAAGGCGCCGAGCACGACGGCGCGGTCGCCGCGGGCGAGGCACTCGTCCTCCACCGCGTGGGACGCGGCGATGAGGGCGCGACGGCCGAACCGGAGCGGACGTACGCCGGGGGCCGCCGCCGCTGCGGCCGCGAAGACCGAGCGCTCGTCCGCGACGTCCCGGTCGCGGACGACGGTGTCGATCGCGACCTGGAGCGGGAGGCCGCCGTCGCGCACCTCGAGCACCCGCCGGACCAGCTCGACGTCGGCGTCGGTGAAGCGGCGGTGGCCCGAGGGCGAGCGCTCGCCGCTCGGGAAGCCGAACCGGTTCTCCCAGGTGCGCAGCGTCCCGGGCGTGACCCCGGCGCGCGCCGCCAGGACACCGATGCTGAAGCCCTCCGACATGACGACCCTCCTCGAGAAGAACTGCCACACCCCTTGTCAGGTGTGCAGGAATAACTTATACAGGTGTGTAGAGGTTTTCATCCAGCCCACCCCCGGACGTCAGGAGACTCCCATGGTCAGCGTGATCCTCATCAGCACTGCCGCCATCATCGTCGCGATCGTGGGGTGTGCGGTCATCTGGCGCATGGACGCCCTCCGCGCCGACGAGATCGAGCACACCCCGCCGCCCGAGCGTCCTCGCGCGCAGCTCGCCGCCACCGACACCCCCCGCCCGACGTCGCTGCCCTCCTCCTGAGGGCCCCTGCCCACCCGCACGGGTGTCGTTGACCGCGCACCCGCGTGGCAGGTTGGAGAGCGGGCCACCCGGTCCGCACCGACCTCACAGGAGGAAACGACATGGGTCTCGACGACAAGATCGACAACAAGACGGACGAGATGAAGGGCAAGGCCAAGGAGGCCACGGGCAAGGCCACCGACGACGAGAAGCTCGAGGCCGAGGGCAAGGGCGACCAGGCCGGCGCCAACCTCAAGCAGGCCGGCGAGAAGGTCAAGGACGCCTTCAAGGGCTGACTGCCCGGTGGGCCCGTCCCGCCCTCGCCGGTGCATGACGGCACCGGCGAGGGGTACGGGCTCCCCATGAACCGCGACCCCGATCACCTCGACCCCACGAACCAGAGCGGCCGGCCGGTCATGGTGACCGGGGCGGTCGTCGGCATCATCCTGGCGCTCGCCCTCCTGGCGGCGGTCTACTTCTACGTCCGCTGACCGCGGCCGCTCGCCACCGGCTGGTCCCGGCCGGTCCCGGCCGGTGATGTCGGTCGGCGCTCATAGGGTGGGCGCCGTGAGCCTCCACCTGCACACCGCCGAGCGCACCGACGCGCTCGCCGACGGACTGGCGGACCTGCTCGTCACTCCCCTGCCCGACCCGTTCGCCCGCGAGGTCGTGGTCGTGCCGGCCCGCGGGGTCGAGCGCTGGCTCACCCAGCGGCTCTCCCACCGGCTCGGCGTCGGCGACCGCGGCGACGGCGTGTGCGCCGGCGTCGGCTTCGTGACACCCCACTCGCTGGTCTCGATGCTGCTCGACCGCGACGCAGAGGACCCCTGGAGCCCCGACCGGCTCGCCTGGCCGCTGCTCGCGGTGATCGACGACGTGATGGGCACCGCCGGCTTCGATGACCTCACCCGCCACCTCGGGGGCGGCGACCCCGGTGACGACCGCTCGGCCCGTCGCTACGCCGTCGCGCGGCGCCTGGCCGGGCTGTTCTCCTCCTACGCCGTCCAGCGGCCGGCCCTGCTGACCGACTGGCGCGAGGGGCGCGACCGCGACGGCACCGGAGCCGACCTCGACCCCGACCTGGTGTGGCAGGCCGGGCTGTGGCGGCGGCTGCTCGACGAGGTGCCCGCTCCCCCGCCCGACGTACGCCACGCGCAGACGCTCGAGCGGCTGTGCGCCGGCGGCGACGACCTCGACCTGCCCTCGCGCCTGTCGCTGTTCGGCCACACCCGCCTGCCCGAGACCGAGGTGTCGCTGCTCGCCGCGCTGGGCACGCTGCGCGACGTGCACCTGTGGCTGCCGCAGGCCTCGACCGCGCTGTGGGCGGCGCTGGAGCCGGCCGCCCGCGAGGGGCAGGTGCCACGGTCGAGCGACACCTCGGCCGACGTCGTCGGCCACCCGCTGCTCGGGTCGCTCGGTCGCGACTCGCGCGAGCTGCGCCGGACCCTCGGCGACCTGCCCGCCGAGTCGGCCGGCCGCGTCCCGGTCGCCCCCGACACGCTCCTGGGGCTGCTCCAGCACGACCTCCGCGCCAACCGCGCGCCCGACGCCGGCGAGCGCGCCGCCCGCGGCACGCCCCGCACGGGCGACGACTCGGTCCAGGTGCACGCCTGCCACGGCGCGGCCCGGCAGGTCGACGTGCTCCGCGAGGTGCTCGTCGGGCTGCTGGAGGACGACCCGTCGCTCGAGCCGCGCGACATCCTCGTGATGGTGCCCGACATCGAGACCTACGCGCCGCTGATCTCGGCGTCGTTCGGCATGCCCGACGTCGCCGGCGACGGCGCCGGGCACCCCGGCCACCAGCTGCGCGTACGCCTCGCCGACCGGTCGCTCGCGGCCACCAACCCGCTGCTCGCCCTCGCGGCCCAGCTCGTGGGGCTCGTCCGGGGCCGGATGACGGCCAGCCAGGTGCTCGACGTCGCCGGGGCGGACCCGGTGCGGGCGCGGTTCGGCCTCGGCGACGAGGAGCTCGAGCGCATCACCCACTGGGTCGACGTCAGCGGCGTGCGGTGGGGCTACGACGGCGACCAGCGCGGCGCCTTCGGGCTGGGCGGCCTCGACGCCAACACGTGGGTCACCGGGATGCGACGGGTGCTGCTGGGGGCGGCCATGTCGGGCCTGGACCACCGCCACGTGTCCGGCACCGTCCCCGTCGACGACGTCAGCGACGGCGACCTCGACCTCGTCGGGCGCTTCGCCGAGCTCGTCGAGCGCATCCACGCCTTCGTCGAGTCCGCCGAGCGTGCGAGGACGGTGACCGACTGGACCACCGCCCTGTCCGACGCCGTGCACCGGCTCACGTCGACGCCGCTGACCGAGGTCTGGCAGGTCGCGCAGTTCGACCGCGAGGTGGCGCGGATCGCCGCCGGCGCGGGCGACTCCGGCACCCTGCTGCGGCAGGCCGACGTACGCGCCCTCCTCCAGCAGCGGCTGCGCGGCCGGCCCACGCGCGCCAACTTCCGCACCGGCACCCTCACCGTCTGCACGATGGTGCCGATGCGGTCGGTGCCCCACCGCGTCGTGTGCCTGGTCGGCCTCGACGACGGTGTGTTCCCGCGGGTGTCCACCGTCGACGGCGACGACGTGCTGGCCCGGCGACCCCGCACGGGCGAGCGCGACCTCCGCGCCGAGGACCGGCAGCTGTTCCTCGACGCGATCGTCGCGGCCACCGACAAGCTCGTCATCACCTACACCGGCCGGGGCGAGCACACCGGCTCCGAGCGTCCGCCGGCGGTGCCGCTGGGCGAGCTGCTCGACGCGCTCGACCGCACGGTGGCCGAGCCGGTGCGCGACCACGTGCTGACCCACCACCCGCTGCAGCCGTTCGACGAGGCCAACTTCGTCGTCGGCGCGCTGCGCGGGTCGGACCCGTTCACCTTCGACCGCCTCGCGCTGGCCGGCGCCACCGCCGCGCGAGGCGAGCGGGAGCCGGTCACCGTGCTCGTGCCGACGCCCCTGCCGGCCCCGGACCCGACGCCGCGGGACGTCTCGCTGGCCGACCTCCAGGACTTCTTCGCCCACCCGGTGCGCGGCTTCTTCCGGCGGCTGCGGATCGCGCGCCCCTACGACGCCGACGAGGTCGAGGACGCGATCCCGATCAGCCTCGACGGTCTGGACAAGTGGGCCATCGGCGACCGCATCGTCACCAACGTGATGTCCGGGGCCGACCCGCGGGACGCCATGCTGGTCGAGCAGCTCAGCGGGTCCCTCCCGCCCGCCGCACTCGGCGTCGGCGTGCTGCGCGAGATCGTGGGCAACGTCAAGCCGCTGGTCGAGACGGCGCAGTCGCTGCGCAGCGGGCCGCGGCGCACCCTCGACGTCGACATCGACCTCGGTGGCGGACGCCGGCTCTCCGGCACCGTCGGCGACGTGTGGGGCAACCGGGCGGTCGCGGTCTCGTTCTCCAACCTCGGCGCCAAGCACCGGCTCGCCTCGTGGATCAACGCCCTCGCCCTGGGCGCCGGCCTGCCCGACGAGAACTGGACCGTGCACACCATCGGCAAGCACCGCTCGGGCGGGCAGGTGCAGCAGGTCGGGCCGCTCGCCCAGCACGAGGCCGAGCAGTGGCTGCGCGACCTGGTCGCCCTCTACGACGCGGGCCGCTGCGAGCCGCTGCCGCTCCCGGTGAGGACGTCGCTCGCCTGGGCCGAGGAGTCCCGCCGCGTCCGGGCGGGCAGCGACGGCGACCCCGACGTACGGGCGCGCGCGGAGTGGGAGACGCCCCGCTTCAACGACTCGGGGTTCCCCAAGGAGGACGCGGACGTGTGGCACGTACGCGCCTTCGGTGAGGCCGCCGACTACGACCTGCTGGCTGCAGGCGTCCGCGACGGTGAGGACGGGCCGCACCGCCTCGGCCACTACGCGTGGCGGCTCTGGAGCCCGCTCATCGACGGCGGCCACGAGACGATCAGGGGCCTGTGATGGACACCTTCGACATCGCCGCCGACCTCCATCCCGGCACGACCCTGCTGGAGGCCAGCGCCGGCACCGGCAAGACCTGGACCATCGCGGCGCTGGTGGCCAAGCAGGTCGCCTCAGGCGAGGTGCGACTCGACGAGATGCTCGTCGTCACCTTCACCCGGGCCGCGAGCCAGGAGCTGCGCGAGCGCGTACGCCGCCAGCTCGACGAGGCGGTCCAGCTGCTGGCCGACCCGGCGCTCCGCGACCCCGACAACCGGTTGCACGCCTGGCTGCTCGACGCGACCGCGGACGAGGTCGCCCGCCGCCTCGACCGGCTGACCGCGGCACTGGTGTCGTTCGACGCCGCCACCATCGCGACGATCCACCAGTTCTGCCAGCTCGTGCTGCGCAGCCTCGGCGTCGCGGGCGACACCGACGCCGCCGCCACCCTCGTCGAGGACCTCGAGCAGCTGACCACCGAGACCGTCGACGACCTCTACCTCGCCCGGTTCGGGCAGGAGGAGAAGCCGCCCTGGACGCGTGCCGCCGCGCTCGAGCTGGCGCGTACGGTCGTCGGCGACCCGCGCGCCGTCGTCGAGCCCGCCGCGGCCCTCACCGCCTCACCCGACTCGGCCGCCGCGATGCGGGTGCGCTTCGCCACCGAGGTGCTCGAGGAGGTCGAGCGCCGCAAGCGCCGGCTCGGGATCCTCAGCTACGACGACCTCCTCAGCCAGCTCGCCGACGCGCTCGAGGACACCACCGCCGCGGCCCGGCGCCGCATGCAGCACCGGTGGAAGTTCGTGCTGATCGACGAGTTCCAGGACACCGACCCGGTGCAGTGGCAGGTCTTCCAGCGGGCCTTCTCCGAGACCACCACCATGGTGCTGATCGGCGACCCCAAGCAGGCGATCTACGCCTTCCGCGGTGGCGACATCGTCACCTACCTCCAGGCCTCGGAGACGGCGACGACGGTCCAGACCCTCGGCGTCAACTGGCGCTCGGACGGACCGCTGCTCGACTCCGTCCACGCCGTCCTGCGCGGCGCCCGGCTCGGCGACGAGCGGATCGTCGTGCACCCGGTCCAGGCGCACCGCACGTCGTCCCGACTGCAGGGGGCCGGCGCGCCCTTCCGGCTGCGGGTCGTGCGGCGGGCCGAGCTCGGCAAGGGCCCGCGCTCCAAGCCGCCGGTGGCGCTGTGGCGCGACCACGTCATCACCGACACGGCCCACGACGTCAGGCGGCTCATCGAGTCGCGGCCGACCTTCGACGGCCGCGAGCTGAGGCCTGGCGACATCGCGGTCCTCGCCGCCCGCCGCAACGAGCTCGACGCCGTCCAGCACGCGCTCGCGCAGGTGGGGGTGCCGTCGGTGGTCAACGCCGGCGGGTCCGTCTTCCACACCCCCGCGGCCGGGGAGTGGGTCGCCCTGCTCGAGGCCCTCGAGCAGCCGCACCGCGCCGACCGCGTCCGCGCCGCGGCGCTCACCTCCTTCTTCGGCCACACCGCGGCGTCGCTCGACGCCGGGGGCGACGACCTGACCGACCGGCTCGCCGACCGCGTACGCCAGCTGGCCGAC
This sequence comes from Nocardioides ganghwensis, assembly GCF_014779655.1. Taxonomy (GTDB): domain Bacteria; phylum Actinomycetota; class Actinomycetes; order Propionibacteriales; family Nocardioidaceae; genus Nocardioides; species Nocardioides ganghwensis. The sequence goes on from NZ_JACXYX010000018.1 coordinate 67,226, forward strand.
GTCTTCACGGAGCGCGGGGTCGCCGCCGTCGTCGAGGTCGCCGCTGCCGAGGGCCTGACCGCGCGGGTGCTGGCCCGCGTCGGCGGCGAGCGGACGCTCACCGACCTGCGCCACATCGGGGAGTCGCTGCTGCGGGTCTCGACCGAGGAGCGCCTGGGCCTGGTGGGCCTGCTCGCGTGGCTGCGCGAGCAGGTCGCGGACGACAAGCTCGAGGTCGCCTCCGAGCGCACCCGGCGCCTCGACTCCGACGCCGAGGCCGTCCAGCTGGTCACCATCCACGGCAGCAAGGGCCTGCAGTACCCCGTCGTCTACCTGCCGACCCTCTGGAACCGCTACACCGGGCGCGAGCCCGTCGTCCCGCTCTACCACGACGACGACGGCCAGCGCTGCCGCGACGTCGGCGGCCCGAGCGCCTTCCGCCGCGAGGCGGTGGCCCGGCACTGGCGCGAGGACGCCGGTGAGTCGCTGCGACTGCTCTACGTCGCGATGACCCGCGCGCAGTCGCAGGTCGTCGCCTGGTACGCCGCGGCCGAGCGCAACACCCCCGACTCCCCGCTGCACCGGGTCCTGTTCGGCCGGCGGCCCGGCATGGCCCCCGTCCCCGACAGCCAGGCGCTGGTCGACGAGGACCGCCTCACGACGATCCTGGCGGCCTGGCAGGACGCCGGTGGTCCGAGCGTCGAGCTCGCGACCCTCGTCCCGCCCGACCCCACCCCCCTGCAGCGCTCGACCGAGGACCTCGCCGTGCGAGCGTTCACCCGGTCGGTCGACACCGCCTGGCGCCGCACCTCCTACTCCTCGCTGTCCGCGGCCAGCGCGTCGCACGCGGCCGCGGCGTCGCTGTCGGAGCCCGAGGACGTGCCCGACGAGGACTCGACCGTCTCGGCGGAGGACCTGGGCGACGCGGCTGCCGCGACCGCGCTCCCGGCCGCGGCGTCCGTGCCGTCGCCGATGGCGACGCTGCCGGTGGGCGCCACGTTCGGCTCGCTCGTGCACGCCGTGCTCGAGCACGCCGACCCGGCGGCCGACGACTTCCGCGGCGAGCTGCTGCGGCTCATCGACGAGCAGCTCGTGTGGTGGCCGGTCGAGCTCGACCCGGACGAGCTGGCCGACGCCCTCGTCGCGGTCTGCAGCAGCCCGCTCGGCCCGCTGGCCGCCGACCGGACCCTGCTGTCGCTGGGACTGCCCGACCGGCTGCGCGAGCTCGACTTCGAGGTGCCGCTGGCCGGCGGCGACACGGCGGCGCCCGCCACCGACGTACGCCTCGGCGACCTCGCGCCGCTCCTGCGCCGCCACCTGCCCGACGGCGACGCCGTGCGGGTCTACGCCGACGCCCTCGACGCCGACCCCGACCTGGCGGCGCAGTCGCTGCGCGGCTACCTCACCGGGTCGATCGACGTGGTGCTGCGCCTCGACGTGGACGGTGCGCAGCGGTTCCTGACCGTCGACTACAAGACCAACTGGCTGGGTCCGGTCGACCAGCCGCTGACCGCGCACGACTACCGGCCCGAGATGCTCGACGAGGCGATGGCGCACTCCGACTACCCACTCCAGGCCCTGCTCTACACCGTGGTCCTGCACCGCTTCCTGCGGTGGCGGCTCCCGGCCTACGACCCCGCGACCCATCTCGGCGGCGTGCTCTACCTCTACCTGCGGGGGATGTGCGGGCCGGACACGCCCGTCGTCGACGGCATGCCGTGCGGCGTCTTCTCGTGGCGCCCGCCGGTGGCCCTCGTCGAGGAGCTGTCCGACCTGCTCGACGGCGTACGCGCGGGGGTGACGGTGCCGTGAGCGACGTCTTCGAGCCGGTCGACGCCCATGACCGCGACCTCGCCCTCGCGGCGACCGGCGTGCTCGCGACCTTCAACACGGCCGGCGTGCTCACCGCGGCCGACGTGCACGTCGCGTCCGCCCTCGGCAGGCTGGTGGGCGAGAGCGACGAGGCGGTGCTCCTCGCGGTCGCGCTGGCCGTGCGCGCCGTACGCCACGGATCCGTCTGCCTCGACCTGGCCGCGGTGCCGGGCTCGCTGCCGGACCGCGACCTCCCCTGGCCCGCGCCAGCCGGCTGGGCGAGCGCCGTCTCGGCGAGTCCCCTGGTCGCCGCCGAGGTGGTGCACCTCGAGCACGGGCTGGTCTACCTCGACCGCTACCACGAGCAGGAGACGCAGGTCCTCGACGACCTGCGAACCCGTGCGCTGGTGGCGCACGTGGTCGACCGCGACCTGCTGGAGGAGTCCCTCGCCCGGGTCTTCCCGGGCGCCGAGGCCGACGAGCAGCGCGCTGCCTGCTGGAGTGCGGCCACCCGGGCCACGACCGTGGTCACCGGCGGTCCGGGCACCGGCAAGACGACCGCCGTGGCCGGCCTGCTGGCTGCGCTCGTCGAGCAGGCGGAGGCGTCCGGCGTGGCGCTGCGCGTCGCGCTCGCGGCACCGACCGGCAAGGCCGCCGCCCGCCTCGAGCAGTCCGTGCGCGCCTCGGCGGCCCGGTTCGGCGACGCCGACCGGGCACGGCTGGCCGACGTGTCCGCGATGACGCTGCACCGGCTGCTGCGCCAGGACCCCGGCAACAGCACCCGCTTCCGCCACCACCGCGGCAACCGGCTCCCGCACGACCTCGTCGTCGTCGACGAGGCCTCGATGGTGTCGCTGACGATGATGGCCCGGCTGCTGGAGGCCGTACGCCCCGAGGCGCGGCTGGTGCTCGTCGGCGATCCCGACCAGCTCAGCTCGGTCGACGCCGGTGCCGTGCTGACCGACCTGGTCCGCGGCTACGAGCACCGCGACGACAGCCCGGTCGCCGCGCTGCGCACCGCCCACCGCTACGGCGCCGAGATCGGCCGGCTGGCGGAGGCCCTGCGGCTCGGCGACGCCGACGCGGCCATCGACGCGCTCCGGTCCGGGGGCGACGCCGTCGAGTGGGTGGCCGACGGCGACCCCGCCGGCACGATCCGGTCGGCCGTGCTGCCCCACGCCCTCGCCGTGCACGACGCGGCCGCGGCCGGTGACGCCGCGCGGGCGCTCGCCGCGCTCGACCGGCACCGCCTGCTGTGCGCGCACCGCGACGGCCCCTTCGGCGTACGCCACTGGAACCGTCGCATCGAGCAGTGGTTCACCGCCGAGACCGGCGTGCCGGTCCACGACGCGGCCTATCCCGGCCGCCCGATCCTGGTGTCGTCCAACGACTACTCGCTCGGCGTCTACAACGGCGACACCGGCGTGGTCGTGGCCGGTCCCTCTGGTCCGCGGGCCGCGATCGCGACCGGCGTGGGCTCGCTCGACCTCGCGCCCTCGCGCCTGGGCGACGTCGAGACGATGCACGCGATGACGATCCACAAGTCGCAGGGCAGCCAGGCCGACGAGGTCACCGTGCTGCTGCCCGACGAGGAGTCGCGCCTGCTGACCCGCGAGCTGTTCTACACCGCGGTCACCCGGGCGCAGCGCAAGGTGCGGGTCATCGGCTCGGAGTCGGCGGTGCGCGCGGCCATCGCGCGGCAGGCGCTGAGGGCCAGCGGGCTGCGCGCCCGCCTGTCGGATGCCTGAAACGTGGCCGACACGCGCGACCGCTAGCCTCGTGGCATGCCCTACCTGATGCGCGTCGAGCTCCCCGATGTCCCGGGGTCGCTGGGCCGCGTCGCGAGCGCGATCGGTGAGGCGGGCGGCGACATCGAGGCGATCGAGATCGTCGAGAAGCGCGACGGCTTCGCAGTCGACGACGTCCTGCTCGAGATCCCGGCCGGAACGATGCCCGACTCGATCATCTCGGCCTGCTCCGTGCTCGACGGGGTGAGCGTGCTGTGGATCAGCCGCTACGCCGCCGGAGGCAACCTCTTCCTCGACCTCGAGGTCGTCGAGGCGCTCACCGAGGACCCCTCCACCGCGCGCGACCGGCTCGTCGAGCTGCTGCCGATCGCCTTCCGCGTCGACTGGGCCGCCCGCGTCACGCCCGGCGCGGACGGTGCGCGCGTCGTGCACGCGACCGACGCCGCACCGTCGGCGTACGACATCGGGCCCGTCCCGGCACCGACCCGCCTGCCGGGCGACGAGGTCTACGTCGAGTGTGCCGCCCCCTTCGGCGACGACCTCGTGCTGATGGGCCGCCGCGGAGGTCCGGAGTTCCTCGACTCCGAGCTCGCCCGCCTCGAGCACCTGCTCGGCCTGGCGATCACGATCAGCCGCGCCTGAGGTCGTCCTCGCCTCTCTCTCCCCCCGCGCCCCCGCGTACGAGCCCGCGCTCCGTACGAGTCTCCGGAGGTCAGGCCACGGAGCGGATCCGCGTCACGAAGACCGAGCCCAGCACGCAGAACGCGAACCCGACGACGTAGACCACGCCGTAGCCCAGCGACCAGGACTCGCCCTGCGTGGCCACCGACCCGCCCAGCTCGCGTACGGCGACCAGGAGCAGGCCGGCGATGGCCGGCGCGAGCACCTGCGGCAGGGCGGAGGCGATGTTGATGACTCCGAGGTCCTTGGCCCGGTCCCCGGCGCCGGGCAGCACCTGGGTGATGAGCGCGAAGTCGACGGCCTGGTAGACGCCGAACCCGGCGCCCAGCACGGCCGCGGCGAGCAACGCCCCGGGCCAGGCCTGCCAGAGCCCGAGCACGAGCGAGCTGGCGCCGATCAGGGCGCCGGACCAGATCACGAAGACCTTCCTTCGGCCGACGCGGTCGCTCCAGTGACCGACGACCACGGTCGTGGCGACGGTGCACCCGCCGTAGATGAGGACCAGGACGCCCAGCCTGGCGGTCGCGTCGTCGTCGCCGAACCCGAGACCGTCGGTGAGGAAGTAGTAGAGGTAGTTGAGCGCGATCCAGTTGCCGAGGTTGACGAGGAACCTCGTCAGCCAGGCCCAGGCGAAGTCGGGGTGCTCGCGCGGCGAGACCCAGAACGAGCGGACCAGCCGCTTCCAGTCCATCGGCGCCAGCTCGTGGTCGGGCGGCAGCGGGATGTCGCGCGACCCCAGGAGGTAGGGCACCGACAGCAGCAGCATCACGACCGCGATCGCGACGTAGCCCTGGGCGATCGACCCGGTGACCTCGGCGATCTTGATGCCGAGCAGCACGCCGACCGTGCCGGCGATCGCGATCAGGCCACCGATCAGCCCGCGCCGCGGGACCGGCACCTGGTCGGGCACGGCCGCGACGCCGCCGGCCCAGGCGGCGTTGAGCGAGAGCTGGACCAGGCTCCAGGCGACGACCATCCAGAGTCCGCTGTCGGCCATGGACAGCAGCAGCAGCGACGCGGCGCCGAGGACCACGCCGCCGAGGATCCACGGCACCCGGCGCCCGAGGCGCGAGCGCGTACGGTCGCTGAACGCTCCCCACACCGGGTTGGCGACGAGCGACACCGCCGCACCCGAGAACAGGACGACCGCGAGCAGCGCCTCCTTGCTCATCCCGCCTGGCTCGGCCGCGGCGACGTCGGCCGCCTGCTGGGCGAGCAGCACCTGGATCGGGCCGAACCAGCCGGCCATCAGGCCGAGGTTGAGCAGCACCAGCGCGCCGACCCACCTCGCCGGCGGGGCGTCGACGGGGTCGTCGAAGGCCGAGCGGGTCGGCACCGTGGTCGTCACGGCGTCATTGTGGGGCCGGGAATCGCCGACGGGAAGTGCGCGGGGCCGTTGCGCGTCCGCACACGACGCGGTCGGATGGGGGTACGCACGCCCCCACCCGACGAGAGGACACGGACATGAGCGAGCACGCGGCTCTCCCGGACGACGCGACAGACCCGGAGGACCCGTTCGAGCCGGAGGCGCCGGCCCACCTGGACCCCGACGAGGAGACGATCGTGCACGACGAGGACCTCGACGACGAGGCGGTCGTCGACGAGGTCGAGCCCGACCCCGGGCAGCCGACCTGAGTCAGGCGCGCTCGAGCAGGAAGAGCGGGATCTCCCGGTCGGTCTTCTCCTGGTAGGAGGCGTACGTCGGCCAGGTCGCGACGGCGTGCTGCCACCAGTCGGCGCGCTCCTCCCCCTCGAGGATCCGAGCGGTGTAGACGTGCTTCTCCGCGCCGTCCTGCAGCTCGACCTCGGGGTGGGCGACGAGGTTGTGGTACCACTCGGGGTTCTGGGGCGCCCCGCCCAGCGACGCGACCGCGAGGTAGGCGCCGTCGCGCTCGACCCGCATCACCGGGTTCTTGCGCAGGTGGCCCGACTTCGCGCCGACCGAGGTGATGACCACGATCGGGTAGCCGGTGTCGCGCAGGGTGTTCGCCCTCTCGCCGTTGCTGGCCTCGTACTCCGCCACCTGGTCGCGGACCCACTGGGCGGTGCTCGGGACATAGGTTCCAGTCAGTGCCATGCCCGGTCCAACGCCGAGGCGGGCGCGGTTCTTCCGCCGCGTCACGGCTACCCTCCCGACCATGAGTGAGCGCAGCGAACGAATCATCCAACGCTGGGTGCCCAGTGCCTCGTGCGCGCACGGAGCGAAGCGAGTACGTGCATGAGTGCCATCGAGGGCGTCAGCGAGATCTTCGACCCCGAGGCGTGGGACGTCGTCCCCGGCTTCGACGACCTGACCGACCTGACCTACCACCGGGCCCGCGAGCACGGCACCGTACGCATCGCCTTCGACCGCCCCGACGTGCTCAACGCCTTCCGGCCGCACACCGTCGACGAGCTGCTCCGCACCCTTGAGCACGCGCGCACGTCCGCCGACGTCGGCTGCGTGATCCTCACCGGCAACGGTCCGAGTGCCAAGAACGGCAAGTGGGCCTTCTGTACCGGCGGCGACCAGCGCATCCGCGGCCGGGCCGGCTACCAGTACGAGACCGACGGCCACGTGGACGCGGGCGCTCCGCCCAACCCCATCGACCGGGCCAAGCTCGCGCGCCTCCACATCCTCGAGTGCCAGCGGCTGATCCGCTTCATGCCCAAGGTCGTCATCTGCGTGGTCCCCGGGTGGGCCGCCGGCGGCGGGCACAGCCTGCACGTCGTCGCCGACCTCACCCTCGCCAGCCGCGAGCACGCACGCTTCAAGCAGACCGACGCCGACGTCGGCTCGTTCGACGGCGGCTACGGCTCGGCCTACCTCGCGCGCCAGGTCGGGCAGAAGTTCGCCCGCGAGATCTTCTTCCTCGCCGACGAGTACGACGCCGAGGAGATGCACCGCATGGGCGCGGTCAACCGCGTCGTCGAGCACGCCGACCTCGAGAAGGTCGCCCTCGACTGGGGTCGCAAGATCAACGGCAAGTCCCCCACCGCGCAGCGGATGCTGAAGTACTCCTTCAACCTCCTCGACGACGGCCTGGTCGGCCAGCAGCTGTTCGCCGGCGAGGCGACGCGTCTGGCCTACATGACCGACGAGGCGCAGGAGGGCCGCGACCAGTTCCTCGAGAAGCGCGACCCCGACTGGTCGCCCTTCCCCTGGTACTACTGATCTGACGCATTTGCGCAGGTCAGGAGGGGGTTGAGACTCCCAAGTCCGCGTCTGGTCCGCAGAAAGTCCGCAAGAAGCCGACGGTGTCCCGTCCTGGCCGCCTGTGATCGGCTGCGCGATGCCGCGCTCGTTCCTAGGCTTGACGGCAGGGAGGACCCCCATGCCGTATCGGAATTTTCTCGCACCCGATTTCGCCAGGCGCGCCCACACCACGCCCGAGTGGATCGACTGGCTGGCCGATCTCGACGGCGTGCTGGTCCCCGTGGCGCCTCGGCACCCGCATGCGTGTCAGGTGTGCTTTGGATCGTCCGGCTACCTCGACGGCGGTCCGGCCACCTGGAGCACCTGCTTGAACTGCAGGGGGTACGCGGGCGCAGTCGACTCGGTCATCCCCATCACCTACAGCCTCGATGCTGGGCTGGAGTCGATGCTGCATCGATACAAGGACTTCGAGGGCTACGACTGGCTCGGCTGGGCTTTGTCGTCCCTGCTGCATGAGTTCCTCGAGGTTCACAGCGGATGTGTCGCGGCCGAGGCCGGAGGAGCCGTCGACGTCGCCACCATCGTGCCGTCGAACGATCAAAGGGCCTTCAACCATCTGGAGCGACTCGTACTCGGCGTCGTGGAGCACGACCCCCTCGCCCGCCTATGGCACTGGGATACAGCGTTCCTCACGAGAGACCCGTCCAAGCCTCGACCCGCCCGGGGTCATCTCGCCCCGGATGCGTACTCCGTGGCTCCGTTCGTAGTCGAGGGGTCGCGCGTTCTGCTCCTGGACGACACTTGGACGTCGGGCAGTTCCGCAGCGAGTGCGGCGGCGGCGCTGAAGCGAGCCGGAGCCGCCCGGGTCGTCGTTCTCACCCTCGGGCGCCAGTTGAACCTGACGACCGCGTACGGCAGTACGCGGGAAGTATTCGACGACCAGTCGGCCGAAGAGTGGCGTCTCGACACCTGCGTCGTCTGCGGCTGAGGCCGTCAAGTCCGTGCTGTTAGCAAGGGTGCCCGGTGAAGGGGCAGACGATCGGATCGAAGTCCTGGGTGAGATGCGACTTGATGAACTCTTTGGTGGCACCGCGACTCGCGTCTAGCCAGCGGGCGACCACAAGGCTGGTGACCGCCGTCGCACCGTCCCGCTTTAGGGCGCCAGCCGCGGACTCGGGGTTCGAGCCGGTGACCCAGGTGTCGTCGAGGAGCAGGACGTGCTGGCCGGAGGGAGAGCCGCCCTCATCCGTCGTCACGTAGTTGCCGAGCCGGAGCTCTCGGACGTTCCTTGCGGCGGCCGATGCCCGGAGGGCAATCCACGGGAGAGTCTTGAGAAACGGTGCCGCTAAGCCGGCCAGCGGATGGTTTGCGCGCCCGCTCAGGGACGGCACGGTTGCCCACGCCGTCACGGGGCCGTGGCCCGGATGAACGGCACATGTCATGTGCTTGGTCAGCGTCGCCGCCAGCAGCAGGGTCATCATGCGAGTCGCCGCCGGCGGCGGCACGTCGTCCTTGTAGCGGTACATGTTGGCGCCCGACTGGGCCCCGGCCAGCGCGTACGTGATGAAGCCTCGACGATCCGAGAGCTGCCCGGCACGGGCGATGTAGCCGTCGCACCGGTAGCACGTGGAGAACCCTTCGTTGCCGGGGATTCCTGCGCAGTGGCTGCACGTGGCCGGCCCCCAGACGACGTTGCGCAGGTACCCCCCGGCGTTGTCGATGAGGAGTTGGCGAATCACCCCGTAGGCATCGGGCTGGGCGGCGTTCAAGCGGAGACGAGGCTTCTGATCGCGTCGTTGATCGAGTCGTCCGCGGCGCGGATCTGGCGGATCGCATCGATGACGTCCTGGGTCGACGAAGCGATCGTTACTCCCGGGCGACCTTCGAGCGTCTTGGCCCACTGCGTCCGCTCGAGCACAAGGTCCGTCAGGACGACCGGACGCCCGTGCTCCACGGCGATGCGGGCCTGGGCGCGTGCCCCTGAGTGCTCACCAGCCTCGACTACCACTGTCGCCAGCCCGTACCCGGACATCGTCGCGTTGCGCATGAGGAAGGTGTGCTTCTGCGGGGGCGCATCCGGCCAGAACTGCGAGAGAAGGAGGCCTCGCTCGGCCACCTCGCTGTGCAGCTCACGGTTGGCCGCAGGATAGGCCTTGCGAATGCCGGTGCCGATCACACCAACGGGCCGGCCGCCGTCTCTGAGTGCAGTCGTGTGGGCGACGGTATCGATCCCGGCGGCGAGCCCCGAGATGACCGACAGGCCGTCCTCGACCGCGGCGATCGCCACCGCCTCGGCGATCTTGAGGCCGGTTGGTGATGCGTCGCGCGAGCCAACGATCGAGATGCCCGGATCACTTTCGCGGAGCTCCCCGCGGGTGAACAGGAAGGGCGGCGCCTGATGGATGTCCCGCATCGACGCCGGGTATCGGCCATCAAGGATGGTCAGGAAGGTCAATCCCTCGCTGTTCCAGGCGTGCACGTCCTTCTCGGCAACGGCCAGTGCATCCGCGAACTCGGGATCGGGGAAAAGGCCCTGGCTCGGCTGGAGGTCCTCGATCACCCGCTCGACACTTGCCTCGTCACGGACTCTTGTCGTCAGCTCGGGCCATGACAGACCGTCCGGCCTGGTCCGCAGGAGAGCAACGAGTGCTGCTTGCTCTTCGAACGACGACACATACACGTCGCAAGGGTAACCGCGCGGCGCGGCCGCTGCGGACTCTTCGAGCCTCGTGTCTTCGAACATGTGTTCTATCATGTCAGAGCGCACCGACACTTCGGGGTCCGCCGGGAGGGGCCTGAGCGTCGCGCATCAGGTCCGCAGCGGCTGCCCGCGTGCGGTCCTCCGCGGTCGGCCACAGGTGGCTGTAAGTGTTCAGCGTCGTCGTCGCCGACGAGTGCCCCAGCGCTCGCTGGACTGTGACGACGTCGCACCCGGCGGCGATCAGCCCAGAGGCGTAGAAGTGCCGAAGGTCGTGCATGCGCACGTGCGGCAAGCCGGCCGAGGTCCGGGTCGCGCGCCATCGCCAGTCGATGTCGTTGTCGTACATCGGCCCGTCGCGGACGGTGAACAGCCACGCGTCCGACGGTGGTTCCTCGGGCAGGAACCTCTCGACGTGAAGGCGGAGCATCTCCACGAGCTCGTCGGGCAGGTGAACCACTCGCTCGGAGCCGTACTTCGGCAGCCGCGCGACGAAGGTTGAGCCGTCTCGCTGCAACTGTCGTGACACGGTCAGCCGACGCAGGGCGAAGTCGATGTCGCCGACCTGGACACCCGCCGCCTCGCCCTTTCGCAGACCCGCAAAGGCGCAGAGCGCGACGTACGCGCGGAATCCGTGACGGGTCGACACTCTGTTGCTGTCGGCGTGGGCCAGCAGCCGCCCAACCTGCTCGACCGTCGGGATCCGCATCGCGGCCTCGATCTTGCGTCGTCGAGGGAGTGCGACCCCGATCGTCGGGTCCTCGGCGATCACCCGGTCCGCGACTGCGGCCCGGAAGACGGAACGGACAATCACGAACCGTGTTTTGAGGGTCGTCGACGCCCACTTCGCCGACATCGACTTCACCCAGGTATCGATGTGGGATCGCCGGATCGCCTTCATCGGCAGATCGCCGAACTCGACCGAGCCGATCGCCAGGTCGGCGTTGGTCCGTGTCGACGGCAGCCACAGTTGCCGTGGCGCCCAGCCGTCGTAGAACTGCTGGAAGGTGACCCGACCCGCTCGCGGGTTCACGTAGGTTCCCGCGTGCAGGGTCGACGTCACCTCGTCGAGCCACGCCGCCGCGTCGACCTTGCGTGTGAAGTGGCGCGACCGCTCCCGTCCCGTATCGTCGCGATAGCGGGCACGCCAGCGGCCGTTGGGCCGCTTCGCGATGCTTCCGGCCATAGCAGCCCTCCTTCCGAGATCGAGCCATCGTCAGCACGACGACAGTCATGACGCCCCGCTCAGTCGCGATCCTGTGGACGACGGGTCTGTTCGGAGAGCCAGAGGACGAGATCGGCACGCCAGTAGCGGACGTGGCGGCCGATCTTGAAGCTGCGCGGTCCGCAGCCGAGGTGGCGCCAGTAGCGCAGCGTCCCCTCGGCGACGCGGAGGAAGCGGCAGGCTTCCTGAAGGGTGAGCATCTCGTCGCCGGGGTTCTTGATCGGGCGGCGGTTCTTGTCGGGGTTGATCGGTGATGCGGTCATGGCGTTGCTCCTCGCCGGTTGTGGTCACGGACAGTCGGTCCGTGTTGGCCAGCGTGGGCGGCTAGGTATCCACGATTTCGGGATACCTGGAGGGGGATACCTGCCCGGAACCTGCGTTTCCGCAGGTCAACAGGTATCCCTAAGTCGTTGGCCGCGCCGGCTTGTCAGAAGCCGATTCCGGGCGGCTGTGACGTGGGCGGCCGGTGTTCCGGGACGGGGAGGGCCGGGCTCGGAGGGCGTATGGCGGCCGGGCCGTACCGGTCGATGGCGTCGATCGCCTGGCCGCGAGCGTGAGCTGGACCGAGGTCGGCGCGATCGCGGCTGAACACGTCGACCCACTGCTTTCGGGCGTCCTCGACGGACTCGGCGACGAGGTGCGCGACGTTGGTCTGGCGGCCGCGGGTCATCGCGACGTACGCTGCCGCGGCGCCGGTCGCCTCGCCGATAGCGACGTGGGCGCGGTCGATGGTCTCGCCCTGCGCGCCATGGATCGTGGTGGCGTAGGCGAGCTCGACATGCTCCCGGACGTACGCCGGCGGTAGCTCCCGGTCGCGTCCCTGATCGGGCGAGCTGACGACGAGGCTGCCGCTCTCGCCCATCCCGACGACGGTCCAGATCTGACGGTTCGTCACGCCGAGGCCGGGGTCGTTGCGGCGGGTCGCGACCCGGTCGCCGAGTCCGATCAGCTCGCCACGGTCGGTGGCAACCGAGCCGGAGTCGTGGCCGCCCTCGGTGCGGATCGCGGCGCTGAGCCTTGCAACGTGCTCCCGGGTGTCGGCAACGACCAGCGCTCCGTCGACGCCGACGATCGCGAGGCTCGCCGTGCGCTCGGCTTCCGAGGCGTGTACGACGACCTGGCCCCGTGCTACGAGCAGGTCGAAGACGGCCTCGGCGTGCCTGCCGTCGCGCATCGCCAGGCTGAGCTTGGCGTACTCGGGATCCGCGAACCGACGTGTCTGCTGCATCGACACGATGGCCGACGGATGGACCCAGGCGATGGCGTGATCGAGTACGCCTCCGCGGCCGACAGCGGGCAGTTGGTGCCGGTCGCCCATGAACGCGACGCGCGCCCCCGTTTCGTCGGCGATGGTCAACAGGGCGAGTGCCGTGTCCTGGTCGACCATGCCGGCCTCGTCGATCAGCAGGAGGTCGCCACGTCGGAGTTGCGCTGCCGGGGAGGGCTTGGCGGGCTCGCGGGTCCAGTGGCCGTCGTCGTCCCACCGCCAGCCGTGCTGATGGATTAGCCAGGCGGCCGAGCGTCCGTCGGCGCCGGTCTCCTGAACCGCAACCTCAGCGGCCTTCAGCGTCGGCGTCACGACCAGCAGCCGCCGTCCTCGCATCGCGAGATAGCTGCTCACGGCCGCCAGCGTCGTCGTCTTCCCGGCCCCGGCGGCGCCTTCGACGACGACAAGCGGACCGCGACCGCACAGCAGTTCGGCGACACGGCCCTGCTCCTGCGACAGCCGCTCAAGGGTCGCCCGGTGCATCCTTGCCGGCGCGGCCGCAGCCGAGCGACGAAGCAGCCGCTCGAGGATCTCCGTCTCCCCGGCCAGCACCGCCATCGACGTCAGCGACCGAACATGCTCGGGCACGTCGGGTCGCAGGAGCAGGGGAGTGCAACCTCGGACGGTACGCGCGGTCAGGTCCTCTGCCAGTTCGATCCGTACAGCCGCCTCAGTGATCAGCCCGGTCTGGACGATGAGAGTCTCGGCCTGTCCTCGGATGTCGGCGGCGTTCCACGCCGACCTCTTCGCCCCGAGTCGTGACAGCACGAGATCGACTGCGGCCTCGCGATCGAGGTCGCCGATCCGGGTAGATGTCAGCGGCACGGAGTGGTGTGGGTCGATGTACCCGAGCGCTCGCAGTTGCTCGTTCCACCGCTCGACCACCTCGGCGCCATCTTCCGGCGCCGCCTTGTCCGGGCGGGCCTGCGCCCACGCCCGCCGATCCCACACCTCCCGCATCCGTGGCCCGGGTTCTTCGCCCGGATGCTCGGCACGCCACTCGGCCTCGTACCGCTCGACGTTGGCCCGGATCTGCGAGGTCCGTGCGCTGAACGCCCCGACGTACGGCGCCAACTCGCGGATCTCGCCCGTCTCCGGATCCATCGTGAACCCGGCCTCCGCGAGCGCAGACAGGAACTCCGGATCTGTGGCGACCGCAGCGTGTCCGATGCCGTTGATCGCCTCGATCATGTCCCGCACGCCCACCGAGTGGAGTCCGCGCCAGGCGCCCTTGGCGAAGACCCGCGCGTTGATCTGGAGATGCAGATGCCGATGCGGATCGCCAGCGCGTGAGGTGTAGTGCCGGATCACCGCCGCCTCGATGTGCTCCACCGGGACCTGCACCTGCCGATCGCGCGGCCCGACGCGAGTCGTCGCATGCTTGGCCAGGTAGCTGATGATCTGTTGGGCAGCGCTCTCCTGCGCGGCATCGAGCGCCGCCGAGACCTCCGGGTTCAGCGCCGCCGCCAGGGACCACGTCTTCGGCCCGTTGATCGTGACCTCGACGAACCGCAGCCCGTTCGCGTTCTTCCGCAGCCGCCCCTTCGCCTGCCCGGTCTCTACGACGATCCCGGCGACCCAGCCCTCGTAGGTCTCGCCGTCCATGTCTGGCTTCTTCTCGACGCGGACCTCGCGCTCTCCGTCGCCGCCCTTGGCTTCAGCGACGAACCGCATCGCAATCCCGTCGCCTTCGGCGAGGTAATAGTCGTCGTAGCGGGCGCAGTCACGCTCGACGTAGGTCCGCGCCGCCTTCGCTGCACCGCGGTAGAACTTCACCCCTCCGTGCACGCCGATCACCTCGGATCACCCGACCCAACGCGTCCGTCGACAACCAACGGACCCCTAGAAATGCCGCGTGGGCCGCCCCAGGAGGGGCGGCCCATCTACGAACCTTCGTAGCATGCGTGCCGCTGGAGAACTAGGGGTGAGAGCCATGAAGAGGAGGTTGACGGGGACGGGATTCGGGGGGCTGACGAGGGTCAATGGCGTCCAACGGCGAGGAGATGAAGACCGGGATGCAGGGAGATCTAAGGGAAGGTCCAGAGGGCCGGCTTGGCGGAGATTGTTCGCAGGAGTTCTCCCTGACCCGTGTGGGCAAGCCGACGCGGCGTCAACGTCGTCGGATGCCGCCCGACCTCGACTACCTGCTCGCTCTCGGTGAGGCACGCTCCTGTCTCGTCGCTTTTGGCCGACATGGCCGACGACGATGTGCAGGCAAGCCGCTTCGAGCGTCTCCTGATTACCCTCGACATTCTCGAACCTGACGGCCCGCCACCTGGCCCGGGCCGGCGGGTCGCATCACGGTCCTGGGTCGACTGGAAGGGGCTGTGGCACGGCTCGTGGAGCTCGGCGCCGATCCACTGCTGCTCGGGCAGATCGTGGTTCTCGCCCACATCCCGGTGACATCGAACCCGCCCGTCGGCCTTCGGCATCGGCCGGGCTGAGTCGAGTCCGGTGGGAGACGACGTGCCCGTGACAGGGCGAGCGACGCCGTCTTCGCCGCCACTCATAGGGACTAGGCCAGCCAGATTCTCTCCACAGGGCACCATGCAGGCTGGGTTCTCCACACCCTCGTTGCGTCGGCTCTGTAATGTCCGTGCGATCGCATACCTTCGTCCCATGTCCTCTCCCCAGGCCTCCGTCGAAGTCAGCTGCGTGGCTGATGTCAGGTCCTTTGAGCTCTTGCTCTCGGACCTGACGGGCATCGATGGCGCCGTGTCGAGAGACGTGGCGCGAAGCATCGAAAGAGTCATTGCCGAGCTGGGGCCGGTGAACGTGGACATGGGTCCGATCGCGGCAGGTTTCTACGGGCGCCTCAACCAGAAGATGTTCGCGAACAAGGAGTTCATCGCGTCCCTGTACGCAGAGTGTGCAGCTGCCGGCGTCACCTTCAACTATCCGACGAAGCGCAGGCTCGAGTGGGCCATCAACGCACTCAACATCAACGACCTCGAGCTCCTTCTGGACGAACGCGGCGTGCAACGCGAGCTGCTCGAGAGGGTCCGCGCCCGGATCGAGCCGGTGAGCCATGAACAAACGCGTCGGCTCCTGTCGGCTGAGACAACGAACCCCACCAAGCTTCGCAAGCAGCCCGACCGAGACGTTGCCAACGATGTGTACAACGCCGCTGCAGGGCCGCTTGCATGGTCGATCTGGAGCCCGAGGGAGATGGCAAACGTCTTATCTGAGGACCCGATGCCCTTCTCCGACGACTACATGTCGGACTTGCGCGCCCATAAGCCTGAACTTTTCGAGCGTCGTCGCAGCCTGGTGGTCCGCCAGGTTCGACCGGAGCCTCAAAGCTCATACGAGACCCAGCGCGCCTCCCTGACCCAGTGGATTGCAGAGGAGTTTGACGCGATCGACAACTACGGGTTCCTCGCGATCTTGGTCAACGTTGAAGACGGTCTAGAGGCGGAGGCATGGCAACTGGCCTCTGAGCTGCCCTTGTTCGCCGAGCGGTTCAGCGAGGTGCCCCTCAAACAGCTCTTCTTCCGTGTGAAGCAGATTCGACAGGAGACGCTCGACCACGTCACGCAGATCGACGAGGAAAAGGCTCGGTTCGAGCTGCTCAACGAAGGCTTCACGTATCGCGACACGTTCGTGCTTCACGATGAGTCGGATCGCGTTCGTCGGCTTCTTCTGGTCCTCCAGAAGAACCGTCGGGACGAGACCAAGATTCCTTGCCCGGGTTGCCGCAGCGACAACGTGGGCGGCAACTCGTATCCGAGTTTCGGCGTCAAGAGTTGGGAGTGCGGCAACCCTCTGTGCACGGATCGCAGCATCTATAACCGAGGAAAGCGCTACGACTTCCGGTCGTTGCTGAAGCAAGAGGCGATCGAGACGGATGGCAATCAGATCTCGAAGGAGAGCGTCCGTCGTTGGCAGCGGGACGTTCTTCCCTTTCTGTCGGACGAAGAGATCCTAGACACGCTCGTCGCCCACTACTCGATGCGCGGAGACGTAGTCGTACTTCTCGACGTCAAGGAGCCGCCAACCGATCCCATCGGCCGCGACCTTCGCGCCGGCGAGGAGCCTGTGGTGGTCGAGGGGAGCCCGTCCTTCTGGGACTCCGCGTTCTTTCACCGCTACTTGCCCTCGCGTCCGTCCTCGAGTCGTGACCGGACACCGGTTCGGGGAGGCGAGTCAGGGTGGGACGTCATCGAAGGTGATGCAGTGGACGTCTTGGCTTCCCTGCCCGATGAAACCTTCGACCGAGCCGTCACCTCTCCGCCGTATTACAACGCACGTGAGTACGCTCAGTGGCCGAACCTCTATTCATACATGCACGACATGTATCGGATCGCCGACGAGGTCTTTCGGACGCTCAAGCCTGGCGGGCTGTACGCGTACAACATCTTCGACTATTTCGACAACGAACGTGTCGTCACCTTCAGTGACATGGGCAAGAAGAGGATCCTGCTGTCCGCGCTGATGGTAGATGCGTTCCGCCGGATCGGCTTTAGATACCTTGGCTCAGCGGTATGGGACAAGGGGGAGATCCAGGGGAAACGCGGCTTCAATGCAGGGAACTTCTCGCCGTTCTACCAGTCGCCGTTCAACTGCTGGGAACACGTCATAGTCGTGCAGAAGCCCGAACAGTCGCCCGAGGACGCGAAGCTACGAGGTGCCCTGGCATGCATCAACCGCGCCCTACGCATCCATCCAGTCGTGAAGATGGTTCGAGGGAAGAATACCCTCGGTCACACTGCCCCGTACCCGCACGAGCTCGTGATCGCCCTACTTGACGGACTCGAGCCAGGCTCGCTCGTTCTCGATCCGTTTGGAGGGTCCGGGACGACAGCGCGCGCCGCTCTGAGCGCTGGTCACAAGGCCGTTCTCATCGAGCGAGACCCGACGTACGCCGAACTGAGCCGTCGGCTCATCAGCGAGCACACGTCAGCGATGGCCTTTGAGAGCACCATCCTCACGCTTCTATGACGCGTCCGCCGCAATTACCAGCGACAGATCGGCAACAGTCGCGCGTCGTCCCAGGCCAGTCACCTTGAGACCGTTCACGGTTTTTGGCGTCGGGGTCTGCCGTTCTACGCCCAGTGCAGACAAGTGGACCTCCTCGTCCGGCCGCCGTAGAACCCACGAGTGGAGTTGTAGGCCGCGAGGCGGCATCGGCACACCGCCCTTCGCGGTCGGCCAGATTGCGATGTCCGTTGGGGGTCGTGAGTCCAGCGGATAGACGAAGGGGATTCGGGCGACGTCACACTCGTAGTAGCGCAGATTCGCCTTGACGCCGTCGGGTGACGCGAGAAAGCAGAAGACGTCGCCTCCTTGGACTTCTGATGCCAGGATCTGCGTTCCGTGCGGGGACGGCTCGCCGCTCGCGAATCGCCGGGTGACGGCACCATCTGGCCATACGATCAGGTCGTATTCGCCGGCCACTGCGGCGATCTGGTACCGGCCTTCTCGCTCGCGCCAGACGGCCATCGCCCAGGCCTCATCGAAGCGGACCGACGCCATCGTCATGCCGTAGATGCGGCAGAGGCGCCCAAAGTCGTACTTGGTATAGGGCTGAATCTCGATGAGGATCCACATCAATGCTTGCTGCGCTGGAAGGAGGGTTCGGTTCGCATTGTTGACATGCGACTTGCGCTTCGCGACGTTGTGGCGCCGGCATCGCAGCGTCAAATTGTCGAGCGTGTCGGCGGCGTGAGGGTTCTCGCGAAAGTTCTCTCTTCCATTCACGTGATCGGCCTGAAGGTCGAGCCGCGTCCCGCACGTCGCCCCATCGACCACATGCACGCACCGACCGCTCTCGGAATAGAACCATTCCAAGACGTGGCTCATCAACGACTCATCGGGGAACGCGGCTCTGTGATTCGCTTTGAACCCAAAGGTGCCAGCATCGGACGAGGCGATCTGCGTGCCTACCTGTGGGGGGTTGAGCTCGCCGAGCAGCGTCGCGGCGGCTTCCTTCCAGGTGACGAACCCGTCGTCGACCAGCCGCTCGACCATCGCCTTCCATTCGGGCTGCTGCCAGGTCGCGTCGTAGAGACCGTGCGCATCTGGCGCGAGTTCCTCATCCTCGGATGCATTGGATGCCATGGCGCGGTCCTCCGGTTAGTTGCTAGCCGAGCCGAGCAAGCATATGGACGACGTCGGGCGCAGGGAGGCGATTCGGCGATCTCTACATCACTGCGGATTCGTGCTCGTCAAAGGCGGTCGATCCAGGTGTCGGCGTCGCGCTCGTCCCAAGCCGAGCGCGACGCCAAGGTGCCACCAGTTGGGCCAAGGTTGGACAACACCTTCAGCGCCTCGTCATGGGTCAGGGCTCGTAGAGCCTCGACCGGCCTAGCTGCTGCCAACTCGATCGCGGCCTTGCGCTCGTCCATGCTGGTCAGGCCTCGCGCATCGAGGGCCTTTCGAAGCAGGTCGACTTGCCAGTCGGCAATCGGCGCCACAGCAGGCGGGACCGCTTCCGCGGGCCTGGGTGCTCGATCGTCATCACCGAATAGCGAGAGGTCCTCCGACACGGCGACGATGCTACGTCGACGGGACTTGTCGGCGGTTAGAGGCTCGACGACGGGTCGATCGTGTACGAGCCGTCATCCTCAAGCCAGTGAGCCATCGCCCAGGCCTCCTGGAACCGGATGTTCGCCATCGTCATGCCGTAGTCGCGGCACATTCCCTCGAACTCCTGGTACGTCCGCGGACGCTTGATGAGCAGGATCCACATGAGGGCGGCTTCCGCCGTCAAGAAGGTAAGTCCTCCCTGGGCGTGCGACGGCCGCCTGATGACGTTGCAGCGGCGGCAGCGGAGCAGCATGTTGTCGAGGCGGTCCGCCTGGTCGCCGTAGTCCTGGCGAGTCTCGACGTGATCGGCCTGCAACTCCAAGCGGGCGCCGCAGTCCTCACACTTCCCGCGCTGCTGGTAGAACCACGCACGTACCGCCTGCCAAGTCTTCCTCGGCGGGAAGTGTGCCTGGAAGGTCTTCTTCGAGGCGATCGAGGTCCCGACCTGCGGTGGGTTCAGGTGGCCGAGGACAAGGGCAGTCACGTCCTTGTAGGTCAGGATGCCGCTCTCGATCAGCCAGTGGAGGAGCTGCTGCCAGTCGTCAGAGGTCCACTCGTGGTCAGCGGTGGGCAATCCAGCGAAGGCGGGGTCATTGGGGCTCAGGTGTCGTGCACTCACAAGTGCGGACCGTAGCCGCGCCACTACCCGGTGTCCGGCGATTGTTGATTCGTCACCAGCTTGGAATCTGTAGCTGGCAGTGATCGGAAACCGGATGGGCAGTCTCGCTGTGACCGTCGACCTCGTGGGTGGTGGAAGTACCTGGCGATGACGCACGGGTCCGCAAGAAGTCCGCAAGATGCTCGACGTCGTCCGATCTTGACCAACGTGACCGGCGACAGCCATCGCGATGTTCGCGCAGGTCAGGGATGCTTTTCGTCGAGAAGCAACGGTAACCGCGACCAGTTTGAGCCCGCTTGGATGCTTCCCCTGGTACTACTGAGCCACCACAATGCGCGGATGAAGGTCGACCTCACCGTCGCCGCCATCCCCGCTTTCGTCGGCGCGATGGCTGCGGAGTACGCCTGGCAGCGCGCGCACCCGGTCGAGCCCGGTACCCGCGCCGGCGACTACCAGCTCGCCGACACCGTCGCGAGCCTGAGCATGGGGGTCGGCAGCCTTGCGGCGCCGTACGTCGCCCGCCGCCTGCTCGACCCCGTCACCCCGGGCGTCGGCCGGCACGGGCGGACCCTGCTCGCGGTGGGAGCAGCGACCGCCGCGCTGACCACGGTCGGTGACGTCGTACGCCGCCGGCTGCGCGACGGTCGGCTGCCGGACCCGCAGACCGTGCCGGCGCAGGTCCGCGAGGTGCAGGAGGAGCTGGCCGACATCCTGCAGGGCCCGGCCGTACGCCCCGAGGACCGGACGGTCGACCGGACGGTGGACCGGATCCCGCCGGCACTGCGCCGCGCCCACGGAGCCCTGGCCGTCAGCGCCGTCGCGTCGACCGCGCTGGTGACCTCGACCACGTGGGCCGCGATGACCTCGGGCAAGCGGCTCTTCGCACGCTCACCGCTCGACCTCGGCGGCGGGCGGTGGGCGCTGCTGGCGGCGGCCCTCGGCTGGGACTTCGTCTACTACTGGAACCACCGCCTCAGCCACGAGAGCCGGTGGCTGTGGGCGGTCCACGTCGTGCACCACTCGAGCGAGCGCTACAACCTCTCGACTGCGCTGCGCCAGCCGGTCGCCGAGGGGGTCACGCTGACCGTCCCGTACGGCCTCCTCGCGCTGGCCGGCGTACGCCCCGCGCTGATCGAGCAGGCCCGCGGGATCAACCTGATCTACCAGTTCTGGATCCACACCGAGGCGATCCAGCGGCTCGGCTGGGTGGAGAAGGTCTTCAACACCCCCTCGCACCACCGCGTGCACCACGGGTCCAACCGCGACTACCTCGACCGCAACCACGGCAGCATCCTCATCCTCTGGGACCGCCTCTTCGGGACCTTCGAGGAGGAGGACGAGCCGGTGGTCTACGGCCTCACCGCCAACATCGACTCCTACGACCCCGCGCGGATCGCGACCCACGAGTGGACCGACATCGCCGCCGACGTGGCCGCCGCCGACACGTGGCACGACCGTTGGTCGTTCCTGCTCCGACGGCCGGGATGGGCGTACGCCCGGCGCGCGGCGGCCGGCGTCGCCTGACGTCAGCTGGTCGCGAGGCGACAGTTGTCGATCTCCGGGTAGTGCTGGCGGATGTTCACCTTGCGCTCGAGCTCGGCGATGATCGCGGGCGCGAAGTTGACCTCGTAGAGCGCCTGCGCGCTGCCGAGGCCGCCGGGGCTGAACACGTTGATCTCCATCAGCTTGTCGCCCACGATGTCGAGGCCGACCAGGAACATGCCGTCGGCGACCAGCTTGGGCCGCACGACCTCGACCATCTCGAGCATCTCGTCGGTGACCGCGACCTTCACGGCCTTGCCGCCGGCCGACATGTTGGAGCGGATGTCCTTCGTCGACGGCGTACGCCGGAACGCGGCGTACTGCCCGTCGACCATGAGGGGCTGGCCGTTCATCACGAACATCCGCACGTCACCCTTGGCCGCCTCGGGGAGGTACTCCTGGGCGACGACGTAGCCGTCGCGCGAGATGGCCTCGATGATCTGCTGGAGGTTGGGCGCCTCCTTGCGGTCGACGAGGAAGACGCCCGCCCCGCCGGAGCCCTGGAGCGGCTTGAGCACGGCCTTGCCGCCGAGGTCCTTGATGAACTCCTCGATCATGTCCTCGTCGCGCGAGATCAGCGTGCGCGGGCGGACGATCTCGGGGAAGTGCTGGAAGTAGGCCTTGGACAGCGCGTTGGCCAGACTGGTGGGGTCGTTGACGACGAGCACCCCGCTCGAGGCGATGAGCTGGCCGAACGCGACGCCGGCGTTGTTGCGCCACGGGTCGGACTCGGCGTCGTCGGCCGGGTCGTTGCGCAGCATGACCACGTCGAACTCGTCCATGCCGATGAGCTGCTCGACGTCGGGCTTCTTCACGTCCGACATGTGTCGCTCGAGGGACCGGTACGACTTGGCCTGCCCCGCGCGAGCCTTCGTGCTCAGCGACCCGTCGGGCTCGTAGGCGAAGTCGCCGATCCCCATGTACCAGGCCTCGTGGCCCATCTCCTTCGCGGCCATGGCGAGGCGGTTGGTGGTGTACTCCGCCTTCTCCGTCTCGATGTCGTTGACGACGAATCCGATCTTCATGCGTGTCCCTCCAGGAGTGTGCCGAGGTCTTCGGTGCCGGCCGCCCGGGCGAGGTTGTCGTGGGCGGACGGGTCGAGCAGGTAGCGCGGCAGCACCCGGGCGGGGCGCAGCAGTCCACGCTCCTCCAGGTCGCCGATCAGGGGAAGGTCGCGCAACGAGAACTTGCCGAGCCACATCCGGTCGAGCGACCCGCCCGATCCGAGGTGCTCGAGGAGCTCGACGAGCCCACGCAGGTAGATCGCGTCCTTGGTCATCCCGCCGGAGCGGTAGACGCGCATGACGGTGGTCCACGCGCTCCCGCGGGGGAAGTCGTCCGCGACCAGCGCCTCGTGCGCCTCGGCGAACGTGGCGCCGGAGACGAGCCGGTGGACGGTCACGACGCGACCGGCCAGCTGTCGCAGCCGGAAGGCGGTGAGACCGCCGCAGGCGATCTCGGCGAGCACCGCCAGGCCCTCCTGGGTCTCGTCGTAGCCGGCCAGTCCCACGCCGAGCACCTTGATCGGCTGGTGGCTGCCGTTGGCCTGGGTGACGAGGTGGGTCCCGACCTCGTGGTGCAGCAACGCCTGCGCACGCTGCCGCTGGACCTTGGTCTCGGGGCCGATGAGCAGCACGTCGCCGGAGACCATGACGCCGTTGACGTCGGAGCGGATCTCGGCGTGCATGTCGAGGTCGGGGTCCTCGTCGCGGTAGAGCGCGATCTCGGCCTCCGCCATCGCGAGGAACTCCTCGGCGTCGAGGGCCTCGTCGGTCGGCTCGGTGCGGGTGATCGAGGCGAGCAGCGCCTCGGCCTGCTTGCGCAGCGACGGCGACACCCCGCCGTACAGCTCCACGCTGAGCGGCAGGAAGTCGTCGGTGTCGCGGGCCTCCAGCATGTCGAGCTGGAGCTCCATCTCGCGGTGCTTGGCGCGCAGCAGCTGTCCGAGCACCGGGTCCGAGACGTCGCCGGGGTCGATGCCGTCGAGCTCGGCGCGGATGACGGCCGGGTCGGTCTCCAGCTCACGGTAGGTGAACGGCGGGTCCGGCTCGCGACCCTCGAGGAAGTCCTCGCGCAGGTCGTCGGCGTCGACCGGGGTGATGTCGAGCAGGAAGCGGAAGCTCTGGGCGAGCAGCGAGAGCCCGTGGTCGACGGCGAGGTCCGCGGCGCTGAGCTCCGCGTGGGCCCGGGGATCGTCGGCGTCGTCGCTCATCGCAGCAGGGCCAGCTCGTCGAGCAGCCCGGGCAGGGCCGCCGCGAGCCCCTGCTGGGCGCAGCGGAACCGGTCGGCGTGCAGCTCGCCGGTCCACTCGTCCATGAAGGTCTTCTTGAACTCCAGCGCCAGCACGCAGCCCACCCGCGGGTAGCGGTCGTGGACCCACCAGGCGAGGTTGCGCCCCTCGAACGCGACGTTCTCGCGAGCGTCGAGCGGCCCGCACCCGAGCGAGGCGTCGCGCAGGTCGCCCATGAAGCGCTCGACCAGCGGGCCGAAGAGGTCGTGGTCGAGGCTGCCGGTGCCGACGTTGACCTCCGGGTTCTCGGCCGCCGGGGCGGGCGGCTCGTCGGCGCCGTCGCGGCGGTGGTTGTAGGAGTGCACGTCGAGCAGGACGAACGGGCCGCGCTCCGCCACGGCGTCGAGCCGCGGCGCCAGGGCGTCGTAGAACGCGTCGTACGTCGCGAGGCTGCCCTCGAAGAGCTCGTCGGAGAGCTCACCGCCGCGCCACACCTCGAGCCCCCAGCAGTCGTCCGGCGTCCGGTAGACCGCCTCACGGCGCGGCCGGTTGAGGTCGGCCTCGAAGCGCGAGCGCGTGGTCACCACGTGGTCGGGCACCACCGCGGCGAGCCGGTCGGTGAACGGGTCCTCCTCGCGGAACCGCTCGGCCTCGTCGAGCACCATCGCCTCGGCGATCTCGGGCCGCAGCGCGTGCCCGGCGTGCACCGACGTCGCCACCAGCTGCCCGGTCCAGTCACCGACGAACGCGACAGCGTCCGACGTCCCTCCCAAGTCGGTCATGACCGTCTGTCTACCGGAGTCGCCGCGCCACCTCCATGGGCGCGCACCCCTACGGGTGACGGGCTGGTAGGACTGGAGCATGTCCCGCCACCAGAGGATCGTCGTGCTCACCGGCGCCGGCATCTCCGCCGAGAGCGGGCTCACCACGTTCCGCGACTCCGGCGGACTGTGGGAGGGCCACGACCCGATGCAGGTCGCCACCCCGGAGGCGTACGCCCACGACCCGCACCTGGTGCAGCGGTTCTACGACGCGCGGCGCGCCGCCCTCTCCCGGGTGGAGCCCAACGCGGCCCACCACGCGCTCGTACGCCTCGAGGACGCCCTCGGCGACGACCTGCTGGTCGTCACGCAGAACGTCGACGACCTGCACGAGCGGGCCGGCTCCCGCCGGGTCCACCACATCCACGGTCGGCTGCAGTCCGCCTGGTGCACCGCCTGCGACGCCCGGCACCCGTGGGACGGGCCGCTGGTCGACGGTCCGCCCTGCCCCGGGTGCGGGTCGGCGACCCTGCGTCCCGACGTCGTGTGGTTCGGGGAGGTCCCCCACGGCATGGACGTGGTCGAGCAGGCGCTGTGGGAGTGCGACCTGTTCGTCTCGATCGGCACCTCGGGGACGGTCTACCCGGCCGCGGCGTTCGTGCACTGGGCGAGGGGCCACACGCTCGAGCTGAACCTGGAGCCGAGCGCCGGAGCCACCGACTTCGCCGAGTCGCGCCGCGGGCCGGCGAGCCGCCTCGTGCCCGAGTGGGTCGAGGAGCTGCTCGACTGACTTGCCCCGATCGCCTGCGGCACGCAGTGGTCCGTGATGAGATCGAGCGGCTCAGCAACGAGGGGGACCCATGCGCGTGATCCGAGTGGTGGCGGCAACCGCCGCGCTGGTGGCGACCACCGCCGGGTGCAGCGTGTACGAGGACTTCACCACCAGCGACTTCGCCCAGAAGGACGGGGACGCGATCGTCGTCGCCGCCAGCGAGGCGATGCTCGACGTGACGAGCCTGCGGGTGACCGGGCAGGTCCGCGACGGCGGCGAGCAGTACTTCGTCGACCTCAGCATGGACCGCGACGACCGGTGCACCGGCACGATCCGGGTGGGCGGCAGCCACCTCGACATCCGTCGCATCGGCAACCGGGCGTGGCTCAAGGGCGAGGCCGGCGCGTTCAACCGCCTCGGCGGCGGGTCCGTGCCCCGGCAGGTGCTCGACCGCCTCAGCGGCTCCTGGGTGCAGCTCGACGGCCGCACCGCGACGCGGCTCTGCGACTTCGACGCGCTGCTCGCGACCTTCGAGGTCGTCGACTTCGGCCAGCAGGGCAAGGCCGGCAAGGGCCGCTCGAAGCGGGACGCGGTCGACGGCCCGGTCCCGGCGAGCGTCGTGGAGGAGACCACCATCGACGGCCACAAGGCCGTGCAGCTCACCGCCTCCCCCGGCGGTGCCCACGACGAGAACACCTGGGTGCTGAGCGAGGCGCCCCACCACGTCGTGAGGCTGGAGTCCACCGCCACCCAGGACGGCGGCACCCTCTCGTTCTCGGAGTTCGACGTCGACGTCGAGGTCGAGGCGCCTCCCCGCAAGGACGTCATCCGTCCCTGACCGGCCTCAGGACCCGACGACCCAGCTCGTCGAGTCGCGTGGCGAGGGGTCGTCGTCCGGCTCGTCGGAGCTGAGCGGACGGAAGTGCAGCCGTACGCAGGTGCCGCGCCCGAGCGTCGACTCCACCTCGACCCTGCCGCCGTGGCGCTGCATGATCTCCCGCACGATCCCCAGGCCCAGCCCGGTGCCCGGGCGCATCAGCGCCTCCTCGTTGGTCGAGCGGAACAGCGGCGCGAACAGGTTGGCCTGGTCGGAGTCGGAGATGCCGATGCCCTCGTCCCGGCACGCGAAGGACAGGCCACCGTCGGCACGCCGCTCGACGCCGAGCCAGATCTCGTCACCGGTGTTGGAGTACTTGACCGCGTTGTCGACGAGGTTGGTGACGGCGCTGGCGATCTCGCGCGGGTCGCCGAGGACCACCGCCTCGCCGAGGTCCCCGACCAGGTGCAGCGTCACGCCCACCCGCTCGGCGACGGCGGTCATCGCCGACAGCGTCTCCTCGACGATCGGGACGAGGTCGGTGTGCTGCATGGCCGGCGGGGACTGCGGGTCGCTGACGCGGGAGAGCATCGCGAGGCCCTGCAGCAGGTCGCCCAGGCGCTCGCTGCCGCGCAGGATCGCCTGCGCGCGCTTGCGGTCGCGCTCGTCGACGAACTCGCTCGAGGCGAGGAACTCGGCGTTGGCCGCGATCACCGTCATCGGGTTGTTGATCTCGTGGGTGAGCTCGCGCAGGAAGCGGTGTCGCGACTCCTCGAGCTCGCGCAGCTCGGTCAGCAGACGACGCTCGCGCTGGGTGGCGTACGCGTTGGCGATGGCGCGGCCCAGGTCGTGCCCGAGCTCGAGGGCGGCGACCCCCTCGCCGTCGGTCCAGCGCCGTGACCCGGTGCGACGCGCGCACATCAGCATGCCGAGCACCTCGTCGTCGACACCGACGGGCGCCACGACGACCGCCTCGAAGCCGGCCGCTCGCAGCGCGTCGCTGAACCACGGCGCGTACGCCGTCAGCTCGGCGTCGCCCCAGACGTTCTCCGGCTCGATGACCAGCACGTGCTGGCCGACCCAGGCCCGCGCGGCCGCCTCGTCGAGCGCGCGGCGCACCTCGGGCGCCATCTGGAGGCCGAGGCTGTCGGGGGCCTCGACGTCCTCGTCGATGAACACGCGGATCTCGAGCTCGTCGACCGACAGCGCCCCGAGCAGCGTGGAGCGGGCCTCGCGCAGCAGGTGCCCGACGTCGTGGCGGGCCGGGCCGGAGCGGGCCAGGCGCCGTGTGGCGCGGATGACCCGCATGTGGTCGGCGTACTCCTCGCGCTCGATCGCGGTGAGCACCGAGTTGAGCGTCATCGACAGCTCGTCGGAGACCTCGAGGAGCCGCTCCTTGTCGGGGCGCCGCCCGTCGACGGGGACGTCGACGTAGAGCAGGGCACGGAGGTCGCCGCGCTCGTCGAGGATCCGTGCGACCAGCATGTCCATCGGGTGCCAGTCGCCGACCTCCCCGGTGACCGGGATGTCGGGGACGACGATCACGCCGTCCATCTGCTCGCGCAGCTCCTCGGAGAAGTTCTCCTCCGGGACCCAGATGAAGAGCCCGAACGGCTCGCCGACGGCGAAGACCTGCTGCATGTCGGACAGCCGCGAGGCGGTGCCGAGCCGCTCCTGGGCGCTGGTCATGTCGCCGTAGATCGCGACGAACTCGAGCAGGCCCTTGGGGCGGACCACCTCGATGGCGCAGACGCGGAAGCCGGCGCGGGTGGCGGCGTCCCGGGCGAGGGCGTGCATCAGCGCACGGGCGCGTGCATCACCCCAGCTCAGGTCGCGCGTCCTGCGCTCCCCCTTCTGCCCCTGCTCCATGGCGCACTCGTCCTCCCCACCCGCCACTGGGATGGTAGGCGCGGCGCCAAGCGGCCGGGCGGGTTTCCGCAGGTCTTGGGCCCGGCTGTGGACGAACTGTTGCCCGGCGTGGTGCTCAGCCCACCTCGGCGGGTGGGGCGAGCGGGAGCCACACGGTGAAGGTGGTCCCCTCGCCCACGTCCGAGGTGACCCGGACGGTTCCGTGGTGGGCGGTCACCACCCGCTCGATGATCGCCAGGCCCAGGCCGGTGCCGGGACGCCTGCGCGCCTCCGCGCTGCCGGAGCGGAAGAACGGCGTGAAGACCTTGTCGACCTCGTGGGCGGGGATCCCGATGCCGGTGTCGGCACAGGTGACCCGTACGCCGTCGCCCCCGTCGGCCGTCGCGCGCGCGACGTCCATGCTCACCCGTCCCCCGGCCTCGGTGTACTTGAACGCGTTGGAGAGCAGGTTGGTGACCATCCGCTGGAGCGCGGCGGGCTCGCCGGTGAGGACGAGGTCGTCGGCCACTGCGAGCCGCAGCTCGACCCCGGACAGGGTCGCCATCGGCGCGAGGAACTCCGCGCACTCGTGGACCAGGGCGGAGAGGTCCACCTCGGTCATCGACGTGCCGCGCTCCGGGTCGCTCACCGAGGCCAGGGCCATCAGGTCCTCGACCATGTCCTCGATCCGGCGCGTGGCCCGGACGAGCGCGTCCAGCGATTCCTGCGCCTCGTCGGTCTGCGGGACCTGGCCGAGCAGCTCGAGGTGGGTGAACAGGACGCTCACCGGGTTGCGCAGCTCGTGGGCGAGCGTGAGGACCATGTCGCGGCGGTAGTCGCTGACGCCGCGCAGCTCGGCGTTGAGCGCACGCTCGCGCTCGCCGAGGCGGGCCTCGAGCAACAGCCGGGCGAGGTCGGCGGCCACGACGGTGGCCGCGTTGATCTCCGAGGCGATCCAGCGCGGCGCGTCCGCCGCGCGGCCCATGGCCAGGGTTCCGAGGTACTCCTCGCCCGCGCCGATCGGGACGAGGAGACCGGACCCCAGGTCGTGGGCGTCGAGGAGCCGGGTGAGGGAAGGCGGGGTCTCCACCGACTCCTCCTGCATGCTCCAGGTCCGCTCGCGCTCGACCACGACGTGGCCGCGCCGTTCCCACTGGCGACGCATCACCTCGCCCATGCGGTGCCGGTCGTCCTCGAGGCCCGGGACGACCGAGCCGGACACGACCACGTCGACGGTGGCGACGTCGAGGGCCTCGCCGAGGGCGCGGGACAGCTCGGACATCAGGTCCGCGACACCCAGGCCGGGCCGTACGGTGTCGATGGCGCGGCGGGCCTGGGTGACCATGCGGACCTGCTCGCCGTAGAGCTCGCGCTCGACGATGCTGACGATCGCCTCGAACAGCACGCCCGCCTCGGCGTTGATCGCCGCCACCACCTCGGGCGTCGGCCGCAGGCCGGAGAGCGGCTCGTCGAGGTAGAGCAGCCCGCGCAGCTCGCCGTCCTTGTTCTCCAGCAGGCGCACCAGCTGGTCGTCGGGGTCCCACCCGTTGGGCAGCCCCGAGGCCGGCACGTCCGGCTTGTGGCCGTACTCGTCGAGGAACGCGCGGGTCACGTCGTCGAGGCGCTCGCTGGGGATGTGGCGCCAGCCGTCCATCTCCTGCCCGAGGTCGTGGATGTGGTCGAGCGCCAGTGGTGAGGCCTGCCCGAGCATCTTGTCGCGGGCCGCGTCGTCGCCCGCGATGGCGACGAACTCGAGGAAGCCGTCGGAGCGCAGGGCCTCGATGGCCACGACCTTGTGCTGGGTCCGCTTGGCGATGTCCTCGGCGACGGCGTGCAGGACGGCGCGCTGCGACTCGTTGCCCCACGCCTGTCCCCGCGGGCGTGCCCACGCCACGTCGCTGTCCCTCACCGTGCGCTCGCCCCCTCACCAGTCCGACGCCGCGACGGTACGCCGAAACCGGCCGGCCCGGGACCGTCTTGGGAATGATGGTCGGCTTGGTGACTCACGGGTAACATAGCGGCATGAAGCGTGAGATCTACGACGAGGACCACGAGGCGTTCCGCGCCTCGGTCAAGCAGTTCCTGGACCGCGAGGTCACCCCGCACCTCGAGACGTACGCCGACAACCACGGCCTCGACCGCGAGTTCTGGCTCGCCGCCGGCAAGCAGGGCTTCCTCGGCCTCGAGATCCCCGACGAGTTCGGCGGCTCGGAGGCCGGCGACTACCGCTTCAACGCGGTGCTGACCGAGGAGCTGGCCAAGGTCAACATGACCCTGCCGAGCTGCGTCGGCATCCACGCCGACATCACGGTGCCCTACCTCGTGCACCTCACCGACGACGAGCAGAAGGCGCGCTGGCTGCCCGGCTGCGCGAGCGGCGAGATCGTCACCGCGATCGGCATGACCGAACCCGGCGGCGGCTCCGACCTCGCCAACCTCAAGACCACCGCGGTGCGTGACGGCGACGACTGGATCATCAACGGGTCCAAGACGTTCATCACCAACGGCGGCTCCGCCGACCTCGTCCTCGTCGCGGCGCGCACCGCCCCGGAGAAGAAGGCCAAGGGCATCTCGCTCTTCGCTGTCGACACCACCCTCGAGGGGTTCAGCGTCGGGCGCGTGCTCGACAAGGTCGGCCAGGACGAGTCCGACACCGCCGAGCTCGCCTTCGAGGACGTCCGCGTCTCCGGGGCCGACCTCGTCGGCCCGCTCGACACCGGCTTCATCTCGATGATGCAGTTCCTGCCGCAGGAGCGGCTCGGCTCGGCCATCACCAACCTGGCCCACGCCAAGCAGATCCTCGAGGAGACGGTCCAGTACGCCAAGGACCGCCAGGCCTTCGGGCAGCCGATCGGCGCCTTCCAGAACACCCAGTTCCTCCTCGCCGACCTCGTCACCCGCGTCGACGTGACCCAGGCCTTCGTCGACCAGTGCGTCATCGCGCACACCAAGAAGGAGCTGACCCCCGTCGACGCGGCCAAGGCCAAGTGGTGGACCTCGCAGGTCCAGAACGACGTCCTCGACCACTGCGTCCAGGTCCATGGCGGCTACGGCTACATGAACGAGTACCGCGTCGCCCGCGCCTGGCGCGACGCCCGGGTCACCAAGATCTGGGCCGGCTCCAACGAGATCATGAAGATGCTGATCGGGCGCGACCTGGGGCTCTGATGCGGGCGTTCGTCGCGGTTGTCCCGCCCGCCGAGGTCGTCGAGCACCTCGACGCCTTCCTGGACGTACGCCGGGAGGCCGCGGCCTTCCGCTGGTCGACGCCCGAGCAGTGGCACGTGACGCTGGCGTTCGCCGCGTCGGTGCCCGAGCGGTCGCTGGACGAGCTCGACGACCTGCTCGCGGAGGCGGCGGCACGCCGGGTGTCGTTCGGGATGCGCGTCGCCGGCGGCGGCGCCTTCCCGCACCCCGACGCCGCCCGCGTCCTCTGGGCCGGGCTGGAGCCCGACGACGACGCCGCGCTCGACCAGCTGGCAACGGCTGCTCGGGCCGCGGTGTCCCGCGCCGGCGCCCGTGTCGACGGGCAGCGGTTCCACCCGCACCTGACCCTCGCGCGGCTCGGACGGCCGGCCAACGTCACCTCGTGGGTCCGGCTCCTCGACGCGTACGCCGACGCCCCGCGCTGGCAGGTCACCGAGCTCGCCCTCGTGGCGTCCCACCTGGGCGAGGGCCCGCGCCGGCGCCCACGCCACGAGGTCCTGGGGACGTACGCCCTCGCCTGACGGCTGAGCGCAGCCTCACCTTCGTTGCGACGGCCCCTCCCGCGGGCGAGGATCGTGGGGTGAGCATGGAGATCGGGACCGACGAGGAGCCCCAGCACTTCCACGACGACCTGGGCGACCACGTCGGCACGCGGCTGAACTGGCTGCGCGCCGCCGTCCTCGGCGCCAACGACGGCATCGTCTCGACCGCCGGCGTGGTGATGGGCGTCGCGGGCGCCACCGACGACAGCGGCACGATCGTGATCGCCGGCATCGCGGCCCTGACCGCCGGCGCGCTGAGCATGGGCGCGGGCGAGTACGTCTCGGTCAGCACCCAGCGCGACTCCGAGAAGTCGATCCTCCACCTCGAGGCGACCGAGCTGCGGCAGATGCCGGAGACCGAGGAGCGCGAGCTCGCGAAGATGTACGTCGAGAAGGGCCTCTCGCAGGAGACCGCCGAGCAGGTCGCGCGCGAGCTCACCGAGCACGACGCCCTGCGCGCCCACGCCGACATCGAGTTCGGCATCGACCCCGACAACCTCACCAACCCCTGGCACGCGGCGTGGGCCTCGATGCTCGCCTTCACCATCGGCGCGCTGCTGCCGCTGCTGATCGTGGCCTTCGTGCCGGCCGAGACGCGGATCCTCGTCACCGTGCTGAGCGTGGTCGCCGCCCTGGCGCTCACCGGCTTCGTCAGCGCCAAGATCGGGCTGAGCCCCCGGCTGCCCGCGGTCCTGCGAAACGTCAGCGGCGGCGTGCTCGCGATGGGCGTCACCTACCTCATCGGCATGTACGCGGGCGTGCACCTCTGAGGTCCGGCTCCGGACGGTCGCGCCTCCTGGCGTTGACGCCTTGAGCATCCGGATCTGCCGATGAGCGAGCGCCCAGAGCGCCGACGCTCGGTAGCCTCGAACCCATGACCGAGGATGACGCACGCCGAGTGGCTGTCTCGTTGCTCAACTCCCGCTACCCGGAGTTCGCAGCGGGCGACTGGGTGATCTCGGACGTCACCGAGTACGACACCGCGTGGGCGTTCTCTTACAACAGTCGCGCGTTTCTCGACACAGGCGAGGTAACCCGCGCGCTTGCAGGCAACGGTGCCCTCGTCGTCCCCAAGTCCGGCGACGAACCATGGTTCACGTGGTCGGGAGCCGACACCGCGAGCCAGATCACCCAGGGACGGTCTGCCTTCGAGGCCTGACGCCAACGTCCGGATCTGGCACCCCTCTGTGTCAAGACGCAGCAGTGAGTGGAGTTCTAGGGTGTTGCGTGGCGGGTCCGGGAAGTGGCTTGTCCGAAGAGTTGGTGTGGGGCTGTGAGCCGGCCGCGCTGGAGTCAGAGTCG